>NZ_FXTI01000023.1 GCF_900182565.1 Melghirimyces algeriensis | reverse complement strand
GGACCAACGGGTGGCCGGTTGCACCTGATCCTCACCGTTCGCCAGATGCTCCCACATCTGAGCGATATTGCGCGCCCCCGGAAAACGGCCACTCATCCCAATCACCGCAATAGGCTCTTTCTCCGGCTTCACCGATGCTTGAGGTTCCTCTGGCTTCCGCTCCTGCTCCAGCGGCTTCACCATTGTCGGCTGGGGCTCCTCCCGTTGTGACTTCTCCGTCGCTCCTTCCCTGTAAAAGGCAGCCATGGACTCCGTGTGCTCCGTCATATAATAGTCGGCCAGTTTGCCCAAGGTGGGATAGCCAAAAAAGAGCGCCGGGGTGATCTCCACCTCATAATGGACCGTCAGTTGCTCGGCAAAGGCGGCCAATGTAATCGAGTCAAAACCGAAGTCCGCCAGGTTACTCTCTAGGTGCAATTGATTCCGGGGGATTTTTAAGAGCTGTGAGGCGATTTCCTTCAGGTCCCACTCCACACATTGCCGGACGCTCAATCCCTTCATTTCCTTGCGCCGTCCTCGGCCTGCCGGCAAATCCAGGGCGACCGACCACCCCGGTGGTGACTCCACCGTCGTCGTCTGACCCAGGCCCAAAAAGCGGTGCACCCGCTCCGGCTGACCGACCAGTACCAACTGTTGTGTGGGTTCCTGACCTAACAGACGTTCAAAGAGGGCCAGTCCCTCTTCTGTTTCCAAGGCCCGCTGACCGCTTGAGGCCAGATACAGATGCGTCTGTTCATCGTCTCCCAGACCCATTCCGCCTTCTTTCCACAGCGGCCAGTTAATCACCAGAGTCTTGCCGGGAGATGCCACTTCCCGCTGATGGGCATAAGCCATCAGGAAGCGGTTGGCGATCGCATAATCCCCTGCCCCCATATCCCCCAGAATGGCCGATGAAGAAGAGAAGTAGCAGACAAAGTCAGGGGATTCCGGGGCAAAGACCTCATCCAGCACCTGCACCCCCTGTACTTTGGGAGCCAACACACGGGCAAAATCGGCAGTGGACTTGGTAAAGAGCGACTTGTTTCCGGCCAGTCCGGCGGCATGGATCACCCCATCCATCCCGCCAAAGCGCGCCTTTATCTCCTGTCGCACATTCTCCATGGCCGCCCGGTCGCAAACATCCGCCTGGCAATAGATCACCTGGCTGCCTGCCTGTTCCCACTGCTGGATCTCCGTAGCCAAGGCGTCGGATAAAGGCGACCGACCCGTTAACACCAGATTGACGGATCGCAAGCGGGTGAGACCGGCGGCCAATCGGCGGCCCAATCCCCCGCCACCACCGGTGATGAGATAGGTGCCCCCTTCTTTGATCATCTGGGCACTCGTTTTATCCTGAAGAGCATTTGTTGGCTCCATCCGGCACACATACCGCCGGTCTCCTTCATACAGCACACTCTCCAGGGCGGGGCTTGCCAGTTCATCGGCCAGCCGATCCAGCCATTCAACCATATCCAACCCTTCAGGTGTCACTTTCCGCAGAATCCCCGCCACACCCATCTGGGGCAGAATCAACCCCAGGGAGCGCTCCCAGCCGATCCAGGATTCCAGATAACAGCGCTCCAAGGGGGTGGTCCATTCACCCGCCCAGAGGAAACGCGCCGGTTGGGCTTCACCCGCCGCCTGAAGCAGATGGAAAAGGGGCCGATAATCGCGTATCGAGGCCCGATCCTCCAAGGGCCATAGATAGAACAGGGCAAAACCGGTGCCCCAGTCAGCCGCGATCTGATTGAGCGTTTGTCGGTAGGCCGGACCCTCCTCCCGGTTCAGTTGGTAATGATGCGGGCTTTCCTGGTGATCGGTCGCACCTTGGGCAACAAAGATCACCTCTGTTCCCGGATGGCGGGCTTGTACCGCTGTGCGCAACGCCTGTTGATGCGTGGGATCGGATAGAAAGCAGACCCATACCTTCGACGGGGTTACCCGCTCATCCGGCAAGGGTTGCGGTTGCCAGCTCTCCGCAAATGTCATCAACTGGCTGTCCCCAGCGGTATCCGCCACCTCTGCCGCCGCTTGAGGCTCTTCCGAAATGGGGGAGGGTGTAACCTCCGCCGTAGCAGGTGCATCCGGTTGGGACACCCAGTACCGTTCCTTGGCAAACGGATAGGTGGGCAATGGCACCCGGCTATATTGCCCATCCGCAAACAGGGCCGGATAATCCAGTTCATACCCCTGAACAAACAAATCCGCCACCGCCCTCAGGTTGTCCATATACTCTTCATGGTTTGCTTGGCACTGGCGGATGCA
>NZ_FXTI01000022.1:0-3228 GCF_900182565.1 Melghirimyces algeriensis | reverse complement strand
TGATGCACCTTGAAAACCGGATACAGAAGAGAGCCAAGAAACGATATTCACCGAAGCGATTGAGGAGAAGTTAGTAAGAGCGCACGGTGGATGCCTTGGCGCCAGGAGCCGAAGAAGGACGGGGCGAACACCGATATGCTCCGGGGAGCCGTAAGCAGGCATGGATCCGGAGATTTCCGAATGGGGCAACCCACCAATGGCATAACCGTTGGTACACCTGCCTGAATCCATAGGGCAGGCTGAGGCAGACCGGGGGAACTGAAACATCTTAGTACCCCGAGGAGAGGAAAGCAACCGCGATTCCCTGAGTAGCGGCGAGCGAAAGGGGAACAGCCCAAACCGAAGGGTTACCCTTCGGGGTTGTGGGGCGTCCTGATGGAGTGATAAAGGGGAAGCGTAGGCGAAGTGGTCTGGAATGACCCACCGAAGAGGGTAACAGTCCCGTATCCGAAACGCCTCCCCCTCCGGGACGGACCCCGAGTACCACGGGGCACGTGAAACCCCGTGGGAATCCGGGAGGACCACCTCCCAAGGCTAAATACTCCCTGGCGACCGATAGTGAACCAGTACCGTGAGGGAAAGGTGAAAAGCACCCCGGGAGGGGAGTGAAAGAGAACCTGAAACCGTGTGCTTACAAGCAGTCGGAGCGTCCATGAGGCGTGACGGCGTGCCTTTTGTAGAATGAACCGGCGAGTGACGATGTCGTGCAAGGTTAAGGTGAGAAGCTGGAGCCGTAGCGAAAGCGAGTCTGAACAGGGCGAATTGGGTTCCCAAAAAAGTACTACTTTTTTGGGGTCCCTAGTACGTTGTCGTCGACCCGAAACCGGGTGATCTACCCATGTCCAGGGTGAAGTTGAGGTAATACTCAATGGAGGCCCGAACCCACTGGTGTTGAAAAACCAGGGGATGAGGTGTGGGTAGGGGTGAAATGCCAATCGAACTCGGAGATAGCTGGTTCTCCCCGAAATAGCTTTAGGGCTAGCCTCGGAAGAAAGAGTCGCGGAGGTAGAGCACTGATTGGGCTAGGGGCCTGTCAAGGGTTACCGAACTCAGTCAAACTCCGAATGCCGTAGACTTGTTATCCGGGAGTCAGACTGCGAGTGCTAAGATCCGTAGTCGAAAGGGAAACAGCCCAGACCGCCAGCTAAGGTCCCCAAGTGCATGTTCAGTGGAAAAGGATGTGGAGTTGCCTAGACAACCAGGATGTTGGCTTAGAAGCAGCCATCATTCAAAGAGTGCGTAATAGCTCACTGGTCAAGTGACTCGGCGCCGAAAATGTAACGGGGCTCAAACATGCCACCGAAGCTGCGGATCCAAATGGATGGTAGGGGAGCGTCCCCAGGGCGTGGAAGTCGTACCGGAAGGTGCGGTGGAGCGCTGGGGAGTGAGAATGCCGGTGTGAGTAACGAAAAGAGGGGTGAGAATCCCCTCCGCCGAAAGCCTAAGGGTTCCTGAGGAAGGTTCGTCCGCTCAGGGTAAGTCGGGACCTAAGCTGAGGCCGAAAGGCGTAGGCGATGGATAACAGGTGGAAATTCCTGTACCACCTTCCGCTGTTTGAGCGACAGGGGGGACGCAGGAGGGTAGGAGATCGCGCTGATGGAAATGCGCGTCCAAGCAGTTAGGCTGAAGGGATAGGCAAATCCGTCTCTTCATAAAGCTGAGCTGTGATGGCGAGGGAACTATGAGTACCGAAGTCTTTGATCCCACACTGCCAAGAAAAGCCTCTAGTGAGGCGGAAGGTGCCCGTACCGCAAACCGACACAGGTAGGCGAGGAGAGAATCCTCAGGCGCGCGGGAAAACTCTCGTTAAGGAACTCGGCAAAATGACCCCGTAACTTCGGGAGAAGGGGTGCCCCGGTAGGGTGATCTTGTGATTGCTCGAGGGGGCCGCAGTGAAGAGGCCCAAGCGACTGTTTAGCAAAAACACAGGTCTCTGCGAAGCCGTAAGGCGAAGTATAGGGGCTGACGCCTGCCCGGTGCTGGAAGGTTAAGGGGAAGGGTTATCCTTCGGGAGAAGCTCTGAACCGAAGCCCCAGTAAACGGCGGCCGTAACTATAACGGTCCTAAGGTAGCGAAATTCCTTGTCGGGTAAGTTCCGACCCGCACGAAAGGCGCAACGACTTGGGCGCTGTCTCAACGAGAGACCCGGTGAAATCGTAGTATGCGTGAAGATGCGCATTACCCGTGACAGGACGGAAAGACCCCGTGGAGCTTTACTGTAGCCTGATATTGGATCTTGGTACGGTTTGTACAGGATAGGTGGGAGCCAGAGAAGCCGGGCCGCTAGGTTCGGTGGAGGCAATGGTGGGATACCACCCTGATCGTGCCGGGGTTCTAACCGACACCCGTAATCCGGGTGCGGGACCGTGTCAGGTGGGCAGTTTGACTGGGGCGGTCGCCTCCTAAAGAGTAACGGAGGCGCCCCAAGGTTCCCTCAGCGCGGTTGGAAATCGCGCAGTAGAGTGCAAAGGCAAAAGGGAGCTTGACTGCGAGACCTACAAGTCGAGCAGGGACGAAAGTCGGGCTTAGTGATCCGGTGGTACCGAGTGGAAGGGCCATCGCTCAACGGATAAAAGCTACCCCGGGGATAACAGGCTAATCTCCCCCAAGAGTCCACATCGACGGGGAGGTTTGGCACCTCGATGTCGGCTCATCGCATCCTGGGGCTGAAGTCGGTCCCAAGGGTTGGGCTGTTCGCCCATTAAAGCGGTACGCGAGCTGGGTTCAGAACGTCGTGAGACAGTTCGGTCCCTATCCGTCACGGGCGCAGGAAATTTGAGAGGAGCCATCCTTAGTACGAGAGGACCGGGATGGACGCACCGCTGGTGTACCAGTTGTGTCGCCCGATGCATCGCTGGGTAGCCAAGTGCGGAAGGGATAAGCGCTGAAAGCATCTAAGCGCGAAGCCCCCCTCAAGATGAGATTTCCCATCCTTTATGGAGTAAGACCCCTTGAAGATGACAAGGTAGATCGGTCCGAGGTGTAAGTGTGGTGACACATTCAGCTGACGGATACGAATCGGTCGAGGACTTCTCCTGAATGGCTTCGAAAAGCTTCTTGAGCTTTCTGTATCTGGTTTTCAGGGTGTATCCCTGAAAAGAGAGACGGTCTGGTGATGATGGCGGAGGGGACCCACCCGTTCCCATCCCGAACACGGAAGTTAAGCCCTCCAGCGCCGATGGTACTTGGGGCGCAGGCCCCTGGGAGAGTAGGACGTTGCCAGGCAAT
>NZ_FXTI01000021.1 GCF_900182565.1 Melghirimyces algeriensis | reverse complement strand
CTTTGAGATGTTTAACTGCCCTGTGTATCCCAAACTGCGGATCACATTGTATGAGTAAATGCACATGATCGGGCATGATTTCCATACTGGAAATCATAACTTCCAACTCTCTTGCTTTTTCTGCGAACAGCTCTTTCAGCCGATCATTTACAGGCGAAACCAGCACTTTTCGTCGATACTTGGGACAAAAAACTACATGATACTTGCAGTCGTACACGACATTTCGATTACTTTGAACCGTTCTCAAATTCATCACCTATTGCCAATTTTACAACGAATATTATATAGATTCAATATATCTAATTAAACAGGTGCAAAAAAAGAGAGAAAAGAGGGTCAGGCTTGCGAGAGGGGTAAAAAACACCCCTCCCTCGCCTGACGCTCGCTCTCATCCCCATAGCTAAAGCTAGGGGTTTTCTCGCTCGCAAAGATATAAGTCTCACTTCACAATGTGTAGATTAAAGCCATGATTGACTATATCAACGAATTTTACGTTACCCAAACCCTAAAAAGAAAAAGCGGTTTGGACATAGGTCTTATTGTCTTCAATCTCAATTCGATCAATGAAATAGTGAAGAAATCGCCGAAACTCATGGGTTTTGGAGCGATCCATGATGAAAAAGTCTTCCATATGGGTCAGTATTTCTTTATTGGCTGCTTCATCATTTTGAGCCAAATCCCTTTCCGTTTCCAGGGTTCTTTTCTTTTTCAATAGATTATCCATTTCTTCCCGTATGCGTTGCGTGAGATAGCGGTATTGTTCTTCATTCATGTTTTCCCGTTCAAAATACAGATCCGCATTGTCTTTGTTCAGTTTCCCAATTTTATCATTCATCTCCTTCAGCTTTTTCTCCAGCCTTTTTGCATCAAATGATGAATACACTACATATTGCTGTATTTTCAGAGGATCGTATTGATCTTGAATACATTGTTCCAGTTTTTCAGCGATTCCACATTCCAAATCATCCGCATTGATATTTGCTTGATCACAATAGGAACGTCCGTATTTATGATATGTCTTACAAATGTAGTACCGATATTGCTTGTCTTTATAAGAACGCTTCTGACAAACCATGCCTTCACCGCATTTCTTGCAGAAAAGGATTCCTGTCAGTGGATGTTGCACATTGGGTGCTGTTTCCTTCACTTTTCTACGATTTAGAATTTCTTGGGCATGTTCAAACGTTGATTCATCGATGATCGGCTGGTGTGAATCTTTTACGATGACCCACTCTTCCGGTGGATTTAATTGTCGAATCCATTTCTTCTTCCCTTGAATAGGACTGTCATAATCACGGACGCGTTTTTGCGTTTTCCTGTTGTAAACAACCCATCCCTTGTATGCCTCTCTCTTCAATACATAACCGATGGTGGTCCTGGACCATCTCTTTCCCGACCTTGGATAACAACCTTGCTCGTTTAACATTTGTGCAATCCTAAACGTACCGTATCCCTCATGGACATACAGATCAAATATTTTCCTGACCACTTCAGCTTCCTCTTGATCGATGACTAAACGACGGTCTTTCAGCTTGTAACCAAATGGAGGGATTCCTGTCCATAAACCCTGCCTGGCTTTCTCCTTGTTTCCCAGTCGAACACGGATCGCCGTTTTTTCTGCTTCATATTCAGCCACTGCGGAATGAATGGTAAAGGTAAAATTGCCGCTGTCTTTGGCTGAATCGTAGTTTTCTTCATAGCTGATCACTCGCAATCCCTTTGAACGAAGCCGATCCAACGCATCGAGTGCCTCCTGAGTGGAACGTGCAAACCGGGAAATCCCCTTAAACAGTACAACCTGAAACTTCCCTTCATCCGCGTCTTTTATTAATCGATTCATGGCTGGCCGGGTCCAAAGAGAGTGCTTGGTGGCGGAAATCCCGGTATCCTGATATACGAACGCATCCGGAATCCTCCCTATATTTCTTGACCGAGCCAACTCCCTTAATAGAGTGACTTGATGTTCCACGGATTCAGCCTGTCGGTCCAATGATACCCGTGCATAAACGGCACATAATTGCTGGTTGGACAAAAAACCCCCTCCCGGTTGTTCCATTTCAGAAAGGAGTTAAGCACGTCTGGAGTTCAGGTGGTCGTTGCACCCAGTAGATATGGTTTTGTCCATTTCAATGGAGGGCTTTATCTTTAATACCTCTCTGCCCATTTTTCTGTTTACATGGCGAACAAGAGGATCAATAATCATTTCATTTAAATCATCTGTTCCGGGGAGTAACAGGATCTCCAATCGTTTCTTCCCCAATCGTTGTACCCCCTTTAACTTCGAACCTTACTGTATGTTATTCAGCCTTGTGTTTGTACCATGAAATGGACAAGACAAAAAAGACGAGCCTTTTTGGCATCGTCTTCTTTTCTAAATCTATAACAGAATCCTATTTCTTTCCTGCAAAACATGGGATCAAGGGGCAAAAAGTGCTGGCGGTACATAAACGAGAAGCCAAAAGAGAACGATTAAAGATGCATTTCCCCATAAACCAACCTTCATCAACCTGCCATTCTCTTTTCTTGCCAGACTCATAACTCCAAATAACAAACCGATTACAGGCGTCCAAATGACTACATATACAGGAACTTCAATATTCGGAATATATACAGATATGCAGGACATTCCCCCTGCTATAAACAATAAACACGAAATCATAGCGAATAGTTTTTTCTGCATGAAGACCATCACCATCTTTCATAACGTTTATTCACGCGTTTTACCTTTTCAGAGTCCGAATTGCCCAGTGACCAATGGCTAAAATGATGATAAGCAATCCCCCACCAGCAAGCATCTGCCATATAATTGTTAAAAAATTGAACATATTTTCAACTCCTTTGATCGGAGAGTGTACCAGATGGTATATGTCTGTATATGAAGAATGGAAATGAAAAAAGGCTCTAGTTGCGCCAAAAAAAGCTGGATTCAGTAAGTAAAATTCTTGAAAAAGGTCATCCTATAGGAAATGAAAAGAAAGGAAGTGTCTCCAGTGCCACCAACAGAAGAAATGATCAATACAGCAATGGATAAGTTGAGTCAGCTTAAACTAGATTATTTTCAAGCAGAACCCACACAGGTTTATCCTTATGATGAAGTGCAGTTAAGTTGGCGTGTAACGGGTCCAAATGTAAAAATCACCGTTAGTACCAGTCCCTATTCTGCAAGTAGGCATCTGGATGTTGGGATGGAGGGAACAAAAGTGGTCACTCCAGCTTTGACCCAAACCTATCACATTCACGCTCAGATGTTTACTGTGCACAGACATTTGGGATCAACGACGGTTCAAGTGAGTGCTGAAAATTGCTATGGGCATTCCGTCGCAGAAGATGAAATCCGTCGTAGAACCACTCAAGTGGTAAATCATGTGGTAGGGGAAAGAGACGACATCACCATTAAAAAGCAGCCACAACTTGAAATTGATGCCACCGGAATCAAAATTAAGCTTCGTTTTGAAGTAAAGGTGAACAATTTTTTCAATCCAGATTTAAACGTTGATGCAAACATGGCTGTCAGTGCTGAACATGGACGTCCCATCCCTGTCTATACCAAGTTTTCTTCGGATGTGGAGTTTGGATGGCATGAGCATTTTCTGACTGCAGGAGCCGCTGCCGTCATTCAAGCAATCTTGGAGAATAAAATTGACAAGGAACTGAAGCCCCAATTACTACAAGGAATACAGGAGGAATTAGATCAGGCGGTTTCATCAATTCCACCCAGATATCGACTTTACTCATTATCAACAGCAGTCAATCGAATCGTTTTCACCATCTGTCCAAGTGGATCAATCGGCTGAGAGTCAAAGACCGATGTCAGGTGTGCACGGAGGAAGGTAAGTGCATATGGAGCAAGCGGTATCGAAATATCTTTCCGACTTACAATTAAGGGGCAAAAAGTGCTGGCGGTACATAAAACCCCCAGGAACAGAGCATATATGCCTCCTCTCCGATCCAACGCCGAAATGATGCCACCGCTTGGGGAAAAAACGGTGCCGTATCTACCTCTTTCTGCCGAATCGTAGTCAGTTGCGTGCAAAAACCGGAAAGCACCGGGCGAATGACCGGCCGAACGAAGGTTTGAAATGTATCCACTGCCTGCCCTGCTTCATCCACCTTCACCGCCCCGATTTCAATCGTTTCGTTCTGGACCCTCCTCTTTTCCTCACAGGTCGTTTCCAAATCAAAGATAATATAGGTCATTGGAACACTCCTATAAAAAAGTAAACCCGAAGCGGCATCAAACCCTTCTCTATATCTCACAACCCCCACTATATCGGAAACCTCTTGGGTGGAAAGTCATCCTAAACGAGTCAAACTCCCTGGATGTAGAACATCACACGCTGTCATTTACACTTTTCCAGCAAACATACACCTTACTTCTTTTCACTCGCTTAACTTACGCAAAATATACTGATTGAGGGAAACTCCCTCTTTCTTTGCTTCTACTGTCAATCGTTGCTGAAGGGTTTCAGGCAGATAGATATTTGCGTTTCCATTCAACATATCCTTTTCCTTTATTGGTCTTGGGATCGGGTCCCCATAAGCCAACTTCACTTCCAGATACCCTTCCATGGCTTCCTGCGTGTTCTCATAAGCTTCTTCTAACGTATCTCCGTCGCTCATACAACCATCCAGCTCCAAAACACAACCAACAAAATACTCTCCACTTTCATCTTTGATTGAATGGACCAAAAGGGTGTAGGGTAAGCTTACGTAATGAGCTAACTCTTTTTTCATTCCAGTTTTTACACCCCCCTCAATTCCCGATCTATACCCTGAAACCATTTGGTTCCAGAGTTTTATTTCCGAAAAAAATGTATCCTACCTCTAACCTCTAGCTTCTTGATTGATTTTGGCAATGCGAGACCCAATTTCCCGCTTTCTTTCTAGTGATATTTTGCCTTCCAAACGTTCTTTGGTAAGAGCCCAAAATTCTTCCACTAATTCAAGATAACGTTTTTCTTTTTGATAAGGAAACTCAGCCATTCGAACCCAATCTCTTAATAGATTCATTGGCACTCCCCCCTGATACTGATATTTAAACGGTACTTAGCCATGTACTCTCCTAGGTTGAGATATCAAGCCCCCTCAGTGATCGTTTTCAGGGTTACAGATTGACTGTGGGACGGACTCTTTATCGGAAGCCGTGTTCTTCGCCCGCTCAGCACATGGACAACTTCCAGTCTGTCCGGTAAAGGCTCCTGTATTGCAGAGTATAGCCCCCATGCTATCGATTGCAGATTTTCCACTTCACAGGGAATCTCCACCCAATAGGTTCGGAGTACACAGCTTTGAGAGGTCTTCTTACATACCAACAGAGGTCCCGGACAGTTCTTTCGCTTCTTCGCATAAATTTGAGGCGCTTCAATGACGATAGAATGGCTGTCTCGATCCTGTAGCAACCCCTGTAGCAAATGATCCGTTGTTTTCAGCAGGGCTTCATAATAATCATATGTACCCTCAAATAAAGAAGGGGTTGCAGTCCAGTTTTTCCCGATCAGTTCCAAAACGCGGAGACCGGTCCGTTGATGGGGATCAGACCTATAAAACTCCGCAACCACCTGATTAACGGTTCTCTGAACGGCTGGTGCCCATTTCCACTTCGTGCCTCTATCCCTTTGGTGTTTTCTCATGTCCTTCCCTCCTGTGAAGAAGATGATGGATAAAGTCGAATCCAAATTGTTTACATTCTGTAATCTGTTCATCTGTTGGACTCAACTCCACCTTCAAACCCGGTAGAACGACTTCAGCTCCGCATGCCTGCAACGTTTCAATGAGAATGTCTACGGCAGCACCAAAATGGGGATATGAAGAGTCGCAGGATCCAAATACAGCTGCCTTCTTGTTCCTGAGATCCAATTCTTCCATATCATCATAAAAATCGAGAAATTCATCAGGTAACTCTCCATCCCCCCATGTATAGGCACCTAATAACAAACCGTCATAATCAATCATTTCAGTAGCCTCCGCCTCCAGCACATCCTTGACTTCAAGGCTGGCTCGTTCCTTGACCCCTTCTGCAATCGCTTCTGCCATCTCTTCCGTGTTTCCCGTCATACTGCTGTAGATCAAAAGGACCTTCGTCATCGATCAATCTCCTTTTGAACGGTTTGGTTCCATCATAAATCAATTGATAATGATTATCAATATCGATTTTTTTAGGAGAAGAGAGAGCGCCCAATTTCGAGACTCTTCAGTAAATGAAAAAAAGACTTGAGAACCACTCAAGTCATTCATGTCTATGGAAATGGAACAGTTGTTACTTCAGCCAGTCAGAAGGCTTTCATCCATCACTATTCCCTGGCAGGTTTTTCACATGTTGAAGATACGCGCTGACATTTTTGTCCTCATCATAGGGATATCTGAATGCAAAATGGTTAGCCACTTTTACTGCTATTTTTCTGAATAAATCACACATATGGAAAAGTGATTGCCATATGTTTTCATAATCAGCATCTGGATATGTTCGAACAAATTCATTCCATAGTTCTGTCTCAAGATAGTCTTGGATGTACTTACCATGCTTGCCAGCACTTTTTGTAAAATTCGTTTTCATTCCGATATACCATTCAATCATTCGGATTAACACATTCCGGTTGACCTGTTCATACATGAACATGGCATATGTAAGTTCTTCACGCCAAAGGCCCTTGCTAATGTTCAAGCAGATCCACCAAAATTCATTGCAACTATCCATAAATTCTTTTTCTGAGGGCGGCTTTATATGGTAATCTCGATCATTTGGAAGTGGAAGCGGATCTATCATCTCATCTTTATCTAGAAGCACTAGACTTAAACTATCAAAATTCATCAATTGATCCATTTTCTCTATAGGAATCAAAGTCAAATCAAGGCGATTTCCATCCTTAAATTGCATGAGATAAGGAAAACGTCCATCATTTTCAGCTGGTGGCAACACGTTCTCCTCTGGCATTTGCATCATCATTCTCTCGCCAAATATATCTACCCAACGATGATCAGATGTGAAAGAATTGATATCGCTTACAATATATTCAATATCATAATCCTGAAAAATATCTTTTTTTGCATGAGGATTTGTACGTGATCCATTCATGATTACAGCACGTACTCTCTCATCATTTTTGGCAGTGGTTAATATTAAATCCATCATTTCCTTTTCGTTACGCATTGTTATCTCCTCTCCTGTCTGACCTTTCATGGGGCAACTGGAATGTATAACAGCATGCCTTTTTTCTAAGACAGTAAATTATATTCTTCATATAAGACTTTAAAACCTCCGTAGATTGTGTTCAGTGAAGGTTTGTTTTTAAGGGCCATGGGGGAACCAGAAAAATAAAAATTGTTTCGTTATTGCAAAAAAAGAATGTTAAAATGAAGTAACCCATTTATGCAACAAAATTATCTAAAAAGAACTGTTCAGGAGTGAGACAATGGAATTTGAATTTCACATTACAGTCAATGATTTAAATCTTGCTGACAAGGAAGCTTTTATAGAACTTTGTAAATCGGAACAGGTAAAACCTCTCATGATCGTCCTAGATAAAGGAAATTACATCAATCAACCAATGTATACAGGGGTTATTAACAGTAAAGATTTTCATGAAGCTAATAAAGAAATCGAAAAGACCGTAACGAAGTTTCAAGAAAACGGATTTACAATCATAAGAAAAAAAGTAGAGACGTCTCCAAAGGAAGAAGCATACTTTCATCAACCGATAACTAAGAACTCAAAACCTTATTTCGAATGGCATGGCAAAATAGAGGTTGATGATGTTGCCATGGTAAAGAATTTATGCGAGGGGCTAGGCGGACATATTTCAAGAAACTCTTTAAATGCGAATGGAAAAGTGAGATTTATAACCGTCAGAGAGTATGAAAGTAAGGAACAATTCTATGAGAGAGTAGAAAAGATACATTCCATTTTACAAATAATTGACACTCCCCATGCCTGAAGGCAGGGGATTCTTGGGAGCTCCCGTCTACTGACAGGATCATATCCAAGCTTAAACGGTCTGCCCGACCGCAAGTACTCGAAGTCCTTCTTGCAAGATGTTTTTGGATGCATTGATGTCTCGGTCATGGTGAGAGCTGCATGTAGGGCATGTCCATGCCCGAAGGTTGAGGTTCTTTACATCCTTGTTTCGGTAGCCACAGGAAGAGCAAAGCTGACTAGAAGGGAACTGTTTCCCCACTTTCACCACGTTTCTTCCATGCCAGGCTGCCTTGTAGGTAAGCATAGCGACAAACTCCGACCACGAGGCATCCGTGATCGATTTGGCTAACTTGCGGTTTTTCACCATATGCTTTACTTGGAGGTCTTCGATACA
>NZ_FXTI01000020.1 GCF_900182565.1 Melghirimyces algeriensis | reverse complement strand
TGTATCGAAGACCTCCAAGTAAAGCATATGGTGAAAAACCGCAAGTTAGCCAAATCGATCACGGATGCCTCGTGGTCGGAGTTTGTCGCTATGCTTACCTACAAGGCAGCCTGGCATGGAAGAAACGTGGTGAAAGTGGGGAAACAGTTCCCTTCTAGTCAGCTTTGCTCTTCCTGTGGCTACCGAAACAAGGATGTAAAGAACCTCAACCTTCGGGCATGGACATGCCCTACATGCGGCTCTCACCATGACCGAGACATCAATGCATCCAAAAACATCTTGCAAGAAGGACTTCGAGTACTTGCGGTCGGGCAGACCGTTTAAGCTTGGATATGATCCTATCAGTAGACGGGAGCTCCCAAGAATCCCCTGCCTTCAGGCATGAGGAGTGTCAAGGTATATAGTGATATACTTTTGTATTAAAACAGACTTTACCACATGTTACGGTAAGAATTGATTTTTTTTGGGTGATATGTATACGTTAAGGTTAAAGAGAAGAAAGGGTTTACAAAGAACTTTCTTCAAAGAAATGGTGGTGTAAGGTGATGCATCCAAGAAGAAAACAGCTTTTGACACTGCTATTACGTACAGATGATTACACATCTGTAACAGAACTTTCAGAAAGGCTCAATTGTTCTGAAAAAACAGTTCGTAATGATCTGAAAGCGCTTGATGACTTCTTAGAGAATGATACACGGATTACAATTCAACGAAAACCGAGTGTCGGAGTGCTGTTAGAAGGAGAGGAAGTCGAAAAGAAGAAGCTCCTTTACCATCTTCATGACACTGAAGACCATACTTTGACACAAGATCATCGAAAGTTTGAAGTCATTAAGTTGCTTTTAACAACAGGTCATGTGTTAACCATGCAGGAAATTGCCGAAAAATTTTATGTCTCTAAATCAACAATCAGCTCAGACTTACCGGAAATTGAAGCTTGGCTTGAAAGGTTCGGTTTAAACCTTATTTGTAAACCAAATCTTGGTCTTAGGGTTAAAGGAGCGGAAAAAGCCTGGCGATGTGCACTATCAAAAGTTGTGGAAGAGCTGGCGAATACAGCTTCCTTTGTATTAAACACGCAGCAGCTTCAGGTCATTAAGGATGTTCTTCACCCCTATGAAGTTGCATTCATTGAAATGGAAACACGAAAACTGGATCAAACGCTTGATTTTCATTTAACGGATCAATCGATTGTCAATTTAACGGTTCATCTTGCGATTGCGGTAAAGCGAATCAAGCAGGGACACAGCATTAACATGTTGGAAAGTGAGCTGTCAGAGCTGCAAAAGAAAAAGGAATTTACCTTTGCTAAAAAGCTCGCAAAACAGTTGGGGAAACAGTTAGCAATCAAAATTCCTGAAGCTGAAATCGGTTATATGACACTTCATTTACTCGGTTCCCGTATTCGTTATGATCTATCGCTTGTAAAAGGTGAGTTCCAATCATCCCTTGAGAAGATTGACGAAGAAGCACTTCAGATTGTAAAAGAGCTGATCCAAAAGGTTGCAAATGTGATTGATCAGAGAATTCAAGATGATCAAGAGCTTGTAATCGGACTGGCCATTCATTTTCATTCAACGCTCAATCGACTAAGACATCGTTTAAGTATGACAAATCCGATGTTAAAAGAAATTAAGAAAATGTATCGCTATCTATTTGAAGTCATTTTATCATGTATGACCGATCTTGAAGAAAAGATTGAGACGACCATTCCAGAAGATGAAGTTGCATATATGGTGCTTCACTTTCAAGCAGCACTGGAACGATTGAATCGAGTGAAACCAGACAAAACAACGGCAGTGATCATTTGTCCAACAGGTGCGGGCACTTCACAGCTTTTGGAGGCAAAGCTATCATCACTTTTTCCAGAATTAATCATTACAGAGATGACATCCATCACACAAGTGAAAAACGTCATTTACCGCAATAAACCGGATGTTTTAATAAGTACGGTACCACTTGAGGGAGTCGAAGATGTACCTGTTATAACGGTTAGTCCGCTTCTTCCAGCACATGAACAGGAAATGTTGAGGAAGTTTGTGAAGGAAATTCATGTATCAAAAGAGCGAATGTCTGATCGCTATTCGACCTTGAAAGAAATGATTGTCCCAGAACTGATCTTTCTGGATATGACTCATGAGGATCAGTCAGATGTCATCCGTTTTTTAGCGGACAAGCTCTATCAAAGAGGATTTGTTGAAAAAGGATATGGCGAAGAAGCGAAGGAACGTGAAAAGATTTCTTCAACGTATATCGGTGGAGAAGTTGCCATTCCACATGGAAAGGGAGGTGCAGTTAAAAAGCCGGCTATTGCGGTCGCCCGATTAAAAAAGCCGATCAATTGGTCGGGTGAAAAAGTAACGTTTGTGATGATGCTTGCGAACAATATACAAGAAAGAGAAACGGTAAAACGTTTATTTTCAGAGCTGGCCAATTTAGTTGAAGATGAGAACACACTTCGCCAACTGAAGCAACCAAAAACAGCATTGCAGTTTTACAAGTTATTACAGTGAATAGGAGGGACACAGAATGAAGCTGCTTGCTATTACCTCTTGCCCGAATGGGATTGCCCACACGTATATGGCTGCTGAGAAGCTTGCAAAAGCGGCAGAAAAGCTGGGACATGAAATAAAAGTGGAAACACAGGGTTCGATTGGTGTTGAAAATGAACTAACTGCTGAAGAAATTCAAGCGGCAGACGGAATTATTATTACCGCAGACAAAGTGGTTGATAAACGCCGTTTTCAAGGAAAAAAGGTACTGGAAGCCCCGGTTGCAGATGGAATTAACAAACCGGAGGAATTGATAGAACAATTTGAAAGCGGCGATGTTCCGGTTTATGGAGATCAAGCACCAACGGAAACACAAAGCATCGATCAAGTAAAACAGGAACGCAAGCAAAAGCAGAATCCACTGTATAGAAACTTGATGAATGGTGTTTCTTACATGATTCCATTTGTGGTTGTCGGTGGACTTTTGATTGCATTGTCACTTGCCATTGGTGGTGAGCCGACAGAGAAGGGTCTTGTCATTCCTGAAGATTCCTTATGGAAGTCGATTTTAGATGTTGGTGCGGCAAGCTTTACGTTTATGGTTCCGATTTTAGCAGGATTCATTGCGATGAGTATTGCAGATCGCCCAGGACTGGCGCCGGGTATGATCGGTGGTTATATTGCCGCAAATGGGAGTTTTTACGGCAGTGAAGCGGGAGCAGGATTCATTGGTGGAATTATCGCCGGCTTTTTGGCAGGTTATATTGCAAAAGGGATTAAACAGATTAAAGTACCAGCGATTATTCAGCCCATTATGCCCATTTTAGTGATTCCCTTGATTTCATCTGTAATCGTTGCCGTTATTTTTATCTTTATTCTAGGACAGCCGATTGCAGCACTGATGGAAGGATTATCGGCATGGCTTCAAAGTATGCAGGGAGCAAGTAAAATTCTGCTCGCACTGATTTTGGGTGCCATGATCGCATTTGACATGGGTGGTCCCTTTAACAAAGTCGCTTTCTTATTCGGTGCAGCGATGATCGGGGAAGGCCATACGTACATTATGGGAGCCATTGCGGTTGCGATTTGTACACCTCCGTTAGGATTGGGTCTTGCAACATTGGTAAACAAAAAGAAGTACGCAAAAGAGGAACAGGAAGCAGGGAAGGCTGCTCTTGCGATGGGACTTGTCGGAATTACAGAAGGGGCGATTCCGCTTGCAGCACGTGACCCATTTCGTGTAATTCCGAGCATTATGATCGGGTCCATGGTCGGAGCCGTTGTCGCCATGCTCACAAATGTCACAGACAATGTACCGCACGGCGGACCCATTGTTGCCGTATTCCAAGCCGTTGGAAATGTACCCATGTTCTTTGTTGCCATTCTGATTGGTATGGTTGTAACCGCTTTTACGGTAAATATCCTTAAAAAACCGGTTGAAGAATAAAACTTGATAGGAAAGAGTGTTTAAAATATGAAATTGACAGATTTAATGACAGAAGATCTGATCCAGCTTCACCTTGAAGGTACAACGCGTGAAGAAATCATGGATGAAATGGTTTCCATGATCGATGCAACAGGTGCACTTACCGATAAAGAAGCGTATAAAGAAGCACTTTTTTCCCGTGAACAGCAAGGCAGTACAGGAATTGGCTTTGGGATCGCGATTCCTCATGGGAAATCAGATGCCGTTCAAACTGCACGCGTTGCCTTTGGTGTCAAGCGTAATGGTGTTAACTGGGACAGCATGGACGGGAAAGATGCAAAATTGATTTTTATGATTGCGGTTCCGGAAAAAAATGCAGGGGATGAACACTTGAAAATTCTGCAAGTGTTATCACGGAAGCTTATGGATGATGCGTTTCGTGCAAGCTTATTAAATGCAGACAGTAAGGATGAGGTGTTAAGGCTAGTGAGTGAGATGTAAATAAGAGGGGGAGATCCGGTGGAGCATCCTTTTCCGACGACCCAGCGGAACCCCTGGAGGAAAGAGATGTGGAAACGGATATCTCCCCTTCACCACTTTGTCATGAACCTCAGGGGGATGCTCCTCCTTTTATTTGCAATAATGAAATAAGTTTTATCATGAGAAGGAGAGGTCAGGGAGTAAATGCTGAAGGAACCACTGTTTATAGAACCTGTTTTTAAGGAGCGTATTTGGGGAGGGAAAGCACTGGCTGAAGTGTTTCACTATGACATTCCGTCAGAGCGTACGGGGGAATGCTGGGCCGTTTCAGGGCATTCGAATGGACAAACCGTTGTAAAGAACGGTGAGTACAAAGGGTTGACGCTCAGTGAGCTATGGGAAAACCATCGCGATCTTTTTGGAAATCACAGTTCAGATACGTTTCCACTGCTTATAAAAATTTTGGATGCAAATGCCGATTTATCGGTTCAGGTGCATCCAGATGATGAATACGGCAGAAAATATGAAAGTGGTGAGCTTGGAAAAACAGAGTGTTGGTATATTATTGACTGTAAAGAAGATGCGGAAATGATTTTCGGTCATCATGCATCTTCAAAAGAAGAACTGAGAGCGATGATTGATCGTGGTGAGTGGGATCAATTGTTGCGAAGAGTAAAGATTCAACCCGGTGATTTCTTCTATGTGCCAAGTGGAACGATTCATGCACTTGGTGAAGGAACGCTTGTGCTTGAAACACAGCAAACCTCTGACACAACCTACCGTGTTTATGATTATGATCGTGTGGATCAAGAAGGGAACAAGCGTGAACTGCATCTGGAGAAAGCGATCGATGTGACAACCGTACCCCATGTTGATCGGGAACCAACATATCATGTGAAGACAGTGGAAAGCGCTGAAATCACAACATTTGTAGAATGTGAGTATTTTACTGTTCAAAAATGGAGCATTGATGGAAAAGCATCATTTGAACAAAATGAAACATTTCAAATAATCAGTGTTATAAATGGAGAAGGGGAGCTTTCTGCTGGTGGGCAAACATTTACGGTTCAAAAAGGGGATCATTTTATCCTTCCGTACGAGTTTGGTACGTTTTCATTCCAGGGAAAACTTCATATGATCGTTTCCTATGTTTAAGTGGGAAAAAAAGAATAGCCTTCATAGAGAGAATCCAATTGTCTATGAAGGCTCGTTTTCGAAATCAATGTTTAATCAAAATGCAACCTGATACTGTCTTGGTACCTTAATTTCTTTGTTTAATTGATTTGCTGCTTCTAGAGCCCAATAAGGGTTGCGAAGCATTCCTCTTCCTACGGCTATTAACTCGGCATCTTCATTTCCGATTACTGCATTTGCCAATGATGGTTCATCCAGCCTTCCGACAGCGATTACCGGGATGTCCAGGGCATTCTTGATCGCTCTTGCCAGTGGGACTTGATAGGCAGCATGTGTTCCCGGTTTTCCGTGAGCGGCGATTTCTCCCTCTCCACCGGCACTGATATGGAACAGATCGACGCCTGCTTTTTGGTATTCTTTTGAAAAAGCGATACTCTCTGCGATGCCGTATCCTCCTTCCACATATTCTTTCGCGGAGATGCGAATAATAAGCGGCATATCGGCAGGCATTTCACTTTTGGCCGCTTGAATGACTTCCCTCGGAAACTTCGTTAAATCTTGACCGTATTCATCCGTCCGTTGATTTGTTAGAGGGGACTGAAATTGATGAAGCAGATAACCGTGAGCACCATGTAATTCAATTGTATCAAACCCGGCTTTTACCGCACGTCTTACAGCCAGCTGAAATTTTTGAACCATTTCTTTTACTTCGTCTGTAGAAAGGGGTCTCGGTGTTTTGAATTTTTTGTTAAACGGAATGGGTGACGGTGCCACAGGTATCTTTGCATCTTCTGCCTTGCGCCCAGCGTGAGCAATTTGAATCCCTACTTTTGCGCCGTATTGATGAGCAGCCTCTACAATTCTTGATAAAGCCGGAATATGATCATCAGACCACAATCCTAAATCATAATCGGTGATACGGCCATCCGGTTCAACATCCGTCATTTCGATAATAATTAAACCAGCTCCACCGACGGCACGGCTTACATAATGAATGTAGTGCCAGTCATTCGCAATGCCGTCTTTGTTCACCACGGAATACTGGCACATCGGAGGCATGACAATGCGGTTTTTTAATTCCAATCCCTTTAACTTATACGGGCTAAATAAATGATCCATAATTCAATCTCCTTTTTTATGAATATCCACTTACATGATGGATCGTTTAAGTTATGATATAATGCATGCGCATGCATTTAAATAACCATAAAATAGTATTTTTGTCAAGTAATAGTGTGTACATGCTTATTTTCTGATTCTGATTTCTGGTTTCCTTTGACAATAAAGTAAAGTGCTACAAACATTAACAAAATCCCGACGACCCGTTCCAGATCCAAAGGGATGATATTGTTTCCAAACCAACCATAATGATCGATAATCATACTTGAAACGATCTGTCCAATAATAACGGTTATAACGGAAGCAGTGACACCAATCTTCGGCACGGCCACTACCATTAATACCACATAAGCTAATCCAAAAAACGCACAAAGTAATTGCCACTTGGGCACATCAGCAATTTTAAGGATTTCGCCTTCAGCAAAGAAGACGATCATAATACCTAAGAAGATGCTTCCTGATACAACGGTCAAAAATGCACTTTCAAACATTCCAGTCTTTTTTGCAAGCGTTCCATTGATCATGGATTGAGCTGCTAAGGCTACACCAGCTATAAATGCTGAGAGAATCACCAACAAATTCAAAGAGGCCTTCCTCCCTAATATACCAGATAGAGTGATATTGCTAATAGCATAATGGCGGCAAATCTGTTTATGTTAAATTTTATCTTTTGAGAGCCAAGCCAACCAAATTGTTCAATAAATGCACTCATTGCAATTTGCCCAATCAGTGCTGCTATCACAGAAATTCCAACACCTATAATGGGTACACTGATGATTAAAATCAGATTATAAAAGCCTCCTAAGATCCCACCAAGCAGATTCCATTTTGGAACCTTAAAAATTTGTGCCAAATCTCCCTTTCCAAAGAATAGAATAATGAACACCATAACCATTGCCGACATGGACATCATATAAAATGTGGTTTCCATTTCTCCAATATTTTGCCCCAGTGTGCCCCCGATTCCAGCCTCAAGACTTAAAGACAAGCCTGCTATGAGCGCTGCAATATAAAACGGTATTTTCAAAAATAGCTTCCTCCTTATTATAAAACTGTAAAGCTGGAGTCATTGCTTTTCTTATAATGCATGCGCATGCATTTAACTTACCCAAAAAAATCCTCTCCGTCAAGTGTTCATTTTTGAGGAGTCTCATCTTTTTATCTGTTGGATTAAATCTTGTAATTCATCCTGAATATTCTCTTTAGCAAAAGCTTTTGCAAGGGTTGCTTTAATGGTAATTAAAGATTTTTCAAGCTTTTCTTCGCCCTCTTTGGTTAAAGAAGTATAGATACTTCTGCGATCCTCCTCGCACAAATGCCTTTGTAAAACTCCGCAGTTTCTTGCCTCAAACCTGCTTACAAGTCTTGACATGGCACTTTGACTGAGTCCAACCATGTCCTGCAATTGCTGTAATCTCAATTTTTTATCGGGAGCTTCGGATAAGAATAAAAGCACGTAAAACTCTTTCAAGCATATTTGATGATTCTGTTGGAGTGCACTTTCCAATTCATTTGCGATTTTCATATGAATATGAGTGAAAGACAACCAACTGTCGATCAGTTGTCTGCTTGCATCTTGATCCATATACGTTCCACCTCATTTAACAATCCAGAACGATATTCGATTTTTACGCTTATAGCGGTGATTAATTGTAACAATAAAACAATTTATAGTCAAACCATACTGAATAAGGGCTGGATGGAGAAAGTAAGTTTTTAACAAGGTTTTATTGTTAATTATGACATACCCACATCGATGGGAACGTTTGAAAAATATATTGCCCGCAGTTTCTTCTTCTGGATGGTCCGTTTCTTGCGGACGCAGTATGACAGGGTGGAGATTGTCTTTATTGCCCATCACACCGAGGCCAAAGAAGTTTCCGAGGATCAATTCTTCAACAAAGGGGAATCTGGAGGTACGATCTGTTCCTCGGCCTACCAAAAAGCGTTGGAGATGATTGAGGAACGTTATCCACCCAGCCGCTATAACATCTACCCCTTTCACTTTTCCGATGGTGACAACCTCACTTCCGACAACAACCGCTGTGTCAAACTGGTGGAAGAGCTGATGCATCGCTCCAATATGTTTGGCTATGGGGAAGTAAACCAGTATAACAGGCACAGCACTCTCATGAATGCCTACAAACACATGGAAAATCCCAAGTTTATGTACTATATCATCCGGGAGAAAGGAGAGGTGTATAATGCACTGAAGCATTTTTTCGGACCTGTGGGTTCAGCTGAATCTTCATCGGGTATGGCCTGAAGCTATGTACCGCCTTTAATAGGCGGTATTTTGTTTGTTTTTTCTTATAAGAACTAGGTTCTATTTTGTTAAATACTGGTTCAGACCAAGATACTTATAGGATGAGGGCCTCTAGGGTCATTTATGCGAATAGAATACGACTTTCCCGCTTGAAAGATGGTTAATCAACGGGTTTGCATCTGAAAATTATAGCTGAATTTTTTGCTCTCCCCTTCGATTTTCTGAACCGTCGAAAGCAGTTTAAAGAATCGAGTGAAAAATTAATAGTGTTCAATGAATAAAATATGTGAGACTCTTACAGAAGACTATCAAATCCGGAACAGTTGAGATACTTACCAAAACCTAGTGAAGGAATTGCAAACCATCCGATTCATTTGTCCCAATCAGAAAAACGATGTATTTCATCCGTCATTCAACTTAACATAATCAACAGCTCACTTCAGTCTTCCCCTTGACAGTACACTCTCCAATAAAATAATTAAGAAAATATAAAAATTATTATTGACTTTTCTAAAAGAGTGGATTACTATCGCAATAAGGAGTATGTAAATATTGGTAAGTTTGTACTTGTTAGTTAGAAAAAAAAGGGGGGAAGTATGCCAAAGAAAAAGCTAATTGCTAGTTTACTTACTTCCGTTTTGTTTTTCTCGTTTGCTGGGTCAGTAGCAGCTACTTGGTATTCGGGGAAAATTAGATTACCTGCTTACCGACCTGCATATACTGTCGCTCGTGATGCTACAAGTGGAACTCAATCTACCAAGGTTACTTATGCTGGTGGAAACCATACTGTATATTCCAATATTGTTAAATTTTCTGGAGGTAAGTATCTTTCTTCGTGGAAAAAACATACTTTTGGTGTCACCTATTCTCATAAAACAGGAGTTAAAAAGGGGACTGCCATCCAGGGCGCATTTAAAACAGCCCAAACATATTATCGTAGAAACCGAAGCGAAAATTCATTGGAAGCCTTAATTTAATTAATCCTTGAATAAAGTGATCAAAAGGATAATCCTTTTGATCACTTTATTCAATCGAGGTTTTATAAACGGAGGAGTTCAATGATCTTGTCCACTTTTATAAAAACAGAGTTTCAGCGATTGATTCGAAGATGGCAGTCTTTACTCGGTATTTTACTATTTATCGGTTTCTTTCTCGTGGCGTTGCAAGCCTATCAACTAGACCCGTCCGTTCAACTTCCAAAAGAACAACATAATGCCTTCTTTGCTTTTTACAGTGCACAAGGATGGGGACCCTACACGTTTCTCCCTTTGATCTTTCCACTCATCATGGTTCTTTTTGCTGGTGACACTCTGGCGTGGGATTTAAAAACCGGTTACTCCAATTTGGTCTTGATGCGAGTTGGTAGAAGGAAATACATCGTAGGAAAGCTGATATCTGCATCTGTTCTTACATTTTTAGTCATTGTTTTATGCGAATTCCTTATGTTTGGATATAGCCTGACTCAATTTCCCGTTTTTTCTCCTAAACACATAGTTCCGGGTTTAACCCCTGAATATGCAAGTGATCTCGCTACTTCGTATCCCTTTCTGTACGTAGGGTTGATTATTTTGAACACCGCTTTGATGGGTATGGCTTTTACTGTACTGGCCATCCTCTTATCTTTAATGGTAAGGAACATCGTTGCTATCTTGGTAATCCCATGGGTTCTCTATATTGGACTTAGTTTCATTGTACAGATTATGGGAATTGGCGGTTTGGCACCCATGCGATTGGGAGTATTATACCTCGTTGAAGGAACCATTTTTCATCCATTGGAGATCCCTCTATTTTGGGCTGTATTTTGGCTCATTTCTCTTATACTTATTTTCTGCATATATAATCAACGATTTAAAGGATCGGTGAAATAAATGAACCCTCATACACCTACGCTGGAATTAACACAACTATCTAAAAAACTGGGCGGTCGTGAGGTACTGAAGCAAGTGGACCTGATTGTCCAACCTGGTGAAGTTGTTGGGATTGTGGGCTCCAACGGCTCTGGAAAAACCACTCTGCTTCGCTTGGTAACAGGTTTGATTTACCCTGACAGGGGAGTGATCCGAGTAAAAGGGAAACGCGTCCGTCCGGGTTTATTGGGGGACCTCCCTCTTTCTGTCGGAGCATTGATTGAGACTCCCTCCTTTTTACCACAGTTTTCGGGATTCCAAAACTTAACCATGCTCGCTTCCATCCAGCAGAAGATTGACAAAACAGATGTGTATCAAGTTATGAAGCAAGTAGGGTTAGATCCAGAAAATCGAAAGCCCGTCCGAACATATTCGCTGGGAATGCGACAACGGTTGGGTATTGCACAAGCGGTCATGGAAGACCCTTGTTTACTCCTCTTTGACGAACCGACAAACGCTTTGGATGATCATGGAGTAGAAACGTTCTCTTCCCTCCTTCAAGAACTGATTGAAAAAGGGGCCAGTGTCCTTCTCGTTTCTCATGTAAAAGGAGAGATTCAACGTTTTTGTGATCGCGTGTTCCAGATTGAAGAAGGAAAGCTGCTTTCCGTACAAGAGAGTACAAAGCAAAAATGGAGACTTGTTGTAAGCAGTTGGGATGATGTAGAGAAACTAACGAAACGGTTTCCTCACTTGCAAATCGATCAACCAGTAAATGGATACCCTGCTGTAGTATGTATTAGTCACTGGGTGAGTCAAGCGGAGCTGACGTCAGAAATGATGCAAGACGAAATTCAAGTGATTGAGGTTCAAAAGCAGATATGATTCTTTTTGAAATGGAACAACTCATCGATCGTCAGAAAAAGCGGTGGCTTCTCCTTTTGCTAACCCTGCTAGCCGTCTCCATCGCCTCCAAATTTTTGATCGGCTCCGATATACGTTCCGGCTTTGTTACGAATGCATGGGACTTTATGCTGGCTTCTGTAACACAGATGTTTTTTGCGATCGTGATCATCCCTGTCATCTATTTGCTTTCTATATCCGATCTAGTCATACGCGATATGAACGGTTTTTTGCATTATGTGCTCTTCCGAGCAAAAAACCGATATGTTTGGTGGTTAGCTAAATTCATCTTGTTGTTTCTACATGCCGTTTTAGTTGTTTGTTTCACCCTCTTTTGCTTATGGATCGCAGCCCTTTTTTGGGGGTTTCCCCTTACGGGACCCGTTCTGTATCCTCATTACGCTATCATGGAGACTCCGTTTGTTTTTGCATCGATTTTTGCCATCCATACCCTTGCTCTGTTTGCACTTGGTCTGTTGGTAACTTTGATCTCCCTGTGGACAAAAAGCGTAATCATAAGTGGATGTATCGGGCTTCTTCTCTGCGTGGTCGCATTTGGCACCCATATTTACCAACCAGATATCGCCGGCTGGCTTCCTACTACACCGATGAGGCTCGATCTGCACCATCCATACAACCCTCATAGAACCATCACTAACTTTACGGTACAACATTCTGTAGGTTATCTATTTTTCTTAATCACTATATTCCATTTCCTTGGTGCTCTTAGAATCCGATGTATGAATTTCTTCATAAAGGAACGATCATGAGATGAGGATCATTCGTTTCATCTATCCGCAAAGGTTGGGAACCAAGAACTTCCTATTACGGTATGGGACTATCTCTTTTTTTCTCTCACAGGTATATCGGCCCATTTAACTTTTTTGGATTACCTGGGGTGGGTGTTGGTTGTCGCGCCCATCCTGTTCGTCACACACTCGATCACTTCAAATACAGAGGGCTTTGATCAGATGTTACTGTTCCGTTCTAACTCCCGCTGTGAATATTGGGTCACGAAGCTCGCTGCCAATGCGTTGGCCTGTATCGCTTACAGTTCGCTTCTTTTTACGATCCATTTCTGCTTCGGATTGTTCTTTTTCTCCTTTGAAACCAACTGGGGACCTTTGTTTCAGACATCGATTCAATCGTTTCATCCACTAATTGGTATCACTTTTTTGTACGTTCATTTCACTCTGGGGATCATGGTGATTTCGATACTGGGTCAAACGGTCGCCCTTTTTTTCCATCATGCACCTTTTTCCTATATTGCGATCACGATCTACTTAACCATTTCTGGGCAGCTGTACCCGTACGTTGAAAACTCAAGTTTCCTCTCCCTTCTATTCTATCCTTCTCTCCAGCTCCTTCTTACAGAAGAGGGGTCACTTGCTTCCCTATATGGAACCAGCTTCTTTATCATGCTGATCGCGATCATCTCTTCATTTATCTGGATAAGACGACAGGCCTCAATTTTATAGAGCGGGTCTCTGACCATCGGTTGGAGACCCGCTCTCACCACGAGTCCTCATTACTAGGAGATAGCTGACAGTGCCTCGCATAATGGCAAAAGTAAGGTTGAAATAGATCTTTATTATTCGAATAATCAGATATATAATGATAGAATTATCATACTAACCGGTTGGTATGATGTTATTGCAGTGGATGTGTAGTCGACAAACGGAGGTGGAGGGGCTGCGATGACGGGGCGTCATTTTGATTTTTGGCCGGAGTTTCAGGTGAAGGGGTGCGCGGCCTGATTCGCTATGCCACTGCATTGGCTCAAACGGGGCGGATTTAGCGCTTTGGAGAGTCAAAGGGATCCTGTTGCGGGAGACGGATGTCGTCAAAAGCTATGCGTTGCGCTTCAGCTGTATCGAAAAAATTGGAAAGGATGGTTTCTTTGAATACTCAGGATCTATTTCGTCTGGACGGAAAGATAGCGATTGTGACCGGAGGGGGCAGAGGACTGGGACAATACATCTCCGAAGCCTTGGCGGAGTCTGGGGCGAAGGTCGTCTTGTGCTCCCGGAACTTGGAGGTGTGCCAACAGGTGAAAGAGGAGATGGAAGCCAAAGGGGCGCAAGCTCTCGCTTTCGCCTGCGATGTGACCCAACCCGAAGAGGTAAAACGGGTGGTAGCGGCGACAGAGGAAGCCTTTGGCGGTGTGGACATCGTCGTCAACAACAGCGGGGTCACTTGGGGGGCACCGCCGGAGGAGATGCCTGTCGACAAGTTTGAACAGGTGATGGATGTCAATGTGAAGGGGGCTTTTTTAATGTCCCAGGTGGCAGGGAAACGGATGATTGCTCAGGGAAAAGGAGGACGGATTATAAATATCGCCTCTGTGGCCGGGCTGCGCGGCGGTCATCCCGAATATATGCAGACTGTTGGCTACAATTCCAGTAAAGGGGCGGTCATTACCATGACCAAGGACCTAGCTACCAGCTGGGCCAAGTACGGAATCCGAGTGAACTCTATCGCTCCCGGTTGGTTTCCCAGTAAAATGTCCCGACCGCTCTTGGAGAAGTTTAAGGAGAAGATGCTTTCCCATATTCCGTTGGCCCGTTTTGGACAGCCGGATGATATCAAGGGAGTTGCCGTTTTTCTGGCGTCCCCTGCCGCCGCTTACATGACAGGACAAGTGGTGGTGGTCGACGGGGGAACCACGGCTTGGTAAGGTGCTGGCAATAAAAAAAGGATATCGGAGAAACGTCCGACATCAAACTGCTCCAATGTGTAAATTGCCCTGATCTCCGCGGGGAGAGGTGACATTAACACAAATTTCTCCCTATTCCATGCCAGGGAACAGATGGTTTCGATTTTTGTTCCTGAATGGCGTTCTTTGGTTAACAACGATTTGAGAGGTCGTTTCAAAGAGGACGATGTTTCAATATCCGCACGATCGTTTTCTTTTTCTGGCGTTTCTATATAATTGGAACAGTATGTAATCACTGTTGGCAGTAAGGGAGATGATCGGGTGACGATCAAAAAGAAGATTGTGGAACAGAGCATACAATTATTTGAAATGAAAGGGTTCAGCGAAACATCGATTCAAGATGTAGTAGAAGCATTGGGCGTTACCAAGGGGACGTTTTACTATTATTTTGAGTCCAAGGAACAATTGTTGAAAGACATTCATTTGATATATATCGATGAACTTTTAAAACTGCAGGAAGAGATCATCAAAAATCTGGGAACCAGTTATAAAACCAAATTGTTTGAAATTGTTAGAATTATGATTACGCAAATTAAAATAACGGGTAGCCGCTGCTTCTCAACGATGGGAAAGATGTCCCGCCTTTTCCCCCTTTCCTGGAGTCCGGTTTTGTGCAAACCGTTTACACCCGGTTTGTCGACATGGTCTTCGTCGGCGGTGTGATTATCCTCGGTGGAAAAGTGAACGGTAAAGAAGAGACGATCAAGGCATGGCTTACCTCGCAACCAAAAAGAAAAGGATGTTGTTACAGGAGAACTCACCTTTTTAGTCGAAGTGGTAAAATGAGCAGTCAGGTGACGAGATTTCGAAGTGAGTGCGAAGGACTGTTTTTAGAATGGAAAGTCAACTTGTTTGTGCATTGGAGGCAGGGGTATGAAATGAGTGAAACCTGTGGAATCATACTTGAATTTATAATTTTAGGACATATTTATTCTTTACATAAAGCATCACTCATGGTAGACTTAACTTGAAAATATTGCAATATAATAGTAAGAAATACTGAACTGATATTTATTGAAAAGTATATTTTCTACAAATCGATGAAAAGGCAACGTTGAAAATACGTGTTTTCCGATATTTTCCGTACCATTTCCTTTCACTCAAGAACAATAATGATAAACAAAAGAACCGAAAGGAAGTTAATCGTTGTTGCGGCACGTTAATGGACTGAGGGGACATAAAGGGTTAGTGTAGTGCAGGTGACGCTTGGATGAAAGGGCGAAGCTATGCCTTTTACTAAGACACAACGGAAAGGAATAGCAATTTTATTGAGTATGTGCTGTTGCCGAAAAATGGAGCCATCAGTCGGCGGTAAGAAGGAATTTTAAAGACAGCAATGTGCTACCTCTCTTATGGGTAAACGTACAAGGTTTATCCATTGTAGGAGGGTGCTTTTTTTTATCCCTAATTTCTTAATTCGTACATGAATATATTCTAATTAAATTCATGTTTAGGTGTGGTGAAGTGATGAGGGGACCAATCATTTTTATGTTTTCGGGACAAGGTTCGCAATATTTCCACATGGGCAGGGAGCTGTATGAACAGGAGTCCGTTTTTCATGAAAACATGCGCCAGTTGGATGTGGTGTTTCAAAAGGCTACAGGAAAATCAATCATTGGGTATATGTATGATGAACATCGCTTGAAAAGCGATGATTTTAGTGATCTGTTCTACACCCATCCGGCTATTTTTATGATTGAAGTTGCTTTGGCCCAAATGGTAATCGAAAAAGGAATCCATCCTGATGCGGTCATGGGGGCCAGTTTGGGGGAATATGCGGCCGGTGCCGTAGCCGGTGTTTTCCGCCCAGAAGATGCTCTAGAGGGTTTGATCGATCAAGTCCAACTGTTGGAGAAGTTTAGTCAGCCAGGGGGGATGATGGCGATCCTGGCTTCCCCTTCGCTTTATGATGAGGTTCCCATTCTTCACCATCATGCCCAGCTCGCGGCGGTAAACAATGAATCCCATTTTGTGATCGCTGCCCATCAAGAGGGACTAAACACAGTGGAGCGATACCTTTGCTTAAAAGAAATTACTTATCTCAGATTGCCTGTAACGGTTCCGTTCCATTCTACGCACATTGAGATGGCGGGTGAAGCGATTCAAACGCGTTTGGCGCAAATATCCTACCAATCACCGCGTATCCCGTTTTATTCCTCTGTTACTGGAAAAAAGCAGGATCACTTGACGGCTGCGTATTTTTGGGACGTGCTAAGAAAGCCAATCCAGTTTGGAAAGGCTTTAACAGAAGCGGTGGAGCACGGGGCCGTTTTCATTGATTTAGGACCTTCAGGCACACTTGCCAATGTAGCCAAAGCTCACTATAGGCAACGTACCGATCTATCTATTTTTCATATTCTTTCGCCATTCACCGATAATGCCAAAGCGTTGGAAGGCGTATATAACCAAGTTGCTCCCTCAAGATGAGGCGATAGGAGATATAGAGGAGGGAAAGTAGAGTGAAAAAACGGATTATTCAGTTGGCCTTCCCAATCTTTATTGAAAGTGCTCTGGTGATGGTGGATGGCCTGATACATATCATTTGGGTAGGGCAATTGCTTGGCGGGACGGCTGTAGCGACGGTAGGTGCATGCTTTCCCATCATTTTGGCCATGTCTGCGGTCGCTAATGGAGCGGCTAGGGTGACTTCAACGCCCATGCTACGACGCTTTCAAGCAAAGAAAAAGCGGGATGACGCGGTGCAAAAACAGATGAATGTGTCATGGTCTTTTGCCATTTTTACAGTAATGTTTGTGACAGTAGGAGTCTATTTGACCGCACCATGGGTCCTGACCATATTGGGAACCCCTGAAGGGATCATGGAAATGGCAACGGGGTATCTCCGGATTATGGCCCTTGGTTTTACCATTATGTATTTCTCATTTTTAATTACATCCCTGCTGAGAGATGTCGGTTATACGTTTGCGCGAATGCTCTTTATTGCGATTGCCACAGCAGGGAATTTAGTGCTGGTTCCCATGTGGATCACCGGGATGGGTCCCTTCCCCAAGTTAGGGTTATATGGGGCTGTGTTTGCTTCTTTTATTGTCTCGGTACTAGCCATCATCGTTTCTTTGGGGTATCTCTTACGTCATTATAAGGGTTTACTCATGAGACCGACACAATTGAGATGGGACCGCAACATCCTAGCCTCATTATTACCTCTGAGCATGCCTGTTTTTATCCAACAGTTTTTATTGGCTTTGGGATACACATGCATCATTATTTTTGTCAATCCCTTTGGGAGCGATGCGACAGCGGCTTTCTACGTCATTAGCCGAATTGATTCCATTGTGGCATTGCCGGCGATGGCAGTTATGATCGCCATGACGATCCTTATGAAACAATCTGTACAGGGGAAGAAGCTGAAGAAAATTAAAAGTCTTTTTCGTTGGGGGTTGCTTATTAACTTTCCGTTTACATTTTTAATTGCACTGTCCTGTTTTCTCTTCCCTGATTGGATGATAAAGATCTTTGTAACGAACCCATCCATTGTCGCGATTGGTGTGGACTACTTGCAAATCATCAGCTTTGGCTATCTCCTCTTTACTCTTTTATACGCTTGCAATGGCATTATTAACGGTGCTGGAAAAGGTGGGGTTACCCTGGTATTTTCTCTATCTTCCCTCATTGTGATCAGGGTGCCGGTGGCGGCGATCCTTACACAGATGGGCTTTAAAGTAACGGGCGTATGGTTCGCCGTCCTAGCCAGTTTTATCGCGTTGGCAGCATGTAGTTGGTTCTATTATCTGTCAGGTGTATGGAAGAAAAAATGGGAGGTTAAGGAGATGAAAGTACAAGGGACTATGCCAACTTAAAATGAGTCTAAGGAAAAATATAATCTCTTAAAGGAGCGATCGGATATGCCTGAAACCCCCACTAAGAAGTATAAGGGACCGGGAATGAACGGTTTGATTGGTACTTGGTATGCCAAGAACACCAAGAAAAAAATGGAAAAATACACACGGGATGCGAAGAAGGTTTTAAAGGCTTTATCTGAAGGAGATTCTGTTCTTGACCTTGCTCCGGGTCCGGGCTATTTATCGATTGAACTGGCGAAGTTGGGCGATTTTCAGATTACCGGGTTGGATATTAGTGAGAAGTTTGTGCAAATGGCACAAAATAATGCTGACCAAGCCGGAGTGGATGTTGATTTCCGCCATGGTGATGCGGCACAAATTCCCTTTGAGGATCATATCTTTGATTTGGTCGTTTGTCGGGCGGCTTTTAAGAACTTTGCCCAGCCGCTCACCGCCCTAAATGAGATGAAAAGGGTATTAAAGCCGGGAGGGAAGGCGGTCATCATCGATTTTAAAGGGGATGCATCCAAAGCGGACATCAATCAATTTGTAACGGATGATATGGGTTACAAGGGTCTCAATGCTCTGATTATTAAGTGGATGTTTCGCAATGTGATGATTAAGCAAGCCTATACGAAAGAGAAGTTTATGTCATTTATCAAAGAGAGTGACTTTAAAACATGTGACCTGCGTGAAGGTCTTGTTGGAATAGAGGCATGGTTAGAGAGCTAATGTGACAGTGTCTGCAAAGGGCTAAAACGCTTTTGAAAAAGTTCAGCCTTGGAAGCTGTATTTTTTGCCTTGAAAAAGCGGGTTTTCCACACTACAGTAATGGATCAAGGAGACAAAGTTAGAGAACTATGGAATCGTCATATGGATCACATCGGAAAATCCTTAACGGAATATTTTCAACAGCTTTTGGCAGTAAAGGAATTGCATCATCTCAAACCGTTACAAAATAAGGAGGCCATAAAAATGAAAAAAGAAGAAATATTTTCTATATTGGTGCAGCATGCCCGTGAGGTCGTACCGGAACTTGAACAGCATCACTTTCAATGGGATGATCGGCTGGCAGATTTAGGTGCCAACTCCGTCGATCGGGCCGAAATTGTAATGATGACATTAGAAGCCCTATCGTTGCAAATTCCGCGTATTGAATTGTCCGAAGCCCGGAACCTCGGAGGTTTGGCGGAAATCCTTCATGAAAAAATGCAACATGCATGATTTATGATCATTATACGCTGAGAATGAGCTATCACTTATTTATTAACTACACCTACCTTATTGTGGAGCCAAACTCCGGGCATGCCATCGTTGTCGATCCTGCATGGGAATTGGATAAAATCACCCAACAGCTTGAAAAAGCCCATGCGAACCTCCGAGCCATTCTCTTAACTCATTCTCATTATGATCATGTCAACCTCGTACCAACATTAAGTGATTGGATGCAACCGGATGTATTTATGTCCCAAAAGGAGATTGATGCATCCGGTTTCAGATGCAAACGATTGCATGCAGTCAATGATAAAGACCGTCTTTTGTTGGGAGAATTACCATTTCATTGTCTGCTGACCCCTGGGCATACGGCGGGTAGTATGTGCTTTCAACTGGAAAAAAGCCTTTTTACAGGTGATACCTTGTTTACAGAAGGATGTGGTGCCTGTCCTGTGCCCGGTGGCTCGCCAGAGGCGATGTATCTTAGCATGCAACGGCTAAAAGCAGAAATCAAAGATGATGTCCGGATCTTTCCGGGGCACTCGTTTGGTATGTCACCGGGTCAGACGATGGGGCATCTCTGTAAGAACAATATTTATTTACAACTGAATCGGGAACATTTTATTCGTTTTCGTATGCGAAAAAACCAACAGGGTCTCTTTGATTTTCAATAGAAAGGAAGGGGCGATATGGGAGAACTGGAAGTCATTCGAACGAACCCCGCAGGGACACCCAAAACACCACCGCTTCTCTTTGTTCATGGGGCCAATCATGCCGCCTGGTGTTGGAAGGAATATTTCCTTCCTTTTTTTCAATCCCATGGTTTCCAGTCCTATGCCCTGAGCTTTCGCGGGCACGGCCAAAGTGAAGGGTATGAAAATCGACATACCTTTACCCTGGATGACTATGTAGCAGATGTATACCGCGTGCTAGTAACCCTTGAACAGAAGCCCCTGATCATTGGCCATTCCATGGGAGGGGCAGTGGTACAAAAACTGATGAACCAGCATCCGCATCGGATTGAAGCGGCTGTCCTTCTGGCTTCGGTTCCGCCAGAGGGAATGCTAAAGGATTTTTTACGGCTGTTGTTGAGGCATACAAAGAAATTTCGTCAACTTTTCTTGTTTAATCAGGGGAAAACCACTGTCTTTCCAGTGGATTTACTTTTGCCTGGCTTAACAGCAGAAGAAAAACAGGCCTTAAGCGAGAAGATGCAACCGGAGTCGGCAAAAGCCAGCCGCGATTGCCTGAAGCGCATGGTGCCCAAGAAAACGGTAGCCCAGGTGCCCCTTTTGGTGCTGGGTTCTGATGGGGATCTCATGATTTCCCCGAAGACCACCCATTCCGTTGCCCGTTTTTATCGGACAAAGGCGGTCATTTTTCCGCGTATGGGTCATGACATGATGTTGGACCCCAATTGGCGGGAGGTTGCTGAACATATCCTTGCTTTTTCACTTAGAGACAAGGAGCGAATGGAACGATGAAGCGTGATCGAAGGGTGCATCACAAGATTCAAAAACAATTGATTGAGGAGTTTATCCAGGTGGTGGGCAAGCAGGATCAGCCCATTGATCACAATAAAAGCTTTCTGGAACTGGGTATGAACTCCATTAAAGCAGTGGACTTTATTGAAGCTGTCAATAACAGCCTGGGATTGGATTTGGGTGTGGAAGTGGTCTTTGATTTTCGTGGCATCCCCGAACTGGCGAAACATATAGCGGAACAATACTCGGCGGAGGAAGAAAAAAGTCCGCCATCCGTGGTTCACATAGATGAAAATACATCCACAGATATTGCGATTATTGGGATATCAGGGAAATTTGCTGGATCTGAAAATATTGAAGCTCTGTGGTCCCATCTCAAGGCGGGGGATTGTTGCATTTCGGACATTCAACGCCCTGGGTGGGATGAAAAAGCCTACTATACGCCGCAGGCGGATCGGAAAAATCGGTCAGTCAGTAAATGGGGCGGTATGTTGCCGCATATTGATCGATTTGACGCCGGCTTTTTTGATATTTCGGCAGAGGAAGCAGAAAGGATGGACCCGCAGCAGCGTCTCTGCCTGGAGGAAACGTATAAAGCATTTGAGGATGCGGACTATCCCGCTGAAAAATTGACGGGAAAAAGGGTGGGCGTGTTTATAGGAGGACGCACGTCCGACTATCGGGCGAGATTATGGGATGATATGAACACCCACACCTTTTGGGGCAATGAAATGTCCATGCTGGCATCGCGGGTTTCCTATTTCTTTAATTTTAAAGGCCCCAGCTTAACGGTGGATACAGCCTGTTCCTCTTCCTTGGTCGCCATTCATCTGGCTTGTGACAGTATCCGTAAGGGTGAATCGGAAATGGCGCTGGCTGGTGGGGTTTTTATTGCAAGCACACCTGAATTTTTTATTATGTCTTCCCAGGCTGGTTTATTGTCGCCGGATGGCCAGTGTAAAGCCTTTGACCCCCAGGCCAATGGTATGGTTTTGGGCGAAGGCGTGGGCGTGGCGGTGTTAAAACGGTTGGATGCCGCGGTGCGGGACCAGGATCATATCTATGGTGTGATTAAGGGGTCTGCTGTGAACCAGGCTGGGAAAACCAACGGGATGACAGCACCCAGTGTCGCTTCCCAAAAGGAATTGGTTCAAGAAGTCTATGCGAAGTCAGAGATTCATCCCGAAACAGTAGGTTATATTGAAGCCCATGGTACAGGTACCATGCTGGGCGATCTCATGGAACTGAAGGCTTTGTCTGAAGCATTTCAATCGTTTACGGATAAATCCCGATTTTGCGTGATTGGCTCCCATAAGCCAAACATTGGTCATGCCACGCTGGCAGCAGGAATGGCTGGTCTATTTAAGATTCTGATGGCGATGAAATATAGAGTGTTACCGCCCAACCGCACAGACGGACAGAATCAAGATCATCTTTTGAATAACAGTCCTTTTGTATTCAATTCTTCGTTGCGCCAGTGGAAACCGCATCCGGGCGTGCCTTTAAGGGCAGGGCTGAGTGCGCTGGGTTCCAATGGGACCAATGCCCATATCATTATTGAGGAATGGGTGGCAGAACCGATTCCGTCCATTCCATCAACACCCAAGCCCTATTATTTGTTTTTGTTTTCTGCCAAAAACAGAGAAGCGTTACATCACAAGCTCGTCGATCTGGCTGATTGGCTGGAGCGTGTTGGTGAGCACTGCACCGCAGAAGAGGTGGCCTGTACCTTATCGGTGGCACGGAGTCATTTTGCTGTTCGTTGTGCCTTTCTTTCTACCGGATTGACAGACCTCAGGCAGCAACTGCGCAAAGTGGTGCAAGAGGGATTCGTGGAAGGGGAGTTGTGGCACGAGCGGACCGCCGCTTTTCAACCGGATCCGGAACAGATGAACCATGGGCAGCAGCTAATTGATACACTGGCGAATGAAGCGGTTTTGCATGAGGATACCTATCGGGAATATGTGACCAAATTATCCCAACTGTATGTACAAGGCTATGACTTGGACTGGACGGGTCTATATCAAAAAAATAGGAAAGTTCCCCTTCCGTCTTATCCCTTTTGCCAAAAAAGTTATTGGGCACCGGAGCGTACCAATGTAAAAGAGCCTGCTGTTCTATCCTCATATGGTCTGCAAATGCGCGATATGGAGGGATTGCTTGGGAAGTTGCTGTTAGAACAATTGCAGTTCCTGGGTATTTTGACGGACCAAAAGATGACATTGGCGGATATGCAGAACAAACTGGGGCTGTCTGCTGTCTATCGTAAATGGTTGGCGCGCAGTCTACAGTTTTTGGTTGATCAGCAATGGGTAGCATATGATGAATCGAATCGTTATAGAGTGAATCCCTCTGTAGGAATGGAAGAGGATAGGTGGGAAGCCTGGGAGCAGCAAAAACAGCATTGGTTGGCCTCACCCGATGCCAAGGCACAGACGGTGTTGGTTGAACATACCCTGCGTTCCTTACCGCAGATTTTAACGGGTGAGGTATTGGCAACGGATATTATGTTTCCCAATTCTTCGATGGATCTGGTGGAAGGGATCTATCAAAACAATGCCGTTGCTGATTATTTTAATGAAATCCTTGCCCAAAAAGTGGTTGACCATATTCAAGAACGTTTACGTCAAAACCCGGATGCACGCATACGCATCATTGAAATCGGAGCAGGCACAGGGGGTACCAGTGTCAGCGTATTGAATCATCTAAAGCCCTATCGGGAGCATCTTGCAGACTATTGCTATACCGACATTTCAAGAGCCTTTCTGGTATATGCGGAAGAAAGGTTGAAAGCAGACTATCCCTTTGTCTCCTATGCGATTTACAATGCAGAGGCACAAGCCGCTGAACAAGGCATTCCAACCGATACATATGATATCGCTATTGCGACCAATGTGCTTCATGCCACAAAGGAAATCCGGCAAACATTGCGCCAGGTCAAATCGGTGTTAAAGAAGGATGGTTTGCTGATTTTAAATGAAATTAGTGACAATTCCCTGTTCCTTCACCTGACGTTTGGTCTTTTGGAGGGTTGGTGGTTATTCCAGGATGACGCACTGCGTCTACCCGGTGGTCCGGCGGTGTCTGCGGCGGGATGGAAACGGGTATTGGAACAGGAAGGATTTAAACGGGTCCGTTTTCCCGTGGAAGAGTCCCATGCAAAGGGACAACAGATTGTGATGGCCCTAAGCGATGGTCAAGTGCGCCAAGCGGTTGCATCAAAGCAAACTCCCATTCAACAAGGGGATCAAAAACAACTCGCTGTCACTGTAAAGGAACATCACATGACAGTGGCCCTGAAAAGCTGGATGGCCGAACATTTATCGCGCGCCTTATCAACCGAGGCCCAAACCATTGATTTTCGGGCTGCTTTTCGCGATTACGGTGTGGATTCCATTACCGGGATCAATTTGGTGCAGGCGATCAATCAGACCTTTTCCCTTGATTTGGGGACCACCATTCTCTTTGATCATAGTTCCATTAACCAATTGACGGATTTTCTTTTGACCCACTACCATGACCCCATTGCCGCCTTTTTTGGGCAGGAGGCAGCACCTGCGAAGGAAACCATTCTTGTTCATTCAAAAGAGCCAAAAGAAGAGCTGAGTGTCCATGAGATGAAGCCGGAGTTGGACGGTGGGCAGAAAGGACCCATTGCCATTGTGGGTATGAGCGGCAAGTTTGCCAAGTCCCCGAATGTGCATGCATTATGGGAACATCTGTCCAAAGGTACCCATTTGATTGATCGTACATCCCGCTGGCGACATTCAGGTCATGGAAATGAAACAGCCAAAGAATGGGAAGTGGGCAGTTTTATTGAGGATATTGATCAGTTTGACCCCTTCTTCTTTAATATTTCTGGTTTAGAAGCGACCTATATGGACCCCCAGCAACGCCTGTTTTTAATGGCGTGTTGGCAAGCCTTGGAGGATGCCGGTTATGCCGGAGAAGGCATACAAGGCCGATTGTGTGGCGTTTATGTGGGATGTAGCGGGGGGGATTATCGCCATCTAATGGATGATTACCCCTCGCGTGAGGTGCCCCAAGCGTTTTGGGGAAATCTGGGTTCTGTCATTCCGGCACGGATTGCCTATTATCTCAATTTGCAGGGTCCAGCCATTGCCGTAGATACTGCCTGCTCCAGCTCACTGGTGGCTATGCATTTGGCTTGTCAGGGATTATGGACCGGCGAAACAGAGATGGCCTTAGCTGGCGGTGTATCGATACAATGTACACCGGACTTATATCAGGCAGAGCATCAGGCAGGGATGTTGTCTCCAACAGGACAATGCTACACCTTTGATGATCGGGCCAATGGATTTGTTCCGGGTGAAGGGGTGGGTGTGGTCCTGCTTAAGCGGCTACAGGATGCCCTTGCCGACGGCGACCATATTTATGGTGTGATTCGGGGTTCCGGTATCAATCAGGATGGTACCACCAATGGCATTACGGCACCCAGCCTTCGTTCCCAGGTTCAGTTGGAACGGGCTGTCTATGACCGGTTTGGCATTCATCCCGAAGAGATTCAGATGGTAGAAGCCCATGGAACAGGGACGAAATTGGGGGACCCCATTGAATATCAAGCACTGACAAAGGCGTTTCAACACTACACAGATCAGAAGGCCTACTGCGCCATCGGATCGATTAAGACCAATATTGGTCATGCGCAAATGGCCGCTGGGGTTGCTGGTGTGATCAAGGTGCTGTTGGCTCTAAAACACCGCAAAATACCGCCTTCCCTACATTATGAACAGGGGAATAGCCACATTCCATTTAAGGATAGTCCCTTTTTTGTGAATACCGAGCTAAAAGAGTGGGAGGTCAAGCCGGGTACGAAACGCTGTGCCGCTGTCAGTTCGTTTGGGGTGAGTGGCACCAATGCCCATATGGTGATTGAAGAGGCACCAACGGGGATTCGGAAACATCCGGATCAACCCGGCTATCTATTGGTACTGTCAGCACGATCTGAGAAGGCACTGCGAAAGCAGGCTCAGCAATTGATCGATTATGGCAAGGAAAATGAGACGGATGTAGGGGATATCTGCTACACCTTATTGGTGGGACGAAAGCATTTTAAGTACCGCCTGGCCTGTGTTGTGTGCGATCAAAAGGATCTGGTAAAGCAATTGGAACAATGGCTGGAGCGCAAGGCCATTTCCTCTGTATTTACCCATGTGGTACATGAGAGAGAACACAGGGAACAGACGGCTTTAAAAACGTTTGGCAACCATTGCATCCGCCAGTGCCAAGCAAACCATGAAGAGTATATGGACAACCTGAGGGCGGTGGCGGATTTGTTTGTTCAGGGGTATGAACTGGATTATCC
>NZ_FXTI01000019.1 GCF_900182565.1 Melghirimyces algeriensis | reverse complement strand
CTTTGAGATGTTTAACTGCCCTGTGTATCCCAAACTGCGGATCACATTGTATGAGTAAATGCACATGATCGGGCATGATTTCCATACTGGAAATCGTAACTTCCAGCTCTCTTGCTTTTTCTGCGAACAGCTCTTTCAGCCGATCACTTACAGGCGGAACCAGCACTTTTCGTCGATACTTGGGACAAAAAACAACATGATACTTGCAGTCGTACACGACATTTCGATTACTTTGAACCGTTCTCAAATTCATCACCTATTGCTAATTTTACAACGAATATTATATAGATTCAATATATCTAATTAAACAGGTGCAAAAAAAGAGAGCAAAAGAGGGTCAGGCTTGCGAGAGGGGTAAAAAACACCCCTCCCTCGCCTGACGTTCGCTCTCATCCCCATAGCTAAAGCTAGGGATTTTCTCGCTCGCAAAGATATAAAATGGTTGATATAAAGAGAGAATTGGACAGATCCATTATTCCTGATCCATCAACAACAGGCGCATTCCTAACAGCGCGTAGATTCCAGCTTTTCCTCGGCTCAGCCACGTTCCTCCAAAACCGCGATGGAACAGTTTTTGCCCGATCCAATGTGCAGTTAACGAAACCGTAACAAACACCAAAAATGCCTGAATCATAAACAGCACACCCAAAAGAACCATCTGTGCAGGAACGGAACCCGCTTCGGCAGAAACAAACTGGGGCAAAAATGCCAAAAAGAAAAGAGAGACTTTCGGGTTTAGTAGATTCATCCAAATTCCCCGCCGGTACAAAGCAAAAAGGGATGTTCTTTCCTCCGTCAATGAGACCGACTCAGGGCTCCCACTCCCCGATTCGCAGAGCGATTGCCAAGCGAGATAGAAAAGATACAACGCCCCGGCAAACTTCAGGATCGAAAATGCAAGCGATGAATGAACCAGGATTGCAGAAATCCCCAGAGCAGCCGCAGTTGTATGCACCACCAATCCGGTACACAACCCCGCAGCAACCGCAAATCCATGCATGGGACGATGCGTAAGGCTTTGGGTCATCACAAACAACAGATCCGGTCCAGGCATCAGCGTCAACAACACCGAAAAACCGATAAAAGACAAAAGACTCGTCCACTCCAAATCGATCCCCCCCTTTCCAATTGTTAAAAGATCGTTCCTAATATCTTACCATTGAATCCACAACAGCACATCAGCCATCGCAACCTTAGACAAAAGCATCTATGATTATAGCTTTTCGTTATGGGTTTACACGTTTTCAGACTCCCAAACAAAAAAGGTCCTTCCCAAAGGGAAGAACCTTTTCATCTGGATTACAAAGTCGTTTGGTCGCGATCTGCCTGCCGGAGAAGTGACTTCCATTTTGTCTGATCCTCTTCGCTCATGGAATGCTTGGAAACGTAGATGATCTGAAAGATACCCTGATCCGTGGCAAAAAAGGGTTAGCGGACGCTTGGGATTTAAACTGACAAAATGACCTGACCGGTAGCCAATGGTTTTAGGGGGTGATTTGCTCATTCAGAATCGCTAAAAACTCCTCAAAGGTCCGGCAAACTTTTTCAGCTGCCTCAGGGTTATAAGAAATGAAATAATCAGTATCCATAAAAATAATCCATGGTCGTTTCGGGTCACGGTAATCAAAACAGAAATTGTTCTTCCCCCCATCCCAAGCAAAGGGGTATATCTTTTCAAAACCTTCATCATTATCAACGTCATCCTGATGTAGGTTAACCATTTGTTCTAGACTGAAAACCCTGTGAAACACACGATCGTCCACTTCCGTCTCGATTTCAATCCAATCTTCCAACTCTGCCTGATGATACTCCGCCATCCATTCATAAAAGATGGGTGGAAACGTTTGGTTTAAAGGCTTCAGCTTTTCTTTTACTTCTTTCACCGTTAACTTTGGATATTTTCTCCGCCATTTCAATATTCTCATCTCCCTTCGTTATTTATTTTTCTTTTTACTCTTTCGCTTCTTTTTATGATCATCCTGATCCACTTTCTGCTTTCCCCAAATGGCGTGCCCCCCTGTATGGCGAGCTCTTTGATGGACATCTCTTGGAATTAATTGCATTCTACCAGTATCTTGGTGATGATGCCAAGTATATCCCTCTGGACTTCCTTTTCCAGATTTCAGGTCATCCTTTGTGCTTGGGGGTAAATTAAAACGCTTCTCCCAATCCGGATATTTCTCTTTAAGAAGATCAGTAGACAAGCTTAGTTGTGTTCCATGTGATCCTACAATCTTATCATTAGGCAATTGAACCTCGGCGACCACCCATTGTTCAAAGTCTGGAAATCCATTTTCGTCGTAAGGAACTCCATTATGCGTTTTTCCGGCATGTTTACTGTTGTATAAAGGTATTCTTCTTCCATCAGAGGTAATAGCAATTTTTTTGATATCCCCATTTTTATATGTTTCATTTTCAATATGATATGAAAAATCAGGATCACCAGGACGTAACTTAGAATATTTTCGATCATTTGGTCTGTTGCCATTATTCTCAGGCTCATTTCCATTGCCTCGATCAGTTAGACCATCATTAAAACCCTCAGGTTCTCCAGCTGGGACAGGTGTGAGTATTCCTTTAATAAAAACAGTAAAGGGATTCGGGAGCCGTAGCTTCTTCCCCTTTTTAAAGCCATCAAAGAACCCATCAAAAATATCTTCAATTCCATCCCATAAATGATCCCACACATCAGCCGTATCCGAATCAGATGGTTGAATCAGCCCCAAAAGACTGGAAGAGCGACCCAATTGCACCGGTGTGGGAGGATCATGTGAAGGTGAATCATGTAGTGGATCATATGGATCACCATTGTATGAATCACTATCCATTTGACTGAGTTCACCAGTTGTAAGAACCTCATGATTAGAAGATATTTCTTTCTCTTTCTTTGTGTCTACATCTGTATCTGAATTACCGGATATCTCTCCAGATATTGCTTGTTCAATCTTATCTTCCAATATACCGTTAAGCTTGCCGTCTTCATCAAATACCGAGATTAATAAAAAGCTAATAGCGAGCCTGCCAGCACCATCAATGCATATTCAATCGTTGAAGAACCATCTTTTGAATATAATAACTTCTTAACCTGCCTCATATCGTTCCACCTGACAGGATATTAATAACCGAACTCAAAAAAAGAAAGAAAAAAAGGGCAAATAATAAAGAAACGATCACACATAGAATGCTTTTCCACAGATTGATGCAGTGGGTTTTGTAAATGGCGATGAATAAAAGAGTCCATGAATAGAAAAAGCCCACAATTTGCAAAAACAACATTAGCATATGAATGTACCATTCCATAGGTCGACTTTTCTTCATGAAATACAAAAAATCGTATGTAAAAAGGGAATTAAATATATTACCGAAAAGAGCGATATCAATTATCCACATTACGATCGTAAATATCCATGGAAACATAGCAAAAATGACTGCTTGAATGATCTGATAACCAATCCCCTGATCCTCCCAGTAAATTTCCAAACCACTTCATAAATGGGACGAGTGTCACAAAAAACAACAACCCATTTATAAAGCCTGTCAATAATAGAGAGAGAAGAACCTTTCCTAGTTCCACCTGATTACCAATTTGATTTGTATACCCAATATTTAATGAGATTACCAACCCAATGAAATATAAAAACAGTATCAGCTTCCAAAGAGAGATTTGTTCATCTCTTAAGTGCGTAAAGAAAACGCGTGGTGACAGAAAAAAAATACGAATGGACTGTTCCATGATACAAACCTCCTATTCTTCTAAACATTAATTATCCATTTACGGCAAAAAACTATTTGTCTTATACAGATGGTTTGTACAATTATACATTACTTATAAAATATAGAAAATAAGCAAATAAATAAATTTATTCTTATTTATTCTGTATGTAGTTATCATTTGATTTGCACGTCTTCAGACTCCCAAAAAAAAAGGTCCTTCCCAAAGGGAAGAACCTTTTCATCTGGATTACAAAGTCGTTTGGTCGCGATCTGCCTGCCGGAGAAGTGACTTCCATTTTGTCTGATCCTCTTCGCTCATGGAATGCTTGGAAACGTAGATGATCTGAAAGATACCCTGATCCGTGGCAAAAAAGCGGGTAAAGCCCTCAGCACCCAATCCCTGCCCCAGCTTTACGAGAATATCCCCCTCCTTACTGGAGATTTCATCCCATCCGGAGTGGCCATCTTTCAACCACTCCTGTTTGAAACCTTCAGCAAGTTGGGGTAAGGCAGAGGTAGGCACCCCTTTATACGTCATTACAAACAGGGTTTCCGAGGGGTCACTTTCCGAGGTATTGCCAGGGATAAATTGTATGGATTCCACTCCCTGTTCAGTTGCCTGATTGACTTGTCTCCAGCCTTGGTCATCCACAAAGACGGTAATGCCGCTTACTTCCAATTTCGTTTCATCTACCGGCTCTTCTTCGGCTTCTATATCCGGGGCAATCTCCACTTCCTCTTCCTCGGCGGAAGAGTCTTCTTCAGGCTCTTTTTTTGTCACCTTTTCCGTTTCTTTTTCAAACTGCTTTTGGCTATGATCGGCCATTTGCTTGACCATCAAAGAGCAGCCGCTGGAAAACAGCATCGCCGAAATGGCCATCAATACCATCCATTTTTTCCAACTCAATTGTTCCAACACCTCATTCAGTAACATATTTACCAAAATTTCAAATTCCCTGAAACTCAGAAACCGGTCCTTTTGTCGTAAAGAACCGGTTCTGAAGCAAATTATAATGTGGTATCCTCACGATCGGCTCGCTGGAGAAGCGATTGCCATTTTTTTTGCTCTTCTTCACTCAGTTCATTGGATGACAGATAAAGAAGAGCACATATTCCCTTATCTGTGGTAAAAAAACGAACGTAGCCATAACCATGCTCCCCTTGCTCCGGATCACCCATGATTTTCAGTTCTACCAGCATCTCATCCTGTGTTTCCGAAATGACATTCCACGTCCATTTCGCATTCTTATCGTTTTGCATCTCCTGCTTATACACTTGAGCTGCCTGGGCGACGGTGATCTGTTGATGTGCTCCCTCAAAAAACTGAACACCCAACATTTCCTGACTGAGATCACTGGATCGCCCATCCGGAGTAAATGCAGTATATTCATAGCCTTCTTCGTTATCATGTTCGATCTGCTTCCAGTTCTGATTATCCGCAAAGATCGTCACATTACTGGCTTCCAATTTGGTTGTATCCACCAATCCTTCTTTTCCGGAATCCAAACCTGCATCCGCATTGTTGGGAAAATCCGCCTTGGGCTCTTCATCTTCTTCAGGGGACTGTTCCTCTTTGGATGCTTTTTTTGCTGTTTTTTCCTTCTGTTCTTCTGCCAATTGTTTCTGTGTATCATCTATCATCTGTTTGGCCATCAAAGAGCAACCGCTGGATAACAGGATGCTGAAAAACGCAATCATGAGTGCCGGATATTTGAATGGCAAAGCAAACACCTCATTTAGCAACTGAAAATAAATTCCCAGTTTCTATCTTATGAAATTTTTCCATTTCCGTCACTAGGAAAAAAGCAATATCTCAAAAGGTTTTCACCATTTTCATAGAATGTATTGTAAAAAACCTTGGCTTCTATGGAAAGCCAAGGAGGTTCATGGCAAAGTGATGAAGGGGAGATATCCGTTTCCGCATCTCTTTCCTCCAGCAAGGAAGTGGAAAGAGTCCGCTTCACCCCCTCCGGTCCCAACCAGCGGACAAAAGGGGAAAGCAGGTTGTCCGCTAAACGGTTGGGACCTCCGGGGTTCCGCTGGGTCGTCGGAAAAGGATGCTTCACCGGATATCCCCCTCTTATTTATCATTGTCAGCAGTCTCCAAGGTTGTTTACAATCAGCCACACATGGCATATTTACGGCATGCATCCGCACAGTGCAGGCAGACACGTGCACAGTGTTGGGAATGAGGGTCCGGAAATTTCATACACTCCCGACCACAAGCCTCACACACCTGGGCACAGAGAAGCGCCATCTGTCTGGAAAAAGGACTGTTACGAGCTAGCATCTGGGCGGTCAGTGAACAGATATCTGCACAATCTCTCAACAGTCGCAATTGCATTCTGCGCTGGGCAACATCCGGCATACATGCCACCATTGTCACCATGCCATCACAGACCGTTGTACAGTGTTGAATAATTCCGATCAGTGAAGTCGGTTTCATCTGTTGGCCATATTCCATTCATGATCCCTCCTGGGCAATAGTCACTGTTATACCTATGCCCTGAATGGATCGTGGGTCCCTGTCCCGCGGAAAAATGGGCAAAAAACACCACCTGTGAAGGTGGTGAAGTTCATGACAAAGTGGGGGAGAGGGGATTTCCGTCTTCGCATCTCTTTCCTCCAGCAAAGAAGAGGAAGGAGTCCGCTTCACCCCCTCCGGTCCCAACCAGCGGACAAAAGGGAAAAGCAAGTTGTCCGCTAAAAACGGTTGGGACCTCCAGGGGTTCCGCTGAGTTGTCGGAAAAGGATGCTCCACCGGATATCCCCTTCTTCTTATTATTTTTGTCCACAGTCTCACCACCTGTGAAGGTGGTGTAACACAATTATTTTGTTGCAGTAAACTGTGCTTCTTCCGTCGATCCTTTGAGTGCCGTAGTGGAAGAAGTTCCGCCTGAAATCACCATGGAGACGACATCAAAGTATCCGGTTCCCACTTCCCGTTGGTGACGGGTAGCCGTATATCCAAGCGCTTCATTGGAGAACTCCCGTTGTTGAAGTTTGGAGTAGGCGGCCATTCCCATCTGTTTGTATTCGTTGGCCAATTCAAACATACTGTTGTTGAGAGCGTGAAACCCGGCCAACGTGATAAACTGAAACTTGTATCCCATTTTGCCCAGTTCATCCTGAAAACGACGAATGGTTGGATCATCCAGATGTTTTTTCCAGTTAAATGATGGAGAACAATTGTAAGCCAGCATCTTACCTGGGAACTTTTCATGGATTGCCTCGGCGAAACGGCGAGCCTCCTCCAGGTCCGGTGTGGAGGTTTCACACCAGATCAGATCAGCATAAGGGGCATAGGCAAGCCCTCTGGCGATCGCGGTTTCCAATCCGCAACGTTGTCGATAAAAGCCTTCTGCCGTTCGCTCTCCCGTGAGGAATGGGTGATCCTGCGGGTCCACATCGCTGGTCACCATCTGTGCTGCATTGGCATCCGTGCGAGCAACCAAGATGGTGGGAACACCCATCACATCGGCAGCAAGGCGAGCAGAGACCAAATTTCGAACCGCCTGGGATGTCGGGATCAACACCTTTCCACCCAAGTGACCACATTTTTTCTCGGAGGCCAATTGATCTTCAAAGTGGACCCCAGCCGCTCCTGCCTCGATCATGGATTTCATCAACTCAAAAACATTTAGTGGACCGCCAAAACCCGCTTCCGCATCCGCCACAATCGGAGCAAACCAATCGCGGGAAGCCCCTCCTTCGGCATGTTCAATCTGATCTGCCCGTTGAAGGGCCTGATTGATCCGTTTGACGACATGTGGGACACTGTTGGATGGATAAAGGCTTTGGTCGGGATACATCTGACCAGCAAGATTGGCATCGGCGGCCACTTGCCATCCAGACAGATAAATCGCTTGCAAGCCCGCCTTAACCTGCTGTACAGCCTGATTGCCCGTCAGTGCACCCAATGCTTTTACATGCTCCTCCTCATGAAGGAGTTTCCACAACCGTTCTGCACCACGCCGGGCCAGAGTGTAATCGATTTGGATGGAACCACGCAACTTTAACACATCTTCAGGACTGTACGGTCGTTCAATCCCTTTCCACCGAGGGTCATTATTCCAATATTCCTGCAACTGATTCACTTCAGTCTTTTTCATGGATGATCGCTCCTTTATTTCGATCTGTTCATTTAGATCCGGTCATATCCGGGGAGAGTCAGGAATTCTACAAATTCATCCGACACGGTCAATTCATGAAAGAGGGTCTTTGCATCCGAGAAGCGTCCGGAGGAAAAGCGTTTCTCTCCAATTCGCTCTTTGATCTGTTCTAACTCTTCCTCCACAATCTGCTGGAACAGATCCACAGTCACCTTCCGGCCATCGTCCAGTATTCCTTTGGGATGACGAATCCACTGCCATATTTGGGCGCGGGAAATCTCCGCTGTTGCCGCATCTTCCATTAAGTGATTAATCCCCACCGCCCCATAACCTCGCAACCATGCTTCAATGTATTGAATTCCCACACTTACATTCTGACGCAAACCTTCCTCTGTAATAGGACCTTCAGGAACCCGACAAAGATCATCAGCCGATACATGGACATCTGCCCGCTTCTTGTCAATCTGATTGGGATGAGGCATGTGTTGGTCAAAGACTTCCTTGGCAACAGGCACTAAAGCAGGGTGTGCCACCCAAGTGCCATCATGACCATCCAATGCCTCCCGCTCCTTGTCAGCCCGAACTTTGGCGATCGCAGCCTCGTTGGCTTCCGGGTCATTCCTCACTGGAATCTGCGCGGCCATTCCTCCGATACAGTGAACATTCCGTCGATGACAGGTCTTGACCGCCAACAGCGTATACGCTCTCATAAAGGGGACGGTCATGGTGACGAGTGAGCGGTCTGGAAGAACCACCTCCGGCCGATTTCGGAATCGCTTGATGTAACTGAAGATATAATCCCAACGGCCACAATTCAGTCCCGCTGAGTGCTCCCTTAGCTCATAGAGAATTTCATCCATTTCAAAAGCAGCCGTGATGGTTTCAATCAACACCGTTGCTTTAATGGTCCCAGGAGCGATTTTTAATTCCTTTTGCGCATAGAGAAAGACCTCATTCCAGAGGCGGGCTTCCAGATGACTTTCCAGCTTGGGAAGATAGAAATAGGGCCCAGACCCTTGTTTCAGCAATTTTTTCGCATTATGGAAAACATAGAGTCCAAAGTCAAAAAGTCCGGCAGGGACAGGTTTTCCATCCACTGTGACATGCTTTTCGTCCAAGTGCCACCCTCTGGGTCGAACCAACAATACAGCAGGCTTATCCTTAAGCTGGTAATGCTTTCCGTTCGAGCCGGTGAATGAAATGGTACGATTCACAGCCTCTCGCATATTGATTTGTCCCTGAATGCAATTCTCCCATGTAGGAGAATTGGCATCCTCAAAATCAGCCATAAACACATTTGCTCCTGAATTGAGGGCATTAATCACCATTTTCGGATCAGAAGCCGGACCTGTAATCTCCACACGCCGGTCCTGCAAGTCATAGGGAAGAGGGGAAACAGACCAGGAACTGGTTCGAATATCCTCCGTTTCCTTTAGGAATCTTGGCAATATTCCTTCATCAATTTCCTGTTGACGCCTCCTTCTGTTATGCAACAATCGATCGCGCTCAGTTGAAAATAAACGTGTCAGCTTAGCTACAAAATCCAGCGCCTCAGGAGTTAGGATTTCCCGGAACTTCGCTGTTACTTCTCCTTTCACTTCTACATTCGCTGGAAAAAAGGCCGTTTGGGAACTCACAGAAGTCACCCTTTCACTCATACTGTTTAGATACAGAAACGTTAACTTGGTTTGTATTATATAACAGATTGATTCACATTGACAATACTTTTTTGCGATTTCAGATAAAAAAACACTGTCCATTTCCATTCCCACAATAACTGTTATAATACAAAAAACCGGCCTTTTGGACCGGTTTTCTCCTTCATCTGGCTGACTTTTATTTCTTCTGCTCATCGATGTAAGCCCATTTTAATGTATATTCGGCTCCAACAGGGTGACGATACAGATCTTGAACATACGGTTTCTGTATATAGGTCCGAGTCTCATAAAACAGGGGAGAAACTCCGGACTGTTTCATACAGATATTTTCCGCCTTGATCAGATCCTCATTGCGATTTTTCAGGTTTTGTTGATTTTTGGATTTGATGAGTAATTGATCAAATGTCTGATCCCGCCAACGGCCCAAGTTCACCCGGCTTTGGGAATGCCCGATTTCCAGAAATGCCATGGGATCATTGTATCGTCCAATCCAACGAACCAAAGACAGATGAAAATCCCCTGCCTGTTCTTCTTCCAACTTCTGTTTGACTGGTTTGGGATTGATTAAAATCTCAATGCCGAGATTGTTTTTCAGTTGTTCTTTCAAAAAGAGTGCAATTTCTTTTCGATCATCGTCATTGACGTTTAGCTTCAACTGGGGAAGCGTGGAAATTCCCAGCTCTTTCATCCCTTCTCCAAGCAGTTCACGTGCCTTTTCCACATCGAAATCCAACATATTTCCCGCTTGTTTTCGATAGGATTTCCCTTTATGATCCGTGATTGAATCAGGAACCATTCCCTTTGCCGGTCGGGAGCCATTCTGTAAAACCTCTCCAACCAATTGTTCACGATCCAAGGCAAGGCTGAATGCCTTGCGAATTTTTTCATTGGAGAAGAAGTCCATTCGAGTGTTATATAAAAGCAGGAGAGTGGCCCCCCGATCCACGGCTACAAAATCCGGATTCCCCTGAAAAGCTGGGACCAATTTTTCGCTCAGAGGGGCAACATCCACATCTCCGGAAGTATAATAGTTGGTCGCTTCCACAGAATCCGGGACAATTTGCGTATGGACTTCGGCCAGTTTCACACTTTTGGCATCCCAGTATTGATCATTTTTCACGAATCGGTAGCTTTGGTCATGTTTCCATTCCTTGAGAACAAAAGGACCGTTGTAGACCATTTTGTTCGCCTCATTCGCATACTTTGAACCAAACTTCTCAACAATATCCTTTCGCTGTGGAAGATAGGCAGCCGTCGTTGTCAAGTTCAGAAAGTAAGGAACCGGTTCCTCTAGCTGAACCTTCAATGTTCGGTCATCCAATGCCTTAACCCCCACCTGATTTGCGGAAAGCTTCCCCGAATAATAAGCACGGGCATTCTTCAGTGGAAACAGCATATACGCCGATTCCAGTTTTTTGTCAGGGTCCAGCGCCCGTTTCCATGCATATTCGAAATCATGCGCCTTAACTGGTTTTCCATCACTCCAACGGACATCCTTTCGGATTTGAAACTGATAGGTTTTCCCGTCTTCACTGACCTTAAAATCCCCCGCCATCGCCGGTTGCGGTTTGCCCTTGTGATCCAACCGCATCAGACCCTCCATCACATTATTCAACACATTGAATGAATCCCCGTCGATCGCTTCAGCACTGTCCAGATTGGCAGGCTCTGCTCCTGTCGTCATACGCAAAACCTGCCCTTTGTCCACCGAGGCACCTTCATTCTGACCGGGAATCCACCCCTGAATGGTCTCCAACGGCTGGCAACCAGTCGACAATAAAGCTGTAATCAAAATCAACACAACCACAACATGAAGTTTTCTCATTCATACTCCCCCCCTTTTGAGCCACTACTTGCCGAAAGAAAAAAAATATTAAAAATAATCCTTGTTTGCGCATGATGTTTTTCCGCATTGCTACCTTCACGCGCTACTTATTATAGTACAAGCATTACTACCTTAAAAGGCTAAAGAATAAATTTCCTTGCAACAAAAACAGGCGCCCCCTTCAACATGAGAACACCTCTGTTTTCAGCGATCCAACAAACCGTACTTCTGTTGAAAGCGCCGGAGAATCCGTATCCAAGCAGGAGCAAACATGGCAAGAAAAAACACATTGGCCATTGCATGGGCCAAATCAAAATAGAGACTGGCCGCATAAACCGCTATAAAACTGGATAGGCTCCAATTCTCCATCCCTGCCATCACCCATACATTCATTATCCAACCGAAGAAAAAACCCCAGATGAAGCCAAACAAGAGACGCATCCCGTTCCATTGCAGAAGCGGTGTATTTCGGAATACTCCAGCGGACAGGCCAACCAATCCCCAAGCCAACATCTGCCAGGGTGTCCAAGGTCCCTGACCGAGAAAAAGGTTGGAAACCAAGGCAGCTCCGGCTCCAACTACAAATCCACTTTCCGCTCCAAAGACGACCGCAGTAACAATGATGACAAATGTCGTGGGTTGAACACTGGGCAACCCGGCAAAGGGAACGCGGCTGACGGCTGCAATCGCCGTCATTAACGCAAGAAGCACCAGTTCTCGACTGTCCAGTAAACGCCATTCAAAGCGCAGAATAAATGGAATCATCACCAATAGGGCGAATAGAAGGCTGATCAGCATGGGGTGTTGATGAATCGGTTCCATCCAGACCAGACAGCCGACCAACACCGTCAGGACGATACCGAGAGCCAGTCTGGACTTTGCCACAGACGAACCGCCTCCTCGACTGTTACCGCTTCCGGCATTCCGGTATCCCGTGTCACTCGGTAAACAGCTGTTGTAAAAAAGTCATTTTTCCGGAAAAAGGACGAAGCGGGAGCAGGTGTGAGAACGTCCCCATCAAATAGCAACGTGCAACGGGTTGCCGTTACAGCCGCAAATTCCACATCGTGTGTCGTCATCACCACGGTCCGCCCCTTTTGAATAAACGCTTGTATTTCCTGGGATAAAAAACGTTTTAATTCCGGGTCCATTCCCTTGGTCGGCTCATCCAACAGCAATACCTCCGGGTCCCGCAACAATAGACAAGCCAACGCCACTTTTTGCATTTCTCCCCCGCTGAGGTCGTGAGGGTGTCGAGTGAGTAGGGACAAAAGCTTGAAGTGGGTGATCACCTCTTGACATCGATCCCGTTTTTCCTCTTTGGAAAAGCGGGAAGCAACAGCATCAAGCTCTGCCTCTACCGTTTCCCGAAGAAAGAACGCCTCCGGGTTTTGAGGCAAGTAGCCGATCTGATGATGCCATTGGTTATCCTTTCGTTTTTTTCGCTTTTTCCCCTTATATCGGATAGAACCCGAATCCGGTTGCAAACTGTTTGCCATCATTTGTAATACCGTAGACTTACCTGACCCATTGGCTCCGAAAATCGCTAAACATTCCCCTGGGGATACCTGAAACGTTGTTTGTTTCAACACCTCTGTCTCCGGATCATACCGAAAATCAATCCGATTTAGAGACAGTATCGGGTTTGGAGGAACAGATACTGTCTCTTCCGGTGGATCAGTTGGAGCAGATGCCGTTTTTCCATGCTCTTTTAGCCATTGCCTGCCCTCTTTTACCGTCAAGGGTAAGAAATCACTCTTGACACCTGTTTGCAGCGCAAGGCGAGGGATGGTTGGAACAAGATGGCGATGGCGGGAACCGGCTCGGTTCATCCACTCAATTCCATCGCGGGGTGATCCGTCATAAAGAAGGCTCCCCCCATCCATAACCAATACCCGATCCGCCAGCGGATAGGCTTCTTCCAGGCGATGTTCCGTAAAGATCACCGTTATACCAGTCTCTTCATTCAATCGTTTGATCGTTTGCAAAAACTGAACGGCTCCGATCGGGTCCAGAAAACCGGTTGGTTCATCCAGCAATAGCAAGCGGGGACGTAACGCCATAATGGATGCCAAATTTAACAATTGCTTTTGCCCACCGGATAAGGATTCAGTACGCCGGGTCAAGAGCATTTCCAAGCCAAGACTTGAAATAGTCTCTGCCAGCCTTCGCCGCATCTGATCCGGGGGAAAGCCTACATTTTCCATCCCAAAAACCAATTCCTGCAGGACCTCTTCCATTACAATCTGGTGTTCCGGATGTTGAAAAACCATTCCAATCTCACTCGCCGCGCGAATGTCGGGAAGCTTCTTGATTGAAATCCCCTTGTAACGAATCTCCCCAGCCTGGCGACCTGCTGGCTGGAGTTCTTTTTTCATCATACGTAACAACGTGGTTTTCCCGCATCCGGATGGACCACAAAGCAGAATCATTTCTCCTGGAGCCACAGAGAAAGAAAGATCTTGCAGAACCGGAGTGTTGGTCCCGGCATAAGTGAAAGTGAAGCCCATGCAGTCTAACACATTCATGCGTTCATCCCTCCCATTTCCACAAGAATGGGAAAGCTAAAAAATGATAGATACCCGGCTAATAGCATCCATTCCTGATCGGTTGGCATCAGAGACTCCATGATTGGATAAATCGTCAGGACTCCCATCCCTTGCACCCAGCCGAAAAGACAAAGACCGGCGGTTGCCATCAAAAAGAAAAGAGAGACCCCATCGCTTAGACGCCACCGATAGGGAATATAGGAGCTCCGCCTTCCCGCTCCATAACCACGAGCCTTCATGGAGTCGGCCGTCTGCAACCCATCTTCCAACGACCAAGTAAGTAAAACCTCCAGCCGTTTCATCCTTCGACGCAACTGTTCCCGAAAGTGGAAATTGGACATTTCCCCTTCTCTGGATCGTTGCACCCGCATAATTTCCTCCAATCGCCTCTGCATCAAAGGAACAAAACGGAGAGACAACACTGTTAACAATGCCCACTGAGGCAATAAACGGGAAAAGAGATACAGAAATTGGTGAGTGGAAATCACCTGCTGATAGGAAGCAAAGGAAGCAATCACACCAACAACCGTTCCTGCCATCATTCCACCGTACAATACCGCTTCCAGGGTGATCCGATGCGACATTCCCTCCCAGAGAATATGAGCCCCCCGCTCAGACGTTAACGGATTGACAATCAGAATGATTCCGGCCGTCATCAGGATTACAGACTTCAATTGAAGCAATCGCTTTCCAGCGTCATAAAGAAGGTTTACTGCAAACAAAACCACCAACGCCGACAACGTAAAGAACGGGTGAACCATCAACAGCAGCAGAAGAAGGCTCCCGGCGTAGTATACAAAACAGACAGCCGGGTGAAAATCCCGAAATCCCCGTTTCATTAAAACTTCGCTCCAATATCCCGTCCGAGATCCCTCGTGTACAGCCAATCAATTCGATCGCCCTTTTGAATCGAATAAACCCCGGCACTTTTATTGGGAAATACTCCGTTCACCCGATACATCCACCCACTCTCCGGACCACGATCAAATTCATACAGGTTATCAATTCCTTCCACATATAATGAACTTCCCGATCCCCGATACTCCATTTGAATGGAATGATGCTGAGTGGCCCGATTTAGCGCATCAAAAACGGTATCTCCTTCCTGAATCGCCACCTGTCCGGGCGAGAGAATGCTTTTTCCCTGGTCACCGGTAATGGAAAGAGTGACTGTGAATTGGGACTCAGATGGTTTTGAAGCGGACGGGGACGGTTTCTCAGAATTACCAGAAGGCTTTTCTGTAACAGCGGTTGGATCGCTCTTTTCCATGCGAACCGATTTTCGCTTTTGTTCTCCCTTTTTGGAAAGGGTCTGCTGATTCGTTTGATTCGATTCCGTTGGCTCCTGGTCATCCTCCTTGGATGCTTTCTCCTCTGTGTTTGACTGGGAAGTAGACACCTGACCCGTTTCATCAGAGGCGGATTCTGCCACCACCGTTGTATCTGGAGCCTGGAAAGCGGTATAGATTTCCCACCCTCCGGCTCCACTCAACATCAGGCCTAAAGCGATAAGAAGGAGGGAAAGCTTTTTTCTCACTGCCACTGCCTCCTTTTTTCATAAACATACATACTGGCACCCAGCATCGCACAAAGCACACCGAGAAGAAGCATAATCAATCCCTGTTGCGGAGAAACCCCCTTGGACATATTCTGTGACATCGATGACGGAGAGGCAGAAGCGAAAGCCTTTTCTGTATGCCTGGGATTGGAGTTCTCTTCGGTGGAGACCGTCTCTTTTTTGGGTGGCTCCTCCTCTTCAGTGATCACGCCGATCTGCTCTGGAAGAGGCACAATTTCAGAAGAACCGGATGGAACATCGGTCACCCAGATTTCCTCTGATGGCCCTCCACCCATGCCTGGAAGGGAATTGGAATGCCTTTCCCGGTTTCCTTCCGAATGGTTTGGAGAGGGATCGGACTCTTCATTGTCCGAAGGGGAGTCTTTCGGTGGATCCTCGCCTTCCGGATTTTCCTCTTCCGACGGGGTGTCTCTGGGATTGGAATGGATATCGCCAAAATCGTACAGGCGCGGTTTGCCCTCCACATAATTGCGATATGCCGTTAGGGCCTGTACGGCCTGTTCGGTGGCCATAATATTGGAGGTTCCATCCTGTGTGTGCACAAAACCACCATCGTCGGATTGATACGTCAAGAGATTTTCCAGTACATTCCCACCGGGTTGGGTGAAAAGAGAGGACGTGGGGTCCATTCCATTGGAAGCGAGGGCAATGATCACCTGAGAAGCGCTTTCACTCGTCTCCAGACCCCAAGAACGAAACCCTCCACTTTCCGTTTGCTGTGATGCCAACCACAGAAACCCTTTCCGTTTCGCCTGTTTCACTTTTTCATCCGCATAGGGAGCCAAAGCGGTCAACGTCATGGCCGTAATATCCACATCTCCATCACTGCCAAACAAAGCCCAGCTGCCATCGCCGTTCTGTTTTTCAATCAGCCAATCCACCAACTTCTGCCGATTCCATCTGGCGTGATCCGGTACATGGTAATGAGCGGAATCCAAGGCCAACAGGGCAAAAATTACCCCGTTGTTTCCCTGGAGCGTCATCCGCTCATTGTTATAAATGTTCTCAATCAAATTGTATCCGGCAACATTCCGGGGATCACCGCCCGCAGAGCGGATTCCGAGGGCCATCCGTTCGTAATCGGTCACTTTCCGGAACTCCCCATTGTTCGCTTTAATCAATTGAGTCGTTTGTTCCAGATACCCTTGAGGCACCTTTCCCACGGACCGGGATAGGGCGAGTGTTACCCAGTCTCTTTTGCTTCCCGATTGTTGAAGCCACTTGACGGATTGTTGCAACGAACGGAGAAAATCAGCCTCTTTTTCCGTGGACCCCTCTTTCTCCCCCGTTTGATCCGACGTTTCCTCTACAGAAGCGGTTTGCAGACTGTGAACCGTCTGCTTCAGTTGGCCATTCGTTTTTTTTTCTTCTTTTTTGGAAGAATAATTTTGTTCTGACTTTTTTCCAGGCTTCTGTTCTTTCTCTGCACCCTTCCCCTTCGCTTTGTTACTCGATTCCGATTCCGGCTTGGACGAAACCTGACCAATCCGGTTATTTCCTTCCTTCACAGAAAGTGTCGAAGGAAATCCCACGTCTTCCCCACCATCTGTGGTGTACACCCATTCCACCACATCGCCGTCTTTCACCGTATGAACCCCAGCACTGTGGTTGGGGAACTGGCCGTTTACCCGATACATCCATCCACTTAAGGGGCCACGATCAAATTCTGCCAACCCATCGATTTCCCGGACATATAAGATGTTCCCTGAACCCGTGTAAACCACCTTGCCTGGACCCAAGGTATCCAACAACACCGTAAATGCGGTATCTCCCTCTTGGATTTCTACGGTTGTCTCCGGCAAAATAGTGCCCCGCACATCATCTCCAACAACGGATAACTGAACGGTACCAACCGTGGCTTTCCCGGCCTTTCCCTCCGATGGCGGCGATGGAGAAGGCGTTGCTGCAGCCGCACCGGGAGCCATGGTCAAAAACAGGAGTAACGCAAAAACCGCGGACATCCAACGTTTCAGAACCATACCACCTTCACCCTTTCTCCACTCGTTCTTCCCATAAAAAACACCCTGCCCACGCAGGATGTACTTAAGCATGCTGAACCCCATCAGCAATGCCAGACACATCGCCAATGCTCCAGCCAACACCTCCTATCCGCGTAGGAACCCCGTGTTGCACGTACAGGCAGGTCTCCTGGCTGATGGTCATCACTTTCTGTGCCTTCCCGTCTCCCGACAGTGGCTTGATCCAGAAAGCTCCCAATCACAGTGGCGGGACCGCGCCGGATTGATCACCGGTCTTCCCTTTTCAGCAGACCCCCTGCGGGTCAGCACCTGTACGCTTTCCTATGCAATTATACAAAACATCTGAAAGTTATATTCTTTTGTAGTATAGCATAAACAGGAAATATTTTGTTATTCCAACATCCAAAATACCCAATATTCACATTCGACCTCAATACTCAGTATATTAAACCCTGATAAAATAAATCCCCTTTCACACATAATTCAAAATAATAACATTATTATTTTGAATTGTAGGGATATCGTATCCTAATTGAGGATTTACCCAAAAAAATAATCGCTTATTTGCTACAATACCCTTTACCCTTAAATAAATATGAATATTATTAAATAACATTTATCAAAAGTAAAATAATCTAACATAAACTTCACTCATCCTACATTTATTGAGGCTGCGAGTGTGATCACTTCATCACAGCCTCTTGATTTGAACCTTCAAACGATATTTTAACTTCTTGCCATCCTAATAAAATGTCTATAGCCAGCCAAAGAGAGTGCAAATCCTAAGACTGAATAGCCAATCAAAACAAGTGCAACGATCCCTAAATTTTCTCCTCCTGGCAGAGTTGAAACGAATTGTACTAACCCTTGATGAGCCCAGTATTGCGGCAAAATGACTCCAATCGTTTGGAGGTAACTAGGAAGTTGCTCAAAAGGAGTCCATAAACCACATGTGACGGCTGTCACAAGAGCGATAATATTCGTCATGACTAGTCCTGTATTTTCCGTTTTAGCATATAGAGCGATTGCCACTCCCCATGAGGTAAGCCAAACAGAAATAAATAAAGTGACTATTAGATAAGAAGCATAATCAGTAATGTAAATATCATAAAGATAGACTCCGATTGCTGTCAGGAAAAGTATTTGTAATACAATGATGATAAAAAAAGGAATACATTTGCCAAGAAAAAAGCTATAAGTCTTTAATGGGGTACTGGCTAGTCTAGCGACCATCCCTTTTTCCCTGTCTTTCACAAAGCTTATCACGATGGAAATAATAACAAAGGTAGAAAAGAATACGCTCATTCCCGTAATCGATTGCGAAGCTACAAGTGTTTTTTGACCACTATTTCCTGAAAATAACTCAATCAGTATAATAATCGTAACGATTGGCAGCAGCAGAGTCCAAAATAATAAGGATTTATCTTTTATTTGCTTTTTTGTTTCTATCTGAGTCAACGGCCACATATTCGTTACTCCCCTTTTTCACTTTGATCTCGCAAATCAGTACCAGTTAGTTGAAAAAATACATCCTCCAATCGCGGCTTAAAGAGTGATAGCTGTTCTGGTATAAACTGATGGTCTCTACTTAATTGAACAAGTTCAGTGAACGTTTTTAACGGATCGTTGGTTTGAATAATAACGCCTGTTTTATATGGAGTAAACGTAAAATTTCCTTTGGATAATAATTTTGTTGGATTCTCTGCTTCAAAATACACCGCAGTATTCGCATAACGATTTAAAAGTTCTTTGATTTCTCCTTCCTCAACAATATTACCTTTATCCATGAACGCAACGTAATCGCACAAATTTTCAATCTCTTCCATGTAATGACTTACATATATAATCGTTTTTCCTTGTTTTTTTAACTTATTAACAATATTAAAAATATAATGTCTAGACTGTGGGTCAACTCCTACGGTTGGTTCGTCTAAAATGATTAATTCAGGATTATGCATCAGTGCACAGCCAATATTTAATCGGCGTTTCATCCCTCCTGAAAAACTTTCCACAATACCACCGGCCCTATCTAACAAACCAATGTCTTTCAATATTTGTTCTGCTTTTTTCTTTAAAGTGCTTCCTCTTAATCCATGAATCTGACCAAAAAACTCCAAGTTTGTTCTAGCAGTCAATTTTTCTTCTAAACTGATATCCTGAGGAACATAGCCTAACGTTCCTTTCACACCTCCAACGTATTTAATTCCCCCTTCATAAGATCTAATAATTCCCGATATAATTTTTATAAGGGTAGATTTTCCTGAACCATTAGGACCAATTAATCCGTAACACGTCCCCTTGGGAATGGTAAGTGATACATTGTTCAATGCTCTGTTTGTTCCATAGGATTTGCTTACTTTCTCAACCTGCAACATACTGCCTCTTCCTTTCTTACCCGTTGTTTTTTAATATCGCTTCAATCGTTTTGATATAGTTTTTATAAGCTTGAGCACCAAGATCAGTAACCTGTATAATCGTTTTCGGTTTTTTTGCTACAAATGTTTTAGTAACTTGAATGTATTCTGCTTCCTCTAACTTCTTTAAATGAGAGCCTAGGTTCCCGTCAGTAATCCCTAATGACTTCTTCAATAGCGTGAAGTCACAACTTTCATATGTCATGAGTAAACTCATAATCCCTAAACGAACCTTTGCATGAATTAAATCATCTAACTCGTTGACATTACTCATTTCCATGCCCTTTTCGTTTCAAAATCAATCCAGTCAGCACCAAACTTCCACCGCCAATAACGGCAAAAATAATATTCATGACATTAGGGAAAAATAAGAAAGTAATCATTCCAAGAATACTAAGCCAAACACCCATGAAGAAAATTTCTTTCGTTAATACAATACCTAGCAAAAGGTACATAATTGAAACAACTAAAACAATGTAAAACAATATGTTTTCAAACGTATATGGCAAGAGATTAGAATAGATAAGGAAAAGAAAAACTCCTAATATGATAAACAATCCTATCCAGGTATATCTCAACTGCGCTCTTAAAAATAATGGCAGAGGATCTGTTTTATCTTGCTTCATATATACCGTTAATGTAATAGCCCAGCCAATAATCCCTAAAGTGAGCCAGGAAACGCCAATCGAGAAAGCACTCAAATCAAATGATGGCATAGGGTAAGCAATAATCCAGATAATCCCCCAGACAATAAAATAAATGCTGGTTTGCTTACAATACTCGGTTTTGTAATTGGTAAGGGTTTTAATGTAAGAAAGATTTTCTAAAATTTCCGATCTGGTATAGTTCTGATCTGACATTTTTTTATCTCCTTATTAACAAAGTACTCTGCGAAACAAAGTATATATCAATTATATACCTTTGTAAAGTGATATGTTTCACATTATTTCCCCTCGCACCATTCCGGCGCTTGCCCAGACTCCAGTAGCGGGCATTGGAATTTTGGTATTTGTGAATGATTCCAGTACGATTTTAAAATCCATCCGGTTATCTGATGAAAAAGCTCCCATGACGTTTTAGGTATGATTATAGATGTGTTTAATGGTCTTTAATTTTTTGTAATCCCTTGACTGACAAGGGTTATAGCTAGTTGTCTATATATACATGTAGCTAATGGGGCAGGAAAGACAACACTGATGCGAATCATCACAACGCTCCTTTCACCATCGGAAGGAACCATTCGCTATGGAAATGTCAAATGGAGGGATACGGCAAAAATACGGGAGATGATTGGTTATTTACCACAAAAGTTTTCGCTTTATAAACATATCCTGTGCGGGAAGCCCTTCATCATGTGGCTGCCATGAAGGGAGTAAATAATAAAGCGGCATCCGTTCAATCTACATTGGAAAAGGTGAATCTGTCAGAGCAAAGCGAGAAAAAAATCGGTCAGCTTTTAGGTGGAATGGTACGTCGAGTGGGAATTGCTCAAGCAATATCGGGTAACCCCAGGATCATTGTGGTGGATGAGCCCACTGCCGGCTTGGATCCGGGAGAACGAATACGGTTTCAAAAGTTACTGCGAAGCTTGGGGAAAGATGCCATTGTACTCACCTCTACACATATTGTGGAAGATATTGAAACGACCTGCAATCAGGTGGCTATTTTTAAAAAAGGCAACCTGATCGCTCAAGGACCCATTGATGAGATTGCCGATCAGGCAAATGGACGCATGTGGAATGTATTTGTATCCAAAGAGCAGTTTTATGAGATCACTGATCAATGGGAAGTCATCTCCAGCCAAAAAACGGAAGAGGGGTATATTGTACGTATACTATCCGATCTAAAACCACCCCATGGGCAAAAAGCGAATCCAACACTGGAAAATGCTTATTTGTATCTGATGAAAAGTGAGAATGGGTTGTCTGTATGAAAGGAAGGATGAACCTTTTATTGGATTGGAAGTGGATGGGGGTCATGCCTGTATCCCCTTTTTCGCTGCTTTTTTTCTCATCATTTATATTCTTTGCGAGCGGGAACCCCCCTGGCTTCAGCTATGGGGATGAAAGCGAGCGTCGTTCGGTATCCTCCATGTGGGGATGCTAAGAACGACAAATTCTGAAAAGTTAGTTACAAACATATGTTCTATGGATGCAATAAGATTAGTTGCTCCTTGAAAAGTGGATAGCATATAGGGTTGTGCAAGCCAATCGTCTTGTACGTAAAATGCTATGCGTAACTCAATAGTTGGAATGAAATGCGAAAACCAAGTAGTCATTCCAAACGTAAGATCATAGCAACTAACTCTTTTTAACCGTGGGGCTCATGGGGTTCACTTGGTAAATGTCTCCGGGTTACTGGAGATTACCCAAGAATCTCCTGCGTTTACGCATGTGTCAAACATTACCGCAATAGATGATCTAAGCCGTATTCTTCCTGCATTGGAGTTTTCCTTTCCGGTTTTTGCAACCTGGTGGAGTATTTTTGGGTATCCGGATTTTCTGGTGGAAAAGGGCTTATAAGTCACCCTTCTCCAATTTCTTTATAAGTGTGGAAAAGTCAACACCATAGTTGCCTGTTATGTCGCGGTCTGTTACTTCATGCCAATTAAAAGCATCGTGTAATATATCTTTGCTGAAAGCACTCGAATTAAAGCGTAGCTTACGTTTCTTATGGAGCTTCTCGTTAAACAGTATCTTGGCTCGTAAGGCTTCAAATGAGTAACCTCTGCCCACTCGTTCTACTTGCCTAATAATGCTATTTATGGACTCTGTATAAGCGTTAGTAAGCCTTTTACCGAAGTAATTGAATATTTCATCATGCCAGTTGTCTACAGCTCTTACAAGGTCTTTATAAGCCTCTTTTGAATTACTGGTTAAACAACGTTGTCTCCAATACTTGTAACGATCTCTACCTTCTTCGGAGTCATCTGCATCCCATATCCAGTAAAACTCCTCTTTGAGTTCATAGGCTTCTTTTAGATTAGGGATATTACCTAACCAAGTTTCTAAAAGGAATGAGTCTCTTTCATTCAAGTCATATTTGCGTTTGAGAAGGATCGACCTCTCACGCATGAGAGTACGCCTTTCTTTATCAGTCATATTGGCTTTAAGAGACTTCCTGATGCTATCTAAGGATTGATTAGCCATACGGACTATATGAAACTTATCTATTACTACTTTTGCGTGTGGTAAGACAGTATTCACTGCATCTTTGCAAGGCTTCCACATATCCATTGTGACGTATTCGATGTAATGTCTATCACCAATCTCAGAAAGCCTTTGTGTAACCGTTTTTTTGTTACGGTTAGGCTTAATATCAAAGATGGTTTTTCGTTCGACATTAGTTAGTACAAGACGAGGTTTATGGATAATGTGTATTTCATCTATTCCAAGCCATTTAGGAGTCTCAAATTGATATTCTCGTTCTTTGAACGCCACATATTCCTTAAAGACGTTTCTAACTGTCTTTTCGTCTACACCAACGCTTTCTGCTACTTCTACAAAGGTTTTAGTCATGGACTGTTGTTCAATAAACTCTAACAACCTTTTAGTCATACTACGGTTTTCGTCAATGGATACAAGACGTTCCCAAAAGGTAGAACCACATTCACAACACTTATAACGTTTACGGTTTACTTGTAAACCCACTCGCTTTGACCGAATGGGCAAATCTAAAATAACTTGTTCCCTGCTTCCATGTCTGTAAAATTTAGCCTGACGACTGCAATGGGGACAATGGAATGGGTTAGAATTCGCTTCAACCCTAATAAGGATATCATTTTCATTTTCTTGAATATCTTCTAGTATTTTAAATTCAGATAGATCCAATAAAGAATCATTCATTTTTATCCCTTTCGGTAAAGACTTTGTTAAGATTTTAATTTAGCTAGAGGAAATAAGTATAAAATGAAAAGCCCTCCCATCACTGAATACGCTATTATTAGTCCCAATCCATCTGTTAATGTACCCGCGACCACAGGCCCGGCCATCATACCAAATGAATAGGCTGTATTATAAACAGCATAAGTAAGACCTTGAGAAGTAGCACCTGCTTCTTGAGAAATATCTGCTAACTTAGGGAGTGCAGGAGTTAGAACCATTCCAAGGGTGATTCCTAACAGTGTAAGAGTAACAACTTGCAACCATATAAGAGTTGGTAATGCGTTAAGAGGAAGTACAATTGCTGCCATTACAATACCAATCCTAATTGTCTTGACATGACCAAATTTAGTAGAAATAGACCCAATAAGCGGTGAAGTTAAACCATAACCAAGAGTTACCAAAACGAACAATAACCCTATAACGCCCGCTGAGATTTCTAAGTTTTCATTAAAGTGAATTGGCAATGTTGGTTCAATACTTGCAAAAACAGATGCACCAACAGCTGAAACACCAGCAATTATTAAAACATTCCTATTTCGTAGAATTTTAAAGGGTGATGTAAAACCCTCTGACTTCGTTTCAGAGACTTTCCGAAGTGAGACTAAACATAGTATCGCTATAATAAGTGCAATCCCTGTAGCAGTGAAAAAAGGAAAGTGGTATCCACCAAGTTCATAAAGCCAACCTCCAATTGGGGGACCCAATAATACTCCTACGGCCTGACCAGACATGGCCATGCCCATAGCTTTCCCTCTCTCTTCTTTTGGAAACACTTCTGCTAGTAATGCTAATCCAGCTGTCCATGGTATTGCCGCAGCAAATCCCTGTAGTAAACGTGCCAAAAAAAGAACCCAGAAACTTGTAGCAAAAGCATATATTAAAGTTGTTACTGCTAGAGCAATGAGGCCAAAAACTAAAAGTTTTTTTCTACCCACTTTATCTGCTAAAGCTCCAAAAAATGGTGTCGCAACAAATAATGCAAGGGCATAACTGGCAAATAATAAACCTATTTCTGATTGTGATGCCCCTAATGACTCAGCATGAACTGGTAAGAATGGTACAACTAATCCATACATAAGCATATCTGCAAAAATTGCTAAAATTACTACAACTAGAACCGATGATTTAACCTTTTGGTTCATTCTACTTCCCACCCTTAATAGTCTTAATTATTTCTTCAATTGTTTTCAGTTGTAGTTCGCATTGATCATACATATTGTTAAAAATAATATTTACATTATCAGGTAATTCCTCTAAAGCTTCCTGTTTTACCTCGTACCCCGCTTTCATACTGTCATAAACTCTTGTAATCTCTTGTTTTTGCTTCTCTAAGCTGTTTAATATTTGTTCATTATTTAAGTTTTCCATAAATGTTAGTGCCGTATAAAGCGGCGCTGGAAATACCACAGACGAATTAGTGAAAGAATCTATAAGTAGCTGGTTTAGTTCATACTCACCATCTTCTGTTATTTTAAATATTGACTTGGTTCTCAACCCAGTCTTTTCAACTTTTTCCAAGATGACTTTTCCCTCATCTTGCATTTTCTTTAAAGCGTGATAAATAGAAGCTGGTTTTACATAAGCCCACATATCTGTTTGTGATGACTCCATCATTTTTTGCATTTCATATCCCGACATTGGGCCATTAACTTTTAGAAGTCCCAGAACCATAGTGCGTGTCATATATTAATACCTCCATCATTATACTAAACATACAATACTAAATGTTTAGTATTGGTATAAAGGCATAATAACAAAAAAAGAAAAAATATAATAGCCAAAATTACAAATTCCACTATATACTCCGATTTTAATTAGTTGTGTTATGTACTCTTTGAGTAATTTTTACACTAAATGTTCCGGAGAGCCGTATTTTTCTGTTCTATGATCTATTGGAGGAACCTGGGAGTAAACCCCTTTTTACTTGCCCCGTTCCAGATGGAAATTAGGCATCGCCCGTGTAGCCGTTTTCTTTCTCTTCTATCTCCTATTAATGCTTTGTATACATATACCGCTCAAGGTGTTCTCTCTTCAGAGATAATGTTACAGTTGGGGATTCAGTCTTTCTTTTTCTGTGCCTTTGGCTTTTTATCCATGGTCATAACGATGAATACCGGATGGTCACTTATGATTATGATTGTCTACCCCAGTACACAAATTCTGACAAGAGGCGAATTATTTCCTCTTTCTTTTTGACGAAAACCCAATCCGTCTCAATGAGTTGCATTTCTTATGGATGAAAGGAATCGGTTTTGGATTGTTATTTGCCGGTGTCGCTCAATATCTGTTCCATACCATTGACACTCCCCATGCCTGAAGGCAGGGGATTCTTGGGAGCTCCCGTCTACTGATAGGATCATATCCAAGCTTAAACGGTCTGCCCGACCGCAAGTACTCGAAGTCCTTCTTGCAAGATGTTTTTGGATGCATTGATGTCTCGGTCATGGTGAGAGCCGCATGTAGGGCATGTCCATGCCCGAAGGTGGAGGTTCTTTACATCCTTGTTTCGGTAGCCACAGGAAGAGCAAAGCTGACTAGAAGGGAACTGTTTCCCCACTTTCACCACGTTTCTTCCATGCCAGGCTGCCTTGTAGGTAAGCATAGCGACAAACTCCGACCACGAGGCATCCGTGATCGATTTGGCTAACTTGCGGTTTTTCACCATATGCTTTACTTGGAGGTCTTCGATACA
>NZ_FXTI01000018.1 GCF_900182565.1 Melghirimyces algeriensis | reverse complement strand
GGATAATCCAGTTCATACCCCTGAACAAACAAATCCGCCACCGCCCTCAGGTTGTCCATATACTCTTCATGGTTTGCTTGGCACTGGCGGATGCATTGATTACCCATTTGCTTAAAGGCTGGCTTTTCCTGTTGCTCTTGTTTTTCAGCAACATAGACACCGGATGCCTGACCCTCTTGAGTCCAGGAATATAATGCCTGTCGGGCGACTGCTAAATCAGGAGCCACACAGGCAAGACGGTATTTAAAATGTTGGCGACCAAATAAAAGGGTATAGCTGATATTACCGCAATCTTCAGATTCCACACCTTCACAATAAGTGATAAACTGCTCCACCTGTTTATGTAGGCGCTCCTCCGTGCGGGCGGATAGAACAAACAGATAAGCCGGCTTCTCTGGATGCTCCCGAATCACCTCTGGTGCCTCTTCAATCACCATATGGGCATTGGTACCCGTCGCCCCAAAGGAACTGAGAGCGGCCCGCCGTTTAACCCCCGGTTCCACCTCCCATGCTTTGGGTTGTGTATTCACAAAAAAGGGACTGTCCTGCAATTGAATATTGGCGTTTTCTTTCTCAAAATGAAGCGATGGCGGTATTTTCTTATGCGATAAAGCCAGCAGAATTTTAATCAGCCCAGAGATCCCTGCGGCCAGCTGTGTATGACCAATATTGGTCTTAATGGAACCAAGGGCACAATAGGATTTCTTATCCGTATAGGAACGAAACGACCGGTTTAAGGCGTGAAACTCAATCGGGTCCCCCAATTTGGTCCCTGTTCCGTGTGCCTCTACCATCTGAATTCCTTCCGGGTGAATATCAAATGTCTCATAAACCGACTCTTCCAATTGCTGTTGCGATCGCAGGCTGGGCGCCGTAATCCCATTGGTCGTGCCATCCTGATTCATGCCTGACCCCCGAATGACGCCGTAGATATGATCCCCATCCTGGATGGCATCATCAAGGCGTTTTAACACCACCGCACCTACCGCCTCACCCGGTACCATCCCATCGGCACGGTCATCAAAAGTAAAACAGCGCCCCTGTGGCGACAGCATCCCTGCTGTATCCGCCAAAAGATGGTACTGCGGTGTATTGTTAATATAAACACCCCCAGCCAACACCATCTCCGTTTCCCCCGACCATAAGCTTTGGCAGGACATATGCAGCGCCACCAAGGAGCTGGAACAGGCTGTATCAACGGCAACCGCCGGCCCTTTCAGGTTTAGCAGATAGGCGATACGGGCGGGAATCGCCGAATTTAAAGCGCCCCACAGGGCTTGAGGCGGGGGTGAATCCATAAATAAAGAGGTATAATCCCCACCTCCGCAGCCAACATAAACCCCACAGCGGCGCCCTTTGACACTGTCACCAACATAACCGGCATCTTCCATGGCCTTCCAGGCTTCTTCCAGAAACAGCCGTTGTTGCGGATCCATATAGGTGGCTTCCAAACCTGAAATATTAAAAAAGAGCGGATCAAACTGGTCAATATCCTCCAAATAAGCTCCATAATTACAATAAGCGGCCCCTTCAGCATGATACTGGGACAAATCCCAGCGTTTCACCTTACCCACCAGATTTTCTCCCTTGATAAGATGTTGCCACAAGGCATCCACCGTTGGGGCCTGGGGGAAACGGCCGCTCATCCCAATAATGGCAATGGGTACTTTGCCATTTGACGGTTGATCCGACTGGCTTGAGGGGATTGCCGACCGTTTGGCATAACCGTTTGACTTGATTTTAGGAGGAGCTGGCTGTTTGACTGCCTGAATATCCTTCTCTTCCTGCGGTGAATCCACCGCAACCGCGACGGCAATCTCCTCTGTATAGTTCGCCGTGATATAGTCCGTTAACAGCTTGACCGATGTATAGTCAAACAAATCCGTCGTCTGCAATTCAATCCCCAAGGCTTCATTCAGCGCCTGAATCAGGCGCACACCAATAATGGAATCAACGCCATAATCAGCAAAAGACTTGTCTTTATCCACCTTTTCCTGATCCATTTTGAGGGCGCTGGCCACCTGCTCCAGGATCACACCGGCAATATGCTCTTCCACCCCTGTGGCAGATGCCGGTAGCTTCACCGTTTTCTTGTCCTGCTGTTCCTTTTTCTGCAAAGGCTGGACTGGGAGCTGCGTGAACCGGATCACACCGTCACTTTCCGCTGCTATAATTTGTTGCCCCAGATCATGGGACGCCTCGGCCGGGAACAAAACAGAACGGAACCCTTCCTCTTCCAATACCTTCTGCCATGTATCAGGATACAGTCCCGGACAACCAGGGATGCGCAAGGTATTATCATCATACAGCCACCAGCCATCGGTCAGACCAAAGGTTAAATGCGTAAAGAGAGAGAGCTGGCTAATTTCATTGATCAATAGTAGCCCATTCTGACGCAACAGGGATTTTGTATGGACCAGGGTTTGCTTTATATTGCGGGTGGCATGAAGCACATTCGCCGCCACCACCACATCATAACTGCCCGGCTGAAAGCCCTGCTGTGTAACGGGCTTCTCAATATTGAGCGTGCGATAGGTTGTATATGGATAATCTTTATAAAAGGCTTTTTCCGCAAAAAGCAAAAAAGCCTTGGAAATATCCGTATAGCAATACTCTCCAATCGCCTCCTGATAGGGAGTCAACTTTTGAAAGATCCCCGCACTGGTGCCACCGGTCCCTGCTCCAATCTCCAATATGTTGATCTTTGCGGTTGGGTGTTGCTGGCGCAATAAATCGCAATAGTTAACCAACATGGCTGCCAGGACATCGTTAAAATAATCCACCACCACATTGTTTTGATAGATCCCTTCCACCAACTCAAAGGAAGATTGGGGGAACATAATATCCGTTGCCAGCTTCTTTCCTGTGAGAATGTCTGGCAACGCGCGCATCATCGTCTCAACTAGAACTACCTGTGCCCGCGTATTGGCTTCCGCTAACCAGGGCTGTTTTTGTTCATCCCATTCCTTCCACACGGTATCCATCGGGCGCGGAGCAGGGTCCTTCACAACACCCGTTTGACCATCCCATGTCAGAAACTGCCTTTCAGCTAAAAAACGGATACTCGTCTCCAACCACCGTTGATAATGTTCACGCAATCCGTACGCTTCTGCCAAATCCGTCAAATCAAACCGTTTGGCTGTAAACAAGCCCATTGACTGCAATTGTCGCCAGAGCAGTTCACAAAACAGCCGTTCCAACTCTCCCATATCCAAACCTCCTGACTCATGAAAAGATCGCATCATTGACGATCAGCGTGCCCTCTTTATATTGCTTGACCCAGGCCATCACCATATTGTGAATGGTTTGGTGTTCAACAATCATGTCCATATCTAATTCAAGGGACGTTTGTTGATGAAATGCGGCGATAAACGCCTGCATACTTACCGGATCTAAGCCATAATCATTTAAATGCCCATGGATATCCACATCCGCGGTCTGAACGCCCAATGTCCGGGCAGCTGATTGAATCAAGGCGGTTTGTAAACGCTCCTGCAGTCTCTCTGCGTCCTCCTTCTGTCCTTTTGGCGTATAAATTCGCTCCACAGCAGGCGGGGGGATCTTTGGCAGTAAGCGTTGCAAATGATCCATTTGCGATTCATAGGCCGGGGACACCATTACCACCTCATCACCGGTCGATCCCGATAAGACATCCGTCCCCTTCACATGGTGTCCTTCTTTACTTACCCAATGAATGCCGGTCATGCGTACACAGACACGCCCATCCGCTGCACAAAGCTGGGTATCCCACTTCCCTGGTGTGTGATGACTGGGTGTGATCACCGCCCATGCAGGCTCATCCATATGGAAATATTCAATGGTTTCACTCTGTATAAAAAGTGGCATATCCTGAAAACCAGCATCCACTAAGGTAACCCAAGCAGCCTGTAAAGCGGCATTTAGTAGGACAGGATGGGTTGTCAGATGCTCTTGCAATTGCTGGGCAGCAGGAGGGAGGTGGATTTTCAGCACCAACTGGTCCGTTCCCTGATATACCTGTTCGATCACTTGATAGCCTGGGCCACAGGCCAGGCCCGCTGATCTTAAGGGCTGTTCCAGATCCCTGTCACTTTCCTGGCTGTTGGCGACCAGCGCTTGAATATCCACAATGGGCGGCTCCAACGGCAAGCGGGTAAGGGCCTGACCCTGGCAGACGGGTTCATCCGGGTGGGTGCCACGGGTCATATCAAAGTGAATTCCATCTTTCTCATTCATAAATAGCCGCAGATGAACCTTGAGCGGGGAGGCGTCAATGGGCAGAGGATCCAGACAGGTTACCTCATTGAGCACCACCTGTGTAATCTCTCTTATTTCCTCTCCCCCTGCCTGTAGAATGGCCTCTTGAACCATTTCAATCAAAGCGGTGACAGGTAAAGCCGGTTGTCCCTTAACCATATACTCACTTGGAAGCAGCTCCCTTCCCGTAAAACGGGAGCTAAATCGCACCCCGGAAAAATCCGACGTATTCTGATGCAACAACGGATGAAGGAATGTGGCTTCCTGGGTGGTACTTGGGACGGTTGGTATCCAGAATCGATCCCGCGTAAAGGGGTACGTTGGCAGACTTAAGCGATGGGGCTGATCTTGGGGATAAAACCCATTCCAGTCCACATCCATGCCACTTACCCATAACCGGGCAATATGACTGAGTTTGCCCTTTTTCTGCCATTTTCGCACCACATCCTGTCCATCTTCATCCTCAGCCAACAAGGACAATAACTCGCCCTTTTGTTGGTTATGACCCCGATAGATTCCCGGCTTCTTTTCTTCACCCGTCAAAAAACTTGCCAGCTTCTGTTTGAAGTCATCTGGGTCTTTTACAATGAAAGCCACACGTTCTTCCAATGCTACCCGTCCAACCTGAAGCGTATAGGCCAGATCCGCCATATTCAGACAGTCATCATCCTCCAGCTGATTGAGATAGTCCAGCAATTTCTGCCCATAAGCATGAAGCCGTTCTTCACTTTTCGCAGACAGCGGCACCAGCACTTTCTGATGAGATGCCGTCTGTGGCATCGGGACAGGACCTTCCTCCATAATGATATGCACATTGGTTCCTGTCGCACCAAAGGAGCTAAGGCCCGCTCTGCGTGGCAAAGTGATTGTCTCCTCCCCTTGTGTGATAGTGGGTTGATTCCAGCATTCTGTTTTTTGTTGTACATAAAAGGGGGACTCTGCAAAGCGAATATAGGGATTACATTCTTCTGCATGCAATGAGGAGACCAGCGTTTGATGATAGAGTTGCAGCGCATTTTTGATCAAGCCACTAATGCCCGCTGCTGATTCCGCATGTCCAATGTTGGATTTCACCGACCCAATGGCACAATATTGCTTTTCCGATGTGTATTGGCGATAGGCTCTGATCAACCCTTGAATCTCAATGGGATCACCCAATGAGGTTCCTGTACCATGGGCTTCCACATAGCTGATGGTACGTGGATTAATATTCGTTCCGGCAAGACAGGAAGCAATCAAATCCCCCTGTGCCACCGGATTGGGCACTGTAATCCCACTGGCTCTCCCGCCGTGGTTAATAGAGCTTCCCTTAATGACAGCATAAATGTGGTCCTGATCCTGAATCGCCTGGGAAAGGGGTTTTAACAACACCACCCCCACCCCGTCACTGGATACATACCCATCTCCACCCTTGCCAAAGGAATGGCAGTAGCCATCTGACGCATGCATATTTGCCATGCCATAGGTCAGATATTTATTGGGATGAAGCGATAAGTTCACCCCTCCGGCCAAGGCTACGTCACTCTCCCCTTTACGAATGCTGTCAATGGCCAGATGTACCGAAACCAGGGAGGAGGAGCAGACCGTATCAATGGCCATGCTGGGACCGCTGAAATTGCAAAAGTATGACACCCGATTGGCAATCGGTGCATAGTTAAGAGAAAGTGGAATCGGCATCCCCTTGGCTGCCGCTTCCGCCCCAATCAGGGTGTAATCCTTATGCATCACACCGACAAACACCCCAACAGGACGCGACTGATTAATCTCCCCTCCGGTCGCCAGTGTTTGCGGGACATAGCCCGCATCTTCCATACACTCCCAGGATACCTCCAAAAACAACCGTTCCTGGGGATCAAGAATTTCCGCTTCCCGTGGGGCGATGCTAAAAAAATAGGGATCAAAGCAATCTACATCATCGATAAAGCCACCCCACCGGGAAATGGGCTTTCCCGACGGAGACGTAAGATGGCGAAACTGCTTCCAGTCCCAGCGGGATGGCGGCACTTCAGTAATGCAGTCCTTTCCGGCTACTAAATTCGCCCAAAACTCCGCGATATTCGCCGCACCGGGAAAGCGTCCCGCCATACCGATAATCGCAATATCTTCATTCTGCTCCTCCATGGTACCCTTTGGTTGTGCCTTTGCTACCAACGCCGGAGCGTTAGCCTCTTCATCCCGTGACTCCTGATCATCCTCCCCCTCTTCCCAACCGGGTGGCAAGGCGACATGTTCGGCAAGATAAAGGGACAACTCCTGGATCGTGGCATATTCAAACAACAGTGTGGGGCTGAGAGTCACCGCCAGCTCAACCTCCACTTCCTGCATCACACCCAGCAGCTGGGATGATTGTAGACCCAGCTCAAAATAGCCCTGGTCCGTGCGCACCTCTGACGGCGATGTATTCATATGACGGGCAAAAATATTCCGCAACATACGCTCAAATGAGGCTTCCCTGCCACTCGCCTTTCTCTGGTGCTTCGATTGGTCTGTTACCACCTGTTTTACCGCAGGCGATGGCCGGCCCTCTTCTTGTATAGCAACATTGATCTGCCCTTTGGCCCGGATTTTTTTGCTGGTAACCCCCAGAAGCTGTCCAATCTGTTTCCCCTCATCGTCATAAAAGGCCATATCCAGTGTACAAATGTCATTCACCTTTTTCACCGAGGAGGCCAGTGCTCTTACATGCCCTTCTGTCTGTAAAGGTGCGGTGCAATAAAATGAGGCATAGTGCAAGGGCAAATAGAGATCATCCCCCTGGCCCGGCTGTTCCCAAAGCACACCTGCCACCATGGCTGAACCATCCATGAGGGCGGGATGAAACAGATACCCATCAGCCTCCTGCTGATGAGCCTCATCCACCTTTAGGGTCATGAGGACCCCATGATCATCCTGATAAACATCACCTTGGGCTTTTATGGCCCCGCCATGAACCAGTCCCTGCCTGCGTGCCTCTTTATACACCTTTTCTATGTTGAAATGGCGGGCGGCCGTCTTTTGAAGGCCTTCCAAATCGATGGCCTCCGCAAAGGATACCGTTTCAGGATGCAATTCCGCCGTGATATACACCACATTGTCCTGTTCCTTTTGGTACTCACTTTCCACCCGTATTTTCCAATGACTTGCAGTTGCTTCAAAGGTGATCTTAAGCGGAACCGGCCGATCGGCACGAACGGTTAAGGGATTTAAGATCGACAAACGCTTTAACATATATTCCCTATGCCCCAAACCCAGCCGATCCGCCAATTGATACAAAAGATCAATATAGGCAAGACCGGGAAGCAATGGCTGATCATATACCGTGTGATGCTGGATAATGGGATGGTCCACCGGCAGCGTCAGACGAAATACTTTTGTCATCGGATCTCCCCCCAGACATTCCGTACAGGGCGTACATCATCCTGTTTGGCTTTTTCCCCCTCACAGTCTACACCGGTGATCTGTCTGTGCTGTAAAACCGGAGGTGCTTTAGGGGAAAGACGGACATCTTTACCGGATGGAAAGGATTCGATGATGACATGATAGTTGGTTCCCCCGTCCGGAAATGAACTTAAAGCAGCCGTCCGTTCCTGGTTAGCCGGCATTGGCCACGCCACGGGTTCCCGGTTAAACTGAATGCGCGACCGGTTAAAGTCATAGTGGTCAAAAGGCGCCTTGGCAGATAGGAAGGGCGGAATTTCCCCATGATAGACACTTAAGAGACAGCGAATAAAGCTGGCCATTCCCGATGCCAGAAGCAAATGACCGATATGGGGTTTTGTGGCCCCCAAATAGACGGTGCCCAGATCCTGATCGGTAAGATCATACGCTTCAGACAAGGCCTTGATTTCAATGGTATCCATGATGGGTGTTCCACCTCCATTCACCTCAATATAGCCAATTTCATGCGGTTGCTTCCCACTTTGTACCAACGCTTCTTTCATCACCTGCTTCTGGGCCTGCAGACTGGGAGAACCCGGTCCTAGCGTGCGCCCATCATTATTGACAGCAATGCCTTTCACCACCCCATAGATGGAATTGCCATCCCGGATGGCATCCGATAACCGTTTCACCATTACCACGCCAACCCCTTCTCCCAACACTTCCCCCGTGGACTGCTTGTCAAAAATCTCAAACCGACCATTTTGACTTAAGATGTTTCGAGCCGCGAAGGCATCATGGGCCATCGGACTTAACAACAGGCTGACGGCGCCAACCAACGCCATATCAATTCGACCGGCGCGCAGGGCATCCGCTGCCAGTGACAAACCGGTCATGCCTGAGGAACAGGCGGTATCTACCACCAGACTGGGCCCTCTAAAATCAAAAAACTGAGAGATATTGGCTGCAAGATAGTTTTGACCCATTCCCAAGATCGGATTGGCAGACTGTAAAATCCGATCCACCGGCGCCACCGGTTGTGAGCGTCCACCGATATAGACCCCCACTGCTTGTCCGCGCAAATCACGATGATCATAACCGGCATCATAGATCGTTTTAAGGCTTTCTTCCAAAAGCAGACGTGCCTGCGGGTCCATGATCGCGGCATCATCCGGGTGGATTTGAAAGAAATCGGGATCAAATTGGTCCACACCTGCAATCCAGCCCCCATAGTCCTGTCGGCCATTTTTGGCAATCCAGCGTGATTTTGGCACAGGGCGTATGGCGCTCTTTCCCTGTTTCAGTAATTTCCAGTAGGCTTCTTTGGTCGGTGCGTCCGGGAATCGCGAGGCAATGCCAACAACCGCTATTTCATCTTGCTGCTGTGGCACAACCTTGTCTGTAACAGGCGGCTTGGATGACACGTTTACCTCCTTGTCTGCTTTTTTCTGAAAAGCCGTGCCGTGGTGTTCTATTAGATAATCAGCTAAAGCGACAATCGTATTATGTTCCAGTAACAAAGAAGGGGGTAGCGTCTCACCGATCCTTTCCTGCATGGTTTGTACAATTTGGGCAATGATGATGGAATCCACCCCGTACTCAGCAAAGGAAGTGTGCTCATCCAGGGTTTTTGTCAACTTCAATTCCTTTTGGAAAAGCAGTTTCAGCCATTCCACCACCCCGGCACGTTCCGCCAAGACCGTTCTTCCCTCCTCTTGATGAGCCACTTCCTTTCTGGTTACCGTTGGATGCTGGGATACTGGCCTTTTTACACGGAGGAGCTCATCCGGTGTAAAGCGTACCGGATCAATCACACACGGCATACAGACCGGCTCATGAAGCTGCCGTACGATCTCCATCAGGTGTAAACCATCCGCCGTACTGTGCGATTGCAACCCAGACATCGCATATGCCGGAGTTTCCATGCCACCGACCGCCATGCCCGTTTCCTTCCACGCCGGCCATTGGATGGCCTGAAAACAGGTATGTCCTTGACCTGCTTGATACGCAGCATAAAAGTCCAGATAGCCATTGGCCATCGCATAATCACTCTGACCAGCTGCCAAACGCGGAAACCCGCTGGCAACCGATGAAAATAGCAGGAAGAACGCTAATGGCTCATCTGCCAGCACTTGGTGCAGTTGGGTTAACCCTGTTATTTTGGGCTCACAAACTGCCTGCATTTCCCGGATGGTTTTCTTGATAAAGGCGGGATTTTCCCCTTTTACACCGGCACAGTGAAACACACCGGTAATCGGTCCCATCTGTTGATGGATGTTATTCACCATCTGCTTTAGACCCTCAAAATCCGTTAACGGGGTATGATCGTAATGCACCTGGACACCTTGATCCACAAGGGATTTTAAGCGACGAATCTTATGGGCACGGGAACTGTTCCCCTCCTTGGCGATGACCTCAGACCACATCGACTGATCCGGCAAGACCTCTCGTCCCATAATCACCAGATGTTTGGCGCCTTGACGGACAATCCGTTCTGCAATTTGCGCTCCAATCCCTTGGGAACCTCCCGTGATTAAAATCACATCTTCCTCCCCAAAGTTGGTTATCACCGATACATCCGGTTTTGATACTTCCATCATTTCAGGCGAAAAGCGCTGACCCTGACGGTAACAAACCTCCGTAATTCCCGTCTGGTGATGGAATGTCTCCCTCACTTGCCCCCATAGGCATTGCGGTTCATCAGCCGTACAATCGGTATCCATGGTGATAAACGGCGTTTGCTGATATTCCGCCCCCAACATCCGATATAACCCTGCTAGACGGGCACCCTGTAAGGTTGGTTGTGCCATCTGCCAGCGCTGAAGGCGATAGGTAACCTGCATTACCTTCCAACCGGTGTGCCGATGGTGGGCAATCAGATGTTGCAAAAAGGCGATTTTGCCCCATTCCATCCGGGTATCCTGCTCATATTCCGCATCATAAGCCGTCAGATCGATCATTCCTTGAAAAGCCAACCCCGCAACCGTCTCCTTGAGCTGATGATAGAGCGCCTCGCCAGCCTCCGGGCTGTAAAAGTCCGTTGCCAGCCCCCGATCAGTCACATCACCATGGACAACCGGGACAATGTGCAAGTCCGGATGATCCGCCGACATGGGTTCAATCAGCTGAAGCGTTGGGATGGTGGCAAAAACGATCAGTGTCCCTGTCAATGGCTTGTATTCTCCCTGGACGGGGTCCGGGCGCCATGTTTTCCGCAAAATCCTTTTCTCCATGGCGGCGACAGGTTCAGCCGCAACCTGCACTCCCTCTGTCCCCCTAATCCAGTAGCGTTCCCGCGCAAAGGGATAGGTGGGAAGACTGATGCGTTTGGGTCTTTTGGACGTATACAGCGCTTCCCAGTCAATGGGCATCCCATGCACCCACATACGGACCAACTGGTTGTATTTTCCTTTATGCCACCAACGGGTTAACGTCCCCTGAAAATCATCATCCGCCTGTAAGGCGGCCATTGGCCCCTTTTGCTTGACGGCCTGTGCTCTGTACAAGCCGGCAATCCCCTGCTTCCCATCCAGATAATCCTTTAGTTTCTCACGAAGCTCCTGGATGGACGTCACCAACAGCCCCAGTCTTTCTTCCATGGCATCGCGCCCCACCTGCAAGGTATAGGCTAGATCCGCCAGAACCTCATCACCATAGTCCCCATTGTGAATCGCCAACCATAAATTTTTGACCTGCTCTTGTAACCGGCTGTCATTCTTTGCCGACAGGAGGATGATGGCTGGGGCCTGGGGGAGAGCATCCTCAGCAGATGATCCTTTTTTGGAGGGGAGATATTCTTCAATCACCACATGCGCATTGACGCCACCAAAACCAAAGGAGCTAACACCAGCACGGCGGGGGACTTCCTCACCCCTCCGATCTTTAAGGGCGGTCCAATCCCGGTTACTTTGCACAATATAGAAGGGACTCTCTTTTAATTGGATATAGGGATTGATCCGATCCGCATGCAAACTTTTCACCAGCTTTTTATATTTCAGTTGCAATAAGAGCTTAATCACGCTGGCAATCCCGGCGGCCAACTCCAGATGCCCAATATTGGATTTAATCGACCCTAAACCACAATGGGCATCTCTCACCGTTGGCTCACCCGTCGCTGCATACAGATGGGCAAAAGCATCCTTTAAGCCATTGATCTCAATGGGATCACCCAGTTCCGTTCCCGTTCCATGAGCTTCAATATAGGTGATGGTACGGGGATCAATCCCCGCTTTTTGATAGGCATCAACCAGCAAATCCCTTTGCGCCTTTGGATTGGGTGCTGTCAAGGAATTGGCCCGTCCTCCATGATTGACTGCTGTTCCCTTAATCACACCATAGATGTGATCCCTTGCACGCTCAGCATCTTCTAACTTCTTAAGGAAGATCATGCCGATTCCTTCCCCGCGTACATACCCATTTGCCTTGTCGGAGAAGGTTTTACAGCGCCCATCCTCTGCCAGCATATTGGCCTTGCTAAAGCTGATATGCAACTCCGGCGTCAGCATCAGATTAACCCCACCTGCAATGGCCGCATCACAATACCCGTTTTGAATGGCATTCACAGCACGGTCAATCGCCACCAGCGAACTGGAACACGCTGTATCGATGGGTTCACTCGGTCCATGAATATTCAGGAAGTAGCTCATCCGATTGGGACCCATGGCTGCCGCCATACCGGTAGCTGAATGGCCCTCCAGTGCCGTGTCGGCCTTTTTGATCACGCCGCCATATCCGCTATATCCCATGCCCACAAAGATACCCGTCTTTGTACCGGAAAGGCGCTGTGGCGCATAACCTGCATCCTCAATGGCTTTCCAAGCATACATCATCAGCAGGCGTTGTTGCGGGTCCATTAACTCAGCCTGGCGCGGGGAGATGCCGAAGAACAGCGGATCAAACTGATCCACCCCGTCGATAAAGCCGCCCCATTTCACATTGGTTTTATTCGCCTCTTTGGCAGGATCACCGTCATAATCCCGCCAATCCCAACGATCGCTTGGGATTTCCGTAATACAATCCTTGCCCGCCACAAGGTTTTCCCAGAAGTCATCCAAGTCCTGTGCCCCTGGGAAACGCCCGCTTATCCCCACAATGGCAATGTTGTTGTTTTCTTGCCGTTGTCTGGTCTGGGGGTTCGTCGCTACCAACTCAACCTTCTCATCAGAAGAGCGGGGCGGGTTTGCCGCTTGTTCTGCCAATGCCGGCAAGGGGGGACGCTCCGCGGTTTCCTCCGGCTCAAAATGGGGGGCTAAGATCGTGTGATAAGAATGGCTCAAATAGTTGGCCAAATCATGCAATGTATTGTGCTCAAAGAAAATGGTGGGCATCAGTTCCAGCTGATAACGCTGGTTTAGCTGGTTTGCCAGCTCTGAGAAGGTAATGGAGTCAAATCCATATTCATCAAGGCCTGTATGCGCATCCAACTCATCCATCTGAACGTGGATCAATTGAGCAACCACATCAAACAGCGCCCCTTCAATCTGCTCCCTCAGATTATTGGAAGCCGGCGCTTGATGAATCGATGTGCCCTTTTGAATCTGAACCGTTTCCGGTTCTGTGGGAGGAGTGATCATCCGCTGCCGGATTCGCTCAGCGTCCCCTGCCATCACCAACACCTGCGCTTTCTCTAAAGCGAAGGCACGATAAAAAGCCTGCATACCCGCTTCATCCAATAAGGGGATCAGGCCCAGTTGCCCACGCATCATTTGTTCTGTTGATGCATCGATTTTCATGCCTCCGTTTTTCCAAAAGGGCCAATTGATGGAGAGCGTCCGGCCATTACGCCGTTTTTCTGCCACCAGACAACTGCGCCAATACATATAGTGATCCATAAACGCATTGGCGGCCGCATAATCCGCCTGCCCAATACTGCCCCATACAGCCGAACCGGACGAAAAGCAGAGGAAGAAATCCAACGGCATGTATTGGGTGGCCTGATCCAATTGGATCAATCCTTCCACTTTGGGTGCCATCACCGCTTGAAGCTCTGCTTTTGTCTTATGGCGGATCAGGCTATCCTGAACGACACCTGCACTGTGAATAATCCCCTGAATGGCACCATATTGCTGTTGGATGTGGCTTATTAACGTTTCAACGGCGTTGCCATCCGTCACATCCGCACATTGATACACCACGCGAATGTTGTGAATCGTCTCTAGGGCTGCTTGTTGAGCGTGACCCAAGGGTGAGCGCCCCACCAAAACCACTGTGGCACGGTCAACCTGATTGGCAATCTCCTTGGCAAACAGCAGCCCTAGACCGCCTGCCCCCCCTGTAATCAGATAGGTACCACTCTCTTTAAAAGGCAGGGCATCAGTTGTTGTCTGCTGAGTCATATCATCCCATCCCAAAACCCACCGCCGCCCTTGACTATAGCGGATATGCTGATCCTGGCAGTCCCTGTTTTCCTCCAAAACCACTCCTATATCGGTTAGCCCATCCACCTCAATCAACTGACCAAAGATATACGGATGTTCCAATTGACCGGTTTTTAACACCGCAGCTAATCCCTTGAGGGACCGCTGATCATCCACTGCGGGAATCACCAGCTGTAACCGTTGGCGTTGCTTGGGATGAGTCTGGACCATAGATTGCCATACCTTGAAGACCTGCTCCGCATAATCCATATACCGTACTGCAATCCCGTCCTTTTCCGATTGCAACCAGCGATAATCGATGCCCTGAAGAGACTCTTCCATTGCGGTCATAAGCGCCTGTTCAAAGCCACAAAACAGCACCAGGGACTGCTCATCAGGGATCTTTTCCTTCTTTCGGTCAGCGAGCTGTTCATGCCAGGTGGGTGCCAATAGCAAGGTGTCAGCCTCCTGGGTTACCTGCCCCCGATCCAATGACCTCAGGGAAAAATCCTTTAGTCTGGCGCATAGACGACCCGTCTCATCACAAAGATCCATATCCAGCTTGAACACCGCATCCCCTGCTTTGCTTCCTTCACTATACCGGATGACCGCCCACATACGAGGGGCGCACGGTCCATAAATCACTGCTTCCTCCAGGGCAAAAGGAATGCGGGGGGAAGGATTTCCCTCGGTACCCATCAGTCCCAATGCCGCCTGTAAAGCCGAATCCAACAATCCCGGATGCCATATAAAGTCGGACAATGTCGGTTGCGCCTCTTGGGGGAGTTCCAGCCTGGCCAGAACCTGATCAGCGCCGATATATAACGCTTCAATTCCCCGGTGACTCGGCCCATACGTTAACCCAGCCGCTTGATAAGCTTGATATGCCTCGTTTCGGGAACATACCCGTCGATCACAGACCTGTTTAAGAGTCGGGATATCCAACATGGGGATTTCTTCAGCCTGGTGGAAGACAGCACGGCCCCGGTGAATTATATCGTCCGACGCATCATGACGCATGTCATAGGCGATCTCCCCATCCGGTGTGGCAGATAGGGTGACACGCATCCTTTGCGGTCCATTGTCAACAAAGAAGGGCTTTAGCCAGACCATCTTTTTTAGACAGATGGTCCTCTCTCCAGGCTGCGCCACCTGTTCCATTGCGGCACGGGCCATTTCCAGATAAGCCGTTCCCGGCATCATCCGTTTCTGTTGCACCAGATGGTCCTTAAGGAAGCATTCGTTACCGGTAAACGTGGAATGAAACTGTGTACCCTGAAGGTTGGACGTATTCTCCTGTAGCAGGGGATGAAGGGAAGTCCGTTGTGTGGCTTCCGTTTCTTTTTCCATTTTTTCCCATCTATCATAATGCTTCTTGGCAAAGGGATAGGCCGGCAAATGGATGCGCAACGGTTTTTCATCACCATACAGGACATCCCAATCTACATCCACACCCTGTACCCAGGCCTGTGCGACCTTAGTCAGCTTGCCTTTCGCCGCCCATTCTATTATCGCTTTCTTTCGGTCTTCATCATCCCGGTCAAGCAGCCCAGTGCTGCCTGTCCCTTTTTGCTGTTGTCCCTGCCAGGTACCAGCATGGGTCTTTCCTGCACAGAAGTCCGTCAAAGCGCTGATAAGCTCGTCCATCTCATTGACCAAGAACACCACCCGCTCTGTCATGGCTTCTCGGCCGGTTTGTAGTGTATAGGCCAATGATGGCAGTTGGAGGTGATGCAACTGTCCCTCTTGCTCCTTCTGATTGAGAAAGGTCAGTAACGACTCCGCATAGGCCTGCAAACGGTCCCTCTTTCGTGCAGATAATGGAATGATCATAGGTCCCTCTTCCTTATATGCCTTCACCTGGCTTGGCTGATATTCCTGTACAACCAAATGCACATTGGTTCCGCTGTGTCCAAAGGAATTTACCGCCGCAAGTAAGGGTTGATCCTGAGGGGGAACCCATTCTACCGTTTCCGTGTTGATATAGAAGGGGGAGTGCTGCAAGTCAATCAACGGATTTAATGTGTCAAAGTTGATTAGACTGGGAATCTGCCGATGGGCCATCGATAACAGCACCCGCATTAAACCGATGACACCAGCAGCCGCTCCGGTATGTCCGATCGATGATTTGGTACTGCCAATAGCACAATAATGTTTTTTTGGAGTAAACCGCCTAAAGGTACGGATCAAGGCATTCATCTCAATGGGATCACCCAGTTTGGTCCCAGTTCCATGGGCCTCTACATAGGAAATATCACCGGGATGAATATCATGCCGTTCATAGACATCCATCAACAACCGCTCCTGGGCCAAACCATTGGGAGCGGTAAGACCATTGCTGGCTCCGTCCTGATTCATACCCGATCCCGCAATGACTCCATAAATGGAATCCCCATCTGCCTCAGCCTGTTGAAGCGTTTTTAAAACAACAATCCCCACGCCCTCTGATAGCACGGTACCATCTGCTTTTTCATCAAAGGTTAAACATTTGCCCGTTGGGGAGATCATGTCGATACCCGAAAGGGCGACAAGCGAAGTGGTGTCCAGCTTGGCATAGACTCCACCGGCAATGGCCATGGTAGACTCCCCCCTGCGCAAGCTTTCACAGGCGAGATGAATGGCCGCCGCTGAGGAGGAACAGCCGGTATTAACCACCAGGGCCGGTCCCATCAAGTTCAGATAATAGGATAGACGGGAGGCGACAATGGCATCCGAAGAACCTGTAAAGGACTCATGATAGTAATTTGCCGGTTCCGCCCCGATAAACACCCCCACAGGCGCTTCTGCTAGCTTTTTCGGGTTATACCCGGCATCCTCCAACGCCTTCCAGCTTTCCTGCAAAATCAGCCGTTGGTGAGGACTCATTGACGCCGCCTCACGGGGGGAAATATTAAAAAAGAGCGGATCAAAGGCGTTTTTCTCCGCTAAAATCCCACCCCATTTACAATAGGTCTTTCCCGGCTGTTTCACCTTGTCATAATACTGCGCCTGATCCAGGTAGCTGGCGGGAAGTTCATGCACCCCATCATGCCCCTTTTGGAGATGATCCCAGAACGTTGGCACATCCGGCGCATCGGGAAACTGACCGGACATCCCCACTACAGCAATGGCCTCATTGCTTGTCTGCGCCGGCTTTGGCTTTACCGTACTTACCTGGATGGGCTCTTGTGGCGCTTCTTGCCTTGGGCTGCCATCATGCAGTTGTACCAGAATGTGCGCCTGATACACATCAGCGATATATTGCGCCAGGCGATGAACCGATGTGTAGTCGAACAAAATCGCACTGTTTAAATCGATCTGTAAAACCTCATTCAGCTGATTGACAAAAGCAACACCCAGGATGGAATCCACTCCATATTCAGAAAAGGCGACATCCGGTGAAATACGGTCTTTGCTCACCTTAAGGGCGATTGCCAGCTGCTCAACCATGGTATCTTTCACATAATCGGCCAGCTGTTGATCATCCGATCGATCCACTTTAGCGACCGCTTGGGGCATATCAATGGATGCCATGGGCTCTTCTTCTCTTTGAACTTCTTGTGCCACAGGCAGTCGAATCCAACCATCGCTTTCAGCCACAATAATCCGCTGACTATTGTTGGGGCCTTGCTCCCCCAAGAAGGAGATTTGCCTAAAGCCCTCCTCCTCCATCACCCTTTGCCAGGTTGAATCCGCGATTAATGGGGATCCCTCAATACGCAAATGGTCATCTTGAAAGAGCCACCAGCCCTCCAACAGCCCAAAGGTCACTGTGGCAAACAGATTTTTTTGCGTCATCTCATTTAAAAGAATCCATCCATTCGGTTTGAGGGCCGCTTTCACCCGTTGCAGGGTGTGTCGAATGGTTTGGGTAGCATGGAGCACATTACTGGCAATGAGGATATCATAAGAACCGTCCGCAATCCCTTGCGCTGACAACGGTTGCTCCACATTCCAGGTTTGAAAGGTAAGGTTGGGATAAGCTGCCCCATACTGTTCTTCTGCAAACAGAAGAAAGGATTTGGATATATCAGTATAAACATAGTCCACATGGGAGGCATATTCCTTAATCCGCTTTAAGACAACCTCACTTGTTCCCCCAGTCCCTGCTCCCGCTTCAATAATCCGAATGCGCTCCAGGGGATGTTCAGCGATTCGCCTCTGAATATAGGCCTCCACAACATCAGCCAATGTATGATTATAATAATCGGCGATGGCATTGTCTTTATAGATGCCTTCGACACTTTGCATGGATGAATTAGCAAAGAGCACATCTGTCGCCAAAACCCGACCCGTCAGAATATCGGGCAGTTTCCTGAGACAGGCATCCAACAGCATGGTCTGAACCTGCCAGTCCGGCTGATTGGTATATTCGGATACAGTCGCTTGCCATTCCTTCCAAATTGCTTCCAATGGCTCTGCATCCACAACCGTGGTAACCTGACTCCCTTTATAGTGAATATAGCCACCATCTGCCAAGATGCGTAAACACTCAGACAGCCAACGCCGATACTTTGCCGTTATACCGCTGTTGTTAATGATATCCGCGATGTTGACCGTGGTGCCTTTTAGCGGAAGACCGAGACGGCTCAACTGTACAAAAAGCAAGTCTGCCACTTTGGCTTCCATCTGAGCTACCAGCCTGTTACCCTCTTGACGGTCTCCCTGATAAACTCGATCGGGCCATTTCGCAGAGAATGAATGGAGCATGGGTTCCGTCGTCGGGGGATAAGCCGTTACTCGCCCCGGTTGAACCTTCATCATTTCCTTCAAGGCGGGTGTCGGTTTCAGGGATAGACTTTGTTCAAGCAGACCCTTGGTTAGAAGATCCACGCTATGGACAAAGCAGTCAAACCCTTCCCGATCTTCCAATGTACTGGTGCGATCTTCTAAAAATGTACCTGCAACGGACGACTGCCAAAAACCCCAATTGACGGACCCCACCGGAAAGCGTGACCGATTTTTGAGGCTGCGCACCCAGGCATCTGCAAATGTTACCCCTGCGGCATAAGCCGAAAACTGGGAAGCACCTGAAAAAGCATACGCTTGCCCAGAAGAGAAATACAGCATAAAATCCAGATCTTCATTTGCAAAAGCCGAATAAAAGGATAAGCTCCCTACCGTTTTCACACTGAGAATATCCAAAAACTCCGCTTCTGTCGTTTGGCGAATAGCATTTTCAAAAGAAAACACCACCCCCGAAAAGATGGCACCATGAATAGTATGATACTGCGCTTTTATCCGTTGTACTGCCCGCTTCATCTGCGCCTCATCCGTTACATCCGCCTGGATATATGAGAGGGAACCAGAGCTGCCTTGAAAAGCCGCCATCTTCGCCTGGATCGCCGGATCATCCTCTGATGTTCGGCCAATCCAAACCACCTGGGCCCCGTAGTCAGCCGTTAGATAACGGGTGACAATCTGGCCGATGGTACCGCTTCCCCCAACGATCACATAAACTCCTTTTTCTCGAATTCCCTGCGTTTTCAGTTGCCTCACATCATCCATTTCATAAAAAACCTGTTGATAACGTCGTCCCTGCTTTAGCTTGATCACTTCACCACGGTGAGAAGGCGGTTCACTGACAACCTTTTTGATGAGGTCCGCTTTGTCCCCCTGGATATCTCGTAAGGAAAGGTCCAAATTGCGCATCCGCAACCGATGGTTACCTTGCGCCGCAGCATAGACAAGCCCTGTGACCCCTCCGCCATAGGGATTGACCGGATGTTCGCCTAATGTATAGTTATCCAGAGTCAATATATAGCAATCGATCGGCTTATCCACGGGTTGGCTGTCATCTAATCCTTTCAACAGGCGCAACAATGGCACCTCATTGCGCATCTGGCTTTGCCTGACATCCTGGGGATGAAGTGGATCATCAACTGGAGCATGTTCCGCCAGATAATAGAGGCCGTCAATCGCCCTACAATCAGCTAAACAACGATTGAAGGCGGTGTCATCATGGATGTCACACTCCCAATGGTCGTTAGCACGTTGCCGGGTTGTATCCCCCAGACAGATTTGTATGACCCGTGGCATAGAAGGAACTGTTTGATAATAATCCATAATCGCCTCTTTTAATGCAGCTGCCGACTTCTCATAGACGATGAGAACCTGTTGGTGCTGAAGCTGTTCAGGGGTAATCGCTGGTGCCTCTTCCCAAACTGGCAAATACATGCATCCGGCTACAGAAGAGGGGGAAGGGTTCGATGCTTCCTTTGGCGATGGAGTGGCCGTGGGTTGATCCCCTCCCTCTTCAGTACCTGAAAACCAGCATGTTTGCCGGGCAAATGGATATGTAGGCAGGCTAACACGACAGGGTGTACCATTGGGATAAAGCAGATTCCAATCCACTTGGAGGCCTTTTACCCACAGTTGCAACAACGGATCATATTTCCCCTTTTGCAACCAGGTCTCCATGATGGCCTTCATATCATCATCCGCTGACATCGTGGATAACACCGCTTTGCCGGATTGGGCGGCACCGCGAAACATCCCGTTGCTCTCACGGTCTGCCAAAAAAGCGTTCAATTTCTCCTTCAGTTCGCCCATGGTGACAGCCGTGAAAGCCAATCGCTCTTCCATAGCCTCCCTGCCTACCTGTAGTGTAAAGGCTACATCCCTTAAATCGCGGTCATGAAAGGATTCAATTGCCGCCAATAAGCGTTCGGCTCGCTGTTGAAGTGCCGTGGTATCTTTGGCAGAGAGGACAATGAGAGCCGGGTGCAGGGGATGGACCTCCTGATGATCCACCGCTTTCTCTTGCATATATTCCTCCACCACCACATGGGCATTGGAACCACCTGCCCCAAAGGCTGAAATGCCCGCTCGCCTGGGGTATTCTTTTTCCTCCCCATTCAGATCTACGACGGGCCGTTCCCACTCTTCTAAGCTTTGTTGTACCTTAAAAGGCGTCTGGTCAAAGTCAATATGTGGATTTAAGACCTGGGCATGAAGGGAGGGGACCCGTTTTTTATGCTTCATTTGTAATAATACTTTGGTTAATCCTGCAATCCCCGCCGCCCCTTCGCAGTGACCAATATTGGATTTTACCGAGCCAATGGCGCAAAACTGACGATCAGAGGTATAAGCATCAAAGGCTTTTTTCAACCCTGTGATTTCTATCGGGTCTCCCAGGGCTGTTCCCGTGCCATGTGCTTCAAGATAGGTGAGGGTTCGTGGATGGACATTTGCTTGCGCTAAGGCCTGTCCGATCACCTTTGCCTGGGCATGTGGATTGGGAACGGTATAACCATTGGTCTTACCGCCATGATTAACCGCTGTGCCCTTAACCACACCATATATATGATCGCGGTCGCGAATCGCCTGGGCCAGTGGCTTTAATAACACCGATCCTACACCTTCACCGGGAACATAACCATCTCCCCCCTGCCCAAAACTTTGGCACCGGCCATTACTGGATGCAAAGTTCCCTTGTCCAAGCAATAAATACTTATTGGGATGAATCGATAAATTAACCCCTCCGGCAATCGCCAGTTCACATTCCCCCCGCACGATGCTTTGACATGCGAGATGGAGGGAGGTTAATGAGGATGAACACATGGTATTCACCACCATGCTCGGTCCCGTCAAGTTAAAAAAATAGGAAACCCGGTTGGCAATCGCCGACAGGTTACTACCGAGGACAAGCCCATGCCCCTTGGCTTGTTCCTGGGCGCCATACAATGGATACTCCTCATACATCGCTCCCACAAATACCCCTACCGCACCGTTGGAGCGCAAGGCTTCAGGGGAGTAGCCGGCATCCTCCAACGTCTCATAAACACACTCTAAAAACAGGCGTTCCTGTGGGTCCAGCACTTCTGCCTCACGGGGAGAAATATTAAAAAAGAGCGGATCAAACTGATCGACACCCTCAATAAATCCGCCCCATTTGCTGTTGGTTTTGCCGGGTTCACGCTCGTCCTCATCAAAATATAAGCGATAATCCCATCGATCTGGGCTGATTTCAGTGATACTATCTTTTCCTGCTTGCAGGTTTTCCCAAAATTGCTTGATATCCTGGGCGCCAGGATACCGTCCGGTCAGGCCAATAACAGCAATCCCATCCTCTTGCGCCAAAGAGGACGTCTCAATCTGCTGGGGTATCGACTTTTCCTTTTCTTTCAAAGATAGCGACGGCTGCCTGTCATATGACCGTGCAGCCGCCGTCTCCTCGATGCCAAACAGTTTAATCAGCTTGTGTGAATGGGCTTGTACCAGATAGTCAGCCAACGCTTGAATCGTTTGGTATTCAAAAAACAGCGTTTTGGATAAACGCCCCAAATGCACCTCCAGTTGCCGGGTCAGTTTCATAATCATAACAGAATCAATGCCATAGTGCTCCAAAGGTGCATCCGCATCCAACCGTTCAACCGGCATTTGCAATACAGAGGATAAGCACTTTTTAAGATAATCGACTGTCATGATCCCCAGCTGATCCGTTTTGGGGTATAAAACAGGCGCCTTTTGTACATCATTCCCATGCTGGGATATATAGGAAGCCAACCCTTTTAGGGTGCCTTGTTCTATGATTTGTGCAGGCGTCAACTCCAAATGATAGTGTTGATGGAGGTGATCGGCCAATTGCGTGAGCAACACCTGATCCAGCCCCAACTCGAACCATTCTGCATCTGCGCTAATATCCGCTGTCTCTATGTGAAGCATATCCGCCAAGATTTCCCGCAACTGTTGTAACGGCTCAACCATGGGAGCTGAAGAAAAGAGTTGCGCCATTTGCTTCATGGCTTCCTCCTGGCTGATTGCTCTGTTTTTAATTTTCCGGTATAAGGACTTCACCGGGTGTTCCATACCATCCTCACCCCTTACCCAAGAGTTTTAACCTGATGGTGGTGGGATTGGAGCAGTCGCACAAATTGCTCTTCTGTCAGTTCATCACTGGTAATCTGCTCCATCAGAGCCAGATAAAACGCCACATCGTTCGCCTTTTCTTGCTGTTCACCCACAAACCGACGCAACGTGTCTCGATCCCCTGCAAGGACCATCACCTGTTGCAACTGGGAGGCCCATGCCTGATAAAAGGCGCGAATGCCCGCCTCTGTCCTTAATGCGACCATCCCTGTATCTTGCATCCACTGCCTTTGCTGTTCGGATGTGACCTGCATCCCACCACCTTCCCACAGGGGCCAATTAATGGAGAAGGTGCGCCCCTGCCGTTTATGGCTTTTGACCAAAGCGTTGCGATAGTGGGCATATTGATCAACAAAGGCATTGGCGGTAGCATAATCAGCCTGTCCAATGTTTCCCATCACACCGGCAATGGAAGAGAAGATTACAAAGAAATCAAGGCGGCAATCCTGACTGGCCTCATCCAGATGGACTACACCCGCTACCTTTGGCGCCAGCACCTGGGCAAACGGTGTTTCTGTTTTTTGTATGATGAAGCGATCATCGGTTACGCCTGCACCATGAATAATTCCATTTAGATCCCCATATGTCGCCATTATTTCCGACATACAACGCTGAACGGCTTGCCGATCCGTTACATCGACAGATCGATAGATAACCTCTACCCCGCGCTGTTTCCATTCTTTCAACCATTGTTGCATGGTCTCTGTTGGCTGGGAACGCCCAACGAGGATCACAACCCCGCTCTGAATATGCTGGACGATTTCCTGAGTGATCACTTTGGCGAGCAACCCATTCCCTCCGGTGATCAGGTAAACACCGCCTTCCTTCCATGGCAGAGATCCTCCCTTTACGGCAGGGGGCATCTCCTTCCAGCCCAATACATGCCGCTTGCCCCCTCGATAGGCCACCTGTCGGTTCGCCATCGCCTGCCGATTGACATCAAGAATGGTTTGCACATGGTCACGATCCATGTCCCCATCCAGCTCCACGCACTGCCCCATAATATGCGGATTTTCCAAATGGGCAGTTTGCAACATCCCGTTTAGTGCCCTGCCAAAGGGATCGTCCGATGGGTTAAACAGCAGGATTTGAATGGGCACCCAGTGGGTGGGTTTCGCCTTCAGGATCTCCTGAATAATGCGAAACACCTGTAGCGCGTCACGGGCAAATCGGCCAGCCGGATCAGAAGGATTGCTATCACCAGAAATGATGTGACACACTTCATCCGGTAACCCGTGGCTTATTTCCTCTGCTTTTTCGCGATCAGCCCCATAGAGAATCACATGGCCGTTTTCTTTTTTGGAGGAAGGGATCAGAGGTGTAACCACTTTTTCCTCCCAATGTGGATAATAGAGGACTGTATCTTGTATTGGTCCTGTCTTTAAAGCTAGGCCTGTGATTTGCAAGACACAATCGCCCCGCTCATCGCACAGATCGATATCCAACTTGATGATATGGGCATTGCCTCGACTGTCATCCCTTTGGCGCACAAAAGCCCATTGCGTTCTTAGGCAATCACCCGTAACGATCAATTCATCCATCGCAAATGGCAGTGCCAAACCCTGCCCCGCTTCCGATAAGGTCAGTCCCATGGCAGATTGAATGGCCACATCCAGCAAGCAGGGATGCAAAATGTAGGCATCCTGTGTATCCGCCATACACTCAGGTAAGTGGATTTTGGCCAGGACTTGCCCCTGCCCCACATAAATCTTTTCCACACCCTGAAAACAGGGGCCATAAACGATCCCCATCGATTGAAATGCCTGATAGCATTCTTCAGATGTCCATACCCGCTGTTGGCATTGCGCCTGCAGCTGGGATAAATCCAAACGGTGAGCCGCTTGGGCAAAATCCCCCAGCACCATTTCCCCTTGGCAATAGATCCTCTCTTCCCTATTTGCCCGTTGGTAGATGGTATAGGTCATTACTTGATCATTTTCTGGGGAAAGCCCAATGGTTAAGGGAGATTGTGCATCATCTCGCCTTAAGGGTTTAGACCACATCACATGTTTAAGATGTACATCCATCATTCCCTGCTCCCCCATCGCCGCTTTTGCCGCAGCGCTGGCCATTTCCAGATAGACCGCTCCAGGTAGCACACCGACACCGTCCACAGCATGATCCTGGAAATAAAACGCCTGCTCATTCAGCTTTGTAATAAACTTAAGCCCTTCAATATCGGATACATTTTGATGCACCAAGGGATGAATCGCAGTATCCTGGGGCATATCTCGCTTTACTTCTGTTAACCAGTAGCGTTCCTTGGCAAATGGAGCAACAGGCAAACTGATGCGTGACGGTTTTCCATGGCGATAGAGAAGGTGCCAATCAATGCGAGCCCCATTGACCCATGCCTCCATCAAAGACCGATAGGCACCCGTTTCAATCCATTGGTTGACCGCTTCATCCGTGATAACAGGAGCCTCATCGCGGATTGGACAACGTCCGGCTATCCAGTGTTGATCCTCCGTCTGCTGCACATAGGCATCCAGTCGCTGGCGCAACGTCTCAATGGACGTCACGGTAAAGGCCAACCGCTCCACCATTGCTTCACGCCCTGTCTGTAGCGTAAAGGCAATATCTGCCAGATGGCCATCAGTGAATCCCTGCTGCTCAACCGCAGTAAGTAACCGGCTGGCCTGTTGCCTTAACTGTTTTTTCTCCTTCGCCGACAAGACAATGATCGCCGGCTGATCGGGTGTGATGGACAGACTGGTGCGCTGGCGATTGCGGGAAATATATTCCTCAATGATAAGGTGGGCATTCGCCCCACCGGCACCAAAAGAGGAAATACCCGCCCGCCGGGGGTATTCCTGCACTTTTCCATTCTTATGAATCACCGGTCGCTTCCAGTCCGCCAGCTTCTGCTGCACGACAAAGGGAGTCCGGCTAAAGTCAATACGGGTATTGAGCTCTTCAGCATGAAGCGAGGGAACCAACTGACGGTGCTTCAATTGCAATAGTATTTTGGTTAAACCCGCGACACCAGCTGCACTCTCACTATGACCAATATTGGACTTAACGGAACCAATGGCGCAAAACTGCCGATCATGGGTATGCTTTTCAAATGCAGTGGTTAAGCCGTTGATTTCAATGGGATCACCCAAGGCCGTTCCCGTACCATGGGCCTCAATATAGCTAATGGTGCGCGCATCCAACTGGGTTCTTTCCAATGCCTGAAGGATTAACTGTGCTTGCGATTGCGGATTGGGTATTGTATATCCGTTGGTTTTCCCTCCCGCATTAAGCATGCTGCCCTTGATGACACCATAGATATGATCCCCGTCCGCTTCTGCCTGCGCCAATGGCTTTAAGACAACCGCACCCACACCCTCGCTGTCCACAATCCCATCCGCCTGTTGACCGAACGGACGGCATGTATCACCAGGAGACAACATGGTCATAGCGGATAGCTTGAGAAAATGATCCGGATGGACAATTAAGTTCACACCTCCAGCAATGGCACAGGAGCTCATACCGCTATAGAGGCTTTCCAAGGCCAGATGAATGGCCGTCAGCGAAGAGGAACAGGCAGTATCAACAGCCAAACTGGGGCCTTGAAAGTTGAGAATATAGGACACCCGGTTGGCAATGGACCAATAACTGGCTCCCGGTGGATAATGTCCATTCATCGCGCCGACAAATACGCCCACTTTCCGGTCTTTACTGAGATTGAGCGGCGTATAACCCGCATCCGCAATACTTTCATAACAGGTTTCCAGGAACACCCTTTCCTGCGGGTCCATGCGCTTGGCTTCCGCAGGCGAAAGATGGAAGAAATAGGGGTCAAATTGATCAATCCCGTCAATAAAGCCACCCCATTTGGTATACATATAACCGGTCTTTCCGGGTTCCGCATCATAATACCGTTGCCAATCCCATCGCTCTTTTGGAATCGTGGTAATGGCATGTTGCCCGGACTTTAACAGTTGCCAGTATTCATGAATTCCATTTGCTTTGGGGTAGCGACCAGCGACACCGATGATCGCCACATCCATCAGGGTTGACGCGGATTGAGACCCCTGTCTTTCCATGGACCGGAAACGACGGGGTTGGCGTCGAGTGATCGCTTTTGTGGGATGTGGTGACGGGACCAAAGGAACCGGATGGTCATCCGTCTCAGGATTGATCGTCACTAAATCTTGCACCTGTTGCAGATGATTTTTCATTAAAAAGATGGCTAGATCATCCAGGGTTTGACACTCAAATAACAATGTACTGCTGATATCCTCAAAATCTTGCCGCAATGCACGGGTCAATTGGGCGACCAAAATAGAGTCAAACCCATATCGCTCCAAAGGCTCTGCACCGTCAATCTGTTCAGCTGACAGACGCAAAATATCCCCTGCCAGATGTTTTAGATAGTCCACACAGGCGGTATGCAATGGTTCCCCTTGCTTGATCTGTTTCGTAGAAGAAGAAGGCGCTTTTGGCACCCGTTGCCCGGCCTGTAGTGATTGCTCATCGGTCGGTTTCTTTTGCCGTACCACGCCATCGCTTTCCGCCAGGATAATATGTTGTGGGCCTTCAAAATCTGAGGCTACCGTCGTGTAAAACCCCTCTGATGCCAGAATCTGTTGCCACTGTTCCGCTGTGACCAGTGGGGAACCAGGGATGCGCCATGCGCTGTCCTCATACAACCACCATCCTTCCAGTAAACCAAAGGTAAGGTGGTTCAACAGCGTATGGGTGGTGGTTTCATTTAACAGGAGCAAGCCATTCTTTTTTAGCAAGGCCTTGGTATGGCGCAATGTCTCACGTAAAATGGGGGTGGCATGAAGCACATTGCTGGCAATGACCACATCATAGCCTCCTGACTCAAACCCCTGCCCCAAAATGGGCTGGGTCACATCAAACAACTGATAGGTCATACGGGATTGCCAATCACTGAAGTGCTTTTCAGCGTACAATAAAAATGCCCTGGAAATATCGGTGTAAGCATACTCTTGTATGCTGTCTTGGTATGGATGTATTTGCTTTAACACCTCAGCCGTACTTCCACCCGTTCCCGCTCCAATCTCCAGGATTCGCACCGGCTTTTCAGGCTGATGCTGTTGTCTGTATTGCAGATAGTTCACCAGCATGGTCGCAAGGTGCTGATTATAGTAGTCCGCAACCGCATTCTGTTTATAAATCCCTTCCACTTGTTCCATGGAAGAATCGGGGAACAGAATATCCGTTGCCGCAACCTGTCCAGTCAGTATATCGGGCAACCGCTGCAAGGTGGCTTCCAACAAAGTAAAATGGGACCGCATATCCTGGTCATTGGACCAGGTTTGTTTAAACTGGTCCCACTCTTCCCAAATCGCTGTGACATCAACCGGTTCCAGCAAAACCGTATAAGTCTGATCACCCCATGATAGGTACTTGTGCTCTTCAAAAATGTCCACCGTTTCTTTCATCCATCGGTGATAGATTGTCTGAAGCCCTGGGGTTAATTCCGACAGAGTGCCTCGCTTTTCCTGAAACCAGCCTGCCTTTTGCAACTGACTCCACAACAATTTCACCAACAAGGGCTGCACTTGAGCCATGCGTTGGCTGATCTCCACAATGGTCTGTTCTCCTGTTTCTACTTTTGCAGGCAGTGTCTGGTCGAGGGTACCCAACCAGGAACAAATCTCCTCTGGGTAAATGGTGATGGTCTCTGATGACTCGATTTCTTGGGGATGCAAAGGACGCAGGGTATGGATATAGGCCAGTTGTGGAATGGGTTGTGACAGCAAAACGTCCAGCGCTCCCATTCCCTCCGGTCCTTCAATCGATCCGATTCCTGCTTGAGCCATTTTCTGCTGATAGCTTTCTTCCGCCACCACACCCACACTGCCCCAGTAACCCCAGTTCATGATCTTCACTGGGCAGGACCATTCCCTCTCCATCGCCAAAGCAAAAGCATCCTTAAAAGTACAGCCCGCTGCATAATTGCTTTGTCCCGCTGCTGTTGCAAAGGATTGAATGGATGAGAAAAACAGCACAAAATCAAGGGATTCCGCGGCAAATACCTGGGCCATCCGAACACTGACATTCACCTTGGCCGTCAATGCCGCCCGAAAACCTTCTTCATCCATCTGTGCAATCGGCTGATCCCGCAAGACAATCGCCGAATGAATCACTCCCTGTATCTCCCCATACTTTTCCTTGATCTGCTGATAAGCCTCTTCCAAAGATTGTCTGCTTGCAGCATCGGCGACCAGATAATCGGGAGCAGGTCCACAGGTGGCCAATCGGCTGATCTTGGCGCGAATGGCTTCATCCTTTTCCCTTCTGCCGATCCAAACCACCCTGGCCTGGTAATGACGGATCACATGTTCACTCCAAACTTCACCCAGACCGCCTGCCCCGCCAATCACCACATAAACACCGCCCTTTTTATAAGGAGCTTCCTGTGGTGCCGCAGTCTGTTGCACTTGAACGAAGCGCTGCTGATACCAGGCACCTTCCCGGTAGGCCAGCACTTCCCCTGGCATGGGGTGGATATGGGTGAGAGGCTGGATATCCTCTCCCCTTTCCAGATCCAACAGACGAATCTGCCAGTGTGGATATTCCTTGGCCAATGAGCCCACCAAGCCATACAATGCCGATTGGGCAGGCTGGATCGCTTCATGGGAATGAACCTGCTGGGCTTGAACCGTCATAATTGTCCATCGCAATGCCTTATGCCCATAGTCCAAGGCCAGTAATGCTTTAACCACCTTGAACAGGGCAATCACCGTATGTTCCTGGGCGGCAATCAGCCCTTCATCTGTCACCGACGATACCGGCTGTTCGGGCATATACCAGATCAACTCATCTATCTCTTCAAATGTTGTAAGGTTGGCGATGATGTCTTTAATGGTATCCCCTTCAGACACCTGCAACACGCGGGCCTTCGGATATTGCTGGGTGACAATAGCTGTTTTTCCATCTGTCTTTTCCCCGGTAATGACAACAGGGGACTGTGATGGAGCTTCTTCCCGATCACCAGTGCATTGGACCCTCTCCCAGACCCGTGCAAGCATGAGACGGCCCATTGGCGCATCCGTTTCCGCTTTTTGGGTGATGAGACGGGTGACTAAACCCTTGACCTTCAGACAAACCCGTCCCCCGTCATCACAGAGATCAATGGCGATCTGCCCATCATCCTCACGGCGAACCCAGGCCCACATGGTCTCCTGGGTTTCCCCATAGATGGTCACTTCCTCCACCGCAAAGGGCAAGGCCGGTTGACGCTGGTCGAAGTCCGCCTGCAACCCCACCGCCGCTTGAATGGCCGCATCCAGCATTCCTGGATGAAGCCCGCCATCCACCCAGGAGGATAAAAGCGTGAGCCGGGCCAACACCTCTCCCTGTCCCACATAGATCCTTTCAATCCCCCGGTGGCTTTCCCCATACTGAATGCCCATTTCCGCAAAGGCTTTATACACCGCTTCCCTGTCAAGCTCCCTTTGCCCGCAAGCCTGTTGGATTCGGGAGATGTCCATCAGCGGCGGGGCTGTCTCCGTTATCAGCTCAGCCCGTCCCTCGCTGTATACCACTTCCTCCCCTTCATCCGTCTCCCGGTAGACATCAAAGTGGAGGGTCTCATCCTTGTCCACCGCCAGCCCCATATGCACCTCAACCGGTTCCTCACCCACAGTGAGGGGTCGCATCCAACTCACCTGCTGAAGGCGAATCGCCATCCATCCGCCAACCGCCTGGGAGATAGCCGCCCGCACCATTTCCAGATAGGCGCTTCCCGGCAACATCCGTTGTCCTCCCACCACATGATCGGACAGAAAGGACTCCTCCCCTGTGAAATGAGTGGTAAACCGCTGTTCATAGAGGTCGGATGTATTCCGGTGCAACAGGGGATGGATCGCCTCCGTTCTTCCCTGTCCCTCCCGCTCTGCTACCGGGACCCAATACCGCTCCTGCTTAAAGGGATAGGTCGGCAGACTGATCCGCCGCGGCTTCGTCCCGCTGTACAACCGTTCCCAATCGACAGCCATGCCCTTTACCCACAACTTTAACAGCTTGTCATACTTGCCTTTCTGCTGCCATGCCTCCAGGGTGGCGGCCATATCCTCATCCGCCATGAAGACCGCCATGGCCGCTTGATGGGCTTTCACCTCTCCCCGGTAATAATCTGCTATATCCGGCTTTTGGGCGAGAATATCCGTCAGCTTGCCCTTGAGATCAGCCATGGAGGTGACCACCACCGCCAATCGCTCATCCATCGCTTCCCGCCCCACCTGCAAGGTATAGGCGATATCCGCCAAGTCCCGGTCGGTCCAGCCCGCTTCTGCTACCGCCGACAGCAGCCGCTTGGCCTGTTCCAACAGTTGCCCTTCGCTTTGTGCCGACAGGACAATCAGATAGGGACCTGGATGAAGGGGAGTTGTCTCTTTTGCTACTTCCGGTATATATTCCTCAATCACCACATGGGCATTGGCTCCCCCGGCACCAAAGGAGGAGATCCCCGCCCGTCGCGGTCCCTTTTGGGGCCGTTTCCATTCGGCCAATGTCTGTTGTACCACAAAGGGGGTGGATGCAAAATCAATATGCGGATTTAAGACCTTGGAATGAAGGGAGGGCACCAGTTGCCCCTTTTTCATCTGAAGCAGGATTTTGCTTAGGCCCGCAATCCCTGCGGCACTCTCTGCATGCCCAATATTGGATTTTACCGAGCCGATGGCACAAAACTGCCGATCCTGGGTATAGGATTCAAAGGCCTTGGTTAATCCGGCAATTTCAATGGGATCCCCCAGTGCAGTCCCTGTGCCATGGGCTTCAAGGTAGTGGATAGTCCGCGGGTCCACGCCCGCCTGCTGCCATGCCCGTTGGATCACATCAGTCTGGGCATTGGGGTTGGGAACGGTATAGCCATGGGTTTTCCCCCCATGGTTCACGGCGGTTCCTTTGATCACCCCATAAATGTGATCCCCATCCGCCACCGCCTGGGCGAAAGGCTTTAACAGCACCGCCCCCACCCCTTCACCAGGTACGTAACCGTCACCCCCTTCGCCAAAGCTTTCACAGCGTCCCTTGCTCGATAAAAACTCCCCCTGCTGTAAGGCCACATATTTATTGGGATGAATGGAGAGATTCACTCCACCGGCAATGGCCGCCTCACAACTGCCCCGTTGTAGATGCTGACAGGCTAGGTGGATCGCCGTTAAGGAGGAGGAGCACATGGTATCCACCGCCATACTGGGACCATGGAAGTTACAAAAATAGGAGACCCGGTTGGCGATGGAAGCCGCATTGCCATTGACGGCCACCGATCGGCCCTTCAGCTGCTCCTGCGCCCCATACAACGGGTACTCCTCATACATCACACCGACAAACACCCCTACATTGCCGGCCATCCCCTGCCCCTGAACGCTCCCCAAGGCCTGGCGGGTATATCCCGCATCCTGGAGGGTTTCATAGACACATTCCAAAAAGAGCCGTTCCTGTGGGTCCATCCGTTCCGCTTCACGGGGGGAGATGTGAAAAAACAGGGGATCAAACCGATCCATATCCTGTAAAAAACCACCCCACATCTCCCCTTTGGGCGGGGTTTGCCAAAGAGTCAGGCGCTCCTCCGGCACCGGGGTGATACAATCTTTTCCGGCCTTTAGGTTGTGCCAAAACTCCTGCATATTACGGGCAGCGGGATAACGCCCCGCCAAACCGACAATCGCAATATCGGGGGCAGGTGGGGATGAAGAGAAAGCAGGCGCCATCCGAAACCCTTTACGCCGCCTGCGGGGATTTTTGTGCCGTTTTTCCGTCACCACCGGTTGGGGAACAACTGCAGGCTGGCTGCCGCCCAGGACCTTTGTCAATGCCTCACGGTGATGCTGAAGAAAATAGCCCGTCAGCTCGTCCACCGTTTTATATTCAAAGAACAGGGTTTTCGGCAGTGGGCCAAAAACCCCTTCCAACTGCTGGGTCAGTTTTAACACCAACACCGAGTCCATGCCATAGGTCATAAAGTCAGCACCGGCTTCTATTTGATCAGCAGACAACTTTAATCCCGCTGAAAGCAACCCTTTGATATAATCCGTCGCCTTCCCGCGCAGTTCTTCCTGTTCCGGTGCCTTAACCACCGGGGGAGAATTCACTTCAGGGGCGGGCTGAATGTGAAGACGAGACTGGATCTTTTGAAACCGGCCACGCTCTCCCGCAATCACCATCACCTGTGCATAGGGTGAGGCCAGTCCTTCATAGAATGCTGTCATCCCCCGTGAAGTCTCCATGGCAACCAGTCCAGTGCTTTTGCGCATAATGGCTTCCGTTTCAGCATCCAGGTGCATACCGCCATCCTGCCACAAGGGCCAATTAAAGGAAATGGTACGCCCATGCCGTTTCTTTGCCGCTACCAGTTGCTGGCGATATCGGGCATAGGCATCCATAAAGGCACTGGCTCCCGCATAATCCGCCTGACCGACATTGCCAATTCCTCCTGCCAATGAAGAGAAAATAATAAAGAAGTCCAGCGGACAGGCCTGGCAGGCTACATCCAGATTGACCAATCCCAGGGTTTTAGGCCCCATTACTTCCAGAAACTGCGATGCAGGCTTTTTTATGATAAAGTTATCGCGAATCATGCCCGCACTGTGAATCACACCATGGAGTTGACCATGTGCTTGCAGGATGTCATCCACCAGGTGTTTCACCGCTGAACGGTCGGTAACATCCACTTGGTGATAGACCACCTGCACACCCATGGCTGTCAATGCCTGAAGGTCTGTCTCTTTTTTCTCGTCCATGGGGGAACGACCCGCAAGAATTAGCGTACTTTGCGGAGCATGCCGCGCGATTTCCTTGGCAAACAGCAGTCCCAAACCGCCCAATCCCCCTGTGATTAAATAAACCCCCTCCTCTTTCCAAGGGAGAGCAACAGGTGACGAGGGTTTCAGGGCCTGCCAACGGGCGATATAGCGCCTGCCATTCTGATAACAAATATGGTCTGGACGGGAAGAGACGGCATTCTCCTTTAACCTCTCTGCGACCGCTTTCGCCGACCTGACCGCATCCACAGCAATCAGTTGCCCTATGATATGGGGATTTTCAAGGTGTGCCGTCTGAAGAATCGCCCACAACCCCTCATATAGCCCCTCTTCCTCTTGAAGCGGAACAACCACCTGAACCAATATTTTCTTTTTACGGTCCGCTTTCATCATTTGCTGTAGCGTCTCAAACAACTGCAGGGCATATTGTTGGAAACGTTCACCATGATCACCCTCAACCGTCCGCAGGGTCAAGCATTCTCCCCCTTCAAGGAACCGCTGTAAATGATCTGGGGAGGGATCTGCCATGTCACAAAGAATGACCTTATGATCCTCAAACGTTACATCGGTTACTTTCACGGGCTGCTCCTGCCATTGCGGATGAAGCAAGAGATGGTCAATGGCTTCTCCCATCCCAGCCGACTCCATGACACGCACTGCCAGGCCCTTGACCTTTAGACAAACCCGACCCCCATCATCACAGAGATCAATGGCGATCTGCCCATTATCCTCATGGCGAACCCAGGCCCACATACTCTCCTGGGTCTCCCCATAGATGGTCACTTCCTCCACCGCAAAGGGCAAGGCCGGTTGACGCTGGTCGAAGTCCGCCTGCAACCCCACCGCCGCTTGAATGGCCGCATCCAGCATTCCTGGATGAAGCCCGCCATCCACCCAGGAGGATAAAAGCGTGAGCCGGGCCAACACCTCTCCCTGTCCCACATAGATCCTTTCAATCCCCCGGTGGCTTTCCCCATACTGAATGCCCATTTCCGCAAAGGCTTTATACACTGCTTCCCTGTCAAGCTCCCTTTGCCCGCAAGCCTGTTGGATTCGGGAGATGTCCATCAGCGGCGGGGCTGTCTCCGTTATCAGCTCAGCCCGTCCCTCGCTGTATACCACTTCCTCCCCTTCATCCGTCTCCCGGTAGACATCAAAGTGGAGGGTCTCATCCTTGTCCACCGCCAGCCCCATATGCACCTCAACCGGTTCCTCACCCACAGTGAGGGGTCGCATCCAACTCACCTGCTGAAGGCGAATCGCCATCCATCCGCCAACCGCCTGGGAGATAGCCGCCCGCACCATTTCCAGATAGGCGCTTCCCGGCAACATCCGTTGTCCTCCCACCACATGATCGGACAGAAAGGACTCCTCCCCTGTGAAATGAGTGGTAAACCGCTGTTCATAGAGGTCGGATGTATTCCGGTGCAACAGGGGATGGATCGCCTCCGTTCTTCCCTGTCCCTCCCGCTCTGCTACCGGGACCCAATACCGCTCCTGCTTAAAGGGATAGGTCGGCAGACTGATCCGCCGCGGCTTCGTCCCGCTGTACAACCGTTCCCAATCGACAGCCATGCCCTTTACCCACAACTTTAACAGCTTGTCATACTTGCCTTTCTGCTGCCATGCCTCCAGGGTGGCGGCCATATCCTCATCCGCCATGAAGACCGCCATGGCCGCTTGATGGGCTTTCACCTCTCCCCGGTAATAATCTGCTATATCCGGCTTTTGGGCGAGAATATCCGTCAGCTTGCCCTTGAGATCAGCCATGGAGGTGACCACCACCGCCAATCGCTCATCCATCGCTTCCCGCCCCACCTGCAAGGTATAGGCGATATCCGCCAAGTCCCGGTCGGTCCAGCCCGCTTCTGCTACCGCCGACAGCAGCCGCTTGGCCTGTTCCAACAGTTGCCCTTCGCTTTGTGCCGACAGGACAATCAGATAGGGACCTGGATGAAGGGGAGTTGTCTCTTTTGCTACTTCCGGTATATATTCCTCAATCACCACATGGGCATTGGCTCCCCCGGCACCAAAGGAGGAGATCCCCGCCCGTCGCGGTCCCTTTTGGGGCCGTTTCCATTCGGCCAATGTCTGTTGTACCACAAAGGGGGTGGATGCAAAATCAATATGCGGATTTAAGACCTTGGAATGAAGGGAGGGCACCAGTTGCCCCTTTTTCATCTGAAGCAGGATTTTGCTTAGGCCCGCAATCCCTGCGGCACTCTCTGCATGCCCAATATTGGATTTTACCGAGCCGATGGCACAAAACTGCCGATCCTGGGTATAGGATTCAAAGGCCTTGGTTAATCCGGCAATTTCAATGGGATCCCCCAGTGCAGTCCCTGTGCCATGGGCTTCAAGGTAGTGGATAGTCCGCGGGTCCACGCCCGCCTGCTGCCATGCCCGTTGGATCACATCAGTCTGGGCATTGGGGTTGGGAACGGTATAGCCATGGGTTTTCCCCCCATGGTTCACGGCGGTTCCTTTGATCACCCCATAAATGTGATCCCCATCCGCCACCGCCTGGGCGAAAGGCTTTAACAGCACCGCCCCCACCCCTTCACCAGGTACGTAACCGTCACCCCCTTCGCCAAAGCTTTCACAGCGTCCCTTGCTCGATAAAAACTCCCCCTGCTGTAAGGCCACATATTTATTGGGATGAATGGAGAGATTCACTCCACCGGCAATGGCCGCCTCACAACTGCCCCGTTGTAGATGCTGACAGGCTAGGTGGATCGCCGTTAAGGAGGAGGAGCACATGGTATCCACCGCCATACTGGGACCATGGAAGTTACAAAAATAGGAGACCCGGTTGGCGATGGAAGCCGCATTGCCATTGACGGCCACCGATCGGCCCTTCAGCTGCTCCTGCGCCCCATACAACGGGTACTCCTCATACATCACACCGACAAACACCCCTACATTGCCGGCCATCCCCTGCCCCTGAACGCTCCCCAAGGCCTGGCGGGTATATCCCGCATCCTGGAGGGTTTCATAGACACATTCCAAAAAGAGCCGTTCCTGTGGGTCCATCCGTTCCGCTTCACGGGGGGAGATGTGAAAAAACAGGGGATCAAACCGATCCATATCCTGTAAAAAACCACCCCACATCTCCCCTTTGGGCGGGGTTTGCCAAAGAGCCAGGCGCTCCTCCGGCACCGGGGTGATACAATCTTTTCCGGCCTTTAGGTTGTGCCAAAACTCCTGCATATTGCGGGCAGCGGGATAACGCCCCGCCAAACCGACAATCGCAATATCGGGGGCAGGTGGGGATGAAGAGAAAGCAGGCGCCATCCGAAATCCTTTACGCCGCCTGCGGGGATTTTTGTGCCGTTTTTCCGTCACCACCGGTTGGGGAACAACTGCAGGCTGGCTGTCGCCCAGAACCTTTGTCAATGCCTCACGGTGATGCTGAAGAAAATAGCCCGTCAGCTCGTCCACCGTTTTATATTCAAAAAACAGGGTTTTCGGCAGTGGGCCAAAAACCCCTTCCAACTGCTGGGTCAGTTTTAACACCCTGATGGAGTTTATACCATACTTCTCCAGATCTACATCGTGAGCGATTTCCTCGGCATGGACCTTAAACACCGAGGAGAGGTGCCCTTTTAAATAGCCCATGGTCTTTTCCTGCAGATGCTGATTCCCTTGAGATAGGTTGGCAGTCTGCAACAACGCAACCAGATCATCCAACGTGCTCCGTTCCGCCAAATCCTTGGCAGTTAACTCAAGTCCAAACTGGCGATTTAGTCGATCCGCCAATTGTGTCAGCTTGAAGGGGTCAAATCCATATTCACCCAATGTAACATCATGATGAATCTCCTTGGCGTCAATCGTCAGCAATTCTGCCGCTATTTCCTTTAACGCCAGCAACAGCGCCTCTTCAGCCGCGTGATCCTCCTTCTTCTTATGTTGGCCCCAGCGCTGAAATTGCTCTGCGGCTTCCTCCGGTGTAATCTCCTTTTCCTTTAACTTCCGATAGATATGTTTCCACTGTCCATCCATTTTTCCGGTCCCCTTATCTTGAAGCCATTAAAATTCGTTCGACTTCCTCTTCCGATAATTCGCCCTTCCAAATTCTCTCCGACAGATGGCGATAAAAAGCTTCTTCTGACATTAGATCCGTTGCATTGCGTGTTTCAAAGCCCAGCATACGCATACATACCACACCATTCTCATCATAGACATCGATATCAAACACGTGCCCTCTTTCCCGTTGCCGGATATGGGCCCACACCGTGTTGGAGCAGGGTTGATATATATCGATGGCTTGAAGGGTAAAGGGCAGGCCATCCAGAGGCGCCTTTAATGCAATTGCAAAACCGGCCGTCGCCTGAAAGACGGCGTCCATCAGACCCGGGTCCAGGTAACAATCACGATCCCCGCGCAATTCCGGCGGTATGGCTAACTTTGCCAAAATCTGATCCTGATAAAGATAAAGGCACTCAATCCCTCGATGAGAGGGACCATAATAAAGACCCGCTGCACGAAAAGGTGGATAGATATGCTTCGGCAAGAGGGTATGCCAGGGATATTGCGATTGCAACCCTTGGAGATCCTGACTTTTCGGTGGCGTTGATGCAGATACCTTCATCACACCCTGAGCATGCGTGATAACGGTTTGATCATCGGGATGATCCGCTCCGCTGTAGATGTCATACTCCACAGCCCCATCCTCTTTTAGCACCAGGGCAATATGCACTTCAACCGGTTCATCTTCCACTGTCAACGGTTCCATCCATATATGCTCTTGCAAGCAAATCGAGGCTGTGCCTTCCTGTACAGTCCGGGCGGTCGCCCGATCCACTCCCATTTCAAAAGCCGCTCTCGCCATCTCCAGATAGGCGGACCCCGGTAGCATCCTCTTCTCCTTCACACGGTGATCGGTTAGATAACGCTCCTTCCCTGTCAGGATCGTCGTAAACCGCTGGGTCGACAGATCCGATGTATTGCGATGCACTAAAGGATGTAGCGTACGGGTGCTTGGAATGGGTCCGCTTTGCTCAGGAAGCCAATAGTGTTCCTTAGCAAAGGGATACCCCGGCAAACGAATTCGCCGGGGCTCTTCCCCCTGATATAGCACCTGCCAATCGACTGAGTCACCGGCCAGCCACCGTGAGAGAAGGGTTTCAGGGTCGGTATGCCGAGAGGGATTTCTCTGGCCCTTCCGCTTTTTCACATGGCTGATGTGTAACCCGTCGGGATGTTCACCATTCAGATAAGCCGTCAACATATCGAGTACTGCACGTTTACCATCCACCCAAAAGGCCAGACGGTAATCCATGGCCTCCCGACCCGTCTGTAAGGTATAAGTCATATCTTTGAGATTGACATCCGCTTGTAATGCCATCCATTCCTTCATGATGTCTGCGTATCCTTTAAGCTGCTTCTCCGTTTTAGCCGACAAAACGAATAAAGCCGGTCGGCCGGCATCCGTTACCGGCCTCCGCGCTCTTTCTTTCTTCGCATCGTAGGCTTCGATTACCAAATGGGCATTGGTGCCACTAAAGCCAAATGAACTGACACAAGCCCGTCTTGGTGAAACGGCATCCCAAGGGCGGGTCTGTGTATTGACATAAAAAGGGGAGTTCTTGAAATCAAAGTGTTCATTGGGCTCTTTAAAGTGAAGGGTGGGCACCAACTGCTGATGCTGCATACATAACAGCACCTTATGAACGCTTGCCACACCGGCAGCGGCTGATGTATGACCAATGTTGGATTTAACGGAACCAATGGCGCAAAACTGCTTTTTATCGGTTTTCTCTTGAAAGGCCGTTGATAACGCTTTAAGCTCAATGGGATCTCCCAATTGGGTACCCGTGCCATGCATCTCCGCATAGCTGATGGTCGAAGGATCAATGTCAAATTTTTGATAAATGCTTCGCTCCAAGGCCATCTGGCTTTTCACACTGGGAGCCGTTAGGCCGTTTGTTTTTCCATCCTGATTGATACCGAATCCAATAATCACGCCATAAATGGAATCATTGTCCGCCTCAGCATCCAGTAGACGCTTTAGCACCACAGCACCAACGCCTTCACCGGGAACCATGCCATCACTGGATCGGTCAAAAGCCTTGCATCGCCCCTCAGACGAGAGCATCTGTGCCGCGCACATTTCAATATAAGGCTTGGGGGTGAGGTACAACGTTACCCCACCAGCAAGAGCCATATCAATTTCTCGGTTGAGTAACGCCTGGCACGCCAGGTTAATCGCTACCAAGGAGGAAGAACACGCCGTATCGATCGAAAGCGCCGGACCTTTCAGATTAAGAAAGTAGGCAATGCGCGCTGATGCGATGGAAGCATAATTGCCCGTCAGATCCGTTAAACCGTACTGTTGTTCACACAACATCCGATAATATTCATTGGCCATGATGCCAAGATAAACCCCGCATTGCTGATTATTCAATGCTTCAGGTGTATAACCAGCATCTGCAAAAGCCTGATAGGCTTCCTGAAGAAAGAGACGCTGTTGTGGATCCATGGTTTCTGCCTCTGAAGGCGAAATATGAAAAAACAGGGGATCAAAGCAGGCTACATCATCCATCATTCCGAGCCATTTGCTATATATTTTTCCCTCTTCACTGGGGTACGGTTGATAGTATGAGGCAACATCCCAACGGGAAGGTGGGATTTCCCGGATAGAATCGCGACCTGCTACAAGATTGGACCAATAGGCATCGAGGTTGTCCGCTTCTGGATATCTCCCTGACATCCCAACGATGGCAATGGCCTCCCGATGATGGTCGGACTGATGATTTATCAATTGGCTTTTTGCCTCTTCCAGGGAGAATTCTCCCGCTTGCAGGGCTCGCAAGATGGTTTGTGTGTTTACCATTTCCCTCCCCCCCTTAAACCAGGTTGTATTTTTGTAACAGGACATGCGCCTCCGTCACTTCCAATGCACCCTGCTCCACTTTCCGCAAAATCTCCTCCAAGGTGGGCGGGGAGAGTGTCGGTGCTTCTTCCTCAGTGGATGGAGCAGTCTGTTTGACTTGATCCTTTTGCATCCAGGCGGCAAACTCACGCAAGGTGGGATAATCATATAAGGTCGTGGCCTCAATGGTGGTTCCATAGCGTTTATTTAACACCCGAACCCATTCCACGCCCAAAATAGAATCGAGACCCAAATCAGAAAAATGGACATCTTCATCCACCTCGCTGGGATCAAGGTACATCATATCAGCCAAACTCTTCGTCAATTCGGCTATCAAATCCAGACTATCCTGTTGTTTCGTTGTTGGATGGGGCTTCGCTGGTGGCCGTGCATCCACCTCCTTCGTGGATCGGATATACCGTGCCAATTCACGAATGGTCGGATAATCATAGAGTATAGTAGCTTCGAGGACCAGGCCCTGCTTCTTATTAATGAGACGCATCCATTCCACACCCAAAATAGAATCGAGGCCCATATCATGAAAGTTATCATCTACATCTATCTCTTGCCGCTCCATAAACAAGGTCTCGGACAGACTATCGATCAGCATGTCCTGCACTGCCGTCTCATCGTCTTCCGCATATTGCACCACCTGTTGGTGATCAACAGGCTGGTCAATCGGGGATAAGGTGATCGGAGACAAGGACTGCCTTTGATCGTCATCCGCCCACTTTTTTGTGTTCATCAAGGGTTGTAATTGAATCTGTTCTGGCCTTAACACCTGTTGTTCAGCATCAGGCAGGCGGAGGACCCGTTCTGTTGTCGATGGTAGACCGACTGCCGGTTCCGGCACGGTTACCGGACGAATGCCCGACTCTGCTATTGTTGACTGATCATCTTTTTTCGGCCAAAGGCTATTACGTTCAAAGGGATACGTGGGCAAGTTCATGCGTTGTGGCAGATGGTCCCCATACAACTGTTTCCAATCCACCTCGCCACCTTGTATCCACCAATTGGCAGCTTCTTGCCATTGCCCTTCTGCAAAAGCCTTGTATAGGCGATCATCTGTCCGATTCCTCTTGCGATCCCTGGTGAAGGTGGCTGTCAACAGATGGGACGGGCGTTGCCCCAAGATATACATTCGAATGGTTTGTAGCACCTCTTCTGGTGAATAGGCCAAGAAAGCCAGCCGACGCGCCATGTGCTCCCGACCAACCTGCAAGGTATAGGCCATCTGTTGCAGATCGGTATCAGGATGTTTTTGGATAAAATGGATCATCCGCTCGGCATAGCGTTTGAGCTGTTTGTCGTTTTTGGCTGAAAGCACCATTAATACGGGTTGATCCGGTGCATGGTGTTTGGTAACATCAGCCGGCTCTTCCGGTGGAAGATACTCTTCCACCACCATATGGGCATTGGTTCCGCTATAGCCAAAGGAACTGACGGCGGCACAACGCGGGATGCCCTGACGCGTTATCCAGGGTTGCTTATTTTTGCTGATATAAAAGGGACTATGCGCTAAATCAATATGCTCATTTAAATGATGACAGTGAATCATTGGCGGCAGCGTCCGGTGTTTGATAGCCAAAAGCACTTTGATCAATCCGGCAATCCCTGCGGCTGTCAGCAAATGCCCAATATTGCTTTTAACGGAACCCAATGCACAATATTGTTTTTCTGTGGTAAAAGATTGGAAGGCTTCTGTCAGCGCTTCCACTTCAATGGGATCACCCAGTTTGGTTCCCGTTCCATGAGCCTCAACCAGTGTGATATGGGCTGGATTGATGTCAAATTTTTGATATACCGCTTTTTCCAGTTCCGTTTGTGCCTGCCCATTTGGCGCTGTTATGCCGTTGGTCTTCCCATCCTGATTGACACCCCAACCCTTAATGACACCATAGATCGTATCCCGATCCCGTATGGCATCGCTAAGGCGTTTTAACAGAACCACACCCACTCCTTCACCTGGAACAAACCCATCCGCCTGATCATCAAATGTTCGGCAACGGCCCTGTTGGGACAGCATCCCCGCCTTGCTGGTCATGATATGAAGGGAGGGACCAGCCATTATACACACCCCTCCGGCAAGGGCCAAATCACTGTTGCCCAATACCAGGCTGTTACAGGCTTCCGCAACCGCTACCAAGGAGGAAGAGCAGGCCGTTTCAATCGCCAGGGAAGGTCCGCGCAAGTTGAGCAGATAGGAAATACGGGCCGCCAGAATGGATGTCGTGCTGCCCATGAGCACACGGGCATTTAAGTCTGTTTCCTTAAACAATTGCCCATAATCACTGGTGGCACACCCGACAAACACCCCACAACGGCTGCCTGAAAGGTCTGATGGACGCATGCCGGCATCCTCTATACAACTCCAGCAATTCTCCAAAAACAGCCTTTGCTGGGGGTCCATGGCGATCGCTTCCACTGGCGGGATATGAAAGAAAGCCGGATCAAACTGATCCACACCCTCTAGAACTCCCATCCATTTACTGGTACTCTTCCCCGGTGCTTCCGGATCGGTATCATAGTACTGCGCCATGGGCCACCGGGATGGCGGAATCTCAGAAATACAGTCTTTGCCATGGATAATATTGTCCCAAAATGCGGCAACATTATCGGCTTTGGGAAACTGTCCAGATATCCCCACAATCGCAATAGCGGTCTCTTCTTTGGAACGGTGATCCTTATGTGATGGTTGTGGGATTGCCGGTGTCTCGACATTCACTGGCGGGCGATAGCGGGGTTGCAGGTGTTCGCTAGCCTGCTGCATCAGCAAGGCGGCCACATCCACCACATGGCGCTTTTTCCAATCTTCATAAGGTGTACCCTTTACCCATTGATTAAAGGCCCCCAAGGCGGGACCACAAAATATCTGGAAATTATCTTTTTCGGATAGATCTCCATTAAGGGTAGCCCGGTTACAATAGGCAAAATACCATTTAAAGATGAGCGCCATCTTAAAGCGCGGATTGGCTTGGGCTTCCATTAAGTGCTGTGGATTTTTCTTTTTCTTGTATTCACACACCAAATCCCAGACTTCCGCAAAGGTGCGCTTAAAATAGTGAGTTTCGATTTCCTGTTTGATCTCATCAGGTATTTCTTCGATGGCATCATACTGCATAAACAGCTCATACAACCGATTCGCCCGGTTATAAAATTGGGTATGTTTACGGACCACTTGTGCTTTCGCACCAATCTCAAACATATCACCTGCAACGGTAACAGCCGTATCATGAATGGTAATGGTACTGAGCAATGCTTTTATTACATCGTGTGCGCCACTTTCAACCGTACACTGGTTGACAGAGCCGGTAAAAATAAAGTCAGCTCCCAGCATAAAGGCGGATGCCACCGCTTCCGGCGTACCGATCCCGCCACCACATCCCACAAGGATCAGTTCCGGGTATGAGTAGGTGTACTGTATATCCTTTCGCAGAGCCAGCACAGAAGGAACAAGAGCGGACAACACCCCTTGATCGGTATGGCCGCCAGAGTCCGCCTCCAAAGCAATGTCATCAACCATTGGAATGGACTGGGATAATCTCGCCTCATCTTTTGTAATCCATCCTTCTTCCAGCAGTTGATCCACTAAGTCCCCAGGCGGTGGGGTCATAAACTGTTTCGCAACCTCCAAACGGGAGCATTTGCCTATGATCCTTCTGGGAAAATAGATGCTTCCGTCCTTATCCTTCTTGATCCCTTTGATACGGCAATAAACCAACGGTGCCGTTATGGTTGAAAAGGCGGAGGCTTCAATAAAGGGAACGCCATAGGTAATAAACAGCTTGGCTTGCTCCCACTCTTCTTCCGGATTGTTCACATTGGCGATCAGGCACATACCATAGGGTTTATGGAGCCCTACAGCCGATTGGATATGTTCAATATGCGACGCCAATCTGGTTCCATCCAGACCGGCACTGCCAAAAAAGCTGAGTAGCTTCGCTTCTGCCATGGCAATTACCGATGCTTCTGAAGCGATCCCTTGGGCCATTGAACCCGCCATATAGCTCCATTTACAACCATAGCGGGTTTGAAACAATGGATTTCCCAGGCTTTCCGGACGGATCACGTTATCCTGTTTTCCCTGACCAACTGGTTTCTGCTTAAGAAGTGCAGGAGCCTTATCCATAGGAACGGAAGTGGCAGATGCTTCTGTCATGGACGGTGCCTCTAAAGCCTCTTTTACATTCCCTTTTCCTTCCCTCGACAAGGGATTTTGTTTATTCGGTCGCTTTTTTAATCGGCCCAACTCATTGGCAACATATTGGGCAAAATCCCGTAGTGTTGGATAATCATACACCTTGGTAGCCTTAATGGCCGTGCCATAGGTTTTATTTAATGTCTTAACCCACTCTACACCGACAATGGAATCCAAGCCCAGTTCAATGAACTTTTTACCCGGCAGTATCATGTTACGGTCAATATATAAAGCTTCTGCCAAACTGTCTGCCAACTCTTCCTGTAGGTCTTCCCATCCCAAATTTTCATGGAACGCCTCTTCTGTGGTATCTGACGGCACCACCCCAACAGGAGAGGGTTCACTGATCGTTTTATCATCTGCCGCAACGGATAATGCGGCAGCGATTTCAGGCTGTGAAGAAGCAACTACAGGTATCTGTTCAGTTTCTGATGCTTTCCAATAGGAATCCCGTGCAAAAGGATAAGTGGGCAAATGGACCCGTCCAGGCTCTTCCTTCCACAGATGTTCCCAAGGTAAGTCGTAGCCCTGACAGTAAAGGTTGGCCAGCCCCTGCAAGATTTCCTGATACTGCTCTGATGTTGCCGCCATATGGCTCTGTTGGATGAGGTCACGACCAAACAGCTCCATGACCTTTTGACTTATAAATTCCTCTGATACCACACCCCGGTCGCTATTGGGCAGAGGCTCCCCACTATCAAACTGTTTCAGCAGGTATAAAGCATCCGCCTGGCTTTTTGCCACCACCATATAACGATGGCGAAAATGCTGGCGCCCCTGTAAAAGGGTATAGCTGATCGGCCCCATTTGCTGATCCGTCAAGGATGTGTTTTCCAAAAAGGCGATCAGGTCTTCCACTTTTTCCGTTAAGGCCGCCTCGGTCTTGGCCGACAGTGCCAGCAGGTAATAGGGAAGCGATGCTCCTCTCCCCGCCGGCACCTCTTTTGGGTAGCTTTCCAGCACCAGATGCACATTGGTTCCACTTACACCAAAGGCGCTTACTGCCCCCCGGCGGGGTTTCTCCTCGCTGTCCTTCCATTCCCGATTGCTCTTATTCACATAAAAGGGGCTGTTCTGCCACTGGATATAGGGATTCTCCCGGTCACAATGCAGGCTG
>NZ_FXTI01000017.1 GCF_900182565.1 Melghirimyces algeriensis | reverse complement strand
GTCTTGCAGGCAGGTTGCCCACGTGTTACTCACCCGTCCGCCGCTGATTCCACTCCCGAAGGAGCTTCCTCCGCTCGACTTGCATGTATTAGGCATGCCGCCAGCGTTCGTCCTGAGCCAGGATCAAACTCTCCGTTGAATTCCGTTAGCGACTTCGTCGTTTACGGATTCACGTCCCGCACAAAAGTGCGGGGCTACATTTCGAGCTTGAAACGCTCAAATGAATTGACAGGTCGTTCATTCGCTCTTCAGTTTTCAAGGAACGCTATCTTTCGCTGTTTGTCGCGCATTTCCGCGACCGCCACTCGTTCGTAGCGACAAGATCTATCTTATCACCCTCAGTTGATCTTGTCAACAACTTTTTTTAATTTCTTTTGTTGCCGCTCAGGCTGTTGCCCTCATCTCGCGGCGACAAGTAATAATATATCATGGCCTTTTCATTTGGTCAACACCTTTTTTCAAATCTCAACAAATATTTTTTCTCATCTCAACCAAGTGATTCATGACGTTGTTTTTTCCACCTCATAAGAACCACTCATACACTTTTACCCTTAAGATGTCAAAAAAGAAAAGAGACACATCAGTCCCTTTTCTTTAAACACCTAATCCAGGATTCTCACTGGTTTTGATTTCAGGAAAAAGAATCCGGAGACCGCCAGAAGCAATAGTCCAGAGTACAGCCAGATAATCGTTAATGGAATATGTAAGGAGAGAATCAACGAGTAAAATCCAAAGGATAAAGGGAGCAGACCCATCGATGTCATGGAGATTAAACTCATCACCCGACCGATTTTGGCAGGATCACTATTCTCCTGCACCAGACTGATCAACGGCAAGTTCGTCATGGAAGAACAGATCCCGGAGACCAACAATAAAAGGATTCCCTGCCAAAGCTGTGATACCTGGCTCAGTAAACCCAACCATATACCAAACGTGCATAAAGCCCCTACCACTAAAAGCCCCCGTTTCCGCCGAAAATTGATCACACCAATCATCACAGATCCAAGCAAGGCGCCACCAGCAAAGGAGCTCTGCAAAAAACTGAGCTCAACGGCCCCTTGATGGAGCATTTCCTTTACCATCAATGGAATCCCCAACATAATCGGACCCGAAAAGAGAAAGTTAACAATGGCCGCCGCGAAAAGCAAGATCATCAGATAGGATGTCTGTTTCACATAATGAAAGCCGCCCATCATCTCTATCCAGATGGATTCTCCCTGTTCATCAGACTGTTCCGGTTGATCTTTCACTTTGATAACAAAAAGGCTCCCTGTTAAGAGAAGGATGGCACATAATCCAAACACACCTTCATAGGAAAGGTTGGCAATAACGAACCCAGAAATCACCGGACCGAGCAGAAAAGAAACCTGTTGCGTTGTCTGCATCACAGAGTTGGCGCGCATCAATTGATCCTTCGATACAATGGAAGGAAGAAGGGATTGACTCGCAGGCCAAAAGAACGCATCCAGCACACCGAAAAAAAGAGCAAACAGGGTTAACCAGACAATGTCCAGATTTCCGATTACCAACAAGCCAATCATCGCGGCAATCAAAAGCCCTCTGGAAAACTCGGAAACAAACATAATCCGGGAGCGACTCATCCGATCCGCCACAACTCCGCCCAGTGCCATAAACAATACCCTGGGAATGGAGGTAACCATCATCACAATGCCCAAGGAAGCCCGCAAGTCCAATGCTTGTACCACATACCACTCTTCCGCCAATAAATACATGGAGACAGTCATACTTGAAACCATACTGGCCAACCAGAGATAGAGAAACTTTCGATTGCGCATTAACGGTTGTTGACTTTGATCAACAACATTTGTCTTTTCTACATTCATGGTTTACAACCCCTACTTCCCTTTTGCTTGCAGTGACAGACTCGTATGTAACAACAGCCATTCCAACACGGGAAGCACCCTTATAAATCTTTCATCATAAGAACATCCATTTAGATCGGAAATTGCATCTTAAATACCCGCCGAAGACCGGATGGATATTGCACTTCAACTGTCTGAAACGGTTGACACCCGATGCTTTGCCAGAAGAAAAGAGCAGATCAATGTTCTTCAATTACAGCAATTCGCAAGGGCGCCTTTCTCCTGGACAAATCCCCAAAAGACCTCGCCCCAATCCCTTTCCTTGTTCATCACCATGTATCATCAATAGTCCCAACTAGGGATGTCCATCGTTTGGGTGCTTCTCCAACCAATCCAATACACCCACCGGCTTGTTGGATTCAGACAACCACACCCCCATCATCTCTCTGCCCGGTGTTTGATGAACCTCTTTCCATTTTCATTCACTTCATCCTAATACTCAGGAATCCCTACCAAATTTTCCTCTTTCTCCATGGAAAACTGCCGCTTGATACGACTTGAAACCCTTCCCTTTCCACAATCCTGTACTTCATCGGCTTTGCTCCTTTCAGATTCACCTGGATGATCAGGCGATTATAAGATGCCAGCTTCCCTCTGTGCTTTCGTGCCTCACTGGGTGTCACTCCATGTTGCCTGTGAAATGCCTTGGAAAACGCTTCCGGAGTGTCATAGCCGCGTTTGAGGGCAAAATCAATAACCTTGTATTGGATACGGGACAGCTCTTGGGCAGCCAGTGTCAAATGTCTGTGACGAATATGTTCTCCCACATCGACAAATTGGCTTCGTTCGTGATCTGTTCCATGGTCAAATCATCCAACAAATGCTCTTCCATATAATTGATCCCCTTTGCAAGGATTCAACCCATTCCATACCGCTCACTCCTCGATTTCATACTAACCGCCACCTTCACAAAAATCCTGTCATTTTGTGCTCGGTTTGGACCGGATCAAAGCCTCTCTCTATCTGCACCAACGGGTTTATTATTCAGAATCCATCATGCCTATTCCCCATCAAAAGGGGTTCCAATTGAGGCTCCTCAAAAATAACGACTGTCATCCCCGAATCGCCCGATTCATGATTTTCACCTTTGGATACGGGACTGAATCCCAAAGAATTATCCCAGTTGGAAATAGACGATTTGCAGATTCAGTTTTTAATCAATCCCTTAATAAAAAGGGAGCAGCTATTTGCGTTGCTCCCTTAGGTATCATTGTTCATTTTGACATCCTACATAGTGAGTAAGGACAGCCTTGTGTGAACTCGTTCATAAAGCGAATCTTGACAATAATAATCCCTACTTCGTATTCTGCGGCATCCCCGGCGGTATGACTGTTTGCTCATTGTTTTCAACGACTATTTCTCCTTCAGAATCCAGTGGTACCCCTGGGGGGATGGATGTTTGTGGCTTATTTTCATTCAACTGAGCACTGGCAACGTTTTCTTCTCCTGGAGGGATCAGATGGTTGTTCTGCGATTCAATGTTTTCGTTTTTGGACTCCATTTTTCCACCTCCATAAAAGCTTGTTTAATGATTAAACTGTCACTATTTTGTAATCGTTTATATGTTGGGTGTACCCTTCTATCCACCCCCCTCCGGCTGATGCTGTCAGAGCCGAAAAAATGACGGTGCCTGTGGTAACCCCTTCACCGTCGGCAGAAATCAACCGGATTTCATAGTGAGTGTTAAACGGGACCAATACATTGAATTGCCTGGCAGTTTTTGGGGGATACGAATTTGTTGTAGGAGCTAAAAAGTTCCCCACTGGCCCTGCTGGAGCACCAAAAGGCGGAAGCCCCCAGTTTACGACTTGAACCGTCAGAGTTCTGGTTAAAGTCCCAACATTGCCCACATCAATATGCAAAAACTTACTACCGTCTGTTTCATTTTGCAATACAATACCAGAAGTCAGTGCTTGAGGCATAAAACAACATTCCCCCCTGTGTAAATGTAATACGAAACCATCATATGAGTGTTTTTTTCATTTATGAACGTTTTGAGCTAAAAATGTTGTCTCAACGTAAAGCACCTGAATGCGTTAATGTGTGATGCAGAAAGGAGCCTTGCCACGATCAACCTTTAGCGAGGATTCAGCTTGTGGGGTGAGTATTTTATTGAATTTTTATAATAATAATTATTTTTCATTAAAAACCGGTTCCCATCCACAAGGGGAACCGGTTTGATCTAACCGGATGACGAAGATTTGGTTTCCTTCCGTTGTCTGGGAAACAGGGTATAATAGGCAGCATTGACTGCATCGATCAGCAGAACGATGACCCAGAGACGGCTGATCCGGTTTACCTCTTCCATCTGGAAAGGAAATTCCTTCGGTGTGTTCCAGGTATTCATCCATGTTTTCACCCATTCGGTAACACCCTTGGACTCCACCCCGAATTGAAACGCAAAATACAGATGGGCGGCTACAAACAAAATCAAGTGAATATAAAAGCCCCTTCGCTGGCTTCGTGCATAGGGACGGCCATACTTTTTCTTCTCCTCCTCCGCTTCTTCCTCCCGCATGCGAGCCTCTTCTTCCGGTGACAGACTCTCCTTTTTCCATTGAGCGATTTTACGTCGCATGAAACGATCCAATCGTTTCTTATCTTTTGGACCATAGGTAACGCTATAAATCAGCACTACGATGACCACTATCTGAAATGTAGAAATTTGTCCGGTCGCCTGATAATCAATGATACCAAGAGTCAGAAAACCAAGCAGATTTAGACCCAGCAACCACAAAAATATCCCGCTGGAGCGAACCTGAAAACCATAACGCAAGACCAAAAACACCAGAAGCAATATCCAAAAAGACACTTCAACGCCAATCAGCAACCACCAGCGATTTTCCGCAATCCATTCCATCAGTCTGTTTCACCCCTCCTGATCTATCTTCGTACAGGACTGCCTAACTGTTCTAGATTAAATGCAAGAGCCGATTTCCAGCCTTGATCCAAAGAATGGAAATCGGTCCCGGTTGCATTCACTAAGCTGAGTGACTCTGAGATCTTTGCCTTTTCGCCTCTTTCCGATGAAGAAGTTCATACATCACAGGAACAATCAACAAGGTCAACAAGGTGGACGTGATCAGTCCTCCAATCACAACGACAGCTAATCCCGCAGAGACGAGTGCACCACTTCCCACCCCGAAGGACAGAGGAATCAGGGCACCAATTGTAGCTAGGGCTGTCATCAGAATGGGACGCAAACGGGTCGTACCTGCTTCCAACAGTGCGTCCCGAATCGTCAACCCTTTGTTGATCTGCTGTTGCACACGATCAATCAATACGATCGCATTGGTAACAACAATCCCTATCAACATCAACATTCCGATCATACTGGACAGAGAAATCGGCTGTGAAGTGAGAACGACGGCCCCCAATGCTCCAATCACTGCCAAGGGCAATGAAAACAGAATCGCAAACGGTGCTCTTCCTTCAGAAAACGTTACGACCATCACCAGATATACAACACCAATCGCCACCAAAATCGCTATTCCCATATCCGTAACCATCTTTTGAATCTGTTCGTCACTGCCTCCATATTCTATCTTTACTCCATCTGGCAAGGACAGTTTGTCAATTTTGTCCCGGATTTGTCCATTGACTGCGCTCACATCTTCCCCGGAAATGGCACCGGTGATTGTCGCATAGGGCTCCTCACCATCATATTGTATGGAGCTCGGTTGATCGATCTCCTTCACATCTGCAATATCCTTCACTTCTATCTCTTTCCCATCTGCAGAAAACAGGGGAAGCTTGCCAAATTCCTTCACTGAATCCATCGAATGTCCTGTCACTTGAAGCAGGAGATCCTCTGTTTGTCCCCCTTCACCCATTTCACCAATTTTCTGCTTGGACAAGAATGGTTGAATCGACTCCGCCGCATGCATGGTGGTTAATCCATTGGCAAGGGCATCTTTAGGGCGAATGTTCACTTCCAGTGTTTTTACATCAGCAACAAGTGTATTTTCCACCTTTTCAGTTTCTTGAATCGCTTCAATTTCACTCGTAATCTTTTCAGTCGCCACTTTGATATCTTGAGTATTGGTTCCTTTGACTGTAATATCGATTTTAGCGTAACCGGTACCGGCCATATCAAAAATATCCAATTTGGCATCTTTCGAATCCGGTTTCAGCTTTTCTTTCAAAGTATCCACCACAGCGGCAGTATCTGCTGAAGATTTTAGCCGAATCATCCAATCCGCCTGGTTACTGGAGTCACCCAAGCCATCACCGATCCGCTCTCCCACAACGACCTGGGAGTATTTCACTTCATCCAATCCGCGGATAATATCATCCAACTGTTTTGCTTCTTTGTCTAACATTTCCAAACTGGAACCCTCTGGCATCTCCAGTCGCGCCTGTACATACTTCTCCTCCTGTTCAGGCATAAAAGTAAAAGGTGTGATTCCCGCCAGAGGCAAACTGGCCAAAAACAAAACAAGGGAAAGTGTTAAAACCACTCCTTTATGGTTTAACGACCATTTCAGGCTTTTACCGTACAAAGCATTCAATTTAGGGGCACGATACTCCTTCAGTAAACCCCGACGCATAAACAGATAGGCCAAGGCTGGTACTACCGTAATGGAAACCAGCAGAGAAGCCAGGAGTGCAAACACCACAGTCAGGCCGAATGGAACAAACATCTTTCCAATCAACCCACTCACTAATGTCAAAGGAAGAAACACCGCAATGGTCGTAATAGTGGAAGAAGTGATCGCTCTGCCCACCTCTTTTGTCGCATCCAGCACCAATTCCTTTGATACTCTCTCTTTCTGAAGCCTTCTTGCAATATTTTCAATCACAACAATGCTGTCATCTACGACACGCCCCACCGCCACGGTCATACCGCTGAGTGTCATGATATTCAGCGTGATATCCGTAAAATACTTGATCAATGAAAGAGTCACCAAAATGGATAGGGGAATGGAAATGATCGCAATCAAGGTGGCCCGAAGGTTACGCAAAAAGAGCATGACTACGATTGCAGCAAGAAGGGCTCCCAGCAATCCTTTTTCCAGCACCCCTTGAATCGACCGCTCAATCTCTTGGGCATCATTATAAAGGACATCAATCCCTGCTTCATCCTCAAACGAATCAAGCGTTTTCTGAACCTCTTTTGTCATCTCCACGGTGTTGGCGTCCGTCGTTTTATGAATGGTCAGCGATATACTGGGCTTTCCCTGGAAATAGCTGAGTGATTCCCTGTTGCGATCCCCTTTGGTAATCTCAGCAACTTCCTTTAGCTTCAATTCCGGTTGAGTCCGCAAGACAAGATTCTTCAATTCTTCAACGGATTCAATTTTACCCGTTACGACCAGCGGCTGTTTTTCATCCTTTACTTGAAGACTGCCTATGGCCATGGATTGGTTCATCGATTTCAATTGTTGGGAAATTTCTTGAAGAGAAATTCCTTTTTTCTTCATTTTATTGATATCTAAATCGATTGTAACCGAATTGGGGGCCAATCCTGCACTATCCACCTTTGAAACCCCTTCAACCCTTTCCAAAGAAGGAATCACTTGATCCCTGACCAAAGACCGAAGCTTATCTCCCTGTTGTTGGTCCTGAAGGGTAATAGCCGCATAAATGACTGGGAAATTATCCAGCGACGCCGTGATGACCTCCGGATTCCCTGTTCCTTCGGGTAGAGAAATGGAGTTTAAGGTTTCTTCCACCAACGCTTTTTTCTCATTGACATCTGCCTTGTCATCAAAGTAAAGGTCAACCACAGAAAAATTGATGGATGACTGGGTTTGAATCCGCTTTAGACCCTCTATTTGTTCAAGATTTTGTTTCATCGGTCGGGTCACCTGATCCTCCACCTGTTGGGAAGAAGCACCGGGAAAAGGTGTTTGCACAATGATTCGAGGTTCTGAAATGTCAGGAAAGGCTTCCTGTTTGAAACTTAATCCCGTATAGGTCCCCAAACCTGCAACCAAGAAGATCAGAATAAAAACAGCAATGATGTTTTTTAAGCTGAATCGGGTAAGCCAAGACATGAATGAACTACACTCCTCTCATTTATATACTCAGTATATATACTTAGTATATAGTTAAAGCCTACGAATCTGTCAATAAAAAAATAAAAAAACAGCCACCTGTTATATGATGGCTGCTAAGTGCATTGCTCACTTAATCACTCCATTTCGCTTTCTTCCAATAACATCTCCAGCCATTTCATATCCGCTTCCAAATGTAAAATTCCCCCTTCCACTAAATAAATCATGGCTTTATGACGTTTAGGGTCCAGACCTGCTCGTAACTGTCGTAACTGCATCATATGCCGGATCAGGGAAGATCGCTGGCGATTTAATATTTCCGACTTTCGGGGAAAATCAATTTCTTGGGCACAAAGAAGCTTAAAGAAAAAAGCATCCTTGAGAAGGGATCGTTCTACCGGTGTCAGTAACCATTGATGCAATGCTTCCTTTCCCGCATCGGTAATCCGATATTCCTTGCGATCCCGATCTCCTTCCGCCAAAGGCTCTACCAGGCCATCCCTTGTCAAACGATCCAAGGTGGTATAAACCTGTCCGGCATTGAGTGGCCATTGTCCATGTACCATACTCTCAAATTGAGTCTTAATATCATATCCATGTCGATTCTGTTGATACAATAATGCCAATATGGCATGCTTCACTGACATGATTCGTTCCTCAGTTCTACCGTCGGTATTTGGGACGTACGCCCCAACGGATCAATTAATGTTCTCCGATTGGACACCCCATCCATTGCTCACCATTATTCCAAACGGGTTGGAGGCAGAGAAACATTACCGGCACGAAACGCCGGGATCAACGAAGCAACAAGCGTTACAAAGGCTCCACACAGACAAATGATCAACCACTGAGGCCAAAGAATAAAAAACTCCATATTTTCCATATCCGACAGTGCAATCAGACCTATCAGCCATAGTCCAAGGGCAGAGCCAACCAAAATTCCGGTCACTCCGATGACAGCCCCTTCTCCAATCACCATCCCATAAATCTGAAAACGTCCGACCCCGATTGCCCGCATCGATTCGTAGTCCTGTATCCGTTCCGTGACACTCATAATCAGGAGATTTACAATTCCGATTCCAGTCATCCCCATTGCAACAGCCAATAAACCTGCAAATAGAAGAGAAATCCCTGGATAGGCACGACGTTGCCAATCCACTTCCTCATTTACTGTGTTGATCTGCATCAGTTGTTTTCCCTCATCACGATACAGTGCCTCTTTCATCGCTTTTGGGTCCTGGTTCCTTTCAAGCGTAACCATCCCTCGGCTTGCGTAAGTGATACCAAACTCCTCTTTCATCCGATCCCGCCCAACAAACCCGACATACCCGGAGTCGAAGCCCGTATTCACCACCCCTGTGACCTTAAATGCTTTTTCTCCTGAAGGGGTTTGCAATCGAATCTTTTCACCAACTTTTCCACCCCACTCATAAAAGGCATAGTCCCCCAGTAAAATCGTGCCCTTCGCATTTAAATGAGGCGTTTTCCTCTCCACTCTCTGCAATGTAAACAATGGATGAGATTGGTGCCATTTAGGGTCCACTCCCAGTACACTCATCTGTCGCAGCCCCTTTTTCGACTGCCATACGACTGGAGCCTCTTTCACTTGCGTCACGTTTTTAATTCCCTTTTTTTCTCGCAAAACCTTCATATCTTCTTCTGTAAAGAAACGCTCAGCCCATATTTGCATGTGACCACCAAATACAGCTGTAACATCCCGCTCCAAATACTTCTCCTGGTAATTGATAACGGATGACATGAAGAGCGATAGAGCGATTCCCAACATTAAAATCGCTGCCATATTGGAGAATCGCTGGCTTTGCCGAAGTGCATTCCTTAATGCCATTTCATATTCTACCCGGTGTTTAAAACACAGACACATCAGATGGAGTATCATGCAAAAGGCGACAGGTATTAGAAAATAAGCTCCAAGAATAGCCGAAACAAAGGATGATAAGGTGAAGTCAAACAAGGAAATAACAAGCAAAATCAAGCCCATCCATATTCTTCGTTTGGAAAATCGGTGCCGTAAATCCGTTCTCCGATTACGAAGCGCATCCGTTACACTGATGCGACTGGCTCGCCTCACCGGTAATACAGAAGCAAGCAATGGAAGCAAAATCCCCAGAGTTACAGAAATCCACAGTGCGGTCCCCAGTTGAAGCTGATAGTCCAAGGGAATATGAAATGCATTCATAATCCCCTTTTGTAAAAGATCCGCCAACAGAATTCCCAGAAGAGTTCCAAACAGAGTACCCATACCGGAAAGAATCAATACCTCCCGCAAAACAATACCCTGAATTTGTTCCGGGGTGGAACCGAGAGCCTTCATGGCTGCAAACTCCCGTTCCCGTTCTGTAATATTGGTATACACCGTCTGAAACAGGATCATACAACTGATGATAAGTCCTGTTCCACCCAAGCCAAGCAGCAACAGATACAGCTCATACAGCCGGTTATTCTGACGGGGATCTGCCACAGCCACTTCGGTATAGACAGATTCATTCTGTTGTTTCATCCGCTCTTCAAGCGCTTGCTGAACCCTCTGCCGCTTTTCGGATGCCACTACTTGAACACGGACAACTTCCAATTCCCCTTTTTGTTCACTCATCTTCTCCAGAGTATCCTTGGGCAAAAGCGCTCGCCAATGGTTTCGTTCTGCACTTTTCCAACTGTTGGGACCATCCAGAAACATGGCATCCTCAAACATGGCGACCACGGGCACATCATGTTCTTTTCCATCGATTTCAAGATGTACCAAATCGCCCAGCTTGACTTCCCACAGTCGGGCGGTGGTTTTTGAAAGGAATAAACCGGATGCATTCGGGTTTCCTTTGATCACCTTGAATGGAAGCAACGATGAATCCATCCGGCTCAATCCGATCAATTGAACAGAACGCGCCGCCAAACCGGCTTTCTCCTTACCCGGAAGATGAATCCGTGCCGATTGTTGAACCAATCCAAGAGCCTGTTGAACACCAGAAACCTTTTTTACTTCGTTCAATACCTGATCCGAAAAGGTTCCATCTGTAGATCGGATGATGAGATCGCTCTTCCCCAAGGACTTCTGCGTCTGCTGATCAACGAAATGATTCGTCGTCGTAATCCCGCTGATCACAGCAAGAAGGGATGCCACACCCACAGCAATTCCCAGTAGAGTAAGAAAGCTTCGCAGAGGTTTACGTTTGAAGTTGTGCCAGGAAATCTTCCAGAACACGTGGCATATCCCCCTCTTTCTGCCGAATATCTGACTCGATCCGACCATCTTTATACAAAAGGATTCTCTCTGCATATCCAGCCACAGACAAGTCATGAGTCACCATCACAATGGTCATCCGTTCCTTCCGATGAAGGTGTAAAAGAATCTCCATCACCTCTTGACTACGTTTACGGTCCAAATTGCCCGTCGGTTCATCCGCCAAAATGACTTTCGGTTGCATCGCCAAGGCTCTGGCAATGGCCACACGTTGTTGTTGCCCTCCGGAAAGCTCATCGGGAACCGCCTCTTCCTTCCCTTTCAAACCCAGCTCCTTCACCAATTCCTGAACACGCAACTGGATTTCTTCTTTTGGACACCGATCCACCGACATGGGAAAAGCGATATTTTCCCGAACATTCAGCATAGAGAGGAGCTGATAATTTTGAAAGATATATCCGATTTTTCGCCTCCTCATTAACGTCCGTCGTTTTTCGGACAATGTGTGAAGGGGCAAACCATCCACATACACCGTTCCTTGATCAGGAAGATCCAGACCGCCCATCAGATTCAACAGGGTACTCTTTCCTGAACCACTGGGTCCCATGATTGCTGTAAATTCCCCTTGCTTTACCTCAAGATTCACATGATCCACCACCGGTTGTTCACCGGATCGGTATTGCTTTCTTAAGCCCTCCACGACAATCAAATGAACCCCTCCAACCTATATACTTAGTATCTATACAGGTTTCAGTATTCAATATTGTGCCAAAAAATGCAAGGGCCGCACCCCATGATGAAAGACATCGGGGAACGGCCTGTACAGTTACCACTTGAAGCGCTATTTCACTTTGGGGGGTCATCCTTCTGTTGATTGCTCTGAAGCCAATCCTGTTCCAGGTGTTCCAAACTTTTTCCCAAAACCTTTTGTAAAGCCTTTCGTGTACGGATATTGGTCTGTTTCTGTTTATCTGAAATCGTTCGGAAATCTTGGGGATGAAGCTCCAATACGGAAAACAACCGATTGATTTTTTCCTCTCCATATGTTTCCATCAAGTAACGAAAAAATTGATAACACTGATTGTAATAGGCGACTGCTTCTCTTTCATTCAACCGTTCCAAGTTCAGCTGTTCCAGATGGGCAAATTTCCAATGCGGTGAAGACGTTCGTTCCTCCCGTGTATGCAAACCCGGCAATAGATGCGATTGAAAATACTCTGCGGCACCCTCCTGCAACCAATATGCCGCATTGTCTCCGGTCATATCACTTACCATCATATGGGTCACTTCGTGAACGATACCGGAAGAGATCAACTGCTTGTCGGAAAACTCCTCTGCACCCACCAATTTTACGGATTCCCCGGACTCATGCCATCCTCCAACCCACGATGGCAAAGAAAGCTTGACCGATTGACGAAACCACTCCGGTTTGTGATAAAACTTCACTTCAATCGGGTGTGCAGGGCTCCAATCCATTTTTCTTTTCAATTCTTGAACCGCTTTATGAGCCGCTTCCATTCCAATGGAGGCTTGTTCTTTTAAATCGGTCGTAGAATACCGAATGACAATATTCCCACGGGTCAATGTGTAAAATGGGAGATCAGAATCCTTCCATCCTTTCTCCGTCTCTTGAAACAATATCGGAAAGCAGACAGAAATCTTCTGTCCCTTCCGGGTATAAGACTGTTCAACCCACGCTCGAATCTGATGCTCTTTGTCTGGAATGATGGAAATCAACCGAAGACGATAACTTCCCGGATCAATCCATTGAACGGCATCCTGAAACCACCGTTTTTGTTCCCGAACATAAAAAGAAAGCGATGGATTGATTCCATTTAAATATTGCTCTTCATTCTTTTTATTGATCGCCATTTCTTTTTGCTGGATCAGCTCTTCGATCTCCTGTTGAACAGAACGTGCATCGTTTTGATTGGCAAACCAACCGGGTGTCACCATGAAACAGACAAAAATCAGGGTAAGAAATGCCGCCTTCTTGGACAAAAATGCCACCTCCAGCGGTGGGATACATTCCTTAGTTTAAATCCCATTTCCCCTTTTTTATACAAAAAAAGACTCCATCAAACGATGGAGTGAGGTTCATGACCAAGTGGTGAAGGGGTGATTTCTCTCACCCATTAAACGATGGACTAAATGCTTCCCAAAAAGATAAAGCGGGCAATAAAAATCAGAGCTAGGACATACATGACGGGATGAACAGTCTTGGGCTTTCCGGCAAAAATCTTGGTAACAGGATATAAGATAAAGCCAATGGCGATCCCTGTTGCAATGCTAAACGTCAATGGCATCATCAGTACCGTTAAAAAAGCAGGGACCGCTTCAGACAGGTCTTTCCACTCTATCTCCTTCAAGCTGGAAGCCATCAATACTCCCACAATAATCAGAGCCGGTGAGGTAATCGCGGATACCGATGCAAACACTTCCACCAAGGGAAAGAAGAAAATCGCGAGAACAAACAGAAGAGCGGTGGTTACCGAAGTCATTCCCGTTCTTCCCCCAGTGGCCACCCCGGCCGTAGACTCCACATATGAAGTAACCGTTGATGTACCCAAGGCGGCTCCGGACATGGTCGCGAGTGAATCTGCCGTCAATGCCCGATTTGCTCTGGGGAGGCGGTTATTTTTCAAAATCCCCGCCTGGTTGGCCACTCCGACCAGTGTCCCGGCGGTATCAAACAGATCGACAAAAAGAAAAGCAAAGATCACAGCAAAAAAACCCATGTCAAAAGCTCCGGCAAGATCCATCTTCAGCAGAGTGGGTGCCAGACTGGGCGGAGCGGAAAACAGAGCAGAGGGGATTTCCACTACACCGATCCCCATGCCTACCACAGCCGTTCCAATCATCCCGACAAAAACGGCCCCTTTGACTCCACGGATCATAAATAGCAATGTCAGAACCAATCCAAAAAGCGTCAATAAAATTTCCGGCTTCATTAAATCACTGTTTAAGGAAACGTAGGTTGCTTCATTGGCCACAATCAGCTCCGCATTTTTCAGACCGATAAAAGCGATAAAAAGACCGATCCCTGCTGAAACAGCATGTTTCAAGCCTGGAGGAATGGAATGAATAATCAACTCACGAATTTTCGTCACCGTCAAGACTAAAAAGATGAGTCCGGAAATAAAAACAGCACCCAGTGCCGTCTGCCAGGGAACATCCATCCCTAGAACCACGGTGTAGGTAAAATAAGCGTTTAAGCCCATTCCGGGAGCCAGAGCGATCGGATAATTGGCAAGTACACCCATCAGGAGTGTACCGATTGCCCCGGCCAATGCCGTCGCTACAAAGACGGCCCCAAAATCCATACCCGCTTCCTTTCCAAGCAGAAACGGATTGACCAGAAGAATGTAAGCCATTGTCAAAAAGGTCGTCGTCCCGGCCAATATCTCCGTTTTTAAGTCCGTCTGATGCTGATTGAAGCGAAAATAACGGGCCAGAGCATTCGGTTCATGATTCACTTATGGTTCCCCTTCCAACGTTACATTTTTATTCCCACTCAATGGTAGCCGGTGGTTTGGAAGTGATGTCATACACCACTCGATTGACACCATCCACTTCATTGATCATGCGGTTGGAAATGCGTTCAAGCACCTCATAGGGAATTCGAGCCCAGTCAGCGGTCATACCGTCAATGGAAGTGACCGCTCGGATGCCGACGGTATAGGCATAGGTACGAGCATCACCCATGACACCGACGCTTTTGAAATCGGGAAGAGCGGTGAAATACTGCCAGATTTCATGATCCAGCCCTGCTTTTTTAATTTCCTCCTGAAGGATCGCGTCCGATTCACGAACAATTTTCAGTTTTTCTTCCGTCACTTCTCCAATGACTCGAATTCCCAATCCCGGTCCGGGAAACGGCTGGCGCCAGACAATTTCCTTGGAAAGTCCCAGTTCCTCGCCCACTTTGCGTACTTCATCTTTAAATAAGGTGTTTACCGGCTCAACGAGATCCATTTTCATATCTTCCGGCAAGCCTCCGACATTGTGGTGAGATTTGATCGTCTGAGCGGTTTCCGTTCCGGATTCCACGATATCGGTATACAGCGTTCCCTGAGCCAGAAAATGATGTTCACCCAGCTTCTCTGTCTCTTCTTCAAAGACACGAATAAACTCGTTTCCTATTATTTTCCGCTTTTTCTCCGGATCGGATACGCCTTTCAGTTTGCTTAAAAAGCGCTCCTTGGCATCCACTTTTACCACGTTCATCTGGAACTGATCCGCAAATGTGCGCATGACACTCTCCGCTTCCCCTTTACGCAAAAGACCATGATCAACGAAGACACAGGTTAATTGATCTCCGATGGCTCGATGGATGAGAGCAGCTACAACTGAAGAATCCACCCCGCCACTGAGAGCACAGAGTACCCGTTTTTCACCGATCTGTTTTTTCAGATCCTTCACCGTGTCGTCAATAAAACTTTCCATGCTCCACGTTCCTTCACATTGGCACACACAATAAAGGAAGTGACGGATCATTTCATTTCCGTTTTCGGTATGGCGCACTTCAGGATGAAACTGAACAGCGTGGATCTTCCGCGAGGGATGACTCATCGCTGCCACTGGGGCAGAGGAAGTTCGACCATCCACCTGAAATCCTTCAGGGGGGGAGGTGACCACATCTGTGTGGCTCATCCAAACGGATTCCTGTTTACCCAGCCCATGGAAAAGGGGAGAATCTGAAGTGATTTCCACTTCGGCTTTCCCATACTCTCGCTTCCCTGCACGAGCTACATCCGCTCCAAAGTGGGCACTGATCAACTGCATTCCGTAGCAGATCCCTAAAATCGGAATCCCCAACTCAAAGATCGCCGGATCACACTTGGGTGCCCCATCCGCGTAAACGCTGGCCGGCCCTCCGGAGAAAACGATCCCCTTGGGCTTCATCGCTTTCAGTTTCTCCGCAGTGATATGGTGTGGAACCAATTCACTGAAAACGCCAAGATCCCGAATCCGCCGCGCGATCAATTGATTGTACTGTCCACCGAAATCCAATACTACAACACGTTCCAACGATTGTTCCATCGAAGACCCCACCTTTACTTATTCAGGAATTCATAAGAAAAAGACCGGGCTCTGCACCGCTTCTACCCAGCGATACAAAGCCCCGGCCCAATCTTTTTCATTGGTTACACAAAAGAAAAAGGACCGGTGACCCATATCCTCGTAGTCCAGCCATTTACGGTGACCGGGTAGAAACGTTCAGGCCCTATCCCTGAATATATACGAGAAAGAAAGATCTACCGTGTGAGAATATGCAATTTCTGCATGCGTTCATCATACCAATCGGACATGCGGAAATCAAGTTACCCCGGCAAGGTGCTTGTTTCCATTATAAAAAAAAACCATCGCTCCAAGACGATGGTTGACTTCCCTGTTATTCGCTTCCCACTTCCTTATAAATGCAGGTACCTTGATCACCAGTGACCGGTTTCATCATCAACTTTCCGTCATCTTCTGTCACTTCATAGATCTTGGAAAAGGGACCGATCTTAAACTTGTATTTGTCATCGTCCAATTCTTCATACGTTCCGCTGGCGCTGCCTCCACCGCTGATAGAAAAGTTCTTTTCATCCACAAAGGAAATGGTTTTTGCCAAACAATTGGACCCACTCACTTTTTCCCAATTGCCTTCCAATCCTCCACATCCAGTAAGCAACAATGGCAAGCCCAAGATCGCTATCCACTTTTTCATATCGTTATCTCCTTGAAATCATTTAAATTCACTTTTTACAACTTCCTTGCCTTCCATCTCACTCTGCCCAAAATCATAATCAAAACCAGCGATTAACCATTTCTTTTTCTCTTCAAAATATAATAATGTTACTTTGTTTTGGAAAATTTTCTCTTCCAATGGTTCATCACCATCATCCCAGCTCCTGTATGTCCTCTCTTTTTTATGGAACTCAACTGTAATCTCTACTTGATACCGATCCGTTTCCTCATCCTTTTTAAACTCATATGATCCAAAATCAATTCGGGTTCCAATCGCCTTTCCTTTATAGGTTCTTTCAAACTCCTTATCTGAAGCAATCTCTTCCGCTTCGTCATTTTTTAAAGAATCCGTTAATGTAGTATAAACGTCTGCATTTTGGGTCTTGTGTGCCTTGACGTATTGCTTTGCATAATTGTTGATCAACTGAACGATCTGTTTCCGAACGTTTTTTTCACTGAAGGGATCAGGGGTGACATCCACTGTGGTAGTATTTTCGTCCACACTTACTTTTTCACTTTTTCCTTTCCCCCAAGGGAATGTCTGCTCCCCATGCAAGGTAATGGTTCCATTTTTTGAGACGGGACCAAACGCTTCAAATTTCTCCACCTTGCCTACTTTTTTCCCATTCACAAACAACAACGTGTCACCAACATTTGATTCAACTTCAATCGTTTCCCCTATTAACTCTAAATCCACACTTACCAGCTTTTTATCGGTGTGCTCATCAAAAATATTGATTTCATCACTGGTGGATAAGTCCGCATATTCAAATTTTTTCTTGGCATCCACCTTATAGATTCCCGGCATCACAGGACCATACCGTTTTTCCAATGTTCCCTTTTTGGAGGTGAAAGCCTTCTCGCCGTCTACCTTCACTTTAACACCTGGCTCTGTGGTTTTCAGTTGAAGATAGTAGGGACGTACACCGATGGAATATTGATCGGGGAGAAGAGGGATCTCCGTTTTCTTCACATAATACGTCCCGGCATTCATCATTTCTTCAACAGTCATACCGTCGGTAGCATAATTCAACACATCATCTGATTCAGCATGGTGAGCAGCCTGTGCATTTAATAACCAAGTCAATTCCATATAATCTTTCTCATTCTTTTGCATATGATCCACAAACTGCTTGATGCGTTTTTCATCCATTTCCAAATCCCCGTCCAAATCAATCATGGACTCTACCGTATCCACATCCCCTGTGGCAACGGCCAACTCAAACTCTTTGACCAATTCCTGCGGATCAGATGGGGAGGCGATGATAAAAATGAGCAGGATGAGACCGGCGATTCCCCCACCTATCATCAGTTTCTTACGATGATTTTTTATCAGAGATCCAAGTGACTGTTTGACTTGTTTTATAAATGAATTTGCTTTCATTCCGTCCTCCCATAAGATAATCTGATACCTTCTATCATTTCTCTCTTCCTTAAAACAGTTTTTTTAGACAAAAAAATACAGTCCGGTTTTCCAGACTATCATACAAATATGTAAAAACAATATCAATCTGACAAAGAGCGTTTTTATAAGAAAGTCTTTATGATTATCCCTCTTACTTTTGATCTATGCACAATACGGTTTCATCCCATCCGTTGGATTAATTGTTGAACATGATTCTTGGTTGAACCCTTCACTCGATCCGCCTCCGGTGAAACACCAAACCAACCATGCAATTCATCCCAGAGGGTTTGTTTCTGAGTCTGCGTGAGATCCAACTTCTCCGTCAAGTAATGATACAGTTTCTCTGCTTGGCGCATGGAATTGTCAGTTGTCATTTTTTCTCCTCCATCCTTTTTGTAACATCAACATTAAAGAAAAATGAAAATGAAATCAATGTATAATGAATAAAATTGTCTCCAAACAAACAGAAATGCTATATTAATATAGGAATAAGGTACAAAAAACGTTGTACTGAGAATGAACTTATATTTTCATTATTTTTGTAATCCAACCCGTATACATCGAGGAGGGATCAGCATGAAAAACAAACGAGCACACGGGATCGAATTTCTCTGTATGGTAGGAGGTTTCATCCTCGCCTGTGCCATTCTGTTCATTTCCAAACTGGCCAATTAAAAAGAGGAGACGGTTATGCTCCTCTTTTTACAACACCCGTTTCGCCCGAACACAATCTTCAAATTCCCCTTTATGATTTCCATCACAGAAAGGCTTATTAGTAGAAAGGCCACATCGGCAAAGCGCAAATGATCTCTTCGTTTCAAAACGATTTCCATCCGCATCCACCAATTCCACATCCCCGCGAACAATCAACGGACCCTTGTCCATTGTTTGAATCTTAACATGCTCCATGGATCTACCTCCTTACCAACAGTGTTCGTCGTTCCTTTTCCATTTAAACCTTTTTATTGTTTTCACATGCAAAGTAGACTCAAAAAATACTATCGGTTCGAATAACGGATTAGGGGTATTTTCCGTAAAGGACAGAAGTGTGGGAAAATGAAAGGATGGTAAGAATTGGCCAAAATCGATAAATTACTTAAAAAAGCCAGAGAACATCTGGAACCGAGTGAGGAAATGTTATCAAGTGTTATGGGGGCTTATGAAACCAAATCATTGGGGCAAAAAACCGTCAGAAATGGTGTTTTCATCGCGACCAACCACAGAGTTGTGTTTTACGGTAAACGTTTATCCGGTTATGACTTAGAAGTATTTCCATATTCCAATATCAGTTCAATCGAGATGGGAAAAAGTATGATGGGACATTATATTTCCTTTTTCGCATCTGGTAATAAAGTGAAGATGAAATGGATTAATCATGGTGATGTTGAGGGATTTATCTCATTAGTGAGAAATCGCATCGGGAAAAAATCGGAATCCGAAAAAAATGTCTTAACCAGTGAAGCGGACGAACTTAAAAAGTATGCAGAATTGAGAGATCAGGGTATTATTACTGAAGAGGAATTTGCGAAAAAGAAAAAACAGATACTTGGATGAAACCGGGCTGGTCCTTTCCTCCCGGTTTCATTTATGTTTTTCGCCTATCCAGTCAGCCCGTATTGTCCAGCCCAGCTAATCCCTTTGGATCGCCAATCCCACAGTCATGCCATACAAAAAGAGGCTTTCCACAAGTTTGCTCAACTTATGGAAAGCCTCGATTTTTTACTTAACGTTACCTCTGTGTTACCTTTTTGGGGGCATCCAGATAAAAATCAAATTCCCATAAGGATTTTATGGGCTGGGTTACATCATGCCGCCCATACCGCCCATGCCACCCATATCACCAGGGGCACCGGCTTTCTCTTCTTCTTCCGGCTTGTCAGCCACAACAGCCTCAGTGGTCAGAACCATGGCTGCAACGGAAGCGGCATTTTGCAGAGCGGAGCGAGTTACTTTGGCCGGGTCTACAATACCGGACTTGATCATGTCCACCCATTCGCCAGTAGCAGCATTAAACCCAGTACCCACATCTTTATCTTTCAAACGCTCCACAATCACAGAGCCTTCCAGACCGGAGTTGAAAGCGATCTGACGCAACGGCTCTTCCAAAGCGCGACGAATGATTTTGGCACCGGTTTTCTGATCGCCGGAGAATTCGTTTTCCAACTTCTCAACAGCGGATACAATGCTGGCGAGAGCCGTACCACCACCGGCCACAATCCCTTCTTCCACAGCGGCACGAGTGGAGTTAAGGGCGTCTTCAATCCGCAGCTTGCGCTCTTTCAGCTCGGTTTCAGTAGCGGCACCCACTTTGATGACAGCGACACCGCCAGCCAGTTTGGCCAGACGCTCTTGCAATTTTTCTTTGTCAAACTCGGAAGTGGTTTCTTCCAATTGCTGACGAATTTGTTTCACGCGGCTGTCGATTTCGCCACGATCGCCAAAACCGTCGACAACGATGGTTTCATCCTTGGTTACGCGAATCTGACGGGCACGACCCAGCACGCTAAAGTCAGCCGTTTTCAGATCCATTCCCAAGTCTTCCGTAATCACTTGTCCACCGGTCAATGTAGCAATGTCTTGCAACATTGCCTTGCGACGATCACCGAAACCAGGAGCTTTTACAGCCACTGCATTGAAGGTACCGCGCAATTTGTTCACTACGAGGGTGGCCAGTGCTTCCCCTTCCATATCTTCAGCAATGATCAAAAGCGGTTTACCTTGTTGGACCACTTTTTCCAAGAGAGGCAGGATCTCTTGTACATTGGAAACTTTCTTATCCGTGATCAGGATATACGGTTCGTCCAAGACAGCTTCCATTTTGTCATTATCTGTTACCATGTACGGGGAAATGTAGCCGCGATCAAATTGCATCCCTTCGACGACTTCCAGTTCTGTGACGAATCCTTTGGATTCTTCGACAGTAATTACACCGTCGTTACCCACTTTTTCCATCGCCTCGGCGATCAGTTGACCCACTTCGTCATCATTGGCAGAAATGGCAGCCACTTGGGCAATGGAGTCTTTTCCTTCAATCGGCTTAGCGATATTGCGGATTTCATCAACAGCTGTTTTAACAGCCTTTTCAATCCCGCGACGAACGACCATCGGGTTGGCACCGGCAGCCACATTTTTAAGACCTTCACGGATCATGGCTTGAGCCAAAACCGTAGCGGTGGTTGTTCCGTCACCGGCTACATCATTGGTCTTGGTTGCCACTTCTTTCACCAGCTGGGCACCCATGTTTTCAAACTTGTCTTCCAGTTCAATTTCCTTAGCAATGGTTACACCATCATTCGTGATCAGAGGAGAACCAAATTTCTTTTCAAGCACGACATTGCGACCTTTCGGCCCAAGCGTCACTTTTACAGCATCCGCCAAGGCGTCTACGCCACGCAACATGGCACGACGGGATTCTTCGCTAAATTTAATCTCTTTCGCCATAACGCTTTCTCCCTCCTATGTAGGTGATTTTATTTTGACAGGATGTGAAAAAACTTAGTCGAGAACAGCCAGAATATCGCTTTCGCGCAGAATCAGATATTCCGTGTCGCCCACTTTCACTTCCGTACCTGCGTATTTGGAGAAGATTACACGATCGCCTTCCTTTACTTCGAGCGCTACCTTTTGACCGTTTTCAAAACGACCGGAACCCACAGCAACCACTTTTCCTTCCTGGGGTTTTTCCTTGGCCGTTTCCGGCAATACAATGCCACTGGCCGTCTTTTCTTCTTTTTCGATCGCTTGAAGAACAACTCGATCCCCTAATGGTTTGATCATCGTCAGGCACCCTCCTTCATGAGGTAAATGGATTCTTTATTAGCACTCGATGAAGATGAGTGCTAACACAATTACAATAATAACGATCTGCTTTCCATTTTGCAAGACCTCTGTAAAAAAAAATTACCGTTCCCATGAACGAATGGTTAGAAAAGGGAGAAATTGTGTCAATATGATTCGCTTGCAGTTTGGATCATTGCTTTCTACTCCTGTTACGCTTCCGGCGATGTCGCATATAACCAGGTGCAAACGGTGCAACATCAACAACCTGTATCAATCAACATCGAAAAACAATCAAAGCTGATTCCTCCTATATCAGAGGAATCAGCTTTGATCTCCTTTAAACCACGGCAAACGTCCTATTTCAGGGTAAATAAAGAACCCTTCCCCTCAACCATTTACCAACCATCTTCGTGATCCATTTTCTCTCGCTCCTGCCAATAGCGCTCCCGTTCCTCGTCTTCAGCTTGTATCCGACGATAAACGCGCGACGAAAGCCAGATACTGACCTCATAAAGTAAAATCAGTGGTATGGAGACCAATATATTGCTGATAAAATCCGGCGGTGTCACCAAAGCAGCCAAAACAACCATGGCCAGATAGGCAAAGCGTCGACTTTTGCGCAAAAGATCCGGGTTTAAAATCCGAATCTGCGTCAGAAACAAAATCACCACCGGTAGTTCAAACAACAGTGCAATCGGAAGGATTACACGAAACATAAACCGAAAAAATTCATACATTCCGTAGGTTTCCGACACACCCAATGAATCAGCCAGTGCAAACATAAAGTTGAGAAGGAAGGGGAAAACCCAATAATAACCAAATGATAATCCCAACACAAAAAGAACGGCGGCAAATGGAATATATCTAAGCGTGGCCTTTTGTTCCCTGGGCGTCAATCCCGGTTGGACAAACCGCCAGATTTGATAGAGCAGAACCGGAAGCGTACCTGCAACCGCCACCACAAAAGCAATCTGCATATAGATTGTAAGCGGGTCACCCACAGAAAAAGCATGTAGTTCCACTTTCTGTTTCAAGGACGTTTGAAGTGTATCGTATCGAACAAAGTTGATGATCGGCTCGGCGAAAAAAAAGCCCACCATCAACATAATGACAAAAGTACCTAAAACGACGAGAATTCGGCTTCGCATTTCGCCCAAATGCTCCGTCCAATGTTGTTGATTACCCCTCATACGTTTACCTTCCTTCTCCCGATCGATTCAAAGCAGAACCGCTTTAATCCTCTTTCAGGGGAGCCTCCCCCTTCAGAGTAACATCCTCGTCTTCCTCCAGCGGAAAGTTCTTCAGGAAATAGATCAGCGTTTGCAGTTCAATGGTTAGATCAATATTATGCATTCTGACCCCCTGAGGGATCGTCAGACGAGCGGGAGTAAAATTGAGAATCCCACGAATCCCTGCCTTCACAATCCAATCCGTCGTTTGTTGTGCTGCATGGGCAGGTACGGTCAGAATCGCCATCTCCACATGATGGAGTTGACAGACCTCAGCAAAGCGGTCCATGGAATAGATGGACACTCCATCTACTTCCTTTCCAATCTTAGAGGAATCTACATCAAATCCAGCTACAATTTTTGTATTGTGACTTCGATAAAAATTATATTTCAACAAAGCGGTGCCCAGATGGCCAACTCCTACCAGAACCACATTGGTCACTTCATCTTGCCGCAGAAAATTCCTGAGAAACTGCAATAAATAATTTACATTATATCCATAACCTTTTTTGCCCAATTCTCCGAGGTAAGAAAAATCACGGCGGATGGTGGCAGGGTCAATCTGCAATGCTTCGCTCAATTGTGCGGAAGAAACGCGTTTTTTCCCGATCGCGTGCAATTTTTCCAAATACCGATAGTAAAGTGGCAAGCGCTTGGCTGTCACTTGGGGAATCTTGATTTCAGACATAGCACGCCTCCAAACATACGAATCTGACTCTTTGCTATCATGATACTGTATCTCCACATTCAACAGGAATGCAATCCACCATAACCCAGATGGACGATATCTTCCCGGTATATTTTCTTTCCAGCGAGGATCCGGGGAAGCAGTTTATCAAAAGAAGTATAGGAATCATGGATGACACATCCAGGAAGCCCCAACACCGGAATCCCCTGATAATAAGCAACCATCAGCATGGAGCCTGGAAGCATCGGGGTTCCATAGCTAACGATCTCCGCACCCAATGATTGAATGGCACCCGGTGTGCGATCATCCGGATCGACAGACATACCTCCTGTTACTAAAACCATATCCGCTTCCCTCTCAATAAAGGAATGGATCTGAGCTTGGATCATCTCTTTATCGTCACCGGCGAGCGTCTGGCCCATCACCGTGGAGCCGAATTTCTGAAGCTTTTCCTGAATCACCGGTCCAAACCGATCGGGAATCCGACCCTGTATAATCTCACTTCCGGTGATCACCACTCCCACCTTCAATGTTTGATAGGGCAGAACATCCACCACCGGATTCTCGGAAGTCGTGAGGATTTTCTCCACCGATTGGACCCGTTCCTCCGGATAAATCAAAGGAATTACCCTGGATGCGGCAACCACTTCTCCTTCCTGAACCGGCCGATCGGACTCCAGTGTGGATATCACGGCCTGCTCTACCTGATTGACAGCATGGACACGAGAAGCATCCACCTCTAAGAGTCCGTGGATGTTGGACACCAGATTCACTTTTCCCTCACGAGGTTCCGTCACAGTCACCCGTTCTCCGGCAGCGGCACGGGCAATCCGATTTGCTGCTTCATTTTCGTGAAGTTCCCCCGGTGCCAGTTCCATCACATAAATATGTTCCTTACCAATCGAAAGGAGACCCTCAATATCTTCTTTTTGGATCACATGTCCTTTGCAAAACAGGGGTCCTTTAAACTTGCCAGGCAATACCTGAGTCAGATCATGGGCCAAAACCATCCCTACAGCATCAGTCACATGCACTTCCTTCAAAGAACTCTTCATCCGTCTTCCCCCCTCGCATCCCATCATGTTTATTTTAAGTACTTCGATTCTTGATCTTCTATCCTGTCATTATTGTATCAACCTTGGTTCTATTTGTGTATGTATTCACAAGAACTTAATGCTGGACTGACAAAAGAATTAAAAACATGAATTGAAAAATCCATCTTCCAGCCTATTGTCCCAACACCTGTTTCCGGAATAAACTGAAATTGAATCAAATGACTTATGGATTTTTTATTCTCATAATTACCGCTTAGCAGCCCACGTTCGTGGGCTGTTTGATATATCATTCTTTAAAAATGAATGACGCCTTCAGGGGTAATCACCGCATGTACAGGTTGATCGTGGGATTCAGGATAAACCGTGGACACCAGTTGAAAGGAATAAGCTACTCCCACACGTACCATATCAACATCTGGATCTGCAAAAAATCGGTCATAATAACCCCCGCCATACCCCAGACGATAACCTTCCCGGTCAAAACCGATCCCCGGAACCACCACCAAGTCTATCTCTTGGGCATCAACATGCTGACCCTTCGTTGGGTCTGGCTCCAAGATCCCATAGGTCCCCTCGATTAAATCAGAGAAGCTTGTAATGGAATACAGCTCCAATGTACGGGTACGGGGAACGGAGCGAGGCAAAACCACCTGCTTTTTCTGTTGCCATGCCTTCTCCATTCCTTTCCGAACATCCACTTCTCCACGATGAGGCATATAAAAAAGGATGGACCTTGCCTTTTGAAAACCAGACTCCCTTTCCAAAAACTCACAAATTGCCGCAGACTCTCTTTTCGCACGCCGATCATCCATCCCCTTCCGCTCAGCCAACAGCCGGGTACGAAGAATCGTTTTTTCCGTATCCATTCCTTCCCTCCTCCAGGATTTATGCTGATTGTATCACAATAGCACACAGATCCAGGTGTCCCCCTCTTTTTTCGCGACCTTCCTTGGGATACAATGGAATCGGTCTTGTTTACAAGAGGTGATACAGTTGAGTATCCTGCAAGCAAATCGTATTGACAAATCATTTGGCGCAACTTCTATCCTAGAAGGCGTTAGCCTAAAGGTGGAAGAAAAAGAACGGGTCGGTCTAATCGGTCCCAACGGCGCTGGAAAGTCCACCCTCCTGAAAGTGATCACCTCCCAACTCCCCGCTGACTCAGGAGAAATCCATATACAAAAGAATGCACAAATCGGATATCTTGCTCAATCCATGGAACCGGAAGCGGATGGAACGGTGTGGGAGGAAGTGATGAAGGCTTTCAGCAGTCTCAAAGAGATGGAAACGAGACTTCGGGAACTGGAAACAAAAATGGGGAAAGAATCCGTTTTCTCCGATGAAAAGCGATATCTTCAAATTACAGAGCAATATGCCCGGCTACAGGAAGCATTTGAACAGCAGGGAGGTTATAGCTTTGAAGCCAAGGCGCGTGGCGCACTTACAGGGCTCGGATTGGGGAACATCCAATGGGAGACCACATCCGTTCACTCATTGAGTGGAGGGCAAAAAACCCGTCTTGCGCTGGCCAAACTGCTTTTGGAACAACCGGATTTAATGATCCTGGATGAACCGACCAACTATCTGGACATGGATGCTCTTTATTGGCTGGAACAAACGTTGGAAACCTACCCTGGAGCGCTTTTGGTGGTTTCCCATGATCGCTTTTTCCTGGATCGGGTGGTAACCGTCATCTATGAACTGGACCGAAATCGGATGACACGCTTTAACGGCAATTACTCCGATTATATGGTACAACGGGAAGCGTTGCGAGCAAAATGGGAAAAAGAGTATGAACAGCAGCAGGAAGAAATTCGCCGAATGGAAGACTTTGTCCAACGAAATCTGGCCCGTGCCTCCACTACCAAACGGGCACAGAGCCGTCGCAAAGCCTTGGAAAAGATTGAACGGATTGAAGCCCCACCCCGTGATCGAAAAAAGGTGGCCATCCGTTTTGAGCCTGCTGTCTCCAGTGGAAAAGAGGTATTGATCACCGATGATCTTACAGTGGGCTATCATCCGCAACAGCCACTGATCACTGATGCCAGTCTATACCTTGAACGCGGGGATCGCATCGCCCTGCTCGGTCCCAACGGGACCGGGAAGTCCACACTGTTAAAAACGTTGGCAAATCAAATCAAACCCCTTTCCGGAAAAATAACCTTTGGCAGCAATGTCCATCTGGATTATTATGATCAGGAACAGGAAGAGCTGCAGAAGGACAAAACGGTACTGGATGAGATTTGGGACGCCCATCCCAAGCTGGATCAATCCGACATCCGATCGTATCTGGGGCAGTTTTTATTTACGGGTGAAGACGTATTTAAGCGGATTGCCGATCTGAGCGGTGGCGAAAAGGCACGTCTCTCTCTTTTGAAACGCCTGTTACATCAGGGAAACCTTCTTTTGATGGATGAGCCAACGAACCATTTGGATATGGAGAGTAAAGAACGCCTGGAGTCAGGTCTGGAATCCTTCTCCGGCACATTATTGTTTGTTTCCCATGACCGTTATTTCATTAACCGACTGGCCAATCAAATCTGGGAAGTAAACAATGGGAAAATCACCGTTTTTGACGGAAACTACGAACGTTATCTGGAGCAAAAAAAAGAGAGGAACGATCCGGAAAAGAACTCAACAACTGCTGATGTTTCAGATTATACACTAGAGGTTCGCAAGCAACGGATAGAAGAGCGACAGGAGCGCCGCCGCCGTGAGGAAGCCAACCGATTGGAAGAAGAGATTGAGAAGCTGGAACAGGAAAAAATTCATCTACAAGAGGAACTTTGTCAGCCGGAAATATACAGTAACCCCGAAGAGAGCACACTTCGCCAACAACGTCTTAAAGAACTGGAAGAACTGCTTGTTCAGAAAACGGAACGCTGGGCAGACATTGCAGAATAGACCGCAGACAGCGGTCTATTCTATTTACAAATACATAAAATGTTCTATTTTTAATAGAAAAACTTTCAACTGGTATTCTTTTCTTGTATACTTCTGTATGTAAAAAAATGATAGTACATTCAAAAGTGCTGAAAAAGCCATTAAAGCGAGGTGAGATCGATTTGCTGAGAACGAAATTTTTGGGAATCGGACTATTAAGTATTCTTCTCATCTTTCATTCCGGATGCTCGCTTCTCAATCCCTCTGCGGAGACTGGAAAAAAAGAGACCTCTTCAAAAAAGGCGGATTCAGAAAAGAAGGAAACATCCGTTCAATTGGACAAACTTCCATCTGAACTGGAAGATCTCAAACACCTGCGAGAAGGTCCCGGACGTTATGGAGCGGACAAATATGACTTAAACAAGATTCGTCCGGCGTTGAACAAAATCCCCAAAAACATTTCAGCCGATCAACTGTATGAACGACTGCTGAAACTGGTTGCGGAGGATTACCGAACGATGATCCATTCCATGGAAACCTTTGATACCTCCATTATTGATGTAGCGGAGGGACCTGAAGGGATCCGCAAGCTAAAAGTACCGGACAGCCAGGAAGTGAATATTATGATCCTGCTGGATTCCAGCGGCAGCATGGCGGACAAGGTAAAAGGCGGGGTAAAGATGGATCTCGCCAAAAAAGCAGTGAAAAATTTCTCTTCCAATATGCCCCAAGGAGCCAATGTCTCCCTTTTGGTATACGGTCACAAGGGTTCCAATGCCAAAGCGGACAAAGAAACATCCTGTGCCAGTATGGAAGAAGTCTATCCACTGGGCCCCTATAAAACTAAGACGTTCCAAAACTCGCTGGATAGATTCCACCCCACCGGATGGACCCCATTGGCCGGAGCCATGAAAGAGGCTAAAGAAAAACTCTCTTCCCATGTAGGTAGCAACGTACAGAACATCGTATACGTGGTGAGTGACGGAGTGGAAACGTGTGACGGCGACCCGGTAAAAGCTGCGGAAGAACTAAATGAATCCAATATGGAAGCCGTTGTCAACATCATTGGATTTGATGTGGACAATGATGGCCAAAAGGCTCTTCAAGAAGTGGCTGACGCCGGTGGGGGAAATTACCAAACGGTGGGCTCCAAAGTGGATCTGAAAGAGTACTTCGAAGGTGAATATGACCGTCTCTATGATCAATGGGGAGACTGGGCAAGCGACCATTACGACAAAGCAAAGTATGTTGCCAGCGTCAAATATGACCGGCTGGATCAGATGAAGAGTGATCTTTACCGGCAGGCAGAAGAAGAAAAACATTATCTTTATGACGCCACTGAATACCTGGAAGAGGAACGAGACTTTGACTATGATTTGATCAGTGATGTGCAGTCGCAAATCTTTGACCGAAGAGACACGATCCAGTCCTATTCCATCGATCGACGGGATGAATTACAAGATGAAGTGATTGACAAACGGGACAGCATTCAGGAACAGGTTATGAATAAACGGGACTCTGAACAAGATGTACTATCGGATTAAAGATAACAGGAGGGTTATCATTGCTTAAAAAATCACTGATTTCCGTTTTATTGTTAATGCTGGTTGTTCTGGGCACAGGCTGTGGCTTGCTCGCTGATGAATCCAAAACGGACAGGAAAGAAACGAAAGAGAAAAAAGAACCCAAAGTAGCCAAAATCACCTTTGGTGATTATCCCAGCGATGATGATGTCAAAGGACTGTTGAGAACACGAAGTCATTTTGGAAATGAAGAGGATATTGCCCTGAAATTTGATCTCCCAAAAGGTCAAACATTTGATACCAAATATATTAAAGCCAAAGTACTGAAGGAGCCAGGCGATAAACTGATTGAAGAATTTACGAATGATGTTGATCCTTCTTGGGACGGTTTAAAATGGGAATTCACTTCCAATGATGATTTTAACGGCTTCTATGACCTTGGCAAATATAAAATTCAAATCTTTCGGGGAGAAGAGCTTCTGGCAGAGGGAAAACTGGAAATTGTGGATCAATAATCGATGAAGAGACTTTCCAAATTGGGAAGTCTCTTGTTTTTTGAATCACTATATGTTAATTCACGATTTCACCATGAAATCTGAACAGTTGTCAGAAACCCTAGCTTTAGTACGGTCATCCCTTTTTTCATCAGCATCCAACTTTTTGAATCCGTATTCCGTGTTCCTCCAATCCTTTCCGTAACCCTCGAACAAAAGCGAGGGCCTTTGGGTCATCGCCATGCACACAGACGGTGTCCGCCTGAATCTCCAGATCCGTTCCATCCAAAGCGTGAACCTTTCCCTCTTTGACCATCCGTACCACACGTTTCACCATCAAATCCAGATCCTCCATACAGGCATTGGGGGCCGTACGGGGAGTCAGCGTTCCATCCGGTTGGTAAGTCCGATCGGCAAACACTTCATGCACCACCTTCAGACCCGCTTTTGTTCCGGCCTGAATCAGCTCACTATTGGAAAGGCCGAAAAGAAGCAGATTCCGGTCTACCGCAGCCACAGCTTCCGCAATCGCCTGAGCAATAGTGGCATCCTTGCTCGCCATATTGAAAAGTGCCCCATGAGGCTTTACATGTCGCAAACGCTCTCCATAGTGGGAAACGAATGCTTGCAGTGCACCAATCTGATAAACAGTCATGTTATAGACATCATCGGGGTCGACAGCGATATACCTCCGTCCAAATCCCAACCGATCCGGCAATCCTGGATGAGCTCCCGGACCAACGCCTTTTTCCACAGCCATCCTCACCGTCTGATGCATGATATTGTGATCCCCTGCATGGTAGCCACAGGCGATATTGGCAGAGGTGATTTCATCCAATATGGATGCATCCTGACCGATGACATAAGGACCAAAACTCTCCCCCAAATCGCTGTTCAGATCAATGGTCCATTCCATCTCCAATCGCTCCCATCCCATTCTCTTGATTGCTCTTGACCCCATTATTGTCGTTTGCTTCAGTCGGTTGAAAGCGAATCTATTTTCAACTTTTTATACAATCGAATCATCCCGGAAAAACCCTTCAGCCGTCCGGTCTGGATGCTTTTTCCCAAGCATCGGACCATTCACGGATGGCGATAATCATAAAAGGCATCACCACATAAATGATCGACGTAGCAGCAGAAACAATCCCCGAATCGTTAAAGACAATGGCAGCCAATGCCCCAGCTAGAATAGCCGCAAATCCATTAAACATCTGGGGATAGCGTCGCATTAACAGCTTGAGACCTCCGGCAGGGCGAAAAGAAAGAATCGCCATGGCAACCAGAGATAAGAGAAACACCTTTCCCCAGGAGGAAACACGAAGCAACTTCAGATTCATCTCCAACTTTCGATGGATGATACGAAGAACTGCTTCAAAATCTCCTTCCCGAAGGTCGGCAAGTGCACGTCCAATATGACTGGGAGAAGGTCCCGGCAACCAACTGTTCAACACCACCAACAGTAAAAGGCCAATCAGACCGAGACCCACTGCCTTTAAAAATAACCCGGTGCTCCAACGTTTTTGAAAAAAGCGCAAATAAGCAACGGCAAAGCCAACAGCAGACGCCAATGCACCACCGGCATTGGTCCCCCAAAACGGAGCCGCAAAAAAGAGCAGCAAAAAAAAGAAAAAGAGACCGACTCCCCACCGTAACCATCGGGTGACAACCTCCCGTTTTTCCAACCAAGCAGCGCTTGCGAGAATCGAGGAACCGAGAACCACTCCCATATATTCGTTTCCAATTCCATAATAGCGGGCTCCCTTAATGGGATCATACCCCAAAAAAGATTGCTGGATCAGCGGCCCACCCATCAAACCATCCACGACTACCGGCAAAAAAACGAACAACCCCGTCCAAAAAAATAAAGAAAGGGTGGAAATCCGGGTTAACAGAAAGGCCAGACCTAATCCACTCACAACCAGAATTCCGCTGAAAAGCCACCAAGAATGAGCGGTCATACCGGAAAAAACCAAAAAGATAAAGGGGGCGAGCATCACTGCAAGCAGAACAGACTCCATCCAACCTCTACCTTTTCCATTCTTCAAAATAAATATCAGACCTGTCAAAAGCACGGTGATTTGCAACAGAATATACGAGTATAAAACAGAGGGGCGCAGATTGTAAATGGATTCAACGCGCTCTACGGTATTCCAGAAATCTTTGATCGATCCGGGAATGGAATTCATGGGAAGTCCCATCATCCCCTTTGGAACCGTGATCCCCAAACGGGTAAGAAGGGTAGGAGCCAGATCGATATTGCTTACAATTCCTGTTCTGCGGGTTGTTGAGGAAGTCAGCAAACGAAAATCGGTTCCCTTTTGATAAAACAGAATCGGCTGAAGGCCTTCTTTTTGGGAAGAACCGCTTCCGGATGAGGTTAAAACCAGCAGTTGATGTTTATCCATCTTCTGCACCATTTGACCCAGGAAATCATCCAGTTCCTGCAAGATACGCATCCGCAAGCGATCTTGCAACAGCGGGGACATGGTATGTCCCACCCGCTCCAAACGGTAAAGATCCCCCAAATCTACCACAGCTAACCCTGGCTTATGCCACGATAACAGCTGTTGACCGATTCGTTGATAATTGGCTTTCACTCCAAAGGGTCGATCCAAATCCTGAACCAGCACATTCTCCCCAATATCCCCTTCTTCCGTCACACCTCTTCGATCCATGGTAATCAGCGGGGCATATCGAACCGGCTTTTTTCCTTCATCCAAATTTCCCAATACCATCGTGGCATACCCGTGACGGCGAAGCGATTCAGACAAAATTCCCGGTTTCACTACATAGGTGTTTTTTTCATTTTCAGCAATGAGGTTCATGAGTCCAGGATAGACAATGGACTGGGATGAAAACGTTTCACCCATCCGACGGGCATACAATACACCGGCGGTCACAGGCTCCTCCTCCTGATCTTCCACCTGTTCCACCGCATGATAAAACATTTCGTTCGTGGGGGATACGGCCCGGCTTCCCATACCCAGTGTGGCGTAACTGTTGGAGAGCGTGTTTCTGCCACCGGTTTTCATATTCATCGCTCCAACAGAAGCATGTTGAATCAAATGTTGCAAATGAGGGAGCTCTTGGTTTCGGATATCATCCAAATACAGATCCGGTACGTTCATCCACCAAATCTGTCGTACGTCACGTACCATAGATTGGCTGTAGACTGTTCCTTCTGTACAAAAACAGAAAAGTATCAATCCCAGAAACAAGCAAAGGAAAACAGAAAACGCATATTTTAATTTCACCTTGATTCCCCGTTTCCAACTTTCTCTTTTCGTATCCTCCCCTAGTCCTTAAGAAGTATTCGATTGTTGCAATCCACAGGATTTCCACATATTTATCCACAACCAAAACCCTATTATTTCAGTTATCCACAGGACTTATCCACATTATCCACAGGTACTAAAACCGATTTATCCACAATGTCTTTTTATCTAAATCTTTTTGGTTAAACAAAACAGATTTCCATGGTATTTATATGGAATTTCACTCTTTTTATGCACTTTGTCCCCCTTGAATCGGAGGTCGTGCCTGTGGATAACTAAAAGGGACTGCTGACAAAGGTCAGCAGTTGAAGTTCATGACAAAGTGGTGAAGGGGAGATATCCGTTTCCGCATCTCTTTCCTCCAGCAACGAAGTGGAAAAGAGTCCGCTTCATCCCCTCCGGTCCCAACCAGCGGACAAAATATCCGCTAAACGATTGGGACCGGTCCCGCTGGGTCGTCGGAAAAGGATGCTCCACCGGATCTCCCCCCTCTTATTTATCTTTGTCCGCAGTTCTTTCCTTACTGATCGAGATTGATTTCAATCGTCTTCATTTTATGCTCTTCGTAACCTTTTCCTTCACCCAAACTAAAAATCATATTGGTTGAATGGCAAAATGACTCCAATGGTACTACTCACTCAAAGTTATGTGCTTTTTGGTTCAAACCAGAACAAAGCCCTGCGCCGAATGGCGACAGGGCTTTGTTCTATAAAATCGGCAAAACAAATCTCAAATCAAGGATAAATCAGGTTTTGCATTTAAATCCAAACCATCCGTTTGCCCATCCAGATAACGAAATGTACCTGCAGCTGCAATCATGGCCGCGTTATCTGTGCACAGTTCCATAGAAGGAATGGTGAGATGAATGTTTTCCTTTTGACAGCGGTGTAACAGTTCCTGTCTCAAGCGCGAATTGGCCGAAACCCCACCCGCAAGAACCAGATGCTTGACTCCCTGTTTTCTTACCGCACGAACCGCTTTTTCAGTAAGCACTTCCACCACAGACTCCTGAAAACTGGCAGCCACATCCGCTCGATGAATCACTTCTCCCCGCTGTTTGGCATTATGAAGCAGGTTAATCACAGCCGACTTCAACCCGCTGAAACTGAAATCCAAAGAATCCGGCTCCAGCCAGGCTCTCGGCAAATCAATTATAGGCTTGCCTTCCTTTGACAGACGATCAATTTCCGGACCACCCGGATAGGACAAATCCAGAAGACGGGCCACTTTATCATAGGCTTCTCCGGCTGCATCATCCCGTGTTCGACCCAGCCGTTCAAACCGATTGTGATCCGACATATAGACCAATTCGGTATGACCACCGGAAACCACCAGCGCCACCAAAGGAAATTGTAACGGTTGCATCAAGTGAGCGGCATAAATGTGACCGGCGATATGATGAACTCCAACCAATGGAAGATTTGCAGCAAAAGCCATCGCTTTTGCTGCGGCTACTCCAATCAAAAGTGCACCGACTAGGCCGGGTCCTTGGGTAACCGCGATCGCTGATAAATCTTCCTGTTTGACATGGGCATCATTTAAAGCCTGTTGAATAATCTCCGTGATCCGTTCCACATGTCGACGGGAAGCCACTTCAGGTACCACTCCCCCAAAGCGGCGGTGAACTTCCATCTGAGAAGAGATCACATTGGAACGAAGAATCGCTCCATTTTCCACTACTGCCGCTGACGTTTCATCACAGCTTGTTTCAATTCCCAATACCAACGTTTTTTTATTTGATTTCATCCATTTCTCCACCTAGCTTTACCTGCATCATCACAGCATCTTCCTGATTATCGGTATAATAATGCGGACGTATACCGATCGGCTGAAATCCCTTTTTACGGTATAGATTCTGAGCAATGTGATTCGATGCTCTCACTTCCAGCATCATGTGATGTGCACCGGATTTTCTCGCAGACTTCATCAAATCTTCCAATGCTTGCTCTCCAATCCCTTGCCCCTGAAGGTCCGGATGAATGGCAATATTGGTCACATGCGCCTCATCTAAAACCAGCCACATTCCACTGTAACCAACAACCCTTCCATCCTTTTCTACAACCTTATAGTGGGCAAGCCGATTATACACCAATTCATTATAGAACGCTTCCCTGGGCCAAGGCGTGGCGAAAGAGGCGTGTTCCACCCGAAGAACGGCGGAGAGATCATCCAAAGTCATCGCCCGGAACTTAATCCCCAGACACTTCATTCTTTTTTCCTCCGTTTTTGGATAACCAATCTGCCTCTGCCTTCGTCAATTGAAGATAATTGGGTACCGCACCCATATGATCCACCTCTCCCCGTTTCAGACATGAGAGAGCCAACGTTCCCAGATGGGCAGCACTGACGATATTCTCTCTTCCCTGTCCAAAAAATGCCTGATCACCCAGCACATCTGTGATCCGTTCCTGAAAATGGCCGGTGTCCTCTCCCAAAAAGAGCAATGGACCTTCATTCCGTAGATCACTCAACCACTGATCCAGATGAATCACTTTTTCTTCCTTTGCTGAAATCATTTCATTTGTTTCTCCGCGAAACAACCCCGTATAAACCCGGTTCCGCCGCGCATCAAAAAGAGGAACCACGCCTCCCGGAAAACGGAGCCCATTCATCGCCAAGGCCGCCAGACTGGAGACCGACACCATCGGAATTCCACGACTCCAGGCGATCGTTTTAGCCGTCGTAAACCCAATGCGAACTCCGGTATATGAGCCGGGACCTGCTGCCACTGCTACTCCGTCCAAGTCACTTGCATCAAGTTCCAGATCTCCTAAAAGGCGGGCGACCGCAGGCATCAACCGAACCGAATGATTTTTATGTAAGTTTGTCGTCAATTCTCCCAAAACACGATACTGATCCAAAACCGCCACACTCAACACCAATGTGGAGGTATCAATCGCCAGCAATTTCATTGATGCTCAGCCCCTTACAAATCCGCTCCACCTCATTGACAGGAGGCTCCACTTTAATCATTCGAACCTCATTTTCCTGGCGAACAATTTCAATTCGTATCACATCTTCGGGCAATAAGGGCTGAATCCGACTTGCCCACTCGACAAATGTAACACCCTCTCCGTAAAAGTATTCATCCCATCCCAGTTCCTCAACCGTAGAATCCAGCCGATACACGTCCATATGATAAAGAGGGATTCTCCCTTGTTCATACTCCTTGATCAAGGTAAACGTAGGACTGTCAATCGGGGCTTCAATTCCCAAACCTTTTCCCACTCCCTGCATAAATGTCGTTTTCCCTGCACCCAAATCACCCTCAAGGGTGATCACATCTCCCGGCTGAAGACGTTTTGCCAGGTTCATGGCCAAAGAGCGGGTTGCTCTAGGACTGTTGGTTTGAAAGAGACAAAAATTAGAATCCATACCATCACCTATTTTTTAAGTTCAATTGATTCGGTTATCCATCACTGCCTTATCTAGTTTATCCTGAAATCAATTTTCTTGAAACCTCAAGGTTTATCCTCATATACAAAAACCGTAGCTCTAAAAGCTACGGTTTTTGCTTGAATGTGGAGCGGGTGAAGGGAATCGAACCCTCGCATTCGGCTTGGAAGGCCGATGTTCTACCACTGAACTACACCCGCATATTAAATATTGTATAGGTGGTCGGGGTGACAGGATTTGAACCTGCGACCTCCTCGTCCCGAACGAGGCGCTCTGCCAAGCTGAGCCACACCCCGGTGCCAATGCGGTTTTGCTTTGATCTATGCTGTATGAATGGTGCGGTCGGCGAGACTCGAACTCGCACGGCCATATGGCCACTACCCCCTCAAGATAGCGTGTCTGCCGATTCCACCACGACCGCACATGATAAATTGGCATTGGTGCGGGTGGAGGGACTCGAACCCCCACGCCTGAGGCGCTAGATCCTAAGTCTAGTGCGTCTGCCAATTCCGCCACACCCGCAAAACTCCGGGCTGATTTCCTCGATTAACCGCCTCGATCGACATTTTCTATCGTATCATGTTGCGGTATGAATGTCAAGAGTATTTTTTAAATTATTTTTGGACGATGAAACCGAACCCACTTGTTCATTTTTTGGTGACCCATCCAGGATTCGAACCTGGGACACCCTGATTAAAAGTCAGGTGCTCTGCCGACTGAGCTAATGGGTCATAACTGGCTGGGGTGGTAGGGATCGAACCTACGCATCACGGAGTCAAAGTCCGTTGCCTTACCACTTGGCTACACCCCAGCGGCAAGGTTTCTAAGAGTGGGGCGACCAGTGGGAATCGAACCCACGAATGCCGGAGCCACAATCCGGTGCGTTAACCACTTCGCCATGGCCGCCATATTGAATGGCGGAGCTGACGGGACTCGAACCCGCGACCTCCGGCGTGACAGGCCGGCGTGAACTCCAACTTCACCACAGCTCCGCAATCTGCCTCGGGAATCCCCCGAGTATGGTGGACGGTGACGGGATTGAACCGCCGACCCCCTGCGTGTGAAGCAGGTGCTCTCCCCCTGAGCTAACCGTCCTGAACATGGTGACCCGTAGGGGATTCGAACCCCTGCATGCCAGCGTGAAAGGCTGGTGTGTTAACCGCTTCACCAACGGGCCACGATCATTTGTCCAAATGGCGGAGAGAGCGGGATTCGAACCCGCGCGGGGCCAGAGACCCCCTAACGGTTTAGCAAACCGTCCTCTTCAGCCACTTGAGTATCTCTCCGCAATATGGCTCCTCAGGCAGGACTCGAACCTGCAACCTACCGGTTAACAGCCGGGCGCTCTACCATTGAGCTACTGAGGAACATCTTTTGAAGCGACATGATTCATTGTAACTGATTCTGTCGAATTTTGCAAGAGGTTTTTTTGCTTTTTTTCAAGATGTCCACTTGCTTGCCTCGTTCGCAAGGCGCTTTAATAACTTAGCACAGGTTCTTGAGCGCCGTCAACCCCTTTTTCGTAAAAAGTTGCTACTCCTTTTACTTTCGTATTTTACCGTGGTCCTTGATCGTCCCGTGCAGAATCTTCAACGCATGCGGCAAGACCTCCAACACTGCTTCTAAGCACTCCCGAACCGCTTTCGGACTTCCCGGAAGATTAATCATCAGGGTTTGCCCACGAGTTCCTGCCACTGAGCGGCTCAACATCGCAAACTTCGTTTTTTCCAATGTCGTCATTCGCATCGCCTCAGGAATGCCTGGCACTTCCCGATCCATCACCCGCTTGGTCGCTTCAGGAGTCACATCCCGCAATGACAAGCCCGTACCACCCGTTGTAAGAACCAAATCCAACCTTTCTTCATCTGCCATTCGGATCAATGCGTTTTCAATCACCTCCTGTTCATCCGGAACAATTTCATAAACGGCAACGGTTCCTTTTATCAATGGAACCAAGCGGCGGATTTCCTCTCCGCTTACATCTTTCCTTTTCCCTTGGGCTCCCTTGTCACTGACAGTCAGAATTCCGACTCTCCACACGATCATTTCTCCTCCCGATGATAATCACCACTTTTTCCACCTGTTTTGGATAACAGACAGGTTTCTTCAATAATAATCCCTTTATCCACGGACTTACACATATCATAAACCGTCAGTGAAGCCATACTAACTGCTGTCAAAGCCTCCATTTCCACTCCGGTCACATTGTCCGTCTTTGCCTCTGCTTCCACAACCAGAAGGCTGTCCTCTTCCTCATGAAAGCGAATATCTACACTTTTCAAAGGAATGGGGTGGCACATCGGAATGAAGTCAGCAGTTTTTTTAGCGGCCATGATACCAGCCACCTGTGCCACGGCCAACACATCCCCTTTGCCAACCGTTCCTTCCCAGATCATGTTCAATGTCTCTGGTCTCATGCGGATCCGGGAACGGGCAATAGCCGTGCGACGCGTCACCTCTTTTCCGGATACATCCACCATCCGAGCCCGTCCCTGTTCATTGATATGCGTAAAAGAATCCAACCGTTTTCCTCCTTTATCCTCCAATAAATGACATCTCCACCTTTTGATCACGGGGAAGATGGGTCGCAGAAAGGCGCTCATCAGAATAACGATCCTCTCGACCAGACCAGATTTGATGAATTCGCTCCAGCACCACCTGATCATCCACCCCTTCTCTGAGAAGGTCCCGCAAATCCGTACCTTCTGATGCAAACAGACAGGTATACAGACGACCGTTGGCAGACAAACGGGCACGGGTGCAGGAAGAACAAAAGGAATCGGTAACCGAGGCAATCACTCCGACTTCCTGATCGGTTCCCAGATAGCGATAACGATTGGCAACTTCTCCATAATAGTTCGGATCTGTCGGTTTTAAAGGCATTTCCTTGTGAATCTTGGCCAAAATCTCCCGTTTGGAAACGACCTGGCTCAGATCCCAACCATTGGTGTTTCCCACATCCATATATTCAATAAAACGAAGGATGTGCCCCTTTTCCCGAAAATAATGTGCCATGGGAAGAATTTGTCCATCATTGACGCCCCGCTGAACAACCATATTCACTTTCACCTTCAGCCCTGCTTGTTCTGCTGCATCAATTCCTTCCAGAACACGTTTGACACTAAATTGCCGCCCGTTCATCCGGGCAAAAATCTCTTGGTCCAAGGCATCCAGGCTGACATTGACCCGATCCAGTCCCGCATCTTTTAACAAAACGGCATGTTTGGCCAACAGGGAAGCATTGGTGGTGAGAGCAATATCCTTGATGCCATCCACCGCTTTGATCATCTTGATTAAACGGGAAAGGTCCTTGCGCAACAAAGGCTCTCCACCCGTGATTCGGATCTTTTCAACGCCTCCGACAGCAAACAGCCGAACCAAGCGGGTGATTTCTTCAAAGGTAAGTAACTCTTTCCGCGGGAGAAACGCATAATCCGGACCGAATACTTCCGCTGGCATACAATAACGGCAACGAAAATTGCACCGATCCGTCACAGAAATACGAAGATCCCGGAGTGGTCTTCCCAATCGATCCTTCCAATAAACCTGTTTCTCTTCCATCCGTTCCACCCACCTCCTTCCTTTTAACGATCCCGTCAGACCAATTGACCCATCTGTGACAAGTTATAACCTCCGAGCCGTTGGGCTGCTGAACGAAATGCCTGGGATAGGAGGATTTTCTTTAGCGTATTCCCCGCTGTTTCCTCCCATACAGTAACAGGAACGATCAGATCCAGCGGTTCGACCCATGCCGGTCTCCAGATCAACCCGTAGTGCTTAGCCACAGAATAAGGACCAACCATGACATCAGCCGTCCCTTCACTGAGAGAAGCAGCCGCTTTCCAATGTGATGTCTCCACCCGCTCCCATCCATTAGGAACGCTTCCAACATTCTGTTTTGCTTCCAGCATTCGCTTGATGCGTTCCCGAATGCCCGATCCAGGAGGGAGGTTAATGAAACGAAGACCTGGACGAAGCAAGTCAGCCGCACAGGTAACGGGTTTCGATACAGTTGATCCGGTAATCCACCCCATATCCCGCTCAGCGATACAAATTCGTACAAAGCCATCAGGGGTACCCGCCCGACGATAAACCACCAGAGCGTGGCATCCACCGTTTCTCAATCGTTTCCACCCTTCCTCCTCTTCCATTACCTCTCGTTGAATCGACCAGCCGGGACAGCATGTGGACGCCTCAGCGCCCAACCAGTCCAACAGAGGATCATCGCACCCTGCAAGGAGGAGCGTTTTTCGAATCGCTTCGAGCGGCTTCACCAATTCCAATGTTACTCGTTCCCCAGCATGGTAACGTTGGACATCCTGCGGTATCCGAAGCCACGAAGCTGCCCGAACAACGGACATGGTTACTCCTGCCCCTCCTGGAAGAGGGGAAGCCACATATTCTCCATTGACATACGCCGTTTGCATGCGAATAAAATCTTCCGCTCCCATCTTCCCCTGTACATCCTGATTCAAACGGGCTGAGACTACATGGACAGAATCCCTTCCCAAACCATACCACTTCTGAATCAAAGGCCGAACAAACCAATCAAAGGAAAGATAGGCGGAGACGGGATAGCCTGGCAAACCCAGTACGGGTTTCCCTTTCACAACAGCGATTACCACGGGTTTCCCCGGTCGAGTCGCTACACCGTGAAGGAGAACGTCTCCCAGATCCTGAAGCACCTTTGGGGTAAAATCCCTGCTTCCGGCGGAGGAACCGGCGTTCACGACAACCATGTCACACATATCCACAGCCCTGGAAATCTCCTGGGAAAGAATTTCTTTCCGGTCAGGGACGACTCCCCGATAATCCGGCTCCGCTCCACACTCCTCCAGAAGGCTCTTAAATACGGTACCATTAAATTCACGCAGTTGCCCCCGCTCCAGCGGGAGACCTGGCGGAACCATTTCAGAACCTGTGGGAAGAATCCCTACACGGGGTCGTCGCAAAACGGACACCTGTTCCACCCCTGCCGCCAACAGAACCCCTTGATCCACAGGACGAATGGTATGGCGAGCAGACAAGATCACTTCTCCTTCTGCCACATCTTCACCCGGTTGCCGAACATGCTTCCACGGATTTACCGGTTCATCCACCTGCACCCGGTCTTTATCGACCACTTTCACCTTTTCAATCATAACCACACTGTCAAAGGCGGAAGGCAACAAATCCCCTGTATTGATATAGATAAAGTCCCTGCCTTCCCGGAGCAAAACCGGCTTTTCCAAAGATGCCCCCTGGAGCATTTCCGCCTGTACCGCAATTCCATCCATCGCCGCAGATGCATGGGGAGGCATGGATCTCTCAGCGATCACTGGATGGGATGTCACCCGTCCACAAGCGTTGGATACGGAAACCTCTTCTTTCTCCGGGTGAAAATCCACCGCAGTAAGCAATTGATGTAATGCTTCATCTCTTGGTATTGAATCCAATCGGGTATTTCGCACAAATGCCCCCACCTTTTCCGAATATTCTTCGGTTAAAACAAGCATAGCACCCACTTTTCAAAGTGTCGAGGAGAAGAAATGGATATTTTTAAAACAGAAACAATAAAATGTGTCTCAAAAATTTAGCGAATAAAAATGTACCAAAACAGTACAGATGAATATCAATGTACACCCATTAAATCAAAGGTTCTATGAGTTTGTATCAAAAGTATAAAATATAAAATGAATATGTAAAAAATGAAATTTAACACTTGATCTTTCCGATAATCATCTCTTATTCTATGTTTGTAACAAACAAACTTCATAATGAAAATGAGGAAGCTGTCCATATTACTGCGCTCCGGAACTTTTGAAGACCCATATCTGCTTGATTTTTGATAATTCCTTACTCCTTATGATGGATCATTCATGCAAAGGAGGTCTTTCTCTTGGATATCGCTATCGGTGTGCTGAAGCTTCTCGGAAAAGTACTCCCTGCAGTAGCTGAATTTCTGCAACTCTTCACCTGATTGAAACTCACCCCTATGAATATCCGTTTATGTGGATAATGGCATCTAATGGGTCTATCCTATGTGTCATCATAAAATTCTTCGGAGTAGAGTCAAATTAACCAAGGATGAGCGAAATACAAAGGGGATTCCCACCAGGAGCATTGTATTTGGTATTCAACTCCTATCATTTCAAGAATGGTCAGTTTGTTTACTTAATATTTAAAAAAACGGATGGGAAAAGTTCCCGTCCGTTTTTTAACAAGATGAAGATTTGCCAAAAAGGGGGAATCATCCATGTCAACCAAACCGCCCCGATCCCAGATTGTAAGCCATCTCCCGGCTACAGTTCCTTTTACAGCACCGGAAACGTTGGAGCGCCAAACTGGTATCAAAATCCACCTTCGATTGGGCGCCAATGAAAGCACTTATGGAATATCTCCCAAAGCCTATAAGGCTATGCAAGAATGTATCACGGAAAGCCATCTGTATGGGGACAGTACTCATTACGATCTGCGTAAGGAGCTGGCAACCCTCCACCGTATCAAAATGGAAGAAATTTCAGTAGGAGGTGGAATCGATGAATTACTGGGCTGGATTGCGCGGGTATACCTGAACCCCGGAGATTCGGTCACTACATCGCTTGGTGGTTACCCCACCTTCAATTATCATGTGAAAGGTTTTGGTGGAATCCTTCATGAAGTACCCTATCGAAATGGGAAAAACGACTTGGAGGGATTACTTCAAACCGCTGTAAAAACAAAATCCCGCATCCTCTATTTGGCCAATCCCGATAACCCGACAGGCACTTGGTTTACCAAAGATGAATTAAAAGATTTTCGCTCGCAAATCCCTGAAGACTGCCTTTTGGTTCTGGATGAAGCTTATATCGAATTTGCTCCGGACGAGGCGGTTCTGCCCGTCGATCCCGCCGATCCCGGCATCATTCGAACGCGCACTTTTTCCAAAGCCCACGGATTGGCCGGTGCACGAATCGGCTACGCGATCACTCACCGCGAAATCGTCCAATCTTTTGACAAGATCCGCAATCATTTTGGAGTCAACCGGATGGCACAAGCCGGTGCACTCGCTTCATTGAAAGATCCTGACTTTTTGCAACAAGTGGTAAAACATGTTGCCAAAGGACGCCAGGAATACGCAAAATTAGCTGAAGAATTGGGATTTTCCGCTTATCCTTCGGCGACCAACTTTGTCGCCATCGATGTAGGAAGCGCGGAACGGGCAACCTCAATCCGCGAGGCCCTTTGGGAACAGGGAGTCTTTATCCGGGTTCCAAATGTCCCTCCCTTGAACCATTGTCTCCGTATCAGTGTTGGTACCCCCAAGGAGCAGAACCTTTTGGCACACATCCTTCGCAAAACGGTACACAACCTGGTGTAGACAGGTTAAAACCAGCCATAAATCAAAAGACCACTTGTCGGTTGGCAAGTGGTCTTTTGATTTAATCCCGGTCTCCAAAAATACGAAGCAGGTAGATAAACATATTGATAAAATCAAGATATAAAGCCAGAGCTCCCATAATTGCTGTTTTTGTGTGTGTATCCTCATCCATGTGTTGGTCCTGGATATTTTTGATTTTCTGAATATCATAAGCTGTCAATCCGCAGAATATGGCGACACCCAGGTACGTCACCACCCAATACAAAGCCGGGCTTTTAATCCATATATTGACAATCGTAGCCAGGATGATTCCAATCAAAGCCATGATCAGGATGCTTCCCATCCGGGAAAGATCTCGTTTTGTCACAGCGCCATATAAAGCGAAAATCCCAAACATTCCTGCCGTGATGAAAAACACCGAAGCGATGGAGTAAGGGGTATAGAGAGCCACCAAGGGTGTGATGGTAAAGCCATTAAGTGTGGCATAAAGAAAAAAGAAAAACGTGGCTGATCCTACAGACAATTTATGTACTCTGGCGGCCAGAAAAAACACCAGAAGCAGTTCAGCAATAAAGAGCCCAAAAAGCACTCCTGTATTCTGGTAAAAATAGTTGAGAATCCGCCCATCATTTATCAGAAAAAAAGAAACAATGCCTGTCAGAGACAAAGCAGCGAACATCCAGGAAAATACTCGGATCATTAAACCGGTATAAGGGCGATCCGCACTCGTTTCCATCAAATTTTCCTCCTATGGTTGTGTTTTCCTCTATAAGTATAGAAGAGAACCATTTTAGGCGCAACAAAAAAGATTTCGATATGTTGTCAACGTTGATCCGAACGAAATTTATACAGAGAGCTCTTCAACTGGTTTAAAACATCTTCCATCATACGGGATCGATTTTCCCAAGGAAAATCCGGAACAAGAGACGTAAGCTCCTCCATCTTCTTTTTGTCATATTCAAGAAACTGAATAACCGTCTCACACGTATCGATCAGATCTTCCCAATCCTCAATTGCCACTCGCTTTTCCCGTCGATTCTCTTGATTACGATCCACCATTGATTCCTCATTTCCATACGAAGGATTGATCCGACTGATCCGGACCCGGTATTCTTCACCAGACTTCAAAGTGATATCCAATTCAGAAGCCAATGCCTCCACCCGACAGATTAAACGATCTTGTTCTGGCATATTTTCCAACTGTTGAACAATCAAACGGAAAATCAAACTGGTTACTTCCTTGGCATCCCGCATGGTTTTTCATTCCCCCTCGTCCTGGTCAGAAAACCCTCAAAGCTCTTTCACTTCTTCTGTCAGATCACAATGCGATATAATGTAAAGGACAACACATTTTGTTTCGGTTCATTATTTGTTTATTGAAAGGGGATCGTTTCATGCAAATCTCCATCCTGTTATTTGCCGGATTAGCCGATGTCGTGGGACAATCATCCATCGAACTGGAACTTCCGGAGGGCGCCACTGTTCGGGATCTCATCAACCGGCTTGCAGAAAAATACCCCCATGCGGAAAAGTTGATCCGGAATTCCGCAATCGCGCTCAACCAAGAATACGCTGAACAGGAACAGGAAATCCACCCAAATGCAGAAGTGGCTGTCATTCCTCCTGTCAGTGGAGGTGAAAAGCCATTTTGTTCCGTTACTGAAAAACCTCTTTCCGCCGATGAACTGATCCAGAAAGTGACCAATCCTTATGCTGGAGCAGTTTTAACGTTTGCCGGTACCGTGCGGGAATTCACCCATGGACAGCGCACCGTTTCCTTGGAATACGAAGCTTATGCCCCCATGGCGGTTCGTAAAATGGAGGAAATCGGTGAGGAAATTGAAAAACGGTGGCCTGGTGTACGCATTGCAATGGCACATCGCATCGGAAACCTGAGGATCGGAGAGATCAGTCTACTGATCGCTGTTGCTTCCCCTCACAGGAACGAAGCTTTCGAATCCGGCCACTATGCTATTGAGCGACTAAAAGAGATTGTTCCCATCTGGAAAAAAGAGATATGGGAAGATGGTTCAGCATGGCAAGGACCTCAAACAGGACCTTGGGACCCTCTGAAAAAACCCGGCATTCCCAAAAAGACAAATTTCAAAGCCTGAACGGAGGGAATTTCCTTATTCCTCCATTCATCATGAATGAAGATCTTATATTTATCTTACAGTTTATACACCCTCGATGGCTACACCATCCGTTGGAGGAGGTAGACAATGGAAGAAGATTCGATTCGCTATTCAAGACAAATTCTCTTCCCGCCGATTGGTGAACAAGGACAACGTCGTTTGGCTCAATCACAAGTCGCAGTAATTGGCCTCGGTGCCCTCGGTACCGCGCTATCCCACCATATGGTACGGGCAGGAGTGGGACAGATCCGGTTAATCGATCGGGATTTTGTGGAGTGGAGTAATCTGCAACGGCAAATGTTATTTGATGAAAGTGATGCCAAACAGGGTCTGCCTAAGGCGGTTGCCGCTGAAAAGAAATTGTCCGCAATCAATTCAGGTGTAAAATTGGAAACCCACATTACAGATTTAAATGGAAGCAATGCGGAAGATCTGCTGACGGGGGTAGATCTTGTTTTAGACGGGACAGACAATTTTGCTACCCGCTACCTAATCAATGATGTCTGTGTGAAGCATGAGATCCCTTGGATCTACGGAGGGGCTGTCAGTTCCAGGGGAATGACTTTTACCATCCGTCCCCATATCACTCCCTGTCTTCGCTGCCTCTTTCCTGACTCCCCTGGACCGGGTACAGCAGACACCTGTGATACTGCAGGAGTAATCGGCCCGATTATTCAAATGGTGGCCGCTTGTCAGGCAACAGAAGCTCTTAAATTGCTTGTAAATGATCTGGACGCCTTGGACCAACGGCTTCGCCACTTTGAACTGTGGCAAAATCACAACGCCGGGTTTCATATGAACGGGAAAAAGCGAAAGGATTGCCCTGCTTGCGGCAAACAACATTACGAATACCTGGATCATTTTAACCGGGAAGAAACAGCCGTCTCTCTCTGTGGGAGGAACACAGTCCAAATCACACCCAACCCTCCACAACAACTGGATCTGAATCGGTTGAAAAAGAACCTTTCATCCCTCGGTCCTGTGGAACAAAACCGCTTTCTTCTTCGAGCGCAGGTAGATCCACAACACAAGCTCATTCTTTTTCCCGATGGCCGAATTCTGGTCCAGGGAACAGACAATCCGACATTGGCACGCTCTCTTATAGCCAGATATATAGGAACCTAAAATCAGAAAATGAAAAGGGATGAAACGCTGAATCGGTTTCATCCCTTTTCATGTTTAGCGTATACAACCGTCCAATGATCATTCCATCGCTGATGGGTGTCCATTCTTCCAATTGGTGTTTTTATTCGTTTTGATTGGCTTTTGTTGTTTTCTCCACGTTGGATGGGATTCGATTCCATTTTCCCGCTGTCTGTTCACTGTTTCCTGTTGATTGGCAAAATCTTTGGGTTTGAGAGAAGAAACATGGGAATCTCCGTCTTTCATCAAGCCCAGTACTACACGAAGAGATTCGAGACTTGGATTGTTGATTGGACCAGGAGGTAATCCTTGAACTTTCCATATGTGATACTCCTCCAGTTCTCCATATGGAGCAGGCAAGGTTCGAATTCCTATAGGTAAATCGTTTTGAAGCGAATATTGAATCCTGCGGAAAACTTCCCGCTTATCCTTTCCATTTGATGCCTGTTCCTCGATCAGAGAAGCCATAATCACCCACTCATCCACACGGAGATCGCAACGTTGCAATTGCTCTTTCAAATCCCCTGTCAGCCTGTTGTTAAATCGTTGCAACATCATATCAATCAACATCTCCGCATCTGCATCTTTGTTCAATTCATAGGTTCCAGGAGCCAGATACCCTTCCAATCGATAGGGTCGATTGCTGGGAAGCAGATTCAGAAAGGAAAACTGATCCCATTTTTTATAGATACCACGATTCCACTCTTCTTCAGATATTCCATAATGCTTTAATAATTGGCCAATCTCCTGAACCGTCGCTCCTTCCCGAATCACAACTTTTTGCGTTCCACGATTCAGGGTTTGAAGCAATTTTTCAGGGCTTATCCCTGCCTGAATTTGATACGTTCCCGGCTGCAGACGGACCCCTTTTTGAATCGATTGCTGAAAAGCATAGACGGGAAATAAGAAACCGTTTCGAATCACCCCTTTTTCTTCAAGCTTCCTTCCGATCTCGAACATGGAAGCGTCTTTGCCAATCCGAACCGTTACCGTTTCAGATCGCGACGGTTTAACCAAAGCTTGCTTGACCCACGGATCTGACAGAAAGAACAGGAAAACTCCGATTGTCAGAAGGAGTGGGAGGATTTTTACCATCCCTTTCATCACACGGATCAGGCCTAAATCCAGTAAAAAACGCCGGATGATTTCCAGAATTGTGACACCCCGGCTCTGGGCATAAATGCGATAGCCCATGGCATATAACAACAGCGGATACAGCATCAGCAATGCCATCAACCACCACAGATGTTCTCTGCCGAACGTTTCCAATAACCAGCCACCGATGAACGGACCAATAAACAATCCAAATTGACTAAAGTTATTCGCGCCGTAGTAAACGCCTCTCATTCTTTCTTCCGCAATTCGATCGATAAACAGACTGGAAACGGGAAAGACAAGAACCTCGCCCAATGTAAACAAAAACATCCCGACCATAAATGCGATATCTGTCCCCCCGACCGCAAAGGAGGAAAAGCCGGCAACACATAAAGCACTGCCGATGACCAGACCGGTCAAAATGCTTTTCTTTCCTGCCCAACGATTCATCGGGTGTTGAAACAGAATCACAACACCTGCATTCATCATTAAAAGATAAGAAAAAAATTCCGGTTCCTTCCCCAAAGATTTGAGATGAATGGGCAGTGTGGATTCCAATTGGGAAAAAGCCGAAAAAAAGAGGACGCCTGCCAGAACAAACAAACCCAAAGAACGGTCACGGGCCAGCACCCTTACACATTCTGAAAACGGAACCTTTGAGTGGTTCCCATTCATCAGATCGGAACGGAAAATACGAAACAATACGCAGAGAAAAACAAAATAGATGAGATAAATGGTTGAAGTATACTGAAAAACCTTCATCCCCATCAGCTGGAATAAAACGGCCCCCAGCAAAGGACCGATCACCATTCCGACATTTATCGCAATATAACGGTAGCCAAATATTTTTAGCCGTTGCTTGGGAGTGGATAGATCGGACATCAATGCTTGGGAAGTGGTTTCAAAAACGGAGCGACACAATCCATTCAACGCATTAAGCATAAATAAATGATGAACCGTATCTGCCAAGGAAAACCCCCAAAATGCTCCGGTCCAGACAAACAGAGAGACAATCAAGATCAAATGCCGACCCCAACGATCGGACAGATAACCTCCCACAAACCCTCCTACAGAACCGGTCAGCCCGGCTACTCCCAGAACGATCCCCACTGTAAACGCATCAAGATCCAGATTGTTGGACAAATAAATCGCAAGAAAAGGAAGACTCATAAATGAAGCGATCCGGCTGATCGCCGTGCCCGTGATCAAAACCCACACCAGTGGATGATAACCGCCATATTTTGCCCATTTGTATGTTTTTCTGCGGGATAGAGAGCCACAATGATTCATCATGTTTCTTCCTAAAATAATATTTTACATTGTCATTTTATAAACTTATTCCCCTTGCGTAAATGACAGAAAGGACTTATTCGTATACGACAAAAGCGCGAAAAAAGACAGCCGGTTGGATCGACTGTCTTTCATGCCTTAATCTTTTTCTGAAATTTTCACATTACCAAGCTGTTCTAAAATGGTAATTAAAGCCTGCGTTCCATCTTCATCCTTACCGTAAGCCTGTACCGAGCGCAGGAGTTGATGAACCTGAGCGGTACCCAGTAGGGGAAGACGGACTCTGTCCGCTTCTTCCAGAACAATTCGCAGATCTTTCTGCTGAAAGCGGACGGAAAATCCAGGGTCCAGATCCCCCTGGATCACACGGGGGGCCAGGTTGGATAAAGCCCAAGATCCGGCTGCTCCCTGAGTGGTCACTTGAATCATCGTCTCCAGATCTACACCCGCTTTTTTGGCAAAGGCGAGAGCCTCTACCATTCCCAGGAGGTTTAAGCCACACATAATCTGGTTGCAGGCTTTTACGGTCTGTCCAGCCCCGATCGGCCCACAATGGACAATATTCTTCCCCATCACCTCAAATAAAGGCATCACATCTCTCAGTACTTCTTCTTCGCCACCAACCATAATGGAGAGTGTCCCTTCTTTGGCTCCCACATCCCCGCCGCTGACAGGGGCATCCAGCATCCGTACCCCCTTCTCCATCACCCGTTCGGCCAGCTTTCGGGTGGCATCCGGAGAAATCGTGCTCATATCAACAAGGATCATTCCCTCTTTAGCTCCTGCCAATACGCCCTTCGGCCCTTCCACCACAGCCCGCACATCCGGTGTATCTCCAACCATAGTAATGACAACATCACTTACCGCTGCCAATTCTTCGGGAGAGCTGGCCACCTTGGCCCCCCACACTGTCGCTTCCTCCATCCGGGATGCTGTCCGATTCCAAACCGTTACCGGGTATCCGGCCTGATGAAGATTGCGGGACATGGCTTGCCCCATGATTCCTAAGCCAATAAAACCAACGTGCATGGTTTGTTTTTGCATAGAGAGTTCCCCGTTACGAAAAACTTCCAAGACTCTACAAATAGAGTTTATGTTTTCTTCCTGGTTCATCGTATCCCGCTTCGGCGCTTACTCCCTACAACGGTTTGTTAACACTCCACAGGCGTAAATTCCCGTGTAACTCACGGTATATATTAGCGTTGTCTTGTTAATGACGTTACGCTCATGAACGCTTTGCTTGGTTCTCGCACTGGAAACCCCTCACGGTTCTACCCGATGATTACGCCACTTTCGCAACGTATGAGCCTCACATCCAAGCATCAAAACTATTCGCTTTCCGTAACGGTTTTCCCTCCTTTCTATCTTAGACTATTAATAACAAAGAGACTTTTTTATGGCTTTACATACTTTTGTCAACTGTTACTAGCTCTCCCTCCTGTGTCATTACGAATCTAACATTTGCAACGTTTCTTTCACACTGCGATGAACGGCTTCCCATAAATCGGTTCGATTTACCAGTTGAACTTTCAATCCTTGATACAGCTCCTTTCGTTTTTGTTCAAACTCAGGATCATCCGCAGACGGGAAGCTCTCCTTTAATTCATCCACCAGCCGTTGCACTTCAGGGGCGCGCGGTCCCCAAACCGCTTGTTCCTCCCCCTGTTGATCGATAAAGATAAAAATGGGAATGGAACGGGATTTCCCGTTGGTGAGATATTGATCCATCAACTCCAGGTTTTCATCCCGAATGAGATACCGCATCTCAATCTGGGCTGCTTCTGCAATCCGCATCAGAATGGGTACACAGAGCATCGCATCCCCGCACCAATCCGCGGTCAGCACAATCCCCCGTAGCTGTTGTTTCTTCAATCTCTCATAGAGACGTATATCTTCATCCGACAGAGAAAACTGTTGATAAATATGAAGCAATTCCTTCCGATTCACGTTCATACTGTCAATATATTCCTGTCCGCTCATTCCTTTGTCAAACCACTCATTCAGATCCATCTCTCCCACCTCCTCGATCATATCTCTTTCAATTGTAACCATTCACCTGCGATAAAAGAAAGAATCTTTCTGCAAAAACGTATCTCAATATTACAAGTAGCAAGGACCGCTTTTCGACGAAGATCCTTTGTATGAGGTTCATGACAAAGTGGGGGAGAGGGGATTTCCGTCTCCGCATCTCTTTCCTCCAGCAAAGAAGTGGAATCAGTCCGCTTCACCCCCTCCGGTCCCAACCAGCGGACAAAATATCCGCTAAACGGTTAGGACCTCCAGGGGTTCCGCTAAGTTGTCGGAAAAGGATGCTCCACCGGATATCCCCTTCTTATTATTTTTGTCAGCAGTCTCTTTGTATCAACCATATGGGAAACAACGTTTCCTCAATGATCCCATTGCCGAAAAAAAGTCCAGGGAGTACAATCAACGTTAAGTCATTTTTTCGATAAACGAAATAGATAGTTGTAAAGAGGTGTAGAATCTGGTGAGTAAGAATATGGTGTATGCAATCATGACCTTCAATATGTTGATCTGGGGATTGAATACGGTCGCCTTAAAAATATTGGTACAGTACCTCTCCCCGTTAACCATGCAATCCCTCCGGATCATCCTTGCGGGGGTGGTCCTGTTTTTCTTTTTACTGTGGAGAAAGGAGTGGCGGAAACCCTCCCTTCATGAATGGCGCTATCTTATAGGTGCCATTCTGTTTGGAGTCATGGGACATCACTCCTGTCTTGCATTGGGCCTGGAACATACCACAGCCACCAATGCTTCCTTGATCCTCGCACTATTGCCATTATCAACGGTGGTGCTGTCCATTCTCTTTCTGAAAGACCACATCACTGGATTGCGTGCCGTGGGAATCACTCTGGGATTGATCGGTGTGATTTTTATCGTTCTACGGGGAAGTGGAGATTTAAGCAGTCACTTAGCCGGGGACCTATGGGTGTTCGGTGCCATGATGACCCAAGCCATCAGCTTCATCTTCATCAAAAAAGCGACGGATACAATGGATGCCAAGCAGGTAACGTCTTTGATGTTTCTGTGTGGACCTCTGGGAATCTTCACGATCAGTCTGTTTCTTCATCCCTATGGACTGAGGGATTTCACCACTGCTCCAGGTTGGATTTGGGTGATTTTTCTCGCTTCATCCGTCATTGCTACGGGTATGGGACATATGCTGTATAATACATCCATTCACCGATTAGGACCGGGACAGTCGGCCATCTTTATTAACCTGACGCCCTTTTTCTCTTTAGTGGGCTCTGTTCTTTTTCTGGGAGAACAAATTCTCGCTTCCCAGATTGCCGGATTCTTTCTGATCTCCGCTGGAGTGATTCTTGGGTCCGGAGCAGTGGAAGAGAGAAAACGGCCATTCTTTCAACGGCCGTTCCTTCGCCCTGCTCAAGCATCCAAGATAGAAAAAAGATAAAACAAAGTATATAGGGAGGATTGTCCTGGGGTCACAAAGCCCCATTCTTCTTCATAAACTTTAATACAAACCACGCCATCCAGGAGGCGTCTCATATGCCCCACTGGCTATGTAAACAGTTGCAACGGGCTTTTTACGGAAAAGACCGGAGACAGATCCGTATATTAAATGATTGCTGGTTTCAGTACCAACGAAAAACTTGTGTAACACCGGAATAGTCCATATGTAATGACCTGGCTCTCGACTCATGGAAAAGGGTCAGACACATCAAATGTCTGACCCTTTCCTTTATTTACTCCGTTTGTTGCCTTTGCTCAATCGAGCCTCCACTTGCTCCGGCTGTCACCATCAGAATGGAACCCATCACTGCACTTCCCGTCAAATACAATGTTTCCGTTAGGGCTGGGTCAAGCGTGTAATGAGGATAGTCATCGTGATGATCCAAAGGTTGGTGTTGCCGGAGATCTGGACGTTTTTTCAACATGCTTTCCACCGCCTGACGACAATCATCAGAGGATAAGACCATGGGGTACAGCCGTTCAAAGGTGGCAGCGATAAACTCATCCCGGTTTCGAGAGACAGGGGGTAAATCTTGTCCTTTCATTTCCGCTTCCACAAAAGAGACGATTTGAGCCAACTCATCAGGAGACTGCTGAAATAAATGACCGCAATGTGCCGTCATATCCGTCATCTTTTCGCTTATTTTCCGTGGAATCTGTTGATCCTCCATAGATTGAAGCCTCCTTTTTGTCTTATTTTTCCGCAGAAAAGAAAAACCATACCGCTTTAGGGGATGGTTTTTCTTTTCAAAATAATGTCTAGGAAATTTCCTCTTCCAAAATGGCCACAACTCGACTCCAGCCCCCGCTGGCATCAGCAATATTGATGGGGAACGCACATACCTGAAAGCCAAAGGGTATCGGAATCTGATCCAAATTGCACAGTTTCTCTATCTGACAATATTCTTTTTCCCTCCCGACAAGGTGTGCTTCCCAAAATTGTGTTTTTCCTTCTCTAGCTTCTCTTGCCATCTGGTCAAAGGGACGATCCAGCCCCCAAGCATCAATTCCAATCACCTTGACTCCCTGCTCCAGCAACCATTCAACTGCCGATTTCGTCATCCCCGGTTGTTTAAACGCATAGTCAGGGGTTCCAAAATATTTGGAAGATCCTGTATGAACCAAAATAATATCATACGGCTGAATGGTGTACTGGATCCGATCCAGCTCCTTCTGCACATCGACATCAGATATTTTGTCACCGATCGCTTTGTGTCGCATATCCAAAACGACACCACTCCCATAGCACCAATGGAGGGGAACCTGATCAATGGTTCGGGCGGGTTTCGCTTCACTCACCGGACCGTAGTGATAGGGGGCATCCACATGTGTACCGGAATGCGTGGATAGCGTAACCTCTTCCACCGCCCATCCAAAACCGTCTTGCCAGTGTTCCTTACCGATTCCCAAAAGGTTTTCGGTAACAGCCACCGATTCCTCATGTTTGGAGTATTCTATTTCGTGCGGGTTCAACTCATATGGACGTGTAGCATTGTTCAGCTGGTCACTCAAGTCAATCAGCGTAATCCTTTTGCCGTTTCTTTCAACTGTATCCATTATTCCACCTCACTCAGACAATAAAAGAATTACGAGACTGCTGACAAAGATAAATAAGAGGGGGATATCCGGTGGAGCATCCTTTTCCGACGACCCAGCGGAACCCCTGGAGGTCCCAACCGTTTAGCGGATATTTTGTCCGCTGGTTGGGGCCGGAGGGGGTGAAGCGGACTGTTTCCTCTTCTTTGCTGGAGGAAAGAGATGCGGAGACGGAAATCCCCTCTCCCCCGCTTTGTCATTAACCTCTCACGTTTTTTCCTGTATTCTCTTTGAACTTTCAACGCAGTATTCCTGTGCAACAAACGCTCCAAATTTACCTTGCCCTTTTGAAATCAGCAAATCAGCCAATTCTTTTCCTTCTTTTGTAGCCATCAGATGTTTGATGGTTTCCGGAGATTCTTGACACTCCCCATGCCTGAAGGCAGGGGATTCTTGGGAGCTCCCGTCTACTGATAGGATCATATCCAAGCTTAAACGGTCTGCCCGACCGCAAGTACTCGAAGTCCTTCTTGCAAGATGTTTTTGGATGCATTGATGTCTCGGTCATGGTGAGAGCTGCACGTAGGGCATGTCCATGCCCGAAGGTGGAGGTTCTTTACATCCTTGTTTCGGTAGCCACAGGAAGAGCAAAGCTGACTGGAAGGGAACTGTTTCCCCACTTTCACCACGTTTCTTCCATGCCAGGCTGCCTTGTAGGTAAGCATCGCGACAAACTCCGACCACGAGGCATCCGTGATCGATTTGGCTAACTTGCGGTTTTTCACCATATGCTTTACTTGGAGGTCTTCGATACA
>NZ_FXTI01000016.1 GCF_900182565.1 Melghirimyces algeriensis | reverse complement strand
CAAACCGTTGTAGGGAGTACGTGCCGAAGCGGGATACGATGAATCAGGAAGAAAACATAGACTCTTTGTAGAGTTTTGTAAGTTTTTCGTAACGGATCACCAGACAATAAGAAACGCAAGGTGATCAAGCTTTTCAAAAACCCGGCATCCTGACCAAGGAGCCGGTTTTTTATTCTTAGGGCGGTGTTGGGGCGGATTATATACTCGCCATACTTTTCTTGAGACTCCACACGGCTGAAGCCGTGGGATTCTTGGGTAGTTAGCCACCCTCAATCCATTTCTGTTTCGGACAACTCCCAAGTTCAGGACTGTCTCATCAGTCCATCCCATGCAGTTAGGCGTGTACCCACATGAGCGGCGTACCTGTTACCAGTACCCTAGGTGGCGAGTCCCGATATCGCCTTACCGATGTTGATCGCCCCATTCAAATCAGCATGACAGGTGTATCCACACTGTTTGCATTGAAACCGTATAGAAGTCTCCAACCTTTTCCACCTTGAGGTTCTGATTGTTGAAGCAACACCATAAATGTTTGATGAAAATCGGTCATAAAAATGATTGAGCCCCTTCCGATACCAACAGACGCTCTTAAGCGCATCCCGGAGGACCTCAACCATATCACGGATCTTAAAATTCATATCCCTTAAACACGTTTTTTAAAGTGACTTCCGTTACAAACCGGAAAAAGCTTTCACGATTTCATCCAACGCCTCAAACAATTGATCCAGATCCTCCTTGGTATTAAAATATCCTGGGCTAACACGAACCGTTCCATGTTGATCCGTTCCCATGGTCTGGTGAGCCAAAGCGGCACAGTGGTATCCGGCACGAACCGCTATTTCATAATGCTCATCCAAGATCATAGCCACTTCCAACGGTTCCACACCATCCACAGTGAAGGAGACAACGGAAACCGAAGGATATTCCGAATTAAAAACACGAACCTTTTCCAACCGCTTTAACCCATCCACCAGATATTGCGTCAGAAGGGATTCATAACGGTGAATTTCATTGATTCCTTTCTCCAGCACAAATTGAATCCCAGCTCCCAAACCAGCGATTCCCGGTGTATTTAATGTACCACTTTCAAAGGCCCCTGGTCGCTCTTCCGGCTGTTGAAAGTCCTCTGAGCGACTCCCCGTGCCGCCGTAGATCAATGGTTGAAGTGGAAGGTCAGGTGCCACATAAAGCCCTCCTGTACCCTGAGGCCCCAATAATCCCTTATGACCCGGAAAAGCCAACATAGAAATCCCCATCGACTCCACGTCGATGGGAACCATACCAGCAGTTTGAGCGGCATCTACCAGCAAGGGAACCCCTTTCTTCTTTGCGATTTCTCCGATTTTTTCAATTGGAATGAGAACCCCGTTGATATTGGATGCATGTGTGCTGACAATTAAGCGGGTATGGGATTGAACGGCAGATTCCAGCCGTTTTAGATCCACCGGTCCCTCTGTTCCAGAAGGGATGTACTCCACTTGAATACCCATATCCTTTTTCATCGCTTCCAGCGGACGGGCAACCGCATGATGTTCCCAGCCGGTTGTAATGACATGATCCCCTTTTCTCAACCACCCTTTTAACGCCAAATTCATGGCATGCGTCCCGTTTTGGCAGAAGATCATATTTTTGGGATCTTGAACATGAAATAACTGTGCCAAAAGCCGACGTGTTTCTTCCACGGTTTGGGCCGCCATCCGGGAAAGTTGATGCCCCCCTCTCCCTGGATTGGCCCCATAATTTTGGAGACAGTCTTTCATTGCTTTGGAGACACTTTCCGGCTTAGGCCACGTGGTTGCGGCGTTATCCAGATAAATCATGATCATTCCTCCATTGCGTCCTTCAATCGGCAAACGAATGTTGAAAGATCTCTATCAAACGCTCCAACTCTTTTTCAGAGTAGTACTCAAACTCTATTCGCCCCTTTTTCTGCCCATGGCGAATTCGAACAGGAGTGCTGAACGTTTCTTGCAACACTTCCTCATACCGTTTCAATTCCAGATTTGCAGCATCACTTTTTTTCTTTTGTTTTTTTCTTTTGCTTTGATTCATTTGTTGTATCCACTCTTCCAACTGCCGAACACTGGCTTGTTCCTTGACCACTTTTTTCGCCAATTTCAACTGCAAATCATGATCCTGAACCCCCCGAAGGGCCCGTGCATGTCCCATAGTCAATGTTCCACGTGAAACATCCTCTTGGATTTTTTGAGGCAACTGAAGCAGACGGAGATAATTGGTCACATGAGGCCGACTTTTTCCCACACGGACCGAAAGCTCTTCTTGAGTGATGGAAAAGTGTTGCATCAACTTCTGATACGCCTGGGCAATTTCTATAGGGTTAAGATCTTCCCTTTGCAAATTCTCAATCAGAGCGATCTCCATCATCTGTTCATCAGAAAAATCCCGAACGACTACTGGTACTTGTTCCAAGCCCGCCTCTTTGGCTGCCCGAAACCTTCTTTCTCCAGCCACAATTTCATAACCTCGGATACTTTTTCGCACCACCAGAGGTTGAACGACTCCATGCTCTTTTATGGATGAAATCAAATCTTCTAGAGCTTTCGTGTCAAAATTTTTCCTTGGTTGATAGGGATTCGGACGCAATTCATCCAATGAAATTTCATTCGTAACATCCTCTTCATCCGCCTGCGCACCAGGAAACAGTGCCCCCAATCCTTTACCCAGTCCTTTATTGCTCACCATTTTGAATCACTTCCTTTGCCAATTCCACATAACATTCCGCACCTCTGGACCGTGCATCATACTCCAGAATCGGGACTCCATGGCTGGGAGCTTCGCTCAGCCGAACATTTCGTGGAATGACGGTTTGGTACACCTTCTGCTGAAAGTATTTTTTCACTTCGTCCATGACTTGAATGGAGAGGTTGGTGCGAGCATCATACATGGTCAATAATACACCCTCAATCTCCAATCGCTTGTTTAAATGTTTTTGTACAATTTTTACTGTATTCAGAAGTTGTCCAAGTCCTTCCAAAGCATAAAACTCACATTGAATTGGAATCAATACAGCATGGGCCGCTGTCAAAGAGTTGATCGTAAGCACACCCAACGATGGGGGGCAATCAATTAGGATATAATCATATTGATCCTGAATCAATTGAAGAGAACGCTTTAACCGATGCTCCCGCGAAAAGATTTGAACCAGTTCAATCTCAGCACCTGCTAATTGAATGGTTGCTGGTACCAAATCCAGACCACTGATGGGGGTTTTCAATAAAACATCCGTCATGGGCAATTCTTCAATTAACACATTGTAAATACATTGGTTGACATCCGCTTTGTTGATTCCCAGACCGGACGTCGTATTTCCTTGCGGGTCAATATCCACAATGAGAACACGCTTTCCTTGCTTAACAAGACTCGCTCCCAAATTTATGGACGTTGTTGTCTTGTAGGGTAGGAACCCAACGCCTTACCACGTTTTCATGGCAGGTTTTTGTGAACCCCCCTCCGAACCGGACGTACACCTTTCGGAGTATCCGGCTCTCCAGCTGTTCCTGAGTCTCTTTTTGCCAGGCAAGAAACGATAAGCCAATCTGCATGCCGCTTTACTCACAGAAATTGGGTGGATCATTCCTCATGACAAGCGGTTCTTGAAAATAGGTTCTCATTCTACGTTTCCCGGATCTGTCTCGATACGGAACACCCAGCAACTTCCGGGTTCCAGTTCCCCCTTTTTGCTGAATTGTTACACCATATTTGTCCATCACTTTTTTGGCCGATGATTTTTCCTTGTGGGCAATCGTTTTGACCAAGCTATGATAATGAAAAAAACGAAACATTCTCAGCTTTGTATTTACATCTGTAGCCAGGCAGTAATAGCAGTAAAGTTGTTTGATTTCATCATGATAGATTTGAATGAGATCCTGAAGAGGCAAATGAACTCTGGCATGGTGATGAACCGGCCTTCCCCTTTTTCTGAACGGTTTCAATTTTTTTCGTATCACATCACTTGGCACCAACAGCTGAACCGATGGCATCGGTGTGTTTTGCCCTGTTTGGGATGGTTTGGTAAACATTGCGATTTCATGCCTGAGAAACTGAACATTGTCTTTTCGGGGATTCTTTAGGGTATTCTGCTGTTTATCATACGCTAAATGAAGGTCGGTTTCGAGAAATATGCAAACCTGGTCCAGCAGCCGTTGGGCCATTGTTTTGGAGTCATGGACAAAAATCATCCATTGGTGCGCATACCGGATATATTGAATGCGTATCTCCTGTGAATGGTTGTACCGATTCACCACTCTCTCAATCCACTGGTCCAATTCATTTAGATAAATATTGACCAATAATGGACCCAGCCCGCTTCTTTGAATTCTTTCTGAACAAGGAGAGGGGATATGGACGCAGCCAGCCTTAAGAAACCTTCGGATCAGTTCTAAAAACCGTCCATCATCCACCCGCTTTGCAATGATTTGGATCAGCAGATGATGATCCATTTGTTCAAAAACGTTTGGAATCGTTCCTTGGATGACCCACTGGGCTCCCTTCCATGTTTTTTTCAAAGTGTAAAGGGCTGTGTGAACACTTCTATTGGGTCTAAAACCGTGTGAAGTATCCAAAAATGAGGGTTCATAGATACTTTCCAAAATTTCCCTTACCACTGCTTGTAGCCATTGGTCTTGAGAATACCGAGGGAAGTGTTTTTTATCCCTTAAAACATTTGACCGGATCGGATGGTATGTTTCATTCCTCAATTTTTGGATAATATGGTGCAAAGTTTCCAGGTAACCATCCACGGTAAAATGCATTCCACCCATTTTCGTACCGACATACCGATAGAAGTCCGGATTGTACAGATAACGGTACAACCGACGGAATACAAAGTGCTCATCATTCCTTGCCTTATGACTCAGTAACGATAAGATAACTTCAGCTTTTTGCATTTCGCATACCTCCGTATCTTATCGTGTGAACAGCCTGTCCTCCTTCGCCATGTGACAAGCTTTCCCTGTCTCGGACTACTACGAGGACTCCGTAACCATAGCAGTTTTTCAACAGCCCGTTGACGAACTGCCTTAGGTTATCTCCGTTTAGGATGTTTGAACATAAAAAAGTGACTTAGGCTCCCGTTCGTTTCTTTCACACATCATGGATGCGTTGGGAAAGGACAGAGAGTATAAAGTTCATGGAAAACAAACGTTATAATCCTTTCCGTATGCGTTTCAACCAGCTTTCGCACACCCCGGCGGTTTGGGCAAAGAAACTGGGTTTCAGGCAATCCAGCCTTGGCCATATCACTTCTTTGGTCTCGCACATCAGACTGTTCGCTGGCTTCCCAGTCTATGTGCTTTACCGGCATGCTATGTTCCCTTGCAGCGTTTCCACCTCCGGTAAGCCGGTTGACCATGGGATTTCTCTCCAATCCCAGCCCTCATCTGGGCAATGTTCAAACTCCCTTACGGACGCACTCCCACTCCGCCTTTTTGATTAGCAATTGCAATAACCCGACTCATACACTCTACACCTCATTCCTAGTTGGCTTTCCATTTGGCAATTGTTCTCCAATATCGATCGATTAACTTTCCTACTTCTATGATGAAATTGTACACCTTTTACTTTGGAATGCGTATAACCACTTCATAAAAATCATCAAATTCTTTTTCATCGGAACGGACGGAAAGACCGCTTTTTTTCACCATATCAACAGACTGCCGGATGGTATTTACAGCAATTCGTACATCTCTGGAAAAAGCTTTCCGTTTTGATATGGATTTGTCTTTTTGATTCCGAACCCTCCAGATCCTCTCTTCCGTTTGCTTTACATTCAGATCTTTTTCAATAATTTCTTTTAGCAGTTTGATTTGAAGTTCTTGTTCTTTCAATCCCAGTAAAGCTCTGGCATGTCGTTCCGTTATCCATCGTTTTTGAACCGCTTCCTGTACCTCTTGTGGCAATTGAAGTAAACGCAGCTTATTCGCAATCGTAGATTGACCTCTTCCCAGTTTTTGTGCCAATCCTTCCTGAGTTAGCCCGTGAAGATGAATCAATTGATGATAAGCAATCGCTTCTTCCAGTGCTGTCAATCCTTCACGTTGCAGATTTTCAATCAAGGAAACAGATGCGGCTTCCGTATCGGACATTTCACGAACAATGGCTGGAATCTTTCTCATCTTCAAGCGTTTTACGGCGCGCAATCTTCTTTCCCCGGCAATCAGTTCATACCCGCCTTGAACCTGACGGACAACAATTGGCTGAATCACCCCATGACTTTGAATGGTTTGACAAAGTTCTTCGATGCGTTCATCATCAAAAACAGTTCGTGGCTGGTATGGACTTGGACGAACCCGATCCACATCCAAATGCTTTACCTCATCACCGTCTGCTTTATCAGCCATACCAAAAAGACGGCCAAAGGGCTCTTTCATCGTTGACACCACCTAAGCCTGAGAGATCGTATCACTTATCTTATATTCGATACCACAGGACTTCACCCTTTTATTTTACAGGAACTGCCGTTTTTCATCCCACGTTTCACGTGAAACATCTATTTCCCCTGCAAAAGGTTATAGTTCTTCCATAAACTTCTCTCCTCCAAAAGGAAACCTTTCTACTAACCCTTCCGTTTAGATGAATGAGCCAAACGGTAGAAATATAGAGTATACCCCTGATCTTAGCCCCTATTTCGGTTGACCCTTTCCAACTCTGCTTGATAGAATCAATGAAGAAGAATATGACGATCTTCGACAAGAAACGGGAGGAACAAAATAATGAGCGAACCGATTTACATAGGAAATGATCAAGGATATTACGGAACCAAAGTTGTAAGTCGTGTAGGAGACAAATTTCTGAAGATGTTTATCCGCAATATGGTGGTTCCCAATCGTGTCGGTGAAATTACCTATAACAATGATCCCCATAACATCATGTACCGTGAAAGAGAAGGGGATCAGGAATGGTTTATCGGAAAGCTGGCCATTGACCAATCCTCGGATGATGAATTGTTTGACTCCCATGAGCGCCGGCTGTTCAGTCCCACCTGGTTCCGCGAAGAGGAATACCTTCACATGTTCCGTGTAAGCACTGGCTTAATGCTTCAAGGAAGCGATCACAGTGAACCCGTCGTATCAGTCGCCCTCCCCACAGACAGCTATATTGACTACAAAGAGGAATTAAAACGCCGTTTGATTGGCAAACACAGTTTTGAAATCAAGCAGGGAAACCTTCCTTATCGGAAAATTGAATTTGAAATCAAACATGAAAACCTTTACGTCATCAGTCAGCCTATGGCTACCCTTTTCCACATTGCACTGGATCGGGAAGGACAACTGTTAAACGAAGATCTCTTTATACAAAAAGTAAGTATTAACGATCTTGGTTTTGGAACATCCGATGTAGAAACCCTTCATGGTGAAACCATTATTAAACGGCAAAGCTTTACATCACGTCACGCCATGCTGAATGTGTATCACTTGCTTTCCAAGCGTCTCACAGAATTTTCCCGCGAAGTGGACCCTGAAAAGCAAGGGAAAGAATATCCCATTTGGAGTCTAAACCGGGTGATCCGATCCGGTGAAATCAGCTTTAAAGGAAAAGTATATGATGTAAGTGAAATTGTGAAAGGTTGTATTCAGGAGATTGGAACCTCTTTGGTAGAAGAAGTGTGGAACCGTCTCGACTACGCCGATGATATCACCTATATCATTTTGACCGGTGGATCATCCATTCCCTTTAAAGCCTATTATCGGGAGCAATTTGGCGACGACAAACTTATTTTTGCCGAGGATTACGGAATTGACGCTCAATTTGCCAATGCTTTTGGACTCTGTAAATTTACTCAATCAAAGTCAAAGACCGTTCCCGTAAAATCACAAAAAGAAGTCACCACTACGATTCAGGAGGAATTTAGTGTTCCCCGTTCCGCAGAAAAGCGGGTCAGTCAGCGAACCGAGCAAAATCAATAAAATATAGATTAAAGCCTAGGGAGAATCCCCCAGGGTCATTGGCCCTGGGGGATTCCATAGCCTTTCCAATCAGATGACCATAGCTTATCCATTACATTCCCCTGGAAATCCGGGAGTCCTGTCAACCCGGAACCACAGGGGGAAAGGAGGGGAACAAAATGGCCTATTCGGGAGATGATTATGATGTAATCATCATAAGTAAAGGATCAGATGGAGAAGAAGCAGCCAAAAGAGCCGCCCAAAATGGAAAACAGGCACTTCTTCTTCAGTTGAGCCCGGGTGCCATCGCCTCCGTTATGTGCAGCGCCTCCCAACATGATTCCCCCCATGGAGTGCGTACCGGTGTTGATACACAGCTTGTCCGCCCGGAAGAGACAAGTGATTGGCCTCCCAGCGTCCGATTTGAAAAAATCAGCTCGGATTCCCATCACTCGGTTTATATTCTTCAAGCACCGGAGCAAGATACAATGGAGACCCCGGACTCCCAGTTCTCTTCTGAACCCGAATCTGTACAATATTCAAGCCAGGATGATAAAGATCAAACGGAATCCGTCATGGATGCAGAAGAACAACCAGAAACAACGGATTATTCCTTTCAGAGAAATCATAGGGAAAACCTGTCACAGTCCGCTTCATTCAATCAACATTCCCAGGAAACAATTCTGCGGGAACGGGATCTGAACACCCGAAAGAAAATCCTGCACCGTTCTGGTTCTCAGTCTGATTCTTGGATAAACCAACAAGCGAATCCACCTGGTGAATCCATCTTTCGGGAACGGGATAAGAAGCTTCGACAACGGTTAAACACGGATCGACGTCCAGCAGACTCCTTCGTTTCATACAAAAAGGAGAAAGACACCGAGCAAACGAAACCATTTCAGGACTCACCCTATACGTTTGCCTCCGAACCGTCTTCGCCAACAAAAAAAAGGGATTCCAGATCAAGCCCTTCATTCAAAAATGACATAGATTCCAAGAATTCATTGGATCAACCGATCCCGATCGATTCAAGACAGGGGAAAAACAAAACAAGTTCTTCCCATAAGGACTCCTTCCATCCCCGTGAATCTCGAACCACTGCACAAGAGACGGATTCACCCCATTCCATGGTTTGGGAATCCGGGAAAAAGAACCAGACAAACAGATCAACGACAAATGAGACCCAAACATTAACTTATGAGCCTTTTCAGGAAAAAGAGAGCAGAAAAAAGCCTCTGTCCAACTTGGGGAATTCTCCAACACCGAAGGAAAAACCACGAACAAATCACCATGATCCAGGGAATCCTTTTTCTCAATCAAAGCCAAAGCCTTTACAAGGACAATTTCCGAAGCATCACACGGATGAAAGGACTCAGAGTCCCTCTCGTGCTTCGAGATCCCATTCCCAACATCGAAATAAACAAAAACCGGAACCCAAGTCAGGTTATCTGAATCAGGAAGCTGCACGAAGCATCCTGAAAAATTCCACAGAGCCCCAAGCAGATAGTTTAAAAAAGGACGATATTAGCATTGAAGATCCATTCGGTCAATCCTTCGACGACTTTTACGAACCTTTTTCCGGAGAAAATCCCCAGGATGAACAATTGGAAAAGAGGAAGTTGGCCCTTCGGGGACTCCACAATCTCATCAATAATCTAGGCTAAAAAAGGCAGCCCTTTGCTGGGCTACCTTTTTTAGCATAACGGATCGGTTGTCAGCTTAACGGCTTTCGGGCAGGAGTTCCTGCCTTTCGGGGAAAGGACCGAGGTGTGGGACGATCCTTTTGAATCAACAACAGATGACGTTCTCCCATGTTTTCCGGCAGTGACATGGATAAGGATTGAATCGATTTTCCTCCCAACTTCTGCACCGCTCCTCTAGCTCCCCTGATTTCCTCTTGCACATCTGGTCCTTTCATCGCTGCAAACCAACGATCCACTCGAACAAAGGGCAAACAATATTCACTCAATATATTCAGCTTAGCCACTGCTCTTGCGGTTGCCAAGTCGAAGGACTCCCGATATGAACGATTCCGGGCTACTTCTTCGGCACGACCATGAAGGGACTCCACAGACTTCAAATGTAAATGATCCACTAATTCCTGCAAAAAAAGCACCCGTTTCTTTAACGAATCCAACAAAACCACGCGAAGGTGAGGATAGGCAATCTTCAAAGGGATTCCCGGAAATCCCGCTCCTGTTCCCACATCAATCACGGATTCCATTTCTGATAATGGTAACTGCGCTCCCAGGGTGAGAGAATCGTAAAAGTGCTTGATATACACTTCTTTTTCTTCGGTAATGGCTGTCAGGTTCAGTTTTTGGTTCCCCTCCATCAACAGGCGATAGTAGAGAGAAAATTGATCCAGCTGTTCCCCTGTCAGTTCCAGATCCAACATTTGCTGAACATGTTCTCCCAGCCAACTTCGGTAAGCCATAAACAATCCCCCTTTGACAAGAAAAAAGAAACCGGATTTAACCGTCAGGGTCAAATCCAGAACTAGTTGAGAAATATCCTTTCGATACAAAAAAGGAAGTGCGAAACTTCCCCAGGTTCCAACCGTTAGAGGGTTTCATTAACCTGCTGTTCCCTCTATGAACCACTGACGCGATGACTACCTCCCTGTTCAATATACACCAGCAGAATGGAGAGGTCAGATGGGTTGACACCGGAAATCCGTGACGCTTGCCCGATGGATAAAGGACGAACTTGGTTAAGCTTTTCCCTGGCTTCCATGGAAATGCCTTTGATTTGATCGTAGTCCACCCATTTGGGAATTTGCTTGTTTTCCATTTTTCGCATTTTGTCCACCTGTTGCAGGGACTTTTTAATATATCCTTCGTATTTCAATTGAATTTCCACTTGTTCTGCCACATCGGAGGCAATCGGTTCTTCAGCCGGGGCGAGTTGTTGGATATGTTCGTATTTGATTTCCGGTCGTTTAATCAATTTGGCCAGCTCCACTGCATTATCCAATTCACTGGAACCGATTTCTCTCAGAAGGGATTGCACCTCAGGAGAGGGTTTCACTTTCGTTTCCCGAAGTCGCCCAATCTCTTTTTCGATTGCTTCTCTCTTCCTTGTGAAGCGGCGATAACGCTCTTCCGTTATCAGACCCACTTCATATCCGATATCCGTCAAACGGAGATCTGCATTATCATGACGTAACAACAGGCGATACTCCGCTCTGGAAGTAAGCAGACGATAAGGTTCATTGGTTCCCTTGGTCACCAGATCATCAATCAACACCCCGATATAAGCCTGTGACCGATCCAAAATAACCGGATCTTTTTTCTGTACTTTTCGAGCCGCGTTGATCCCTGCCATGATCCCTTGGGCGGCAGCTTCCTCATAACCGGAAGTGCCATTGATCTGCCCGGCTGTGAACAGATTTTCCACCCGTTTGGTTTCCAAGCTGGGCCAGAGTTGCGTAGGTACAATCGCATCATATTCAATCGCATATCCGGTTCGCATCATTTCCACATTTTCCATTCCATCGATGGTACGCAGAATGGCTTGTTGCACCTCTTCCGGCAAACTTGTGGACAACCCCTGTACATACATTTCCAATGTATGACGACCTTCCGGTTCCAAAAAAATCTGGTGACGATTCTTATCAGCGAAGCGGACAATTTTATCCTCGATGGAGGGACAATACCGGGGTCCCTGGCCCTCAATCGTACCGGAATACATGGGAGCTCTATGCAGGTTATCCCGAATAAACTGATGTGTATTTTCATTAGTATAGGTCAACCAACAAGGCAGCTGATCTGTGATATAATCCGTCGTCTCATAGGAGAAAGCCCGCGGTTCATCATCTCCCGGTTGAATTTCCATCTGATCGGTATCCACGGTCTGTTTATTTACACGGGGCGGGGTTCCGGTTTTAAAGCGAACGGTTTCAAATCCCAATTCATGAAGGTTTTCAGCCAATCGAATGGCAGGTTGTTGATTATTGGGACCACTTTCATAAGTCAAATCCCCAATAATAATCTTCCCTCTCAAATAGGTTCCCGTCGTTAAAACCACCGTTGTTCCGTATAACGTTGCCCCGGTTCGCGTCACCACTCCCTGGCAAACACCATTCTCCACCAACAGTTTCTCCACCATATTTTGGTGCAAAACCAGATTGGGCTCATTCTCCAAAGCCTTTTTCATCTCCTGTTGGTACAACACCTTGTCCGCCTGTGCCCGCAGAGCATACACGGCCGGTCCCTTTCCGGTATTCAGCATTCGCATTTGAATATGGGTCTTATCGATATTCCGACCCATTTCACCACCCAGAGCATCCACTTCACGAACTACATGCCCCTTGGCAGGTCCCCCGACAGAAGGGTTACAGGGCATATAGGCAATCGTGTCCAGACTTAAGGTGAGCAGTAACGTGGAACACCCCATGCGGGCAGCGGCTAGAGCTGCTTCACAGCCAGCATGCCCGGCACCGATTACAATCACATCAAATTTTTCTCCGGACGTTGGCAATTCCATCCCCTCCTTTATTTCCCCAGACAGAACTGGGAAAAGATTTGATCGATCAAATCTTCTTTCACGGCATCACCGATAATTTCCCCCAAAGACTGCCAGGCATTTTTTAAATCGATTTCGATCATATCCAAGGGAACATCGGCATGAACCCCTTCGATGGCATCCCGAATGTGTTGTTTTGACTGCTTCAAAAGTGAGATATGACGGGCATTGCTCACATAGGTGGCATCGGCAGACGGAGCTTTCCCTTCCATAAACAACTGGGCAATTTCTTCTTCCAGACGATTTAGTCCCTCTTCCTTTTTAATCGACATCCTGACCACAGGGAGATCACCAATCTCCTGTTTTACCTCTTCCAAGTCAAATCCCGGTTCCAGATCTGTTTTATTGACCACCACAATCGTTGTATGTTGGGAAGCCACCTGAAGCAATTTCCTATCATCTTCTGATAACGGCTCGGCATAATTTAGGACCATCAGGACCAGATCCGCTTCTTCCAAAGCCCGGTGAGAACGTTCCACACCAATTTTTTCAACAACATCCTCTGTTTCACGGATTCCTGCTGTATCCACCAACCGCAGAGGAATCCCCCGAACATTGACGTATTCCTCAATCACATCCCGTGTGGTGCCGGGAATTTCGGTGACAATGGCCTTATTCTCATGAGCCAGCGCATTTAAAAGGGAGGATTTGCCGACATTGGGGCGGCCGATAATCACAGTCGCAATCCCTTCCCTGTAGATTTTACCCTGACGGGCCGTATTCAGGAGTTGATCAATCTCCTGTTCAATCTTCTGTGACTTTTCCAGGATGACCTGTGCGGTCAATTGTTCTGCATCATATTCTGGATAATCCACATTCACAGCCAAATGGGCCAATGTCTCCAAAATGTCCTGCCTCAGGCTTTGAATCAGCTGGGACAATCGTCCCTGGGCTTGATGCATGGCAACCTGTGCGGCCCGATCCGTTTTGGATCGGATGAAATCGATCACCGCTTCCGCCTGGGAAAGATCAATCCTGCCATTCAGAAACGCGCGCTTGGTAAATTCACCCGGTTCCGCCGGACGGGCCCCTGCCGCAAATACCGCCTCCAACACGTTCTGAACGGGAATCATGCCTCCATGACAACTGATCTCCACCACATCTTCACGCGTAAAGGTGCGGGGAGCCCGCATCACCGTCACCAAAACTTCATCCACTCGTTCTTTCGTATCCGGGTCCACAATGTGTCCATATTGTACGGTATGACTTTCCACTTCAGAAAGCCTGACTTTTCCTTGATATATCCGATCTGCCAGACGGATCGCCTCCGGGCCACTCATCCGAATGACAGCAATTCCCGCTTCCCCCAACGGGGTTGAGATGGCCGCAATTGTATCTGTGTCCATCCCGCTTCACCTCAATGTTTGTCATTAATCCTTAGGATCTATCCTAAGGTCTAATCTTAGCATACGGTTATTGGAAATCAAATAAAAAAACTCCCCACAGGGAGAGTTTGCAATAAAAGCCGTAACGGATCAGTTTGAACGGTTATCTTTTAACGCCACCACCACTTTGCGCTGGGGTTCTTCACCTTCACTGTAGGTCGTCAAATGTGGATACTTTTGAATCCGGCTGTGAATGATTTTCCGTTCCATAGGGCTCATCGGGTCTAAAACAGTTGACTGTTTCGTTCTTATCACCTTTTTGGCAACCCGGTCAGCCACTTCCTCCAACGTTCGCCGACGTCGTTCACGGTAGCCCTCCGCATCCAGTATAAAGCGGGTATACGGATGGGTATTCCGGTTCGCAACCACATTGGTTAAGTATTGAAGAGCATCCAGGGTCTGACCCCTGCGACCGATCAAAATCCCCAGATCCTCCCCTGTAAAGTTGATCAAGACATGGCTGGATGCCTTGTTCACGTCCATCTCTACAGCTTCAAGACCCATCCGGGGAAGTACATTCTGGAGAAACCGAACAGCCTCATCGGTTGGAGTAGCAAGCAGCTCCACTTCCACTTGGGCCTTCCGGTTTCCGATCAACCCCAAAAACCCCCGGCTGGGTTTTTGCAACACAGTAATACGAACCCCGTCCCGGGTAGCATTTAACCGGTCGAGGGCATGCTCGACGGCCGATTCCACCGTTTTTCCCGTTACGGTTATTTTTTTCAACGGGTTGCACCCTCCCGTTTCGCCTTATATTTATCACCCAGGAAATAATACTGAACCATGGTGAAGAGATTGCTATAGACCCAATACAGAGCCAAAGCCGAAGGAAAGCTGAATGCCAGCACAAAAATCATAATCGGCATCATAAACATAAAGACGCGTGTTTGTGGATTGTCACTCATCCCCATAACCACGGACTGAAGATACGTGGTTAAAGCAGCAACCACAGGTAGGATATAAAATGGATCTGCCTCTCCCAATTGCAACCAGAGGAAACTGGAATCCGCTATGCTTTGATCCCTCATGATAGCCTGGTAAAAGGCAATCAAAATAGGAAACTGGATCAATGTCGGTAAACAGCCTGCCATCGGATTCACATTATGTTTCTGAAAGAGTTTCATCGTCTCTTCCTGCATCTTCTGCTGGTTATTCTTATACTTCTCCCGCAGTTTTTGCATCTCCGGTTGCAATTTCTGCATCGCACGGGAACTCTTCATCTGCTTGAGAGTCAAAGGAAGAACCAACAGACGAATCAGGACGGTGGCTACCAAAATGGCCAAGCCATAGTTTCCCAGCATATCCTGGGTGTAGTCCAACAGCTGTTGCAAAGGGTATACAAAGTAAAGGTCCCAAAAACCTGCCGTTTCCGGGTCGATAGGCTTGTACTGATCCGGATTGGGAGTACATCCCCCCATCACCAGCATGGCCATGATTAATAGCATGACCGGAATTATACGTCGTTTGAACAACAAAGATTCCTCCTTCGAATCATCCGGTTTCGATTGAAGGACCGTATGAAATCAGAGCAAATAATATAAAATTGGCAATCAGGGCACAGGATCATGGCCCCCAGGATGAAACGGATGACATTTGGCGATCCGCTTGATCGTCAGCCAACCACCGTGCAGTATACCATAACGTGAGATGGCCATGTGACCATATTGGGAACAGGTGGGAACAAACCGACAGGTCGGCGGAGTGAGTGGCGAGATAAACCGTTGATAAAAACGGATAAGCAGAAGAGCCATCGATTTCATGGTGATCCTCCCCCATGGTTGTTCTTCTTTCTGTTTTGAAAAAGCCGACTCTTTTTAAAGACATGATGCAGGCTAGATTTCATACGGTGGTAATCCATATCCGCCGCCGGTTTGCGGGCAATCACAATAATGTCAGTTCGTTCTGGAAGAGAATCCATCCATGACCTTGTTATTTCCTTCACCAGTCTTTTAATCCGATTGCGAGTCACAGCATTTCCCACTTTCCGACTGACGGAAATCCCGATTCGAACCGGTCCACCTGTTCTTCGTTCACTCCGGTAAACCACAAACTGGCGGTTGGCCACCGATGTTCCCGTACGGAAAGCACGACGAAAATCTCCTCGTCGCCTTAAACGGTATTCCTTTTGCAAGGAATCCCCCTCCTTTTTCCCGGGACACCGAAATCAATACCAGTATGTATCGGAACGGGCGGGAAATAAACCTCTGTCTATCAGAAATCATCTAATAGGAAAAAAGACCACTTATAAGGAGTGGCCTTATGCAGACAAAATCTTTCTTCCTTTTCGACGACGGTTTTTCAGCACTTTCCGGCCGTTTTTGGTGCTCATGCGCTTCCGAAAGCCATGAACATTCTTCCGGCGCCGGTTGCTCGGTTGAAATGTACGCTTCATATCTTTATCCGGTTTCCATTGACAGCAAGTGATGCAAAACACAGCCTTTCCCTTTAAGAGAAAGCTGGTCCATCTTTCAGCCGCAACAGAGCCGGACTCCCTCCTTTCCAGCCTCAAAGTTCGGCAGACAATCCATCCGGATGACATTCCTATTCATTATATCTATGTATCCAAAAAAATGTCAAGAATGGACACGGTGGATTTGTCCACATGTGGATAACTGAAACAGAAACGGTTATCCACATAGTTATCCACGGATTATCCACAGATTTCCTCAAGTTATCCACAAAATCACACCCTGTGGATACATTCTATCCCCACCCCTGTGGATTATGTGGATAAATTTCCAAACTCGTTGTGATGCCTGAATAAATTTGGTATGATGTTCATGCTTTCCATTGTGGATAAGTCTGATTGAAAACCAAGTTATCCACAGGTTGTGGATAACTTGAGGAATCATCCACACCCCCCTGATTCAGAGAAGTTATCCACAACCTGTGGAAACTGTGGATAGGGGGGGAATCCTCCGTGATAACAGGATTCCTCCTGTGGATAAATTTGTGGATAAATAAATATCGGGAAGGAGGGACCTCTCTGGATACACACATACAAGAACTTTGGGCACAGACGTTGGAACAGATTCAAGGAAAAGTCTCCAAACCAAGCTTTGAAACGTGGCTTCAGGCAACGGAGGCTGTCGCCTTTCGAGATGATACACTCATCGTCGCCGCACCCAACGAATTTGCACGGGATTGGCTGGAATCCCGATATGCGAATCTCGTTCGTGACACGCTGCAGGAAGTTACAGGATCTGTGGTGGGAATTCAATTTACGACCCATACACCCGATGACAAAGAAATCAAATCCAATATGCTCAATTCCCGGTATACATTTGACACCTTTGTTATCGGATCAGGAAATCGCTTTGCCCATGCGGCTTCCCTCGCTGTAGCGGAAGCACCTGCCAAAGCCTACAACCCTCTATTTATTTATGGAGGTGTTGGATTGGGAAAGACTCACCTGATGCACGCCATCGGTAACTATGTCCTTTCCCAACCTTCTCACACCCGCGTGGTTTATCTTTCATCCGAGCAATTCACCAATGAATTTATTAATTCCATCCGCGACAACAAAACGGATGATTTTCGTAACAAATATAGAAATGTGGATATCTTGTTGATTGATGATATTCAGTTTTTGGCCGGAAAAGAACAAACGCAGGAAGAATTTTTTCATACCTTTAACGCACTGCATGGCGAGAGCAAGCAAATTGTCATTTCCAGCGACCGACCTCCCAAAGAGATTCCCACACTGGAAGACCGACTCCGTTCCCGGTTTGAATGGGGATTGATCACAGATATTCAACCTCCGGATCTGGAGACCCGGATTGCCATCCTTCGTAAAAAAGCAATAGCGGAAAAGCTTGTGATTGACAGTGAAGTCATGGCATTTATCGCAGATCGGATCGACACAAACATTCGGGAACTGGAGGGGGGATTGACACGGGTTGTCGCTTACTCAGACCTGATCAACCAACCTGTGAGCGTCGAACTGGCCGCGGAAGCATTGAAGGATATTGTATCTGATGCAAAACCCAAAGTGATTGGCATTCAGGATATACAAAGAAATGTCTGTTCCTACTATCACCTGAACATCGAAGATCTAAAAGGAAAAAAACGAACCAAAAACGTTGCCCTTCCCCGTCAAATTGCGATGTACCTTTGCCGGGAACTGACAGACTGTTCCCTGCCCAAAATCGGTGAAGAATTTGGAGGGCGAGATCATACCACTGTCATTCATGCTCATGAAAAGATTTCCCGAACGCTCGCAATGGACCGCAGTCTTCAACAGGCTGTCGAAGATATAAAAAAACGGATGGTACAAAGCACCTAAAAGAACCTTGCAAAAATGTTCACTCGTACAGTTTCAATCGGAAATAAAAGAGAACCCCCATTGGGGGTAGCAAGAGCAACCCAATTCCTGGTATAATCGAACGTATGAGCGGTTTTCATCCCACTGATCGTGGGCTATTCTTTGAAATCGTTACGACGCGCCGAACGGATCTCTTCCGCTGGGTAAAACCATAAGAGCAGGCGATAAGGAACCAAAACGCTGGTAACAGGCGTTCCGCCCGTGAGGGTACATTCTAATTGTATGAGATGGGCTGATGAAACAGCCCCGAACTCAGGTACGCTATATCCAAGAAACCCATGCCTTGCTTTCAAGCGTGTGGAGACTTAAAATTATCCCCCTGTGGACAAATGTGGACAAATGTGGATAAATATCAACAGCCTATACACAAGTTATCCACAGCGTGTATAGGCTTTATTGCTGGGTTGAAGGCACTTATCCACATATCCACAGCCCCTATTACTACTACGACGATCTTTTAACTATAATATATATGTTATATACACTCCGAATAGAACTCAGCCTCTTTCCCTATTTTTTACCCAACATCTTTTCACAGACAGAAAAAGAATGGTTGAATAGTAGAGGGGCTCTTTCTCTTTGTACGAAAATAATCATGTATGGTTGATAAATGATCTGACAGATCAAAATGAGGAGGGTATCCCATGAAATTTCGGATCGCTCGCACTGCTTTAACAGAAGCGGTTTCTCAGGTTTCAAAAGCAGTATCCACCAAAACGACAGTTCCTATACTGACAGGGATTAAAGCAACAGTAGACGAAGAAGGGCTATGGTTGACGGGAAGCAACTCAGACTTGACGATCCAGGTATGCATCCCTATCCGTAAAGATGATAAAGAACAGGTAAAAGTGGATAGAATGGGTAGTGTTGTGTTACCTGGAAGGATTTTTTCCGATATCGTTCGAAAATTGCCGGGAGATGAAATCGACTGGGATGTGGATGAACGGTGGAAAACCGTCCTCTGTTCTGAACAGGCGCAATTTGAATTAAAGGGATTGGACCCGGAAGAATATCCCCGACTGCCGGAATTTCACGAAGAACGGATGTTCAGCTTGCCAGCTGACCTCTTAAAGTCTATGATTCGCCAAACAGGATTTGCCGTTTCCTCAGCAGAAGCCCGTGGGGTGTTAACGGGTGTTTTGTGGAAAATGGAATCCGGTCGTCTGACCTGCGTGGCAACAGATAGTCATCGTTTATCCCGCCGTCAGGCAGATGTGGAGGCACCGGAAGATTTTTCGATCGAAAATGTTGTGGTTCCTGGTAAAAGCCTGTCGGAACTGGGCAAGATCTTGGCGGATCAATCGGATTGGGTGGATGTCATCCTTTCGGAAAACCAAATCCTTGTCAGAGCGAACCGACTCCTCTTTTTCTCACGGCTTCTTGATGGCACCTATCCGGATACAAACCGTGTGATACCCGATGGTGGCAAAACAGAGATCCGTGTTTCCACAAAAGAAATATTGCAATCGGTGGATCGTGCTGCGTTGATTAGCCGGGATGGTCGGGATAATGTGATAAAATGGACAGTGAAAGAAGAGGGGCTGATTCAGGTCCAATCCACCGCACAGGATGTAGGCAGTGTAATGGAAGAGGTTCGCGCCCAGGTGAAAGGGGAGGAATTGAGTCTTTCCTTCAATGCTCAATATATGTTGGACGCTTTGCGTGCAGTGGATTCTGAAGAGATACAGATTCTCTTGACCGGTACAATGACTCCCTTTTTGATTCAGCCGGCGGACAGAGAAGATGCTTTGCATCTGATTGTGCCGATTCGCACGCGTTGACAAGCGTTGGAAAGGTGAGGGATGTTCATGAAGTCCATAACGATTCACACAGAATATATTACCCTGGGGCAACTTCTGAAAAAGCTTGACCTTCTGAGTACAGGTGGTCAGGCTAAGATATTTCTGGAAGAATATCAGGTAAGGGTGAATGGGGAGCCGGAAAACCGTCGGGGGAAAAAGATTTATCCACAGGATGTTGTGGACATTGAAGGATTCGGCAGCGTATGTCCGGTTCGGGAGGATTGAAAGGGGAGCGACCATGCATGTGGAGCAATTGGAGCTGAAACAGTTCCGCAACATTGAACAACTTCAATTGAATTGCCATGGGGAGCTCCACTTATTCGTCGGACCTAACGCGCAGGGAAAAACTAACATCCTGGAATCCCTCTATACTCTTGCCATCGGAAAATCGCACCGGAGTCGCAACCATCGGGAGTTGATTCAATGGAATCAATCCCTGTCTGTGCTGAAAGCAAGAGTGATGAAGGAGAACTCGATTCAAAGACTGGAGATCCGCCTGACTCCCCAAGGGAAAAAAGTGATACGCAATGGCGTGGAACAGCGTCGTCTGAGTGAATATATCGGCTCTCTCACCGCTGTTTTATTTGCACCGGAGGATTTATCCATCGTCAAGGGAAGTCCACAAGTGCGAAGGCGATTTTTAGATATGGAGTTGGGTCAAGTGAGTGCAACCTATATCCATCACTTGACCCAATATAACAAGTTGATTACGCATCGAAATCGCTTCTTGAAGGAATTGGGAAGAAAAAAGATCCATGATACTGTGATGCTGGATGTCATGGATCAGCAATTGATTGATTTATCCACAAAAGTGTGGATAAAACGGTTTACATTTGTGGAACAACTCTCTCGCTGGGCAAGAGAAATTCACCGTTCCATCACTCAAGGGTGTGAAAACTTAACCCTTGACTATCAGCCCTCCATCTCCGTAAAAGCGAGTATGGGTCCGGAAGAGCTGAGAAAGGTGATGCATCAGGAACTCGGTCAAATGCGCGATCGGGAAATCCACCGGGGAGTTACATTGGTCGGTCCACATCGGGACGACTTTCGCCTCACCGCGGGGGGCACAGATTTACACACGTATGGTTCCCAAGGACAGCAACGTACCGCGGCGCTCTCTCTCAAGTTGGCAGAAATTGAATTGATTTATCAGGAAACAGGCACTTATCCAATTCTTTTATTAGATGACGTTTTATCTGAGCTTGACGATTTCCGGAAGACCCATCTATTGGAGGCAATACGTGGGAAAGTCCAGACCTTTGTAACAACAACCGGTCTGGAAGGAATTGACCGGGAGACCTTGGAACGGGCCAGCATCTATCAGGTTCACCAAGGAAGTATTTCCAAACAGAGGTGAGACGGTGTTTATCCATCTCGGCGGCAATAAAATGATTCGAGCCAGTGAAGTGATTACCATCTTGGATGCAGGGGGGCGAAAGTCTCCCACCACCTTGGCCCCTTTTTTAAATGAAACGGGGAATCAGGGGCGTTTGGAGAGAATTTCCGATCTGGAAGAAGTAAAGTCTTTTGTAGTTACCCGGACCATTGTTTATGCTTCACCCATCTCTTCTCTTACATTGATGAAAAGAGCAGATCTGGAAGGAAACCGGGCAATGGGTGAGACGATCAACGGAGATCCGGAGAAAAAGGAAGACAAAGAGTAGGTGAGTGCAAAGGTGACGGTACAAAACAACAACTATGATGAGTCACAGATTCAGGTACTGGAAGGATTGGAAGCTGTCCGAAAACGTCCGGGGATGTATATCGGCTCTACCAGCTCGCGGGGGTTGCATCATCTGGTCTGGGAAGTCGTGGATAACAGTATTGATGAAGCGCTGGCCGGACGTTGTGACACGATTTCTGTAACTGTAAACGAAGACAACAGTGTAACCGTGGAAGATAATGGGAGCGGAATCCCGGTTGGGGTTCACTCCAAAATGGGTCGGCCCGCAGTGGAAGTGGTCATGACTGTGCTCCATGCCGGAGGGAAATTTGATGGAGATGGCTACAAGTTTTCCGGTGGACTTCACGGGGTGGGGGTTTCGGTTGTAAACGCCCTGTCGGAATGGTTGGAAGTCCAAGTGAAGCGGGAAGGGAAAATCCATGTCCAGCGTTATCGCCGCGGGATTCCGGAATCTGATCTGAAAGTGGTTGGCGAAACAGAAGAGACGGGTACCCGGGTGATCTTTAAACCGGACCCGGAGATCTTTACAGAGACAACGGTATATGACTATTCCATTTTGCAGAATCGTTTACGGGAACTGGCCTTCCTCAACCAAGGACTGCGGATTCAACTGAGCGATCGGCGGGAGGATGGGAAATCCCATGAGTACAAATTTGATGGAGGAATCCGCTCCTTTGTTGAACATCTGAACAAAAACCGGGAAACCCTTCATCAACCGCCGATTTATATTGAGGGACAAAAGGATGATATTGAAGTTCAAATTGCTCTTCAATACAACGACAGTTTTTCCAGCAACATTTATTCCTACACCAATAATATTCACACCCATGAGGGAGGAACGCACGAAGCGGGATTCAAATCGGCCCTTACCCGTACAATCAACGATTTTGCCCGTCGGAACAATCTTTTAAAAGAAAAGGATAATAATCTTACAGGGGATGACACCAGGGAAGGTCTGACGGCCATTATCAGTGTCAAGATTCCAGACCCGCAATTTGAAGGGCAAACCAAGACCAAATTGGGAAACTCCGAAGCGCGAACGATTACGGAATCCATTTTTGCCGAACAGTTCCTGATCTTTTTGGAGGAACATCCGGATGTCTCCAAAAAAGTGATCAATAAGGCGGTTATGGCTGCCCGTGCAAGGGAAGCCGCTCGCAAGGCCCGCGAGATGACCCGCCGAAAAAATGCTTTGGAAGTCAGCTCTTTACCGGGAAAGCTGGCTGATTGTACCTCCCGGAAGGCTGATATGAGTGAGCTCTACCTGGTGGAGGGGGACTCTGCCGGTGGAACGGCCAAGCAGGGGCGTGATCGTATGTTTCAGGCGATCCTTCCACTGCGCGGTAAAATTATCAATGTGGAAAAAGCCCGTCTGGACAAAGCGCTGTCCAATGAAGAGGTTCGAACCATCATTACGGCATTGGGGACAGGAATCGGAGATGACTTTCAGCTGGAGAAAGCCCGCTATCACAAGATCATTATTATGACGGATGCGGATGTGGATGGAGCGCATATCCGAACCCTGTTGCTAACCTTCTTCTACCGCTATATGCGTGAGTTGATTGAAAATGGGTATATCTATATCGCCCAGCCGCCTTTGTATCAGATTACCAAAGGGAAAAAAGTGCTGTATGCGTACAGTGATTCCGAAAAAGAGAAACTCCTGAAAGAAATCAAAGGCAAGGGGAAAGTAAATATTCAACGGTACAAAGGGTTGGGTGAGATGACTGCCACCCAGTTGTGGGAAACCACAATGGACCCGGAAAGCCGAACCCTGTTACAGGTTTCTTTGCAGGATGCGATGGATGCCGATCAGGTGTTTGAAACGCTGATGGGAGATAAAGTTGGACCCCGGCGGCAATTTATCCAGGAGTATGCTCGGCAGGTACGAAACTTGGATGTTTAATGAACAGAACTAAGAACGAGTGGAGGGAAGCGAATGTCTGAAGAAACCCAGCGCATCAACGAGATTAATATCAGCCAGGAAATGCGCAGTTCGTTCCTGGATTATGCGATGAGCGTCATCGTCAGCCGGGCCCTCCCTGACGTCCGGGATGGTCTAAAACCGGTACACCGACGCATCCTCTATACCATGCACGAATTGGGGATGACTCCCGACAAGGGATACCGAAAGTCAGCAAACGTTGTCGGGAATGTTTTGGCATCTTACCACCCTCATGGGGATGTGGCCGTATATGATACCATGGTTCGCATGGCACAGGACTTTTCTTACCGGTATATGCTGGTGGATGGTCATGGGAACTTCGGTTCGGTCGATGGGGATTCCCCGGCGGCGATGCGTTATACGGAAGCACGGATGGCATCCATTACACAGGAATTGCTCCGGGATATCGAAAAAGAGACCATTGACTATATTCCCAACTATGATGGTCGTCTGGAAGAGCCGGTAGTGTTGCCTTCCCGTTTTCCAAACCTGTTGGTCAATGGAGCAGCAGGGATTGCTGTCGGGATGGCGACCAATATTCCTCCGCATAACCTGACAGAAGTGATTGATGGATTGTTGGCTCTCATTAAGAACCCGGATATTACAATTGATGAGCTGATGGAGTATATCAAAGGTCCCGATTTCCCCACCGCTGGCTTGATTCTGGGTCGAGAGGGGATTAAAAAAGCTTATCGAACCGGCCGCGGTAGTATCAAGATGCAGGCCAAGACGCGGATTGAGGAAGCCAGCAACGGCAAAATGCGAATTGTGGTAGATGAGCTCCCCTTCCAGGTCAACAAGGCAAAACTGGTGGAGAAGATCGCAGAACTGGTTCGCGACAAGAAAATTGACGGAATCACGGATTTACGTGATGAATCGGACCGGAACGGTATGCGAGTCGTGATTGAGTTACGCCGGGATGTCAATCCCAAAGTGCTTCTGAATAACCTGTACAAGCATACCAACCTGCAAACCAGTTTTGGTGTCAACATGTTGGCTTTGGTGGATGGAAAGCCCTTGGTGCTCAACCTGAAACAGGTACTTCACCACTATCTGGAACACCAGGTAGAAGTGATTCGTCGCCGGACCCAGCATGATTTGCGGAAAGCGGAAGAACGGGCTCACATTCTGGAAGGTTTGAGAACCGCCCTGGATCATATCGATGAGGTTATTGAGTTGATCCGTGGCTCACAGAACACGCAAGAGGCCAAAGAGGGGCTGATTGAGCGGTTCGGATTGAGCGAAAAGCAGGCTCAAGCCATTCTTGATATGCGTCTGCAACGCTTAACCGGTTTGGAACGGGAAAAAATCGAGTCCGAGTATAACGAACTTTTGAAAACCATTGCCAATCTGCGTGCCATCCTCGACAGCGAGAAAAAGATCCGGGGCGTGGTACGGAAAGAACTGAAACAAATCCAGAAAAAATATGGTGACGAACGAAGGACACAAATTACAGCAGATGAAGGCGATATTGCGGATGAAGATCTGATTCCGCAAGATGAAGTGGCGATTTTGATGACGCATCGGGGATACATCAAACGTATGCCGCTTTCCGGATACCGGGCACAGCGTCGGGGAGGCCGGGGAGTTTCCGGAATGGGTACCCGTGAGAACGATTTTGTTCAACACCTGTTTGTAACGAATTCCCACAACCATTTGCTGTTCTTCTCCAACAAAGGCAAGGTTTACCGGATGAAGGCATATGAAGTTCCGGAACTTTCCCGAACGGCACGGGGGACTCCGGTGATCAATCTGATCCAGATTGATCAGGGAGAATATATTGAAGCCATCATCCCGGTGAAGGAGTTTACCTCTGATCATTACCTCTTTTTCGGAACGAAGTTTGGTGTGGTGAAAAAGACGCCTTTGGAAGAGTTCGGCCATATTCGCCGAAACGGGCTCTTTGCCATTAACCTTCGTGAAGGGGATGAACTGGTAGGTGTTCGCTTGACCGATGGGCGACAGGAGCTCATCCTGGGAACCCGTCGGGGAATGTCCATTCGCTTTTCTGAAACGGATGTGCGAAAAATGGGTCGCACGGCCACCGGAGTGAAAGGGATTGCTCTGGGAGAAAATGATGAAGTGGTTGGAATGGAAGTCGTAGACCCGGATCGGGAAGTGGTGGTTGTCACCAGCAAGGGTTACGGCAAACGGACTCCGCTTTCCGACTACCGAAACCAGTCCCGTGGCGGAAAAGGCATCAAAGCACAGAATGTCACCAAAACAAAGGGTCAAGTCGTCGGTCTGAAAGTGGTTTCTCCGGATGAAGATCTGATGATTGTTACCACTTCAGGAGTTGTCATCCGTATGAACATCGACGGGATCTCCCGTATGAGCCGCTATGCTCAGGGAGTGAAGCTCATTTCACTCAAAGAGGATGAAGTGGCCACTTTGGCCCGCGTCCCTACCGATGAGGAAGAAGAGGAGAACGCAGAGGAATAAATCCGGTAAAAGCTTCGCTGAATGAACAGCGAAGCTTTTTAGTATCTTTGTTAGCAGGAAATGAAATGGAGTCCGTTGAATGGATTAAGGACTATTGATTGAAGGAGAGAATAGGATGGACCAATCCGAAAAATGGACGGAGATCGACCATTACTTCAGTACAAATCTTCATGCCTCTGATCCGATCATGGATTCTGTGCGAAAAGCAAATGCAGAAGCCAACTTGCCTGCGATTGATGTCTCTCCAAACCAGGGGAAGTTGCTTTATTTACTTGCCACACTGAAAGGCGCAAAAAACATCTTGGAAATCGGGACACTTGGCGGTTACAGCAGTATTTGGCTTGCACGTGCATTGCCGAACGATGGAAAGCTGATCACGCTTGAATCCAATGATCAACACGCAAAAGTGGCACATGAGAATATCAAAAATGCAGGATTGGATGGAAAGGTTGAAATCCTTGTGGGAGCTGCTCTTGATACACTGCCAACGCTGGAACCCAAAGGATTTTCCGATTTTGATCTCATTTTTATTGATGCGGACAAACCCAACATCCCTCACTATGTGAAATGGGCATTAAAACTTTCCAGACCGGGAGCCGTTATTATTGTGGATAATGTAGTACGCAAAGGACATGTCATCGATGATAACAGTGAAGATTTAGGTGTACAGGGTATTCGTCAAATGGTTGATTGGTTATCGGAAGAGCCACGTATTGATTCAACGGCCATTCAAACGGTGGGGACAAAAGGATATGATGGATTTGTTCTGGGGGTTGTAAAAGAGTGAGTAAAAAGCCTCGCTGTTCAGTCAGCGAGCTTTTTATATTTTGTTCGGGATCAAATCTGTTGAAAAAGAATTTTTTCTTCAAACAGTTCATTCAGGATCAAATTGGGAAATTTTCGCTGGGTTACCTGCAGAAATTCCTCAATTAAGACGCGTTCTTCCGAGATCATCCCATAAATGATTTCTCCCCACAGAGGAGGTTCATATCGGCACAGCATACTGAGAGCAAACAAGAGGATATAGTGAACAAATCGTTCAGGCAGACAGCGGGTGTGATCCCTTACGTTTGGACACAGAAAATACCCTCCGGAAAGATCTTCCCGGAACATGGGATGATGAAATCCGAGACTCCACTGGTCCACATGTTGGACAGAAGGATGATGCCAGTATAACAAGAGACGGTTTTTAAGGAAAGGTTTCTCTCCATAGGAAAATTGAACCTCTGTTTCTGGGAAGTTGTTTAGTCGATTCACCATTGCCTGAGGGGTAAGATGAAGAACATCCAAGATCCGTTCTTCCACAATGAAAGGCATGCCCTCATTTGCATCTGCTGAAAGATCAGGAAGAGCAATGGGATAAAGCGTTTCCTTGGAAAAAAGCTGCCGATAGCCATCCTGTATTTCAGGGATTAAAGCAAACATCTCTTGCATGATCCATTTTTCCCCAATGATTTCGTTCCAACCATACGTTTGTGCCAATGCTGAAAAAAGTCCTTCCCGTTGTGCCTTCACCTCATCCGTAAAAAAGCGGAAATGTTCTCGCTTCCGTTTTCGGGTGGAGACACCGTGACGCAGCAGAGAGGAATTTTTCGGGTATTCTGGATCAAGCGTCAGCATCAGCGCTTTGGACAGGGTCATCATTCCGTAATAAACCAATAGAGGACGAACAAATAAGTCGCTCTTTTGTGCAGCCCGATAGTACTCCCTTGCCTGTTTCACATAAAAGATCAGTGACGGCGCTGTCCAAAATGCAACTTTTTGTGGTTGATCGATTCCTATTTTTTGATATTTTTTCTCCAGAAAAGGTCGCACAGTGGATTCATTCTCCAAAAGCAAAAAGAGATTCCACATTTTTGTTGTGGGTGAATCGCAGGGAATGCGCCGAATCGAAGAATTCATGTCGGACCCGCTTTCCACAAAAGATTGGATAGGCTTATTCTGTCTGAGATTCCTTCAGTTTATGACCAGATGACAAAAAACTGTGGATAACCTGTGGATAACTTACTGGGATTGTGGATAACTTATTTTTAATGTGTATTTGTTCTATTTGAAAATATATTGTTTTCGGAACATGACGTGCCTCTAAACCCTTGTCAAATCGCAACTTGACAGGGATTTTGCCGTCTGTTAAGATTGCAAAAACTATAACAGGGATTTATTAAAAAGGGGACGGAATTTAAATGTGGGAAACAAAGTTTGCCAAAGAAGGCCTCACTTTTGATGACGTCTTGCTGTTGCCTGCCAAATCAAAGGTACTTCCAAAAGATGTGGACGTCACCACGCGTTTGGGAGAGACGATTCAGCTGAATGCTCCATTGATCAGTGCCGGAATGGATACAGTGACTGAAGGACCCATGGCGATTGCCATGGCCCGGCAAGGCGGGATCGGCATTATCCATAAAAACATGGAAATTGCTGAACAAGCCGAGGAAGTGGACCGGGTGAAACGCTCGGAAAGCGGTGTAATCACCAAACCGTTCTATCTTTATGCAGAAGATAAAGTTTATGATGCGGAAAGCCTAATGGCCAAATTTCGCATTTCCGGTGTCCCTATTGTTGATCGGGAAAAAAAATTGGTAGGGATTATCACCAATCGGGATTTGCGCTTTATAAGGGATTATTCGATTTCGATTTCCGAGGTAATGACCCGCGATCATCTGGTTACAGCTCCTGTGGGGACGACTCTGCGTGATGCGGAGGAGATTCTTCAGAAGCACAAAATAGAAAAGTTGCCACTGGTGGATGACGATGGTGTTTTAAAGGGTCTGATTACCATCAAGGACATTGAAAAGGCAACGATGTTTCCAAATGCCGCCAAAGATCATCAGGGTCGTCTTCTGGTTGGTGCGGCGATCGGGGTGTCTTCTGATACCATGCAACGGGCCGCTGCCTTGGTGGAAGCGGAAGTGGACATACTTGTGGTGGACACGGCGCATGGCCACTCTGAAGGTGTATTGAAAGCAGTGGCCAAACTTCGCAAGGAGTATCCCGACCTCACCATTATTGCCGGTAATGTGGCTACAGGGGAGGGGACAAAGGATCTCATTGAAGCAGGAGCCAGTGTGGTGAAAGTGGGAATCGGTCCCGGTTCCATCTGTACGACACGTGTGGTGGCCGGAATCGGTGTTCCTCAGATTACAGCGATTTATGATTGTGCCACCGTGGCTCGTCAATATCAAGTACCCATTATTGCCGATGGCGGAATCCGCTTCTCCGGAGATATTGTAAAAGCTCTGGCGGCCGGAGCGGATGCGGTGATGTTGGGCAGTATCTTCGCAGGTACGGAAGAATCCCCAGGGGAAACGGAAATTTACCAGGGACGTCAGTTTAAGGTATATCGTGGAATGGGATCGATGGGAGCGATGAAAGCAGGAAGTAAAGACCGTTACTTCCAGGAAAACCAGCAAAAACTGGTTCCTGAAGGCATTGAGGGACGCGTTCCCTACAAGGGACCATTGGCGGATACCGTTCACCAGCTTCTGGGAGGCCTTCGGGCGGGAATGGGATATTGTGGTACGGAAAATATCCACGTTCTCAAAGAAAGTTCCCGTTTTATCCGGATTACAAATGCCTCCCTCGCAGAAAGCCATCCGCACGATATCCAGATTACAAAAGAGGCTCCCAATTATAACCTCTGATTGGCTGTTATCTGACCAAAACACAGGGAAGAGACTGCTGACAAAAATAATAAGAAGGGGATATCCGGTGGAGCATCCTTTTTCCGACGACCCAGCGGAACCCCTGGAAGTTCCAACCGCTTAGCGGATATTTTGTCCGCTGGTTGCGACCGGAGGGGGTGAAGCGGACTCCTTCCACTTCTTTGCTGGAGGAAAGAGATGCGGAGACGGAAATCCCCTCTCCCCCACTTTGTCATGAACCTCACACAGGGAATACTCCCTGTGTTTTATTTTTGGAAAAAATATTGTTATCCATTTTCTTCTGGTTTCTCTTCCGGTATGATGGGAGATGTGAAATGGCATCATTTGGCTGCCTTTGTGGTATATCCTATATCTTCATGAAACGGAGTGGCATACTAGGTGGTCGGTAAAAAGAAAATACTCTTCATTCTCTTTTGTTGTCTGCTGTTTATTTTACCTGCCCGACCAGCCGTTGAAGCTCAGAATACATATGCTGAGTTACCCCAACCTTTAAACGCTCGTTCCTATGTCCTGATGGAAATGGAAACGGGCAGAATCCTAAACGGATTGAAAGAAAATCACGCTTATCCACCGGCAAGTCTGACGAAGATCATGACGGAATATGTTGTACTCAAGGAAATGAAAGCGGGGAAACTGGATTGGGATGATCCGGTAAATGTCTCCCATCGTGCAGCCTCCATCGGAGAATCCCAGGTATATCTCAAAGCGGGTGAAACCCATACCGTTAAAGAACTCTTTACGGTGATGGCTGTTTATTCCGCGAATGATGCCACTGTGGCTCTGGCTGAACATGTGGCAGGCAGTGAAACAGCATTTGTGAAAAAAATGAATCGGGAAGCGGAACGCCTGGGTCTGAAGAATACCCATTTTACCAATGCTACAGGGCTACCGAGACACAGTTATCCGGATCCTCCGGAGGTCGATGGCAAACTTCGCATGTCATCATTGGATATTGCCCGGTTGACCCGTCACATGCTCCAAAAACATCCTGAGGTGAATAAAATCATTTCCCTTCCTACATACACCTTTCAGAAAGGGAATAAAAAACATACCGTGATCAACCGAAACACGATGCTTCCCGGTCTCCCGCATTTTTACAAAGGGGTGGACGGAGTCAAGACCGGATTTACTTCCAAGGCCGGTTACAATTTTGTCGGTACAGCGAAAAGGAAAGGAATGCGCTTGATTACGGTAGTGATGGGAACCCCCTCCAAAAATCGGCGGTTTACGGAAACAAAAAAGCTTTTGGACTATGCGTATGAAGAATATCAGATGAAACCCAAACTAAAAAAAGGGAAAGAGATTTCTGAAGACCTTTATATCCAAGTGCAAAATGGGAGCGAGAGGAAAGTACCCGTCGTGTCGGCGGACACTCGGAGGATTCTCGTAAAAGATGGGGAGGAGAACCGTTATTCCGTACAAGTAGAGTTGAAGTATGAATTGGAAGCCCCGGTTCAGGCCGGAACGGTGGTTGGAAAGGCCCGAATCCTGTATGATGGAGAAAAGATCCCTGGAGTCAAACCCGCTCGTATCGTGGTAAAGGAGGATGTGGAAAAAGCCGGGTGGTTTACTCAATTGCTTGGGATACTGGCTGATTGGTTTATATGATTGACTGAGGGGTTGTATTGTCAACAGGCGGGCGTTTCGTTACAATGAATCTTAATGAAACCGGATTCCGGGAGATTGGGAGGAAGAATGAATGACGGATCAAAGCGGTAGATTTGCCACTGGAACAGAGCGTGTAAAACGAGGAATGGCACAGATGCAGAAGGGCGGCGTCATTATGGATGTCGTCAATGCTGAGCAAGCTAAAATTGCGGAAGATGCAGGTGCGGTGGCTGTCATGGCATTGGAACGCGTTCCTGCCGATATTCGTGCGGCTGGCGGCGTAGCTCGTATGGCCGACCCGCGGGTGGTTGAAGAAGTGATGAATGCAGTAACGATTCCTGTGATGGCCAAAGCGCGAATCGGTCATTTTGTGGAAGCCCGTCTTCTGGAAGCGATGGGAGTCGATTATATCGATGAAAGTGAAGTGTTGACCCCAGCAGACGATAAATATCATATTGACAAAAGCACTTTTACGGTTCCTTTTGTATGTGGAGCACGCAATTTGGGGGAAGCACTCCGGAGAATCGGTGAAGGAGCTTCCATGATTCGGACCAAAGGGGAGCCCGGAACGGGAAACATTGTGGAAGCTGTCAAACATATGCGTCAAATGATGGCGGAAATCCGCAAAGTACAAAATATGTCACGGGATGAACTGATGGCAGAAGCCAAAAACATCGGTGCCCCTTTTGAACTCCTGTTGGAGATTCACGAAAAGGGACGCTTGCCCGTGGTCAACTTTGCGGCTGGTGGAGTAGCAACTCCGGCAGATGCTGCATTGATGATGCATTTGGGCAGCGATGGCGTTTTTGTCGGCTCCGGTATTTTTAAATCGGAACAACCGGCCAAATTTGCGCGAGCGATTGTGGAAGCGACGACACATTATGAGGACTTCAGCCGGATCGTTGAACTATCCAAAAACCTAGGCAGCGCGATGCCAGGAATTGAAATCTCTGCGTTGGAACAGGCTGACCGCATGCAGGAGCGCGGCTGGTAAAGGGAGTCCGGGAGGGATTGCCATGAAGATCGGTGTTCTCGCCTTGCAGGGCGCGGTAGAGGAACATGTAAGGATGTTGGAAAAGTCAGGAGCGGAAGCTCTGTCCGTTAAACATCCGCATGAATTGGAAACATTGGATGGATTGGTGATTCCCGGTGGTGAATCAACAACCATCAGTAAACTGATGCATCAGTACAAGTTGACTGAACCGATTAAACAGATGGGGTTGGCAGGGAAGCCACTTTTTGGAACCTGTGCCGGATTGATTATGTTGGCACGTCGAATTGAAGGAGTTAGTTCCTGTCATTTGGGTTTGTTGGACATTACCGTTCGTCGAAATGCTTTTGGAAGACAACGGGAAAGTTTTGAGACAGCGTTGGATATTTCCGGTGTGGCGGATGATTATGAAGCGGTTTTCATTCGAGCCCCCTCCGTTACAGATGTGGGACCTGGAGTGGAAGTGTTAAGTTCTGTCGATGACCGGATTGTGGTTGTCCGTCAAGGGCACCTCCTGGGGGCTGCGTTTCATCCGGAATTGACAGAGGATCATCGGCTTCATTCTTTATTTGTAACGATGGTTCAGGATTCCATGAAGATGACCACCATTTGATTAAATGGATAAGCATACAGGCAATGATAAGAATCAGTACTCGTTTTTAAGCGGTTTCAGAGAGACGGTGGTGGGTGTGAACCGTCCCGCCAAAACGGGGAATCCCTCTTGGAGCTGTGCGTGTAAATCGGGTTTCCGTACGAAGCGCAACCGGGGAAGGCGGACCGTTATCCCGTCATAGAGTGGGTTGGAAACATACATTCCGACCAATCAGGGTGGTATCGCGGAGCTTCCGTCCCTTGGGGGATGGAGGTTTCTATTTTTTTGAAGGGAGTGAGGTTTATGTTGGATCTGAAATTGTTGAGACAAGAGATGCCCTCCATTCGGCAAAGATTGGCACACAGAGGAGAAGATGTGAGCGGGTTGGATTCCATTATCCAACTGGATGAGCGTCGCCGGACGTTGCTTCAAGAGGTGGAGCAACTGAAAAATCAGCGGAATGTGGTTTCAAAAGCCATTGCTCAAAAGAAAAAATCGGGTGAAGATGCAACAGAAACCATTCAAGAAATGCGCCGTGTAGGGGACCGGATCAAGGAATTGGACCAGGAAGTTCGCAACGTGGAAGACCAATTGCAACATGTTTTGCTGACGATCCCCAATATTCCTCATGAGAGCGTTCCCATCGGGGAGAGTGAAGAGGATAATCAACCGGTACGTCATTGGGGTGATCTTCCCGATTTTGCTTTTCCGTTCAAACCTCATTGGGAGCTGGCGACAGAACTGGGTATTCTCGACTTTGAACGTGCAAGCAAGGTAACCGGTTCCCGCTTTGTGTTCTACAAGGGAATTGGAGCCCGTCTAGAACGGGCATTGATCAATTTTATGCTGGATCTGCACACTGAAGAACATGGTTATACCGAGATGATCCCGCCCTACATGGTGAATCGGGACAGTATGACGGGAACGGGACAATTGCCCAAGTTTGCAGAGGATTCATTTCAGGTGGCAGAGACTGATTATTACCTGATCCCGACAGCGGAAGTTCCTGTCACCAATTACCACCGGGGAGAGATCTTAAATGGACAGGAACTTCCCGTAAAGGTTGTTGCTTTCAGTTCCAATTTCCGTTCGGAAGCCGGTTCCGCAGGAAGGGATACAAGAGGTTTGATCCGGAATCATCAGTTTAACAAAGTGGAATTGGTGAAACTGGTTAAACCGGAGGAATCCTATGAGGCATTGGAACATTTGGTGCAACATGCGGAGAAGGTTCTTCAATTATTAAACCTTCCTTACCGAGTGGTGCTGATGTGTACGGCTGATCTCGGTTTTACTGCCGCCAAGAAATATGACCTGGAGGTATGGTTGCCCAGCTCTGATACATACCGGGAGATCTCTTCCTGCAGTAACTTTGAAGAATATCAAGCTCGGAGGGCCAACATCCGATTTCGACGGGAAGCCGGTGCCAAACCGGAATTTGTCCATACCCTAAATGGTTCCGGTCTCGCAGTGGGGCGTACGGTAGCAGCCATTATGGAGAATTATCAAGAGGCGGACGGAAGCATCCGGATTCCGGAAGCATTGCAACCCTACATGGGTGGATTGAAAAAAATTGAAAAATGATTCAAAACATCGGAGGGGCACTTCTCACACCCTTCGATGTTTTTATTGTTTTTCATCCAGTGATTTCCTATTGACAAAAGCGAGGACAAGAAATATAATGTAGAACTGTACGCTATGGAGAGGTGGCCGAGTGGTTGAAGGCAGCGGTCTTGAAAACCGCCGTACCTTCGCGGGTACCGTGGGTTCGAATCCCACCCTCTCTGCCAATGAAAAAAGGAAGTCGTCCAATGTTTGGGCGGCTTCTTTTTGTATATTGGGCCTCACAACCTGATCATGGAGAACCGTACCGGTGGTTGAAACAGGATCTCATTGGCAATCTTATAGGTAAACTTATGGTTTACAAAGTGCAAAAGAAAGCATAGAATGTAAACAAAAGGGGTGACCAATATGAATATTGGTTCAAGAATTAGGCTAGCCAGGGTTAGAGCGGGACTAACTATGCAAGAGCTGGCGAATCAGGTTGGAGTGTCTAAAACAGCCGTTTCAAAATTTGAAAAAGGAGAGACCGCTCCTCGTCAAAGCACCCTTTTACGTCTTGCTAAATCCTTGTCTGTTGGTGTCGAGTTTTTCTTTCGAGAAGTCAAAGTGGATACAATTGCTCCCGCATACCGGAAGCATTCTAAGATAGGGAAACGCTTACAGGAGACAATTGAGGCAAAAATTCTTGAAACGGTTGAACGTTATTTAATGGTCGATGATCTTTTTCCAGATGAATTGTCGCTAAAAGAGGTCTTGCCACAAATCCGAATTAACAGCGTTAAGGATGCAGAACTGGCTGCTAATGAATTGCGGGAAAAATGGAAGCTTGGGACAGACCCGATTGATGATTTATGCGGTCGACTTGAAAAAAGTGGTGTAAAAGTAATAGCTATTGAAGGCCCTAAAGGATTCGATGGGTTTTCATGCTGGGTTAAAAACGATGCCCAAGTTCCTGTTATTGCATTTAACGTAAATGTTCCAGGGGATCGTCAGCGCTTTAACTTAGCCCATGAACTGGGGCACCTTGTTCACGATGAATCCCCAGATGTGGACATCGAAAAAGCTGCCCACCGTTTTGCTGGTGCATTTCTGGTTCCGGATGAAGCGGTTTACGCTGAACTAGGCAAAAAAAGATCAAATCTGAGTTTCAATGAACTGCGACTCCTTAAACGAAAGTATGGTGTCAGCATCCAACTTTGGATTCGCCGTGCCTATGATCTAAAAATCATCGACAAATCAACTTATACGTCACTATTTAGGCGTCTTAGCGCCCGAGGATGGCGTTCAGAGGAACCAGAGCATGTGGCCCCAGAAAAACCGTACAGACTCGATCAACTTGTACACCGAGCGCTAGCTGAAAAACTTGTAACTCCGTCTTTTGCTGCTACACTATTAAACAAAACCCCGCAATCTCTGTTTGATGCTGAGACTATGCAGCTCTCAGAGCCTTCATCAGATTTAGTTAAGCAATATGCGGAAAATGAGGAACTAACGGCTTTTGAGGGTGCTGCTTTGGAGGATTTGTATGAGTAAAATGAGTAGAGGCCAGGTTTGGAATGTAAATCTGAGCCCATCGAAAGGGGCGGAAATGAAAAAAATCCGCCCCTGTGTTATTGTAAGCGCTGATTATATCGGTAGGTTACCTTTAAAAGTCGTTGTTCCCATAACTGAATGGAAGCCATCTTACGAAGGGGTGCCATGGTTTGTACAGCTCGAACCTAATGCTAAAAATGGATTGGATAAGCTCTCTGGTGCGGATGCGTTTCAAGTTAAGTCATTATCGGTAGATCGTTTTGAAGAGCAGAGAGGGGTTTTGTCCGAAGATCAGGTTGAAGATATAGTCGCTGCTATAGGCATTGTAGTCCAAATAAATTTATAATTTAAAAAGGCGGAACAAGTCTGCTTATTATGAGATTCTTTCCTTCTCTTTTATATTGCTCCAGTGAATCTTTACATGACCGGGGCGACGGAATTTTGGCATATGAACTGTATATGATATTCTCACACGTTGCTTGTTGAATATCCTCAAACGAAACGTGTATAATAAAGGCAAGAGAGAATAGTGTAGGACTGCCCCACCGTGGGCCTGTAGCCATAAGTAAAGGTGGTGCTTTACTTATGGCATTTAAATTACGACCCTACTTACAGCGGTTCAGCGCCGCATCTTCCGGTGACGCTTTTCGCGCCAATCCAGAAAGAGGCGGGCAATAGCAACAAGTGCGACGATGATCGCCGCAATAGCTTGTAGCCATTCCATACGCCTCACCCCCTTTGCCGTAAACTCGGCCCAGGCGGTGAGGCTTTTCCATTCTCCCTTGCCTATGAATATTTTACCATGCAGAGGAATGATAGACTAGACTAAGACTTATACAGAAGAAGAAAAACTAGGTGGGTTCACCCCTGCCCGGTTTTTCTGACCATTGAGGAAATCAGATCCGAAAGAAGATTTGAAACCCCACATAAAAAGATAGTTTCTATCTCGCACCTCTTTTCTTCTCCCACATATGATGTATTGGGCATCAAACCACCGAATAAAGGTGGTTTATTCTGATTGCGCATTCACCATCTCCGTCTGGGAGGGAGTTGACCATGTGCGGTATAACCGGTTGGATTGACTGGGAGCAGGATTTGAGCCGGGAGCGGGAGACACTGGAACGCATGAATCGACAGTTGGTTTGCAGAGGTCCGGATGCACAGGGAATGTGGCTTTCCCAACGAGCCGGTCTTTGTCACCAACGGCTGATTGTCATCGATCCGGAAGGCGGTTCCCAGCCGATGGTGCGACGATATGGAAACAGAAATCTGATCATCACCTATAACGGTGAATTGTACAATATGGATGAGTTGGCCGGTGAACTGAAATCCCGTGGCCATAGATTACAGAGTCGTTCGGATACGGAGTTGATTGTGGCTGCTTATGCAGAGTGGGGAGTGGAGGCCCCAAAACACTTAAACGGAATTTTCGCTTTTGCCATTTGGGATGAGATGGAGGAAAGTCTGTTTATGGCCCGGGACCGAATTGGGGTCAAACCGCTCTTTTACAAGATACAAGAGGGGCGGATGCTGTTTGCATCCGAATTAAAAGCGTTGCTGGCTCATCCGGATGTGACTCCCAAGCTGGATGCAGAAGGATTGGCGGAAGTGTTGGTGATGGGGCCTGCCCGTACACCGGGGCATGGTGTGTTTCAAGGAGTCAAGGAGCTCCTGCCGGGTACTTGGTTGAGAGCGAAACGGGATCACCTTCAGTGCCAGGCTTACTGGTCGTTAAAGAGTCACCCGCATGAAGAGGACATGGATCGGACGGTAAAACGGGTACGGGAATTGTTTACGGATGCCGTTCGTCGCCAGCTGGTTTCTGATGTACCGGTTGGAACGATGTTATCGGGTGGATTGGACTCCAGTTCCATTTCCGCCTGTACGGCGCGTTACTTTCAGGAAAAAGGCATGAAAACGTTAAATACGTTTTCCGTGGATTATGTGGATAACGATCGCTATTTTAAAACGAATGAGTTTCAACCGAATGCCGATGCTCCATGGGTAAAAAGGATGGCTGAGTATATTGGATCGGAGCATCATCATATTCTGATTGATTCCTTTGACTTGGTACCGGCATTGAAGGAGGCTCTGTATGCAAGAGATTTGCCCGGTATGGCGGATGTGGATGCTTCCTTGTATCTGTTTTGTCGTGAGATTAAAAAAGAAGCGACCGTCGTATTGTCAGGTGAATGCGCAGATGAAGTCTTTGGCGGGTATCCCTGGTTTCAGCGTCCGGAGTTAATCAATGCGAATACATTTCCGTGGGCTCGTTTTACAGAGGAAAAAGTCCGTTTCCTCTCTCCCGATGTGATTAATCATATTCGTCCCTTGGAGTATGTTGCGGATCGCTATCAGGAAGCGCTGAATGAAGTTCCTCGTCTTCAGGGAGAGAGTTCTGGGGAAGAACGAATGCGGGAGATTTTTTATCTGAGTCTCACCCGGTGGATGCCGACACTGCTTGATCGGAAAGACCGGATGAGTATGGCTGTGGGATTGGAAGTGCGTGTCCCCTTCTGTGATCACCATCTCGTGGATTATCTCTGGAATGTACCCTGGTCTTTAAAACAGGCGGATGGGCGTGAAAAGGGACTGTTGCGCAAAGCGATGCATGGAATGTTGCCTGACGATGTTCTGTGGCGGAAAAAAAGCCCCTATCCCAAGACGCATCATCCGCTTTATCTCCGACAGGTTCAGGACAGGGTGGTGGACATATTAAACAAGGGAACCTCTCCGGCACTGGATCTCTTGAATAAAGATGCCTTGCGGCAGTTCACGAAAAGGGATTTGACCGAGGAGCACTTTCCATGGTTTGGTCAATTGATGAATGTACCCCAATTTTTTGCGTTTATTATCCAACTGGATTTGTGGATGCGGGAATACCAAGTGCAAATTAAATAAAATTGGCTTCATTTTGCGAAAAACCTTTGCCAATTAAATCGGCAAAGGTTTTTCGATTGCATAAAATTTATCAAAACTTTTGTCGAATGACTATCCATTATAGAACATATGTTCTATAATGCTGTATAAGGACAGGAGCCCATCCCACTTAAAGGGGGGGTTTCATGGAAAAGTGGGTTCAACTGCTGGTTGCAACGGTTTCCTTTTTGAGGCTTCTCCTTGAACTGCCTCAAATGATGAACAAGTGGAACGGTTGGTATCGAAAAAAACGGTATAGCAAAAGGAGGAATTCCCGATAAACATTTCTGGGAAGGGAATCGATTCAGCAAGCTGAAGAGCTGTTGCAGGTCTCAATCGTTGGTTGGCATTGGACAGGTTCATTGCCTTTTGTGGGAGAAAATGCGGAAAGGTACACGTTTTCAGCAGGTTTCCAGCCGCCAAATAAAGGGCGGCTCTTCCTTTTCTCAGGGTTGATTATCCGTTATCAACCATGCTAAGATGTATAATGAGATTATACGCCCGTAGCTCAGTGGATAGAGCAGCGGTTTCCTAAACCGCGTGTCGGAGGTTCGATTCCTCTCGGGCGTACCAGAGAAACGTCGGCTGCCTTCCTTTTTTCCAAGGGAGGCATTTCTATTTTGGATGGAATGGAGGACAACAGATGAGCCAGGAAAAGACGGAACAAATATTTCAGGCAGCTGTAGAAATTTTTGCCCAACACGGGTTTGAGCGGTCAAAAATGGACGAAATCGCCCGTCATGCTGGAGTGGCCAAAGGAACGATCTATTATCATTTTAAAAGCAAGGAAGAGCTGTTTGTCGCCTTAATGAACAATCGAATGGAGAAAATCAAGGAGATGCTGAACCGGTGCATGAGTGATACGGATGATCCTGTCAAACAATTGCGCAATTTACTGGAAATGATGGTAACCTACCTGGTTCAGAACGGAACCTTTGCCAAACTGCTGATCAGTGAAGCGTGGGGATCGGTAGAGAGACAATGGGAGTTTCGCGCACGTATTCGTGAACTGGTCGATATTATCGAACGGGTGATCCATCGAGGGATCTCTCAGGAACGTTTTTATCCCTCCAACGAGTCGGATACCTCTTTTTCTATATTTGGTGCGGTCAGTGTGTTGGTTCTTCAGGAAGTATTCCGTGATCCACAGACGCAATCGATATCTGAGGAACGAATCAGTCAAATGGTGGATAGCATAGAACAGATGGTGTATCAAGGTGTGGTGATTTCAGGGTATCAAGAATAAACCTTTTCAAAATGGCATACCCATTATATAATTAGTATTGAACTGACCAGTCAGTTTATTGAGGAGGATTTGTGATGATGTGGTGGCGCAAGCGGAGAGAACGTACTCTCGCTTTAAATGATATGTGGAAAGAACGTCGTATGATTGTGATTTTATTAGGTATTATATGTATTCCCTTGCTATATAGTGGAATTTATCTCTCAGCATTTTTTGACCCCTATGGAGAGATGGAAAATCTGTCGGTTGCCGTTGTGAATGAAGATGAGGGAGTATCATACAAAGAGAAAAATGTAAACGTGGGTAAGGAGCTGGTCGATCGGCTGAAGGAGGATGACCAGTTCGGCTGGACCTTTGTGGATCGGGAAGAGATGGAGAAAGGCGTAAAAAAAGGAAAATACCGACTCGCTGTTTTGATTCCGAAAGACTTTTCAGAACGGGCAATCAGTGTGAAAGATCCGGAACCGTTGAAAGGGGAAATAAAGTATTATGCCAATGAGGGGTCAAGTTATCTCACCTCTCAAATTGGAAAGCGCATGATTCAAGGATTGCAGGATAGCATCGAGGAGAATATGATTCATGCCTATGCAGAAGTGTTGTTTGACAAAATGGATCAATCCGTTGCTCAATTGATTAAAGCCAAGGATGGTTCGTCCAAGCTGGCTGGAGCGACCGGAAAAGCGGAAGAGAAAACGGGCCTGATGGAAAATGGAGCGACAAAATTGACGGCGGGGGCCAAAAAAGTGGCAAACGGCCTCGGCCAAATGCACTCCCAGATCCAATCAAGCAACAAGGATTTGCCAAAGTTGAGAAATGGTGCAGAAAAGGTTCAAGAAGGAATTGGTACCTTCAATCAACTGATTCACAACCCAAAACTGGATCGAGGGGTTGCTGTCGTTTCTGAAAAAGCCCGTCAACTGAAGGAAGATATCAGTCAACTGAAAAAGATTGTTCAAGATCTGAATGCCAAAAACAACGAAGCGCTTCAATCCTATGAGCAGGTGTTAAAGAACAATCCGGAACTAGCTGATGATCCGCAAGCCATGCGTGTCAAAGAGATTTTAAATGAAGAACAAAGCAATCACAGCGACTTGAAGGAACGGGTGGAAAGGATCTTAGGCAAGGCGGAAACCGTTCTGGATCGGGCTTCTCGTCTGGAACAAGACTTGAACAAGATACAGAATTCATTTGATCAATTGTATAATGGGCAATCCCAGGTAGTTGCAGGAATCAAAAAAGTGGAAGCCGGTATGAATCAACTGGAAGATGCAACCGGAAAACTTTATTCCGGAGCCTCCCTGGTGGCAACGAAGCTTGACCAACTAAGCAGTGGGCTGGATCGATTGGCCTCCGCATTAAACCAGATCTCCGACGGACAAAGTACATTGACAGAGAAACTGGCGGATGGAGTCGATGAGGCACGGGAAGCCTTGAATGGCAAGGAGAATAAAGCGGATCAGATGTCCAATCCCGTTGAGGTGGATGAAGATAAACTGAATGAGGTGCCCAATTATGCGACTGGATTTGCACCCTACTTTATCTCCCTATCACTTTGGGTTGGAGCGATGCTCCTGTTTACCGTTTTGGATATGAAGAGACCGCTACTTGACGATTATCGCCCCTATTCCGGCCTGTCCGTGGCTCTGATCGGTGTGATTCAGGGATTGCTGCTCGTCTGGATGCTGCTTCATGTCGTGGGGATTGAAGCGAAAGAAACCCTTTGGCTTTACGCATTTACAGTGTTGATCGCCGTGGTGTTTATATCGATTAACCACTTCCTCGTTGCGGCCTTTAAAGATCCGGGGCGTTTCCTGTCCATCCTGACATTGATGTTTCAGCTGACATCCAGTTCCGGCACCTATCCGGTGGAACTGTTACCCTCCTTTTTCCAAGGAGTCAGTCCGTTCTTGCCCATGACCTATTCCATTGAGGGATTGCGTGCGGTTATCTCCACAGGGGATTTATCCGTCATGATGGAACAGGCCAAAATATTGATTGGATTTGGTGTGGGAGCTTGGTTGTTGAAATTGCTGGCAGAATGGATGTGGCGTGAATTGCCTCAACGATTGAAGCAAAGAAAGTTGAAAACAGCGGAGCAACAATGATAAAACCAGAGGGGATGAATCCCCGCTTTTTTATGGAATCAGACAAAACGTAATTATTACGATTTACAAAATGGTAGGTTACGCTTTATAATGAGAGAAATCGAAATCTGTGTAAAGGAGGAACTCCCCGACAGTGGGGATTTTCATATGACAAAACCGGTGTTGAGAATGGAAGACGTCTCTTTTTCCTACGAGAACCAAACCGTATTGGAACACATTCACCTTACGTTGCGAGCCGGGGAATTTCTTGCTTTGGTCGGGCCAAACGGTTCGGGGAAATCCACGCTTTTGAAATTGGTTCTCGGATCTCTTCACCCCGATTCCGGAAATATTTTCCTGTTCGGTTCAGAACCCCGTCAATTTCGGGAAGGGTCAAGGATTGGTTATGTTTCTCAGAAAGCCAACAGTTTTAATCAAGACTTTCCCGCCACTGTTCGGGAAGTGGTTGCTTCCGGCCTTTATGGAAAGCTTGGACTTTTCCGCCGAATGAAACAGCAACATTGGGAGCGGGTGAATCAAGCGATCGAACAAGTGGGACTCAACGATTTTGCTGATCGGAATATTGGTCGTCTGTCGGGAGGACAACAACAACGTGTATTTATTGCTCGTGCATTGGTGAGTGACCCAGAACTCCTCATCCTTGACGAACCCACTGTAGGTGTGGATGCTCATTCTGCTGAAGAATTTTACAAGCTGCTGGTTCATCTTCATCGACAGAAGGGTTTGTCCCTGTTATTGGTTACCCATGATATTGGAGCCGTAACCGCTTATGTGGATCGGATTGCTTGCTTAAACCGAAGGTTGTTTTTCCACGGAAACGGGGAGGATTTTTCAAGGGAGAAAGAACGCATTTTGACGGATGCTTACGGTCATCCCATTCATGTGATGGATCACCGCCATGAGGAGAATGTTTCATCCTGAACAAACATGATTGAAAAGGAGGGAGTTGGATGTGAATGACACACATCCTCTGTTATGATAGAAATGATTCTTCACTATGACTTTATGCAGAGGGCGTTGATTGCAGGGATGATCATTGGAGTCATTTCTCCAATGGTGGGTCTTTTTTTGGTGGTACGAAGGTTATCATTGATTGCGGATGCTCTGTCGCATGTTACATTGTCCGGAGTGGCAGCCGGCCTTCTTTTGCAAAAACAGTTTCCCGTTTTTCAATCATGGAATCCTTTGTATATGGGAATGGTTTTTTCATTGACAGCTTCCATCTTTGTGGACCGGCTTCGACATCTTTACCGCTCGTACCAGGAGTTGGCCATCCCGGTCATCCTGTCCGGGGGGATTGGTCTGGGTGTGGTCTTGATCAGTGCTGCGGACGGCTTTAGCGTTGATGTGGCTGGTTATCTTTTTGGCAGCATTCTTGCTGTCGGTGAATCGGAATTACATGTGATTATTGGTGTAGGAATTCTGGTAACCACTGTCATTCTTCTGTTTTATAAGGAACTGTTTGCTCTTTCGTTTGATGAAGAAAGCGCCGCCTTGTCCGGCATTCCTCGTCGCAGTATCAATATCCTGTTCAACTTGGTGATTGCTTTATTGATTACGGCATCCATCCGGGTGGTGGGGATTCTCCTGGTCTCCGGTTTAATCACACTTCCGGTAGCCGCGAGTCTTCAATTGGCTTCCAGCTTTCGTCAAGCCATGTTTTGGTCGATTGCTTTTTCCCAGGTGTCTGTTTTAAGTGGACTGGCTGCAGCTTACTATTTTGATTGGTCTTCTGGTGGAACGATTGTCTTGGTCTCTGTTTTCATCCTCATTCTTGTGAGCAGCGGAAAACGGTTGATGCATGTTGTGAACAGACAGATCAAAAGTCGGACGCATTCCCGGCATCAGGAGGGGTCATCGTGAACTTGCACCAAGCGCTAAACCGATTAAAGTCCAAAGGGTACAAATATACTGGGAAACGGGAAAAGTTGGTCCAAATCTTTACAGGTGAAGACCGCTATCTGACAGCGAAAGAAGTACTGGAACAAATGCAGGGAGAGTATCCGGGATTAAGTGTGGATACGGTATACCGCAATCTTTCCCTCTTTGAAAAGCTGGGAATTGTAGAGGGAACGGAATGGGAAGGAGAACGCCGTTACCGCTTGCACTGTGGGGGTGATCATCACCATCATCATCTGATTTGTAAAGAATGTGGCCGAACCCGGCGTATCAATGTTTGTCCCATGGATGCCATTCTTGGAGAGCCAAAGGATTTTATGATTACAGACCATAAATTTGAGATCTTTGGATATTGCCAACGGTGTGAGCCTGAAAATATAGGATAGTGTCTCATCCAACCGGGAAGGAGGTGTGGCAGTGAGGCATGATCGATGGATGAAAGAAGCGATGGCGGAAGCTGAAAAAGCGGAAAGGATCGGCGAGGTGCCAATTGGAGCGGTGATCATTCAAAATGGAGAAATTGTGGGTCGTGGATACAATCTGAGGGAAACGGACGGAGACCCCACAGCTCATGCGGAAATGATTGCGATTCGACAGGCGGCTCAACAATTGGGTGACTGGCGGCTGACAGGGTGTCATCTGTATGTTACATTGGAACCCTGTCCCATGTGCTCAGGTGCGATTATATTGGCGCGGTTGGATTCAGTTGTGTATGGAGCGTATGATCCCAAAGCCGGTTGTGCCGGGACATTGATGAATCTGTTGCAGGATACGCGTTTCAATCATCAACCGGAAGTAATCAACGGGATCATGGAAGAGGAATGTGCAGAACTTCTCACTGATTTCTTTCGAAAACTGCGCAAACGGAAAAGCATCAAAAGAAACCTACCGTAAAGGGTGAAAGGGAAATTCATCAGAGGTTGAGAGAAAATCAACCTTGACTGATGCCATTTTTTCAGGTATGATTATTAATCGTCAGGTATGGAGAGGTGTCCGAGTGGCTTAAGGAGGCGGTCTCGAAAACCGTTGTGCGGTTTACGCCGTACCGTGGGTTCAAATCCCACCCTCTCCGCCATAACCTTTGCTAAAACGGAAGTCGTCCAGTTTTTTGGGCGGCTTCTTTTTGTATGATTGGCATGACATACTAAGCGGTGCTGCTTCTTCCGGTGACCGCTTTTTTCGCTCAATCTGGGTAAGAGGCAAGCATAGCCACAAGTGCGACGATCATCACCGCAATACTTGAAGCCGTTTTATATACTCACCCCCTTTCCCGTAAGAATCGTATTTAAGGTTTTGCCCATATTGTGATGCTCTTGCGTAGAGCGACTTTTCCATATCTGCTCATTTGTTGGCTACTATTCCCCTTTTTCTGCTTAAGGGTATATATTTTAAGTGGAGTAAATCCAATATCTTCGGCGATCTTTGTCGATATAAAATCTACAGGGATAATTTCTCCGGCGTACCGGACATTATCATTGACAAAAGCGACTTTTGCACCTGATTTGCAGATTCGAAACAACTCATAAAAAATAAAGGATAGTTCAACAAAATAGCCGTTTACCATCGAGAGAATCCCTTTATTGTTTACTTCACCGTTGGTGTTACGTAAATATAAAGCCTGGTTTACCTCATTTAATACGCTGTTTTCTTTTATCACTTTATGAATTTTTTCGTATCGTTTTTCAAGCCCCAATCTTTGATAATAATCTTCTAGTTGTTCCAATTTGGATTTATTCTCCACGGTGCAGGATAGTTGAGCCTGTCTTAACTGTCTAATCTTTTTCTCATCTACACCGAGGTAAGCCAGTTCAAGTGCATAAGTTCTTGTGTAATCATACCGATTGCAATATGGAGGAGAAGTGATTACGCCGTCAATCGTATCATCCTCTATTTTAGGTAACGCACTAAGAGCACTCTCTTTAATCAATTTGTGTGAAGGCACTTTGGACTGTTGCATTTGAATTGATTTAATATCTTTAATTATTATGCCTAAAGCACTTAATAGAGACTCTTTAACTGTAGGAAGCTTTCCTTTATCTAGAACCGTTTTAATGGGGGGTTTTCCTTTTAGAGCCCTTTTTTTATTACTTTCAATCACTTTAGATGATCTGTAATCCCAACGAAGGTATTGTCCATCTTTTCTTGTGTAACTTACTTCTTCTAATATACTTGTTAAAATTAGCTTAATAAGTGTTTTGGTTTCATGACTATACGATGAATTGTTGTTCCAATCTGTGAAAAACAAGAGGTTTTGCTCGGTTGTTTTGGGAAATGCACCTTTAGTAATCGCCAAGTGATTAAAATGTTTACCAATATCCTTGGGGACTAGTTTTTCAATCTCTTGGTATACCTGACCGAGTTCTTTAAGATTGTAATCATATACAAAGGATTTTGCTTGAGTTGCTATGTGAGATATGGGAAGGATATCAATTCCTATACTGTTTATTCCCAATGTATTTGCTGTAAGACTGCTTGTACCAGAGCCTAAAAAAGGATCTAATAATGTATCTCCCTGAGATAAACCAAACTCATCAATGAGTGTCTTAACTAAACTTGATGAAAAACCCTCTTTGTATTTGATCCACTTATGAATCGACTCTTCTTTATTTGCCTGATAACTTACAATCCTCCTGTTGAACTTATCTGTTACCTCAACAATTCTGATATATTTTTTCTCTAACTTTTGACGCTCAGATTCAGGTGCAATATGGTTGTGTGAAAAGTTATGTAAAAAATAGTCTGAATCAAAGTTTATATTGTTATTCGTATGATCTAGTGATAAGTCCATTTCTATTTGTTCATATTTCATGGAAGCCTTCCTCCAAGATTAAAGGTGAATCAACCATCTGCAGAGAGAACTGACTTGTTCTGCTTTTGTTAAATTAGCGGAATTGGTTAAGAGATCAGACTGTAATTGATTCCAGATTTCTATTGCCATGCTTTTTTCGATCGCCGCACCAATAAAGATGGTTTTTGGTCTCAATCCCTTTTCTTGAAACTTATCTCTAATTCTCGAAAGGGCAGTATTGGCTGTTTTCCAGTGTTCGTCTGCACCTGCTGGATCAATTCCACCTTTTAATTCTCCTAGTAACAAATATCTTTTGGGTTGTTTGTTGATTTTTTGAGAAACATATATATCCGGTTCACAATCAAATAAACAAATGTCTACATTTTTTCGTACCAAAGGGACATTAATATTATACACTAAGGTTCGTGGAGTACCGTTATGATTCCAGCTAATTCCCTTGGCAAATATTTCAATATCATAATCGTCTTCCGGCTTATCTAACCAGTTATATTTTTTATTACGCGAATCTAACCATTTATAGGGGATATTCGCAATGTCCAAGGCTGCAATGATTGATCGTGTTAACTTTTGTTGGGCAAGAGCTCCGGCAATATTTCTCATACTTCCGCCGAGAGAGTCTCCCTGGAACAACAAGTAGCGAAAAACGAGCTCATCGATAAATTCATCTCCAGCGGGCTTTAAAAAATTTTCGATTAAATTTTCAATGGATTCTTTTTTATTAACATCTGTCAAGAATTTCTTAGCTTTGTCTGATATTCCAGAGGCATATAACAGAGCGTCTTGTATATCATGGATTTCAAGTAATTCTTCCGGAGTTTCTGCTGAAGATGCAGCAGATTTTAATGCTCTAGCTCTCTCAATATATGGGGTAGACCGTTTGTTTTTTTCTAAGGCGAAGGCTATGAAACCAGCTCTATATTCGGCATATGTCGTTTGTAAGTCGTTTGCAGTTTTCAAATGCTTTTCAAATGCTTTGGTCGTCACAGCATACCCTCCCTTATTATGTCTGTCGCATCATTTTATCATAAGCCCCACCCCCTTTGCCGTGATTTGGGCCTTGGGCGGTGAGGCTTTTTCATCTTCTCTTGCCGATCCAAGTACTAGAAAGAGTTACGGTTGGATGGTTTGTTGTTGGGATTCCCCCGATTGAGACAGAAGACGGTGCCGTTCCTCCTGCCGTGCTGTCAGTTTCCATACTACAAACATGGCTAAAAGAGCAGAAACGATATCAACCAGATCACTGAAAAGATACATGTTGTTTATAAAGATCATGTTTTCAATGGTCTCTTCCAAACGTAGGGACATTCTGAATGCACTGTTGGATAGGATATTGGAAACAATAAACACCAACCACCATGCCAAGATAAAGCCGGGAGCGGTTTGCGACTTCCATGAGGTGTTTGGTTTGGTTTCCACTGATGGATCACTGGCTTTCCATGCTTCTTGGGTTGCGCGAAAGGGTTGGAATAAGTTGGCGATGGGAATGAAATAATAGCCTACCGCCCATCCAGGTGTGAATTTTAGATCTTTTGCTCCCAGGGATGAAAGATTGCGGTGGATACGATGAACCCACATACAAAAAGCAACGATCATAGCAATAAAGAGCGGAATTTGGAATAAGGCCAACAGTGCCTTGATTTTGACCACGGTGAAGTAAGTTGAATCCTTATTTAGGAATATTTCATATGGATTGGATAAACTGGAATTTTCCATGATCAAGAGTGGAACTTCAATTAGATAGAGAATGATATAGGTTATAAATAATCCCTGTACCCACTTGGCACGACTCTGAGCCGATTCATATGAATGATTGTCGTCCATCCTTCCATCTCCTTCAATTATTTTGACTATACTACTATACCTGTCGAATCTTGTTATTTCAATAATTGGTTCTTTTGCTACTATAGAAAATATATGTAGAAGGATGCACAGCAATTTGGATTAAATGCGTTATTGTAACCCTCTTTTTTTATACCGGCTTACATAAAATAGGATTCGGTCGATCACCCAGTAAATAAAGGCGATGACAACACTGGGAAAAGTAAACAGGGTTTGTACGTCAATTGCCGAATATTGAAGGTTAAATTGTAAGGTGACAATAAACGCGACAAGGGGAAAAAGAATCCCTCCCAACCAATGGTAAAGCAAAGAGAGCCACAGACGATGTTTGGCCAGTTTTTCCGCATAATAGGAAATGATGCCTCCATAGATCACGATTGATGGGAATGTGAGATGTAGGTGCAACCAGAAATCGATAAACGATATGTTGTCCATGAATATCAGAATGATAACGAAACATAAAAGCCCTGTTATACATTTCCGCTGAATCATAGGCATTGGTTTTCAACTCCTTGTAAATAATGGATTTATTAATTATTTTAATGGTATGAAAGAGTTTTTTCTTCATTTTTTGGCGGTTCGTCAGCGGTTCGTTTCTTTTTAACTCCATTCTTTTCATTGAGTAAGCAACAGTTGTGTGTTATAATGGGAAAGCCGCGCTAGATGGGGAGCTGGCGGTGCCCTGTAGCCTGCAATCCGCCTTAGCGGGATCGAATACCCGTCAGCGGTCTTCATTGTGTGGGGTCCGGTTCATGTGAGAAGTGTTGACGAACAGGTCCTGCGCAACGGAAATCTCCGAACTGTGTCAGGTCCTGACGGAAGCAGCACTAAGGGGAATCTTCCGTGTGCCGCAGGAGTGCCTGATCTGAGCGGATCACATGAAGCCCGCCTAGGCGAAGAAGATCAATGGCGGGGCGCGGTGTACATAGTAGAAGCGCTATAACCGACAGGTTATGCGCTTTTTTATTTTGTTTATTTTTATTGGTTTCATGGAATTTGTTTTCTTTAGCAGGAGGTTAGCAAATGAAGACGAATTATAGAGTATTGAGGAAGAATATTGGTTGCTTGAAATCGGTCATTTGTTGGTGAGAGGTGCTTCCAGTGAAGTATAACGGGGATAAAAGAGATCGTAAGCTTTCTATCGCTTTCGATCTCAACATGCATCCGGGAGAACAGATGTCTTGGGTGGAAAAGATGCCCCAACTCGCCGTGGCCGTCGATGAACGGGGGATTGTCGAGGCGGTGAGCCGGAGCCTTTTAGAGAAGCTTCGGATGGATAAGGAACAAGTGATCGGGAATTCACTGGACCGTTTTTTGATGCTCCCTCAAGAGATATCAGAATTGAACCAACCGATGGAAGTCCACGAAACGCCCCTGTGTTCGATCAAGGGGATGTTGTTTCCCGTTGGATCATCCCCTATGGTCGCCGATATTCAGCTTCTCAGCGGAAAAACTCCCAGGGGGTGGCGCCATTTGTTGCTAACAATTCCAGAAGAGGAGCATTCCAACCTTCTGACAAAATATGCAGATCGAATTTTTCATGAACTCACCCAAGGAGTGATACTCCTTCGTCATTCAAAAGTGATGGAAATCAACCCGGAAGCGTGCAGAATGTTTCGTGTAAAAAAGGACGAGGTCATTGGAAAGGTTGTGGATTGTCTTTTTGTGCATCCGGGTGAGGATGAAGGATTAAATGATATTCGGAATCGGATTTTGCGTGGGGAACCTTTTCACGGACTTTCTGCTTGCTGGGTAGATCAAAACCGCTCGCTTGCCATTCATATGGATCACAAAATCATTGGAAAAAAACCGAATGACGGTACTCCATCCGATACACTTTTGATCACAACAGATGTGACACAATCCTATCTGTTGGATATGCAAGTGCGTCAGACGGACCGCTTGGCGATGATCGGTCAGATTGCAGCGGGGACTGCGCATGAAATCCGAAATCCTCTGACTTCTATCCGGGGATTTTTGCAGGTGATGAGGCATTCTTCCGATGAGAAAAAAGATTTGAAAGGTCAGGGATATACGGAAATTATGCTCCGGGAAATCGATCGGATCAATAATCTGGTCGGAGAGTTTCTGATGATGAGTAAACAAACCCCGCAGTCTGAAAAGATATCCAGTAAAGATGGATCAGGTCATCCAAGAGCTTTTGCCGATTATTGAAAACGAGGCCCTTCTCCACAATATTGAGGTGCGGTATATTTCCCCCGAAAAACCGTGCCGCCCAGTTTGGGCCGGGGAAGAACTGTTGAAACAGGTGATTCTCAATCTCTGCAAAAATGGAATTGAAGCGATGGATGAAGGAGGAATCTTGTCCATTCGGTTAATCTTCCTGCCCAACGATGATTTTTTAACGTTGGAAGTTCAGGACAACGGACCTGGGATTTCTTCACAAGCGATGAATAAAATTTTTGATCCATTTTATACGACAAAGGAAAATGGAACCGGGCTCGGTCTTCCCGTATGCAAACGAATTATCCAAGATCTCAAAGGGGATATACAGGTTTCTTCAGGAGAAACAGGTGCTGTATTCCGCATTAAACTCCCCTGTTTTTCTGGTTGACTCCGTCTGTGATTGGGCGGGGTATTGTTTTGGAAAAATCGACTGTTCTGTAGTATGATATGTACATCATCTATCATGCTATCATGCGCTCTGCCGCGATAGGGAAGAGATGGGGGGGTGCTCATGTCCTATCGGGCGTTGTACCGTGTTTGGCGACCGCAGACATTTGAAGACCTGATTGGACAGGATCATGTAACCACGACTCTGAAGAATGCGCTTCGCGAAGGGCATTTTTCTCATGCATATCTATTTAGTGGTCCCCGCGGGACAGGTAAGACGAGTGCGGCCAAAATTATGGCCAAAGCAGTCAATTGCTTGGATGGGCCGGCAGCGGAACCCTGCAATCATTGTGAAGCTTGTCGCAAGGTTATGGATGGTTCTCTGATGGATGTGGTGGAAATTGATGCGGCATCCAATCGGGGAGTGGATGAAATTCGGGATCTTCGGGATAAAGTGAAATATGCACCTTCGGAGGTTCGTTACAAGGTATATATTGTGGACGAGGTTCATATGTTGACTGCAGAGGCGTTTAATGCGCTTCTTAAAACCCTGGAAGAACCACCTGAGCATGTCCTGTTCATCTTAGCGACTACAGAACCACATAAATTGCCATCCACGATTATTTCACGCTGTCAGCGATTTTCCTTTCGGCGGCATACGGCCAGAAATATGTTGCACCATTTGCAAACCATCTGTCAATCCCAGGGGATTGAAGCGGATGAAGTAGCGTTGGCTACGATTGCTCAAGTAGCTGATGGAGGGATGCGGGATGCGCTCAGTCTATTGGACCAAGTGCTTGCCTTTTCGGACCAAACAGTGGATGAATCGTCAGTGGCCGCTGTTACAGGTTCAGTATCCCGGTCCACTCTCAGGGAACTAATGGGGTTTTGCCTGGATCAGAACCTTACCATGGCGTTGGAAACCGTGAATGAATTGTTGATGGATGGCTTGGAACCGGAACGGCTGGTCCATGACCTCATTCAATCATCCCGTGATCTTCTTCTGCTTTTGGCAGCTCCGGAATTGCAGGAAGTAAAAGAGCGCTTGGCAGGGGAAAGTCAGTGGTCATCTTTAGCAGAGCAGACATCGGTTGAACGATTGGAGACGATGCTGGATACATTGATTCAAGCGCAACAACAGATGAAATGGGCTGCACTGCCCAGGGTTGTCATGGAGATGACACTGGTACGCCTTTGTCAGCAGGAATCCCCAAAAACAGATCGCTCCAATGAGGACCAAGCAACAACGATCCGCTTACAGCAGCAGCTGAAGAAACTGGAACAAAAAGTGGAAGAGCTCAGCCGTGTTCGACCTTCCGAGCGGAGCAAACCATTGTCGGACCAATCCGATGAAACGATAAAAAGTCCGGGTTCATCCAATAATCAAAAGCTGGCGGGAACGGAACGACTGGGAGCGTTTTTGCAAGAGAGCTCGCCTGAGCGTTTGCAACAACTGATCCGAAGCTGGCCGGAAGTATTGGCCAAGGTCAAGGAGCAGAAGATTACGGTTCATGCCTGGCTAATTGATGGTGAACCCGTTGCAGCTACAGATGAACGTGTTTTAGTTGCGTTTAAAAACAAGATTCATCGTGATACAACGGAAAAGAAGACCCATAAAACCTTAATTGAACAGGTGATACAGGAGGTCTTGGGTTTTCCGTTGCAATTGACCACAGTAATGAAGGCGGATTGGGAACAATCCCGCAGGTCATCCAAGCCATCTGTTTCTGAAGAAGCAGTGAATGACCGAGGTTCCGGCCAGCCGAACACTTCCGCTGGGACAAGTGATCCGGTGGATTGTGCAGTGGAATGGTTTGGAAAAGATATGGTGGAGATTACGGATTGATTGATAAGGAGGATCTTTGAATCATGAAGAATATGAATCAGATGATGAAGCAGATGAAGAAAATGCAGACACAAATGGCAAAGGCACAGGAGGAACTGGGAAAAAAGGAAGTGGAAGGAACAGCCGGTGGCGGAGTGGTGAAGGTAACTATGAATGGGCACAAGCAAGTGCTGAATGTGGAGATCGATCCGGAAGCAGTCGATCCGGAAGATGTGGAGATGTTACAGGATATGGTGACGGCAGCCTTTAATGAAGCGATGAAACAAGTGGATGATTTGGTCAACAAAGATATTGGGAAATTGACCGGTGGCCTTAATATCCCAGGCCTGTTCTGATGAACAGGCTTTTCTTGTATCAAAGGATCGATCCTGTCGGGAGGTGTTTCCATGAATGTACCGGACCCTATATCCAAGCTGATTGACGGTTTTATGCGTTTGCCGGGCATTGGACCCAAAACGGCTCAGCGCTTGGCTTTTTTTGTTCTGGGGATGGAAGAGGAGGACGTGATGGACCTGGCTAAAGCCTTGGTCCGTGCCAAGAGAGATCTTAAAAAGTGTCAGGTATGCAGTAATATTACGGATCAGTCGGTCTGCTCCGTTTGTCGTGATAAAAGTCGAAACCGTGCCTCCATCTGTGTGGTACAGGACCCAAGAGATGTGATTGCGATGGAACGCACACGGGAGTATCACGGGCTTTATCATGTTCTACACGGTGCCATCTCTCCAATGGAAGGAATTGGGCCTGATGAATTAAGCATTCCGGATCTTTTAAAACGTTTAGAAGATGAAACCGTGCAAGAGCTGATTCTTGCAACCAATCCAAACATAGAAGGGGAAGCAACCGCCATGTATATTCAACGGTTGGTGAAGCCTTTTGGATTGAAAGTGACTCGGATTGCACACGGCCTTCCTGTTGGTGGGGATCTGGAGTATGCGGATGAAGTAACATTGACCAAAGCACTGGAGGGACGAAGAGAGATCTAAATATTGATCCTTCAAAGAGTTGGGTCAATGATGCAATGATGAAGGAGGTTCTTAGATGTTACCCCATGTTTCCTCCCGAAAGACTTCTCCGGATTTTGGGCCGAATCCGGGCAACGGTTCCACCGTATCCAAGATTCGATTGGGAGCTGCTTGGATTCTATGTCTCAGTTACTTCTATATGATTCCTTTGGAATTTTCCGCCCTTCAGTGGCACAAGAGCAACAATGGACTGTGGCAAGTGACCGAAGGAACATCACCGGGCTCTTGGTTTATGATCCAGTATGTTTTATGGATGGGAATTACGTTTCTGGGAGTACTTCTCTTTTTGGGTACCAGTTTGGGTGAGAAGTTCGGATATGAAAGGAACAGGAGAAACGAAACGCTTCGCCCACGGGACCTGGCTTATTATTTTGCATGGTCTCAAGTTCTTAGTTTGGGCTTTTTCATCCTGTACGATCTGCTGCCCGGTGAAATGGGAGGAGGGCTTTCCACTTTGCTGCCCTACCTGCCTCACCTGTTGATGATGGCCTTGGCTTTCGTTTTGTTTAGACGGTGCCTTGGTCAAGTGGGGTTCTGTGGATTACCTGCCCGGCATTGGCTTGCAATGATGTTCGCGGTTGGGGTAGGGTATCTGTTTGTTTATTTTCTGTTGGACCCTTTGGTTACCGAACCGGTGGCTCGCTTTTTTTCCTTGGAGATCCAATCTTGGAGGGAGCACAGCATTACAGATGGGATTAATCGTGCAGTAAGCCATGGATGGATCTATGCCGGGGGACAACTGCTGTTGATCGGTGTCATTGGACCCATCGCAGAGGAAATAACGTTTCGTGGCGTGTTGCAGGGGGTTCTTCTGCCCAAAGTGGGAAAGGTGGCTTCGGTTCTTTTTTCTTCCACTTTGTTTGCTCTGTTTCATGTGGACGTTGTATTTTTTGCACCGTTATTTGTGATGGGATTGATACTTGGCACTCTTTATATTCTTTTCCGAAGTTTATGGGCTCCGATATTGTTTCACATCCTTAATAATGTCGTATCAGTAATACTGGATTTGGTGAGTTGAAGGTTAGAGGATTTTCCTTTCCTATAATTTTAGCGATCCATTGAAGCGCTCCCCCCTGTCTCCGGCCACCAAGCAAAAAAGCTGAATCTGGGAAGCTTTATCGCCCAATCATTTGATCAAAAGCCTTATCAGGTTCTAAGCAAACTCTAAATGTCATATGCTTGTACAAATCATCGGACAAAGGGTGAGGCGAATGGAGATCCATTGGTGGGTGATGGCGGCTGTTGGGGGGATGGTTGCGTTTATGTTGATCAGTAAGTCCTTTGTTAAGCCACTTTGGTGGCTTTGGTACAGCTTGTTATATACGGCAATCGGAAGTGTTGTGCTGTTTTTATTAAATCTCGCGGGGGATTGGGTGGATTTTCGAATTCCCATTAATCCTGTCACTTCGTTGATTACAGGGATCTTAGGGGTTCCAGGGGTTTTATGTTTGATCGCAGTCAAGGTGTTTCTCATTCACCCCTAAAAAATCAAAAAAAGGTATTGACCAAATGAAAAGGCCATGATATATTATTACTTGTCGCCGCAAGATGAGGATCAACAGCCTGAGCGGCAACAAAAGAAATCAAAAAAAGTTGTTGACAAGATCAACTGAGGGTGATAAGATAGATCTTGTCGCTACGAACGAGTGGCAGTCGCGGAAACATGCGACAGACAGCGAAAAAGCGTTCCTTGAAAACTGAAGAGCGAATGAACGACCTGTCGATTCATTTGAGCGTTTCAAGCTCGAAATGTAGCCCC
>NZ_FXTI01000015.1 GCF_900182565.1 Melghirimyces algeriensis | reverse complement strand
TTGAACCGTTCTCAAATTCATCACCTATTGCCAATTTTACAACGAATATTATATAGATTCAATATATCTAATTAAACAGGTGCAAAAAAAGAGAGCAAAAGAGGGTCAGGCTTGCGAGAGGGGTAAAAAACACCCCTCCCTCGCCTGACGCTCGCTCTCATCCCCATAGCTAAAGCTAGGGGTTTTCTCGCTCGCAAAGATATAAGATAGACATTTTGAAAGAACAATATGAACTATGCATCTATGACAGCAGAGAAGAATTGGATCGTGGATGGCTTTCATAAAATGTTTTAAAATAGGAGATAATTATGATTAAACGGGAACATTTAGAAGAAATGAATTATCATGTAAGAGAACTCGTTGTTTTAGAAGCCCTTTTGAGAAGGATCTCACTTGTGAATATGCCATTCATATTAAAAGGCAGCCTATTGACAAGACAATACTTGGATAACCCAGATGTTCGAGATGTGGAAGATATCGACTTTTTGTATATGGGGAAAATCAGTGATATAGAACATGCACATGAAACATTTACAAATTGGATGATTCAAGTGACAGAAATGGATTTAGACGATGGCATAACGTTTAGAAGCTTTCGAGAAAATGCATTTTGGAGAGATATCGACTATGCCATGGCGGATGATTTTCCAACTGTATGTACGGACCTTGCTTACTTTTTCACAGATGAACCTAGGAAAGTTGATCATTATGATGAGGTTTTTCTGGATATCTCGTTTAACTTGGAAATGGAAGCAGAACCTGTTTCACTGGAGTATCGACCCGTTTTTGGAGATCGTTTCATTGTTCCGTACTCTGTACCACTCTCGATCCAGGTCGCTTGGAAACTCCATCAAACAATTGTGAGACCAAGGTTCAAAGATCTTTATGATTTAAAGTATTTATTATCACATCCATCATATGATGGTGATGCACTTGCAGAAACATTACAGACCCTCGTTAATGAATGCAGTCTGGATCAATCGATTACAAAAGCTGATATCAAAAAGGTACTTGTAGATGATTTAAGCAACTTATATCATTCATTATCCAATGATTATTATCTAAGAGAATATGCTGGTAGCAAACATCATAAAGATTATTTTATGACATTTGTCACTGATTTACGCAAAATCATGGACTTTGCCGGTATTAACAAAAATGCATATGATCATTTACCAAGTCCATCATGCAAAGAATGACAAAAAACGGGTGTACATTCAAACACTCTTTAGCGTCTAGACGTCCGACTCCCTGTACCATGGGAATCGGACTTTTTGCGTACACCACTTCATTCATTACAGTTGCATTCAACGATTCGTCTTTAATTTACTTTCTCCCTATACCCCTGTAATTGCCAGTTATATCTCCCGGTTGGAAACCCACTCAACAGAGCTGTTCATCAAGAATGATGAAAAAGTTTTTGACAAATTGGTGAAAGTAGACAAAAATCGAAACGGTATTTACGAATAAATTCATCGCCTGGGGATTTTGAGGAGGTATTCCTTCGATGATGGATGATGTCTTATTGGGTTTTTTCGCTCTTATCTGTACGTTTTTAATGGCCTTTTTTAACATCAACAAGTTTTGGATCGGTCGACCCCGCAACAAACGTGGATAAATATAACCCCAGGGAAAACGAAGTAAGAGCCACCAGCAACAGCTGGCGGCTCCTTATTTTTTAACAAAAGGGTACCAACTGAAGATCATTTGTGTACATCCCTCAAAAAAGGCCCTAAGCCAACAATGCCGATAAAATCCATTTCAATTAAAACATAGCATCCACCGTTTTATGCCTTTCTCTCTTCTTTTTAGGAAGCAAATGGTCGAGTGACAGAACAGAGTGCTTTACTGTTTTCGTTCATTATGACATTCCCAGCGAACCACTGGTATCCATCATGGCCAGAACGACAGCGTTGGAGTGTGGGATGGTGATGTCTTCCCAGGTTTTAAAACGAAGATCATCATCGGAAATGCGGGGAAATCCGCGTTGGCCTTTCATTGCATTTCTTTTCAGGGATTCCAGCAGGGTGCGCTTCTTGTCAATATTTCCGATCAAGCCCTTTTTCCGGACGTCATTAAAGCGAATATCTTTTACTTCCACTTCATTCGGTTCCTTTTGTTCCAACCTTGGAAGTTCCATTTCTGAAAAAAGAATATTCTCCAGCTCCTCCATGGAAACCTCTGCTTCATAGTAATCCTGACCCGGCGCATCTCCTGCCCCCTCTCCTTTTCCAGCTCCAGCTTTGACCGGTTCCCGTCCAATAACGTCCCCCACTTGACTTTTACCGGCCCCTTGACCCACATGTTTTCCTTTATTGGCATCATACCGAAAATGGTATTCTTCCATGGAACGGATGGGGATTTTCATCACTTTTTGACCATCGGAGAGGATAATGCTTTCCTCATTGATCAGGTCGGACAGATTTTCCCTGATCGCTTCTTTTACTTTCTTTTGATGACGCATCTGATCCTGGTACCCTTTCCGGTGCAGGGACCAGTCTTCCCTGGAAATAATAAAGTTTAAACCGTCCACTTTCATTCACCTCCCAACACCTGTCAAAATCCCCTTACCGATTTAACAAGCTGCCCACATATTTCAACAGGTTATTGGCACAGGTGGGACAGTATCCATTATTGTCTATCAGTGTAGCCGTTACTTCGTTAATCTTTTTCAATTGATTTTCATCCGGAGTTTTGGTGGATGTCGTAATCTTGACAACATCCTTTAAGTCGGCAAAAAGTTTTTTCTGAATCGCCTCCCGCAACCGTTCGTGACTGTTATAGTCAAACGTCTTGCCCTTTCTGGCATATGCGGATATACGGATCAAAATTTCTTCCCGAAAGGCTTTCTTGGCATTGTCGGAAATGCCGATCTGTTCCTCTATGGAGCGCATTAACTTCTCGTCAGGGTCCAGTTCCTCACCCGTCAAGGGATCTTTCATTTTGCTTCCGTTACAATAAGATTCCACATTATCCAGATAGTTGTCCATCAAGGTCTTGGCTGACTCTTCATAGGAGTAAACAAACGCCTTTTGAACTTCTTTTTTCGCCAACTCATCATACTCTTTTCTTGCGATTGAAATAAAATTCAGATAACGCTCCCGTTCCTCCTTGGTAATGGAAGGGTGCTGATCCAACCCCCCTTTAATGGACCTCAGAAGATCCAATGCGTTCAGACAATCTGCTTCCGTACGGATCATGGCACTGGAGATTCGGTTGATTACATATCGGGGATCAATTCCGGACATCCCTTCATCCAAATGTTCATTCCGCAACTCTTCTAGGTCGGCTTCTTTAAAACCATCCACAGCCTGCCCATCATACAACCGCATCTTTTTCACCAAATCCATTCCCTGCTTCTTGGATTCTTTCAACCGCGTCAAGACGCTGAAAATGGCAGTTGCGGCCAAGGCATGCGGAGCCATATGCACATGACTCAGATCACTCTGGTGAATCAGCTTTTCATAGATTTTCTCTTCTTCGGAAACCTCCAGATTATATGGAATCGGCATAACAATCATCCGGGATTGAAGCGCTTCATTCTTTTGGTTTGAGATAAACGCCTTGTACTCCGCTTCATTTGTATGGGCGACGATCAATTCATCCGCACTGATCAATGCAAATCTTCCAGCCTTAAAATTCCCCTCCTGTGTCAGGGACAGCAGATTCCACAGAAATTTTTCATCACATTTCAGCATTTCCTGAAACTCCATCAACCCTCGGTTGGCTTTATTTAATTCCCCGTCAAAACGGTAGGCACGGGGATCGGATTCAGACCCATATTCAGTAATGGTGGCAAAATCAATGCTTCCCGTAAGATCAGCGATATCCTGTGATTTCGGGTCCGAGGGACTAAATGTTCCGATGCCGATCCGGTCATCTTCGGAGAAAAGAATCCGTTCCACCGGAAAATCTTCAATCTGTCCGTTATATTCCTTTTTTAAGCGCAATCGGCACGATGGACACAGATTGCCCTCGATTCGAACACCCAGCTGTTTTTCCACGGTAGCACGTAATGATACGGGAACCAGATGCAAGGGCTCTTCGTGCATCGGGCAGCCCTTGATCCCATATACCGCCCCCTTCTCTGTTCGCGAAAAGGCTTCCAGCCCCCTTTTCAGCATCGTGACAATCGTGGATTTTCCTCCTGAGACCGGGCCCATCAAGAGTAAAATCCGCTTGCGAACATCCAGCCTCCGGGCAGCTGAGTGGAAGTATTCCTCCACCAGTCGTTCAATGGGGCGCTGTAATCCAAACAATTCCCGGTTGAAAAAAAGATAGTTTTTATTCCCCTGATGATCCTTTTCAACACCAGCCTCGGCAATCATATGATAAACTCTGGAATGAGCGGTTTGAGCCAGCTCCGGACGTTTTTTAACCATCTCAAGGTAGTCTCTGAAAGTCCCTTCCCACGCCAGTTCTTCTTCTCGCTGTCTGTACTCTGCAATACGCCTCAGGATGTCCATAAGAGCCTCCTCTCAACTTCCAGGATCAGATAAACGCATCGTTATATCCAAGATATTCAGCCTGCACCTGGTACATGTGCCTTGCAATCAAGTGATCCCTTCAAACTTTATCCTGTTAACATGCTGAAATTGTCTGCGGATAATATACCCTATGCCAAAAAAGAAACTTGTTTCTCAAAATTCACTTCGAACCAGCTGACAAGAAGGGATAATATTTATTTATTTTTTTAAATAAATAATTTTGATGAAAAAATAGTTTAAATAGACTATTGACCCGGCAACACAGCACCATCTATGATAAAGCTAACTTCTTTACACCATGAAGGGTTCATTCTATTCTTCACTAAAAGGGGACGGAATCATGGATGATCGAAAAAGTAAATTTAAAAAGAAAATGAAAAAGCGAAAAATTGCGGTAATCTCCGGGGTAGCCGCAGCTCTTTTGGTAGGCTCTTTGGCCTATGCGGAAGTCTTTCCATCCAGCACTGCTGATAGCGCCAAAGGCCAAGCAACGAAACAGGCAAAAGTGGATTCAACAGTGGACGAGTACAGTGAAATGTCTGATGAAGAATTGGTAGAAGAAGTCAGTTACTACAATGACATTTCATTGTCTGAAGAAGAGATTACAAAAAAGCATCAAGATATTGTCGTAAAAGTAAACCAAGAGGCCAAAAAACAGAACATTAAACCTAGTTTAAAAAATGAACGATATCGGGACTTTCTCAAACAACAAGGAACCGATTTACATGGTAAAACAGATGAACAGAAAAAGAAGCTTGCCGAACTGGTCAAATTGGTGGACCAATATGAAAACAAACTGCTCAATGAACGAATTCGGGAACTGATCAAAAAAGCCAAAAGCAAAGGGTTGACCAAGGAAGAACGTGCTGAACTGCTCAACCTTCTTCCGGTCAACAACCCCGGTTCCAAGCTTAAGCCGGATCCCAATGAGAAAAAACACAACACCCCTGAGAAAAAACATAAGGATAAGCAGGAACCCGGAAACAAAGAACCTGATAAACAAGAACCCGAAAACAAAGAGCCCGATAAACAAGAACCCGGTGAGCAAAAACCTGGAGAGGAGAAACCGGGTGAACAAGAACCTGGGAAGCAGAAACCTAGAAAACCAGAATGTCAAGAAGACGGATGGTTTTCTGGATGGTTTCAGGATGGACAAGACCCCTGTAAAGAAGAACCCAGCGAGCAAAAGCCCGGTGAGCAAAAACCCGGTGAGCAAAAACCCGGCGAACAAGAACCCGGTGAACAGGAACCTAGTGAACAAGAGCCCGGCGAACAAGAGCCCGGTGAGCAAGAACCTGATGAGCAAGAGCCCGGTGAGCAAGAACCTGATGAGCAAGAGCCCGGCGAACAAGAACCTGATGAGCAAGAACCTGATGAGCAAGAGCCTGATGAGCAAGAGCCTGATGAGCAAAAGCCTGACGAACAACCGGGAACAGAAAACAATGGATACGATCGGTCCAAAGCACGGGATTATGCCTATAAATGGTGGAATAAACGCAATAATGAGGAATACGGCTATTACAGCAGAGCCAAAGGTGGTTGCTATGCCTGCTGGTATGACTGCACCAACTTTGTCTCCCAAGTGATTCAAAATGGAGGAATCAAGGAGCGTAAGGGACGTTGGGACTGGTATGATTACTGGTACTATGACGATAAGAAACCGAGCATGACCTGGGGCTTGGCGCACAGCTTCTATAAGCATATGAAATTTGTACGAAACGCACAAAATGCCTCCACGATCTCCCAGCTGAAAGTCGGAGATATAGTCAATGTCGATTTTGAAGGGGATGGAAATATCGACCATAGTGTCGTCATCACCAAAATCAAAAACGGCCAAATTTATGCCACATATCACTCTAATGATAACAAGGACAACAATATCACCGATTGGCTGTACTTTTACGATGTCTATGCGTGGAAAATGGGAACCGTTAAAAACAATTATTAAGCAAAAGCCTCCTGTTTAAAGCAGGAGGCTTTTCATCGTTTATGAATGGAGAAACATTCCGTTTCCTTCCTGTATATCCTTATAAAGTTGCTCCAACGATCCACTTTGATCCGGCTTGTATACAGGATTTCCCCGGTCAATCAGACAGTCGGTTACAAGGTAGGTTTTCATGCCGACAGTACCTGCCACCAGATCCTCCTGTACATCATTCCCAATCATAACACAGTCTTCAGGGGAAACCTCCATCTTCTGAGCTACTTCCAGAAAATATCCCGGATTGGGTTTACAAAGATAGGATTCTTCATAGACAGATACCCATTCGACTAAGTCTTCCACCTGCGCCCAACGCATCCGTTCCAAGATCGCCATTCTGGGAAACACCGGATTGGTGGCAACTGCTACCCGATAACCCCGATCTAGAGCAGCCTGTATGATTTGTCGGGAAATGGGGGAGGGTTGAATATATTTTTTCAGGGTTGGAAACTGTTCTCTGTAAAATTTGTCAAAATGGGGCCAAATTTCTTCTTTTTTCATACCGGACAGACTCAAAAACCGCTGTTGAAACACCTGTTCATTGGTTAACGTCTCATCCTGATTTTCAATCATCGTTTTGGTTGCATCCCAAATCAATGGAAGCAGTTGATCCGATGGAAAGATATCTCCCATATACAAAGACAGCGCGTTAATATATTCTCTGATAAATGATTCCGTATCCATTGGTAACAACGTCCCATCCAGATCAAAACAACAAACTTTCATCCATTTGTCGCCCCTTCTATTCTCAATTCAAACCGGGAAAATGCGTTTGCCGAAGTGCCTCATATAAGATAATCGCTACGGAATTTCCTAGGTTGTGCGACCGAACCACCGGACGCATCGGAACCCGGATACAGGTATCCTGATAGGCTTCCAAGATTTCATCCGGCAGCCCTTTTGATTCCTTTCCAAAAACAAATACATCTCCTTCCCGGTAATTCATATGGCTATAACATGTCTTTGCTTTTGTCGTCGCACAAAAAAACCGGTTTCCGGGCAGTGACTGCACAAATTCATCAAAAGAATCATAGTAGCGAACATCTACTTGATTCCAATAATCCATTCCCGCCCGCTTGAGATATTTATCTTCAACAGAAAAACCGAGAGGTCGGATCAAATGAAGCACTGAACCCGTGACGGCACAGGTTCGTGCTATATTTCCTGTATTATTTGGGATTTCCGGTTCTACCAGACAGATATGAAACGACATCGACCCATTCCTTTCCGATTGATTCCTTTAATCATTTTAACGAAAATCAATAGAGATTCCCATTTTTTTTATTTGATTTTTATGTTGTTTCCAATGAACCGCTACACGTATACTGGTAATGAAACAAGGGGGGACAATTATGACAAAAATTGCTTTGGTAACAGACAGTTCCTGTGATTTGCCTATCGATCTGTTGGAGCGTTGGAACATTCGGGCGGTTCCCCTTCGAATTATATATAACGAAAGGGAATACCGGGATGCGATCGATATCTCCCCTAATGACGTTTATAACCGCCTTGAAGATGAAATTCCCACAACCTCGATGCCCACTCCCCAGGATATGTTGGATACATTTGATCAGTTGAAAGAAGAAGGATATACGCACTGTCTGGTTATCTCTCTCTCTTCAGGATTAAGCGGAACATATCACAGTTTTCTCCGGATTGCCAAAGAATATGAAGGAATGAAAGTGGATGTCATCGACTCCAAAGGCCTTTCTTGGGTGCTGGGATTCCTTGTTCTGGAAGCCGCTCGCTTAATTCAGAAGCAATGGGACTACGCTGATATCCTAAATCGGGTGGAGCAGGTTAAGAAAAAAATCAAGGGTTATTTTATTGTTGACACCCTGGAGTATTTGAAAAAAGGTGGGCGAATTGGTAAGGTTGCAGCCTCTCTGGGGTCCATTCTCAACCTGAAACCGATTATATCCATTGATCAGGAAGGGAAATACTATCCGCTAAGCTTGGCCCGTGGCAAGAAACAGGCGATCAAAAAGCTGATGGAACCGGTACTTGAACAGATTCAGTCCTCTAAAGTCCGAATCGCCGTTCTGCAAGGCCAGGCAGAGAAGGAAGCTGAAGCCTTAAAAGATCGTTTGAAGGGTCTGGAAAATGTCTGTGAGCTCTATGTAAGTGCCATCAGTCCTGCTCTAGTCGTCCATACTGGTCCCGGACTCCTCGGATTGGTCGTTGAAAGAATGGAATCGCATCAGCCTTGAACAGCAGACGGTCCTTTTAAGCGAAGAAGCTTAGTGAAAATATCGAAAGAGAAAGGAGTTGATGGAAAATTACAGAAATTTATGATACCGCAGAGAAATGGGAGCAAATCATTCAATACTATTTAAATGAATTGAAACATTATACTTTGGAGCAATTGCAATACAAACCACACCCCGATCAATGGTCACTGGGACAAATGTACAACCATTTGATTCAAATTTCTTTAAACATGCAATTTCCGGCGATTAACCAGTGTTTAAGCAATGAAGCCGAGTGTGAAGAAGAAAAGACAGAGGCGGGAGTTCGCGTCTTCCAAAACGGAAGCTTTCCTCCCATAAAAATTAAACTTTCAGACAGACTCGTTCCTGACTTTACTCCAGCTCAACCGGAAAGCAAAGAAGAGTTAGTTTCCGGACTGAAAAAAGTCCTGGAACAGGCAAACGAGAAAATAGATAGAATTTCATCCACCCCACACACTGGCAAAGTAGCACACCCCAGGTTTGGCGCCTTAAATGTACAAGAGTGGTTCCAACTGGGAGAAATGCATTTTCGCCATCATCTGCGTCAAAAAAAAGAGTTGGACCAAATCCTTGGCCTTTCCTGACTCTTACTGGAGCCCATAAACGTTTTATGGGCTCTACTGCTGATGCAGATACCGCTTATCTTTCAAAAACAACCGCCAAAAATAATAGAATCCGGGTACGAGAATGGCCATACCGATCATAAAGGAGATGAGCAAATAGCGAAGCATCTCCGGATTGGTTATACTTCCTTCTACGGTTAGGTAAGGGTAAACCAAATACGGAAGATGGGCTCTTCCATAGGCAAAGGATGCCAAAGCGTATTGAGCGATAAACAGTGTAAACGCTAATCTGGGAATCCCACGGGCCTTGTTCCCATCTCTTGGCCTCCAAAAAAGGGACAGGTAACCGATAAAAAAACAGAGAGACGAAAGAATAAACCACAAACGCTGATCCAAGAGATGTTCTCGGAGCCACACAGCTTCCTGTCCCATCAGCAAAGTGGTGAGCACAGCGGTTAACAGTGTAAAGGGGCCCAACCGTACCGCATGTTTTCGAAAAACCTGATAGGTGGACTCATCATCTGCTTCTCTGGAATAGTCGGCAAGAAAAGTGGCGGAAAGAAACAGTTCGCTTGCCAGTCCAAATGCCAAATAAGCATATGTAACCGGACTGGTAAACAATTTTCCCACCTGTAGCATATGGGTATCGGGATCAATGAATCCACCCGCCAAGATGGGCAGGATACTTACCAAAAGAGCCGGGATCAGCACACCTGTCACACCTGACACCAGATCCAGCGTATCCCTAAACCGCTGTACAGAATAGTGAAATACCATGAAGGCACTTCGAATGGTCAGCAAAATCAGGACCAAACTTCCAGGAATCAGCAAAGCCATTCCAAAGGTGTAAATAGCCGCTGGAAAGAAACCGACCAGACTGACAACCAGTAATACAAGGAAGACATTGGTCACTTCCCAGGTCGGAGAAAGAAAACGGTTGGCAATGGAACCGGCCTGTGTATCTCTTTTCCGTGTATAAAACATGCTCCAAAATCCTGCCCCGAAATCGACTGAACCCAATATGGCGTATATAAAAACAAACAGCCAAACGAGAGAAATGGCCAACAGGGGGTCATTCATCCCTCACCATCTCCTTTCTGTCGGATGTGCCTGAATCTGTTTCCATTCATCCTGCAACGGATGCCGTTTGAAGTAGGAACGCATCACAAGGATGGTCCCAATAAAAAGCAGGATATAAAGGGAGATAAATAGAACAAACCACAACCCCAGTCCAGTTGCACGGGTGACGGACTCAGCTGTTCGCTGATAATGGTAAACAGTCCAGGGTTGCCTGCCACTACAGGTGAAAATCCATCCAAATTCAATGGCCAGCATGGACAAAATGCCTGTAGAGGACAAGATCCACAACAGCCATCGGGGGAGTGCTTCCCTGTGTCGTCGTCTCCATTTGATGATCCATGAAACAAGCGACAGAATCATCAACAGTGTTCCGATCCCAACCATCAGATTAAACAATGTATGAACATAAAAAGGCGGCCAATTTTCCCTCGGAAAATCGTTTAGCCCCTTCACCACCGCATCAAACCGATTGTCAGCAAGAAAACTGAGCATCCAGGGAATCTTGATGGCTCCCACCAATTCCCCCTTCTCCAAATCCACCACTCCACCCAACGCTAACGGAGCATAGGCTTGTGTCTCAAAATGCCCTTCTGCGGCCGCCAACTTCTCCGGTTGGTATTCGTACAAAACCTGCCCCGCAGCATGTCCATTCCAAGCAGTCGCCAAAGACATGATTCCCCCGACCGCCAGGGACATCATTAACGCTTTTTGATGGTAGCGAACCTCCCGATAGCCCTGTTTACGTCGCAACAGCCGCCACGCTGCCAGACCGGCAATAACAAATGCACCTGTCATCCAAGCAGAGACTAATACATGGAGCGCGGCCGAAGGAAAGCTTGGATTGAAAAAAGCTTGCATGGGTTGTACATTTGTGATTTGACCATCACTGGTTTCAAACCCTGTCGGAGTATTCATCCAAGCATTGGCAGAAGTGATAAGAACAGCGGACGCACCACCACCCAGAGCAACCAAAAAAACACTGGCGATCCGACTGACGGGTGACAACCGATCGGCTGCATATACATAGATGGACATAAAGAGTGCCTCTATGAAAAAGGCAAACAACTCAATCTGGAAAGGGAGAGCAATCACCTCTCCCACCACTTCCATAAACCGGGGCCATAGAAGGGATAATTGCACCCCCACGATCGTTCCCGAAGGAATGGCCACTCCTAATAAAATCGCTTGAGCTTTCGTCCACCGCTTCGCCATCAATGTGTAATCCCGGTCACCGGTAACCTGATAGATAATTTCCGAAATCAGAATCATAAAGGGTAATCCTACACCCAATGTGGCAAATATGATGTGAAAAGCAAGCGAACTGCCAAACAATGATCGAGCTATCGTCAATTCATCCAATCTCTCTCACCTTTTTCTGTTATGATCACTCCCTTAGCATAAACAGAAGTCAGGTATAATATTCCAAATTTAAAACCCCTCAAGCAACAATGAAAACTTGCTTAAAGGGCATACGGCTTTGCTATCCCTGGAGATGATAGAAACGATACTTTACTCTGGGTGTCCAGGCATGAGAATCCCGGTAATCCCAGTATCGATGGCGACTGCTGACGGTATGGGCATTGACCAGAGGCATACCCATCGGGTCAAAGGCCGTAACGATTGTGTTATGTTGCCAACGTCCATCTCCATCCCAGTCATAACAAATGATATCTCCCAGTTGCAGATCTTGCGGAGAATCCACCCTTTGAGCCTTCATAATGCCTCCTGAAGCCAAATAGTTTTGCAAACTGTGTGCCACAGCCCAACTGTAACTCCAATTCTCCCTGCTGCCTCGATACCACCATCCCCAATCCCGACGGGGAGCGAAGTCCATTGAAATTCCACCCGCATGGATACATTGAGAGATATAGTTGGTACAGTCATCCTCAAATTTCCCGTACCGCGGATTGAAACCGTTCCACCATGCTTCTGCATACTGCACTGCCTTGGTTCGATTGTAGTGGTTTTTAGAAATATCCCCTTCTTCTGGTGGCTGATAATACGTCCATACCTGTCCGCTGTCCAACTCCATTCCTTCTGCCAGATGACATTCAGAAATGGACCATCCATCTTTGCTGTCCATCAGTCGTATTTGATAACCATTCACCTCTTCCTGTTCCAGTAGCTGCGTAGACATCCGATAAAGAAAACGTTGATAAACCGCCACTTCCATGTCTATATCTTCTTTGCACATTTTCTCCCGAAGGACCCGAACCCGCGTCTCCCCTTTGATCGGCTTGATGTTGCGCTCCTGCTGTTGCTCCCGGTTGCGGACCCATCGATCCCACTCTGTTTTAGCCCAATCCGTATCTTTGTTGTGTACCCAATCGAAGAGGCGGTCAGGTTCCCCCTCCACCCATAACTGGTTTTGCCCGCGGAACCAGGCGATCACGGGCTGCCTCCACGAACGTTTTTCCATAGGCACCGTCCCTTCGAACCAATCTCTTCCCCATCATATGATAGATAGGTCGGAGTCTATGCGCATGAAATCCGTGAAATAACCGAAACTTACTGACCTAGGATCTTTTTTCATAAAAAAACCCGCTGAACAGCGGGTGAAATCTCTACGAAGCTGTATCTTTCTCCATCCCTTGCTGCAAAAGGTACATTTTGTGGTAGAGGCCCTTTCGGGAGAGAAGTTCCTGATGGGTTCCCCGCTCCACAATTTCCCCTTGATGAAGCACCAGAATCAGATCTGCATCCTGTACCGTGGACAGACGGTGGGCAATCGCTATGGTGGTGCGCCCTTTCCGCATTTTGGACAAGGATTTCTGTATATTCTCTTCCGTCTCCGTATCTACACTTGCCGTTGCTTCATCCAACACTAAAATTTTGGGATTTAGCGCCATGGTTCGGGCAAAAGAGAGAAGTTGCCGCTGACCGCTGGAAAAGGTAGCTCCTCTCTCCCCAATCGGTTCTTGATAACCTTGAGGCAGTTGGTCAATAAACGGGTCTGCTTGCACAAACTTCGCTGTTTCCTTGACATCCTCTTCTGTCAGATCCGGATTGTGCAGTCGGATATTTTCCTCCACCGTCCCTGTAAACAGAAAGGGGTCCTGGAGCACCAATCCCACCTTCTTCCGCAACTCTTGATCGCCAAATTTCTGCAGTGGCACTCCATCAATGGTGATTTCTCCCTGTTTCAATGGATAAAACCGCATCAATAAATTGATGATCGACGTTTTCCCACTCCCGGTATGACCGACAAGAGCCACGGTTTGACCCGGTTCAGCAGTAAAAGAAATATCTTTCAACACATCCGTCCGGCCATCATAGGAAAAGGTGACATGGTTGAAAACAATACGTCCCTCCGTAATTTCGGGGGTCTCGCTACCTTCTTTGGCAGGCGCCAACTCCTCTTCATCCAATAATTCAAACACACGCGACGCTGAAACGAGCGACTGCTGAAGAAAGGATAATTGTTGCATCATCTGGTTCACCGGTTCAAACAGACGGTCCAAGAGATTGATAAATGCGTACAACACCCCGATCGAGAACGCACTGTCCTCTATTTTTACCCCAAAAAACCCAAGAACGGCCATAATCGTCAATACATAGAGCAAATCAATGGCAGGACGAAGTAACATCCCGTTTAAGTGCACGGTTTTTAGATTCGCTCTGTAATGTTCCCCATTGGTTTTTTCAAACTCCTGCTGTAAGCGCTTTTCCTGTCGAAAGGCCTGAATCACATTCATTCCCTGAATGGCCTCAGACAGCTTGGCATTTAATTCACTCAGTTTCCGACGAACCTCTTGATACGCCCGGTGGCTGAGACGGCGATAGGCAAGCATCAAGCCATAGATGAGCGGAAGGAGGAACAAACAATAAGCAGCCAACTCCACATCCAAAAGAAAAAGCGAAACAAAAATCCCCAGAATGAGGACAATATTTTGCACAAATGTGGACAGTACACTGACAAACAGCTCTTTTACTGCCTCGGTATCATTTGTGATCCGGGAAACCAATCCCCCTCCCGGCATTCGGTCAAAAAAGGAAAGTCCCAAGTGTTGCACTTTTCCAAATACATCCAATCGCAATTGCTGAATCACCCGAAGAGCAATTCGGTGAAAACTGAACTGCTGAAAATACTGCATCACCACGTTGATGATGAGAAGGCCGAAATATCCCCCTCCCAACCAAACCAACGGCTGAACCGGAAAGGTAGCCGGGGTCAGGTAGTCATCGATAAACACTTTTACCAAAAGTGGACCCGCCACATCCGCTCCAGTCGCCAGCAGAAGGAGAAGAAATGCCCAAAACAGCGCTTTACGATGAGGTTGAAGATAGCCGAGCAACCGCTTCATTACCATCAGCCACCCCTCCTTTTTCGATCAGAGATTTTAATTGTTGCTGGTGATGCATTCTGGCATACCAATCTTCGTTATTTAATAACTGTTGATGCGTTCCCCGCTCACGAACTGTTCCGTCTTTCAATACAAGAATCTCATCCGCATGTTCGACACCGGATAAGCGATGGGCAGCGATCAACGTGGTTTTTCCCGCTCGTTCCTCTCTCAAGGCCTTTAAGATCAGTTCCTCCGTTTTCGCATCCACTGCGGACAGGGAGTCGTCCAATATCAGAATTTCCGGATCAAGAAGAAGCGCTCTAGCAATCGAAATCCGTTGTTTTTGTCCTCCGGATAGGGTGACCCCCTTTTCTCCTACAACGGTATCGTACCCATCTTTAAAACGGAGAATATCCTCATGAACCTGAACCAGGCGTGTGACACGCTCAATCTCCTCTTGTGTGGCATTCGGTTTTCCAAAGGCAATATTTTCACGGATGGTGGCAGAAAAAAGGAAATGATCCTGGGGAACATATCCGATTTTCGCCCGCAATGCGGAAAGCGTATACCCTTCTACAGGGATGCCGCCAATGGAAACCGATCCATTTGTCGCCTCATATTCCCGGAGCAAAAGTCGAAAGAGGGTCGTCTTGCCACTGCCGGTTTTTCCAACCAGACCCAACGTCCCCCCTTGTGAAACCGTCGCCTGAATCGCTTCAAGGGCGGGTCGTACTGCACCCGGATAGGTAAATTGATCAATATCAAACTGAATCGCACCCGTTGCAGGATGTTGGACAGCTCCCTTTCTGTCGGCAATGTCCGGCTTTACATTTAAAAGGGATCGGATGCGATCATTGGAAGCCCGCCCCCGTTGCACAACATTGGTTAAAAATCCAAAAGCCAACATCGGCCAGATTAATTGTCCCAGGTATATGGTAAACTGCGTCAACTGACCAATCGTCATTTCCCCACCGATCACATAACCCGCTCCAAAAGCGACCGCCAAAAAGAAGGATACACCGACGATCAAGGAGATGGTGGGGCCAAACAACGCATCGACCCGAGCCACTGCAATATTTTTTTCCACAACACCCTGGGAAAGCTGATCAAACGATTGTTTTTCTGCTTCTTCCTGTCCAAACGCTTTCACGACACGAATCCCTGAAATGTTTTCCTGCGCTTTGTCATTAATTTTGGAAAATGCAGCTTGCGCTTTCAAAAACCGCTCATGCATCATATTTCCGTAACGACTGATCGCATAAGCCATAAAAGGCATGGGGATCAGTGCGATCAGCGTAAGCTTCCAACTGATAAAAATCGCCATACTCAGGATGACAAGCCCTCCGAGTACCAGTGAATCCACAAGGGTGAGGACACCCTCCGCCGCCGTCACCCGAACGGCTTGCACATCATTGGTGGCATGAGCCATCAGATCCCCTGTTCGACGCACATTGAAAAAGCGGGGCGACATACGGGTATAATGCATATACAGATCTCCCCGCAACTGCTTCCCCAATCGAAAAGCCGCACCAAACAAAAGAATCCTCCATATGTAACGCAAAATATACATCGCTATACCGGCTGCACCCATCAGACTTAACCATTGAAGAAGAAAGGCGGGAGTCACGTTTCCCTGTTCAATCCCATCCACGACGAGACGAACAACATAAGGCGGAAAGATATCCAACAATGCAACCACGATTAAAAGCGCCACACCCAAGATATAACGACTCTTCTCTTGTTTAAAAAACCACCCAAGATCCCGAAAAATACGCATCTTTCGTCCCCTTCTCACCATTATGAAGATAAAAAAAACGCCCGGATTATCTCCGAAACGATATGGTATATTTAAAAAATATTTTGGTTTTTATATTATATCACAGCAACAGCTGGGCAAAAAAGAACATTTACACGCAAAACCAGACAGGGCAGATTCATGATCTGCCCTGTCTGTAGACGACGTTCACTTCATCACTTATAGGTAATATGCGGTTTAAAAGAACGAAACATCGCTTCCACCTTCACACGGGCTTCCAGAGGAACTCGATGCTTGCGCATGGCTGCATTTACATGCTTGATGGCGCGTTCATAATGATCAAATGTAATCTGCAATCCCTCGTGCGTTTCCCGTAGAATGTGATCCTTGTACGTGTGAGTCGTGCGACCAAGCATATGATTGGTAAAATAGCGAATTTGCCGTTTCCGTAGCTCGTCCGTGTCCACTTTTTCAAAATAAGGAGCCAACTCTTCATCACTTGTTAACCGGTCATAGTAATCATTTAATATTGCAGCAATCCCCTGATCTCCACCCAGCATATAATAGATCTCTGACAAAAGAGGTCCCTCCAAAACTCATCTTAATTACCGAGATATGAAAAAATAGAACAGATATCAGTACATTTGCCAGTCATATTAGTTAAGGGTAAGGGAAATGGATGTGATTGGCAAGTGTATTACAAAATGGACACGAAAAAGACATATATTTTCGCAATTGTTTTCGCCAATAAAAAACCAACCCCAGGAAAAGTCCCCTTCCCCAGAGTTGATTGACTTTCATCTATAAAGTAAAAAACAATTGCACCAATAAATTTTTAACGGGAAAGTGCACCTTCCAGAACAAGCAGTTGTTCTTTAATCTCCAACCCCCCACCGTATCCAACAAGGGAACCGTTGGAGCCTACTACTCGATGACAAGGAACAATAATGGATACAGGATTTCGGTTATTGGCGCCACCAACAGCACGAACCGCTTTGGGCGCTCCGATCGCCTGGGCCACATCTTTGTAGGAGTGCACTTCTCCATATGGAATGTTCTGCAGCTGTTTCCAAACCAATTTTTGGAATGATGTGCCATGAAGATCAAGGGACACATCAAAATGCTTTCGCTTCTTATTAAAATATTCCTCCATCTGCTGAACAACGGGTTGAAGCTCCGCATCATTTCGTTCCACCTGGACCGAACCGATCCATTCTTTGGCCCAGCGCTCCAGCATCATGGGAGCCTGCTCCCCATTCATAAAATCGAGACGACAGAGTCCTTTCCCTGTCATGGCAAATGTAATCGAACCAATCGGGCTGTCCATTTCACTCCATACGAGGACGCGTGAACCTGAGACCATCTCCTCAAGCCTCCCTGTACGTTCTGTGATTGGCTGTCTCCTGTATACCGCATTCATGCAAAGCCTTCTCAATTTCCACCATCACTTGCTCATTTGACTCTTTCTCTTTGACACGATAAAGGGCTTCTTCCGCTTCCGATCCGCCGATTCGTCCCAAAGCCCATGCCGCCGTTCCTCTGATCACGGGGCGAGGGTCGTTTTCCAACAGATGAATTAAATCGGGTACGGCCGTCCGGTCACGATAGCGTCCCAGAGCAATGATGGCATTTCGTTGGATGGGTTTTTTCCCTCTCCACGAACCGGCCATCTTCCCAAACCGCTGCCGGAACTCCCGATTGCTCATTCGAAGCAGTGGCTTCAGGAGAGGTTTTACCTGATCTGGGTCCGGATGAAACTCCTCATGTTGTGTAAAGTTTTTCTTTCGATTATATGGGCAGACTGCCTGGCAGGTTTCGTATCCGTAAAGATAACCTCCCAATTTATTGCGATATTCTTCAGCAAGCATTCCTTTCGTCTGTGTCAGATAAGCAAGACAAGCTTGGGAATTGAGCTGTCCCGGAGCAACCAAAGCTCCTGTCGGGCATGCATCCAAACACGCGGTGCACTCCCCACAGGATTGCGTTAACGGTTGGTCCGGCGGCAAGTAAACATCTGTAATCATTTCTCCCAAATAGACCCATGAGCCAAATTCCGGTGTAATGATCGATGTATTTTTACCGCTCCACCCAATTCCGGCCCGTTCGGCAACCGCCCGGTCGGAAAGAGCCCCAGTATCCACCATGATTTCCACTTTTGCATCAGGAACCAGCTCTAACAATTTCACTTTCAACCCTTCCAGTTTCCTTTTCAGCACCCGGTGATAATCCTCACCCCAGGATGCCCGACAAAACACCCCCCTGTATGCACCAGGCTTGGAATCGGGTGGGTTTTCCAGACGGGTAGGATAGGCAAGGGCGATGGCAATAATGGAACGGGCATTGGGAAGTGTTTTTCGGGGATCGGTTCGTTTTTCCAAATCCGGTTCCTCAAAGCCGGACTCATACCCGGCTTTCCGATGGTCTTTTAATCGTTCCTTCAATTCTGTGAAGGGATCCGCAGAAGCAAAGCCGATTTTATCAATATTTAGTCGCTTCGCTTCTTCCTGGAGTGTTTTCTTGATATCCCCCGGTCCCACTTGCCATCCCCTCCTTTCATATTGAAATGGACTTTGTACTATCATATCATGGATCTTTCATAAATGCCCTGTTAACCATCCAGAAGGTTATTGCTATTTTATAGAGAAAACGTGGTGAGCAGTACCAAGGATTTCTTGTCGTTCAATCCTTTGGAACCGCTCCGCGGGCCAATTCATCACAACGATTGTTCAGCTCCACATCACTGTGTCCTTTCACTTTGACAAACTCCACATCATGTCTACGAACTTCCTTTAATAACAATTGCCACAAATCCTTGTTTTCAACGGGGGCTTTACGGCTATTCACCCATCCTCTTTTCTCCCAGTTCTCATACCACTTCTGCTTGAAGCAGTTCACCATATAGGCACTATCTGTATGCAATTTCACCCGACAAGGTTCTTTCAGTCTCTTTAAGGCTTCAATTGCAGCAGTCAATTCCATTCGATTGTTGGTTGTCTTTCTTTCTCCGCCTGTGATCTCTTTATGGTGATCCCCGTATATTAAAACGGCACCCCAGCCTCCTGGACCGGGATTCCCTGAGCAGGCACCATCCGTGTATATGGTAACTTCTTTCACATCCGTTTCCTCCTCATTGAACTTTTAAGGTACGCAACCGGTTAATGGCAGCAGCCACTTCCTCTTTGCGCGGCAAGGCCAAATCGCCAGGGTGCTGTCCTTGAAAGGGTGAAATCACATCCAGATCCTTTTTCTCTATCGTTTGGTAAACGTCTTCAATCAGTTCACGCAAGCTCTTCTGTCCATTCGCTTTTTTCCCGATCAAACGCATGATCTCCGCAATCGCACGAGTCTGACTGACGTCCACCAACTGTTCTACCCCCGATAAATCAACCGTTTCCGTTCCAAATTGAATGGAGTGAAGTCCCTTGGCGTCTACCTTTTCTTTTTTTCCTTTTCTTGGATCAAACCCATTGGCTAAAATGCTCCGAGGTGTTACATCCCCAAACGCTTCTCCCCCTTCACGAACTCGGTTATTACTTTGAGCTTGTGCCACTTCCTTTGCGCGCTGGGTCACTTCATATGGAAGATATTCATCCATCATAATCACCGTGTCCGCCACATCAAAGTAGTCTCCGGACCCTCCCAATACCAGGATGCTGGAAGTTCCCATGTTTTCATATAACTGTCTCACTTTATCGATAAATGGTGTAATCGGTTCTTTCCCCTTCGCCACCAACTTTTGCATCCGACCATCCCGGATCATAAAATTGGTAGCACTTGTGTCTTCATCAATCAACAAACAGGAAGCCCCCATCTCCAGACTTTCCATAATATTGGTTGCTTGAGAAGTACTGCCACTGGCATCCTCAGTGGAAAAGCGAATCGTATCCCGCCCGAAAGGCAGATTATTGATAAAGGGAGAAATGTTTACCTTTTCCACTCGTCGACCGTCTTCCGCCCGAACCTTGACCGCATCGGTATCCGTAATCACATACTCCCGTCCATCTCCGGCAATATGATCGTATACCCCCCGCTCCAGGGCGTTTAAAAGGGTGCTTTTTCCATGATAACCACCTCCGACAATCAGGGTGATACCATCTCGAATCACCATTCCTCTGATGGGAGGTCCGTGTGGTACTTCCACAACGTCTTCCAACGATTGCGGCGCTTGAAATTTCACCACATGATTTCCCTGCAACGGCTGATCACTCACCCCGCTTTTTCGGGGCAGAACCGATCCGTTGGCTACAAAAGCGATCCATCCGTTTTTCTTGAGATACTGACGGATTCCCTGCTGGTTATCCACCAGCTTCATTCGCTCCTCTACCCCTTTGGGATCAATAGACTCGGCAGGAATGGCTTCATCCACAAGCCGGACCAGATAATCGCACAACATGTCCTCAGCTTTTCGGCCAAGCACCCGCCGTCCTTGGGCAGGTAGCCCCACCGTAACCCGTACTTCCACATATTCCTTTGTCACAACGACAGCTGTCCGATTCAGAATCTCCTGGCCCGGCTGGTCCACACGGATCAATCCGCTTTTCCCTGTTCCCTTTACCCGAAAAGAATAGCGATTTGCCTTTTTCGTCCAAACACGGGCTATCCAATCTTCCAATGCCACTTTTCTGTGCGGCGTGTCATACCATTTGCTTCGATATTTGGCCTCACTTTGTGGCATCCGTACCCGAACGCGGGAAGGTGCAGCAAAAGGATCTCCCTGTACGTAGTCAATAAAAAGCTGAAACCGGGGAAAATGATACTCCCCCTGTAGATCCTTATACGCTTTATACCCCTTACCATCGATTCGAGACAAGGTTTGTTGCAGCCGTTTCATTTCCTTTACCTCCATTCTGACTAAAAAACTTTCATTGAGCACTAATCTACCACAAATTTCCGGTAGGCATCCCGAATCGCCTGAAAATCTTCCCATGCCGCACGCTTTCCTTCGGGATTGCGAAGAAGATAGGCAGGATGAAAGGTGGGCATCATCCAGACCCCTTTCCGTTCAATCCAGCGACCCCGAACTCTTGTAATTCGAGCTTGGGGATCAATCAGGGCGCGGGTGGGGGCTGAACCGAGAGCTACAATCAGTTTGGGCCGGATGGCCACAAATTGTTCCCGCAGTATGGTAATACATGTCCCCATTTCTTCTTCCGTCGGGGTCCGGTTTCCCGGAGGACGACACTTTACAATATTGGTAATAAAAATCTTTTCACGGGGTATTTCCGCGGCTTCTAACATCCGGTCCAACAATTGACCAGCCCGTCCAACAAATGGTCGACCCTTTCGATCTTCATCGGCTCCAGGACCTTCTCCGACAAACATCAGGGGAGAATCAGGGTTCCCTTCCCCCAGCACAATCCGAGTTCGCCTTTGATGAAGCGGACAACGGGTGCAACCCCGATAGCGCCTATGTATGGATTCCAGATCCATTCCCGTCTCTCCCCCATCCTGTTTTTAATGATCCGTCTACTTTCATCGGAATCACCTTCAGTAAAAATCAATCATTTTCTTTTTTTCCGTTAGGTGATATAATATTTTGATAACCTTTAAGTGTCAATTGTTGCACACGATTTTAACATATGGTTTATAGGATCTTCATACGATTTCGATATGCTTGTTATGTGAAAGACAAAAGGAGTGATCCGTTTTGTCCATTTTGCAATATCCGATGCTGGTCTCTGATATTGATGGAACCTTGGTCAACCGAACAAAAAAAATCCCTGCCGAAAACAAACAAACCCTGTTTACCTTTCGCCGTCAGGGTGGGCTTTTCACTTTGGCAACAGGCCGAAGCTATCCTGAGGCCAAACGATTTATCAAAGAGATGGATGTACAACTCCCTGTCATCCTATGTAATGGCGGAATCCTCTTTGATCCTGCTACAAACGTGTTAAAACCGACAGCCACCATTGACCGAATAATTGTTCTGGACACCCTGGCAGATTTGGAAAAGCTGACAGGTATCCTGGATATTTTTGTTTACACCCTGGATAAAGTGTACGGAAAAGACATCAGCCCTTTGTCTCAGTCAGCGATTGAAGAAGGGGAATTCCCGCTGGAATTGATCCAAAGCTTTCACCGCCTTCCAAAAACCCCTTGGATCAAGATTGTAATCGTAGCAAAAGAGGATGCAGCTCCCCACTTGCAACATTGGGCACAGAACATGGATTATCCGTTGGAACTTGTACAGTCTTCACAATACTATTATGAGCTGCTGCCATTGAATGTGTCCAAAGGGAATGCCGTCCGCAAACTGGCAGAGCGTTATGACCTGGATGTTGGGCAATGCGCTGCGATCGGCGATCATCTGAACGATCTATCCATGATTCAAGTGACTGGAGCCTCGGCCGCTGTGGCCAATGCACACCCTACACTGATGCAGGCCGCCCAGCAGATTGTCCCCAGCAATGATGAAGCAGGTGTTGCTCATTTTATCCGCAATCACCTCCTGTCCACTGTTTCCTATGTCCAAGGATCGTAAAAGCAAACCCGGTGTAGCCATTCTTCATGATACACCGGGTTTTTCTCACTTTTAAGGCTACACTTTGCACAGGAAAGATGCTCGTATTCATGCTAAGACAAAAAACATACAAGGACAAGGGGGATTTCTCTGAAAAAGCATTTGCGACACTACGGTTTTTCAGTGGGAAGGCTTCCTTCCGGCTCCCAAAACTGCATCACGGATGTAACCGGGGTTCGGGTGGGTCACATCACCCTGAAAGAAGCAGATCAAGGCGTTTGCACAGGAGTTACCGCTATTCTTCCTCATGACAAAAATCCTTTTTTGGAAAAAACAACGGCTGTCTCCCACGTGATCAATGGTTTTAGCAAAACCACAGGGTTGATACAGGTGGATGAACTGGGTGTTTTGGAATCTCCCATCCTTTTGACCAATACCTTCGGAGTTCCAGCAGTAACGGAGGGAGCCCTCCAGTGGTTAATGGAAAAAAAACCCGAAATCGGGGATACGGATAGCACTGTCAATATCGTCACCGCAGAGTGTAACGATGGCTGGCTCAACGACCTGCGCGGGCTTCACCTGCATCCTGACCATGCCATCCAGGCTATTCAACAAGCCGAAAAGAATCAGCTTTCAGAAGAGGGAGCGATTGGTGCAGGGGCTGGGATGATCTCCTATGGTTGGAAAGGAGGAATCGGAACCGCTTCCCGCCGATTGCAACGGAATGATCTGGTTGGATACATTGAAGCCATGGTACTGACCAACTTTGGAAAGCCTGAAGAACTCACTATTCTTGGGGTACCCATGAACCATCTCAAAAAGAAGCCCACCCAGCCGTCCAGGGATGGATCAGTCATTGTGATCCTCGCAACCGACCTCCCTTTCAGTTCCCGACAATTGAAGCGGCTGGCCAAACGGACACCCTTCGGTCTGGCTCGGACGGGGTCGATGGCTCACCACGGAAGCGGAGAAATCGTCATCGCTTTCAGCAATGCAGAACGGAAACCCCACCGTCCAACAGCCTCCGTCTTATCTTCCAAACAGATCGCCGAAGATGGTCCCTTGATGACAGAATGCTTTCAGGCCGTTGTGGAAGCTACAGAAGAAGCGGTGTATAACTCTCTCTTCGCAGCGGAAACCACCTTTGGCCGCAATGGCCGGTACATTGAAGCGCTTCCGCATCACCAAGTGATCCAGCGATTGAAGCAAGCGAAGGATCGCCTATAATCCTCTGGATACAGCACACAGACAAATGGAAAGCGACTCATACTATGAATCAATGTTATCAAAAGATACTGCTTCCCCCATCCGTCTTTCAAAACAGGTTAAATAAACGCCCGGAGCTACTTCTTTATCTCCAGTGGCACGAAAGCCAAAGCGTCGATACAGATTCTTGGCCGGGGTATTGGTTGATCCTGTACTTAACACCGCTTTCTCCATCCTGGATTCCTGCTTCAGCAAATAATCAAGCAAACGGCTGGCCACCCCTTTCCGAAAATAGGTGGGATGAACCGCCAATCGATGAAGATCCAGAATGGATCCGTCCTTTTTATATGAAACAAAACCGGCTAACTGTTCATCGAAAAAGGTTCCCAAAAAGGTTTCATTGGATTGCATAATCCCTTCCACGGTATCGTGCAGGGGAGGAATGTCCTGAAAACCCATGATCTCAGCTTCCACTTGATAGGAAGGAATCTGAACATCCAGTATGTTTTGGGCAACTGTTCGATCACTTACCTGAAGGGTTTTGATCATTTCTTTCTACTCCTATACAAAAAGTCATTTATTCACGGAATGGACTGAAGCAGTTTTTCTGTACTTAACACGGTGGCAAATTCATTGTGATAGCAAGATAGAGATGGTGAACAGTCTCCGCATCGAGATCCTTCCCGTTATGATCCTTCATTCCAAATGCCACTGTCACATCTGAAAGTACATATGTATGTGCTATAACCCAGATTCCCGCTCATTCCAAAAAGCTGGCCATTACTACCTTATCGATTACCTTTTTTCTTATCCTGAGAACGGGAGATGATGCCTGTAGCAATGGCAACACCAATTCCTATTCCAATCCCCATCGCAACATTATCCAATACAACGATTCCGATCCCTGCTCCAATGGCAATCAAAAGTGCGAATCTTGTAATAAAATGATCCATAATTCTCCCCTTTCTTTTTCATTTATATGGGAAAAGCTGAATAACACAATAATATCATATTTAGATATTATTTGATCATTCCCTTAGGTTTCTGGAAATGGAATAGACAAGTGTATCTCCTTCCGGTAATGAAACCGTTTTTTCGTAAGCAAGCCCTGCCTTTTTCGCGACGAAGATCGAAGCAGGATGGTTGGGATTGATTAATGAAATCAACTTGTGATACTTCAACTCAAATAATCCGTAATCTTTAAATGTGATCGCCGCTTCTTTAGCAAGTCCCTTTCCCCAGTAGTCAGGAAGGAGCCAGTATCCGATTTCAATCTCCTGTTGACCGTCCACTTTTTGCTCTATCAAACCGGCATGTCCAATCAATTGGTTATTCGCTTTCAATACCATTGCAAACAAACCGAGTCCATCTCTGTATCCGGGTAACAGCCTGTTTTCCATACTCCTTCGTGATTCTTCAATTGTTTTTGTCTTTCCTTTACCGATGTAACGTACAACCTCTGGGTTCCCCCACAAAGAAGCGTAAAAGTCAAGGTCGTCTAAGGTATAGGGTCGAAATAAAAGTCTGTTACTTTCAATCACTACATATCCCCCTCCATAAAGAAACAAAAAGACAGACCCAAAGGCCTGTCTTCTGTAACATCTGGTCGGGGTGACAGGATTTGAACCTGCGACCCCCTGCTCCCAAAGCAGGTGCTCTGCCAAGCTGAGCCACACCCCGATATTGTGCGGTATTCCTGCAACCCAAATGCGAGCAATTCGGTCAAGCACTTAGTCGAGATCAGTACCGCAAGATCTATTGTATCTCATCTCCTTGACGGAATCAAGCAGAAATTTATTTTTTAGTTAAGAAGAGGTTCGAGAAACAAAAAAGACTGTGGTGTAAACACCAGCAGTCTCAAACTGATAGATCCATTTCAAGTGCCAATCTTCCCCCGTTTTTGAGCCCATTGTGCAATCGATGCAAAAGTGATACTAAAAAAGAGACAGGAGAAGCCAAACCATGTCAGGATCTGTGCTGGTGATGACGGGTCGGGAACATGTTCCATCATCCGCGTCCAAATCGCACCGATCAGCTCTATCATAGCACCGATTGCAGCAACGATCAGAAACTTGCGACAAACCCCTTTTGCAACGCGGAGCGCCCGCCAAGCACCAACAATTCCTCCCAATATACCGACCGATGTCATCCAGTGAAACGGACTGTTTGCCCATATGTTAGAGCCAGTTATTCCGATCAATTGCAAAACGAAGAACATCCAGAGAAAGATCACACCCTGCTCCCTCCCGTAATCAGGAAGATTGCCAACGAAATTTCCATTTGGCTACCACCAATGCTATGACTAATAAAACAGTGATCAATATGAGGGAATCCGTGTGTTTTCCGATCGCGTCTCCCATCCAAAGGGCACTGGTGACATCGACTACATGGGATAGCGGAACATAATCAGTTACAACCTGCAACCACTTTGGAAATTCTCCTCGGGGAATCGCCGCTCCCGAAGTAAAAAACAAGACAAAAAACACTGCCATCCCTGCCGTCTGAGCCGTTCGAACTGTGGAAGCCAACCCTCCAATAGCAAACCCGACAGCATAAAGCATCGCCATGCTAAAAAGAAGGAATCCACTGACAATCAAAACGTTACCGCCAAATTTCAAGTCAAAAACCAATTCCGCGACCGCCAGAATAAGTACAGCGGAAATGAGGAACATGAAAATCTGCACCAACACTTGAACAACCAAAAACGCAAACTTCGGAACCGGTGTTACCTGATACTGCTTCAAAACCCCCCTTTCACGATAATCCGCCAGCGTGATAGGAATCGACACCAACCCAAGATTAGCGATCACCATGGCAAACAATGAAGCCATATAGGTATCGATAAACCGATATTCTTTGCTGATCGGCATATCACCGTATACCGAACCGAACAACAGCAATAAAATTACGGGAAACAGCAATGTAAAAAACATTGCAAAGGGCTCTCGCAAAAACAACTTGATCTCTGCTTTAAACATGCGTTGAATCGGTTTTATCACCATCAGGTCTCCTTCCGATAAGCTCTTCCCGTCATCAAGAGATACAAGTCTTCCAAATTTGCTTTACGGGCTTCAATCTGATCCGCGGTTACCCCTTCTTTCCCTAATTTGCTGGTGATCATTGGAAGGAAATCTTTTCCGGACCCATACAGCAAAAAATGGCCATCCACTTTTTCCACTTGGCCCACCTGGGGAAAGGTTTTTAGCTTTTTTTCATCGAGGTTGGGACACTCCGCAATTTTTATGCAGGAACCCATCTGATGCTCAGCCAGCAGTTTTTTGGGTTCTCCCATTGCAATCACTCGTCCCTCATCGATCATACACAAGGTATCCCCGTGTTCTTCAGCCTCATTCATATAATGGGTGGTTAAAAAAATCGTCGTCCCCTGTCGCTTCAACTCTTCAAGCAATTTCCAAATGTTATACCGCGCTTGCGGGTCGAGTCCACTGGTTGGTTCATCTAAAATGACTAACTTCGGGCGGCCCAAAAGAGCTAATACCATCAACAAACGGCGCTTCTGTCCTCCAGATAATTTCCCGTAAAAATCATTTTCTTTCCCTTCCAACCCACACCGCTCAATCAGCTGGGAATACGGGGCAGGATCAGAATAAAAGCTGGAGAAAACCTCCAAGGTTTCGTATACTTTTTGTCTCGGATGTAGATTATTCTCCTGAAGTTGCACTCCGACATGTTGAAATATTTTCTCCCGGTTATTCCGAGGATCCATTCCCAGAAGCCGGACACTTCCTCGATCCGGTTTCCGCAAACCTTCCATACATTCCACGGCTGTAGTTTTGCCCGCACCATTCGGTCCAACGAGAACAAATATTTCCCCTTTTTTGACTGTGAAACTGATATCATCCACCGCCACGTGATCTTCGTAGGCTTTGTGAAGGTGTTGGACTTCCACAGCCAACTCTTGCCATTCGGTATGTTCTCTATTTTCCTCTGAGGAAGAGGCTGAGGTGTTTACCGATTGCATTTCGTTTCACCTGCTTTCCTGCTTGATCTGCGCGATCACGGCTTTTTTGATCTCCTCCCGTTCACCCGGCGCCCCCTGACTATTACTGTTTTTTCCGGTGACAAGAGGGCACGTATCTCCTCTTCTGGATCCTTTTCCAGCAACAGCAGATCTGCCGATGCACCAGGCTTTACTCGACCGATATTCGGTTTGGCTAGGAAATCGGCAACACGGGAAGTGGCTGATGCCAATACCGCGTTGACGGGGATTCCGCTGAGCACCCACTGTTGCATCTCCTGCATCATGGAAAACCCCGGAGCCAGCGATTACGTGGGACTATCGGAACCAATGGCCAATTTCACACCCTTCTCGTGAAGCAATTGCAACATATCCCTCATCCGAAGCAATCCTTCTTCCACTTCTTTCTGCTCTGCTTTATCCAAACTGGCCACCGGCATATACCGTTTTAAAAACGTTTTTCCAACGGCATATCTAAAAGGGTTGCGCATGTTTTTCAAGTGGCGGTGATACGGCATAACAGCCGACATGTAGTCCAGATAGGGATCATTGATCGCTTCATCCAAATTGGCCCTTCGTCGAGCAGCCAATAAAGCAGGACAGACGGTCACCTTCTGTTCCACTAAACGTTCCACCCATTCATTGATCTTGGAGGAAGAGAGATCCACATGCGCCCACAGCCGTGCACGGTCTGCCGGAGTCATTTCGTCCCAATCCTGTTCCGGCATCCACTCCGGTTCCAGAAAATAGGCCAATCCTTCCAGACTGCAAACACCTAACCGACAAGCCTCCGCCACCGTTGTCGTTCTAGGGTGGGCCGATACTTTCAAACCATATTGACCAGCGGTTTCCACAATGGCCGCCAATGCACTGGGATTCACCCGTTGATACGCCCGGATAAAATCCACTCCTTCGGCTGCAAGACGGGTCACTTGCTTCTGAGTCTCTGTTTCGTTTCGCACCAGACGGGAAAAAGCCCAGGTGAACGGTAAATCATCCAGTAAAGGCCCACATCCGAAAATATGAAGGCCTCTTTCGTTTTCCTCTCTCTCCTGCAAATATTGAAGTGCCTCCAACGTATTCCCAGTATCCCGAACCCCCGTTACTCCCGCATACAACAATAAGCGGGAAAACATAGAGATGAAGGAAGTATCTTGGCTAAAGTATATCATGATCGTATTAGCAACCTATCGCTTACGCACTTAATCGTATTCGACAAAATCACCGAGTTTCTCCGCAAACCCTTTCTGCGCATTAAAACAACACACCTCGCAAATGGAAAAACCATCACTCAAAAAGAAGCCACATCCCCGTTTGGTTATCTACTGAATTGCTATTGGTGCGCTGGAATTTGAGTGCTATCCTCATCGGTTTGCTGTATCTTCTCATTCCTGCAATCGGTGTTCCGTTGATCTTTATTCTATCGATTGCTGGTGCTCAAGCGATTTTGGAAACCTTTGTCGGAGTGGCGGCCAAAAAGAAGGATAAGTAACCGTAAAACATACATCCATCCTTTCACCTATAACGGATATCCCAGTGATGATGTGATTTTAATCACATCATCACTTTAAAAAATAAGGTACCCTAAGTTTAGCAATAACGATAATCATTCTCATGATGGAAACTGGAGGTGGTAACCGCGATGGATGCCCACAAAACTGTAAAAAAACGTAACCATCCTGTTCCAATTCCAGCTGAATAGCCTCAAACTTCCATAGGATTTCGTCTAATACTCAAGGATTAATTATATGGAAAATGTACTGCCAGTGCCCATCATCTATCCATGTTGTCTGGATTGGAAACAGGAAATTTCGCTTTGAATCACTTATATCGAAGCGGTCAAACCCATCTCTTGCTTTATCTTCATCCGAATCCACACAATCGTTTAGGAGGAATGATGAATGAAACATACACAAATGCCCGCTCATCTCTTTTTAGCCAGTCTGGGTAAGACCATGCTCCGTCCTGGAGGACGTCGAGCCACTGAGCGAATCCTGGATCATTTGCAATTAAAGAGACATTCTACCGTGCTGGAAGTTGCCCCTAATATGGGGACCACCACCATTCATATCGCCAGAACCTACGGATGCAAGGTGGTCGCCGTCGATTTACATCGTCCCAGCCTGGAAAAAGCGAAAGAAAACGTAAAAAAAGCAGGTTTGGAAGATCAGATTGAAATATTGGTAGGGGATGCACGCAATCTTCCTTTTTCCGATGGAACATTTGACGCTGTCATCAATGAAGCCATGTTAACGATGCTTCCCAACAAGGGAAAACAACAAGCTCTTCAGGAATATTACCGTGTTCTCAAAAAAGGTGGCCGTCTGGGAACACATGATGTGGGACTGCAGGAACCGCTGTCGCCAAAACTGTTGGATCGGTTTCACAAGCAATTAAAGATCCCTGCCACACCTTTAACCGTTACAGAATGGAATTCCTTGTTCGCTCAAGTCCCGTTTTCCCAAGTGGAATATCATGCTACTACAATGAGCTTGATGTCATTGGATGGAATGTTGATTGATGAAGGCTGGGAAGGAACGATACAAATTTTACAAAATTCCGGTCAATCGGAAGAAAAACGAGCGCGTTTTCTCGAAATGGCCTCCTTCTTCAGTCAAAACAGCCATATTTTCGGCAGCTGTACCTTTCATGCCATTAAGTGAATCACAAAAACAACAGACGCACCTAACTGCTCATGCGACATTATGTACACCTTCATAAACATTTCACAGTTCGTCCACTCCATCTGTTTCGTCCGGCGTCATGACTCTAACACAGTATTTTTAGACACAAAAAGACGGGGACTCTTACGCCCATATAGCGTATAATCCCCGTCTTTTCTGGTACCGAAGGTGGGACTCGAACCCACACTCCCGAAGGAACACGATTTTGAGTCAAACGTATGTGGAATACGTTTGTTAAAATCTCTGTACATTCGATCGGTATTGAGTTTATCCAACGTCAGATGTGCGTTTGATTCGTATTACTACGTACGACTCTAACGTAGGACTCAAAACGTAAGACTCATATCGGGATTTACAGACGTGTGCGGTACGAATAGTGTACGTCGATTATACGACTTACTCTTACGTGTGTCAATACGCAATTAATTCGTTTATGTATTCGCAAACAAAAAAAAGCGCCCCAGGCTCGTAAGCCCAGGGCGAATTAATCAACCGAGTCCTTGTCCTTTTTCGCGCAGTACTTCCATTTGATCTTTAGCTTTTTTACTTACGTGTGTATTTTTCCAGATACCATAAAACATTGCAGCCGCACCAATCATATCGAGAACCCCGTCAATTCCTTCTTGAGGGACTTCAATCCCGAAGAAAGCAGATAACGCCAGTTTAATTCCGCCCACGAACGCAACAATAAGAATAAACCAATCCTTAGTCAACCAAGGTTTTTCCATTTCCTTCACTCCTTTGAAATGTGTGAATCATATGAACATAAATCAAACGTACTTAAGATCACGCTCAACTTTGATGTCGATTTCCTTTTCGTTTGCTATCATAGACTTCTCAAGTACTTCGTGAATCATTTTTCTGGCGTTTTCGTCTATATCGTAGTAGCCAATCTGTTTCCCGTTTTTGTGGATGCGCCAAAACTCTTTGAGTTTCTTCTTTTCCTCTCCCTTATTCTTCCCTTTGCCCTCTTCCTTTGTCTTCCGCTTTAGCCCTAGAGCTTTAGCAATCCCCTTCGCGTGAGCGTAACCCAATTTCTTCAAGAAAGAATCCTTTTTCAGGTCATCTGCGTTGGACTTCGTGTCAATGAACCCGTTTTCCGTGAGAATTGCAGAGGATCGGGTGTGTTTGAGAACATAGAACCCCGCTTGTTTTCTTCCGCGGTCTCTCCAGCCAGATGGGCAAACTTTCATGATCTCATCATGAATAATTTTTTGCTTTCGCCGGGTAGAAGTATAAGCCCCGCGTAAAACATAGGATTCAAACCCATTTCCGCCACCCGCGTTGACATGGATACTGCAAAACAGGTCAGCGTTCTTTGATTTTTCATACCTACACCGACCAGAAAGGGAAGGATAGGTATCTTTAGTCCGGGTCATGTACACCTTTACGCCTTCATAATTACTTTCCAAATAGTCATAGGCGTATTTGGAGATTTTGAGAGTCAAATCCTTTTCCTTCAACCCGTGCCCTGTAGCACCCGGATCTTTTCCGCCGTGCCCCGGATCGATCACAACAACTTTACTCATACGATCACCCTTTTCATGATGTGTAATATAATAAAAAAGACAAACGCTAATACGTTTGTCTTTTTCGTGTCAGAAAATCGGAAGTTTAATACCGAGAAGCGCTGCGATTATGATCATGAAACCGATAATCAGCTTTTGTTGAAACGAAATGGTACTCGTAGAGCTTTCCTGTTTACTTTTGATTTCGCCTACGTTATCGGATACTTTCGAAATGTCTTTATCCATTTTCTCTATGGACTTCACCGTAAGCGTAATCGCCGCGCTAATATCCGTCAATCTCTTCTCAATCTCATCTATTCGTTTGTGAGCGCGGGCAGTGTCTTTGTCTGACGCTGTCATGTGAGCGCGAATCTCGGTAAGCTCTCGCTCTAACTTTTGTTGTTCCTTCCGTAATTCATCGATGGACATTTCGTCCACCTCCATTTCGCGTCTTTCACGAATCTTCACCGCCTCCCTTTACGTCTATTTCGTATATAAATAAAAGGCGGAGTTATTTCGCCTTGACTTCGTTTTCATGTTCGTTATTTTGTTTGAGTTGATCGACAATCTGTCGTTCCTGTGCGGTGATTTGTTGCGCCATCTCCCTCATAATTAAGCCCAAAATAGAAACAGGTAACTTACTTTCGTTTAAGATGTTCGCAACCTCTTCTTTCGTTTCTTCAATAACAATGTCAATTTGTTTTTCATTCATAAATACTCACTCCTTCTCTTTTATTGTGGCGCTGGAGCTTCTATTGGATCGTTTTGTTCGTTAGATTCGATTGTAGGCATTTCCCTCCAGTAAGTCCCCTCATCCCCTACACGGATACCTACGATTCTCAGGTCGACAACTCCATCCTTCCCACGGACTATAAAGGAACTTTCCGTTTTATTCTCGACGACCACATCACCGCGAGAGGGAAAAACACCATAGTGCGAAACGGCTTTTGCGTAGCGCTCTTCCAACTCCACCAGTACACCATCTTCGGTTACGTTTTGATCGAAGATGACAGTCTCGATCAGTACTTGAGGGCTATCAATCGGGGACATCCCCCAAACTTTCCCATCGATCTCAATTGATCCCCCCGACTTCGAACCATTCGGGTAAAACACATGACGAGTAACGTTATTCGCTATAATCTCAAATTGACCATTATCGAATAGACGAAAGTAATTATCATTTCCTACACCCATCCGAAACGCATTTGAATATGGCTTAACCCACACTACTCGGTTTGTCCCAAAATAAACCCTGTTGTAATCTACTAAAAGTTGTTCCTTGTATCCGTTCGTATTTGCGTTGTTTACCCTTACAACAAATTTCCCTTCACTTCCGTTCTCTAGATCACCTACATAAACAGCTACATCAGATATATACACACTATCGACGTTACCTTTTTCAGTGATAATACAAGGCTGTCCACGTGACGGGGTGTCGCTGTCGTATTGCCATATTCTACCGTCCGCGTACAACCCTGCACCAGTATATAATCCAGATCCTTCTGTGTTCGTTCCTGGTCCTATTACAGCTGTACTTCCCCTATTGAAATCGGTTCTAAAGTTAGCCCTAATATAGCCATTAACCAATCTACCTAAGGTTATAAAATCTTTTTCACCAATTAAGGAAATTCCTCTATATTCCTCATTTGAAGTATCATATGCCGTACCGATATAACCAAGCATTCCTCCTGCATTTTTATAGTCGTACATCTCTAGACGATAATTTCCGTAACGCATAGACAACTGTCCGTTTGTGTACGAGTACACGTTTCCATTCTGTATCGTAACCTTACTCGCCTTATCACCGCTTTCTGTAAATACATTTACGAGACTTGCGTTTAATGTCCCCGCATTGATAAGATCAGCGGTAAATCCATCTCCCGTACCAAATGTGCGCCATTCCCACCCGGAGGCGGTTGCTGGATCACCACCCAAAACACGTTTATTTGAAATCGCTAGAACTCCATTATTTAAAATGATCGCACGCTGCGGATCGTGGTCGGCTGGTTTGTCGAGAATAAGCATTCCGTCGTTTTGAAGACGGACAGTCCCCGCGCCACCATATATTTCGTTTTGCAAGGCGTCGATAATCCCGTCAAGCCACCGTGTCTTTACCTTATCACCGGGCTTTGTTGCGCCATCCCACGATCCAGTACGTTCTTTGATTTTATTCAGATCATCTTCTGGTCCATATAGATCCAAGAAATTTCCGAGTACTATGCGTGTGTTTTCCGGGTGAAGTAAATCACGATCTATCTCAACAATACGGGCTTTTATATTTATAGGAGTGGAAATCTCCCTGTCGATTACCCGAACGGTATCACCTAATCTAACCGCCTCATGATCTAACCCGGCCGCCTTTTCGAGGTCGATAACGTCCATGTCATAAGTTACTTTTGGCATAATCGCTTTATCAAGCTCTTCGTTTGTTTCTCTAATCAAATCCTCTGGGTCTTCTATATCGGAAAATTCAACGAATTTAATACGGTGTGTCCGTCCACCCTTACCGTCTGGTATTCCGTACCGCTTCCGCGCATCTTCATCTCCGATCCATAGTTGTCCAGCGGGTTTATCTCGTGGATCTCCGTTTTCCTTCTTCCATTCGATTTTTTCAAACGTGACCTTTTCGTTTTCTGTATTCTTCAGTTTTTCTTCAGTTGTTTTTCCTAGTCCTACTAATGCTGTAGGTATATAGGTATCAACTACCCTCCGAACTTGGTTCATATCTTTACGATACTCAAATCGCTTTCCGGTATCGTTTCCGAGTTCATAAAATACATCTACATACCTTCCAGTTATTTTGTTCCCAATAAATTGAACCCGGAATCGAAACTCAACCCCCATCTTTTCTACGATCTCACCAATACACTTCATTACGCTTTTCATATAAAATGTATGTGTCAGTGTTTCAGTGGGATCAACAAGACCAACCTGCCAGCGGGTACCGGATAGAATCACGCTTAACATTGTGGTAACATCATGTTTGTTTGCTTCATATTTTTCCAACGGAAAATCCATCAGCTCATTTGAGACATGTTCGCAGAATATTCGTTTTGTATCTCCACTTTCTCCGTGGGACTCCTCAATCTCCCTGACGACAAACTCTTGAAATGATCCTCCTATACCCCGAAATACTATTACGCCATTTTCTACGATATGTTTAGCATCTCGGTGATCTGACGGTACTTGAAACTCTAGGCTGTTTTCCCCGTTAATCTGCTCTTTATGTTTTACGTCCAGAATAGGCAAGGCGGTACCCCTGTTAGAGGCAACCGCCTGTATCTGTTCGTTTGGGTCTAAAATCCATATCTTAAAATACGACATCAACGCCACCTCTCCGTAAATGTTGCATCCACTTTAGTTATCCTAGCGGGTTCAACAGTTACGCTCCCTCCTGGAATTAAATCGAAAAAATCGGAATCCATACTTAAATGTGGCATAGCTTTCGATGGTACACCGTTCTTTTTTACGACCTGTTTGTCGCAATCTATTTCAAGCACATCACCCGCCTGAAATGGTGCGCTAATCAAGATGTACTCGTATCCATTACTGATCTTAAAGTGATCGGATGCTTCGCTAAATGTAACGCGAAAAACCGCCGGAGTAGGTGCCGTACCATCGACTTCGATTGCGGAAGAACCTTGCGGGTATAGCGAATTATCGAACGGAAAAACGACGGATTCTCCTTCCGCTTCTGCGGGTATTCCGGAATTATATATGTCTGCTATATCGGTATCAGTTAACACCGTTGAGTATATTGCTAAGTCGTCAATCAAAGAATTAAACTGTTCGGTTCCTGACGCAGAACATCCAACGAACAGTTTCTCCGTGTACTCAAGTGAAAGTTCCTTCGATAGTTGATCGCTTGATACTGGTTGGCCGTCGAGGAACAGATCGGCGTTCAGTCCATCCCAGCGGATAACCCAGTAGTGCCACCCGATTCCAGCAGAGTATACAAGATTCGTTTCACCATTCATACGGACGCTATAACTACCGTCTGAGGAACGGAAAAACATCAAGTCCTCTCCGCCATCCGTTTCAAGGATTTTTCGTAGGTTTTGGACCGTGTGTCCGTCTTCATAGACCCAAAGCCCAATCGTTCCTACGCCACTTTTTAGAGAATCAGTAATAGGCGTATACATGGTTTCCGGCTTTCGCTCTCCAGTCGGATGCCACCCGGTGGGATATGTCTTGTTCTCTAATTGCCACCGCTTAACATCAACAGGTGTAAGTTCGACCTCTGTTGTCGCAGTTGTGATCCTGTTTGCTCGCTCTTGTTCGATTTTCCATTCGATTTGTTCCCCTATGTCAGGGGTAATTAATTTATCAGACGTAGACAATGTATACCTTAATGCGAGTTGTTTACCTTCTAAATTCGTTCCCTCTTCAACGATGGTATCTCCGGGATTTATTTTTGACCATGTGTTACCGCCATCGAGTGATTTCTCGATCAAAATGGAAGTATCCGCGGGAATTTTCGGTCTTGCAATCAATTTTGAAGTTTTTGCTATCCCAATAGGGGAAACATCTGTTACAGGTAGTGTAACTGTTTTAGGTGTAATGTATCCGCTGACTACTTCTAACTTAATTCCATTAACAGAAGGAGTTACGCGGTCATTCGTTGTGCTCAAGGATATTCTTATTTTAACCGTCTTTCCTGTCAAGTCATCCCCGTCAGATAAACCAGGAATTGGGTCGCCAATGCTGTAAGGGACAAACCCCGTACCATCTGTATCTACTTCGAACACTACGTCCGTTCCTTCTGGTTTAGTTACATTAGCGTTTATTTTCGCTGATGCTAAGTCCTTTACTCCGTCAAGACTGACGGAAAATTCTGCGAATCCATTTAAAACATATCCATCATATTTATACTCGAAGTACACAAGATCCAAGTACCCTCGAAAGTCCCCTTCTCCTTCCCCCCTACGAAAACCAATATAAAATCGATTTTCTCCGTCTTTAATATTATCCATAAGCCCTGAATGTGCGTAATAAAATTTCCATGCGTTATACACATCTGGATTTGTCGGGTCGAGATAGTAAACTTCCCCTAATCCATCTATGGTCATCCGAAACGTGTTTCCTTGAATCCCAGAATTGTTGTTTCCCTCTAAATATACTCTATATACCATCTGGCGATCTCTAGACCACTCTGGGAATGTATGCGACAGTTTTATCGTACTAGATTCCCCTAGTCCTAGCGCCGGAGAAGCCATTGAAAACTCGCTTTGCTCCTCAGTTGACGTGTACACTCTGTCTGTAGTGTATTCCATACCGTGTGTAGGTGGGTTATTTCCAATATCTCCTGATTGATCAGGCGGAACTAAATCAAAGTCAGAGGGATTTTCAATGACGATAGATGGATCTATATCTTTTTTTCCGAAATTCGCAAGGCTCCTTACCGTTTTTACTTCCGGCTGAAGTGAATAGGTTCCTTCATTTTCAGTGCTATACAATAGTCCATCTAAAACTCGGTCAGTTTCTGGGATTGTTTCATTATTTATAAACGTATCTATATCTTTCCCTGCTTTGACTAAACGTCGATTTTCTTCACTAATGTTATATGCTCTTTTATGTCTTATTTCCGCTGACCCTTCAACGGTTGAAAGAAAATAATCTTCCCCTTCGTTGACAGATACGGTTTCTAATACAGGATAAGACGCGGTATCAAGAAGGTTGGTTGTTCCTTCTTCGATTACTACCGCTTGACTAAACCTCCCCTCTTTAAACACCGGATAGTTTTCCGTAACTACAGTTCCGTCCTCTCGATAACGTACCCCTTCACGCCGAAACACCATACCGGGGTTTGCTATTCGTTGTGTTTTCGTCTCGCCTCTCGCGTATGGATCACTACATACAAATGTAATCTTCGCTGTACCAGACGATCCAATCCTATCGATGTTTGTTTCGCCCGACAACATCGCAAGATACGTTTTGTCCGGTTCATCGTCGAACACAAGCGGTTTTTCTTCATTTGTGAATAACCACTGTGCAATTTTTCGCCTTGTCTTATGGTACTCTTGGTTTCCTTTTTCAAGTAGAAGAACTTGAACGTCAAATGCTAGCATATCGACATCAGAATCGTTAAAGTTATAAGCCCCACGCTTTCCCGGTGCGGTAATCAGTCGAGGTTGAACGGGGGCATGGAACGAACGTTGAATGTTCAGTACAGTAAGATTGTAAGTGGAACTATGTTCACCGTTAAAATTAAAACCCGTCAAATATTACGACCTCCCCTTTCCCCGTTGATTCCTCTGGGCTAGACGTACTTGCTCTTCTTTTATTGGTTCGGCTAGAAGGCGTGCAAACTCTGTCCTGTTAAAGTTAGCCCTGACTACAACAGGGCGATTTGCTATTCGATCTGCCAACTCTTCAAAATCTTGTCGTGATAGCCCTCCATCCCCAATTGCCCCAGAATTAATTGCATTGAATAGTCGCGCCTGCTGAAATTGAGTTAAAACCATTTCGCGTCCTAACAAACGCGCGTCAACTCCGCCTAACCCTGGCGTAATTCCGCCCATCCCATGGGTAAAATCTGCAATACCACCATTATGAAATTTAGGTGGATCGGGAATCATCCCACCTTGATGTCGCTCGAAAACTCTTTCATAGATGTTGCGCGCAACACTAACAACCTTACGAACAGGGGAGGAAAGCCATGAATGAAGCGATTTAGCATAATTTAGTGCGCTTATGATCGAACTATAATCAAGTGGTTTTCTCGTGCGCTTATTCGCTTCTCTGGTTAAGTCTTTTGCTTTACCATGTCCTTGCCTAATATCGCTTGAATCCATGGGTTTTTTCGTCTTTTTATTCGCTTCTCGTGTTGTTGCCTCTGCAGTATTTAGCGCGAGTTGAACCTCTTTAATATCGTGTGGTCGCTTAGTTTTCGTGTTAAGCTCTTTCGTGGAGGCTTTCGCCGTGTCTTTTTCTTTCTTGCCATCTGCATAGTTGTGTATCCTAGATGTTTTCGTGTTTAATTCTTTTGTACTTGCTTTCGCAGTCTTTTTCTCATCTTTAGCGTCCTTATAATCGTGTTTTCTTTTCGTCTTTTTATTCAATTCATCTGATGTCTTTTTTGACGCGTCGTACTCTTCCCGAAGTTTATCCAGTACATCTTTTTCAATTAACTTACGTGCTCCTGTTTGATCCAGGATAGAGTCTAATACGCCCAGCTCTTTCCTTTTAGCCTCATAATGTTCCCGTTCTTGTTTAGTTAGCTGCTCGCCTTTTTCTCTCCGCATGTCATATGCTGCAAGCTCTTCTTGAATTGCAAACTTTCTTTTATAGATATTTTCCAGGTTTTTGCCTGCTTCCATGTTGATTCCGTTTTGCATAAGAAGAATATCTGCGTATTTTTGTGCAGCCTGCCGAAGAGCATCATTCTTCTTCTGTATGCCGCGAATTTCCTTCTCTGCTCCCTCGCGAATCTTTCTCTGCTTTTCGATTTCCTGATCCGTTTCTCTCTTTTTACCTTCGATAATAGACTTTAGCTGCCGGAGGTGTTCCGCTCCTTTCAAGTTACCTTTCTCTTTCGCTTCCGTGATCTGGTCTTCAAGTTCTTTGATCTGCTTGTTCTGTGCCTTTCTCCGCTCTTTTAGTTCTTCAATTTCTTTGTCTGCTTGCCTATATTCCTTTTGCGCCTGAACAACACGCTTTTGCCCCTTGTGGTACTCATCAAGCCCTTTTTCGAGCTTATTCCACAGTTCCATTCGTAGCGATTCGCGTTTCTCTGCGTTCATCTTCCGCAGCGTATCAACGTTCGCAATATACTTATTTCCAAGATCCGTAAGGGCACTCCCGTGATCCGGATATCGTTCGATCAATTTATCGTTTAACTGTACCAGTTCATTCCATTCGTCTTTCGTCAAGCTTGATTTACTTTTTAAAGCGTTCATCCGCTCGGATAAAACCTTGACTTCTGTTTTCGATAAATTCGATTTATCTTTTAATTTTGTTTGAATGTCAAGGAACTCGCCGAACTCCTCATTCGTTAGGTTCGTCCGGGATCTCAGATCATCGAAACGATCAATCATTTCCCCTGTTGCTACATTTTGATCATACAATTTCGCGGTTTGTCGAGCAGTTGATTCTGTCATCTTGTCTTGGGCAATTTTATTGGATGCGTACAATCCCGCAACCACAGACAGCCCAGTAATTAACCATCCCGCAGGACCGAAAAACGGACCTAATCCGCGGAGTCCAATCACAAGTAGACCAAGCGAGGATGTTAAGGTGCCAACCGCTGCTGCTGTTCCAAGAAAAGACGTAGCACCAGCAACCAGCTTCGGATCTAATTCGCCCATAATGCGGGCAACTCCAGTGAGACCACCCGCGACCTCTTTTAAGATTGGGATAAATTGATTGCCTACTGCAATCCCCAACTCTTCAAAGGCTGACTTCATCTCTTTCAATGCACCCATCAATGTTTCTCTTTGTGTTTTGGCTACTTCCTCCGCCGCCCCCGCGCTGTTCTCCAATTGTTTCTTATGCTTCGCGAGCGCAGGTCCACCTTTTTCAATCATTGCTATAAAGCCAGACGCGGCTTCGCGTCCTACAAGGTGAGACAGTGCAGCTGTTTTTTGCGCTTTTGTCAAACCGCCAAGTCTTTTTGCAATATGCGAAACCAAGTCCGGCATTGTCTTCATATTGCCGTTTGCATCCTTGACTTCGATGCCATATTTTTTCATCGCCTTCTCTGCCTGCCCAGTCGGGCTTGCAAGCGAAAGCAGTGAGGCGCGTAGTGCTGTACCTGCTTGTGATCCCTGAACCCCTGCGTCAGACATGGCAGCAATAGCAGCCGCTGTTTCTTCGATCGACCACCCTAATCCACTAGCAACAGGAGCGACGTATTTCATAGCGTCACCTAATTGGTTCAAATCTGTGTTCGCTGTAGTCATCGTAGTGGTCAGTACATCAACTGCACGGCCAGATTCCTCCGCAGATAATCCAAATCCTGTCATAATATTCGAAACAATATCGGAAGCCACACCGAGATCAACCTGCGCAGCAGATGCGAGATTTAAAACGTGTGGCATTGCGGAAATAATCTCATTCGTTTCAAATCCCGCCATTGCAAGATACTGCATACCCTGCGCGGCTTGTGACGCGCTGAATGACGTCGTCGCTCCTAATTCTCGTGCCGTATCCGTTAACTGCGTAAACTCAGCATCTGTCGCTCCACTGACAGCTTTGACCCTTGCCATCGACTGCTCAAAATTTGCTGCTGTATACACCGCCGCACCAATCCCGACCGCTGCTGCCGTCCCTACAGCCGTAAATCCTGTACGCACTGATTCTAAATCGCCTCTAAGTCTTTTCGATGACTTAGACGTTCGATCCATATCGTTCTTAGCCTTCGCCATTTTTGCATTGAATTGCGTTGTATCCAATGTCATGCGTGCACGAATTTCACCTGCGTTTGGCAATATACGACCCCCTTTCTTACTGAATTTGTGCATACATTGCATGTAGCTGATCCATTTTAGAACGGTCAAAATTCGTGTTTTCCTGATTGATCCCCACGTCACGTTGTAGCGCTTCAATCAAAGCAGTTTGAGATCTTTTTTCCATGTACGGAAAACTTTCCACCTGTATCTGAAATAATTTATTTACCGCATCGTTTTGGTTCCGAATCTTAATTATTTTGGGTACATCTACAATGTAGTATTCCGTTTCAATTGTTCGTTGAGATACGCCTAACACCGCGGACCATCCGCGAATATATGCGTGATACATATCGTCAATTGTTTTTATTTCGCCTCCATCTCCGCTGTCTCGCTGAACATTGTCGTCAGACTCGCGGGGAGGAGGCTCTTTAAGTTTTTTAGCGCACCACTGAAGTCGTTCAGCTTCGCCGTTTCCGTGATGTATCCGATAATTTCCGGGATGGACGCATTTTCCGAAATGTACTTTTCATCAATCCCGCTGAGTACGGACGTTAGTTTTACTACTTCATCCGTAGAAACCCGAATGAGATGCGCAAGATAAGCCGGGAAATCCTCTCGATTGTGAACAAGCGCGACTTGGATAACCCATGCAGGGAGGCTTTCGACCATTTCGAAAAGCTCTTTCCAGACGATCGGAGTAACCTTACGCGGCTTAACGAGTTTTTCTCCGAGATATAAGTCATTACCAGTACGAACAGGGAAGACTTTTTCTTTTCTTCTGTTAATCCACTTAAACACCTATTAACCTCCCTTGAGAGAGAAAATAAAAAGGCGGAAGTTCCGCCTTTTTACGTCTCAGATGCAGTAGTATCACCAAGAATAAATAATTGGTTGTTGTTTTCGCTATCGACATAGGCTTTAAATGTAATATTGTAAATTCTCTCATTTTCGCTGTCGTAAGTAGCCTCTATGTCAGCCATCGGTCCAGCAAGAGGAACCGTTACATAATCATTAGGAGTTGCATTTTTGTCTGTTGGTTTAATTACTAATTGATCCGCAAGGGCCAATAAGTCAAAACCTGAATTTGCTCTTATCGTTAGCTTTACTTTGGTGGGATCAGTGGCATCAGTCACGAAATCAGAATCCGGCATAACAGCACCTAATTTATTTAGATCATACTCCGCCATGGGTACCGTTACTTGTAAATTACGTCCAAGAATAACGGATTTTACGGGCGTGTTCCCGAACTGATCTACAGTTGTATCGTGAACTTCTGTTTCAAGTGTAAGAACAACGCCCCCTTTTGTTATATTGAAAATTGTAGGGTCTGTCTTTCCGAACTCAACGACACAAGGGCCAATCGGCACATTGATTTGGGGCATCTATTTCTCTCCTTTTAGATTCGGTTTGATAATCGCCCGAAAGTTCATCGAATAAACCGGGCGTCTGTTTTCGTCCAAGCCAATATAAAAAGGCGCAGAACCCTGTGCCTTGATTTGAACGACATATTCATTTCCGATCCATATATCACGCTGGTTTGTGATCGCGTTGAATATCTCGTTTGACTTCTCTTCTGTCTCTGGATATGCCTCTACGTCTCCTCTGACTAATACCTGAAAATGAGGTATTCGCTTCCCTGTATCACTATCCACGCCTTCTCCTGGATAGATACGGATATATGCGCTTGCATCCGGAGAGTCACGTTGAAATTCGTTAGGGTAGAAGTCGTAGGGGACTCGCCCTTTAATCCAGTTAATTAAATCGAGTATACGCACTACCTACCCTCCAATCCTTTCTTAATCCCTTCCGCCCACCAACGAAGGTACTTTTCTGCCTCCCCGTATAGCGGACGCGAAAGATACTTATTTCCGATTGCGTATCCGTCCGTTCCCCCTGTATGACTAGGCGTATAGGATGCTTCATGGGTCCATATTGCGTAATTAAATGGACCATACCCTTTTGAATTATTGACCGCTGAAAAACCAACCTCCCCGACAATAATTGTTTTTCCCGATACTTTTTTCGTTGCGCTTCGTCGTAGCTGCCCCGTGTCAATTGGCGTAATGTTTGTCGCGATGCGTTCGAGATCATCTACAGTCGCCTGCATTGATGTACGCGCAGTGGCTTGGACTGATGGAATCATTTTACCTATACGTATCTTAAAGTGGCTGGTATCAATCGAGAAACTCATAAAAACACCTTCGTAAAGAGCGGTTTTCCGCTAAAATCACGGATCACACTAACCCTTTTGGGTTTCCCTTCGTATTTGATTCCAATCTCGTTTGTATACGACAGATTGTCACCATAACCTACGGGAACCAGTTGATCTAGAAGAAATACGACATGCGCCAAGACTTCCTCACCTCGCGGGTTTTCAACTACTTCGGTTACCTCGCGAGCACGACATTTAAATGCTTCTGGTTCGCCCATTATCGGACGTCCCCATTCGTCCAGTTCTCCTGTACTCCGCGTAATTGTGACGGTCTGTCGTAACGGAATAAGCGCCACGTCAAATCACCGTCCAGACTACGCGGCCCATGGTGTCCTTTGCGTCTGCGACGATCCGTTTTGCCTCAGGTGCGATTCTGTTGGTCGCATTCCCTTTTGTTAAGACGGAGACACCATCCGCGCTAACCTGCATAACGCCTTGCTCCGCTTGTAATATAGCGTCATTCATACGAAGCATCCATAACGCCTGCTCACAGACTGCCTCCCACGGTAGCATGTTGTTTGCGTCTTGTTCGTCATATTCACTGTAATATCGGTACAACACTCGTTCCGCATTGTTCAATGACTTTTGTTTTCGTTTGTCGTCTGCCTCGTCCCAAGCATTGCTATGCAGAACATATTCGTTGAAGTATTGTTTCGCCTGTTCCAGCGTGACCGTTTCCGCCATTCTGCACTCACCTCCTGTTATTTAGCGGAGGTCTTTTTGCGCTTATAGACGGTTACCTTTTTCTCCGCTTGTTTTTCTTCAGCTTTCTTTTCAGATTCCATCTGATCATCAAGTTGATCATCAAGACGTTTAACCCACGTTGGACACAATTTATCTAAAATATCGATTTCCTTACGGTCTTGTGTTTCGTAAAAACCATTGTGGTTAAAGCTTATTCGACTGCGACCTGAATCCACAATGTAAAAGGGATGTGCTTTATACTTCGCCATGTTGACCCTCCTTTCGAAGGAATTAAGCGCCCCTTAAGTGAAGGGCGCTTAAATCAAGCAGTAACGCTAGTAGAGATGTTTTCCAGAATAGCGACTTTCTCGTTGGCATTTTTAACTTGGATTCCGTATTCTCCGCGAATCTGACGAGCTACAAAATCGGCACCAGGGACGGACGCATCAACGTCATAAACCGGACGCAGAGGACGCAAGGAAAGAATACTTCGATCCAGTAACGCGACTTTGTTTTTCGGGAAGTTCGGGTCAACGACAACGGTAGCCGAAGAGCCACCTACGATGTCAGAAATGTATTCCATGATTACGCGTCCCGCTTTTTGATCTTCGCGAACAACCCGTACATTATCACTTAAAAGTTTAGAGATTTGGCGTGATCCTGCTGTGTTGGTCAAAATTGTGTTAACATTTCCTCCACGTTGGTATACTTTTTCCATGAGGTCATTCAGCATTTTTGCGTTAACTTCATTACCATTAGCATTTTGTTTGGCGGAACCTTTCATTTCAGAGAAATGTAAAAGACCACCAGTCATACGAGGAATATTCCGCCCTGCATCATGACGACGTCCATAAATCAACCAATCGTTAAACTCACGTGCCATTTCTTTTAGTCGTAACTCGACCTGATACTGTAATTCGTCGGTCACGTTGTGAGTACGAACGGCTTGCTGCGTATTAGAAACAGATGCGTACCGCTCAATAATTTGAGAAAAGTTGTAATCTACATACCGATCATGCCCCTCATCTTCACCGGGCATTGCACCTTCGGGTTGAGGACGAGAAACTATCCGCAATTCGGCACCATCGGCAAGATCAGCAGCAGTGGTCCCGTCGAATCCGCGCTCAACGGTAATATCATCTCCGTTGATATCAGTGACACGCATATACTCTTCACCAGCAACCACAATTGCATTCACTCGGAATTTCTCTCCATCACCTTCAGGAACAGTAATAACTGTATCAGAGGCAAGTTTGGCACCTTTCACACTTGACAGATTGGAGTTCAGACGATCACTCATCCACTCAAATTTCGTTTGATATAAAGACTCCCCGCCAAACCCGACAAGTCCGAGCAACGTAGGCTCATCGTCAATAATCAAGCTAATTCCTTCGTCAAGTTGGCGTACCTGGTCTTTAAAGTCATAAGTCAATAACATAAACCATTACTCCTTTTGCTTTGAAATTAAATAAACCGCCTTTCGGCGGGTGTTTTTACGATTTAAGTAAACCCTTCAGTTTATTGGACAATTCGATTACCCTACTAAGGTTCTTTTCTTTTTTCGCTTCTTCTAACTGTGCTTGCAGTGTCCTTGCATCTCTGTTAGGTGCTGGATTGGAGGGTGATCCGATTTGCTTCGGTTCTTTTACTTCCTGTTGTTTCAGTAAGAACGGTTTATTCTTGGCAAGGTATTTTACAACTTCCTCTACACCTTTTACACCGCCGTCTTCGTTGTATTCAACGTTAGAGAAATCGGCTAATTTGAGCGCATCATCAATGTAGTCGATGTTGTTTGCCATCGCGACTTTTATAAATTCGCTTTGAATAGCCTGTTCACGAATGCGCTCTTTTACTTCAGCGAGTTGCTTCTCGAAATTCTCTTTTCCGGTCAATGCCTCGTCACGTTCTACTTTAAGTCTATCAATCTCTGACATTTTTTCGCGCTCCGCTTTTTTTCGCTCATCTTGGAGTTTTTTGTAATTACTTACGATTCCCTTTAGTTCCTCTACATCTTCAAGTCCTAGTTTCTTAAACGTTTCCTTAAACGACTTCAAACTATCGTTGACCTCTTTAAAACGTTCATACGGTATCATTTTATCCTGGGTCTGCTTTTGCGACGGTTCAGTAGACGGTTCCGTATCTGTTTCTTTTGTTTCTTCCGCAAAAAACTGCAAATTCATTTTCAAACTACGTTTTTTCTTTTTCATTTCGTAATAACCTCCATATTCGTTTTTAACGAGCAACGCCTCGAAAATTATGCGGCTTTTAATGTCTTCCGTCCAGGACACGAATTATTAAGAGTCGAAGTACACCGCGGGTAGCTCAATCGATTTTTGGATCTCTTCCGCCAGTAGCTAGCGCACGTTCACCCCGTTCTGCCTGTCGCTCTGCTTTTCTCTTTACATCCGCAGGTAAATATTCTTCTGACATGAACGTTGTGAAGGTATGCGCACACCTTGGATGCCATATCTGACCTGAAGCGTGCAATTCGTCATACGTCGGATAATTCCCCGGAGCGTTGGGGGATAACTTCATAATCCGGCCTTCATGAAATCGACAGGCATCCTTCGCACCGTGCGCCGAAATTAATGCCAAATATGCACCCCTTCCGAGTGCTTCGTTTATCTTCGCCGTGTGGTACGTTTCCATAAGTTTTGTACGCGACAACATATCAACGTATACTCTCGGTTTCCAACGGCGCCCCGCAGCGTCAATAATCCCGGTGTTAACGGAATCACCTAGACGTTTTCTTAGTTCGAAAAGGATTTCACTCCTAATTCCCTTTACGCCATTGAGCCCTCGTGTCAAGTTGTGCCGCATGACTTCAGCCGTCACTTGTCGGACGGCTGAACGTACTTTTCGTTCAACATTTTGTGTTACCGCTAAAAGATCGGCTTGTGTATCTGCTACGATTGCCTCGATAGCCTCTTTGTTCGGGCGATTAAACTTAAACATCCGGTTGGCTTCCGTTAGTGTAGGGACAACGCCGAGTTCATAAATAGTGTGAGAAACGCCCTCTTGTGCTGCTTTCGGAATGTTTGTTTTTACCCATGCTGCCGCATTTTCATTTAGATCGGCCAGCAATTCGGAGATATACATCAGTAGTGCACGCGCATTTTCTTTCCGATAATCCGTTAAATCAAATCGTTCCAACTCCGCGAGTATTTCACGTATAGTTCGTTGATAATGGCGTACTAATTCATCAACTTCGTATTCGTAGTTTGGTTTCGGGGGAATACGCATTATTTATCCCCGCTCTCGAATTTTTCTTTTTCCGATTCCTCTTCCGGTTTTTCTTGTTGCTCCTGTTTAGTCGCATTAAAAATAGACGCATCAACAGTTCCGAATGTGTCCTCTTCGTCCCTTTTAATTCTGCGCATAATTTCTTTTGCTTTCTTGTCATCAACCTCGTCCTGCATCTTAATTGCGGACTGCACATCGAGATTCGGTTTATTTCCTGTGCGAATAGCAACGATTTCAGCAAGCTCTTTTTCATTCGCTGGAATACCATCCTTCCATTTGATAACCGGACGGATCGGTTCGTATGGCTCGAAATCATCGACGCCGTCATTTGCTCTATTTTCAATTTCCATTGCAGTTAATAATGCATCCCGAATTGCAGTGTCAACGTGCATCCTTATACGCTTTACCTTTGATAAGATCGGCATAAATCTTGATTTAATCGCGGCACTGTCCGTATGAGACGTTCCCGTCCCCCCGTCTGTTCCTCGTTCGGAGATAACTGTACCGAACAGCCATTGCGGAGTTTCTGCTAACTGGTAAACGATTCCGATCAGATAGTCAAGTTCCCTAAATGCTCCGTCCATTTTCGAATCCCATGTCACAGCCCCTGGCGTATGGTCTTCCTTTTCGACCTTGATATACATGCCGCTTGTTCCGATCTGCTGTGCGTTGTTCTCCAAGTCTGGACCGTACATCGTCGGGTCTGCATGTTTCCATAGGATGTAGTCTATTTGTACCAAGCGTTCGTTAATCGCTTGTAAAACAGATTCCATTTTTTCGACTCCACTTATCCCTTGCCATTCGTCATCAGTTGTCTTATATGGGATATGGAATACCAACAAACGTGGTATTCCAGTTTCGATTACCTCTGTTTCCCCTATTTGTTCATTGATATCAAATACGCTAATATCTACGTCGTCTACTCGCTCGACGCGTTGTCCCGTCAAGCGGAAGCGTTCTCGATAGATGTATCCGGGAACGTGCCTCTCAACTTCAAGAAACGGTATTTCTTCCTTACCGCCATCTACCCAATCGACAAATGCGACGTTGATCGCCTTGAATTTCTTTCGATTTTTATCCGAGGTTTCCGGAAAAACGAATGATGGGTCGATCGGTTCAACGATCGGCTCCCGTTTGACTCCTGACGGAGGCTTCCCGTCCGGCGTTTCGCTGAAATCTTCGCGATAATCGTTTCGAACCTTTAAAAAAGAATCTCCCCGGTACCCTCCTCCAATCACCGTCTCGTGAATCATCTTAGAGATACTGTTTTTCTCTACAATATCTGCAAGTGCTTTCTGTTCTCTTGTCTCGTCTGACAATCCCGTTTCATAACTCGGCGTTTCACCCACCATCAAATCAGCGGGCTTTGTCAAAAGGATATCAGGTAAATTAACTACGATAAGTAATGTCTTTAATTGCTCGTACTGCATTCGTCTACTGTCATCGCTTTTATAAATTGCTAGCGCGCGGTCCCGAATTTCTTCGAGGCGTCCCTTGAATATCTTCCTCCCTATTTCGTATTTAGCTAGACGTTCAAGTGATGCGTCATCCGGAAACTGTCCGCCCACATCGAATAATTTAGTCATGGATTTCCCTCCTTTCGTTAATTAGAGCCATATGGGTTTCGTCACGACTTCCCGCGCACCTTTCTTCGCAATATCCCACGCCATCGCAAGCGCGTCAGGTAAGTCGTCGTGGTCTTGCGGATATGCTTCAAATTGCCACAACAAAAGCGAGTGCTTGCGGCAAAACTGCAAACGCCCGCTTTCGATCTCCGGCAATAATGCTTCAATGCGCAATTCTTTTCGCGTCCTGTGCTTTACTTCCTTGACCCTTGTTCCAGAAGGATACCCCTTAGCCCTCAACGCCTCCTTGAGTTTAAAAGTAAAAAACTCCTGTGCGGCTTGCGCTTCTGCTGCTATTCGTGTCGGCTGATATTTCAAAACCTTGTCAACGATGATTTTTATAAAAGTATCCGGGTGTACTCTATCTCCCCACGCATCTACAACTAGATTCCGCTTTGTTTTGCTGTCCCTTGCAATCGTGACGATTGCACTATAATCCCCACGTTGTTTCCCCATCGCAAAATCTACGCCCATAAAGACATCGTATCCCTTTGCGGGCACAGTAAAACCAGGATCTCTATCATCCCAGTAGTAAAAATTCTCCGGCTTGAATATGCGAGACTCCTCGTCGATAGGGTTGTTCATAAATTCCGAGTTAAATGCTTTCGTTCCGTAGTTCTGCTTTTCAAGTATTAACTCGTACATAGGAAACCGTTGAGGCCATAAGACCTTAACCCCTCTGTCCATTTCTTCTTTGTTTTCGCGGTAAAACCTAAGTGCCGCCTCTTCGTTCGGAGTCCTTGTTTCCTCGTCAGCGTACTCCATCGCGTCGTACTCTTCTTGTGTCGGCTCGTACTCCTTGTATATCCGTTCGAACTCCGACCATAAATCAGTCCGTTCAGGGTGAGAAAGAATTGCTGGGAACTTATTTTTAATGAAATCGCGACGTTCATTAAGCACGTAATTTAAAAGTGAATCCGGGTGGACGATCGTACCCATAAAAATAACTGCGGTACACGTTGGGTCGTAAGCAGGCATCAAGTCGGAGTTTAGCCAGTCTTTAGCCTTTTGTCGCAATTCGGGAGTATTGTTAGAGTCCCTTGATTCAAGGTCATCTAAGATAATCAAATCAGGTCGCTGTGATCCATTACGGAAACCCCGAATTTGTGTACCTAGTGATGTCGCTTCCATTTTGATTCCACTTGTCGTGAGAAACGCTGTTTCGGAATCTTTTTCGTTCCTCGACTTCTGTTCGTAAAGTAATTCGCCGAAGTCCTCGCGGAGTTTTAAATTGAACTTTAGCTGCGACGATGCCCATTTGAGAAACTTAATTGACCCCGCGTTAGTCTCCGAGATAATCAAAATCATTTTTCTTTTACGATACACGATCTCGCGTACGGGAAAAGCGTTTGATAAATACGCTGATTTAGCATGACCACGACTCGCCGCCCATGCGATACGTGCGGTTTTATTTCGATTAGAAACCGAATCTAGAATACGTGACAACTTCTGGTGAAACGGTGGAGCGTCGTCCATGTCAACGTCCGGCGTAGGAACCAAGTTATCCGGATTCCCTGGGTTTCGTGCATCCGAAAAATACTCGTAAAAGAAATAAAGCATATCCACCTCAGCACGATGAATACGCTCCAACCGTTCGAGTTCGTTAATTTCGCGTTCCAGTTCCTCTAAATCGTCAGAGGAAAGCTCATTGATGTTATCCGTATATGTCTTGATGAGCTTCTTAGACGCATCAATCATCTCTTGCCGATCTTCGCGGTTGATCCATCGCCCATTAACCCATGCGATCCTTTCCACCTCCCGTATAGCATATTTTATCGTTGACATATTCGTTATTTGTTCGTATAATTAACGCAACAAAACGAGAACGGAGTGATTAGAATGAACACCGTACAACCGATCCGCGACAAAAAGCAAATCGCAAAAATGAAACGTGTTCTTAAACCCCGCGACAGATTCCTGTTCGTCCTAGGCATCAATTCCGGCTTGCGGATCAGTGATGTCCTTAAACTGACTGTCGGTGATATACGCGGAAAAGAATTTATCGAAGTGCGAGAGCAAAAGACAGGGAAGGTGAAGCGGTTCCGCATCAACAACACAATCAAAAGAGAATTTAACCGCTATATCTCTAACGAACCGGATGCCGCGCCCTTATTTCCATCTCGAAAAGGCGGAAATTCCATCACACGGTTTACGGCATTCCGCGCTTTGCAGTCCGCAGCAGAAAAAGTCGGAATTGATGACGCAATCGGTTGCCACTCGCTCAGGAAAACGTTCGGTTACCACGCATACAAAGCAGGGACTGACCTTGCGTTACTGCAGAAAATATTCAACCACTCTTCGCAAGGTCATACGCTGCGATATATCGGAATCCAGCAAGACAAGATCGATGAAGTATACGCGAATATTGAACTTTAAACGGCGCGCCTTCGGGTGCACCGTTTTCTTTTGTCGCAAATGTAGATTTAAACTCTTTATTTTCGTTAATTACATCGTTAAGAATGATTGTATGACGATGTAATTATCATTTAAATTTACCCTGTTTCCCTTGAGCTGAAAGCGTATTTAGTAGTGATCAATATATAATATCACTTCTCTGAAGTACCATTTTTCCGGTAAAACCATACAATCCTTTTACAGTTCGGGAGCCTGGTTTTCCAGTGAATTATTCACCGTATGTTCGCCTGAATCCCACTGCGACTTCCTCCAGGCGCTCTCTCGCACCAGTCGCTGAATTAAATCCTCTACGACTCTACCACGGTTTTTCTAACTTCGGTTAAGTGTCGTTTGTACTTACTGTAAACTTTCTCGAATAATTCTAAATCCTTTTGTGTTTTTGTTCGGTTGTCCCTTTCGCGTGCCTGATCGACTTGGTTCCGTAATTCCCTGCCTCGGTGTGTCAACTCGATATATTTATTCGCGAATGGAATTATTAATCCTCCGTCCCACTACCGTTATTCCTCCTCGACTATTTCGTATGTCTTCTCGAATACATCCGGCTTACACGGATACAACTCCCCGCGAACCCCTCGTATGATCCAATCTCCTGGACGCGCCTTCATTGTACCTTCCAGTGTATCAATATAGATTGTTTCGTTTGTTTGCCATGCCTCAACCTCTACGGGTTTCTTTCAGCATATTCTTGAACTGATCGTTCAGGAAACCGTTCAATCTCTAACCCTCCTCATATAATCCTGCGTGATGTTAATTGTGTCCACAACACGCCAAGCGCAAACCCGGTGGGCAACAAAAACAACGCTGTGATAATTGATCCCGCAACCATTCCCGAAATAACTGTGTCTACCGTTGTCATCTTCCGATCCCTCCTCCCACTCCCCTCAAGCACACAAAAGACGCGTCATGTGAAACGCGTCCTTGTTATTCGTACCCAAACATTTCGTTTTTCTCTTTCAGTGCCTCTGCAAATTTATCAATTACGTCTTGAATTTTGTTATATGCCTCTTCATTCTTTTCTTCCGTGTAAAGACCTATTACGTCTGAGCACGTTTTTATTGCGTCCTCTAATCGACTCATTACCTCCGCTTCTTGCTCTTCGTACTCATCAGGCGTTTCTACCTTAAGTAATGCGTCTTGACCTTCGTCTAGGCTAGAGTTCACTTGAGCCATCGCTAGAAACTCTCCCGTACTGTCCTCTGTTTCCGTCTGTTTCGTGTACTTCATTACATCATCCGCCATGTCTTTGAAAATAGCGTCTACTTTTTTACGGTACCCTTCCAAGTCCTTTTTCTCCGCCTCCTTCTGCTTCGTTGATTCCGCGCCCTTAAAAGATAATATACCGAACAGTACGATGATAAAAACCGCTGCTACAATCGTTACTACTTTTTCCGTCTTCAACGCTCGTCAAATCCTCCTCGTGTGTTCTTCATCGTATGGTATTCGTTAGGTGCGCGGTTAAGTCCTTCTGCGTTGGGTGACACGTGTTACCCCGAATATTAAAAATTGGTGTCGATATTTTTGGCGCGTCAGTCCCAGAGGCTTTACCCCACCTGCCTGGGGGTCCGGAAAATTTTCGGCTGAAACAAAGAAATGGAAAGTAAACTGAAAATTCTTTTATTTATTTTAATTCATTTTAAAGAATAAAGAAAGTCACAAAATGATATTGTGTTGCATTCATGCGTTATGACAATCGTTGATATAACAACGTTTGTTCAATTCGTTTTGATTATTGCTTTGATCAATGCTTTATACATTACGTTATGTACATGCGTATGTGGTGTGTGGTGTACATGCGCTATACCTTGGTATACAAGGGATACAGTCGCACCACACCTACCACCACCTATCCTCCCATACTCTTTCCCCGTCTTCCCTATATGGACACCCCGGATGTATACGATAATGCATAAATGATTTACATTTGTTGGATATTTTGTATATCATTCCGTTTCAGTTTTCCGCTCTGAAAAATTTCTAGGGTCGGTCTCCATCAGAAGCATGTCGCTGGTATAAGGTAACACCCGTCACCATTTGGTACCCTTTCCGAATTGAGTCCCTTCCTATTATAATGCACCGTATTTTACAAAGGGTGACACACTATAATTTGTACCCTACATTAATCTTGCGCATCATCTTCTTTCCTTTCATCCTTATTAAACCGTCTTAATAATTCGTCTGCCTTCCGTTGTAATGCCTCAGCGTCTCTCACCTCTCGCTTGTCATTAACTGTCTGATCCACTTCCACTTCGATCTTATCCGTAAGCATATCGCCGTACGTTTTCAACAACAATTCCGCATGTTTCCCGCTTCCGTTCTCAATCGCTTCGCGGAACATAGCGTCAATCACTTCAGGGATACGGTCGCCTACCGTCCGTCGTATTTCCTTCTTCAACTCACGTTGGAATAGTTCGCTTTTCTTCCACTCGTATAAGGATTTGCGGGAAACTCCGCATTCCTTGGCGATTTCCTCCATCGTTAATCCACCGTGATTTGGTTGCGATAGGTAATATATCGCTTTATAATGACGAGCTTCCAGCTTTTTCAATGCGTCCACCACCTTCCTAAAATAGTCAAGCGTATAAGGACTGCGAATCGCTACACACGAGGAATTTATTTAATTCTTCCTTCTTATACTCGTAAAATTCAATCTCCTCATTGCGGTAATACTCATCGACCTGCCGTTCGTAATACTCAATTAACGCGTCGCTTATTTTCATTCACCGCCTCTCTCTTACCTTCCGAATAACTCCCGTATGTTTATATGGCTTCGCCAGTGTCGCCTATCGGCTCCACTATCATTTTTCTTGCGGAATGAACCTCATAATGAAAAATATCCGCAGGATAAATAATCCTTGCACAAGCCGTAAGGCGAAGTGCTGGCGTAAGCCAAAAACAACCGTCAATATCGTACAACTAAAGATAAAGAGAACATTTCCACCAAAATCACCGATTCACCCTTATATGGCGCGGATTTCAGCGTTTTTAATAGGGTTCGTTTTCGTCACACCAAACAGGGTAAAAGGGTTCGTTTTCGTCACACCAAATTACGTCGCCGAGCACCTCGAATTGTTTACGGATAACCTGCGTATACTCCGTTTCTTTTCCGCGCCCAAGAATACGTTGAATATCTCTCTGTTTCAGTGGTAATCCTTCGTTAATTAACCGCCCACCGTTTTTAAATCGTAAGTAAGGTAGGAGTTTAATGATTGCGCCCGCTTCCGTAAGTTTTAACTGTTTAATTATTGATCGAATTGGTTCGTGGTAACACGCGACCCATGTGCGACCGCGGTTAAGCGCTTGTTGTCTTTCTCGTTCTAATTTCTGTCGATATGCTTCTGACTGTTTTATGTTTATGACTTTATGTGAACCTAAGGGGGCGGAAATTCTCTCTTCACCGTTTTCGTCTACGTAAGTATATACTTCGTTTTCTACCCAGTTCCCCACCCACTAACCTCCTAACAACGAAAAATATTTAAACTAAAAAATTGATAAAAACCCTTGACTTAGGTTTATATTTAGTTTAATATAATAAATGTAAGGCACACAACATATTAAAAGGAGCTGGTCAGATTGATCGAAACTTACATCCTGATTCCGCAAGCAGACAATGACGGCAATCCCTTTTCGGTCTCGAAACTGAAAAACCTCCGCAACATTATTATTGAAGAGTTCGGAGGTGTGTCCGTCGAAGAAGGAACGATTTCAGGATATTGGAAAGGAGGCGAAAAAACATATAAAGACACAAACGACAAATACATGATCGCTCTTAACTCTCTTACGGAAATCCCAAAATTCCTTGAAATCGCTCGGTGGGTGCGGAAGGAATTTCAGCAAGAGGCGGTATACGTAAATATTGCCGGAATTGCTGAAATCATCGGGGATGAGGAATAATCCTCTCCCCTCCCCTTCGGGGGAGTTGACATAAGTTTAAGTTTAGTTTATAATAAGTTTAAGAGTTGCATAGGAGGTAACGACATGTATGATATACACGTGACGTTAGACGGAAATGTCATTGATTTACATCAACTAACAGACACGGAGTTCGCATTCTATACAGAATGTCTTTCCGCATACAAAACCAATATGCCACGCGCGGACTATCTCAGACTTATACAAACGCCTGACAATCCACTAATGAAAGGCAGTCGAGTGGTTACGCGTGAAATCGCTAATACCCCACTATACCAAGTAGTAGAAGATATTGAGTATCGGCTTGCAATTGCGCAGGGAAAAGCGTCACCAAGTCACGGCGACCTGGTAGACGAAGAACCAGCGCAAAAGGATCGCTTTCTTTCCGCCAGTGAAGCGGCGAAGCAGTCTGACGTATCCACCACGGCGGTTATCAAAGCCGTGCGAGAAGGACGTATAGCAGGTCACCAAGAAAAAAACCGTGGACAATGGAAGGTTTCTGAACGATCCTTAGCGAACTATTCACCTGCGCGGTGAGTTTCGGTTAATCCAGTCAGTCTGACGTGTGTGCCTTACGTTGGAATTTCTTCCGGACTTACTGACGCAAAAAGAAAAACCCCGCCTGTGTTGGCGGGGTTTTATGTCTAAATTAAACAACCACTATTTCTCTTCCTCGTTTTTTAAAATCGTATCGATGGCATACTGAACTTTGGACAGATAAAAAATCTTATACCCTTTATCTCTAAGTACTTCGATTGACTTGAAAATATCACCGTCATAATCAAAAGCGTCCATATTTCTCCATGACATACCTTCCTCTCGTGCGGCGAGGATGTATTTATTATTTAATGCTCGCATATTCATTCGTTATTCCTCCTCGTAAAATATAAACGGGCGTTGACTCATATGGCCAACGCCCGTGTTTATCTGCGACGAGGCAGACGAGAAAACCACGCTATATTACACGCGTGCCATTGGCCCGCTACGAGACGGGCACGATATAAAAAAAAACGTCACACAAACGATGATAAATTATTTATGGTTGACGTTTTTACCTTTTATTCCGTTCTCCTTGATTGGCCCGCCTTGAAACTTGATGTTTGATATATTTACCCATAAATTCACCTCATAATTTTTTTATCATGCGCGGTTTCTTCATTATTTTTTTCGATGAAAATCACGTAACGCGGATGCATAGCTTTTGTTCAGTTTTTGCGCATTATTGTCGCCAACATCATTACCATCTACTTTGTCGATCTCGTTGAACACCGCTTCAATAACAGTATCTAATTCCCGGTGCACATCGTGCCCCGCGGTTTGTGTCTGTATGAGGTGATGCCACGTTGCAAATAGTTGTTTGAGGCGTTCCTCTTGTGCGTTTTGTGTATTTTCGATCATCTTACGTCCTCCTCGAATTAGAAAATAAATACGCTGAGTGACATACGTTACCCAGCCACTCCATAACGCAATACAGCGTTTTGGGGTTAAAGTTCATACGATTTTTAGGGGAGGTATATAATGGACGAAAACAAAGTTTCGTCAAGTCTAATGCTATTCGGTTGCTTCGGGTTCTTCTTTCTGACGATTCCGATTCTTATCATCCTATTATTTCTGTTCTTTATTTGAATTGTTCGCCTAGTCTATTCTTCTACTACATGGTAAAATATTCATAGGCAAGGGAGAACGGAAAAGCCTCACCGCCAGGGCCGAGTTTACGGCAAAGGGGGTGAGGCTATGGAATGGCTGCAAGGAATTGCGGCGATCATCGTCGCAATTGTTGC
>NZ_FXTI01000014.1 GCF_900182565.1 Melghirimyces algeriensis | reverse complement strand
TGTATCGAAGACCTCCAAGTAAAGCATATGGTGAAAAACCGCAAGCTAGCCAAATCGATCACGGATGCCTCGTGGTCGGAGTTTGTCGCGATGCTTACCTACAAGGCAGCCTGGCATGGAAGAAACGTGGTGAAAGTGGGGAAACAGTTCCCTTCCAGTCAGCTTTGCTCTTCCTGTGGCTACCGAAACAAGGATGTAAAGAACCTCAACCTTCGGGCATGGACATGCCCTACGTGCGGCTCTCACCATGACCGAGACATCAATGCATCCAAAAACATCTTGCAAGAAGGACTTCGAGTACTTGCGGTCGGGCAGACCGTTTAAGCTTGGATATGATCCTGTCAGTAGACGGGAGCTCCCAAGAATCCCCTGCCTTCAGGCATGAGGAGTGTCAAGGAAAAAAGCGATGACAATAACAATGGCCATGGTGTATAAGACGTTCCATAGGCATGACTCTCTACTTCGAGTAGGTTTTTTCTTATCTCGTAAGCTCCAATTTCCCCGACCAAGGGGGTACAGTAACGGAAATACTCTCAGATACTAGACCCATTTACTCTGATAGGGACGGCAAATGTACTGGATAATGAGATGTTTGCTTGAGGTTCAAATCTCTTTAATCTTACTCAACCCGGACAAATGTCCAGGTTGAGACTGCTGACCTTCATATACTTTGTCAGCACTCTCTAATACTCTCTTAAATTTTGGAGGGTATTTCTTTTGGATTGTTTATATAATCTTAAAGTATTAAATTAAAAATAAAGCAGAAACTTAAGCGATTATACTGACGTTTTGGGTATAGATCCATGTATATAAGGAGGTTAGGATTTTGGCTCAAGGTACAATGGCAAAAGTATTTCGTTTAACGCTTTTTGCTGGATTGATGACATTTCTTTTTTCTCTGTTAGTCGGTTGTGGTGGGGAGAAAAAGGATGCTTCCCAATCCAAGTCATCCAATCAAAAGGAAGTCCAACAGGTATCCAGTGATCCCGTTACCGAAGAAGATCTGAAAGAGGAGCTGGAAGATTCGGATTCCGAAAAAGCGGATGAAAAAACCAGCAAAAAAGGTGAAGAAACGCAGCCGAAAGACAATTCAGACAAAGAAAGTCAGGCTCAGGATGAACCCAAGGAGCAGGAGAAGCCACATACTGATTCCAAGAAAGAATCTGACACGAAAAAACCATCTTCTACCGAAGAAAAAGAATCGAATGAATCATCAAGGAAACCCGATCCAAGAAATTCCTCCGGATCTGTTTCCACCGCCGGTACAGGTGAAACAAAAAGCCTTTCCGCTTTTGAGAAGAAAGTGGTGGAGTTGGTCAACAAGGAACGGGCCAAACAAGGGCTTCGTCCGTTGAAATCTCATGTTGAACTGTCCAGTGTGGCTCGTAAAAAGTCAGCAGATATGAGGGATCATAACTATTTTTCCCACAACTCACCGACTTATGGGAGTCCCTTTGATATGATGAAGAGGTTTGGCATCAAATACAGAGGAGCTGGTGAAAACATTGCTGCTGGACAAGCAACACCGGAAGCGGTGATGAAGAGCTGGATGAACAGTTCGGGCCACCGTGCCAACATTTTGAATCCGGACTTTACGCACATAGGTGTAGGATATGTAAAAGGCGGATCTTATGGTTGCTATTGGACGCAACAGTTTATTACAAAATAAATGAAACGGAAAGCACCGGTATCTTGCCGGTGCCTATTTATTTTGTGTTAGCATAAGTGCAAAGGGGTGAAATCGTGATTTATCAACTGAAAGTCTCTCTAAAAAACGTTCATCCACCTGTTTGGAGAAGAGTACAAACGTATTCACAAATTACCTTTGCACAGCTTCATCAGGTGATTCAAGTGATTATGGAGTGGGAAGGAACTCATTTACATATATTTCAATGTCGAAAAAACCAATTAGAATGGAGCGGTCAGGAAGAACATCATTGGGTATTGATCGGAGATCCCGAAGTTACAAGCAGTATGGACTGGCCATGTGTTGATCAAACAGAGGAGATCTTGGAAGATTGGCTGTCGGAAGAAAACAGTAAATGTTTTTATATTAATTGTTTGAAAGATGGGTTCTTCCATGAAATCCTGTTGGAAGAAATCCTCCCGGCTCAACCGGGAGTAGCTTATCCGATCTGTATCCAGGTTGAAGGTGTTCCTCCAGCGGAGAGCCTTGCGGAAGATGGGACGGATGATCGCACCCTGACGGATCAAGAACGGTTGAAACAGATGAATGTACAGTTACAGGACCGTTTGCAAGGTTTTTTTGAACATGGAGAGGTTGAAAAAACTTCCCAGGAGCAATGGATGGAATTATTTCAGGTGGCCGTCCATTTTGGATCATTGGCTCCCTGGGAGTGGATGATGGATGATCAGGTGTTTGCTGTTTATGATGCGCTGAGCGGACAGGTAGGATACTGTTCTGTACGCGGAGGTATGGGGGATGTCTTTGGACTGGCTGTATACGTGGGCAATGAAGGATTAAAAAGTCTGTATTCCTTGAAATCAGAACAGGAGGACCGCCCCGATCTGGAACAAAGATGTCTATTGGTTTCCTTTGAGGATCAACAGAATCTGGAATCTGAAGACTATTATCTGATGAAGGAGATCGGTTTTTATTTCCAGGAACAGCATCATCAGTGCCCTGTATTTCGCAGTTTTCTGCCGGGAGCGTTTCCGTGGTTCCTCAACCGGGATGAAGTTGTTTTTCTGACTCATGTCCTTCAACAGGCGATTGAGGTTTGTCGGCGAGTCAGAGAGGGATTGCATTTGATGCCGGATGAAACCGGACATTTTTTTCTCCGGGTTTCCTCCATGGAAAAGGAGGGGTTGGTCTGGAGAGATGGTGTATTGGAAGTGGAAGAGGTCAAACAATATGAGCTCCATGTGAATGAATTGGAACTACATAAACTGTCCAAGCGGTTGGAAATGCGTGAGCAGGTTCTTGAATTTGATTATTTCTATCTTCCGGATGCCGTACAGGAAGAAGAGAATCAGCGACCGTACTTTCCATGCGTCAGCTTGTGGTTGGATGATCAGTTGGGCCGAGTCATCGGCTTTGAACTGATGAAACGGGAACATCTGGCAGAGCGAATACAAAATCAGTTGATGGCATTGATTCAGAAATTGGATGGAATTCCTCAAGCAATCCTGATAAAAAAGAGGAATGTCTCCGATATTCTGTTTCCCATTGCACGGAAGCTTGGCATCGAAATACATGTTTCCAATGATTTATCCGGTATTCGACGAGCTCAGCAAGAGTTGGTGAAAATGATGAAGGGTGTCCGGATTCGGTAAAACAAACTCAATCCAATGAGCCCGATAAAAAAGCCGACCCAGCGTCCCCATTTAGGGCGTGCTGGGTCGGTCTTTATCAGGATTTCACTCGTCCACCCTGTTTTTGATATCTCCTGCGCTGGTTCTTGGGCAGAATCCGTTTGCGGATTCGATAATCTTTGGGTGTAACTTCTAAAAGTTCATCTTCAGCGAGATATTCCAAAGCGTCGTCCAACGAGAGGTTTTTCGGTGGTTCCAGACGTAATGAATCGTCTGAACCGGCCGCTCGGAAGTTGGTGAGTTGTTTCTTTTTGCAGACATTGACATCCAGATCATTTTCCCGAATATGCTGCCCGATTACCATGCCTTCGTAAACCTCTGTGTTCGGCTTGATAAAGAGAGTTCCCCGCTCTTGGGCGGCATGAAGACCATAGGAGGTTGCTTCACCCGGCTCCCAGGCGACAAGAGAGCCATGGTCCCGTGTATGAATATGGCCAAAGTGAGGTTCATAGCCACCAAAGAGCGTATGGATCAACCCTTCCCCACGGGTGGCCGTCAGAAATTGCTGGCGAAAACCGATCAATCCACGTGTAGGAACCCGGTAGGTATAGTGCACGGAACCGTCTTTTAGTTCCATATCTACCATTTGTCCTTTCCGTTGACCGAGAAGTTCCACGACACTTCCCTGGAATTCCTCACTCACTTCCACTTCAACAATCTCCACCGGCTCATGCCATTTCTCATTGATCTTTTTCAGAATCACTTCCGGCTTGCTGACTTCAAATTCATACCCTTCCCGGCGCATATTTTCAATTAAAATTCCAAGGTGCAGTTCTCCGCGTCCCGCGACAAGGAATGTGTCGGGGGAGTCTGTATCTTCCACCCGAAGAGCGACATCTTTTTCCGCTTCCATATACAGTCGCTCTCTAAGTTTTCGGGAGGTGACAAATTCCCCTTCCCGTCCGGCAAAGGGGCTGGTATTGACCCCGAATGTGACATGCAGGGTGGGCTCCTCCACCTTGATCGGTGGCAGGGGTTTTGGATGCTCCGGGTCGGTGATGGTATCCCCGATTCCTACATTCCCCAGACCTGTCAGGGCGATAATCTCTCCCGCCTGGGCCTGATCCACCTTCACCCGTTTTAACCCCTCGTGGGTAAAAACCTGAGTGACTTTCAGGGACTGGTGGTTTCCATCGCGGTCAATGCGAAGGACTTGCTGGTTTTTTTGGATGGTACCACTGTTTAGCTTGCCAATCACAATCTTTCCTTTGTATTCATCATATCCCATCAGCGTTGCCTGCAATTGCAATGGGGCATTCGGCTCCACTTGGGGGTAAGGCAAATATTCCAGGATTTGTTCAAACAGTGGCATGAGGCTGTCTGTCATTTCATCCGGTGACAAACCGGATTGACCAGTCAAGGCATTGGTATAGATAACAGGAAACTCTGCCTGCTCTTCTGTAGCGCCCAGATCTACAAACAAGTCGAAGGTGGTATCAATGACATAGTTCGGACGGGCATTTGGACGATCAATCTTGTTGACGACAACAATCACCTTGTGTCCCCGCTCCAAGGCGTGGCGAAGGACGAACTTGGTTTGAGGCATCGGTCCTTCCACAGAGTCCACCAAAAGGAGGACTCCGTCCACCATGTTCATCACCCGCTCCACCTCACCGCCGAAATCGGCATGACCCGGCGTATCAACAATATTGATTTTCACTCCTTGATAGTGAACCGCTGTGTTTTTGGACAGAATGGTGATTCCGCGTTCCCGCTCCAGATCGTTGGAGTCCATCACCCGTTCTTCCACCTGTTGGTTTTCCCGAAAAATCCGGCTTTGCTTCAGCATCGCATCCACAAGTGTGGTTTTTCCGTGGTCTACATGGGCGATAATAGCAATGTTGCGAATTTGGTTAGCGTTCATTCAAGGCGCGCATCATGCGCTACCTCCTTTGCAAAAAATCATCGGCCCAAACGGCCGGGGACCGCTCGTGTAAAAAGCTCTCAATTGCCCATTATAGCATAGGAGAGGAAAGGGAGCGAATGAGAGAGGCACTCTACCAGATGGTTAAAATATGAACCAAACCGATTGGCTTGAGGGGATACCGCCTCCAAACGGTACAGTATTATGGAATCTGTTGCAAAGCGGGAGTCTTTTGCAGGAATTCTACATTGCTTGGTTCTCAGAGCTTGTCTACAATAGGAAAAGATATGAGACGAGGAGGCGACATCTTTTGCTATTTATTGATAATCAAAAACACTATGATCCACGGATCAATCTGGCGATTGAAGAATATGCCTTAAAACATTTGCCCATGGAGGAAACCTATCTTTTATTTTATATAAACGAACCTTCCATTATTATTGGTCGGAATCAGAATACAGTGGAAGAGATTCATGTGGATACATGTCGGGAACAGGGGATCCATGTGGTGCGACGTCTTTCCGGGGGCGGAGCGGTTTATCATGACAAAGGAAATCTCAACTTCAGTTTTATCACCAAGGATGATGGAGACAGTTTTCTCAATTTCCGCAAGTTTACCGATCCGGTAATCAAGGCACTGCACCGTCTGGGAGTAAATGCGGAGTTAACGGGACGAAATGATATTCAGGTAGGAGAGAAAAAGATTTCCGGAAATGCTCAGTTCACAACCAAAGGGCGTATGTTTAGTCATGGAACACTGATGTTTGATGTGGACCTGGAGCGGGTGGCGGATGTGTTGAAGGTAAAAGAGGAAAAGTTTCAGTCCAAGAGTACCAAGTCCATTCGAAGCCGGGTGGCCAACATCCGTGATTTCATGACAACCAAGATGTCTATTGAAGAATTCCGGATGTATTTATTGCAGTGTATCTTTGAAGAAGCAACAGATATCCCGCAATATCATCTTTCGGAATCGGACTGGAAGGTCATTCGTCAAATCTCTAAAGAGCGTTACAGCAACTGGGACTGGAACTTTGGCCGCTCTCCCAAGTTCAATGTGGAACATGCCCGACGTTTTGAAGGGGTAGGAAGTATTGATGTGCGTTTGCAGGTGGAAAAAGGAATCATCCGTGGCTGCACCATTTTTGGGGATTTCTTTGGCGTCAAGGATGTAAAGGAGATTGAAGCGCATTTGACGGATTGCCGTTATGACCGGGAAGCGATTGAACAAGCATTGGATGGAATTGATCTCCAGGCGTATTTTGGAAAGGTGAGCAAAGATCAATTGATTGATCTAATCTATTAGGGCCAGTCTGTTCATATGTATAGGAATGGGAAGAAGGGGTCAGATACGACTGCATTTGACCCCTTGCTAAATACGATGGAGAAGAAGGATGTCGGCAGAGTCAACGACTCACCATTGAAATGGTGAGCTTGTAACGATCCAGTCATGCGAGCGATTCTCGGAATCTCTGACCTTGAACTGATGTTACATCAGGGCAGGCTGACAGCTACCCGTATGCTGATGCAGTCCCTGCACACACGGTACTCACATTCCCGGATGTGTAAGTTGATTCCTACTCCCCCAGGGTGTTTTTATCGCTTGGTGATGCGGTAAGAGTGCCTTATGGCACAATGTGCGCCCAGCGGTTTTCTCTTTACCCGATAAGTCCCATTCGGTTTTCGGTTATGTTTCATTTATTCTACAAATATGACAGGAATCCTACTCAGAAAGGAGGACGACAGGAGAAATGATGGTTGCTCTAAGCATCCCCACAAGGGGGATACCGAGCAACACCGACATTCCTCCACGCCAATGAATTGGTGAGTCTCCTGTCGGCAATTCTCATGAAACTATCACCGGAGTTGGCGAAAAAAATCATCTTTGAAGCGCAATCGGCGATTAACGAGCAGTTTATTGTCGTGGATCAGACCGCACACATCATTGCATCCAGTGACCCAAAGAGGACAGGCAATTATCACGAGGGGGCGGATATTGCGATTCGGTCCAACCGGGAGGTCTATATCTCAGAACGGGATGTGGAGCGATTGGATGGCGTCAAGCCCGGAATCAATGTACCCATTCGCTTTCATGACCAGATTTTGGGAGCCATCGGCATCACCGGTACACCGGAGAAAGTCAGACCATTTGTGGATATATTGAGACGGATGACGGAACTGTTGATCCATGAAGCCTATCAAGCCGCTCAACTGGAATGGAAGACAAGAGGGATTGAAGCGTTTGTATATGAATGGTTAAACTCTTCACATTTGGATCCTGGGTTTATGGAAAGAGGGGAGATCCTGGGGCTATCGTTTACCACCCCTTATCTGCTGATTCTGTTCCAGGTTCATTTAGAGGAATCGAGTGACATGGGTTATCTGGACCATGAGATGATGAGTGGATTTTATGACAATCTCAAAAAGGATTCTCATGATTTGTTACTCAGGTGGGGGCATGGCCGGTATGTTTATCTGAAGTCCTGTGTGGGGGACGTCGTCGACCGACCGAGGTTGGATCAGGAATTAAACGACTGGCAACGGTATATATGGAAACGTTTTAAACAACCCCTGTCCGCGGGAATTGCCAAATCGCCCCGCAACAAATATCTGAAACCATCCTATCTGGAGGCAAAGAAAGCGTTGCAAATTGCCTTGAAACAACATGGAGTCATCTATTATGAAGATTTGGTGCTGGATATTTTAGTGGAAGATGTTCCACTTGAGGTCCGACGGGATTTCCTGAACCGGACACTCACACTGTTAAACAGTGAACTGAAAGCCACACTCAGAGCCTACTTCCAGCATCAGGGTTCGATGAAAGATGCATCAAGAGCACTTCATATTCATGTGAATACGTTACATTACCGACTGAGAAAAATTGAAGATCTTACAAAGCTGGATCTCAAAACATCCGAAGGGTTTGTCATCTTGTATTTAGCTTTAAAATTGGATCATATTGTGTGAATACACAAAAAAACACCCTTGAAAACGCTGACATTTTGTTGTCAGACATATATACAACGGTTCTGTTCTTTTTTATGCTAAACATAACATACCCATGTGGGAGAAAGGGGAAGGAATGCTGAAAAGGGATGATTTAAAAAAACGATTGTCCGCTATTCTTGGAGCTGAACATGTTCATGATTCCAATGAAATGAAACTGGCTTACAGTTATGATGCCACCCCCAACTATCAGGCGTTGCCTGATGTGATTGTATCGCCGGGCAATATGGAAGAGATTCAAGCGATTGTCCAATTGTGTAATGAAACAGGCACACCGATTGTTCCCAGAGGTTCAGGGACAAACCTGAGTGCGGGAACCTGTCCATCAGAAGGCGGTATTGTCCTGTTGTTCAACCGAATGACGGAGATTATCGAGTTGGATGCTGACAATTTGACTGCCACTGTTCAACCGGGTGTAACCACTGAGACATTCATTCGTTATGTGGAAGAGCAGGGCTTTTTCTATCCTCCAGATCCAGGGTCGATGCGCATTTCGACGATTGGAGGAAATATCAGCGAAAATTCCGGAGGGCTTCGTGGTCTCAAATACGGGGTGACACGGGATTATGTTATGGGTCTGAAAGTGATTATGCCAAATGGGGAATGTGTGGTGACCGGGGGAAAATGTGTCAAGGATGTTGCCGGTTATGATCTGACAAGGCTGATGGTTGGTTCTGAAGGGACACTGGGTGTCATTGGGGAAGCGACCTTAAAGCTGCTGCCTCCGCCGGAAAGCAAGCAAACGCTCATGGCCGTCTACAATGATATAGAAGCCGCCGCACAAACGGTATCCGAAATCATTGCAGCAAAAATCATTCCTGCCACCATGGAATTTCTGGATCAACCCACGATTGAGGTGGTTGAAGATTATGCCGGTGTCGGTTTACCGACCGATGCTGCGGCCATTTTGTTAATTGAACAGGATGGTCCGTCAGAGATGGTTCAGCGGGATTTGCAAGTGATTCAAAGGATTTGTCAAGCGCAACAGGCGATAGATGTGGAAAGAGCCAAGAATGAAGAACATGCAGAGAAACTGTTGACAGCGAGACGTGTAGCCCTGTCCGCTTGTGCCAGAAAAAAACCGACAACCATCTTGGAAGATGCCACAGTACCCCGGTCAAAGGTGGCGGCAATGGTTCAAGCGATCAATGGGATCGCTAGGAAATATGAGGTGCAGATTTGTACGTTTGGCCATGCCGGTGATGGTAACTTGCACCCGACGATTTTAACGGATGCCAGAGATCTGGAGGAAATGAAGCGTGTCGAACAAGCTTTTGCAGAAATTTTCCAAAAGGCGATTGAATTTGGGGGGACCATAACCGGTGAACACGGTGTCGGTATGATGAAAGCCCCATATTTGAAATGGAAAGCAGGCTCCAGTGGATTAAATGTGATGCAATCCATCAAACGGGCTTTAGATCCAAAGAATATTATGAATCCTGGGAAAATTTTTCAATCCAACCCTGATGGTGAGATGATTGCGGAATGATGAAGCAAACTGAAGAAGTGAAACAAGCATTTGAACAACGGATGGATCATACGGAGTTAATGAACTGCATGCGTTGCGGTTTTTGCTTGCCTTCCTGCCCGACGTATGTAGAGACCGGTGACAATGAAGCCGCATCACCACGTGGAAGGATTGCGCTGATGAAGGGGGTGGTGGACGGTCTTATTGAACCGGATGAAGAGGTGGAAAAACAGTTAAACCTTTGCCTTGGCTGTCGGGCTTGCGAACCAGTGTGTCCCTCCGGTGTACAATACGGTCATTTGCTGGAGGAAGCAAGGGATATCCTTGAACAGCACAAGCAACGGCCATTGCATGAACGTGCGTTGCGCCGGGTGGTGTTTCATTGGTTATTTCCGAATCATAAACGCATTCGTCAAACGGTCTCTCTGTTGTATCTGTATCAAAAAACGGGGTTAAAAACATGGGTGCAGAAGATGAAGATCAATCAATGGTTACCCAAACATTTGGATGAAATGCAATCGATTTTGCCCAATGTCCCATCTCCGGCAGAAATGAAGCATCGTCCGGCATTTTTGGGGGCCAAGCAACCTGTTCGGAAACGGGTGGCGTTTTTCTCCGGCTGTTTAATGGATACCCTGTTTATGTCCACAAACGATGCCACCTTAACGTTATTGCAGCTTGCTGGATGCGAGGTGGTGATCCCAAAAACACAAGGCTGTTGTGGAGCATTACACGGGCATAGCGGTGAAAAAGAAAAAGCCAAAGAACTGGCAAAACGGAATATTGCCGCCTTTGAATCATTGGATGTGGATGCGATTGTAACCAATGCCGGCGGGTGTGGTGCTTTTTTGACAGAGTATCAGAATCTGTTTCAGGATGAACCAAAATGGCGTAAACGAGCGGAGCAATTCACCGGGAAAATCAAGGACTTCAGTGAAATACTTGTGGAATGTGGCTTTCACAAAGCGGTTCCACTCTCCATGCCTGAACAGATGGTCACCTATCAGGAATCCTGTCACCTGAGAAATGTAATGCGGATCTCCCAGGCTCCGCGACTGTTGTTAGAGTCGATAGATCATGTGAATGTACAGGAGTTGCCGGAAAACCAGTACTGTTGTGGTTCGGCAGGAATCTATAACATTGTGCAGCCGGAGCTGTCGATGAAGATTCTGGACCGAAAGATGAAACAGGTCCAATCCCTTCAACCCAGTCTCATGGTTACTGCTAATCCTGGCTGTCTTCTTCAGATGCGTTTGGGTGTCAAACAAGCTGGGCTGGAATGTGATATAAGGGTGGAACATTTGGCGGATGTGTTGTTGGAAAGTGTTCCACAAGAAATGAAGAACCATGGAAGGGGCGGTGAAAATGGGTAATGAAAAACAATTGGCTGAGCATTTGATGAAACACTTGGGTGGAAGTCGCAATATTCAGAGCTTGACCCACTGTATGACCCGTTTGCGCATTCAAACGGCTGATGCCGATCAGGTCGAATTAAAAGCGATTAAGAATTTGGATGGCGTAATGGGGGTTGTGGAAGATGAAACCCTACAAATCATCCTCGGCCCCGGAACAGTTACAAAGGTTTGCAACCATCTATCGGAAATGATGGACAGGGAGATAGGGAAAAATGATACAGATGGCCAGGAAGATGATCCATTTGCCGGCTTGGCACAACAAACCAAACAGGACTTAAAACAAAAAAATTCCACCCCGTTTAAAATGTTTTTGCGACGGATTGCCAGCATTTTTATCCCGTTGATTCCAGCGATTGTCGCTTCCGGTTTGATAGCCGGAATAACGAATATCATTGTCCGGTTGGGGGTTGATGAAAAGGCAACGATCATCACCATTTTAAGTACGATTGGTTGGGGGCTATTCACTTATTTAGGTGTGTTTGTCGGGATTAACACAGCGAAAGAATTTGGGGGTACACCCGCCTTGGGAGGGGCTGCTGGAATCTTGATCATCAATCCATCCATTGAGAATATTTCATTGTTCGGAGAGCAACTATCACCGGGAACCGGTGGTCTGATCGGAGTGATGTTGGCCGCTGTATTTATTGCTTGGATGGAAAAGCAAGTGAGAAAAATCGTGCCCACTTCTTTGGATATCATTGTGACACCTACGATTTCTCTTTTAATCACAGGGTTTGTCACCTATTTGGTTTTACAGCCGATCGGTGGCTGGATTTCTCAATGGATTACGGATGGATTGACCAGTCTGTTGGACATGGGTGGAGCCGTTGCGGGTGCCGTTTTAGCCGGAACGTTCTTGCCATTAGTAGTGACGGGTTTGCATCAAGGGTTAACCCCGATCCATATGGAGTTGATCAACTCAACAGGGGTTGATGCATTGTTGCCCATTTTGGCTATGGGTGGTTGCGGTCAGGTGGGTGCAGCCTTTGCCATTTATCTGAAAACAAAAGATCAAAAGCTGAAAAAAGTAATCAAAGGCGGCTTACCTGTCGGAATATTAGGAATTGGCGAACCGCTGATCTATGGTGTGACTCTGCCATTGGGGCGACCGTTTTTAACGGCTTGTTTGGGTGCAGCAGTGGGGGGAGTTGTGCAGGCGATTTTCGATGTGGCGACGATTGCGATCGGGGTTTCCGGACTACCCCTGACATTTTTGGTGTTGGCGGATCAAATCGTTTATTATTTGTTTGGTTTGGCATTAGCATATTTGTTTGGATTTTTGTTTACTTATTGGTTTGGATTTAGGGAAGAGATGACAAAAGCATTTAAATAAAGGATGACGATCGATGTTGGGTCTTTCCGTTTATCTAAATGAACCCCTTCATTTGGATGATTTAAAACAGCGATTGAGTCAAACAAAAAACCCGTCCATTTTTACCTCCTTGCATCTGGGTGGTGAAGAACCGGAGGTTGAAATCCATCGTTTGCAACAATTGAATGAAGTTCTCCAGGAGTCCGGAGCAGAACTGATTGCTGATATTTCGGATGAAGGGTTGAAAAGGTTGAACATATCAGGAGATCCCGTGTCCTTTTTTGAAAAAAGCGGCGTCACCTGTTTACGTTTGGATTTTGGCTTTATGGATCAGGAAATCGTTCAACTGTCTCAACGTATCAAGCTTGCTGTCAATGCAAGTACCACGGATCAACATCAGTTGGAGAAATGGAAGAATCAGGGGGTTCATTTTGAGAATCTGATCGCGATGCATAACTTTTATCCGCGTCCGGAAACCGGATTACGGATGGATTTCCTTGAAAAAATCAATCAGGTCTTTCAAACGGCTGGTATCAGGACGGCTGCATTTATACCGGGAGATACACGACGGAGAGGTCCCGTTTATGCCGGGTTGCCTACCGTGGAAGAACATCGCGCCGTTTCTCCGGCCAAAGCCTATCTGGAATTGAAAACCTACGGTGGAGTGGATGATGTATATGTCGGCGATCCCGGCCTCTCCGATGCACAATGGATGACCATTCAAAGCATCAGCGATGGAATCATTCCATTGCGAGTGGACTGGGCGGATGAAGATTACCGAGAAGTGATCAAAGGTCGACCCTTCACCAACCGCTTTGATGATGCCAGAGATGTGATACGGGCGCAAGAATCGCGACAAGAGAAGGTATTTTCCGAAGATCTATTAACACAGCGGAAAATCGATGAACGACTGGTTGGAACGATTACGGTTGACAACATGGATTACGGGCGTTATGCGGGTGAGTTACAGATCGCCCGCAATGATTTGCCTGCTGATTCCAGGGTTAATGTCGCCGGACGTGTGTCTGCAGGGGATCGGTATCTCATTTCCCATATTGGACCGGGCCAAATATTTGTTTTGAATTGAGAAGGAGGGATGGTTGGTTGGACTTTCATCGAGTGGACACAGAAAAACGGAACCCGTTGTCTGAACATATTGATCAACTGTCAACAGCCGATATTGTAAAAATCATCAACCAAGAAGACCAACAGGTGGCCTTGGCTGTACAAAAAGAACTGCCACATATAACCAAAGCGGTCGATGCGATTGTGGAAGCATTTCAGAAAGGACGCAGATTGGTATATGTCGGTGCGGGAACGAGTGGACGGTTGGGTGTCCTGGATGCTTCTGAATGCCCGCCGACATATGGTGTTTCTTCGGAGCAGGTGGTTGGGTTGATTGCGGGTGGGGATCATGCTTTACGCTATGCGGTTGAGGGAGCCGAAGATCATGAAGAACAAGGGGTGTCGGATTTAAAAGCCATCGATTTCCATCCGGAGGACGTTTTGGTCGGGATTGCTGCCAGTGGGCACACACCATATGTGATCGGTGCGCTAAAGTATGCCGGAGGTCTGAAAGCCACCACGATCTCCCTTGTCTGCACCCGTCAATCCCGAATGGAGGGGATTTCGGATATCACCATAGCACCTCTTGTCGGTCCTGAAGTGGTAACGGGATCGACACGTATGAAAGCGGGAACCGCACAGAAAATGGTTTTAAATATGCTAACCACTGCTTCAATGATAAAAATCGGCAAAGTTTACGGGAATTTAATGGTGGATCTGCAACCGACCAATGTCAAATTAAAACATCGTGCCGTTCATATCATTCAACAGGCGACAGGTGTTGAAAAAGCACTGGCTGAACAGGCTTTAAGTGAGCAAAACGGTGATACCAAAGCGGCTATATTGCAAATATTAACCGGCATCAGAGGCAGGGATGCCCAGATATTGTTGGATGAACACAGGGGGCATCTCCGTTCAGCAATTGAAGCAGCTGGCAAGAGATAGCCCGCTCCAGTTCTTCTCCTTAAAATGAAAAAACCCGGAGGAAAACGTTCCTGCGGGTTTTTTCATACATCAATTCTTACTCTTCCCATACCCGGACTTCTTTCATCCGATCTCCGTTTTTCAACTTTCGGGCAACTTCCAACCCCTTGGTGACTTGCCCAAATACGGTGTGGACTCCATCCAAGTGGGGCTGGGACTCATGAACAATAAAAAATTGGCATGACCCGGTATCTTTGCCGGCATGTGCCATGGATAGGGTGCCTGGCTCGTGTTTGTGCGGATTGTTCTCCGTTTCACAGGGAATGGTGTATCCTGCATTTCCAGTACCGTTTCCGACAGGACAACCTCCTTGACTGACAAATCCGGGAATCACCCGGTGAAAGGTAAGTCCGTCATAGAAGCCCTCACTGGCCAATTTCCGGAAGTTGGCTACTGTGTTAGGTGCTGCTTCGGGAAAAAACTGAATGTGTATCGTTTCGCCATTCTCCATTTCAATGCTTCCTTTAATCGCCATCTAGCATGCCTCCTTCAGTCGATTTTCCCATTGTACCATAAGAAATGGGTCGTGATGATAGCGAAAATGGGAATACGTTTCTGAATAGGAAAACCCCCCATCCAAAGGGGGGTTGTATTTATGACAAAACCGGTTGTTTCAGTTCAAGCACTTCATCCGGATCCGCCTGAATGCGTCCATAGTGTTGCTCGGAACGAAAGTTGTGAATGTGATGACAAGCTTTTGACATCATATGATAAATTTTTGCCTGGGGAACGGGTTTGGGAGTCCAGTAGTGAATATTCAGGGAGAATGTCTCCCCATTGTCTGCTTCCCGTTCGTAGTGGATTTGATCCGCTACTTGAAAGCCGTTTTTCCTGTAAAAATGAATTCGTTTCTGTGTATCCGCCACTTGGGGGTCGGCGGGTTCCACCTCCAGCAGGATCGGCTTTCTTTTTTCTTTAAGATTCCGAATGACTTTGCTTCCCACCCCGCTTCCCCGTCTCTTCTGATTGACCAGCAGGTAATCCACAAAGACGAAGGAAGAGAACTCACCATACAAGAGCAAATAATCTTCCGTTTCCTCTTTGTGGTACATGTCCTGATCCTGGATGAGGTCACGCAGGTGACTGTACTTTTTCATTTCTTCCTTGGGAAAATAATCGTTCAAACGATTATACCAATCCACAAAATGTCCTCCTGTCCATTTTTTTGCGGTGATGATCACCGCGAAGAACACATTATTACTTTAACATACTTTGTGGGTTTTCCAGAATAAAGCGGATTCATCCTTTTAAAATAAAGGAATATTGGGGGTTGACAAATGTTTTGTTTCAAAAGGTTTGACTCCATTCAACAGGTGATGTACTGATGAGAGGAGGAGGTGGTCGGGTGGCATCCGGAAAAGAAGGGGTTTTGGTGTTGGCCCATGGCTCTCCAAACCCAGAGTGGAACCGATTGGTGGAAAATGCGGTCAGGCAGGTAAAGACGAAATTGCCGATTACCGTCGGCTATTTGGAGTCGGTCACAGGGCAAAGCATCTCTGACGGGATATATTTTTTGGAAAAAAAAGGGGTGGAAAGAATCTTAACTGTTCCTCTTTTTGTCTCTTCCGGCAGCACTCATTTGGAAGAAATCCAGTATGCATTGGGGATCAAACGATTCAGCCGAATCAGAACGAATCTTCAACGCATTCGCCCTCAGGCGGATATTGTCTGGTGTAAAGCGATGGACGCTCATCCGTTCATGGTTCGGATTTTGGAAGATCGTGTACGGGCACTTTTGCCAAATCCGGAGAAAGAGAATCTATTGTTGGTCGCTCATGGCAGTGAAAAACCCGGCTTCAGAGACGTATGGGAAAAAGGTTTGCAGCAGTTGGCGGACCATTTGCACCAGCGCTTTCCTTTTCAGGAGGTGGAGATCTCCATGTTGCAGGTTGGGGATGTTCGAGAGAAAGCAAAAACATTGAGCCACTTGGGTCGTTTGCTGGTTCTTCCCGTTTTTTTGGGACGGGGCTATTTTACAGATGTTCGGATTCGCCAGGAATTAGAGGGGGTCTCCGGTGTCTCTTATGGAGAGACCTATCTTCCCCACCCACTTGTGAGCCGTTGGGTGGAAGAAATGGTGGAACGGTGGAGGAACGTTTGATAATTTGGGCGGTTGGGTCAAGCTCAATCGGATAAGCTGGGCATAGGTATAGGGATAAGTGCAATATAAGGAGGGAAGAGAATGTTTCTTTCACAGATGCAAATGCCTTACCCATATCCCTATGACCGTTACCCGACGAGACCGGGGGTAGACCCTCAAATGATGAAAGAGACCACATTGCGGACAGTGGAGCCATTTGTGAAGTATGGACTGGAAGAAGCCAAAAAAACGTCCTATGAACACGCAATGAGAGAAATTGCGGCAATGAGCTTTTTGGTCGGGCGGGGATATGATCCTCAAAACGCCTATCGGACGGTGGAATCATGGGAAGTGGAAGAAGGCAGGTTTTATTAAACCCTTCAAATGTAACGACAAAAGCGGACACCGAGAGTGTCCGCTTTTGTCGTTATGCAGGTTGAAATAATCTGATCATTGACAACATTCATCGTTTTGGTTATCATAAAACCAAGCAAGCGCTTGTTTTTCAATTGGTAAAAGGAGACGCGAACGATGTCGGATGGACGAAGAGAACAAATTCTAAAAAAAGCAAGTGAGCTGTTTCGAACAAAAGGCTACCATGGGACGACAATCCGAGATATATCTGAAGCGAGCGGCATTCTTTCCGGGAGTTTATACACCCATATTAAAACCAAAGAAGACCTTCTATTTGAAATTACGGACCGGGGGGCGGAATTGTTTCTGCGTTCCCTTCGTCCGGTGGTGGAAAGTGATGAAGATCCGGTCATGAAGCTGCGCCAGGCAATCGTGGCTCACATTCTGGTTATTACCGACAATCTGGAGGCCGCGACAGTCTTTTTTCACGAATGGAAAGCGCTTACAAAAAAACGTCGATCGATCATTCAAGAAAAACGGGATGCGTATGAGGGCATGTGGGAGCGCATTCTCGCTGAGGGGGAGGAAACGGGTTCGTTCCATCCGATCGATTTGAAGTTTGCCCGTCTCTTTCTGTTGTCTGCGATCAATGGAGTCTATCAATGGTATGACCCGAAAGGGGAGTTATCACCGGAAGAGATTGGGGATCGGTTTACTGCCATTTTGCTGTCGGGTTTTGCTGGAGGGAAAGGAGAGAAGTCGAGTGATCACCGATCAACGACATGAACAGTTTATGGAACGGATTCAGCGTGGCGAAAAAATTGAAGCGACAGACTGGATGCCGGATGAGTACCGCAAGCTGCTCCTGAAGTTGATTCACATGCATGCTGTAAGTGAAATTATGGGAGCGTTTCCGGAGAAGGAATGGGTTCCGAAAGCGCCTACACTCAAACGAAAACTGGCCATTATGGCGAAGGTACAGGATGAGGTGGGACATGGACAGCTTTTGTTGAGAGTGGCGGAGGATCTAGCAGCACCCCTAGGCAAAACGAGAGAAGATTTAATGGAAGATTTGATTGAGGGGCGAGTCAAATTTCATAATGTCTTTCATATGGAATCGCCCACTTGGGCGGATGCCGGAGTGATCGGTTGGTTGGTGGACGGAGCGGCCATTATTAATCAGGCTGCACTGTTAAGCACCTCTTACGGTCCCTATGCCAGGGTGTTGAAGCGAATCTGCGCTGAAGAGAGCTTTCATATGCAACATGGAGAAAATATTATTTTGGCTCTTGCCGGGGGGTCAAAAGAGCAACGCCGGATGTTGCAAGAGGCGGTCAATCGTTGGTGGGAATCTCTTATCTTTTTTTTCGGACCGGTGGAAGTTACGGATGCAGCCCGACGGATGATCGATTACAGGATTCGAACAAAAACCAATGAAGAACTTCGGCAGCAGTTTTTAAAGAAATACGTGCCGAGGATTCATTCACTGGGGTTGACCATTCCAGACCCAAACCTCCGTTATGATGAAGAGTCAGAAAAGTGGATCTTTACGGAGCCGGATTGGAAGAAGTTTGGAGAAATTGTTCGCTACAATCAAGGACCCAAATCTCAGGAGCGACTCAAACTGCGTCGGTTTGCACATGAGGATCAACGGTGGGTGCGGGAGGCCATGGTGCGCTCCCAAAAGATGCAAGTGGTTTAAAGAAATGAAGGAGTGGAGTGAAACATGGAACGGGATCACCGCGTGGAATATGACGTCTTTGAAGTTTTTATTCAAAAAACCCAGGCAGATCACCATGTTCATGTGGGGAGTGTGGTGGCTCCCTCGCCTGATGTGGCGTTGACCACTGCCAGAGAAAATTTTCTGCGGCGGGAGAAAGCGGTTAACCTCTGGGTCGTTCCCAAGGAGGCGATTGTTGCCACATCTTATGATATCCCAGGCTGGTTTGCCAGGGAAATGGATCGAAAATACCGGGAAGTGGGGGGATATTCGGAAAATGCACGACTGTGGAAGATGTACCGGGAAAAGGCGATGAAGTTGGAGGATATTGTTCGGGATCTGAATCGAAAGCCTGGATATGCGGATGGAGTGAATCGCCGATGATGCAGACTGCGGAACAGATCGTTCAGGAACCCCGCTTGCGCCATGCTTTGACAGAGCTGTTGTATCAATTGGCCGATGATGAGCTGTGTCTGGGCCACCGGGACTCTGAGTGGCTTGGGCTGGCACCGGATATCGAAGGGGATGTTGCCTTTAGTTCCATTGCCCAGGATGAAGTGGGTCATGCTGTTTTTTATTTGGAACGCTTGCATGAACTGGGGGAAGCAAAGCCGGATCAGCTTGCGTTTTTCCGGGGGCCTGGAGAACGAAGGAATGCAATTCTTCTTGAGCAGCCGAATGGGGATTGGGCCCGCACTATTGTACGTCATTTTTTATATGACATTTTTGATGACATTCGTATGGAAGCGCTTTTACAATCCTCATTTCACTCCCTTGCCCAAGGCGTGGTCAAAATTCGGAGGGAAGAGCATTATCACCTTCTCCATCACAAGATGTGGTTTACCCGATTGGCCCAGGCTGGCGGAGAAGCCCGACAACGAATGGAACAGGCGGTTTCAGAAGTATGGATGGAGGTGGGAGGTCTCTTTTCACTCGGCGAGGTGGAAGAGGAAATGCTCCACTACGGTTTGATCGCTTGCGGGTCGGAGGGATTGGCCCAACGGTGGGCAGAGCGAATGAGGCCCTTGTTTGATGAAGCCGGATTGAACTGGCCGGGGATGCCTGTAAAGCCGAAACGGGACGGGCGAAAGGGAGAGCATACCAAAGATTTGGAACGGTTGATCCAAACGATGTCCGAAGTGGTAGGCAGTGATCCTGACGCTCAGTGGTAAGGGGGGACCAACGTGAAAACAATTCGTGATCCAGTGATGGAGGCTCTTCAAACGGTGATGGATCCGGAAATTCCTGATGTCAGTATTGTTGAACTGGGTATGGTGAATCGGGTAACAATGAATGAAGGGCATGTTCGGGTGGAGTTGACGCCAACCTTTGTCGGTTGCCCGGCTTTGGATATGATCGCCCAGAATGTGAAAGACCGATTGATTCAAGAGGAGAGAGTGAATCGGGTGGAAGTGGCATTCGTCATGTCTCCTCCCTGGACCAGTGATCGGATCACTCCAGAAGGGAGGGAAAAGCTGAAGAATTTTGGAATTGCGCCACCGAGCGAAGACCGGGTTTCCGATTGCCCATACTGTGGAGCGAAAGAAGGGGAGGTGGTAAATTTATTCGGTCCCACGGCTTGTCGGTCAGTCTTTTATTGTCGCAATTGTCGCCAACCTTTTGAAGGAATGAAAACCGTATAGTTCCACTTATTATTCAATCAGAGGAGGCGCTCTCTTGTTTCAACCAGATTTAGAAAAGATGCCTCGTCCGGAACTGGAAGCACTTCAGACAAAACGACTGAAACGGATGGTGGAACGGATATACAGTTTGGTGCCATTTTATCGGCGAAAATTGGATGCGGCAGGAATCAAACCCCAGGATATTCTGGGGATGGAGGACCTTTTAAAGCTTCCGTTTACCCGGAAGAGCGATCTTCGGGAGCAATATCCATTTCGGATGTTTGCCGTGGAACAGGAAGAAGTCGCCCGGATTCATGGTTCTTCCGGTACCAGTGGAAAGCCGACAGTGGTGGGTTATACCCGGAAAGACATTCAACGCTGGGCGGAGCTTTGCGCCCGATCCATTGTGATGGCCGGAGGCCGACCGGGCGATGTGTTTCACAATGCATACGGTTATGGATTGTTTACGGGTGGTCTTGGATTACACTATGGAGCGGAGCGATTAGGGGCAACCGTTGTTCCGGTCTCCGGTGGCAACCGTTCCCGTCAAGTCACTTTAATCCAGGATTTCCTGCCGAGAGGAATCGGTGGAACCCCGTCGTTTATCCTCAGTTTGGCAGAAATGATGGAAGATATGGGATTGAAACCTTGGACCACTTCATTGGAGTACGGAATATTTGGTGCAGAGCCGTGGTCTGAGGAGATGAGGCAGACGTTGGAGGAAAAGTGGGGCATCGATGCCTTGGATATCTACGGTTTGTCTGAGGTGATCGGTCCGGGTGTTGCCATGGAGTGTCGGGAAGCCAAGGATGGGCTTCACATTGCGGAAGATCATTTTCTCCCTGAAGTGATCCATCCCCAGACAGGGGAACCTTTACCGGATGGCGAGTATGGGGAGTTGGTCTTTACCTCGCTCACCAAAGAAGCGTTGCCGATTCTTCGCTACCGAACGGGAGATATCACTGCACTTCACCGGGAAGTCTGCCGTTGTGGTCGTACACATACCCGGATGTCCCGAATCAAGGGACGGATTGATGATATGTTGATTATTCGAGGTGTAAATGTGTTCCCCTCGGAGTTGGAAGCGGTGCTGTTAAATTTTGAGGAGTTGGCTCCTCATTATCAATTGGTTGTGACACGTGAAAAGTCGATTGATCAATTGACCCTGGAGGTGGAGGTTTCCGAAGCATGGTTTCGGTCGATTGAGAGCTCCTTTGGTCAAGGTAATGAACGGGTTGTGCAATTATGTAAACGTTTGCAATCCGTTGTAAAGGACACATTGTATGTGACCACAAAAGTGATTTTAAAGGAGCCCAAATCCCTCCCGCGAAGTGAAGGCAAGGCCGTTCGTGTGATAGATCAACGGTAATTTGTATCCATATGATCAATTAAACGAAAAGGGGAATGAATCATGGTGAAATTGATTGCATTATACCGTCATCCGGAAAATCGGGAATCTTTTGATGAACATTATCAGAATGTACATACACCGCTGGTGGAAAAAATGCCAGGGTTGAAGAAGCTGGAAGTAACCCGGATTGTGGGTGCCCCCATGGGAGGAGAGGCCAAATTTTATTTGGAGGCAGCCATGTATTTTGAAGACAGGAAGGCTTTGGATGATGCGATGAACTCCCCGGAAGGGCGTGCTTCGGCCAAGGATCTAATGGGCTTTGCCGGTCCGCTGGTTACGATGATGATCGGTGAAGTGACACGGGAGGAATAAAAAATGGACCGAAACCTTCCGGCAGGTGTGTTGGGGGCCGGGACGATGGGAAGCGGGATTGCCCAGGTTCTGGCTTACAGCGGTTATGATGTACAGCTATGGGATCTGTCGAAAGAACAGCTTGACCAAGGAATGGAGCGGATTCAGAAACGGTTGGATCGGTTAAGAGAAAAAGGGCGCTTGTCTCAGGCAGAAATGGATCAAATCCGTTCCCGAATCCATCTGACCCCTCAACTGGAAGATCTGGCTCCCTGTGAGTGGGTGATTGAAGCGGTAGTGGAGCGACTGGATATTAAGAGAGATCTCTTGTTCCAATTGGAGAAAATCGTGGGGAAACAGACCGTGTTGGCAACCAACACCTCTTCGTTGTCTGTTACATCCATCGCTTCATCAACCAATCATCCAGAACGTGTACTGGGTCTTCACTTTTTTAATCCTGCCCCAGTGATGCCTTTGGTGGAAGTGGTTTCCGGAATGCGGACGGACGTGGAAACGGTCCAGTGTGCGGTTCAATTTGTTCGCACCCTGGGGAAAGATCCCGTGAAAGTGGCTGATTTTCCGGGATTTCTTGTCAATCGGATCGCTCGCCCCTTCCATTTGGAAGGGTATCGATTGGTCGGGGAACACGTGGCAGATCGAGCACAAGTGGATCGTATCCTGCGTTCGGCGGGATTTAAGATGGGTCCATTTGAATTACAGGATATGATTGGGATTGATGTGAACTATGCCGCTTCTGTATCCGTTTATGAGGGTTTTTTCCACGAACCTCGTTACCGCCCGCATATCAAACAGCGACTGATGGTGGAAAGCGGTTCTTTGGGGCAGAAGACGGGAAGGGGGCATTATTCCCGTGAAGAATAAGGTACTGCTTGTGGGTGAGGGTCCTATCGTTTCGGATACGATGACCTTCTTTCAGGAAAAGGGTGTAGAGGTTGTCACACTGGAACAGGCAGATAATGCGGAATCGGACATTACCGCTGTTGTTGATGTGATTACCGGTTCTGTCGATCACAAGCGGGAGGGTTTGATTCAGGCAGTCAAAATGGTACCTGTCGATTGCCCGGTATTTACCTCTGCCCTGTATGCGGGAGCTACACGGGTTGCTTCTTGGTTGGAGAACCCGGAACGGGTGGCCGGATTTTCCCCGCTTCTCCTTTCCTCGATGGACCGCGTGGAAATCTCCCGTCCTCTCCAGGCTGAAGAGAGTTTGCTATGGGAGCAGCGCGTTTGTTGGTGGAAACAGTGGGGAAAGCAGGTGGAAATTTTGGGAGATGAACCAGGGCTGGTTTTCCCCCGTACCATCGCCTTGATGGTGAATGAAGCAGCCTATGCACTCAGGGAACAGATTGCAACCGCAGAAGATATCGATCTGGCGATGAAAAAAGGAACCAACCACCCTCATGGCCCCTTGGAATGGGCGGATCGGATCGGAGTGGATCAGGTGGTTTGGATTTTGAAAGGGCTTCTGGAGGAAACGGGAGATCCTCGCTATCGTCCGGCACCGCTTCTGCGACAGATGGTTTATGCCGGACGGTTGGGTCGAAGTGTTGGACAGGGTTTTTACCGGTATCAAAGAGAGGAAAAGGAGCCGAAACCGTGAGAGAAGCAGTCATTGTGGATGCGATTCGAACCCCGATCGGTCGGTATCGGGGCGGGTTAAGCAAGATTCGCCCCGACGATTTGGCAGCCCATGTCATCCGTTCGCTGTTGAAACGGAATCCTGAAGTGGATGCCGCTTCGGTGGAGGATGTCATCATGGGGTGTGCCAACCAAGCCGGAGAGGATAATCGGAATGTGGCCCGAATGGCTCTCCTGTTGGCCGGTTTGCCCCAGGAAGTGGCCGGAAGCACCGTCAACCGTCTTTGCGGTTCGGGGTTGGAGGCAGTAAATCAAGCGGTTGCCTCTCTGATGATGGGGGCTGGGGATCTATTTATCGCAGGTGGAGTGGAAAGCATGTCCAGGGCACCGCTTGTCATGTTAAAGCCGGAAGAAGGGTTGCCACGAGGCAATCAAACGATGGTGGATACGACGTTGGGATGGCGTTTTGTCAACCCGGAGATGGCGAAGCGGCACTCCCCGATTTCCATGGGGGAGACTGCAGAGAATGTAGCCGAACAGTATCAAATCTCCCGGAAGGAACAGGACCGTTTTGCCTTGGAGAGCCAACAAAAAGCTAGTGCAGCATGGGAGAATGGGACGTTTCATGATGAAGTGATTCCCGTTACTGTCCCTCCCCAACGAAGGGAACCGTCAAAGATCGTGAATAAGGATGAACACTTTCGTCCGGACACCACACTGGAAAAACTGGCCACACTCTCTCCAGTTTTTCGAAAAGGGGGAACGGTGACTGCGGGGAATGCCGCGGGAATCAATGATGGTGCAGCAGCCCTGTTGCTGATGGAACATCGAAAGGCAAAAGCGTTGGGGATTCAGCCAATGGCGCGTGTAGTATCCTTTGCTATCGCCGGATGTAACCCCGATACCATGGGGTTGGGTCCTATTTTTGCCACGCGAAAACTTCTGAACAGGACGGGTTTTTCGATTGATGCGATGGACCGGGTGGAGTTAAATGAGGCGTTTGCTGCACAATCACTGGCCTGTATTCAGGAGCTGGGGTTAGACCCTGAACGGGTGAATGTAAATGGTGGTGCCATTGCTCTCGGTCATCCACTGGGAGCAAGTGGTGCCCGGATCTTGACCACACTGGTCCATGAACTGAAACGGTGTGGAGGACGGTATGGACTGGCCACCATGTGTATCGGGGTAGGACAGGGAATTGCCACTATGGTGGAGCGATTGGATTAAATCATTTCTTAAAAGGGGAATCGGTATGTTAAAAGAACAGATGGACATCGCTTTGTTAAAAGAGGAATATCATTTGCTGATCAATGGGGAGTATGTAAAAGGCTCCACAAACGAATGGTTTGATACCTACAATCCGGCGACAGGAGAGCCGATTTCTCAAGTGGCCAAAGCAACCAAAGCGGATGTGGACCGGGCGGTGGCCGCGGCCAGAGAGGCGCTGGAGAAAAGTAAATGGGCCAAATGGCCTGCCGCCCGCAGAGGACAAATTTTACACCGGGTGGCCTCATTGATGCGGGAACGAATGAAAGAGCTCGTCAAGCTGGAAGTGTTAAACAGCGGAAAGACGCTCTCTGCTGCTCAAGGACAGGTTCACCAGGCGATCGAGGATTTTGAACTGTATGCCGGGGCGGTTCATACCTTAGCAGGGGAAACAAAACCCGTTCCCAACGGATTTCTTAATTACACGCGGGAGGAACCCGTCGGAGTCTGTGCCCAGATTGTTCCCTGGAACTATCCTTTGATGATGGCCGCCTGGAAAATTGCCCCTGCTTTGGCTGCCGGTTGTACAGTGGTGTTAAAGCCTGCTTCTCTGACACCCTTAACCGCTTATGCTCTGGCGGATCTTTGCCACGAAGCAGGAGTGCCCGCCGGGGTCCTCAATGTGGTCACAGGAAGTGGCTCCGAAGTGGGATCATATCTGGTGAAACATGCCGGAGTGGATAAAGTCGCCTTCACCGGTGAGACAGGTACCGGAAAAGATATTATGAAGAGAGCCTCGGAAACCCTGAAACGAGTCACCTTGGAACTGGGTGGGAAATCTCCCGCATTGGTATTGGAGGATGCGGATCTGGAAGCCGCAGTGGATGGGTCCATCTTTGGGATTTACTACAATACGGGAATGTCTTGTGAAGCCCGTTCCCGCCTGTTTGTTCATGAATCCATCTATGATAAATTTGTCCATCAATTTGTGGAAAAAACAAAAAAGCTGAAACTGGGTGAACCCTTTAGTAAAGAGAGCCATGTAGGAGCGGTGGTTTCAGCTGACCAGTGGGAGACGATTGATTCCTATGTCAAACTGGCTCAGGAAGAAGGGGCCCGTGTTCTATACGGTGGTGGAAGGCCGGAAGGAGAAGCATTTCAACGAGGATATTGGTATCAACCCACGGTATTGGTGGATGTAACCAATGAGATGAGAGTGGCTCAGGAGGAAATTTTTGGGCCGGTAGTTGTGATCATTAAATTTCGGGATGAAAAAGAAGCCATCCAACAAGCCAATGACAGCATTTATGGCTTGGCGGCTGCTGTTTGGAGCCGGGATTTCGGCCGGGCACACCGTATTGCCGCCCAGTTGAAAGCGGGAACCGTTTTAATCAACAATCCGTTCTCTGCGATGCCGGGACTTCCCTTTGGTGGATACAAACAATCCGGATTTGGCCGGGAATTGGCAGTGGAGACGCTGCGTCTGTATACAGAAACAAAGAGTGTAAATGCCTATATCGGCTCAAAACCCCTGAATCCTTTTGGAGTGTAGCGTATGAAGCCGGGGTTGGTACCAGGTCTTCAGGAAACCATGCGAGTAACTGTGACGGAAGAGATGACAGCTTCTTTTGGTGGACAGGAAATCCATCCGACGCTGTCCACCGTTACGATGGTCTATTATATGGAATGGGTAGGCCGAAAGGTGATCCTTCCCTTTTTCGAAGAGGAAGAGGAAGGGGTGGGGGGCGAGATTTCTGTTAAACATCGAGCTCCGGCTCCTGTGGGGAAAGACGTTCTCTTTACAGCCGAAGTGACCAAGGTACAAGTCCCTCACGTTGTGTGCCGGGTTGAAGCCCGGCACAATCGGGCAGTGGTTGGGGAAGGCAGATTTGTTCAAGCCATTTTGCCCAAAAAGAACATCCGGAATCGTATCGAGGAGATGAAAGGATAGAAACCGGGGATTCACCCCGGTTTTTTTCGTCCAGTTCACTTGGATGACAATCTCAATAGATGGGGCCTTCAGGATCTTGACTGTCATATCCCATTTCCAAAATGCCCATTTGTTCCATTTGCCGTTTGGTGGCTGGGGTTCCCAAACGATAGATCTCTTCATAAATCTGTCGAAAGGTGCGGTCGTATCCTTCATTTTCCCTTGACTGGTTGTAATACAGATAAGGGATATGGGAGTCCCAAAACGTTTCCATATCTTCCACTGCATTATTCCCCAATAAATTGTTTAGCCTTTGTGCTTCTTCATCTGTTGCTTCAATTTCAAATTCATACGAGGAATCTGTGGGGTTTTGCAGAAGCTCTCCCATGATTTCACCGGAATGAAGGGAAACATAATACCTGCGCTTGTCCAAAAGTGATCGCTCCCTACAGGATTTATCCGTTATCATGGGTTACAGACGGCGCGTTTATGCGTCTGATAATTTTTTTTGAGATTATTATTGACAAAGCATCCAGAAGTGCATATAATAATAATTGTCGTCGCGATAAACGGCGTTGCAAAAATCAAGGATATGCCGAAGTGGCGGAATTGGCAGACGCGCACGACTCAAAATCGTGTTCCTTCGGGAGTGTGGGTTCGAGTCCCACCTTCGGTACCAAATCGTAAGAGTCATACGGGTTTCAGGGTGTTAAGAGTCCTTCCGTATGACTCTTTTTGCGTCTAAAAATAGTACGTAAAAAACATTACGCGGGATTACGGGGGTAACGCGTACGATTTGTGAATCAAATTTACGTGGAGGTGTACGTGATGCCACGCCGACGTAATAAACTCGATCCTGAACAGTTGGCCGCGCCTGCTATAACGAATAAGACAGTAGATTCCTTCGAAATGTCACTCGATTCTTTCCTCCGAGATTGCCGCGTAAGAAACCTTTCCGAGTCGACCGTTAGGTTTTATCGTAATGAATTAAATACCTTCCAAAAGATGCTCGAAGAACAGCGGATCGATACAAACCCAAATAAAATCACTTCAAAAATTATTAAAGAGAACGTAATACTTGCTATGATGGATGATAATCGTAAAGAGTCCGCAATTAATGCCAGACTGCGCGCTGTCCGGTCGTTATTCAATTTTTTGGAGCGCGAGAGAATGGTAGTTCATAATCCGATGGACTCTGTTAAGTTGGTCCGTCAAAAACAAACGGTCATTGAGACGTTTTCTCGTGAACAGATTCATGCGTTACTCCGTCAGCCGAATCAACAGACGTTTACGGGATTGCGAGATTATACAATGATACTCCTTTTGCTTGAAACAGGGCTACGAATCAAAGAGCTCGTAAATATTTGCGTAGATGACGTGAAATTTGACGACAACATGATACGAGTAAGAAGCCCGAAAGGGTCACAGGAACGACTCGTTCCTTTTCAATCGACGATGAAGCGTCAGCTTCGGAAATACCTCGCGGTTCGAGGCGAAGTGGAACACGATTTTCTATTTGTATCCATTGATAACAAACCTGTTGCGATCCGGACGTTTCAAGAGCGATTTGCATCATACGGAAAACAGGCGAGGATTAAAAACGTCCGATGCTCACCACATACCTGCCGCCATACATTCGCGAAAATGTTTGTACAGAACGGTGGACATGCTTTCACATTACAAAACATCCTCGGACATAATTCGCTTGAAATGACTCGTCGTTATGTGAAGCTATTCTCTCAAGATATAAGCCAAGAACATAAAAAATACAGCCCGATTGAAAGACTGATGATCTAAGCTGGCAATTAAAAATAGCGCGGATAAAAAGAAAGGCCCGGTGTTGGCGCACCGAGCAACTGAATACGAACATAATAAACTGATACCTATATTATAACGTAAAATAAGCACGTATACAATCTCAATGTGTATTCAGTTCGCCTTTCTTTCCGCTTAATGGAGGAAAGACAATGGATAGGCGTATACAAGATAAATTGCGTGAATGTCAGAACTTCGTCAATCCTGTGGAAATGTCGCAGGCGGTCGAATCTCATATACGAAATAACGATCTTAGCGAAACACAATTACGCGTATTACGCGTCTTAGAGTTTCGCTCGAAAATTATTCCAGGGGCGTCATGGGTAAAGGTTTCTACGATCTGTGGCGTAGTTAAAAAAAGCGACGCAACGGTACGCCGGGCACTTCGCAAACTCACTGAACTAGGCATAATCGAAAAAGTTACCACAATTCGAGAGAAAACCGGAGGCAAAGGCGCAAATGTATACGTCATTAACGCAAGGGAAACCGCCTGTGATAGGTCGAATGACCAGTCGGAAATGACCAGTCGCAATAACGATGATAACGAAGAAATAACGACAGATAAGGGACTGTTTGCGACAACTAAAGAAGACTTCTCCAATGATGCTCAAAGTAAAATACTTAGTAATAACGTACAGACGGCAGACAAAACGGGCAGGCTTGATAAATCATTTACGCCTGGTTCTGTCCCAACCGAGTTTCGCGATTTAGTCGGCAGGTATTTCAATGACGCGGAAAGGATTTACCATCTTTATAACCGTTGTGTAATTGCTTCCAAGGCTGCGGGGTTGGACTACGTATGTGATGAATTGGCGGAACATGCGTTTAAGGGGACTGTATTTCAATGCAAGCGGGGGAATATTCGCGGATCATTTGACGGCTATTTTTACGGCGTTTGCTTCAACATGGCTGTCGCGGAAGTACGAAGGCAAACGATGGGGGACAAGATTCCTAAGTGGTACTTGAAAGGGGATGTAGCAAATGGGTAAATGGTCGATTGGCTTCGCGCTGCTTCTGACACTTATGATTCTGGGAGTTTCGTATAGCCATACGGTGAGCCTGTATACAGACATCGGATACGGCCAAAGTGAAGCCTTCACGATTACTGCTTTTATCGAGGGAATATTCCTCCTATCGACCGTGACACTCGCTCGTAATCGCCTTGCAGGACAACATTCGAGTTGGACTTTGAAGTGCGGGTTTGCTTACGGTGCCTTCCACGTTCTTTTCTCGAATCTCCATCATTCCGCGGATCTGTCGTATCTGTTCGATTCTGGGATCGCGGGTTGGGTCTTGGGAATAAGCATTCTCGTAGGACTTATTATCATCGAATTAATCGTATCATACGGAGTGTCCGAAAATAAACGGACGGAAGACGGACAGGATACTAAACAGACGGACAATAAACCGTCCATCAACGCGGACAGTGTCCGGAAACTGAACGAAAATAAATTGTCCGAATCAAAACGGACGGATGTTGTGTTTGATTCTGATACGGACAGGACAGGCATTCAAGGGAACGGTAAACGGACAGATGAAGCGTACAATGTCCGTCCGGAAGCAGTCCAAACTGAAGTGTCCGTACAAGAAGAGACGGACAGTGCCATACAACGTAGCGGCAGTACGCCTGTGAAGGTACTGTATACGGACGAGCGGACCGTAACGAACACTAAATCGTCAGGACAAGGCGATATTAACGAAATTATTGACGAAGAAATGTCCGTGCACTTAGATGAAGATGCGGATCTGCCCGATAAACTTCCGGACAGTGTGCGAACGGAAACCTACGAAGAATGTAACGAACGGACAGTGGACGGACAGGGCGAGCTGGACATTCGTCCGGACAATACGAACGGACAACAGTCGGACAATCAAGCGGAGAAGCGGACGGACAGTGAAAGGGTTCCGGACAGCGAACGAACAAATGGCGGACGCGAGACGGACAAAACAGAACGGACAAACGGCGGACAGCATACGGCGGGACGAGCGTCCGAAAAGACGAAGAAGCATAAAAGGAATACGGTACCTGAAGAGGTTGTCGAAGAGGTTTACCTGAGTATTGTAAAGGATACTGGGAAAGTACCTTCCTTCCGCGGATTGATGCGTGAGGCAGGGTGTTCAAAACATATGGCCGGAAAAGTTATTAACCGCTACAAAAAAGAAAAGGCAGGATGAGTCTACGGCGGGGAACCACTCCCCGTCTTTTTGTCTGGTACATAAAAAAATAATTTCGCCATTTTTGCGCGAAACCTATTTGTCCTCCCCTATAAAGACAGTGAAGGCATTAAAAAGGAGGTTAGAAGTTGAGCGAACACAATGATAGGCTATTCGTTCGGTTTTACATTGATGCATCTCGATCCGGACTAATGGCGGACTTAGGTGCTGAACGGTGGCATACGCTTTGTACCCTCGCAACATTCATGGATGAAAAAGGCGAGTGTTATCCATCACAGGAGTTGCTTGCCCATCGAATGGGAGTATCGATTGTTTCAGCGAATCGACGTCTAAAGAAACTTTGTGAGTATCAACGAAATAATATACCTGTAGTTAAACGTAAAATTATTCGTGATCCGAAAACAAAACGTTGTATAAGGACAATTTACCGCCTCACTGGAATAGCTCCGTTTTCTATCTTTAGTAAAGACCTATTTAAAGTAGAGTTAAATTAGCTAGAGCTAATGTAGGTAGAGTTTAAAGTAACAAGAACCATACGTTAACAAGAAACATACGTAACAAGATAAAATATAGCGCACTCAAACCCTTGCGGGTTTTCCTGCGCGATCAAAAAGGATGTGAGATAGTGGTCCAAGGAACTCTTTTACTCGCGGATCAGCCAGAAAGGGAAAATATAAAGATAGTTAGTATATACCAATGTCGTTGTAAGGAATGTATTGGTGCAGTTGCTGCGTATGTTCCTGTAAAAGATATCGAATGTGGGCGGGGAAGAAAGATGAGGAAGGTTGCGGAATTAGACCGGAAAAATTCTAGATTGATCCAGAAGTATATTGAGGAGGGCTATCATGTCTGACAATAAACTGAAATCTTATGAGTGGCAGTGGTTAGAAATTTCGAAGTGGAACACACGATCATTCCAGGCGTATCTAAAAGACCGGCACAAGGAAGTGTATGGCATCGATTATGTCCCTCGATCCTGGCGCATGGAAGCCGGGATGATAAAAAATTTCATCAACGAACACGGAACGGAGGTACTGAGGGAGTTTATCGACGAATGCTTATCGAGCCATAAACCTACGAAACAGTACCCTGGTCTTAATTTTTGGTTTATTTACACGTATTTACGTTCACAATACCTTCCGCGAGTTCTTAGCCGAAGGCGGGCGGAGAAGGAGAAACGGAGGAAGAAACGACCGCAACCGTTAGAGATGTCGCGGGAGGACTTGCGGTCATTACTCTAAAAATACGAGGAGGTTATTCTATATGGTAAAGTATAAACACCGCGAAAGGGCAATTAAGGTTGCGCGAGGGGAGATGCAGGATTTATTTTATACGCTATACGATCGCACTGGGTTAGATGTTCACGAAGATACTTTCGATAACGATGTATTTACCTTGCGCCCGTTTTACTGGGGAGATTGCAATTGCGGTTATGAAGATCGCGAATGGGATTTTTTCGAGGAAGAGTTACCCTCGCATACAGAAGAGTGTTTTCATACGCGATTTACTGTGTTCGAAAAAGAATTAGAAAGAAAACAGATTTCACCACCTGAACGAGATAGATTACTGACGGAATGGGCGATCAAGAATGGGTACCCTAAAGGGAGGTACGGGATTGCCTTCCACTGTGATTGTGGACGAAAAGAGGTAGAGGATAAGTGGATCGCGGAGAACGATCATTTAGATATCTGTTCTGTAGTTCTTCCTAACTTCGTCTACAAACCAGATGGACTAGAAATAGAATGGTATAAGTATCCTTTGCGTGGAGCAAAGTCAAATAAGGACATTTGTTTTGAGGAGATGCGTGCCATTATTGACCATTGCGTGCGAAGCTTTAAGGAGGCGAACGAATGATACACGATAAAAACTGTATCCTCCGTGGTCCTTGCCGAACAGCAGGCGATCCGCAAACGTGTAATGCAAAGTGTCCATTATACATTAATGTCCATGGATCGGAAGGAACAGGAGGAATTGTCCATCGCGCCAACATTCCGCAAGATTATCGCTTAATGACGCTGAACGAGTCGCCCATCAAGCAGATCGAAAGGGTTGTACGTCGGTACGAAAACGAAGAAGGAGAAACGGAAGTCGAAGCCGAGCCAATGTACGGGGTGATTTCCGATTACGTATCAACATTTCGCAGACAGTTTGACGAAGAGGTTACGCAGATTAAAAGTGTTTATCTGTACAGTGTATCACCGGGGACTGGAAAGACGACTACAGCCGCGGTGATTGCAAACGAATATCTCTTGCGTCATTACATTGGCAGCCGTATACGTGGGTTGAACACGTTAGATCGACCCGTATTTTTTCTTTCGATGAATAGATGGCACTCTGAGTACTACGCATTTAACAGACGGAATGTACCTGAACACATAGCGAAACCTGCCGCGGCCTCATATTACGAAGCGCATCGAATCGCAAAGTCGGTGCCTTTTTTAGTTATTGACGATATAGGGGTCCGCGAAGGATCAGATGCATTTAACATGGATCTGCTCGATCTTGTTGATCATCGTGTGAGCAACTTGTTACCAACGGTCTATACGTCCAACGTACCAATTGAAGACTTGCGGGACATGTACGACGAGAAAGGACGTATATTTGACCGGGTCCGCGACATGTGTATTCCAGTCGAATTTAATGGGGATTCAAAACGAGGGATCAGATAAGGGAGGCGGAGATGTGGAACCGAAATTCAATGTAGGCGACCGCGTAAATCTTATAACGAAAAATGGAACGAAAGAAAAAACGCAAATAACGAATGTATTCAAAGCAGATGAAGGATTCGTCTATCAAGTTAAATCGCGGAAGAACCCAGTAATGGAGGATCGGTTGGAACTTGTAGATTTTGCGTCTGATCCACTTAACTTCGACATCGAAATGGGTGTAGCGATGTTGTTTAAGACGGGCGACATTGTAGAAGTAAAAGATTATGAAGGACGTAGGTTCATTGTTGATTCCTATACGGTATTAATGAGAGGTAAAACAACCGATAATATTCCCGAAATTGATATTGAATGGCTGTTACTGGACGAGAAGTTCCCACATGACGATAACAGAGCAATCATCGCATATGAAGATGAAATGAGAAAAGTAGGCGAAGGAGGAAGAAAGATGATAAATGCGTTTGGTGCTCCGATTGACGATGGAGATGGGGATGGTCGGAAAAGAATAACTAATAAAGTAGAAGATCCACGTAATAATACAGATGAAAAACGGAGACTTTCGCAAATGGATAGCTTTCGCGTATTGGCTGAGCGCACAGACAGGGAAATTACGGATAACATGGAGTTGTTTGTGGTATTTGGTGACGAGAAATACAAGCGTAAAGCTGACCGTCTGAAGTCGTTCAGGGATCGGATTCCTACGCGTGGATACCAGTTTGAGTGAGGGAGGACGAAATATGACAACCGCGGGTATGAGGTTCATATCAAAGGTGGCGGATTTTGGGGATGTGGACGCCTTCAAACGTTTCGACCTCCGTCCAGATCACTTTCCGACAGAAGACGAACAGAAGATGGTGAAGTATATTTTGAGTTATGCAGCGCGGAATAAAGGACGTGGACCATCCCCGGAGGAGCTGTCAACGGAGTTTAACACCTTTGCTGACGAGTATTACACTGAGGTACGGGCGTCCTTTGACGAGATGGCAAGCGAGATTAAAAACGATTGGGCTGAGCGGGCATTTCTTCGCGGAATGCAAGGGGAAGGCGTTTTTAATTACCGGGAGTTGAACGAAAAGTATAACGGATTAGATTTCGTCCGTAAGATGCGGGAAGCACTGGAACGGATCGAGGCACAGGCTAATACGTCGAAGTCGATCGGCAGGACTCTCGGACAGTTAGGCGTGGATCTGCGGGAAGAATACCACAAACGTAAGGAGGGTGTGAATTTCAAACGGTGGAATACTCCGTTCCCTACTCTTTCGAAGGAAATTGGTGGATTACACAGTGGAGACGTTTACGGGATCATCGCGGAGTCCGGACGTGGGAAGTCATATTTAACAATTGCAATAATCGACGAACTACTGCGTCAGGGAGCGAAAGTTCTTGCGAAATCATTCGAATTGAAATGGTTCTTGTTCATGTCGCGCTTGGTTTCGATTGCTACGGCACGCGACGAAATGTTTACGGATGTACGGACGAAAAGGAAGATCGGGATTAAAAACCGAGCAATCCTAACGGGGGAACTGGACGAAACTTCAGAGGAAGTTATGGAAGCGTTCTTGACGCGTATTAACGATTATTACAAAGGAGAGCTAATTTTACAGGCGAAGAGTGATCCGGAACTTACACGGAGTCTGGACGATCTTGATCGTGAGTTACGGATGAATAAAGATATTGATGTGGTTGTTCTTGATCCGTTCAACAATATTTCGGACGTATACGGAAGAAACACGAATAAAACTACCGGGGGAGCTGCGGAGCAAGCAGCACGAAAATTTGAACGGATTGTTGGAGAACACGACGTTTTAGGGTTATTTACGGTTCAAGCTACGATGGAATACACTCAAGCAGAGAAGGAGAAGATGCGTGAAGGTGTACGTGAATTGAAGTTGCCGACCCGCGACCAGGTGAAAACAACGAAAGCGGCACTCGAAATCGTAACCAACCTTTTCTCATTCGACAACGTAGACGGAAATGCTCGGATCGGAACGGAGAAGGGACGGAACGGGGGCGAAGGATTTTACGTTGACCTTATCGCTATGTTGGACTATGGGGTATTACGAGAGGTTCCGAGCGGGGAGTCAGTAGTAGACCAATTCGCCGATACAAGTATTTTCTAAAAAAGACTTTACAAAATTTATTTTTATGCTAGAATGAGAACATGAATACGAACAAAAGTTCGTATTAAGAGAAAGGAGGTAGGCTGTTGCAGGAAATATGTATACAAAAATATAGTTTGAACGTAGATATCCGTAAAGAACTTTCATTGTACGATTGGAAAGAAGCAAATTGGCAACGAGATAAACTCCAAGCGTGTAGCCCTTTTCGCAATGACTCCCGGCCATCCTTTTATGTGTGGCTTGAAGACAATCCTGAGTCTAATGCTCGCCCTGGATATTGGGGGGACAGTGGTGGAGACGAATACCGTTCTGGAACGTTCGTAACTCTTCTATCATATCTCAGACAGGAAACAGAAGAAGAAACGGAAGACTATCTCATTTCGAAGTATTCCCCATATTGGGAAGGCGATATGAACAGCGCTCACAAGTCAGTAGAGGCGATGTTTGCATCTATAAAAACAAACGATCGACGGAAACAACGGCGGCAACCGTTAAATCCGTCGATTCTCAAACGGTATAACTTCCGACATCCGTATCTTACGCGCAGGGGGATAAACGAAGGTGTACAGCGCGTAATGCGAGTTGGGTACGATCCGAAACGACGTATGGTAACCATTCCATGGTTCAACGGACGCGGCGACCTGGTGAACATCAAATACCGTAGTGTTAACTCGAAGTTTTTCCATTACTTACCGTTAAAGGAAGGCACGCACCCAGTACGTGAACACCTATTCGGGATCGATGTGATCCGGCGGAAGGGGTGTCGTGAGGCAGTTATCTGCGAGGCTGAAATCGATGCGATGTACGCAATGACTGCAGGATTCCCTGCGCTGGCAGTTGGCGGTGCTTCGTTTTCCAAAAATCAGGCAGATATAATTAAGCGAAGTCCGATCCGGCATTTGTTTATCGCGAATGATAACGATCAAGCAGGACGAAAGTTGAAAGACGAAATCATTAAACGGTTGTATGGATACGTTCGGCTGTCCGAAGTGAAGATCCCGTCCGAATGTAAGGATTTAAACGATATTCAAGACATAGAAAAAACCGGTACCATTATCGCCGAAGCTACGCCGATAGACTATAGACATAGAAATGGACCGCACGGCGGCAACCGTAACGGTCCTGTCATTTTTCCCGTGAACGCATAAGGCATCGCTCGGAAGTGCTCGGCAAAGCACTGTCCGGTGTTTTTAGACGTCCCTGTCGGCAAACAGGGAGTACTGTGCCTTTTTTGCGTATACCTACATGATAGGTATAAACGGGCGATATGTCAACGAATTGTTTACTCAATCCGAACGACTTTTTCGATTGGACAGTCGAGGTATTTACAGATTTTCTCTATTGTCGTTAGTTGTACGGACGCATGTTTCCGGAATTTAGATCCCGTTGTCTTCGAAAATTTAAGGTCGGTAATCAGGTCGATGAGTTTGACATTTTTCTCTTCAAGAGTGACGAAAAGCGGGTCGTAAGAGATCATTATCATACACCTCGATGAATTAGTAATTTTGAGAAATAAAGAGCAAAAATCACCCTAAGTACGAAAATATGTACGTAAAAGACAAAAACAAAGAAAATGAAGCGTACACATTTTCAGACCTAAAACGTATAATGTCTGTATGGATTACGAACAAATTATCGCATACAACGATAAAGTGATGAACTAAACGAAAAATTCTCCGAATAAATCTCGAAAAAAATGCGCGAAAACCTTGTGACCTCCCCTATAAAGATAATGAAGGGATAATTTACATCTAAGGGGTTAGGTACACAAACAAAAACCCTGGGCTAACTATGCCCAAAAGAGGAGAGATCGTTAATGGAGAATTTTAAAGTGGTCAGTGAAAGCAAGACTGGTCGGAAGTTGAACGAACTGTACAACGAATATAAGGCTGGCGATCCATATGCATTTACCGATGCAATGGAAGTTGTGCAACCTAGGATCGAAAGTTACGCTTGCTATGCGGCTAGACGAACTGACATTAACGACCCATCCGTGTACTTCAGTTTTATGCTGGAAGCCGCCTGGAAGGCGTTTGATACCTTTGAGGATCACCGCGAAACAATGTTTACAACATACTTTTCAAATGTTGTAAACAAGGCAGCTGTCGATGTGAAAACTGGGAGAACGAGTGGCTCCCACAAAAAATACTCAGATCATTTTACGCTTGTCTGCGACGAGGATTCCTCAAATGAAGATTGGACACATGCTATTAAGGGTGAAGAATATTGCGCTGGATTTGTTCTAGTGTCTAATCAGTCAATAAATTACAATCACTTTGAGGAAATCCCTGACCGATGTAACGTAGAAAATACCGTTGTCGATAAACTTATGGTTAACGAACAACGCGATCTTATCGATGATCTTTGCGTAGACATTCCGTCTAGCGTCCACGAAACAGTTCAAGCAGTTGTAGATTACCCACGTAAATCGTTTAATTCTATCGCTGAGATTCTTGGTGTTCATCATTCGAAAATAATCCGTAACCTTAGAAAGATATCTGGAAAATACAATACAAAATTATACGGAGATTTGAACGACTATCTTTATCGATCAGGCGAATATATGTACTAAAATGTCGAAGTTAGTCGTTAATACCAAAGTGAATTATATCATGATTAATAATCATTATCAATATAAAACACACGTTCGAAGGAGGTGACTAAAGTGCATGTTCGCTTTGTTGACATAGTGTATTCTGGTGGATTCGAAGAGTACGAAGACCCTGCGGACTACAAGCGAATAGTAAGTACGCTCGCATATAGCGATACGTACGACGAGGAGTGAATGTGCGGTGATTTCCATCATAAATGGGTTGGACGTGGATCGAATGAGAGTTAGTAGGCATGCGATCCGCCGGGCGAGGGAGCGGTATAACCGAGCGAATGATAAAGATGCAGAGGGTTATATTCGAGGCATTCTCCGCAGAGCAGAGTTTGTCGGGGAAACATTAGATGATGAAGGAAACCATGCCTATATGTTTGCACATGGTCGACATGCATTTATTGTCTCACTCGACCATAAGACCATATTGTCTATTCAACGTTTTGAGTCCATTACGTATGGTCCGCTAAAGGAAAAAGTAAGGGATTTACATGCGAAAGAATACCGGAAGCTGGATCGTCGTGAGCGGGCGATGAGACGGCGTTTTGAACTGATTAAAGCGGAGGCAGATGTAGAAATAGCTCAGTTAAGGTTGACAGCACTAAAAACGCGCTCAGAAGCGCGTAGGCTTGCATGCCAGGCACGGATTAACGCTATTAACGAATATATAAACGATTTAAAAACCGAAATAAAGACAGTCGCGGATGAGAAACGACATGTAGCCAGGTCGCAGGTTTCTGTAATGTGAGTATGGTTTCGTCAGTGACTGTCCGTGCCGGCGACGACGTATGGCTGTGATACTAGTAATCTATACACGAATCTTGGTCCGGCTGTACGTCGTCGCGGGCGCAGACCGAACTGCGGGCTGTTGCTTCGATAACAATTAAATGGAGGATGATATAGTGGGTATTCGGGACGCACTGAAGAAACGAGAAGAAGCGAGAGAACAATTAGCGAAAGGGAACTTCGAAAATGATCTACCGGAGGGTGTACTTCGGTACATCAAAAATCAGGAGTTGAACGGTGAGGGGCGCATGTTTCTAATCTTAGACGATCCAGACGACTGGTACACCTATTTTGTACATGACGAGAGACAATACAAACCGTACGAAGTATTCGTCAAGAAACATACGTGTCTCCATTCCCCACAAGGGCTTGGTGAGGACTTTACGAAGTATGACAACAAAAAGGAAGCCGCGAAACACTGTCCTTCCTGTAAGGCTGGAGTACGGCGTCGCCTGTATGCTATGATCCGTCTGTTTGACGTGGAGTATGGGACATGGCGCGTATATGATGCGAAAGAGTTCCACGCACAGAACCTCATCAATGCTTACGATCAGATCGAAGAGACTGCGAAGGAGTTCCAGCCGGACTATTCCCTCGTTGGTCAGGCCGTTATTATGAAGAAAACCAGCGACGGGAAAAGCTTTACCTTCGCGAAGGCTCCAAAGTCGAAAGTACCAGAGGAATCATTTGAAAAGGCGAAAGAGTTTATCGACGATAAGCCGAGCTACGCTGACCTTGCGAATTTCCGCGGATATGCTGAAGTCGTTGAGATTGTAGCAGAAGCTCACCCGGATTCCTGTCCAAACAAATCCGCTGTTATAGGGGCGAATGGCGGTGCGGAGAATCAGGCAGGAACTGGCGATGATACATCACAAAAAATTACCGATAGGGATCTACCTTTTTGATAGAATAGAGAATAATTATAATTAAAGGGGAATCGTATGTCCGAACAGATTAAAGTTATTCATTATTTTAAGTCATTTGAGAATGAATTAGAGTATTTAGTCGTGGAAATCGATGGAGAAAAACGAATGTTTGAATCAACGCAAGATAAGAAAGACGAAGGCACCCGGAACAATTCCGGGTGCTAATTCGTTTTGCGTAAGACATAAGAAAGGAGGACGGTGATGACCGTTGAAGAGCGTCGCGAAAAATTGAAGGTAGTGAAAGAGAAAAAGAAATCTGCAAACGAAACCATGTCGGAAGCTTGGGAACGGATTTACTCGTCCAAACTCACGGACAAAGACCGCGAGAAGATGGACGAAGTGAAGGCGGCGATGGAGGCCGGAGAGATTGAACGAGATCCAGCGGACATGTATACGAAGAAGGGAACGTACAAAAAATTCTCAAAGGCTGAAGCGTTAAGGATGTGGCGTGTTGTTAAGCGAACGAACACGGAAAAGAAACTACGTAATATGGTTGAGAATACACCGAATAATTATCATCTAGTTACGAATATCAACAAATTACGAGAGATGAAGAAATTTATAAAATCCGCAGACGTAATCGCTGTTGATTGTGAAACTTTTGTTCCAGAAGGCATTGAGGGGAGTGCACTTGATCCCTGGACAAATAAAATGGCTGGCTTCAGCGTCTCTACAGATGAGAATCATTTCTACATCCCTCTAAACCATAATGAAAAAACTAATCTAGACGAAAGTACTGTTGTTTCTGAACTTAAAAGTACTTTGGAGTCTTCAAAGATTGTTATGCACAATGCTCCGTTTGACTGTAAGTGTTTTTGGTTGCAGTACAAAATAGATTTGATTAGCCCCTTGCACGCTGACACACAGGTTATGGCAATGTCCTTAAACGAGAACCGGAAACACAAGTTAAAGGGTTTATGCGAAGATTGGTTACAAATGGAAGGAGACAACTTCAACGAATTGTTTGAAGAAGGTGTTTTTAATACTGTACCATTAAAAGTTGCAACAGTGTATGCTGCGGGCGATACTGAGAAAACGTTGAAATTATATCGGTGGATGCTGCATCAAATGTCTTTACGTGAAGACTTGATGCGTATTAAAAAACTGTTGTTTGAAATAGAAATGCCAGTAATGAAAACATTTATTTGTTCGGATATTAGAGGTCTTCACTTTGATGTTGAAGAGGCGCGTACTCTCGACAAACAGTTTGAATGTGAGATTAAAGAAATATCCGAAGATATTTATAATTTATTAGGTGAAAAAATTAATCTTAACTCAAATCAACAGTTAAGCAATGTTTTATTTAATAAACTGAAATTACCTAATCCAGAAAATGGATCAACGTCAACTAAAAAGGTTCTTGCGAAGATTAGCAATAAACACCCTGTTATTCGTAAGTTAATTGAGTACCGACAAGTACATCAATTACGAAAAGCATTTACGAATAAACTACCAAACAACATCAAACCTGATGGGAAAATTCATCAATCACATAACTCGTGGGGTACCGTGACTGGGCGATTTACTTGCTCAAACCCAAACACACAACAAATGCCATCTAAACGGCCGGAAATCAGGCGTCTGTTTAAGCCTGATCCAGGTCGTATTTTTGTTTCGATTGACTACTCTCAAATTGAACTACGTGTGCTTGCTCACCTTGCTAATGATCCGGTTCTTATTGAATCATTTCATAAGGGACGAGATATCCACTCAGCTACAGCAGCACAAATATCAGGCATCCCTTATGAACAAGTTGAAGAACGAAAAGATGTTGATGGTTCGATCGAACAGAAATTACGTAAACAAGCGAAATCAGTTAACTTCGGGATCGTCTATGGTATGACTCCGGTTGGTTTATCTACCGAATTAGACATTTCTCAAAAAGAAGCAGAGAAGCTAATCGATAGCTATTTTGCTAGTTACCCATCAATTAAAGAATATATGGATAAGCAGGTTGAGCTAGTACGTAAAATGGGCTATGTCGTTGATCTGTTTGGGCGTAAACGTAGACTCGGAGATCGTAGACGTAAATTCCTTACGAATGGTGAAAAGCGACAAGCGGGTAATTCTCCAGTACAAGCAAGCGCGGCTACTATTCTTAAAAAATCAGTCGTTGATCTACAACCTATTCTTCCAACGATGGACGTAAACATTCGCCTTCAGGTTCATGACGAATTATTATTTGATTGCCCGCGAGACATCAGCCAGGATAATCTTCTTGTAATTCGGGACACAATGGCGAACGCTGTAAAACTAAAAGTACCGATCTTTTGTGATATTGAAATTTACCCAGATCGATGGGCAGAGAAAGTCGAATTTGACAATTGGTTTGGGAGGGATTTACGTGTCTGAAGACAGTAAAAAAGCTACACAGATAACTAATCATGTGTCTGTTCAACTTAAAAGCCCCATCGAAATACCTAATTTTATAGGAGGTAAGGATTCTTTTCATACTAAGACTTTAAGTAACCGACAGAATATACCTATGTCTAATCGGATGTTGGTATTTAAGTTAGATGATATTATACCAAAAACAGAGTATGGAATACCTGAAACATTGAATGTTGAAACTTTATTTTGTCATCCTGTTTCTGGTGAGGTACTGGAGAAGGGAGAAATCAGGATTCCCAAAGAAAATATCAAAGCGGTAATACAATCCCCACAAAGCGATGCGTTTTAAAAAGAATAAAACAAATAGGGGTGACGAAATGTTATTCGAAACCAATCGCATATATAATTGTGACGTACTTGAAGCCCTGCGGGAAATGCCTGCAGGTTTTTTTCATACTTGTGTTACTTCTCCTCCGTATTGGGGGTTGCGTGATTATGGGCAGCCAGGACAGATAGGTTTGGAGGATACCCCAGAAGAATATATTGAAAAGATAGTCGAGGTTTTTCGTGAAGTTCGTAGAGTGTTACGTGATGACGGTACGTTATGGCTGAACTTAGGGGATAGTTATGCGCAAAATGGACGATCTACGAACAACAAAGGATTTAACGAGCGGAGCGGAAACGCGTCAGGCCAACGAAAGCAGGAAGTACAGAAACCGAAGAGGGTTGTTCCTGATTATATTAAGATTGCCAACAAGCGAATTAATAGAGTGCGCCAACTTTCGCTAGATTTTAAGGAGGTAACCAATGACAAATCCGTTACGCCAACGAGCGCGAAAACAATATAGTGAACCTTTTAGGGAAGCCTTCGGGGATCAGGTAGAACGCGAGTTTATCGAACAACTTGACGCGTATTACTCCGATCCTCGTTCTTCTTTGTATATTCACCAGTTGGAGGAATCATTTTATAAACAGCGCTTGGATCACGTCGGGTGGAAACCGTATCCGAAAGATGGTCTGGTAACGTTCGGTGCGTCAGGTACCGATAAATGCGACCTTGAAGTATATTACCGTAACCAAAAGATCAAACCGGAGAAACGTCACGATTTTCCTTTTCGTGGTCGGCAACGCCGGCAAGGAACGGCCATTATCGAAATGGTTCAACTCGATTTAATTCATATGCCCGTGAGACTAGGAGATCGTGCTAAGTTTCGCTTAAAGAAAACGAAGTCCGGCGAATATGCAATTGAAGATGCAGCGCAGCATCGGGCTGTATATGAGGTAGAAATGGAAGACGGATATAAATGTCGATTTGCCATCACCGCAAAGCCGGACGGAATCCTTGAATATGAAGGGCGCGACCTGCTTTTCGAGTATAAAACGAAAGCAACCGGACTACGTACGATGAATGGGAAACTCGATTTCAAGGGACCGGACGCTGGACATATGCGCCAGGTTACCGCGGAATCACTCGTATTCAGAATCAACGAAGGAATCTTACTTTACGAATCAACTCAGAAACCGTCGTGGTTCAGCGATGAGGAACGGAAATCAGTGACGAAAGGTCAAAAAACGTGGAGGGAAGGCGCGCCACTGGCTGATGTCAGGGCGTTTTATTTTTCGATCAGTGCGGAAGAGCAGCATGCATTGTTACATCACCTCGCGAAGCAGGCGCGGAACGTTTACGAAAATACAAAGCCGACTGTTACGCCTGAAATGACGAACAAATGCGCATTCTGTGATTTTTTCTATTCGCATTGTCAAGCCGATCAGCCTACGAAGGTAATCGAAAACCTGCGCCAGGTTGAGCGACAGATGGCTAAATCGCACATGGCAGGGAAGTTTGAGCACCGTAATTTAGTCGAATATTTGAGTGCAGTCCCAGAGGAGGCGGGGAAATGAAAAACATTATCAAGTTGACGCTTTTGGGTTTGTTGAATGTAATCGGCGTTATCGTTGTAACCTGCACGCTTGTTGCCTTTTGTGCCTACTTAGGATATTTAATTGCGGGGCCTTACGGCGGGTATTTCGGTGCAGGGGTTCCCGGAGTATTATTTCTCGCTTATAAAATTGGGGAGATTCGATATAGTGACTAAACGCTATTTAGGACTCGACCTATCCATCTCACGACCGGGCTTCGCGGTACTGGAAATTAAACGCCGTAAGCCCGTTCTTATTTTTTGCAGGCATATCAAGACGAACGCCAAACTATCGCACGGTGATCGTCTGGCACACATCAAAGCGCATGTCGACGCGCTCCGTTACGATTACGGTCCGTTCGATGCTGTGATCCGTGAGAAAGCGTTCCATAACGCTAGGGTCAACGCAACGGCAGGCGGTTACAAAGTCGCGGGGATCATTGACTACACTCTGCGTGGGTACGACATCGTAGAGATCGCGAACAGTACGGTCAAAAAATCATTGACCGATAACGGCCGGGCAGACAAATGGGAAGTAGAACGGGAGGTTAAACGGTGGTTTCCTTCTCAGGATTTTAAGACGGATGACGAATCAGATGCGGTCGCTGTATGTCTGACGTATTTACTTCGAGAAAATTTGATCAATGATGCGCGAGGTTAGCTCTATCTCCCCTATAAAGACAGTGAAGACACTAAACTGGGAGGCGAGGGTGTGAACGAAAAACCTACGAAAATTATTAGTCTGGGTGCAGGTGTACAGTCGTCTGCGTTGGTCATGATGGCTGCAAATGGTGTATTCGGAGAAGATTATCCGAAAGTAGCTATATTCGCGGACACAGGGTGGGAACCGAAAGAGGTTTACGCTTACCTAGAATGGCTAGAAACCGAGGCGGGCAAGTATGGAATCAAAATCGTCAGGGCGTCGAAAGGGAATCTGCGTGATGACTTCTATCGCTCGGTTAAAACCGGGGAGAGGGTCGCGTCGATTCCTTTCTTTGTGCGTAACGAAGACGGTTCGAAAGGTATGTTATGGCGGCAATGCACAAGCGAATACAAAATCGGCGTGGTACGTAAAGAGATCCGAAGGCTTCTCGGCTGATAGCCGAGAAGCCGCGTAAAGGATCACGTTGACCTGTGGATGGGTATTTCTACGGACGAAATACAACGAGTAAAACCGTCGCAGGTAAAATTTATTACGAACAAGTACCCGCTGATTGACGGCGGGTTTTCTCGTATGGACTGCATTCGCTGGATGGTCGATCACGGATACCCGGAACCTCCTAAATCGTCGTGCATTGGGTGCCCATATCACAATGACGCACACTGGCTCGATATGAAAGAGAACGATCCAGAATCGTGGAAAGAGGCGGTCGAGTTTGATCGGTTCGTCCGTAATGGTCTACCGAAGGTTAAGGGCGAGGTTTACCTGCATCGTTCGTGCAATCCGCTTGATGAGGTCGAATTTGACCATAAACCGGAGCATGAACAGCTCGACTTGTTCGGGAATGAATGCGAGGGAATGTGCGGTATTTAAAGGAGGTTAATCTATGGGGGAGTTGTCTCAAGATGAGGAACGGTGGTTGTCACTAGGAAGGGAGATAGACCAGAAACGAAAGCTTGAAAATTGGAAGGCATACCGGAATGAGAGATAAACGACAAAGTGATGGATGTCGCTGACGAGTACGAGGAAGTACTAATTTACAACAGACAAAGGGGATGGTCGTGATTCTTGTTGTGTACACGTCGCGCACGGGAAACGTTCGGCGCTTTGTACAACGATTGGGGATGCCATCAGTTGAAATCAGGGGTGGTGTATGGGTTAACTCACCTTTTTTACTCATTACACCTACGATAGGATTTGGTCAGGTTCCGGGTATAGTGGATGGATTTCTGACGAGAAACAAACGTTTCTTAGTCGGGGTTGCTTCGAGTGGAAATAAAAACTGGGGCAGTAACTTCGCGAAGGCGGGGGAACTAGTGGCAAAGAAATATGAGGTTCCGCTGCTTCACAAGTTTGAGCTTTCAGGAACACGTGCGGACGTAGAAATACTTCTAAAGAGGGTGGGACCGCTTGAAACACATCGAGTTAAATAGCGAAATTATGACGAAGGTAGGCGGGTTTTATCAATTAGAAAAGGATAGTGTTGCTGTAACTGAATTTATGAGAGAAGTTGACGGGCGATCAATGAAGTTTAGCTCTCCAATATCACGTATGGAATGGCTTATTGAAAATGAATTTTACGAAAACTTTTTCGAAAAATATTCGAGGAATCAAATCCGATCCTTGCTTGATCTTGCGTACCGATATGACTTCAAGTTTCAATCATACATGGCTGTTTCAAAGTTTTATCGGGACTATGCATTGAAGACAGACGACAAGGAACAGTATCTCGAACACTACGAAGATCGTGTTGTTGCCTGTGCGTTGTTTTTAGGTGGGGGTGATTACTTAAAAGCTGAACGCTTCGTGAAGGTGATGATGGAACAACGATACCAACCTGCAACACCTACTTTTATGAACGCAGGAAGAAAACGTCGCGGGGAAATGGTTTCTTGTTTTCTCTTAGAAATGGATGATAGTTTAAACTCGATTAACTACAATATCAACACTGCAATGCAGCTATCGAAAATCGGTGGTGGAGTTGCAGTTAACCTTTCAAAAATCAGAGGGCGTGGTGAGGCGATTAAGGGAGTTGAAGGAGTTGCCAAAGGTGTAGTACCAGTAATGAAGTTGCTGGAAGACGGTTTTTCTTATGCAGATCAATTAGGGCAACGACCGGGGGCGGGCGCAGCATACCTGAATGTTTTCCACTGGGATGTTTTGGAATTTCTTGAGACAAAAAAGATCAACGCAGATGAAAAGATTCGAATCAAAACAATGTCGATTGGACTTGTTATTCCGGATAAGTTTTTCGAGTTAGCAGAAAAGAATGAGCCGTACTATATTTTGGCACCTCTCACTGTATACAAAGAATATGGAAAACACATGGACGACATGGACATGGATGAAATGTACGACAAACTTATCACGAACCCACGTATTAAAAAACGAAAGATGGACGCGCGGGAATTACTAAACAAAATTGCGGCAACACAGCTACAGTCTGGTTACCCGTACATCATGTACAAAGATAATGCGAATAGGTTGCATACACTAAGTGCTGTCGGTGATATCAAAATCACAAATTTATGTACTGAAATCTTTCAGTTACAAGAAACGTCGCAAATCAATGAATATGACGAGGATAACATCATCAAGCGAGATATTTCCTGCAACCTTGGGTCGTTGAATATTGTTAACGTAATGGAAAGCAGAAAGATCAGGGAAAGCGTTCACGCAGGGATTGATGCCTTGACTTCAGTATCCGATATTGTATCAATCGGAAATGCTCCTGGAGTACGCAAAGCGAATGAAGAATTACACAGCGTCGGACTAGGCGCAATGAACTTGCACGGGTTTTTTGCGAAAAATAAAATTCAGTACGAATCGGAGGAGGCGCGAGATTTTGTGCGTACCTTCTTTATGTTGATGAATTATTATTCTCTTGAAAAATCTATGCTCATTGCGAAAGAGCGTGGTGTAACTTTCAAAGACTTTGACAAATCGGATTATGCTAACGGTAAGTATTTTGACAAGTATCTGGAGAAGGATTTTTTGCCTCGAACGGAAAAAGTGCGTGAGCTATTTGACCTAGAAGACATTCCGACGCAGGAAGCGTGGGCAGAGTTACGGGATCAAGTGCGTAGATGTGGTCTATACCATGCTTATCGACTTGCGATTGCACCAACGCAGTCGATTAGTTACGTACAGAATGCGACATCCAGCGTTATGCCGATCGTTGATCATGTAGAAACAAGAGTCTACGGAAATGCAACAACGTACTACCCTATGCCGTTTATGTCTCCTGAAACCTACTGGTATTACAAGTCGGCATATAATATTGATCAATTTAAAATGATCGATTTAATTGCAGAAATCCAGCAGCATGTTGATCAAGGGATTAGTACGATTCTGTATGTTAATAGTGACATATCGACGAATGAACTCGCGCGCTACTACATCTACGCACACAAAAAAGGGTTGAAGTCGTTGTATTACACGCGTAATAGAATGCTGGATGTTTCTGAGTGTACGAGTTGCTCTGTATAAAGGAGGTATGACATGAAGGCAGTCAACTGGAATCGAATGTATGACGAATACACAGAAGTTTTTTGGAAACAGAATATTTCGCAGTTTTGGACGGAGGATGAAATATCTGTGTCTCGTGACCTTGAAGCATGGAGGACTCTTACAGAGGAAGAGAAGGCAACGTATGTTGAAGCGTTATCAGGGCTTACTGGCTTGGATACGTTACAGGGAGACAGCGGTATGCCGCTTATAGCGCTGCACGTCGACGACATGAAGAAAAAGGCGGTACTTTCATGGATGGGGACAATGGAACACATTCATGCGAAAAGTTATTCACATATTTTTACGACACTCCTTCCCTCTCATTTAACTGATTACTATCTAGATAAATGGGTCGAAAATCAACCGCAATTGAAAAAGAAAGCGGAATTGATTGGTGACTATTATCATGCACTTCAGAAGAAAAGCGCATCTCCGTATGAGTTATACATGGCGATGGTCGCGTCTGTATTTCTCGAAAGCTTCTTGTTTTACAGTGGGTTTTATTACCCACTCTATATGTCAGGTCAAGGCAAATTAGTAGCAAGTGGAGAGATTATTTCACTTATTATTCGTGACGAATCAATTCACGGTCTATATGTCGGAACACTTGCTCAAGAGGTTTACCAATCCATGTCTAACGAAGATAAAGAGAAGTCAGACAAAGAAACAACGGAATTACTTTCCAAACTTTACGAAAATGAAATCGAATATACACGTGAAGTATATGAAAAAGTTGGGCTTTATGAGGACGTATGTCGGTTTGCACGCTATAACGCAAACAAGGCGCTGATGAACCTAGGGCGTGAACCTCACTTTCCAGAAGAAACTGTCAATCCGATTGTCATGAACGGGATTCGGACGGATACAAAAAATCACGATTTCTTTTCAACTAAGGGAAACGGTTATGTTCTTTCGTTGAATGTAAAGCCGATTACAGACGATGATTTTGTATTTTGAAGGGGGTGAACCCATGGCCAAGATCGTAAAGAAACCGATCCGAACCAAGCGCGGAATGTACAAAATGAAAATTATTGACGATGATGTATCATTCCGCATGATTTTGTACGAAAGGAAACGACGTTTCGGTATACCGTTTTGGGAGCAGGTTGAGGGGGAAAGAACAGTCCACCTGGATGAAGCTTCGGAGATGAAGGAAATTATACGAGAATTAATATCTGAGTACGAAGGTGTGAAGGAAGAAACGAAAAGCCACGAAGGATTGGTCGATGAAGTGCGTCGTCGCTTGAAGGATTGGGATGGTGAGGTTAAGTAAAAGGAGGGGAGGATATGATTTACGCCGTGATAGTACTTCGAGACGCTAAACGAATTGATGAAAGAGTTTGACGAAGTACTTAACTTTGACCCAACCACTACACGATCCATGGGTTGTATCGAAAGGATTTTAGATTTTGAAATATCACGAGGAGAAACAAAAGGAGGAATGATGATGAAAAAGTTTCCGGTTGTGTCGAGCATCACCGGAAAAGAGTATCTAGTAAAAATTAAAGACCTTGAAAGTGGTTTTCGCTTGGTTTCATGTGGAGCAGGGGAAATTTCTTTACTTGAACCGAAAAAGGTGATAGGGATTCCCGTTTTCGTCGAAGTAGCGGGTAGGTGGTTCGAAAAATACGGAGACGACGCATTTGACGGCGGATTTGTACGGGAAGCGGAATACCTGGTCAGAGATTATGAAGATGACTTACGAAAGGAAGAGGATCGGAAGCATAACGAAGAGTTAGGACAAAAAGAATTTGATGAGTGGGATGGTGTTGTACGTTGAGGATTCCACATAAAGTTAAAGTCGGAGCAATTACTTATACTGTCGAGGATGTAGCGAGACAGTTTTCACGAGAATCTCTTTTTGGTCAAATATTTTATGGGGATCATCGTATTGAACTCGCGGAAGATATCAGCGAACAACGACGATTTCAGACATTTATACATGAACTAGTCCACGCAATCTTATTCGAAATGGGTATGGAGGATTATAACGACGAAGAGTTTGTACGTAGATTAGCGAATATGCTAACGCAAGTAATAGTTGCTAACGAATGGGAAATTACTACAGAGGAGGACGAACAATAAAAGGATCTGATGAAACATAATAAGACGGGTATTTTTAGGGTGATCTGTGCTGGTGTGCGAGATTTTTCCGACTATAGTCTACAAATAGGTGGGAGGGATGGCTATAGTGTTCAGCGATATGTATGATACGGGCGGGCGATCGCATAAATACAAAAACGGCCAACTAGTGCCATTTGGATATGACTTGAACGTAAAGGTTAAACGTGTTCATCCTGACGCAGTAATCCCGGAATATGCGACGTATGGTGCGGCAGGCTTCGATCTAGTTGCGGTGGAAGACGTTATTATCGAGCCGGGAGAGACGAAATTAATTCCGACAGGGATTGCGTTTGAGATTCCGCAGGGATTTGAAATGCAGATACGGATGCGGAGCGGGATTTCCAAACGAACACCGCTACGGTTACCGAATAGCGTAGGAACAATCGATAGTGATTATAGGGCGGAAGTGTTCTTGATGTTCGAGAATGCCCAAGTGATGCATGACGAAGTATATACGGATGGACGTCAGGTGAGGTGGGTACGTACACTTGAAGATAATTGTGTTAAAGTCAACGAATATGTAGACGATGGGTCATACATCGTTCGTAAAGGAGATCGAGTTGCGCAGGCTGTTATCGCTCCTGTCCTTCGCGCAAACTTCGAAGAGGTTGACGAACTGAGCGAGACGGAAAGAGGGTGCGGTGCGTTCGGAAGTACCGGGACGCGGTGATAAGGAAAGCGGGAGCCGACGGAAGCTCCCTTCTTTTATTTCTTACGGTTTAAGGAGGGCGCTGGATGACTGGGACGGCAAAGTAAAATAAGGAGGGGAAATGATGGCGAAAGACTTCGATTACTATATCGAATTATTTGAGGTCGGAGAAATCGACAATCATGAGTTCATCGAGAAAACAACCGATAACTTGTTTGGTGAAAAGAGGCGACAGGTCAGGGAAAGGATGCGGAGGTATAACCTACCGGAACCTTCATTCAAGGAAATGAAGCGGATACGAGAGTTGCATCGCCGAGGGAAAATAACGACGGGGGAACTACTCGAAATGGTTCGTGCCAGTCGTTTCGACAATGTACAGCGAAAGATAAACGAGTTGTTTATCGGTAAAAATGGCGAGGAGGAATAACGATGGGCAACCACGCAGTTTCGCTACTTCGACGCGAACTTCGAAAGAACCACAACGAAATAATCGAGCTTAGGAAAGATTTCGACGATGCACTTAACTTCGACCCTGACGGTTTGCGGAAATCCGAAAGGATTCAACATGAAATAGAAAAACGCAGAAAAATAATCCGAGACTGCGATAAAGCAATCAATTTAATCATACGTGAGACTGACGCAGCGGTTCAGATGGAATTATTCGGGGAGGACGGTGAAGTGGTTAATTCGTTTGTACCTGACGCGAAAATACTAGGGGTTGTTGACGGACTATATAACGAACTCAACCCGGAGGAGGACGAATAATGTTCAGCGACATGTATGACGACCTGGGGCGTACTCACGAATACAAGAACGGTCAACGAGTTCCTATCGGCTATGACATAAACGTAAAGGTTAAACGGCTTCACCCTGACGCAGTGCTTCCGCAGTACGCTACGAATGGTGCTGCGGGTTTTGATTTAGTCGCAGTGGAGGACGTAATTATTGAGCCGGGACAGGCGAAATTGATTCCGACCGGGCTTGCGTTTGAAATCCCGGAAGGATTCGAAATGCAGATTCGGATGCGGAGCGGGATTGCCAAACGAACTCCGCTTCGGTTACCGAACTCGATTGGTACGATTGATGCGGATTATCGCGGCGAAGTGTTTATGATGTTTGGGAATACTGCAAGTCCCAGTGAGCAACACGGTGACACACTGTTTGCGCATATGATTGAAGGTACTCATGGTAACGGCATTACCGCGGGTGGTTTCGTAGTTATCGACGGGTATTCGGACAATGCGCATGATCCTTCGTACATCATCCGCAAAGGTGACCGCGTAGCACAGGCCGTTATCGCCCCCGTCATGCACGCAAACTTCGAAGAGGTTAACGAACTGAGCGACACGGAAAGAGGGGGCGGAGGTTTCGGGTCAACGGGGGTGTGAGTGAATGATTACGGAACAAGAAGCACTGAAAAAAGTACGAGAAGCTGATCGGAGAGTAACGGAAGCAAAGGCTCGTTTGCGCGCTCATTTCGATGAAGAGGAGATACGGAAATTGGAATTGAGTTTTTACTGTCGAAGCGTTTACGCATTAGGCGTTGCTTGGGGTGTATATGAAACAGTTAAAAACGTCAAAACGAAAAGAGACGACTGAGGTTTTGGGAGTACCGGGACGCGGTGATTAATCGTTAAATCATGCGTTGACATAATCGTTAATTGATCGTAATATGGAGCTGACAACATGAAAACAATATTTATTTACCGAGAGGAGAAGGGGATTGCACAGGTTGAGGCTCCGTAGTATGCACATCAATCCATTCTGGCTTAATCGAGTTTCAGGAGGAGACTGCAAGGCAACGGCGATCAGTCCGCGCACGGTCGAACTAGAAGGGGAATTATTAGACATCCATCCATCTGACGATATTCACTTACATCCGGGTGAATTGGTACACATAACGGCATTAGACTTCATCTACTTCAGTACAGAAAAAGAAATAGAAGAAGAACAAAAGAAAATAAAAGAGATGCGAGAGAAAGAGGAACGGGAACGGAGGGATATTCTAAACCGCAGACGGGATGAAGCAGAAAAATTCAACGCTTCAATCAAGGTTCCCGTTAAATGGACAGCCGCAATTAAACTTGTTAAAGGCGGGTTACTTGAAAACTCATGGGGTGACGGGAGAAACAAGAGAACAGTGCAGCACATCCTGATTCAGGAAGACCTGAAGGAAGGAAGGTTAAAACGGAGTGCGGGAGAGTTTCTCTGCAAAGCTGGATCAGGGAGGCTGTGGGATGATGAGGAGAAATGGTGGGACGGAGAAGGGCAGACGTATACCCCGAAGATTACCTGTAAGACGTGTTTGAAGATCGCGAAGAGGTGGGAAAGCGCACCAAAGGTCAGGAGGGCATGAAACGGTGAAGCATACGGAATACAGGTACCCGCTTCCGCAGATAAAGACGGATTCGGAACCGCAAGAAGAAGAAGAGGCCGAACGGCGGCAACCGATCGACCCTCTGTTTAAGAAATTTATTGGCTCATGATTCATTATAGCACAAAGGCACGCCTAGGTAACTAGGCTAGACGTAACTTCAACCAATGTGTATAACAAACCGTAAGGGAGAGATTACGATGACGACGATTGAAATCAATAGGGTTTCCGGGAACGAAACTGAGTTTGTCGTAGGGTGCGAGTTTGACTCAAAGGAGGACGCTGAGCGAGTTTTTGAGCAGATCGGTAAAGAGTATCAGACCAAACCCAAAATCGGAGATGGCGACTTTTTGGTCGACCTGTACCGCGGACATGACCTGATAGACACGGTTGTGACCGACGGGGTGGGCGCGGTGCAGATCGACGAACGTTTTTTCCGGGAGGAATAACGTTTTGCAAACTGTATACCTAATCGCATCGTTCGCACTTGCGGGAGCCATCGTCGGCTCCCTTTTTTTATTTCTCACGATTTAAGGAGGCGTTCTATTTGCCGACACTCATCGAACGTTATTACGCTGGGGAAATCACGGCAGAGGAATACGTGCAGGCGATCCGAGGGGAACTCGAAAACTCCTCGCAGATAAAGAAGGCGCGGGAGAGGGACGAATGGCTTATTGACGTTAGAAAACAATGTGAGGAGGAGTAGGTATGCGACGTAAATGGACGTTCGGTAATAGAGTTCTGGAGTTTGAACACGAAGAGGAGACGCAGCAAAAGGCGCAAGCATGGCTAGTTAAAGGGGAGGACGAATAAATGAGCGAAGTAAACCTGAACGTCATGCTGATCGGTAAAACCCAAATCTCGCAGAAGTTCGCGGAGAAGCTAGCGGCGGAGGCTAAACGTGAAGTGGTAGAGGATATAGCGGAGGAAAAGGAAGCGCAAGCCATCGCATTAACAGCAATCCGTACATGCTACTCCGCAAATAAGCCGACGGAAATCGTCGTAAAGGAAGGCGACAAGTATTTCGGTCGCAGTGCAACGGACGGAGAGGTAGGGACGGAAGCTGACCGTCTGATTCGTCATATTATGCGGTCAAAGCATACGTCAACGATTGAACATTTGACGTATAATTTCGCAGTCGAAGGTCTCTCCCGGTCAGCGTTGTCGCAATTAACCCGTCATCGCTTTTTTAGTTTCAGCGTTCAGAGTCAACGGTATGTCAAATTCGGGAGTGACGATAGAACGGGCGGGTTTGATTATGTGATGCCTCCGTCTGTGCTTGGGACTCCTAACAGTTTTTTATCCAAGCAACTTTTTAAACGCGCGATGAAAAATGCGCAGGAGTCGTACGACAAGTTAAGAGAGAGAGGAGTTCCCGCGGAGGACGCACGTTTCGTCCTTCCGAATGCTGCCGCATGTAATATCGTTATGACCGGAAACCTGCGTGCGATCCTCGACTTTTACTCCAAGCGTAAGAAAGGGCGCGGGGCACAGTGGGAAATCGCTGACCTAGCCGATCAGATCCGAGCGGAAGTAATCGAAGCCGACCCCTGGACGGAACAATTTTTCGAGGAGGTTTGACGAATGATCCCCACGGTCGCATGCATTTTAATATTGTCGGTGTTTCTATTCGTGATATTCTCGTATGTCCGCGCGCTAAATGAAGTGCGACAAATTCTGAAGGACACAATAGACGGGCCTGTACAGCGATTGATTGATTCGTATGCGGACGATTCGTGGTATCAAAAAGCATCTAAAGAGTTGGACGAATGGAGAGAAAAAAGGAGGTTTAACAGATGATTAAAATCGCATTGACCGGACGCATGCGATCCGGAAAATCAACGGTTGCCGCGTACCTTTGCGAAAATTACCGATTCTCAGAGTTCGCCTTTGCTGACGCGTTAAAGGACATCGCTCATATTATTTTCGGAAAGCCCTCGGAAAAAGACCGGGGGCTTTATCAATTCGTAGGGCAAAAAATGCGTGAATACGATCCTGACGTGTGGGTTAAAAAGCTGGATCATTCGATTAAAGACTGGTTGCTACGTGATCATCAGCGGGGAAACATCGTGATTACCGACTTAAGACAACCTAATGAATACGAATACTGCCGTAATTACGGATACGTTATCATTCGCGTTAACTGCCCGGATACTGTACGGCTGGATCGAATCCGGGAGTCGGGCGATAAGTTTGACGAAGATATGCTGAATCACGAAACGGAAAAATACGTGGATGCCTTCGAGGTTGATTACGAGACTGATAACGGTGGAACCTGGCGGGGAATGGCGGAGCAGGTAGATTATATTATTCGTGATATTAAGCTGAAGGAGAGATGATGTATGGGGAAATCCTATGTATTTGCTTTGGTTACAGATACCTGCCCAAACGAGACTTACGAAGAGGGCGATATTATTTTTGTCATTAGATATTTTGATGACGCCATTTCGGGTGTTTCTATGATTAAGGAAAAAGGAGAGAAAATCTATGTGAAGGAGAGTTGCTACAGAATTATAACTGACCAGGAAGCTAAGGAATTAGGAGCAAATGTAGAATTTATGAGAAAAGGTCACCCGAACTCAAAAACAATGTTTAAAATCCCCCGAAGATGCTTTCGATGATGATACCGTAACTTTCTTCATAAATAATGCATATACGGGGGATTTTGTATTATATAGTTGTATTATTCTTCTGTGGTACGAACTATATGGCGCGTGTCGGGTGCAGTATAACCAAATAACCGAAATGTCAGCCACCCGTCCTCACGGCCATCAAATATATAATGATACGTTTTATCGTGAGGAAGTTTGTGTTTGTCAATAAACCCACGTGCTGAAGCGTATCCGCGGGCATCGAATCGTATAGGTGACTTGTCTGTTATACGTACGACATCTGGTTTCGCTATCCCGATACGCTTATTTACCTTGTCGTAACCTACGTAAAGATTCACGGGTATTTTCACACACCCTAATTCCATCTGTAGTGGTTTATTAATGTACAGCCTTTTGTTTTTATCGATTGAGACTATTTTGTTCGTTGACGGTCGTCCCTTTTTGCTACTGGATGCATCGAACACGTCAAAGGGCATTCGATCACCTCCCTATAATTTGTTCACGATCATTTTCGACGGTGTTACGTTCTATTATACGTTCAGCGAAAAGCTATGTGCAAGACAGCAGGGAATCTAGTCGGAAAATAGCGAAAATATTATCGTTTATAACGGGATAATCTCGCGTAAGCTTATCCCTTTATTTTTATGCTAAAAATGCGCGAAACCTCTTTGATCTCCCCTATAAAGATAATGAAGGCACTTTATGTTCCATATGTATATGGAGGTTGTTAACGATGATAAAAACTATAAAATACTACGATGTTGAGTCAGTCTCTGGTGTCATTCGGTTTATTCGAGACTGGAGACATCATAGAATCGATGCGAAATACGCTGTTATCGATTTCCACTCCGCAGTCAAACAAGCAAACCTAACTCCAGAAGAAGCTTCGGCTGTGGAACTCGTGATGGATTACGGTGTAGAGCTTTCGCTAAGTGCTCGGTATGTTTTTGTTCGCGCTTGCCAAAAGATTGCGAAAGTATTCCGGAAGAAGAATTATGGACGAATGAAGATTACGAAATTTTGCTAAATGGGAGGGTGGACGGAGGTGATGTGATTAATCGACGTGATCCTTACGTTTAATGACGGTTTATTCTACGGGTTGTTAATCGGTTTTATTCTGGGATGTATGTTCACCGTGATCTATTACGATAATCATGATGATTTTGATTAAGATTTGATTAAGAACGGTTGGTCGTCACGATGATGACTGACGATTGGGAAAGACGAAGAAGACAGACGGCTGACCTCTCGAAAATTAACTGGGAGGTCGGTTTTTATTGGAGCACGCAACAGACGAAGTATTTGTGCCGAAAGGACGAAGCGCTGCACACTTACGCAATAAATCGGGGGATATAACGGTTAAGCAATGCGGGGACTGCCGCCGAATGCTCCCGTTAGACGATTACGCGAGGCTGTCAAAAGGATTAGGTGGGAGGCAATCAGTTTGCAGATCGTGTATGGCAAAGCGGAAGAAAAAGGGGCACGAAGGCAAGCGAAAAAGGGAGACCGACCGCCTGTGGTTGGGAGGTACCTGTATAAGGAAACGGTGTCCTTGTTGTGGTATTTGGAAATCAAGAAGGGAATACCGTTTCGTCGAATCAACCCGTGATCAATTGGATACACACTGTACCGAATGTAGCAGCGCAAGACAGTCGAGTTGGAAACGATTGAATCCGGATCGATTACAGGCGTATAGGAACAGACGGCGTGCAATGAAAATGGCGCTATCGTATGATCTTACTGCTGCGGACTGGTACGGTATCCGTTACGAAAAATTTAACGATTGTTGCGCCCTGTCTGGCGTGAATAACATATCCCTTGACCATTTTATAGCGCTGAAGACGGGTCACGGAGGTACAGTCATCGGAAATGTTTATCCGCTTTGTCGTCTTCTTAATTCATCGAAAGGGGATATGAATCCTTTCGAGTGGGTTAAGCGAAATGGCGTACGGGAACGGATCGACATAAAACGGTTTAATACGCTGGTAGAATATCTCGCGGAACAAAACGGTTTAACAGTCGATGAGTTCCGCGATTTTGTTTATTGGGCGTATGAGAACCCGCGAAGTTTGGAGGAGGTGCAACGAGATCATAGGGTTAACTCGATTGAGTTATGGAGGCAGTAAAATGATACCAAACCATTACGGATATTCACTTCGAAAAGACGAGGAACCTTTCGCTTATAAAATCCCGCCTGGGGGTAATTGGCGGACCTTAAGTGAGGAAGGACAGTTGAAATGTTGGAATGGGAAAATTCCACAAGGTGGTGGGTGTACAAACCGACTGAGACGACGATCTTGGGACGAACCAGCGGGGACAATTACTTCTACTCCACTACAGAAGCTTTCTTGTCAGTTACACCCTGGTCAATTAGACGGGGAGGTTGATACGATGAACTATAACGTAACACCAACACAACCGAGTAACGGTTTTGCCGCCGCAGAATTATTCTGCGGCGGCGGTCTTATGGCGGTCGGACTAAAAGAGTCCGGCTTTAATATTGTTTGGGCAAACGACTTTGACAAGCGCGCAATCCAAGCGTATCGCTACAACTTGGGCGGAAATGTTATACATGCGGACATTAAAATGATTGATCCTAACGAGATACCAGACGTGGACATTATCGCAGGCGGTCCGCCTTGCCAGGATTATTCTGTTGGGGGCAAAGGCGCAGGGGAAAAGGGAAAGAATGGACGGTTAGTTTATGTCTATCTAAATATTATTGAGAAAAAGCAGCCGAAAGCATTCATTTTCGAGAACGTAAAGGGACTAATCGGGAAACGACATCGACATACATTCGATGCACTGATCGATAAGTTTAACGAAATAGGCTATACGGTTAGCTGGGAATTGATAAACGCTTGGGATTACGGCGTCGCACAAAAACGAGAGCGGGTATTCATCGTCGGGATTCGAAAGGATCTCGGCTTTTCTTTTGTCTTTCCGAAGCCAAAACCGGAGGATTATCGGACGCAGGTATTAAGAGATGTTATTGGGGATCTACCGGAACCAGGCGTGCCACTTAATGAAAAACAAATCTCCTTTCTTGAGCGGAATCCTACAAGCGTAAGGAAAAACCGCCCCGTAACGATGGAAGAGCCGTCACGGACACTACCTGCAGTGTTGCATAAGGGAGTTCCATACGGTCTCTATTATCCGAATCATAATAAGAAACACTATTGGACGCCTCCGAAACCGTACATTAGGTATAAATATGACCAATCAAATCGTATTCAAAAATGGTCGCAGACGGCTGCGACCATTACAGCGCACCATAACAGCGGTAAACCGATTCATCCGTCGCAATCTCCTAGAAGGTTTACTGTCCGGGAATGTTTGCGTATCCAATCCGTGCCAGACTGGTACGTATTGCCTGATGATCTTAGTCTTTCTGCTCAATATCGGATCGTAGGGAATGGCGTTGCATCTCGTGTGGCGTGGTACTTGGGTAGGTCGTTGGGCGAACAATTAACGAATAGGGGGACGATTGTATGAACGCAAATAAAAAGACACGCCAGACGGCGAAAATGACGGGGTTTGCTAGTGGATTTTTATTTCTTTTTGGAATTGTTAGCGCCGTCGACCAAGATATTAAATACGCGCTTTTATACCTTTTGTCAGCATTGATTCTTTTTGGGTTGGACGTTGAATTTAAAGAAAAAGAGGGAGATGATTAATGTTTATTTTGAAAAGTGAAACAGGGAATAATCGAGGGCTAAATAAGCGAATTTATGACGTTTTGTCAAACGAAATATCTGACGATGAAATAATTCGCTCTTTCTGGGAATCGTCTGAGCACATTTTCAGTTTTCCATACGGGACGTACAAGTACGATCCAACCGCAAAAACTCTTATACACGAATGGGATTCTAGCGATTAAGGAGATGAATTAAAGGAGGATGAATAATGGGTCGAGTTAAACGCAGTCGCTGGCAGGCGAACGTAAAATCACTGGAGATCATTAACAAGGCGCGCGAAAACATTACATCGGAAGATATCGAATTTCTAAAAGAAAACTACACGTCGCAAGGTGGGCTCCTTCCGAAGGGTTTTAACGGGGGGTCCTTTTTTACGCCTACACACGTAGCGAAATTCATTGTTGACGCACTACAGATTCCGAAAGGTTCCCGCGTGTTGGAGCCGTCTTGCGGTAGCGGGGTTTTCTTCGAACACATCCCGGACGATTGCAAAATTACCGGATTGGAACTTGATACGACATCTGCGAAGGTTGCTTCGATGATCTATCCGGACGCGGAAGTCATCACAGGGAACGCACTCGAACACAAACGTCGGGACTACTACGATTTTGTTATCGGAAATCCTCCATTTGGCGAAACAATTGAAGTCGAAGGAAGGACTGATTTCGAGACTCTGAAGTATACGAAAAAGACCAACATGTCAAAGGGAAAATCGGAATTTGCATTCGTTGAATTTGCGGTAAAGGCGGCGAAACCAGGTGGGTACATTGCGTTCATCCTTCCGATGAATTTTAGTTTCGCGGAACCAGCTAAGAAAGTGCGACAGGTTATGTACGATACGTGTTGGCACGTCGCGACAGTCAAACTCCCACCTACGACGTTTCAGTATGTTGGCACTGGCGTAGCTACACAGATTTTGATCCTACGAAAGGTTACTCCGAATGCACAGAAAATTCGGGCGCACCCGGAGTTTTTACGTCCGTATAATTTTAACGGCAAGAGAAAAATAAAATATATTGCGAAGTTCTTCGAAGGCCAAACGCCAGCATATATGGCGGAGGTTACAGACATCGGTTACGGCAAGGACGGGAAATCAACATACGACGCGAAATATGGTACTCAGTTAGACGCGTTGCTAGACGATTTTACAGACGGGAATTTAGTTCGCTCAAGTCTTTACCCACATGTTCCTTCGTGGATGAATCGAGGAAGTATTAACGGTTATATGTTTTTTAACGAGGATTGCGAAGGGTACCGCGATGCTAAGCGTTCATATGCGGACGGACCTTATCGATGGAACGAAATAACGCTTGGAAACGGGGAAGGCCGCTCGTGGGACTTTACATGGCAGGATGAGATTGTCACGGAGTATTACGAAAAGGAAGTCGCAAGCTAATCGACGACATTTCACGTTAGATAAAAGAATAACCGTCAAACTCTAACGAGTTTGACGGTTATTCTTACGTCTTCCCGATCGTGGAGGACGCGAGATCCTTCAGCATGAGGAAGCTGTCACGCCAGGGTCCGGATTCGATCTTTACGTACACTCGTTTCGTCGGTGAAGACTTACGACTTTACCCATGCGAATCACTCTCCTGAGTTTTGTTGTCTTTATTATACGATGAATTGGCGAATTAAATCAACGATTAATTTAACGATTATAACGGAAGGAGCGAAATATTTAAATGGGCGCGCCAAGACATGACAAGGAAGCCGCACATAGACGATACGGAAATAAATATACTCTATCATCTGCGGAAGGCGTCGCAAAGATACTTAGAGATTTACACAATCTAAGGGAACGACGTTTCCATGCGGGAGATTACGCAGCATGCGATATACTACTCGATTTAGACAATGCGCTAGAAAAAGCGAATCTGACAAACCGCCAAAAACGGGTGGTTTTTTATGTTTACGAGCAGGGGTACTCGCATGTGGAAGCCGCGGAATTAATGGGGGTAGGAAAGGCAGCTGTCACAAATCTGTTGAATGGGACGCCACATTACGATGGTGCATTAGAGAGAATTGCGGAGATTTATCGTAGATGGGGTTGCGAAAAAACAAACGGGGTGATAACAAATGAATAACGTTATCTTACAGGGTGATTGCATCAAAAAGCTGAAAGAGTTGAACGATAACAGTATAGACAGCGTTGTCACTGATCCGCCCTATTGTTCGGGTGGATTTAATGAAACACAGAAAAGAATGGCGAAAGGTCAGGGGATAACCTATAAACAGTTCAAAAAAACTGGATGGTTTATAAACGATAATATGACTACAGGAGGACTTGTGTGGCTTTTGCGGTCGGTGGCCGTAGAGTCTTTCAGGCTGTTAAAAGATGGCGGGAGTTTTTGTGTATTTACAGATTGGCGGATGTATCCTCACCTAGCGCCTGCTTTGGAATCAAGTGGATTCCGCTTACAAAATATGATTGTCTGGAACAAGAGTCAAATGGGATTAGGGAGAGGTTTTAGACCACAACATGAGATCATTATCCACTTGGTGAAGGGAAAACCTAAGTTTTATGACAACAAGACAGGGAACGTTATAACAGAAAAAAGGGTGTCACCGACTAGACGACTACATCAAACAGAAAAACCTGTCCAGTTGCTAGCAAAATTGATAAGAGTGATTACACCACCTGGCGGGGTAGTCCTAGACCCGTTTGCAGGTTCCGGCTCAACTCTCGTAGCCGCAAAGCGCGAGGGTTTTTCGTTTGTTGGGATTGAACGGGACCCGGAATACGTGGAGATTGCGCATATAAGAGTCGGAGAAGCACCGAAAGGAGGGGCGGAGGATGCGATTTAATCCTACGGAGGATTACAAAGCGCAATTTGAGACTATTGTTAACGAAATAATTAACGAATGTATAGAAGACCGTACAGACAGGATGCGCGCAATCCAGGCGTTAGCGGACGAATATGTACTTTCGATTGGGGAGCGGCCAGACCCCATACAGCTTGAAAGGTTGACGAACTACATTTTGCGGGAGGAAATTACATCTCAATTGAGTAATAAAACATCAACTGAGTACCCGTTTTTAAGCGAACGACAGTTGATGACGCGTAGAAATGGAGAGAGGTCAATTAAGTGCGCGGAAGAATACGGATCGGATGGACGTAATTACAAAACGCCGAAGCGACGGAAGTGGAATACGTATGAGAGCATCGTTATTGACCGGAACGCAAAGATTCGTAATAAGGAACGGAGGAAAAAGTACCGAAAAGCAACAAAACCTGGGTTGGTTGAGACATATAATTTGCACGAAGAGTAAAACCGGGTGTAATCAACTTTCCGTTTTTTGTAAACGTATAGGAGATGGTTATTATGTCAATTAAAAAAAAATTGGTACTGATCTTGGTTCTTTTGTAAAGGGCGTTTGGTTATGGAAAACGGACCGGATTGAGTCAGATACTGCGTATATTTTGGAAATTTGTTCAAACAACTATATCAACAATATTTATGAGTGACGAGCGAGAAGACTCCCCATTTCAATGGGGTAGATGAAAGCGACGTACCACCGACACGTACCGATGATCGACGGGGTTTTAGCCCTCTCGTGAGTCCGACAACTTCCCGTATTTTTTAAGTACTAACCGCATTCCTTCCTCAATGAACTGGCCATATTTTGTGGTTCCCTGATCCAAGGCCAACTTTTTAATGCTATGCAATAGATCCGCGTCTACGGTCGTGTGCAGTTCGGCACGACCTTTTTTAGTTGCCATTCAAATCACCTCGAAAAGATTATACCATGTCGTTGACGACATACGCAAGGAATGATACAATGTCGTTGACGACATAAAGGGGGTGAACACGATGCTCAAGACCTATAAATTCAAGCTGGAACCAACGAAAGGGCAAGCCGATAAGATTACATGGACGCTTTCCATGTGCCGATGGTTGTACAACTCGATGTTGGAACAGCGTAAATTTGCCTATGGGAAACGTGGTATCTCGCTAAACTACAACAAACAAGCCAATGAACTTCCTGCACTCAAGAAGGAAATACCAGAGTTCAAACAGATTCAATCTCAGGTATTGCAACATGTTGCCAAGCGATTGGACTTCGCTTTTCAATCCTTTTTCAGGCGATTAAAGAAAGGCGAAAATCCGGGTTATCCACGATTTCAAGGCAAGAACCGTTATGATAGCTTCACTTATCCTCAAAGCGGTTTCAAACTGGAAGGAAAATTCCTCAAGCTATCTAAGATCGGGAATGTTCGTATCAAGCTACATAGACAGATGGAAGGCAACATTAAAACATGTACCATTAAGCGGAAAAACGGTAAATACTATGCTTGCTTTTCTTGTGAGATGGAAGCTTTGAAACAAGCAACTACCGGAAAACAAGTGGGCATTGATTTAGGGGTGAAACACCTTGCGATCACGTCAGATGGTGAATTTTTTGAACACCCCAAGTATCTTAGAAAGTCGGAGCGAAAGATTAAGTACCTCCAACGCATGGTAAGCCGCAGAAAGAAAGGTTCTAACCGCAGACAAAAGGCAGTTGCTCTCCTTGCAAAGGCATGGGAACAGATTTCGAACAGGCGGAGAGATACCGCCCACAAGATCAGCCGTTTTCTGGTCAACGAGTATGATCTGATTGTTTTTGAGGACTTGAAGATCACAAACATGGTCAAGAATCATAGTCTCGCTAAAAGCATCCATGACGCAAGCTGGGGGATGCTCATCCAATTCACGACTTACAAGGCAGAATGGGCTGGTAAATCGGTAGAATTGGTTGACCCTCGCAACACGTCACAGGCTTGCTCAAAGTGTGGGCAGATCGTAAAGAAAACCTTAAAAGAACGTACCCATCGCTGTTCCTGCGGATACGTGGCAGACAGAGATGTAAACGCCGCCAAGAATATCCTGCAAAAAGCAGATGGATACGTTCCTGAAGTCTGCGGACAACTTGAATTACAACTATTCTAGGCATGGAACGTGCCTTCGTGGATGGATGTGGGTTTCCACGCCAGATGAAGCGAGAAGCTCGCCATTTCAATGGCGATGTAGTTCACTTACATTGGGATTCCGGTTTATCAATTGATTCATACCGGTATTTTATAAAAAAAGCACAGGGTCAAGGGATTAAAGTACATGCTCTTTTAGGGGACCCACATTGGGCGCTTGTGGAATACAAAAATTCATGTATCTCGAAAATTAAAGAGATAACAGCTTATAACGATCAGGTTTCTCCGAATGAACGATTTTTAGGGATACAGTTAGATAGTGAGCCATATCTACTCAGATACCCCTTGGATTGGAATAATGTAACGGATAGAGAGGAAGTTTTGAAGCAATGGCTTCGAACAAGTCGAGAGTATATCTCGACTATAAATAAGTACAACCTGGAATCTGGGGCGGCGATCCCTTTTTGGTTTGATACTTCTCAAGAAGTTGAAGAAGCTATTTCATTAGATATTGCGAATTTGTCAGATTACTACAAACGTATTATTGATTTGTACAATTATATTGTAGTCATGGCATACAGAGATACTGCTGATGATATTATCGATATTTCAACAAATGAAATAGACTACCTATCTCACCCTAAAATTGTCATAGGTATCGAAACAACTGAACAAATACCGACATACGTTACTTTTTACGAAAAAGGATTTCACGCAGCGGAAGAAGATATTTCGATCATTCACGCGCAGAAAAAAGCATGCAAGTCTTTCAAGGGGATCGCTATCCACAACTATAGTCAATGGGAAAAGTTCCTATCCGGCTTTTTGTTTGGTTTCAATTCCTCGTAGGTACGACACAAACGGACGTTGAAACATTGGAGCCGGTTCATAGAGATGGGTTTCAATTCCTCATAGGTACGATACAAACGAACTTCAGGATATGATTGTTTCAACCGTTCAGAGGTTTCAATTCCTCATAGGTACGATACAAACTCTTCCTCCCACTTTAAAGGGAGGGGTTTATTTTATCTGTTTCAATTCCTCATAGGTACGATACAAACGCTGTGGGGATGACAAGTCTGAAAAGGGTGATGATCGTTTCAATTCCTCATAGGTACGATACAAACACAATACCGGTTCAATTCCACCCCTTTGAAACACGGTTTCAATTCCTCATAGGTACGATACAAACTGACCTTCTTTCGCCGCTGCAACCACTCCTGTGACAGTTTCAATTCCTCATAGGTACGATACAAACATGGGATAGGATACTTTTTAGGTGACTTTATTCCTTGTTTCAATTCCTCATAGGTACGATACAAACCCATTTTAAGCCCAAAATAAAAGGTTTCCCTGACACCTATATCATATAGAAAAAAATCGGTGGAAACAATAGAGTGTTCGTTTTCCCTGTTATACCGTGTGATTTCTTTATTTTGTGGTTGTC
>NZ_FXTI01000013.1 GCF_900182565.1 Melghirimyces algeriensis | reverse complement strand
CTTTGAGATGTTTAACTGCCCTGTGTATCCCAAACTGCGGATCACACTGTATGAGTAAATGCACATGATCGGGCATGATTTCCATACTGGAAATCATAACTTCCAGCTCTCTTGCTTTTTCTGCGAACAGCTCTTTCAGCCGATCACTTACAGGCGAAACCAGCACTTTTCGTCGATACTTGGGACAAAAAACTACATGATACTTGCAGTCGTACACGACATTTCGCTTACTTTGAACGGTTCTCAAATTCATCACCTATTGCCAATTTTACAACGAATATTATATAGATTCAATATATCTAATTAAACAGGTGTAAAAAAAGAGAGCAAAAGAGGGTCAGGCTTGCGAGAGGGGTAAAAAAACACCCCTCCCTCGCCTGACGCTCGCTTTCATCCCCATAGCTAAAGCTAGGGGTTTTCTCGCTCGCAAAGATATATAAAAGTTATAATGGTTTGTCACCTGTAAGCTTTTAAGTTGCATATCCTCGTATGAAACGTATATAATAAAGGCAAGAGAGAACGTCGTAAGGGTTGCCCCACCGTGGGCCTGTAGCCGTAGGTAAAGGTGACGCTTTACTTACGGCTTTTAATTTGGCTAGCCCAAGTCAGAGGGTCAACGTCGCTTTTTCCGTTTTGAACGGTGATCCCGTCCATCTCGGAAGAAGCGTGCAACGGCTATGAGAGCGGTGGTCACCGCTGCTAAAGCATGTAGCCATTCCATACGCCTCACCCCCTTTGCCGTAAACTCGGCCCAGGCGGTGAGGCTTTTCCGTCCTCTCTTGCCTATGAATATTTTACCATGTAGTAGAAGTATAGACTAGACTAAAGATTGTTAAAATAGCAGGCTATCTGTGAAAACTCATGTCTAAAGGTTTAAAAAGTTTATTTGTATTTTTGAATGAACTTGCAAAGAAAGATATAAACGGATATAAACGGTTAAAATTAAATACGAACATTTGTTCTGATTAAGGGGAAATGTATTTAAGTAAATTATATAACCATCCGGTGGTTACGGATGGTTATACAAAAAAAAGAAGTAAATACAGTATTTCATCCATTCCATCTAGTTTCTTTGGTAGTACATATAGTATTACCAAAGAAAAGAATGATACAAACACAAATTTGGAAATTTTGATACTACAAACATCACAAGCGGTTGGATTTCAACATAGAGGGTATGATATGAAAACATTCTGTAAAAAACTTTATGCTTCTGGAAAGATAACCACGCAAGAGTATAGAGCGTGTTTGCGAAAAATAAAACACAGGTTGCAGATATAGCAATCTAATCAAGGGTCTGACCTTGATTTTTTTTGGCTTCTTCTCGCTTTATGACGGTTTCTAAAAGGTCAGAGAAATATTCTCTTAGTTCATCATTTAAAGGGACTCCGCCCCAGTGGGCAGTTTCGTTTTTCTCTAAAAACTCTTTAAGATCAAATTTTTCTTCGGCCTCAATATTGGATACCTTGTGACCTAAAATATAGTCTACACTAACATCAAAGTAGTCAGCTATTTTTTTTAAAGTCACATAGTCTGGTTCACGTTTGCTTTTTTCGTACTTAGCTGAGGTGTTAGGAATCCAAATCTAAAACAGATGGTTAACATAGCAAAAACACTTAATGTTAGTTTTGATGCGAGTTTTTTTGAAAACAATTGTGACATAACGGAACAAAACAGAACCATTCACGAGATATCGGTTGGTTAAACCTATCATATCAAATTAACTCGAAAAGAAGGGAGAAGAAAGAGTGAAGCTAGTGAAAAAACAACCATGGGTTATCCGATCCAATACAAGCGGCTGTTTGGAGTGCAGCGAACACACTATTATGGGGTAAATGATATTCTGGTAAGAACCCTTCGTCGATTAACAGCGGAAGAGATGGAAAAGCTCCCAGAAAATAAACAACATCTGGCACGTATGAGAGTTCTGGAATACCTGAATTGGTGGAACCAAGGGGAAACAGCTTATATTCTGTTGGCTCCTTGGAGACCCATACTGAAGAAAACGTATGGGGAGGGAAAAGAGAAGGAGCGTCAGGAACGACAGAACAAATTGGCATATCCGGATGCTTGCATCCAAATCCGTGAAAGAGCATCTTGGTTGGAGTTTGATAACAGTACGAAAACAATCGAAAATGACGAAAAGAAGAAAGACCCTTCCAAGAGGGGGACGACCATTGAAGATAAGTTGGTTCAATACATTGAGACTTTGGGACCCATCCAAAACAAAGACCCAATCATATGGGTCGCTGCGAGTCCAAGTCGAATTGAAAACATCCAAAAGTGTTGGGAGAAAGTGAAACGATCAGAGAGAGTCAAGAGTATTCAAGAAAAAGCGAAGCGGGCTAAAGGAAATTTCTTTTTCCCTGAGATGCATTTTTGCCTGATTGGAGAGGAACAGAACATTCTGTCAAATACCCCAAACAACACCCTAAATGATACCCTAAGCAACTTTGAATCCAAAATCACCTGAATCCCTTTCATTATAATAGAAAAATAAAACCCGTCGGTTCCCGACTTGATACTCTCGGAGCCCTTCCTTCATTCATCTCCTTCATTTTATTCACTCGACTCACTCATCACGCTCTGCTCGTATCAACCCGCCACTCGCGGGACCGGAAGTAGCACTCCAGTGAACGGCTTTGAAACAAAACCAGAGCTTAGAAGGTCATGGGGAGGTAAAAGCTAGGGGGAAAAGAAAAACGGATAAATAAATTCGGAAATTACATGTAATCAACTAAATATATATATACTATTTACATTTTGTTCAATGACATGTATCATCTTAATTAGATAAAAAATTTTTGAAAGGGGTAATATTAAATTTATTAGAGACAAATCTGACTATCTGTCTATTTCGTGTTTTATCAATTAATATAAGGGGTGTTTGTATTAATGGTAATAAACAAAACAGTAAAATGTACTATTATTTATATGTTAACGCTTGCTATTTTTATTTCTTTTGGCTTTCCGAAGCAAGCCTTTGCAAGTAATTCAAAAATTACAAATGAGCAAAAAATACAAGTATTAGCTGATCAGATTGAATTTTTAGTGGAAGAAGCATTAGTAGTAAAAAATGGAGAGCGAACATATGATTTTGATAAAATAGAAAATAGATTTGGAACTAAATTTGCAAATGAACTAAAATCCTTAACAGTAGATAAATCCTTAACAGTAAATTCAATGAAAACTAAACCTCAATTCATAAAAATACCAGGTCGCCCTGCAGATAATGTGTGGGCGAAATGTGTGATAGAGGCTTTAGCAGATAATTTTGGTGTAGGGATTATTACTGCGGCAATTGAAGGAGGATTTTATGCATATCTTAAGAAAAAAGCTTACCACGAAGCAGCTAAATTATTGGCGAGGTTCATTGTAGGTTCAAATGCTGCGGGGTTAGCAGCTACTCTCATTTATTATGGTAGTAAATGTAGCTTGAAATAGGATGATGAAACTATGAATATTAATAAACGTTTATTTGTAATGACTCATATAGTAATGCCTTACCTGTTTGTTGCTGTGTTTACTCTTTGGGGACATTTTGTTCTGTCAAAGCCTTTATGGGAGAATATAAATGAAGCTTTAGGGATTGTAGGGATTTACTATATGTTGGTAAGTATTTTCTGGGTTACCCAAATGAAAGCCGTCCAGAAAGTAGAACAAGAGATAAATAGCAAAAAAGGAGATAAATAGATTCAAAATCCTACATAATTAGGGCGAACAAAACAACCCCGTTAAAAAAGATGGGGTTGTTTTGTTGCCTCAAAGGTTGAATTAAAGAAGCCATACGGCAACCGTATCGATTAGACCCTGACAAGGACGGGCTTCCCTGCGAATCACTTCCGGCTTCTTAAATTAAGAAAACATGCGTTTATTCTAATGAAGACGGCTCTTTTAGGAGCCCTTCTTTCCTTCGTCTCCCTCATTTCATTCACTCGACTCACTCATCACGCTCCACTGGAATGAAGTGAAATTGCAAAGTTAAAGGTAAAACAGCCTGTCAGGTTTCCCTTAACAGGCTGTTTTCATGTTCATCTTTATTTCTTATGCGGTGAATCTTCTTTTAGATTTTCACCAACTCTGTTCAAAATATGGCTTTCCAGTTCTTGTTGGATACTGGTTCCGTTATCGATACACCATTTCATGAAATCTCGCTTAACCTCTTCATCCACTCGTATACCAATCATGACACGTTTACTCATCTGTATCCCTCCTTAAAACATGTTAACATGTAGACTTTTTAATCTAAACCCTTGCAATCCTTATGTTAACATGTTAATATGATAACATAAGGTAATCAAGAGAGCAATCCAGCACAGGTACTGCCAATGCTCCACAAGGCAAGCGGACCAAAAAGACAACCTTATGTTCTTGCTGTTTATCGCTGGAAAAGAATACGGCATAAGGAGGATGGGGAAAAAATGAAGACCGCAGACCGTCCAACCCGATGGTACCAAAAAGTCCAGCTCTATCATCTAGTTGTAGTAGGAGCTTACATTGTTTTCGGGTGTAACATGGCCATATCATACTTCCACGCTTGGGAGCTTTTCTCTCAGGTTGGGCATTTTCCGAAGTGGTTTGCCCATGTTGCGGTGATCGCTTTTGACACCGTTTTTGCGCTAGCTAACATCGTTGTATCTATAGGGATAATGAAAAGAGTCGATATTGGCTTACGAGTATGGTTTTGCTTTGTCTTTGGCTTAGCTATGACAGGATGGGCAAATGTTCGGGCGTCAATGGGCGACCAATGGATCTCGTTGGTTACCGGCCAATGGGGGGGAGATATCACCTCTGGGATGGGAATCACTCATATCCGGACTGTCGACTCCTACAGCACTTGTTTCGATTGAATTGCTACTTTTCTGGATGGTGGTGAACCGAACACTGTTCAGCTCCTCTGGAATCCAAAAAACAGACGAGGTAGGCAGCAGTCAGGCAAATGGGGAGCAACCAATCCAGAAAGAAAACACTCAGCCAGACGAGTTACAGCCAGCCCAAGAGGAAATTTCCTTAACAAGCAGTGAACAACCCATAGAGGAAGCAACTAAGAAATGTAATGAACCAATTCTCCAGGAGGGAGTTTCACAAGAAGTAACCGTGCAAGATGTACAAAAAAAGAAAGTGGAAATAGCTCAGGTGAGCAACATACAGACCGATAACCAAATTGAGAGCATGGGTACAGAGGTGGAAACGGAAAACGAACAAAAAGTGGAGAAAAAGAAAAATAATAACCCTACCACTCTCTCGGAAAAACGACTAGAAAAGAAACGGGTCAGGGATATTGGCCTTCGTATTTGGAAAAAAGAAGGGGAGCCTCCAGGAAGAAAGCGGTTGATACAGGAAGCTAAGTGCACAGAAAGTCCAGCAAAAAGTGTAGCGGCTGAATAAAAAAAAGAGCATACCGAGGAAGTTGCTCGTCGCATATGGAGAGAGGAAGGACAGCTTCCAGAAATAAAGGAATTGAAAAGTAGCTAACTGTACGGAAAAAGTAGCGAAAATAGTACTAAAGAAGCTAGAGGAAGAAAGAAAAGCAGGTTAACCATTAAGGGGGAGGTGTGCATTGCCTATCTCACCCTTTTTTTATTCTAGAGTGGAGGTGGAAAATGGATTGAAGATAGCATTCCGGGAGAGGTGGGGAAAATCAGGGAGGAAGACTGAATAATTTGAACAGAATAACCCTGGTAAAATTATTGACTAAATTTATAGAGAATGATAGTATAAATGAGGCCTATAGGGCAAAGAATACTGTGTGTGTGCTATGGATGGACAAAAATTCATCCACCCACAGGATTACATAGCTTTAAGATCACTTAGATCAAGAAGATCTTGTCCAGCTGGCAGGATCTTCTTGTTATATGTCTTTCTAGGATACGAGCGCCTCCAGATGACAAAAAACTCCTGAGTTGCTCGAAACCCTTGATTTCAATAGGATCACCCTTTTTTCTGTGGTATTTTTCAGGTGACTTTAATGCCCGTTTTGGCATAAAAAATAAGGTGCTCGAAATTGACTCTGTAACCTCAGTATTTTCAATGGATGTAGAATCAAGCCCTCTAAGTGATCGTTTAAAGCTACTGTAGTTAGCACGGGACAAGCTACTTATCCCTGGCGGCGATCATGCCACTCTAGGAAGAAGCGAGCAATGGTCACAAGTGCGACGACAATTGCCGCAATGGCATGTAACCATTCCATACGCCTCACCCCCTTTGCCGTAAACTCGGCCCAGGCGGTGAGGCTTTTCCGTCCTCTCTTGCCTATGAATATTTTACCATGTAGTAGAAGTGTAGACTAGACTAAAGATTGTGTAAAATAGCAGGCTATCTGTGAAAACTCATGTCTATAGAGCTATATACCTTGGCTTATTACACCCTCTTTGCTTAAACATATTTAGGCGTTAGCAAGAGGGGTTTTAATATTTTGGTCTGTCATCGAATAAATGTTTTCTCTTCATTAGCAAAGAAGTCCTGTAACCGAGCCTTTTTATAAGTAAATTCATGTAATGAAGCATTTAAGATGATTCGACTCTATTCAAAAAGAGTTTCCTTACCTTTAGTGTCTTTAGACTATATATCGTATAGAAGGTTGCTCGATATGTCTTATAAGGGTAGAAAGGCCTTGGGATTCCATTATCGAATAAACATCCGGTTTTTTACACCAAACCCTTTAGTCATTGGGAGTTTAAGAGGGTGAACCGATTCTTGTTTTTAGGGAAGGAGATCGAACGAAAGCACCACTCCGGGGGGATGTCAATTATATTTTCTGATTGAAGCCTATTTAAGGCATTTCGAATTGTACCCTAGAAACTCTTTAATTATCCCATCCCACATGGGAGGACTTAATAGATTGGAATCACCGTTTAATAAAACAAAATACTTTTGTTTATAACAAATGCCAAACCTGCCGTGAGAAATTTTGAATGCAGTCATAATGGACCCGCCTTATTGCAATGGAGCTCGCCAAGAATCCGGTAAAGGCCAACGGAACCGAATGATACCAAGTGGCACTCGATGATTGGCGGGGATGGTCTTTCTACCCATGGATTCCTATGGTTTTTGCGCGAGTGTGCATTGGAATGGCATCTGTTACATGTATGGGCATTGACTGGCGGATAGCGCCCTATCTTTCCACTATTTTCAATAGATATAAAAAAACGCTCTCCAAGTGGTCGTTTAAAGATACTGTAGTTAGCACGTGATCCATATAGGTCATACGCGCCCGTGGGAATCATCGCTATATATAGTTCTTCTTATATTCACTTGGATTTCGGAATATTTCACAAAGGAAAGCTTAAAAGTCCCCCATTGGTGGGGAGTTCAGTGTTGGCTTCATGGTTTCATCGGAATGACATACAGCCCATCTCTTTCCATCCATTCAGCAAAAAACACCTCTATAGCTTGCTGTACTCCCCAAGTTTTCAGTTCTTTACGGAGCCGATCTTCCGTCCAGCCGATTTCCGAGAGATTGTCCCGTTGAATTTTTCCATCAATGATCAACGTTACTGGAAGATGAACGGGCTGCGGCGTAAGCTTCAGATCAGACCGAGTAGGAGGGGAGTCGTTCCATTTTTTAAGGACCGTTAATGTTCCGTCTGCTTCCAAAATGGCGTAGGCTACTTCCCGAATGGAAAAGACGTTTTTTTGCCGAAGAAGGCTTTGCAATTGGTTCAGGTTCAATTTGTTTTTTTCATCTCTTTCCGGTCTGGGATTCCATTTCGGACGATGATGGAGGGACTGCCCTCTAAAAACTTTCTGGTTTTGAGATAACGATCACTTATTTTTTCAACAATAATCATCATAAAGCCCCATAGTCCAAGTGCATACAATATATTCAAAAGGCCTACATCTTTTTCATAAACCGCATTGCCTAGCAACTCCCCCAACACCAGAGCAGAAATGAAAAAGAAAGGGGTAATTTGGCTAATTTGGGTCTTACCTAGGATTTTGACGATAAGGAAAATACCAACAAACCCGATGATCAACTCGATAGTAAAGTGGACCATAACAAGAGCTCCCCACTTTCTTCAGGTTATTATTGAGTTTCGACAAAAAAAGCCGGATTAAACCAATAGCTGAGTTACAGAGAAGATCCCCAACAGCCACATCAACCAAACGTTTCTATACAGATTTGGTAATTCGGTTGTATGGTCGGTGGGAGAGTCCTTTGAGCTTTGTTGCAATACACCTAAGCGCCCAAGGCTTATATTTATCAATATGGAACGCGTTTGCATATCGATATGTAAAAATTAAGAGATCGCGGAGGAGTTGGACCTTTTTTGTAAAAAGTTAAACTGTGTCAGTTGCGGCTTTCTATTTGTAGAGGATGGGTCAGACTCCGTTTCTCTGAGGAACGGGAGGGCCGATGGGGCAGGGTTCTGGATGGATAGTTCCAGCCATATAAGTTGTATTTTGATGTGGAGAAAGGTTGAGATATTCATGGATCTTTATACGGTTGGCTATGAGGGAGAGCGCATCGATCAATGGATCGGGAAATTGAAGGACGCAGGCGTTACTGTTTTGATTGATGTTCGGGAGAGAGCGATGAGTCGAAAAAAGGGATTTTCCAAAACGGTTCTTAAAAACCGCCTGGAAGCAAACCATATCCGTTACCGACATGAAAGAGGCTTAGGGACACCACCGGAAGTTCGAAGAAAGTTGAAGCGTGATCGGGATTATGTTTCGTTTTTTGCGCAATACAACCGGCATTTAGACAAACAGGAGAAGCGGCTTCATGAACTGGTGACGGTTATGGAGCATGAAAAGGCCTGTCTCATGTGTTTTGAAAAGGACTATCGGCAGTGTCACCGAAGTGTACTGGTGGAGCGGTTGAAAAAAATTCATCCTGGCAAAGTGAGGGTTGAACATTTATAGAGAATTTAGGGAGGATTTTGAGCCATCCGTTTGAGGGCTCATTATTTTTTGGGGGAAAGGATTTGTTGCGGATCTATCAAGGGCTATCAGAATGGGATGTGGTCTGGCGAAAAAGTTAAAAGAAAAAGCCCGCTGAGTTCAGAACAGATATTAGCAGGCTATATAGTCTCAAAATGGGATTAAGTTAGCGCTTGTTTTAATCGGTAAACCCCTTCTTGAATCTGTTTCTCAGTGAGATTACCGTAACCCAGAATCATTTTATTTCCGTGACGGCCTTTCTGGATGGCATGGTGCTCAACGGGATATATGTTTACTCCATGTTGGTAAATACGTCTCACCAGTGCTTCATCAAACATCATATTAAACTCTGCAATCATATGGAGACCCGTTGAATCTCCAGAAATGGACACTTGGTCTGCGAATGCTTCTTTGAGACAAGAAGATAAGAATTCTTTTCGTCGAAGGTATAGCTTGCGCATTTTCCGAATATGGCGGTCCAGGCTTCCATTGTATATAAATCGGGCCAGTGCTTTCTGTTCCAACGATGGAGTATGCAGATCCAGATACCACTTTAGTTGCCGGCAGCGTTGAGTGAGAGCGGGAGGGAGTATCAGATATCCCATCCGCAGAACAGGAGAAAGGATTTTACTAAACGTTCCGATGTAGATCACTCTTTCCGGGTCCAAGCCCTGGAGGGAACTGACCGGTTCTCCGCCATACCGAAATTCACTGTCATAGTCATCTTCAACGAGATAGGTATCCCATGTTCGCGCGAACTGAATCAGTTGAATCCGACGCTGAATCGGCAAGATTCCTCCCAAAGGGAATTGGTGGGACGGTGTCACAAATACAAATCCCGGTTTTTGCTGCATCGGTAGTAGATCGGTCCGCATTCCATGCTGATCCACAGGGATGGGATCGAGGGTTGCACCGGTTGAGGAAAATATAGTTTGAATGTCGTGAGTAATAGGATCTTCTATGATCACCTTTTCATCGGGGGTTAGTAGCAGGTTGGCGATGAGGGATAAGGCCTGTGTCGCTCCAGAGGTGATCACCAGCTGATCGGGATGACAATGAACGCCTCGTGTTCTTTTTAAATAACGGGATAAAACATGTCGAAGTTCATAGCGTCCTTCCGGATTGTCATAGCCAAAAGTGGCATCCGTCGCTTCTTCACATACCTCTTTGACCAGTTTGCCCCATTCTTTTTTGGGAAACCGGTTTAAAGCGGGGATGCCTGAACGGAAATCAATGATATCATCGTCCGCTTCGTTTTTCTGTTCGATCTCCAAAAGTGAGATGGGTCTTTTCTTGCGGTTCTGTTCGAGATATGCTCCTTGAGCAACATATGTTCCTGAACCCTGCTTTCCTTCCACATATCCCTCCACAAACAATTGTTCATACGCTTCCACCACTACATTTCTGGATACATTTAATTGCTTGGCCAACTCCCGGCTGGGAGGAAGTCGATCCCCTGCGTTTAACGCTCCCTGTAAGATGCGTGTGCGAATTTGCCCATAGACTTGCCGTTTCAAGGAAATGTCTAGGGAACGGTCAATCGGAATCCAGAGCATAACATCCTTCCTTTAAAATTGGTATTTCAAAAATACGGTTTAATTGGTTCTTTTCCATCCATTTCATTATGGGTAAAGTATGGGATAAACGCTACCTCTTATAACATTCCTGTAATGGAGAGAGGAGTGTGGGGGAATACGTTTGGTCTTATTTTGATGGAATTGTAAATGGAGGGTTTGAAATGGAAAGAAAATGCGTAATGGTGATCGATTCAGAATTGCCGATGGGTTTAATCGCCAACACCGCAGCGGTTTTAGCATTAACGCTGGGCAAAAAGGTGGAGGGAATCATTGGACCGGAGGTCATCGATGTCACGGGAACGATCCATGAAGGGATTACCACCATGCCGATCCCCATTTTGAAGGGAGATAAAAGTAACATCAAAGCGCTGAGGGATACGATTGGTGCAGAGCATCCAGATTTGCTGTTAGTCGATTTTTCCAATGCGGCACAAACAACCAAGAATTACGAGGACTACATCCATAAAATGGCTCAATGCGCACAGGATGATCTGGAATACTTGGGAATCGCCATCTATGGGGAGAAGAGAAAAGTAAACAAGTTGACGGGCAGTCTGGGGCTCTTACGATAGCCAACAGTGGGGGATGAAACCTCTGTAAAAAAGAAATAGTGAATTGAAAAAGAAAGCACGCTCATTTATTGAGGGTGCTTTCTGACATATGACATGGATATGATAAAATAGACCTGTGTTAATGGATACAACCTCTATAAAAGGGGATACGCGACTGTGGAGCAATCCTCAACCTTGGTGTGGGGTTTGGCTGTGATGTGGTGCATCCATATTGAAAAAGAACCCGCCCTTCCTGAAAGGTGGCGGGTTCCTTTGCGCTCTACCGCAATGTGTGTTTTGTTCAGCGATCTAACCTAACGTTAGCTTAAAGCCTGAACCAAGGCTTTTCCGAAGGCTTTGGCACCATCGGGACCATTACTTGTGATAATATCATCATGAGCGACTACGTCTTGGGCTACATATTCGACGTTGTTTGCCTTTAATTCGTCAATCATAACATCGACTGGATAGCATGTGGCTTTGCGCCTTGAAAGTAAGCCTGTTTTCGCCACGGAGACGGAGCCGGCACAGATTCCGCTCACAAGGATTTTTTGCTGGTAAGCCTGTTTCAGGTAACGGATCAATTCCTGATTTCCCCATAGATGATCAATCGTTCCAGAACCGCCGATCACAGCAATTACATCGTAGTCATCCGCTGAAACATCCGAAAAGATGACTTCAGCATGGGCCTTTCCTTCATAATCCCCGGTGATTTCTCCAGTTTTTGTACTTGCGATCGTTACATCGATTCCTGCACGTTCCAACTCTTCTTTAGGAAGAAATAACTCATCTTCATTAAACCGATCCGGGGGGATGATCAATAACGCCTTTTTACTCATAATAGCCCCTCCTTAACGTTGAAAATCATTGTTTTACGGACATTACCCATTGTAAAAGCGGGTATGGATTCTGTGAAGAATGCACTTTTTTGTGCGGAGGTTACCAAATGGTTACTTTAAGAAAAATCGGAGGTGAAAACGCTTATGTCCGACCCACTGCGTGAAGAAATCAAGCAAAAGATTATCAACGGCGATTTCCACTGTGAAAAAGAACTCACTTTATCCATTATCAGTGGAAAATGGAAAGTGGTGATTTTATGGCACCTGGGTGTCGAAGGACCGCATCGTTTCAGCGATCTGCAACGGCTTTTTCCGAAGATATCCCATAAAATATTGACCAATCAATTGCGTGAACTCATGGAAGATGGAATCGTCCATCGGGAAGTCTACCCGGAAGTGCCTCCAAAAGTGGAATACTCTATGACCGAACTGGGCATGACCTTGCTCCCCATCGTGGAAATGATGTATGAGTGGGGGAAAAAACGAATGGAACAGATCAAACAGGAAATCCAGTCTTCATAAGTGATGGTTGACTGCTTTTGTGGAATGGTTTCTCCTCCCTTGAAGGAGTTAAAAGGAGTATCCGTCATTTACGAAACTTTGCATCATCTCGTAGAAAGCACCTTCAAAGAAATGAAGGTGCTTTTGTAATCCATTGTTCTTTACAATGGTTTGCCGATCCCTCTGTTGAAGTTGTAATTGGTTACGATCATTTAGATCCCCCTCAAGCTAATTCCACTCCCGTTTTCCAAATGACCGCCATCCTACAAATAGATAGAGAACAAATGTGAATCCTACGATAAACCAAAATGGCATTGGATTGAGGCGAGGGGAAAGGGGGAAGCCTTGGGGGTACATGGCGAAATAGGGCGGGGAATATGGCAACCAAGCTGCAATATGGGAAACCAAACCAACCACAATGACATTGGGTAAAACGAAAGAGACATGGAGGATGAGTGATTTGCCAAAGATTTTGACGCTTTGGGAAATCCACAGTTGTAAGGCGGCTAAAGGAAATATGGCGATCCAACCTAAAACACCGTGATGTAGTAGCTGTTCCCATGGAATGTTTCCAGATGGTTGGATCAACCAACCGGTTATGAGATAGCCTATGAAAAAGGTGACTTGAACGAGCGCCAATAGTGATATTTAGTTCCCGTTCCGACGATGATGGAGATCTGTAAGGGCTGGGTCAAGCAGATGGAGGTCTAGACACCAATGATCCATTCAATTTCATCACCCCCTAATTCTGATGTTAATAGAAATTTTCGGTTATCGAAGAAAATGGTTTGCAACTAGAAAATTTATTAAAAAAATGATTTTATTCTTTATTCCTATAAAAAACAAAACGACATACGTTACAGTGAATTTGGCATCTGTGTAGAATCAAAAAGGCGGGAGGGGAGTCTTGAGAGTACTTCTGTTTATTTGATTTTGGGAGATGCAGGGGGTGATACGGATGATGCTGGGCTTGGGCATTTTATTAAATATATGTTAATTCTGGATAGTTTCACAAAAGAAGAGATTGAAAAATTATATTTTATTGTGATATAATTTCTAGGAATAATTTGGAGCTGTCATTGAACGAAGTTTAGACTTGGATGTGTCTTATGGCTTTCCCATCATCCGTTTACGAAAGGTTCACCTTAATCCGTTGTGAATCCTGATGATATGTAACCCTGATCCATTTGTCACCAAACTGTTTACTAGGTTTTTCGTTGTTTCAGATGGAGAAGTGGATGGGAGCCTGTGAAACCCGGTCTATTGCCAGCTGATGGAGTCCTGATCATCTATGCGTGTGAAGCGGTTCGATCGCAGAACGCGTCCGCTTCCGAGTACATTTCATGCTGATGTTACTGAATTGACAAACTGAAAACATGGTATCTTTAGCGAACGCAAAAGGGGTGATCAGCGACATTGGGTTGGTATGCACTGTTTGTCGAAACGGGTAAGGAAGATTTGGTTCGAACGATGATTGATAAGCATTTCGATAAATCCATCCAAGTAATCGTACCGAAGCGAAAACTGCAAGAACGAAAACAGGGACGTATTTACGAAGTATATAAAACGCTGTTTCCTGGGTATCTTTTTGTGAATACTCTGATGAATGTAGAAACTTACCATGATTTAAAGCAAATACCGAGATGCTATCGACTTCTAAATAAATATAACCATCGTGACAGTTATGGGGGCGATTGGGAAGATAACAGGAAAAATCCCCACAAAACCTATCTATTCTCCAAAATTGATGACGAAGAAATGGCTTTGATCTTACAATTGATCGGCAATGAGGAAACTATCGACTATTCGACGCTTTATGTGGAAAATGCCAAAGTAACCGTCTGCGATGGGCCATTAAAAGGAAAAGAAGGCATTATAAAAAAAGTGGACAAGCGCAAGAAAAGAGCCCGTATTCTCCTGGAGTTTATGGGAAATGAAAAAGAGTTGGATGTCGGTATTAAATTGTTAAAAGTATATGAAACATAAAAAATCAGGGTGAATGCAATCGATGTTGCGGCACGTTGCTGGAACTCTGAGGTTATAAGCGCTTTTGTTTGGTAGTGTGTATGTACCGTACAGATGACTGGGCGAAGCTATGTCCAATGGGCCATCCCCTTTCTCCATCCTATATTTGTGGATGGACATTGGCTGAATGGGTTTTGTACAGAAAGGAGAATCAGCCTATCTTCTATCATACGACGATCGATTTTTCGCTGAAGCGACCAAACGAGTCGATTCCCCTTTTTTTGGGAGCTTGTTACCTGGCTTCCTACCAATCCCTGAATTCCGAGCACTATGAGTCCTATCTGCACGATGCGGAACGCTCCCGACTGGATTCCTATGCTTATGAGAGAAGAAAACGCAGTTATTTGCTGGGGAGGCTATCGGCTAAAAGTACCGTTTCCGCCATGACTGGGATACAGGACTGGGACAAGATTCATATTCAAAATGGGATATTTCATCAACCCATCGTAAGCGGGCCATCCATTCACAATGTCCAGGTCAGTATTTCCCATTGCGATCACCTGGGATTATCCGTTTCCTATCCTGAGAAGATAATGCTGGGGATCGACATAGAAAAAATGGACCAAAAATCGATTCGAATCTTACAGGAGCATTGTACGGACCATGAAAAAAACTTGGTCTTCCGGTTGCCCCATTCATCCCACCTGGCTTTCTGGATGTTATGGACCTTGAAGGAGTCATTATCCAAAGCGGTTAAGACAGGGTTTACCATGCCCCTGGAGATGTTGGAGATACAAGAGATAGAAGCCAGGGAAAACGTATTTATCAGTACATATACCTACTTTTCCCAGTACCAGTCTATCACGTTTCAAATAAACAATTATCTCTGCTCAATCACCTATCCCAAACTGTTTGACATCGATCTAGATTTTCTGCGCGTTCATCAGCATCTGGAACGATTGATCTCCCAAGATAACCAGGATGCGATCAAAAAGGAGGGAGTTAAATGACGGTTTATGTATTTCCCGGACAGGGATCACAGAAAAAAGGGATGGGAGGAGCATTATTTGATGAATTTGATACACTGACCAGGCAAGCGGATGATCTGCTGGGTTATTCCATTAAACGATTATGTCTGGAGGATCCGGAAGGGAAATTATCCTTCACCCCGTATACTCAGCCTGCTCTCTTTACAGTCAATGCCTTTCATTATCTGAAAAAAATAAAAGAGACTGGGGAAAAGCCCGATTATGTGGCGGGTCATAGTCTGGGTGAGTACAATGCTTTGTTTGCAGCGGGTGTATTTGATTTTCAGACAGGTTTGACATTGGTGAAAAAAAGAGGGGAGTTAATGGGGCAATCTTCTGGAGGGGGTATGGCGGCAGTCATTGGATTGACAGAATCGGAGATTGCTGAAGTACTGTCTCGAAATGGACTGCATCGTCTGGATATTGCCAATCTGAATTCACCCACCCAAGTGGTGCTTTCCGGTCTCACAGAAGATATTCAACAGGCCCGTACAATTTTTGAGAAAACGGAAAAGGTACAGATGGTGATCCCGTTAAAAACAAGTGGCGCCTTTCATTCCCGGTATATGGAGGATGTGAAAGCAGAATTCGCTTCTTTTTTGGATACCATCACGTTGTTGCCTCCAGCCATTCCGGTCATCTCCAACATTGAAGCCAGACCCTATGGGGAGGAAGTAAAACAACATCTCATCGACCAAATGGTTCATCCTGTCAAATGGACGGAAAGCATTCAATACTTGATGGGGCAGGGAGAAACGGACTTCCAAGAGTTGGGTCCCGGTAATGTCCTCTCCGGTTTGATTCGTCGCATCCAAAGAGAAGCGGAACCGTTAACGATCGAGAAAACGCAACCATCCGATGCTGTGGAGCACTCAGTGACCTCCCAAACGGATACGATCGAGAATCCATTGGGGAGTGTTGCATTCAAACGGGATTACAACGTGAAATATGCTTATCTCACGGGTGGCATGTATCGGGGGATTGCTTCGAAAGAGCTGGTTGTGAAAGTGGGCAAGGCAGGGATGATGGGCTTTTTCGGCAGTGGAGGGTTGAAGTTAGGCGATGTCGAAGAAGCCATTTTGTATATACAGAGAGAATTGAATCAAGGAGAAGCCTACGGGGTGAATCTAGTACACCAATTGAACAAACCCCATAAGGAAGAAGAGTTGGTCCATTTATTGTTGCAACACAGAGTCCCCGTTATGGAAGCCTCTGCCTTTCTGAATATCACTCCTGCATTGGTGATCTATCGGGCGAAAGGTTTAGTGCGGGAGCAGGATGGACATATCAAGTGTTCCAACAAGATTATCGCCAAAGTCTCGCGTCCTGAAGTGGCGGAATGTTTTCTCAGCCCTGCGCCGGAACGGATTGTTAACAAGCTGTTGAAAGAAAATAAGATCAGTTTGCAGGAAGCGGATCTGTTGAAAAAGGTGCCGATGGCAGATGACCTGACCGTTGAAGCGGATTCCGGAGGGCATACAGATGGAGGGGTAGCTTATGCTTTGCTACCGTCCATTTTGAAGTTGCGGGATCGTACGATGGAAAAATACAGTTATGCAAAAGAAGTTCGGGTAGGTGCAGCTGGCGGCATTGGGTCACCGGAAGCAGCAGCGGCTGCTTTTACCTTGGGAGCGGCATATATCTTAACCGGTTCGATCAATCAATGTACGGTGGAAGCAGACACCAGTGATGCTGTCAAAGATTTGTTGCAGCAAATGGATGTTCAGGATACGGAATATGCTCCAGCAGGGGACATGTTTGAGCTGGGGGCCAAAGTCCAGGTTTTGAAAAAAGGATTGTTTTTTCCGGCGCGTGCCAATAAACTGTTTGATTTATATCGGCACTATGATTCACTGGATCAGATCGACAAAAATGTGCGAAACCAGATCGAGGAAAAGTATTTTAAACGCAGTTTTGAGCAGGTTTATGAAGAGGTAAAAGCCCATTATCCGCCACAGGAGATACAGAAAGCCGAACGTAACCCCAAACAAAAAATGGCCATAATCTTTAAATGGTATTTTCACTACAGCAATTCTCTCGCTTTAAGCGGCAGTGAAGAATCGAGAGTCGATTATCAGATTCATTGTGGACCTGCTTTGGGGGCATTTAACCAGTGGGTCAAGGGTACTGCGTTGGAAAGCTGGAGAAACAGGCATGTGGATAAAATCGGGATTCATCTGATGAATGAGACGGCACGGCTGTTGACCGATCGTTTTCAAAGCATGTCTTCCGCTACTGCTGTTTAAACTGAGCTTACAGGGAGGAAAATGATATGACAAGAGACGAAATTTTCAATATTATAAAAAATCATTCCTGCGAAGTGATTCCAGAACTGGTAAGCCATCAGTTTCTTCCCCATGACCGTTTGACGGATCTGGGTGCCAACTCTGTCGATCGCGCCGAAATTGTAATGATGACACTGGAGGCGCTAGATCTGCAAATCCCACCTGCTGAATTGTCAGCTGTCCGTAACATCGGGGAATTGGCTGAAATGCTTTATCAAAGATTACAGAAATCTTTGTTCTGAAAGCTCAAAGTTTTAATCGTGGGATGAAAGGCGGCGTTACTCGGAATCCCCTTTCAGGGGATGGTAAGAGCAACCTCACCTGGTATAATCGAACATATGAGCGGTGCTCATTTCTTTGGTAGTGGGTTCGTTCCTTGAAAACGTTATGGTATGGGGTTCCAGCGGCGAACCCATCTCTCCCGCTGGGGTAAAACCATAAGAGTGAGTGAAAAGGCACCAGAACGCAGGTAACAGGCGTTCCGCCCATGTGGGTACATTTCCAACTGCTTGGGACAGGCTGATGAGACAGCCCTGAACTTGGGCGTTGTCCAAAACAGAAATGGACTGCGGACGCTAACGACCCAAGAATCCCACGTTATCAGGCGTGTGGAGTCTCAAAGCGTATATGATGGTTGACATAACCCCGTTAGGAATGCGTTTTTAAAACGAAGAAGCTTAATCCATATGGCATTAGGCTTCTTCGTTTTATTTTCCATTAAGCGAGGGGACATTCACCATGGGTCCTTGCAGACTTTAATCATAGTCCGCTTCTAACAGGAGGAATCAATATGGGACAAGGCCCGTCTGAATTGTTGATTACAGGGTTGGGTGTGACTTCAGCCATCGGACAAGGCAAAACAGCCTTTTCCTCTGCGCTGATGCAGGGAAAGCATGCTTTCGGAATCATGAAACGACCGGGCAGGCAGAAAGGGACCACTTTTCTGGGTGCTGAGATCGATGAACTTTCCACTCCGGATCATCTCTCGAAAAAACAACTCCGGACGGCATCCTTTTCCAGCCATATGGCCTTGGTTACCCTTGATGAAGCATGGCAGGAGGCGAAGTTGTACGATACAGCGGCTGATCGGGTTGGACTGATTGTGGGTGGTTCCAACATTCAGCAAAGAGAACTGTTGCAAACGTATGAAGCTTATCGCGACAGGTCCCATTATCTTTCTCCGACTTATGCCTTTTCGTTTATGGACAGTGACGTTTGTGCACTGTGTACAGAACAGTTTGGGATTCATGGGTTGGCGTGTACCGTTGGAGGCGCATCGGCGAGCGGGCAATTGGCGGTAATCCAGGCCAGCCAAGCCGTTCTGTCCGGTCAGGTGGACATTTGCATCGCTCTGGGGGCATTGACAGACATTTCTTATATGGAGTGTCAGGCTTTTCGAGCTCTGGGGGCGATGGGTACGGATCGTTATGTGGATCAGCCTGCCTTGGCTTCCCGTCCTTTTGACAAGAAGCGGGACGGATTTATTTATGGAGAAAACTGTGGAGCCGTGGTGATCGAGCGAAGGGAAACAGCGATGAAACGCGGAGCCGAGTCCTATGCCAGCATTCCGGGATGGGCTTGGGAGATGGATGGAAACCGAAACCCCAACCCTTCCTATGAGGGAGAAGTTCATGTGATCCGCGGAGCACTGGAACAGGCTGGGTTGTCTCCGGACGATATTGACTATGTGAATCCCCATGGTACGGGTTCTCTCCTCGGTGATGAGACGGAGCTTCATGCCCTTGCCGATTGCGGGCTCACATATGCTTATATCAATGCAACCAAATCGATCACCGGTCATGGGTTGAGTGCAGCGGGAATGGTGGAAATGATCGCCACTTTATTGCAAATGAGAGAGTCACGTCTTCATCCCACCCGGAATTTGTATGAGCCTATGGACGAGTCCTTTCACTGGGTCGGTAACGAAGCGATCTCGACAAGTATCCGCCATGCCTTAAATTTGAGCATAGGCTTTGGTGGCATCAACACCGCGGTTTGTTTAAAAAAGGATGCGTATCATTTATAGGAATAATATCGAGGTTCATGACAAAGTGGTGAAGGGGTGATTTCCGTTTCTGCATCTCTTTCCTCCAGCAGAGAAGAGGAAGGAGTCCGCTTCACCCCCTCCGGTCCCAACCAGCGGACAAAATATCCGCTAAACGGTTGGGACCGAAAGCGGTTCCGCTGAGTTGTCGGAAAAGGATGCTCCACCGGATATCCCCCTCTTATTCTCTTTGTTAGCAGTCTCAGTATCATCTATAGAAATGATATCAGTCAGAATCCAAGCAATGAATGCGTGGTGGGAACCGCTTGCTTTAATGTCGGGCGTTGGACGTAACCCGCTTTTTTAAAAGATTCGGTAACCGATTGTGGACGTCATATCTGAAGCGGAGAACGATTGTACGAATTAACCATAGATCCTTTTAAGGAGGAAGGTGTATGAAATCCATCTACGAAAAAGTGGGGAGAACGGCGTTTGTCATCGCTGAGTGGCGTGCAGAAGAAAGCGAAAGCGCAGATCCCCTGTTCCATGACCATATTGCCAATATTTTCCTGAATGAAGAAACAAAAAAGGTCGCTGCGGCCATTGCCAAAGCCTCCCCTTCCACGAAGTTTTTGGTACGTTACCGCACCCGTTATTTCGATGATTTAATGCTGGAGAAGATTCGCCAAGGGGTAAAGCAAGTCGTGATCCTAGGTTCGGGATTGGATACCCGGCCTCTCAGGTTAGCTTCCAATCATGTCAAATTCTATGAAGTTGAACAGAAACATGTGTTGCAATATAAAGAGCAGCAGATTGAACAGTTTGGTTATCGACAGAACAGCGAATGGATCTATGCCGATTATACCGATGTGGATTTTATCGCCATGTTGCAAGAGCAAGGATTGGACCCGGAGCAAGAAACGTTTCTCCTGTGGGAGGGAAATATCTTTTACCTGAAATATGAAAACATTCGTTATGTACTGGAGAGCTTAAGGCAGGGTCTCACTCATTTTGAGCTGGCCTTTGATTATCTGTCACATAAATTGATTACCCGGAGCACGGGCTTCAAGCGATCGGAAGAGTTGTTGGACGGGTTCAGCTCCATTGGTGCACCGTGGAATACAGGGTTTGATGACATTACAACGTTAGCGGATCAGGTGGGGCTTTCGGTAAAGGAAAACTTTTTGATTGCCAACTATTCCAATGGGATTGACAAAGACTTCTGGGTAGATCCCCAATTGTTTGATGATTATTCCATTTGCATTTTCCATCAAGAAACCAAGGAATTTGCGAGGTGAGAAACGTGGGAAAGGGAATTCTGGTTTTTGCTAGAAGAGACGATCTGTATCATCAACTCATCAACCATGCTCGTGGAGACCAAACGTTTATTCTGGTGAAACCCGGCGATATCTACCGTCAGTTGGGAGAGTGGATTTACCAGATCAATCCACAGGAACCCGCGGATTACCACCGTCTTTTCAACGAACTGGGTGAGCGACTGGAGTCGGTTGATGAAGTGGTTCACTTATGGAATTACGAAAGTGGACGACTCGATTATCTCTATCACGGGGACATTGGTCGCTTTAATCGAGCGGTTAAGCGTAGTCTCATCTTTGGGATTGAGTCGGTGGATTTGTTGACGCAGGCATTGGCCTCCCAAAAAGGTCTCAAAGAGGCTCGTATCACTTACTGCTATCATGGCATGACCACTTCGTTGCAACCGCAAAATATGATGGTTCCGGGGTGGTATCTCCATCTCCCGGAAGAGCAATCACAGTTTCGTTTTACTTCCATCCACCTTTCACAACCGTTTTCCGACCCTTCGCAATTTGCCGGTTTGTTGTTGGACGAACTGGACAGGGATCAACAGGAATCCATGGTTACTCTCAGGTTTGATGAAGCGGGACATCGGGAAGAGACGACTGATGTTGCACCAGATGAGGAGAAACCGAAGCTCACCATCAAGTCGCATGGTGGATATGTGATCGTGGATAACAGAGCAAACCTGGGTTGGAAACTGGGACTGGAATTGGCAAAAAAGGTTGGATGCCAGGTTTTTGTGTTGGGAATGGAGGAGGTGTCAGCGGAGCAAGAAGCGGCGCTTGCCCAGGTAAACGGCGATGGAAAGAAGCTGGTGTATGAACAGGTGCCTTTATCCGATCATGATGCGGTGAAGCGAGTAATCCAGCGGATAAAAGAAACATTTCACCGCATCAATGGAGTGGTTTACCATTTAAACGACCTGGATCATCAGTCTGTCCAACATAATATGGATGGCCTATTGCTACTGGATGCCTTGACATCGGAGATGCCTTTGGATTTTTTTGTTGCGGCGGATGCAATGCCCCATTCCCATACCGATCCAGTGCGTTCTATCCCCCGATTTAGCGATGGATTTCTTGCCCTTCGAGAACATTTTGTCCAGCAGAAGAAGCGGATGGGGCAGAGCCTCAGTGTGAAGTGGGAGCCGAATCCGTCGGAAGAAGCGGACACGACGTTTGAGGCATGGGCACAAGCGGTGGAAATGAAGATTGAACAATCATCGCCTGCAACGGGTGTTGGTGAGAAAGCGATCGATGTGTCGGATGAGGCGATCAAACAAACGTTGCTTGCCCTTATACGACAGGGGATTTCCGGTCTGATCGCAGAAACATTGAAAATCGATGAGGATGAAATCCACCTCGATTTCCCCATCAATCTGGATTCGGCGAATGGAGTGCAGTTTGATTCCATTTCGTTGGCCCGATTGGCTGAAAAGATTCGGGCGAAATATGGAGTCAAGCTGACTCCTGTTGTCTTTTTCAGACATAAAAACCTTCGTGCACTGATTGATTTCCTGTATCAAAAGCATGCAGACCGATTTGTCGACTATTACCGTTTGCATCTGGAGGCGGAAATCGAGCGTACTGATCCGCAACCGGTTGTTCCGGAAAAACAGGAAAAAGCGATAAAAACGGTTGCGGATACCAAAACGGAAGAAAAATCCCCTGAATGGGAGTGGCTGAAAGAGAAACATTCTTCGGCACACTCTCCCAATGAGGATGAGCAAGCGATTGCGATTGTCGGAGCGAGCGGCATGTTCCCAGGTTCTCCCGATCTGCAGGCATTGTGGAATAATTTGGAAGGGAAGAAACATCTGATCACTGTCATTCCTCCAGAACGATGGGACTGGCGCAAATTTGATGGCGATCCGTATAAAGAAGAAAATAAAACGGACAGCAAATGGGGCGGATTTATCGACGGTATGGATCAGTTTGATCCCGATTTTTTTGGCATTTCTGAAAAAGAGGCCGCTCTAATGGACCCGCGCCAACGGCTGTTTCTGGAAACAGCGTGGAAAACGATCGAGGATGCCGGTTATAAAATGTCTGACTTGTCCGGGACGAGGACGGCGGTGGTGATTGGGGCGGGAGCTTCTGAGTATTATGAGCTGATGAAACAACATCAGGTCGCGATTGAGGAGCAGAGTTCAACCGCCAAGTCCAATTCCATTTTGGCGAATCGTATATCATTTCTGTTTAATTTCACTGGACCGAGCGAATCGATCGATGTGGCCTGTGCCAGTTCGCTGGTTGCCATTCACAAAGCTGCTGAATATATCCGCAACGGGGAGTGCGACTGGGCTCTTGCAGGCGGGGTTCATCTGATTCTGACACCGGATATGCATATTTCCTTCAGCAAGGGTGGGGTTTTGTCCCAAGAAGGAAAATGCAGGATCTTCGATCAAGAAGCGGATGGCTATGTACGCAGTGAAGGGGTAGGAGCGGTCCTTTTGAAACCCTTGAAACAGGCGTTGGCGGATCACGATCACATCTATGCCATCATTCGGGGGAGTGCGGTCAACCATGGCGGCCGGTCCAATTCTATGACTTCTCCCAACCCGGCGATGCAAGAAGAGGTACTGGTACAGGCTTATCAAAAAGCCCAGATTCACCCGGCGATGGTGGACTATATTGAAGTGCATGGGGCATCCACCCAACTGGGGGACCCCATAGAAGTGATGGCGTTGCAACAGGCTTTTGACCGTCTGGCCGAGGAATCAAACAGATGGCCAGATGGTTCATCCTGTGGTCTGGGTTCGGTGAAAACGAATCTGGGTCATACGGAAGAGGCCGCCGGGATGGCAGCGTTGTTTAAAGTGCTTTTGGGACTGAAACACAATAAGATTCCCGCCCATCTTCATTTTGGCAAACCCAATCCATATATCGAGTGGGATCAGGGTCCGTTTTACATTGTGGATCAAACGATGGATTGGCGACGGAAGCCGGATGGTGTTCCGCGGCGGGCAGGAATCAGCACTTTTGGCTTTGGCGGAGTAAATGCACATCTGGTGGTGGAGGAAGCGGAACCTGTCCCACCGACGCCCGCCCCGGAAGCATGTCTGATTGTATTCTCAGCGAAAGACCAGACGACATTAAGTCGACTGGCCGAACAAATGATTCATTATTTAGATGATCAGGACCTCCCGGCGGATGTGTTTGTCAACCTCGCCTATACCTTACAGGTTGGACGGGAGGAAATGACGGAGCGCTTGGCGCTGATCGCCCGTGATCCAGATGAGTTAAAGAAAGGATTGAAAAAAGCACTCAGTGGTGAAGCGAGCCCACGGATCTACCGGGGCAGGGTGGAATCAAGCAAGCGGAAGATGCGGGCAGTGGATGAAGAGGAAGTCAAGCGTTGCATGCAAGAGGGCGCATTGGAAGAAATCGCCCGATATTGGGTGGACGGTGCAAAGGTTGAGTGGAACCGACTGTATCCCGCAGGTCGGCCTCGACGGATTTCATTGCCGGTCTATCCGTTCCGAAAGCGTCGCTTTTGGTTACCGCCCACTCCCGATCAGGAACCCAGTGGGGAGAAGCCGGTCTATTTGACGGAGGGTCCAGGTTTCGCGGAAACGGATCAAAGCGGAATTGCCAGGGAAGTCCGGGGGCAGCCGGGAATGGAATTTACCGGAAATCAAACCGTTATCGATTTGATTGAAGCCCAGGCTGAGGCAAAGCCTGACAAAACCGCGGCGGTTTTTGAAGGGGATGCGCTGACGTACCGCCAGTTGGTTGATGCGGTTCATCATGTTGCGGTCGATCTGCGAGGCAAAGGGATGAAAAAAGGGGAGCTCGTCGGCATATTTGTGAACCGATCCCTGGAGATGCTGGTCGGGGTTTTGGCTGTGATGAAAGCGGGTGGTGCGTATGTTCCACTGGACCCCCTGTTTCCACAGGAGAGACTGCAATACATGATGCGGGATACCGATTTACGCTTCATTCTGGCTCAACATGGGAATATGGAGACGTTGCCCCCATTTGCGGGCGAGCTGGTGTTGCTTGATCATGAGCGGATCAGGGAAAAACCAGCCGTTGTAAATCAGGGTCAGTCCCTCCATGTTTCAACTCATCCGGAAGAGGTGGCTTATGTCATCTATACCTCCGGTTCAACGGGGAATCCCAAGGGTGTACAGATTACGCACCGAAACTTGACCAACTTTTTGTATTCCATGGCAGTGGAGCCGGGATTCAATGAGCGAGACACATTGTTGGCGGTCACCACACTTTGCTTTGATATTGCCGGTTTGGAGCTCTATTTACCACTGATCTGTGGCGGAACAGTGGAGATCCTGCCAGAGTGGATGACCAAGGATGGGAACCAGCTCAAGGAAAAGATTGAGCGGAGTGCAGCCACGGTGATGCAGGCGACGCCAGCCATGTGGCAAATGATCCTGGCTGCCGGTTGGAGCGGAAAGAAGGGTTTTCGGTGTTTGTGTGGGGGAGAAGCGTTAAATCAGACATTGGCGGACCAATTGTTGGCGCGTTGCGATGAAGTGTGGAATCTGTATGGACCGACGGAAACGACGATTTGGTCCACCTTTTCCCAGGTAAGAAAAGGAAAAGAAGTGACGATTGGTCGTCCGATTGCCCAGACCCAAGTCACCATTGTGGATGAGCGATTGCAACCGGTTCCTGCCGGTACACAGGGTGAGCTGTGCATCAGTGGTGCGGGGGTCGCCAAGGGTTACCTCAACCGTCCAGACTTAAATGAGCAGAAGTTCATTCAGCTGAACGGCCAGCGTACCTATCGAACGGGTGATTTGGCTTTCCTTGATGAGGAAGGGGAAGTCGTCCTGTGTGGGCGGATCGATCATCAGATCAAGTTAAATGGGTATCGGATTGAATTGGAGGAAATTGAGGTGGCGCTGGCGGCGCTTCCGGAGGTTGAGCAGGCAGTGGCTGTCGTGCGTGAAGGCAGCCTTGGCCAGAAGGTGCTGGTCGCTTTTTATAAGGCTGCAAATGGAGCAAGACGCCTTGACCGACAGGCGCTTACGGAAGCGTTGGCAAAACGTTTGCCCTCCTATATGATCCCAACTCAGTTTGTGCCATTGGACTCGTTTCCTCTGACATTAAATTTAAAGGTAGACCGCAAACAGTTGGCGCAACAAACGTTGGATCGCATCATGGCTGGGCATGGAATGGGGATCGCGGATAGGGAAGAGCAAGAACATTTTACGGACGAGACGGATCCACCGGCGCTGGAAGAACGGTTGGAACACGTTTTACAGGGGATGGTTGCAGATTTGTTGGCGTTGAACCCGGAAACGATTGATCCGCAAGTCAACCTGGGTGATTATGGCTTTAACTCTGTGCTTTTTACCAACTTGGCGTTGGCGATCAACCGACGGTTTGCCACAAATATAACCGCGGTGATTTTCTTCAAGCATTCCACCGTATCCGCGATCGCTCGCCATCTTCTGGCCATATGCCCGGATGCGGTGCAACGGTTGGATAGGGAGAAGCCTATGGAACTTTACCCGCCAGCAACCAAGGGAGATCTTGCCACACAGGATGAGCCGATTGCCATTATCGGGATGTATGGTCGCATGCCGCAATCAGCTGATTTGGATGCATTTTGGGATAACCTGGTCAACAACCGGGACATGGTTACAGAGATCCCGGCTGACCGTTGGGATTACCGGGAGTACTTTGGGAATCCCCGTAAGGAAGAGAATAAAACAGATTCCAAGTGGGGCGGTTTTGTCTCCGATGTGGATGCATTTGACGCCGGTTTTTTTGGCATTTCTCCACGGGAAGCGGCGTATATGGACCCACGGCAACGGTTATTGACAGAGGCTGTCTGGAAAACGTTTGAAGACAGCGGATATCAGCCGGATGACTTTTCCGGGAGTAAAACCGGTTTATTTATCGGCGCGATCAACTCCGATTATTGGGATTTGATAAACGATTATGGTGTACCGGCGGACGGCTATACCTTATCCGGCTCGGCCAATTCCATTTTGGCAAACCGGATTTCCTTTCTGTTCAACTTAAGGGGTCCTAGTGAAGTAGTTGATACGGCCTGTTCCAGTTCATTGATTGCGGTTGATCGAGCCGTTTCGGCACTGAAAAGCGGCAAATGCGAATCGGCGATCGCTGGTGGGGTGAACCTGATCCTTACTCCACATCTCCATTTGGCACTGAGCAAGAATGGAATGCTCAGCCCAGATGGAAAATGCAAAACCTTTGACCAATCGGCCAATGGTTATGTGCGTGGAGAAGGAGTTGGCGCGGTTTTGCTAAAGCCTCTCAGCAAAGCTTTGCAGGATGGGGACCGCATCTGTGCGGTAATCAGGGGAACAGCGGTCAACCACGGGGGAAAGGCCAATTCCCTTACGGCGCCCAATCCGGAAGCGCAGACCGAGCTATTGGTGGAATCCTATACGGAAGCGGGGATCGATCCATCGACGGTCACGTATATCGAAACTCATGGGACAGGCACCCAACTGGGTGACCCGATTGAAATTGAGGCGCTTCATACCGCCTTCGATACGCTATATGGGCAGTGGGGCAAAGAGGCTCCCCAAAAACCCCATTGTGGACTGGGAGCAGTCAAGAGCAACATCGGGCATCTGGAAGCAGCGGCAGGGATCGCCGGATTGCTGAAAGTGGTGCTGGCGATGCAGGCGGGAACTCTTCCGGCCAATCTGCACGCTGAAACATTGAATCCCTACATTGACTTGGAAGACTCCTATTTTTACCTTCTCAACGAAAACCGGAATTGGGAACGGCTGAAAGATGGAGATGAACGGGAAATCCCCAGACGGGCAGGGGTCAGTTCATTTGGTTTTGGTGGCGCCAACGCCCATGTCATTTTGGAGGAATTCCGTTTGCAGCCAACCATGGAAAAAGAGAGCGCGAATGTAGTCGTCTTGTCTGCCAAAAACCAGGAGCGACTGACGGAATACGCGCAAGCGTTACTCCGCTATCTGGAGAGATGGGAACAAGGAGGCCAGCGCGAGGCGGCGGCGACGTTGACCGACCTCGCATACACCTTGCAGATGGGACGCGTTGCCATGGATGAGCGGTTGGCGGTGGTGGCAAACAGCCTGACCGAGTTGAAGGACAGATTGACTGCTTATCTCACGGGTACGGTCACAGAAGGGGTGTACAGCGGCAATGGCCAAGCGGAAAAACTGCTGGATATCTTTGACGGAAAAGCAGGTGAGGCGTATTTTCAGATTTTAACGGAAGAGCAAGACTTTGCGAAATTGGCGATGTTATGGACATCCGGGGTGGAAATCGACTGGAGACGCCTGTATGGGGCAAAACGCCCCCAACGGCTGAGTCTGCCTACCTATCCGTTTGCCAAAGAGCGGTATTGGTTACCGCGAAATACCGGGGAACCGGCAAGAAGAGATGTGTCTGCGAACCAGGGTTTAACCCCCCTGATCGACAGCAATGAATCCCACCTGGGTGGATTATGTTACAAGAAAACATTGATACCAACCGACTGGTTTATTCGTCACCATGTGGTGATGGGACAAAAAATCCTGCCGGCGGTTGTCTATTTGGAGATCGTCCGAATGGCCGGAGATTTGGCCAATCGGACGGGAAGGGTAAAAACCCTGAAAAACGTGGTGTGGTTGCGTCCCATTGAAGTGGATACGACAAACCAGGAGATATGGGTCCAATTGTTGCCGAAAGGGGAGGAGGTAGAATTCCGCGTCCACTCACGGCGGGATGGTAAAGAGTTAGTACATGCCCAAGGAAGCATTCTGTACGAAGCGCATAAGCGGGAAGCCGATCCTAGGGACCGGATGGATTTGGAAGTGATCAAGCGTCGCTGTACGGCAACCATCAGGCATGAGGATTTTTATGAGCCGTTTGTTGAACTGGGATATGAATATGGGTCTCCATTTCAACCGATCCAACATGTACGGCGCAATCAGACGGAAGCCCTAGCCCGCATCCAGTTGCCAGCAGATATGGAAGAAGGATTCAGCGACTATGGTCTTCATCCTTCCATCCTGGAAGGGGGATTGCAAACCTTGGCCGGGCTGTTGTTTCAAAAGGGAAGTCCGGACAACATTCCCTTTGTTCCCTTTTCATTGCATGAATTGGAAATCATCCGCCCGCTACCCACCTCTTGTTACGCTTACCTTGAAATGGCGAACCAACAGACGGACCATCCAACACACAAGCAACGTTACCATCTTACATTGATAGATGAACAAGGGATGATCTTGGCAAAACTTCATGATTATTCGGTACGGCCGTTGCAAGGGGGGGACCCGGATTTAGAGCGGGTGGGGGATCGCGTGAATGCGCAGCCCGTTTTGTACCGTCCGGATGTTCAACAGATGGAGTTGGAAGGAACGGCAGATGCTAGAGATGTGGAAGGGCCGGTTCTGATTTTTGATGTGGATGATTCGTTTTTCAAACCGTTCCAACAAAAATGTGGGAAAAGCCAGCCTGTCATTCTGGTGAAACCGGGACATTCCTTTGCGAAGGTGGAAGCGGATTGCTATGAGATCAATCCGTCACATTACCCGGATTATGAGCGGTTATTGGCCGATCTGACCACACGGATCTCCCTTCCCGCCACTGTGCTTCACCGATGGGCGCAAACCGATTTTACCACCCAACCGACCACGATTCAGTTGCAGTTGGAAAGAGGGATAAAGTCGCTCTTTTTCCTGTGCAAGGCTTTGGCGGGGTGCAAATTGGACAGGGAAACCCGCGTGGTGTCGTTTTATCAGGCGAAGGAGCGGTCTGCACAACCGTTGTATAAGGCATTGAAGGGGCTGGGCAAATCCGTTTCCCATGAGCATGCACGGTTGCAAATGAAGGTGATTCAGCTTGATCCGGCTGCTTATGGTGGGAATGAAGACTTGGTCCATCTTCTCCTCAAGGAATTGGGAGACATGGGACCAGATGGTTTTGTGTCCTATGAGGACGGGCAACGTTGGGTGGAACGGTTGGCAAAGGTTGTTCCTGAAACGTCCACCCCTCCGATTCAGGATAGAGGGGTATACCTGATCACGGGAGGCTTCGGCGGTTTGGGTCGCATTTTTGCAGAACATCTGATACAAAGCGGAAAACCGCGTCTTGTCCTTACGGGACGGACCGCATTGTCTTCAGATAAGGAGCGCCTCATCGAGCGATGGAAACAGCATGGGGCGGAGGTTATCTATGTTCAGGCAGATGTGAGCCAACGGGTCGAGGTGGAACGGTTGGCGAAGGAAATAAAAAGCCGGTTTGGGTCCTGCAATGGAATCTTGCACTGCGCCGGAGAGATTCGTGATCAGATGCTGGTGAACAAAGAGTGGACGGATGTAAGTGCGGTCCTCGCGGCAAAAGTGTGGGGTACGGTGCATCTGGATGATGTGTTCAACGGAGAAGCGCTTGACTTTTTTGCCATGTTTTCGTCGGTCTCTTCCTTGTTGGGAAATATGGGACAAACCGATTATGCCTTTGCCAATGCATTTTTGGATGCCTTTGCCTCTTATAGGGAATCGCTGCGTGCCAAAGGGTTGCGGACAGGCAAGACGGTTGCCTTCAACTGGCCTTTATGGAAAGACGGCGGGATGCAGGTCGCGGATCAGGTGAAACGGTTTATTCACCAATATTTTGGTATCGTCCCATTGGAGAAGGAGATGGGTTTGTCTGCTTTTGATCGCGGACTTGGCAGTTCCCACTCACAACTGCTGGTGTTGGGGCAGGATTCGTCCAAAGTCCAGTCATGGCTTTCCAGCGGTTCGAAGATGAAATCGTTCCAGGCACAACCGTCTGCCGCAGTTGAGACAGAAGATTACACGGAAAACGTGAAAGATGTGGTTTTGTCAGCCGTATCGAAAATCCTGCATCTTGACCGAGACAACATTGACATTCACAAAGACATGAACAGCTACGGTTTTGATTCCATCAGCTTTACGGAATTGGCCAACCGCCTCAATGAATGGTACCAGTGTGACCTGACCCCGGCGGTCTTCTTTGAATTGGAGCTCCCGACCATCGCTTCGTTGCTGACCCTGTTGACGGAACGGTATCCTTCGCAGATCGCAAAACGGCATCAAGAGGAGATGCGGAGCATGGAGGCGTCAGCGGAACCGGATGGAGAGGTTGAAGGAGATCAGGTTATTGAAGAACATACCCTGTGGGAAGGCGTCCAACATGGGGATAGACAGAAAAAGGACCGGGTGCCGGATGAACCGATTGCCATTATCGGGATGAATGGTGTCATGCCACAGGCGGAAGATCTGGAAGCGTTTTGGCACAATTTGCAGGCGGAACGGGACTGCATCACCGAGGTACCGGCGGATCGGTTTAAATGGCAAGACGTGTATGGTGATCCATTGCATGAGACCAATAAAACCGACTCCAAGTGGGGCGGGTTTATGAACAATGTGGATCAATTTGATGCCTTATTCTTTGGTATTTCGCCCCATGAAGCGGAATTGATGGATCCTCAGCATCGCATTTATCTGGAAGTGGTGTGGAAGGCGATCGAAGACGCCGGTTATAAAGCCTCTGATCTGTCCGGCAGTCGGACCGGTGTTTATGTAGGCATGACCAACCACGATTATGCGGATGTGCTGAACCAGGGGTTGCCGGGGATTGAGACACAGGGAGTGTTCGGCAATACGCATCCGTTTCTGCCCAACCGCATTTCATTTATGCTGAATCTGCACGGGCCAAGTGAACCGATTGACACCCTATGTTCCAGTTCATTGGTGGCCATCCATCGGGCGGTGGAAGATCTGCGGCATGGCCAGTGCGAAATGGCGATTGCCGGAGGAGTAAGCGTTATTGCCAGCCCGACGATGCACATTGCCTTCAGCAAGGCAAAAATGTTGAGTGAGGACGGACATTGCAAAACGTTTGACCAATCAGCGGATGGATTTGTGCGTGGGGAAGGCGCCGGTGCGATCATCCTGAAGCCACTGAGCCGCGCGCAGGCGGATGGCGATCATATCTACGGAGTGATCCGGGGAACATCGACCAATCACGGAGGGCGATCCAATTCGCTGACGTCCCCCAATGCGAAGGCACAGGCGGAACTGCTGACGGAAGCTTACGAACGGGCCAACCTGTCCCCCCGTGCGGTCAGTTATATCGAAACGCACGGCACAGGAACCGTCCTGGGTGATCCGGTTGAAGTGAACGGCCTGAAGATGGCGTTTCAACGGATGTTTGAGCGGCAAGCATCGCCCCGGCCGGAACAGCCTTATTGCGGGCTGGGTTCAGTCAAAAGCAATATGGGTCATCTGGAAGCGGCGGCAGGGATTGCGGGTGTATTGAAAGTGTTGCTTTCGATGAAATACCGGCAACTTCCGGGCAGTTTACATGTGAATCAGGTAAACCCCTATATTGATCTGAGCGGCAGTCCGTTTTATCTGGTGGATCAGACGCAACCGTGGCAACGGCTGACAGATGAACGGGGAGATGAGATCCCTCGCATTGCCGGCGTAAGCTCTTTTGGCGCCGGTGGGTCCAATGCGCATATTATCATTGAGGAATATGATCCTCCCTCCCCTCCGGCGCAGCGCCTGACCGGACAGCCTCACCTGATTCCGCTGTCCGCCAAAAGTGAGGAGGCACTGGATCGAGCGGTGGTTTCATTGCTCGATTATGTGAAGAAAACGGAACTCCCCGACCCGGATCTCGATCGGGTCGCATATACACTCCAGGTAGGACGGGAAGCGATGGAAGAGCGTCTTGCCCTGGTGGTTCGTTCCATGGAGGAATTGACCGATGCGTTGCTCGCCCTCAAAGAGAAACGGATGGCACCCATCCCTGTCTATCGGGGAACGGCGCAAGAGTCCTCATCGACAGGATTGAAAGAGGAGGAAGGTCTGAGACGGGCACTCTGCAACCGCGACATGGAGGTGCTTGCACAACGATGGGTGACGGGGGAGGCGATCGATTGGAGGCAACTGTATCCAGAAACCCCGCCCCGTCGGTTGCCGTTACCTACGTATCCCTTTGCCCGTGAACGTTACTGGATCCATCCAACCCCAATGAAGGAGCAAAAATCACAGCAACCGATCCTTCATCCGCTCATTCAGCAAAACAACTCCACATTGGACAAATTTCAATGGTCTTCGCGATTTAGCGGGGAGGAGTTCTTTTTTGCCGATCATCGGGTAGGTGGTCACAAGGTGTTTCCTGGCGTAGCCTATCTTGAAATGGCCAGAGCGGCTGGAGAGCTTGCTGGGGAAAAACGTATCGCCAAAATCAAGAATGTCGTCTGGACCCGCCCATTGATGGTGGAAGAGAAGGAAGTGGATGTCCACATTCGCTTCCAACCGGCACAAGAAGGGGTGGAGTTTCAGATTGAATCAGCAATGGAGACGGGACAAACCACACTGCATGCCCAAGGGGAAGTGATTTATGGCCAGAAGGCGCATGCAACCAGCACCTCCTGGAAGGATCTCGGTGAGATCCGGGCAAGAGGGCGGACCATTCGGAGAGGGAATGAGATTTACCGCGATTTTGTGGATCGTGGCTTTGCTTATGGCCCCGGCTTTCAATCGATCCAGGAACTGGTTGTCGGTGAAGGGGAATGTCTCAGCTTACTTCAGTTTAACCGGGATCATGGACAGTATGGCTTGCACCCTTCATTGTTGGATGGGGCTTTGCAGACTGCCGTTGAACTGCTGGCCACCCGTGAACAAGTTGATCATACTTCACATATGCCTTTTTCCATCGCCGAAGTGGAGTTGCTGGCACCGATTGAGACGGAGACTTGCTATGTCCATGTGACTTCAGCGGAAGATCCGGCAACCGACGGTGTACCAGTACGGAAATTTCAGCTGGCCATACTGGACTCAGAAGGTCGCTTGTTGCTCAGGTTGCATGATTTTTCAATCCGTTTGTTAAAACCCCAAAAATTAGGATATTACCAACCCGATTGGTTACCACAAGAGGGTCTTGTCATGGATCGGGATCGGATTCATGGCGATGTACTGATTTTTGACCAGGAAATGGAGCGTTACCGCTCGTTGCAGGATCGCCTCAGCCCCGGTTCGCGCCTGATTTGGGTCAAGGCGGGAGAGCGCTATCGCAAATGGGGTGAAAAGGCGTTTGAAGTCAATCCGAGGCAAGCGGATGAAATACTACACCTGTTTGAAGATTTAAAACGGGATGGCATTGTGCCGACCCACATGATCCATGCGTGGTCACTGTCTGATTCAGGCAAGCAATCGTTGTCCGATAAACTGCAAAACCGTTTTCATACCATGATGCATCTGACGCAAACGATCATGAAACAACGGTTTGCACATGATATTCGCTTGCTGTATTTATATGCCAGTGAAGCGAACCGGAGAAAACCGGAGGACGAAGCGATGAGTGCGTTTGCCCGCTCCATCCGGATGGAAAACCCGCGGTTTCTGTATAAGACATTGGGCCTCGATGCGCATTCAATGGTCCAGTTGTCCGATATCCTTGTCCATGAACTGAATGGAGAAACGACAGGGGAGACGGAGATTCGCTATCAGAATGGGAAGCGACATGTGCAGCGGCTCAAGGAGATGAATCGGTAACCGTCATGGACTGGTGTGATGTTCTTTGTAGTGGCGAACCGGCTATGGATGCCGGTTTGCCGTTTTTTCTATTGGATTGGGTGTGGTTGATAGGCGATTTGATCGAACGAAACAGATGCTGGTTTTGCCGAGGAGGGGAAATGGAAAATGGCTGTGACAGGAACCCACCTGAAAGAGAAGGGAACGTATCTGATTACGGGAGGCGCCGGAGGGTTGGGACTGCTCTTTGCTGACCACTTGGTCAGGAAATATCGGGCCCGGCTGATTCTCGTCGGTCGATCCGAACTTGGCTTGGAGCAGAAACAGAAAATCGGGGAGCTGGAATCATTGGGCTCTCCGGTGGTATACCTGCAAGCCAATTTGGCCAGCCGGTCAGACGTGGATCAGGTAGTGGATCGAGGCAAATCGTTGTTTGGTTCCATCAATGGCGTGATTCATGCGGCGGGAGTGGTCAGGGATGCATTTATGCTGAAGAAAACGGCGGATGAGGCGGAACAGGTTTTTGCGCCAAAGGTATATGGAACGGTCAATCTGGATGAGGCCTTAAAGGAGGAACCGCTGGATTTCTTTGCCCTTTTTTCTTCTGTTGCTTCTGTGATGGGCAATCTGGGTCAAGCCGATTATGCCTATGCCAATCGCTTTATGGACCATTATGCCGCCTTACGTGAAGATTGGCGAAGGAATGGTGAACGGTACGGCAAGACCGTTTCAATCAACTGGCCCCTTTGGGAGAAGGAAGGGAAGCCGATTACAGCGGATACGGAAGCATGGCTGCAAGAGACGGTGGGAATGACACCGCTTGATCCTGTTGCGGGAATTGAGGCCTTTGAAGCCGCTTTATCGATGGATACCTCTACGGTGATGGTCATGGAGCGGAATGAACGGTCTCAATCTCTCATCGAGACTCACTTTTCGACTTCGGACTTTCCATCTGCACGGGTGGTTCCAGAGAAAGCGGAAAATGAAGAAAGGAATGTGGATCATCTCTTTCCAGCCGTCATGGACTATCTCAAGGAAATCTTGTCTAAGGCGGCGAAACTGCCTGTTTCCCGGATTAAAGGGCATGTGCCCTTGGAGAAGTATGGGATTGACTCTCTGATGATTTTAAATCTGAACCAGGAATTGGAACAGGACTTTGGCAAGTTGTCCAAAACGCTATTTTTTGAGTATCAGACATTAGAAGAATTGGGAGCTTATTTTATTCAACACCACGCGGATCAGGTAAAGAACATTGGTCGCATCGCTTTATCCAAAACCGCAGCTGAGAAGGTGGAACCGAAAGAGATGGAAAGTACGGCATCGGTGCCGCAAGCTGTTTCACCGAAGCCCACAGAAGAGCCGGATGAGCAGGAGATCGCGATTGTCGGTTTATCCGGTCGGTATCCCATGGCGCAGACGTTGGATGAGTTCTGGGAGAATCTGAAGGCTGGCAAAGATTGTATTGTGGAAATCCCGGATGAGCGTTGGGATCTGGCAACGTATTATGATCCGGACAAAAACCGGCCAGGGAAAACGTACAGTAAATGGGGAGGGTTTATGGATGGCGTAGATCGTTTTGATCCGTTGTTTTTTAATATTTCCCCCAGAGAAGCGGAATTTATGGACCCGCAGGAGCGGCTGTTTTTGCAAACGGTGTGGCATACCATGGAGGATGCCGGTTATACCAGGGATCATTTGCGTGGCAGCAGTGTAGGCGTCTTTGTGGGGGTGATGTATGGGCAATATCAGTTGTTTTCACGTCAGGTGGATGGGGAAGCCATATTTGGTGATTCGTTTTATTCCTCGATCGCCAACCGGGTCTCCTATCTCTTTGACTTTCAGGGGCCCAGCATCGCATTGGATACCATGTGCTCCTCCTCATTGACTTCGATCCATCTGGCATGCGAAAGCATCCGCCGGGGCGAATGCCAACTGGCCGTGGCAGGTGGGGTGAATGTGACCATCCATCCCAACAAGTACACCTATCTTAGCCGGACCCAGTTTATCTCTTCCGATGGGCGCTGTCGCAGTTTTGGCGAAGGGGGAGACGGTTATGTACCGGGGGAAGGGGTTGGAGCTGTTCTGCTGAAGCCCCTCAAACAGGCGATCGCTGATGGAGACCAGATCTATGCCGTCATCAAAGGGATCAGTATCAATCATGGAGGGAAAACCAATGGCTATTCCGTGCCCAACCCCAATGCCCAGAGCCGTTTGATCCGTGATGCCTTGATGAAGGCGAACGTGAACCCACGGGCGATCAGCTATGTGGAAGCACACGGTACCGGTACATCGTTGGGTGATCCGATTGAGATGACGGGATTGGGCAAAGCGATTGGTGAATTTACCGAGGATCGGCAGTATTGCCCGATTGGATCGGTAAAGTCCAATATCGGCCATCTTGAGTCGGCGGCGGGGATTGCGGGTTTAACCAAAGTGTTGTTGCAAATGAAACATAAACAACTGGTTCCATCCATCCATTCCAGTGTATTAAATCCCCATATTGATTTTGAGCAGTCCTCGTTCTATGTACAGCAAACCCTGTCTGAATGGAAGAAGCCCATCCTGCTGGAAGGGGAAACGCAGAAGGAATATCCGCGAATCGCCGGTCTCAGCTCGTTTGGCGCAGGCGGGTCCAATGCTCATATGGTGTTGGAGGAATACGAGGATCAACGGGAACCGGTTCGTATCGCTGGCCCGCAGATCGTTGTCCTGTCCGCCAGAACAAAAGAACGTCTCCAGGTATACGCACGCAACCTGCTTACTCACCTAGAGAAGCAGCAACCGGCCCCGTTCACTTTGGCAGAGGTGGCGTTTACGCTGCAAACAGGCAGGGAGGCGATGAATGAGCGGATCGCCTTTATTAGTGAAGAGATCCATGACCTGATCGCTCAATTGCGCACATACTGCGAAGGAACGGAGCAGGTAGAGGGAGTTTACCGAGGCAATGTGAAAAAAGATTCCTCCCGCCTGGAGACGTTGCTTGGCAGTGAAGACGAAACCTCCGTTGTCCAGCGTTTGATTGCGGATGGAGAGTGGGCCCGTTTGGCGGAAATATGGACTTATGGAGCGGAGATCAACTGGATGCTGTTATACCGGTCCAAGCAGCCTAGGCGAATCTCCTTGCCTACATATCCGTTTCGGATGGATCGGTACTGGATTCACGATCACTCGGCCCGGCTGTTTGAAGCGGAAACGGATGTGAAGATTGTGAATGATCCACAGATGCATCCATTGCTTCACCGCAACCTGACCACATTAAGGGAAGGAAAATTCCTTACACAATTCTCCGGTTCGGAATCACTTTTGACAGACCATCGCATCGGCCACCAATCCATTTTGCCTGGGTCGGCCTGTTTGGAAATGGTGCGGGCCGCTGGTGAACGATCCGTAGGCAAACCGGTGCGGATGATCCGCAATTTCCGCTGGCTCCGACCCATTACCGTCCAACAAGGGGTGGTAACCGCTTATACGGGCGTACAGCCGGACCGGGATGGCGCCAAGGTGGAAATGACAACAGGGGATGACCCACTGAAACAGGCAGTCGGACAGCTTCTCTTCACAGAGGAAGAGGAGGGACTGCCACTTGATCGGCTGGATGTGGGTGAGATGCAACGACGCTGTCCTCACCGAAAAGAACCGAAAGCATTGTACGAAACATTTCAACGTCGCGGCATCCAGTATGGAGATACCTTTCAGGTGGTGCAGGAACTGTACCACAGCCGGACGGAAGCATGGTCCTTGCTGGAATTGCCGCAGGGGGCCTCCGGCGACTTGATGGATTGTGCATTGCATCCGTTGCTGATGGATGGAGCCTTCCAGACGGCGACCGCCCTCCTTGGAGAGAATGTGCAAACGGTTTATGTTCCCTATAAAGTGGGGGAATTGGAGATGATGCGCCCCCTGTCAGAGCGACGGGTGTTTGTCCATGCACAACTGTCGGGTGAAGATCGAGAAGGGAAAACGATTCATCTGTCGCTGACGGATGAGCATGGGGAAGTGTTGGTGCGAATCCGGGATTTCGTCTTTCAACCCCGTGAGCCATCCAAGAGGGATGGCAAGGAACAGAAGGGGGATACGGTTTATCTCAGCAAAGAGTGGCAACCATCCGAGATGAGGGTTTCTGCGTTACAAGGTGGGCGGACAGGTTCCATCCTGCTGTTGGATCAGGATGATCGTCTCTACCAATCCCTTCATGCGCAGTTGCGGGCGGAAGGAATGGAGGCGCCTGCGCTCTATCTGGTCCAGCCGGGTCGGACGTTCCGCAGGCTGGATGCGTACCGGTATGAGATCGATATCACCAATATGGAGGATTATGAACAGCTGTTGCTGGATTTAGGTCAGCGTCAGGGAGTCCCGGAAAATATTATCCATTATCTGTCCCGTCCATCGGCATTCTCCCCTTCATTGGAGATGGGATTTTATTCACTGTTTTATCTTGCCAAGGCGTTGGTGCAGAATAAACGGGTGGAGCAGCAACGGTTGTTGTACGCCTATTCCAGCCGCCCGGATGAAAGTGTGCCGCCGTTTGCGGGGGTAGGTGGATTCATCAGGAGTGTTGTCCAGGAGCACCCAAAGCTAAAAGCCAAAACGCTCCGACTGATGGCGGATCAAGCGGTACCGCCGCCTGCCAAACTGGGAGCTGTGCTGTTGGCCGAATGTGGAGCTGAAGAGGGAGTGGAAGTATCCGTCGATGTGGAGACGGGTCAGCGGCAGATCGCGGGTTATCAGGTTGTGGAGCCGCCAGGGAAACGAGCCGAAATCGATCAATTATTGAAAGAGCGAGGGGTCTACCTCATTACAGGGGGAATGGGAGAACTTGGTTTTCTTTTTGCGGAGCATTTAGCCAAACAGGTAAAAGCCCGTCTGGTACTGGTTGGGCGTTCCTCCATGGATGAACGGAAGCTGGCAAAGATGAAGCGTTTGGAAGGATTGGGAGCGGAGGTTCTGTATACACAAGGGGATCTGTTTCGGCGACATGAAATGGAACAAGTCGTACGCCAAGCGAACGAACGGTTCGGCCGGATCGACGGTGTGATCCATAGTGCAGGTGTGATCCGAGATGCACGCCTGTTGCACAAGACGAAAGAAGAGATTGACGCGGTTCTGGCTCCCAAGGTGTTTGGCACACGGGTATTGGATGAGGTGACGCGCCATGAGCCGCTTCAATTCTTTGCCCTCTTCTCTTCCCTGAGTGGGGCGATTGGGAACTTTGGTCAATCCGATTATGCCTATGCGAATGCTTTTATGGATGCTTTTGCAGAACAAAGAGGGTTGCTCAGGCAGGCTGGACGGAGACAGGGACACACCCTCTCGATCAACTGGCCGCTCTGGGAAGAAGGCGGTATGAGCGTGGATGAGCAGACCCGTCAGTTGATGAGCAAAACGATGGGAACGGATGTGCTGGATACAGCGAGCGGGTTGGCCGCCTTTGCCGATGCGTTGTCGTTGGATCAGCATCAGCTTTTGGTGATGAAAGGGGATCAGGGGCGGATCAAGGAGAAGCTGGAATCGGCGCAAACCACGACAATTGAGCTGATACCTACTCCGGCTGATGGTTCCGATGCGGACATCAAAGAATGGATGATCCCTGAGATTGAACAGGAGCTCATTCGCATGATCAACCATGTGTTGAAGATACCGTCCACGGAGATTGAGGTGGATGAGGATATTAACCAGTTTGGTTTTGACTCGGTGAGCATCACCGAGATGGCGAACGCGATAAATGAGACCTATTCGTTGGAAGTGACGCCGGCCCATCTGTATGAGTATTCGACCGTTGCCGGGCTTGCCCAACGACTCTATGAAGATGATCAATCTGCCTTTTTCCAATATTACCGGGATCGGATCCATCCTCCGGAGTCAAGCGAACCGTCTGAGGAAAGCAGATCCGAGTCATCCGGTCATACCGGTCAGGAGTGTGTCTTGCCAACCCAGACAACCCATGAGCCAGTCGCCATTGTGGGGATGAGTGGGAATATGGTACAATCGCCGGATTTAAAGAGCTTTTGGCGCCAACTGGAAGCGGGAAAGGATTTGATTACAGAGATACCGGCCGACCGTTGGGACTGGAGGGCTTATGGCGAGGACAACGAAGAGTCATCCGCCACCAAATGGGGTGGCTTTATGGAGCGGGTGGATACATTTGACGCTGCATTCTTCGGTATTTCACCGCATGAAGCCAAACTGATGGACCCGCAACAACGTCTCTTTTTGGAAACAGTTTGGAAGGCGATTGAAGATGCTGGGTATGATGCAACGGATCTGTCGGGGACGCAAACCGGGGTTTTCGTTGGGGTATCCAATATGGATTATTATGAATTGTTAAATGAAGCAGGTGAAGAGATTGAAGCGCATATCCCGACAGGGAACTCCCATTCGATTCTGCCGAATCGCCTCTCCTTTCTGCTGAATCTCCATGGACCGAGTGAGCCGATCAATACGGCTTGTTCCAGCTCTCTGGTGGCGATTCATAAGGCAGTGGAAGCCATCCGGAGCGGGCAGTGCGGGATGGCGATTGCGGGTGGCGTCAATGTGATTGCCAGCCCACGGCTTACCATTGCTTTTGATAAAGCGGGGATGTTGAGCCCGGATGGCCGTTGCAAAACATTTGACCAAAGCGCCAATGGCTATGTCAGGGGAGAAGGGATTGGGGCGGTTCTATTGAAACCGCTCAGCCAGGCGGAAGCGGACGGAGACCCCATTTATGCGGTGATTCGTGGTTCAGCCATCAATCATTGCGGACGGACCAAATCATTGACGGCTCCCAATCCACAAGCTCAAGCCGCAGTGATCCATAGAGCGATGGAAGAGGCACAAGTGGACCCAAGAGAGATCACCTATCTGGAAGCGCATGGAACCGGGACGAGTCTGGGTGATCCCATTGAAATCAACGGGATGAAAAAAGCTTTTGCAAAATGGTTCAAACAGCAGGGAAAAACGGTGTCCTATCCTACAGCCACGTGTGGAGTTGGCTCTGTCAAAACCAATATCGGTCATCTGGAATCAGCTGCGGGAATCGCCGGCTTCTTTAAAGTGGTGTTGGGTATGCAGCAGGGAAAAATACCGAAGAGTCTTCATCTTTCCGAGTTGAATCCCTATATATCCCTGAAGGATTCACCGTTTTATCTTGTATCGGAAACTCGACCCTGGCAACGGTTGAAGAGGGATGATGGAACAGAGATCCCAAGGATGGCAGGAGTGAGTTCGTTTGGATTTGGAGGGGTGAATGCGCATGTCATCATAGAGGAATACCGACGCGCTCCAGTTTCCGTTTCAGATCACCTGACTCCGCAACTCTTTGTACTTTCCGCAAAAAATGAGGAGCGCTTACGCGTATATGCGAAACAAATGTTGCATTACTTGAAGTCGGTTTCTTCGTACGAAGCGGATGATGTGGCACAGAATGCGAAGCTCTCAACCCAGGTGGTGAAAGAGGGGCGGAAATGGGTGGCTGACATTCTCAATGTAGCAGAAGAGGATATCAACATCGCCGATGAATGGATGGATTATGGCTTTGATGCCTTTACCCTGATGGAACTGGCCCGGAAAGTGAGCGAAATGTACGGGATTCCGTTCCATGTGGACCATTTGTCCCAATACCCGTCATTGTCACAACTCGCTTCGTATCTGGTCCAATCGTTTCCCGACAGGTTGCATGCCTTTTATGGATTGGAACGGATCAAACAGAGACCAGAACAACATGAAGGGGAGCCTTTCTCCCTGCCCGATTTTTGTTATACATTGCAGGTTGGCAGGATGGCGATGAAAAGCCGGATCGCTTGTGTGGTATCCCATGTTCAGGAATTGATCGATAAGTTAACGCAGTATGTGGAAGGAGAATCGGAAGTTGAAGGATTCTACCGCAACACCTCAGGCTCATGGAAAAAAGGGGCCAGAAAAGAAGGGAAGGAAACCGTAAACACATTGCTCCGTAACCGGCAACTTTCCCCTCTGGCGGAGCTTTGGGTAGCTGGAACGGAGGTGGATTGGCGGGAACTTCATCGGGGCGGACGGCCACAACGACTTTCCTTGCCAACCTATCCATTTGAAGAGAAGCGATACTGGATGGATACGGTCAAAACGGCACCACCCGTCCGCTCTGAGATAACCGGGGTGAAAGCGCTCGCTGAGGATGGTCACATTGCATCCAAGCATCTACAGGCATCAGAGGAATCCAACAGTAAAGTGACTGTACAGACCGCTTCCGCAAAATCAGTTGCCGATGTGCGGATGAAGGTGCGACGGATTTTGGCAGAGGTTTTGGCGATCAAGGAATCAGAAATTGACGAAGAGGTGCCGTTTGCGGAACTGGGTTTGGATTCCATTTTGGGTATCAAGATGGTGAAAAAGCTGAATCAATCGTTTGCCATCAACCTGAATCCGATGAAGTTGATTCAGCACCCCACCGTCGTCCAATTGGCCACTTCCCTTGCCGAAATGGAAGGCGTGGTGGATGAAGAGCCTGCCACAGAGGAACGGAAACCGCCCGGAGATCCAGCGATGGAAATCAAAGACCAGCTCAAAGGGCTACTCGCACAAATCCTCTCCATGGAAAAAGAGGAGGTGATGGAGGAAGTACCGTTTGCAGAGCTGGGCTTGGACTCCATCCTGGGAATTGAACTGGTAAAAAGAATCAACCGGCGTTTCAAGATCCATCTAAACCCGATGAACATTGTGGAACAGCCGACCATAACACGGTTGGCGGTGGTGATTCAGTCCCATATGAACGCGTGAAAGATAGGATCATGGCATGGTTTGGTGCGAAGAAGCGGAGACTCCCCGAAAGGGGGCCTCCGCCTTATTTGTGAACAAACATGGCAAGTCACTACATATCTTAAGGAGGCTTTATTCATGTCTGCATTTCAGAATCCGTTACCCCTTAAAATTGCCGGTGTGGGAAGGTACTTACCAAAGCGTGTGGTGTTGAGCAGTGAGTTGGAGCAACAATACGGGTTGCCTGTCGGTTGGTGCGAAGAAAAGCAGGGGATCAGTGAACGCCGTTGGATCGATTCCGAAACGGCCACCTATATGGGGGCGGAAGCAGCCAAAGAAGCACTTGCTGATGCGGGACTCACCTTGTCCGACATCGATTTGATCATCAATGCCTCCGGTACGCCGGATCAGTTGATTCCTGACGGTGGGCCGTTATTGCAACGGGAATTGGGGCTGGGTGAATCAGGTATTACGGCCATCAGTGTCAATGCTTCCTGTTTAAGCTTTCTGTTGGCGATTGATGTGAGCGCTGGCTACCTGAACTTGGGAAGGCATCAAAATATCTTAATCGTCTCTTCTGATATTACCTCTTGTGCGCTTGACTATTCAAAACCTGAAAACTTCACATTATTTGGTGATGCCGCAGCGGCAGCGGTAGTCACATTGCCTGCATCTGGGGAAGACGCTTGTGTTTATTCCACCCTGTTTAAAACATATGGCTATGCTGCCGATTACAGTGCGGTCTTTGGCGGGGGGACGCGGAAGTATCCGCTCCGGGAAGATTCCAAGCCGGAAGATTATTATCTGACGATGGATGGGGGGGAACTCATGAAAGTGGGCTTTAAATACCAGCCCCAATTTGCGGAAGAACTCTGGGGGTTATGTAAAGAGCATTGTTCGATGGATGATGTAAATCTTGTTATTCCCCACCAGTCGAGCCGTGTGGTGTTGGACTTTCTGGGTTTGATTTATCCAGAGGATCGGATTATGCGGACGATTGATCGTTATGGAAATTGTGTTGCAGCATCAACGCCTCTTGCTCTGTATGACGCGATCAAGGAAAATCATCTGAACCGGGGGGATTTGGCGGTCGTTACCGGTTCCGGTTCCGGGCTCACATTTGGAGGCTTGGTCTTTACTTATTAGGGGTCTTTCCCGGTGTTCTTTCAACAGCATGGACGTGTTGGATGAACCGGAAATCCTTCGAATTCAGTGTGCTGGAGGGAGTAAAGCGTGATGTCGAGTCCATTCAAGCAAATCAAGAAAATCGTCGGAAAGCCAAAAAGACCGGAAACGGAACAAGTGGCTGTAGTGGGTATGGCCTGTCGTTTTTCGGATGCCAACGATGTTCATACATTTTGGGACAATCTACGCAATGGAGTCAACTCGATCCGCGAGATTCCCTCAAGTCGATGGGATCACAACCAGTACTATTCTCCGGATCGGGACGAGCCCAATAAAAGCATGGGGAAATGGTCCGGGGTGATTGAAGGGATTGATCTTTTCGATCACCGCATGTTTGATCTTTCTCCCAGAGAAGCCAACAACATGGACCCCCAACAGCGGCTTTTAATGGAGGAAACATTGCATTGCGTGGAAGACTCCGGATTGCCACTGAGTGAATTGCAGAAGAAGAGAACAGCTGTCTTTATCGGGGCGACATCGATCGATTATCTGTTGGAAGCCGTCCATCCAGAGGTGAGGATTGAGAATTATGTTGGCTCCGGGGCATATGCCTTTTCACTGGCGAACCGCATTTCCCATTATTTCGGTTTAAACGGGAAAAGCTTTGCCCTTGATGCAGCCTGCGCCTCTTCCCTGGTGGCGATGCATGAAGCGAAACGGGCCCTGTTGAATGGGGAATGCGACTATGCCCTTGTGGGTGGAGTCAATCTCAACTTTTATCCCTGGAAATTTGTTGTCTGGTCAAAGAATCGCATGTTTAGTCCGGATGGGCAATGCAAAACCTTCGACAAAGATGCCAATGGGTTTGTATCCGGTGATGGGGTGGGAGTGGTTTTGCTCCAGCGCAAACAGGATGCGCTGGCCACACGCAGCAAAATATACGGACTGATCCGGGGATCGGCTGTCAACCACGGGGGAAAAGCCTTATCCATGACGGTGCCACGGGTCGAAGCACAGAAAGATGTGTTGTTGGCCGCCTATCAAGACGCAGGGATCAGCCCGGAAACCGTCAACTATGTGGAAACGCATGGAACCGGCACCTCATTGGGAGACCCAATTGAAGTGGAGGCGTTAACCCAGGCTTTCCAGCAATACACCAATCAAAAACAATACTGTATGATCGGTTCGGTCAAAACCAATGTAGGTCATTGTGAGGCAGCCGCAGGGATGGCCGGGTTGTTTAAGGTTCTGCTGATGTTGCAGCACCGTGAAATTCCCCCATCCCTCAATATAAACATGCTCAATCCCATGATCCCATTCGCCGATACGCCGTTTGAAGTCGCGCGTGAACGGATGCCCTGGCAGACGGTGCGAAAAGGCATTCCATTACGTGCTGGCGTCAGTGCGTTTGGCTTGGGTGGGGTGAACTCCCATCTGATTATGGAAGCCTTCACCCCGGAAGAAAAAACGGTTGCGGTGAATTCACCGGAGGAAAAACAGCTGTTTATGCTCTCGGCCAAAACGGAGAAAAGCTTGCGCGGTGTCATCGGGGAGTGGAAGAAAGCATTGCACCACCTCTCTCTTGACCAGGTGCATTTGGCGGATCTCTGCAAAACGGCAGCCAATACACGTGCCAATTACCCTTATCGTTATGGCGGTTTTATTCGAAACACGGCGGAGTTGCGTCAACTGTTGGAAGAGGCTCCGGATCAGTTTGCCAAGGCGGATCAACCCTTCATGGATGCTTGGTTGGGAGAGAGGGAGTGGCGGGGATTTGAAGAGATTCGCACCCTGTATCAGACCGTGCCTCCGTTCAGGGAGAAACTGGATGAAATATGGGAGTCCTTGAAACAGGAGAGAAGACTTAAAAAGCTGTATAAAGGCTTTTTTCGGGGAAGTTGGCAGGATCGTATTCGTCCAGCTGCTTCGTTGATTGTTACCGTTTGTTTGAGCAACGTCCTGTTTCAATTGGGTTATCAACCATCGGTGCTCTATGGAGAGAAACAGGGGTTTTGGGCGGTGTTGGTGCTCAGCGGAGTGATCCACCTGAAGGATGCGTTGCAATGTTTGATCCATCCGCGCAAGCGGGAGAAGTTGTTGCTCAGGCGGCCCACCCGCGCTTTCTATGACCCGGTTCACGGTGCGGAAGTCCGTCCCTATGTTTTTAGTGAGGCATATCTCGATGCTTTGGGCAAGGGACTTGACATGACACGAGAACGTGTGTGGACCTACATTACGAAGGCTCGGCTGATGTTGGATTCGCAATTTACATTTAAGAAGTATCTGGAAGAGTGGGATATGGCGTTGGCGTCGCGAAATCTCACCGTGCGCGGCCTGTTGTTTGACGAGACGATATGGTCCGTCAAATCAGCGGCGTCTGAGCGGCTACTCCTGTTGGTGATGATTCTGGTTTCATTGAGGCGATTAAATCAAAAGTGGGACTTTACGGAAAAAGAGCATTTGCAAGAACAGCGGATCGATGAATGGGTGAATCTTCTGCTGGACGGGTTGCTGGAGAGAGAGCAGGCCGTCCAGCTGATGCTGGATACTTCTCCTGAACGGGCGGAGATTGTAAAAGCGATGAATGCCAAACAAAGCACACTTGGGATGACGCGTAGCTATCCCTTGCTTAGAAAGATGAATCAGATGTTGCCACATTCCTCTGTTTGGATTCAACGAGCAAGTGAATGCACGTTGCAGGAACCAAAGCAGGGGAAAGTGCTTCTATTGGGGAAGGATGATGATTCTACAGCGAAAGAGGTTTTTGAGCAGGCTTTGCTCACGTTGTGGAAAGCGGGGACAGCGATTCAATGGCATCGTTTGTACCCTGTCGGGTCCTATCATAAACCGGTATTGCCAGGATATGTGTTTGACCGCCGCCGTTTCTGGTTGCGCAGGGATCAGCCGGAGCCATTGCCTCCTTCATCGGATTGCCCCATGACCGTGACGCGGAAAAAGGTTACCATCCATGAGGCAATCATCCGTGATCATGAGATCCAGGGAAATAACGTGGTTCCTGGGGCTTATATGATTGAATTGGGGCTGATGGCCATCAAAGAGGCCGTGGGGCAACCGGTTGCAAAGCTGAGCAACATTGTGATGCACAAGCCGGGTTGGGTTGAAGACGAGATTGAGCTGGATATTGAGGTAAATGTGCAAACGAATCGGTTCACCCTTCTGACCCACCAAACCTCCCTCTGTCAGGGCACATATGAGAAGGAAACGCGTTCCCCGGATTACCCCGGTTTGTCCTCTTTTCGTTCCGCCGCTCAGTCATTGAATGTACGGGACTTTTATGATCGGGTGCTCAAGCGAGCCGGGTATCGTTATGGAAAAAGTCTGGAGCGGATTCGCGCCATTTACGAGACAGAGGAGACCGTTGTGGTTCAAGTGGACCAACCGGATGGACAGAGAGGGCTAAACGCGTATGTGCTTGATGGTGTGTTTCAATCCGTGTTGGCCGCTATGCATTTGCAGGGGCTGATGGAGGGAGAGGATGGCTTTTATGTACCCTGCTTTTTGGGAGGAATGCATCGATCCGGCGAGTTGACGGAAACGTCCACGGTTGTCATTCACAAACGGGAAATGCGGCGGACAGGGGGAAACTTGACCCTTCGCTTTTCTGTCTACAATGAGGATGGGCTAGGGGTGATGCAGTTTCATGACTTGGTTTTCGCCAAAATGAAAAAGCCTTCATTTGCCCCCAACGTGCCGGGTGGAATGGAGTTACGCACACCGTCCTGGACAGAAGCCCCCATCCCTTCCGGGAAGATGGGGCGCACTGCCGGGATCGCTGTTGTCTTTACCACCCAACCGGCCAAAGCTCAGGCATTGCGTCCGTTTTATGAACGACATGAACAAGTGGTTCTTGTTCGCCCTGGAGAGATGTTTGCTTATACCCCAGATGAACCGCGGATCAATGGGGTGGAGGAAGCAGATTATGTCGCTTTGTTTGAGCGGTTGGCACAGGGGACAGCCGGGCAGTCTGTCTCCTTTTACTATTTGTGGCTGGCAGAACAGTTGCCGTCCCCGCAGAGGGTGGATCGTTCGCTTTCTGCATACGATGAGCCATTCCAAGCCTGGTTTACATTTCTCAAGGTGTTGATGAAAGAGAACTATCGCTTTGACCGGGTACAAGCAGTCATTCCCACTGTGGAAGGGCAGATGGTCACACCGGAGGATCAGGGACATGGGCTGGTACACAGCATGGTGGCGGGCATGGTTCAGTCAGCCAAACAGGAGAGTTCGCGTCTGGATCTTCGTGTGATCGATTTTGAACGTGAACCGATGGCAATGGTGGATAAGCTGATTGCGGAGAGCCAGGCTGCTGGGAATGAAGCACTTGTTGCCTATCGAGGGGAAACCCGTTGGATACAACAGTGGATTGCCGCTTCCCTGCCTGAAACGTACAGGTTGCTGCCATGGAGGGAAGACGGAGTGATTCTCGTGGTCGGTGGATTGGGGGGAGTGGGCCGCGCCATTGTGGATCGGTTGTTGGAAGAGCAACCCGGTCGGTTTATTCTGGTGGGCAGGAGCGCATTGGATGCCGATCAACAGGAAGCGTTGCTCCAGTGGCAAAAAGCAGGAAAGCATGTAACGTATCTGCAGGCGGATATTGCCCAACCGTCAGAAGTGGAAAAACTGGTTGCACGGGTCAAAAGGGAGCATGCGGCCATCCATGGAGTGATCCATCTCGGTGGCATCGTTGACGACCAATTTTTGCTCCATAAGGATTGGGCGTCCTTTCAGCGCACCTTGGCGCCAAAAGTGGAAGGAACATGGAACCTGCATCGCTTTACCCAGACGGAACCTTTGGATTTCTTTGTGTCTTTCTCTTCCGTCGTTTCCGTCTACGGCAATGCGGGACAAACCGATTATGCGGCCGCCAACGGCTTTTTGGACCACTTTGCCCAGTATCGCCGTAAATCGGGGAGCCCCGGATGGAGTCTCAGCATCAATTGGCCGCTGTGGACCGGCACCGGGATGGGAGAAAGTGAGCAGGTGATGGAGAATTTCACCTCGCGTCACCTTTATCCGATCACCCAGCGGGAAGGAGCCGATCTCTTTTGTTGCATGTTGGCTTCCAAGCCAGGGGTGGCGCAGATCATGGTATGTAAAGAGAAGGAGGCGAGAGAAACAACGATGTCCCAACCGATGGATGATGAGCGAACCAAAGAGCATCAGGAAACGGGCTTACAGGCGCTGGAAGCGTATGTTGTTGAATTGGTCGCTTCCAAGCTCGGTTTAGACACGGAAGAATGGGATGAAGAGGAATCCTTTTTCACATTAGGATTGGATTCTGTCATTCTCCAGGAAGTTATGGCCACGTTAAACACCCAAGTGGATAACTTGCCCCCTACCTTGCTGTTTGACTATCCGACAGTGAAAAAGTTACGTCAGTACTTCCAGGAACGGATGGAAAAAGGGCAACTGGATCTCACCCATTTTGCCGGCGAAACGGATGCATATGACGAAGGTTTGCTGGATGAAGGGGTGGAGAGAAAGGAGCCGGTAAACACGAGGGAGATTCCGGTTAAGGTGAAGCCAAGCGAAAGCGGAAACCGAGGTTATGACATTGCCATCATCGGGATGAATGGACAGTTTCCGCAAGCACCGGATTTGGATACCTACTGGCGCAATCTCATCTCCGGTCGCGATTGTGTGGAAGAAATCCCTTCCCACCGTTGGGACGCGAATCGCTATTATCATCCCAACCCGCGCAATAAAGGCACCACCTATGGGAAATGGGGCGGGTTTCTCGATGGAGTGGACCAGTTTGACCCGTTGTTTTTCAATATCTCACCCAAAGAGGCTGAACAGATGGACCCACAACAGCGCCTATTGTTGGAGTCTGTCTGGAAAACCATGGAGGATGCGGGGTATGGTCATCCCAAACGTTATACCCACCAGGTGATCGGTCACTTTGCAGGGGTGATGTGGAATGAATATTCCATGATTGCCACCGAAGAAGGGTTTGCCAAAAACCGCTATGTTGGCCCAGGTTCTCTCTATTGGGCGATTGCAAACCGGATTTCCTATCTGCTGGATTTTAAGGGGCCGAGCATGGCCGTCGATACAGCGTGTTCTTCCTCATTGGTGGCTGTGCATCTCGCCTGTCAAGCGATCCTGAATGGTGATTGTGACATGGCCGTTGCAGGCGGGATCAATCTGTCGCTTCATCCGGCCAAGTATCTTTATCTGAGCCAGATGGGCCTGTTATCGACTGATGGCCGTTGCCGAAGCTTCGGTGCGGATGCAACGGGGTATGTGCCGGCGGAGGGAATCGGGACAATCCTGCTCAAGCCAATGAAACAAGCCGTTCAGGATGGTGACCACATCTATGGCATCATCCGCGGTTCAGCGGTCAATCATGGTGGCAAAGCCGCCGGTTTTACCATCCCGCAAGCAAATGCGCATACCGAGCTGGTGTTAAAAGCTTGGCAACGGGCCGGTGTGACGGCGGATGATCTCAGCTATCTGGAGTGTCAGGGAACGGGAACGGAGCTGGGCGATCCGATTGAAATCAATGGTTTAACCCAAGCGTTCAGGCGTTATACTGAAGCACGGCAGTCCTGCCCAATCGGTTCAGTCAAATCCAACATCGGACATCCCGAAGCGGCTGGGGGCATGGCCAGCCTGATGAAAGTGCTCTTGGCGATGAAGCATCAGCGCATTCCCAAAAGTCTTCACAGTGAAAAGAAAAACCCCCATATCGATTTTTCTAGGACACCGTTCTATGTTGTGAATGATCCACTGGAGTGGAACCCGCCGGAAGGTCGACCGAGGATTGCTGGAGTTAGCTCATTTGGTGCCGGAGGGGCCAATGCTCACCTGATTGTGGAAGAATATTCTGCTCCGGTTCAGAAACAGGACCCTGTGGATGGGGAGAGGGAACTGATCCTGCTATCGGCAAAGAACAGAGATCGACTGGCCGAATATGTGGACAAGCTGGCGGCTTTCTTACAGTCGACCGCGGAGATACCCCGGCTGGCGGATGTAGCCTACACATTGCAGACCGGCCGTCAGCATTTGGAGGAACGCATCGCCATTGTCGCCGGAAGCATGGGGGAGTTGATAGAGAAGCTGGAGCGGATTGGACAAAACGAATCCGACATTGCAGAAGTATACGTTGGAAATGTAAAAACAAAGCGCTCCCCCAAGCTGAGCGGGGCGGAGCAAAACCGGTTGTTGCAAGAGAGGCAATGGGCCACTGTCGCTTCACACTGGGTAACCGGAACCAACCTTGACTGGTGGAGCTTTTATCAGGGGCAACCGAGGAAAAGCGTATCGTTGCCCACCTATCCGTTTGCCCGGAAGCGGTACTGGATTGAACCCGCCGCTGAGGAAGCGGAACCTCTTTCATCCGATACGGAACCCCCTCTGGTTCCAACAGAACCGCCAGCGAAAGAGAAGGAGTTGGTAGAAAGCACCATGATGCAGCAAAGCAAAGAGCCCAACCGTTCCTTGCTGGAGCCGTTACAGGATTGGCTGATCCGGGAAACGTCCGATCTGTTAAAGGTTCCGGTTGAAGAAATGGACATTCACGATGACCTGGGCGAATACGGATTTGATTCTATGGCCTTTACGGATTTTGTCCAGCGGATCAATAATCGGTACCAAGTTGATCTGACACCGGCGGTCTTTTTTGAATATCCCACCATTTACTCGTTTGCTGAATATTTCTGTCGCCAACATGAGGACGCCTTACGCCGGGTGGATGGACAAACCCAACCAAACGTGGCGGAAGAGACTTCCCATCCGGGGAAGGCGGAGAACAGCCCGGATGACAGCAAACAAACACGGGTGGAGAAGGTTGAGCAGGAGGAGTCGCTGCGGTGGACAGGCGGTGATGAGGCAATCGCCATTATCGGGGTCCATGGCAGATTCCCGCAAGCGGATGGAGTCGATACATTTTGGGAGAACCTGATGAACACAAAGGATTGCATCAGCGAAATTCCGGAGGAACGCAGGCATTGGCAATCGTTTCGTGAGGAATCTGGCAAGGCAAATATGAAATGGGGCGGGTTTATCGATGGGGTGGATCGATTTGATTCATCCTTCTTTGGCATCTCCCCACGTGAAGCGGACCTGATGGACCCCCAGCAACGCATGTTTATTGAAACGGTCTGGCAAACGATTGAAGATGCAGGATACAGGCCGTCCGATCTGTGGGGAAGCAAAACGGGTGTCTTTGTGGGTGTGTCCACATCAGACTATTACGACTTATTGAAAGAGCATGGAGTGGAGATTGAGGCACATACCTCCACAGGCACTCTGCATTCCATATTGGCCAACCGTATTTCCTATCTGTTTAATTTCCATGGACCCAGTGAACCGATTGATACAGCCTGTTCTGCTTCGCTGGTAGCCATTAACCGTGCGGTACACGCATTGCAGAGAGGGGACTGCGAATGGGCGATTGCAGGCGGGGTGAACCTCCTGTTAAGTCCTTCGCTCTACATCTCATTCAATAAAGCGGGTATGTTGAGTCCCGATGGACGGTGCAGGACATTTGATGAACGGGCCAATGGTTATGTGCGCGGTGAAGGCAGTGGGTCCATCCTGCTCAAGCCGCTCCGACGGGCGCTTAAGGACCGTGACCATATCTATGGTGTAATCCGGGGTTCCAGTGTGAACCACGGGGGGCGCGCCCATTCGTTAACCGCTCCTAACCCAAATGCCCAGGCGGATCTGTTGGTTCGTGCCTACCACCAGGCCAATCTTTCCCCTGACCGGATTGGATATATTGAGACACATGGAACGGGAACCAGTTTGGGTGATCCGATTGAGATCAACAGTTTGAAAAAGGCGTTCCACCAGTTGTATGAAGAGGCGGGCATTCCGGATACCGGAAAGAAACATTGCCTACTTGGAGCGGTAAAAACCCAGATCGGTCACTTGGAAGCGGCTGCCGGCATTGCAGGTGTGATCAAAGTGCTGTTGGCTCTGAAGCATAAGCAAATTCCCGGCAACGCTCATTTTCGGAAGCTGAATCCCTATATCAATCTGGAAGGTTCCCCCTTCGCCATTGCCGAAGGGCTGACGGAATGGGAAGCGGTTACCGATAGTGAAGGAAATGTCTTGCCACGGGTGGCGGGAATCAGTTCCTTTGGATTTGGTGGAGTGAATGCGCATGTGGTGATTGAAGAAGCGCCGCCAGCGCCAAACCCATCCCATACAAATGAAGGACCGCACATCATTCTTCTTTCGGCCAAAACAGCAGACCGTTTACAGGCGATGGCTGAGCAGTTGTCTGCCTATGTGGAAAAGACAATCCGAAATCAGTCTGCGTCGGTCACGCTGGAACGGCTTGCTTACACCCTGCAAGTGGGTCGGGAATCGATGGAAGAACGGTTGGCGTTTACAGTCTCCAGCCTTGAGGAACTGCAAGAGAAGCTGACTCGGTTCTGTGCGGGAGAAACAAACATCGATGGGATGGTCCGAGGGTGCATCCAGGATGATCAGCCACATGGTGGGCTGTTGATTGACGGGGAAGAGGGTCAAGCGTATATCCAAATGCTGATTCAAAACAAACGCTTTACCAAGTTGAGCCAGTTGTGGGTGTCTGGGGTGGAGGTAGATTGGAAACGATTATATGCTACAGTACCGATGCGACTCTCTTTGCCCACCTACCCGTTTTCCAGAAAGCGGCATTGGTTTTCCAGCCGTCAGCCCACGAAAACATTGAGAGCGTCGCAATCAGAAGGGAAGGTGTCCGTTGAACCGAAACCGATCCCGCAGGTTCACCTTGACGATTCCCCGGTACCCTTACAGGCAGAGCCGGTGCCAAAGGTGGACAATAAATTGAAACTGGCGCTACCGGAGGAAATGGGTGCCATCCCCTCTAGAGGTGTGGACAAGCGACCGAGCAAATGGACCGTGCACAGCCATCGTCCAGATGGCTCAGCCAATCGGCGGGAAGTCATTCTGCAACAGCTGAAAACGCTGTTGGCTGGGACACTTCTTGTATCTGAACAGGAGATTCATGAGCGCAAAACGTTTACGGAACTGGGATTGGACTCCATTCTGGCGGTCGAGTTTGTCAAGAAGATCAATCAGGCCTTCGGTACGGATTTGGAAACCGTGCGGGTCTATGATTATGTGACACTTCATGCGTTGGCAGAACACCTGGATAATCGAGTGGACGGCGATATCACTTTTCCTGATTCACCGGAAGGGAACGAGAAGCGAGAAGCTTCTCGAAAGGAAACGGTGGTAAATGGTAACCGGAAATCGGAGATCAAAGCAAAGCTTCGCAGTTTGCTCGCCGATACGTTGTATATCGAGGAACAACAGGTTGAAGAGCAGAAGACCTTTACAGACTTGGGGTTGGATTCCATTCTGGCGACGGAATTTGTGAAAGGGATTAATCGGACTTTCCATATGAAATTGAAGGCAGTGCGCCTTTACGACCATCCCACACTCCAGTCATTGACAGAATATATCCTCTCTCAAGGGGATTCGGATGAACCGGTCCCAGCCGGGAGTCCTGTTGAGCGGGAAGCTCCAAAGGAACAGGAGCAAGACGATAAAGCGCCAAGCGATCCGCCTGTCGCTGTGGAACCCCCATCAGCCAAGCCGGCTGGAATGGATGTGGCGATTGTCGGGATGGCTGGCAAATTTCCGGGAGCGGATGATATTGGTCAATTTTGGTCCAATCTGAAACAGGGGATCTCTTCAATTACAGAGGTGCCCAAGGAGCGGTGGGATGCCCAGCGGTTCTATGATCCCGATTCCAGCCAAACCGACAAAACGCATGTGAAAGTGGGTGGGTTTTTAAACGGGATTGAGCAGTTTGACCCTTTATTTTTTAATATTTCACCCTCGGAAGCGGAGTACATGGACCCACAGCAGCGGCTGTTTTTGGAGCAGGCGTGGCACGCTTTGGAACATGCCGGTTATTCGGCAGAACTTCTTGATCAAATCAAATGCGGTGTCTGTGTCGGTGTGATGAATGGTGACTATCAAGAGATATTGCAGCGGGAACCGAAGCGGGCTGCCCAAGCACAGGCGATGACCGGGAATGCCCATTCCATTTTGGCATCGCGAATTGCCTATCTGCTCAATCTCAAAGGACCGGCATTGCAATTGGATACAGCCTGTTCCTCGTCATTGGTGGCGGTGCACTTAGCTTGTCAAAGCCTGATCCAGGGTGAAACCGATATGATGTTGGCCGGAGGTGTGACGCTGTATCTGACGGAAACCCCCTATATTCAGATGAGCAATGCGGGCATGTTGTCCCCTGAAGGAAAATGCAAAACGTTTGACCAGCGGGCGGATGGGTTTGTGCCAGGAGAAGGAGTGGGGGTCGTCGTCCTCAAACGCTTGCAAGATGCGATCCGGGATCACGACACGATCTATGGGGTCATCAAAGGATCAGGCCTCAATCAGGATGGAAAAACCAACGGAATGACTGCTCCCAGCGCTGAATCGCAAAAGGCGCTTGAAGTTGAGGTGTATGAGCAATATGGTATCCATCCGGAACGGATCAGTTATGTGGAAGCCCATGGAACGGGTACCAAGCTGGGCGATCCCATTGAGGTGCAGGCGCTAACCGATGCATTTCGCGCCTTTACCGATCAGTCGCAATTTTGCGCCATCGGTTCGGTAAAGACAAACATAGGACATACGTCGGCGGCCGCAGGTGTGGCCAGTTTGATCAAAGTATTGCTGTCTCTCAAGCACAGACAGCTGCCACCTTCGCTCCATTTTTCTGAGGAGAATGAACACATCCGTTTCCAAGAGACGCCGTTCTATGTGAACAGAGCGTTGTCTGACTGGACCAGTGATTCCCCCCGATGTGCGGCGATCAGCTCATTTGGCTTCAGTGGCACCAATGCCCATCTGGTTGTGGAGGAATATCAACCCTCCATTTCACCGCAGGGAGGAAAAAAGCGGGAACAGCATCTGATCCCCCTGTCCGCGCGCAATCCAGAGCAACTCCAGGATGTGGCTCAATCCCTGTTGGAACATCTTGAGCAGCATCCGGATCTCTCTTTGGAGGACTTGGCGTATACGTTGCAACTGGGACGGACCGCTTTTGAGGAACGTTGCATCATAGCAGCGACCGGACTGGATGATGTGGTAACCGCTTTGACGGCCTATTGTCAAGGGCATCCTTCTCCGGATGGGGTAAGCTTTACCTGTAGTCATGCCCCTTATGCTAAGAAGAGAGAGACGGAGGCGGAACCGGACCCGGATGCCATTCAACATGCCCTGCAAACCGGGGAATGGGAGCAATTGGCCGAATGGTGGGTGTCCGGTGCCCATCTGGATTGGTCCCTCTTGTATACAGATCATCGGCACCGTCCGCATCGGGTTGCATTGCCGGGCTATCCTTTTGCCAAGGAGCATTATTGGGCAGAGCCGCAAAAGGGACAAGGTGATGACATGGATGTGGAAACACTTCATCCTCTGTTGGACCGCATGGACCCGGCGTTAAGCATGGCGGAGGGAGGCATCGCCTTTCGCACAACGGTTGATTCCAGGGATTGGATGGTGCGAGATCATCAAGTGTTGGGTTCCCCGCTTTTTCCTGGGACCGGTTATTTGGAAATGGCGCTGGAGGCAGGCAGACTGGTCACAGGAGGGAACCCCTGTCATTTGAAGCGGTTGACATGGTTACAACCGCTGGAAATCAAGGATGGGGAGAAAGCAATATGGCTGGTCGCAAAACAGACAGAGAATGGATGTTCCATCCAAATATTTAGCCGGGACGCTTCCTCCGGAGAACGCATCCTGCATGCTAGAGGGGAATTGATTCCCAGAAGCGGGGAGAATGTGAATGAAGGCATTGTTCCCATAGCGGATGTCCAGGCCCGATGTACCCACCGGATGGAGTCGGCGAGACTCTATCAGAAGCATGTGGAGCGGGGGGTCACCTACCTGGGTTCATTCCGCGGGGTGCAAGAAGTGAGATGGAATGGAAACGAAGCACTCGGTCGGATTGCGTTGCCGGAAAAGGCCAGTGATTCCTCCTACATCATGCATCCAGGCTGGTTGGATAGCGCATTCCAATGTGTGTCGGTATTGTTGGAAAAGGATGATGCATCGCAAACCCCCGTGCCGTTTTCAGTGGGTAAAGGGAATGTGTGGAAACCGTTATCCAAACAGGGATATGCCTATGTGAAACGGGAGGAGGGAGAAAGGGATCGCTTCCATGTTACACTCTTGGATGAACAGGGGACCGTCTGTGCTGAGTGGAGCGACCTGACCCTGCGGAATCTGGACTTACCGTTGGATTCCATGTTGTATCTGCCACACTGGGTGTCATCCCCTCTGATAACCTGTTCACATCCATCAGAAAGTTCTCGCACCGTATGCATGATCCATCCCTCAGATGGCGTGGGTGACATGGGTCAGGCCCTTGCGGAGGCGTATGCACAACAGGGGAAAAACGTAGTACATGTCCATCTTGACGATTCCGAGAAGATGTCCCGTATTCCGCAAGTGGATGAAATCTGTTTCCTCGGTAGTATGGAGGGGACGAGCACCCAAATGGAGACGGATGAGTCGGCTCTTGCCGCTCTGGATGATGAACAACATCGGGGTGTCCTTGCCTTATTCCGGTTGGTAAAATCCTTACACGAACGGGGAATGGGGCATCAACCGATCCAGTTCACCCTGGTAACGGCGGATGCATACGGCGTGGCGGCAGATGGGGACATCCAGCCGCACAGTGCCAGTTTGCAAGGATTTGCCCGTGTGCTGGCCCAGGAGTATTACCATTGGTCTGTACGATGCATCGATATTTGCTCCGCCGAGCGATCCGAGGCATCTCTGTCTGCTTTAGCCGAGCGGATTCTTCAAGAACCGTTTTCCAAGAAACCAAAAGAAATCACCATCCGAAATGGCCAGCGGATGGAACGGGTATTAAAGCCTGTCACACTCCCATCTGTGCCACAGGATGGCTCACCGTTTAAACCGAAAGGGGTCTATCTGATCATCGGTGGGGCGAGCGGTATTGGCTGGGAATTCAGCAAACATCTGGCCCGTACTGTATCGGCCAAGCTGGTTCTGGTCGGTCGGAGTGCGCTGGATGAAGTTCGGAAAAGCCAACTGGCTGAAATTGAAGCATTGGGAGGAAAAGCCCTTTATCTTCAGGCAGATGTCTGCGATCTGGAAAGCATGCGTGCAGTAAACCAGCAGGCAAAAGACCGCTTTGGGGGGATCGATGGAGCCGTTCACTCCGCGATTGTGCTGAAGGACAAAACCATTGCCAATATGGGGGAAGAGACACTTACCGAGGTACTGGCGCCCAAAGTGAGGGGGATTGCGGTGCTCCACCGTGTCCTGCGGGAAGAAAAGCCCGACTTTCTGATGATCTTTTCCTCGGCGGAGTCCTTCCTTTGTCAGGCGGGACAAAGCAATTATGCGGCCGCATCCACCTTTATCGATGCGTATGCCCAAAGGATCGAGCGACAGGAAGAGATCCCGGTCAAGATTATCAATTGGGGTTACTGGGGCAGTGTGGGTGTGGTCTCCAGTGACCGATACAACGAACAGCTGGGCAAAATGGGCATCCATTCGATTGAACCGAACGAAGGCATGGATGCATTGGAGCGGATTCTCGCCCAAGGGCGAAACGTTTCACAGGTGGCGGTGCTGAAGGGGGAGCCGGAAGCACTGCGGGCGAAGTTTAACCTTCTCCCAGAAGGAAGACCACCATCAAACGGCACTCCCGCCCCGGTTGTTCCCGCGCAAACGTTACCGCCGTTCTCCTATGATCATGGGGAAAGCCTCACACGGTACCAGGAGGCGTTCAGGCAGATGGATCAGTGGGCGCAACGCCTATTGTTGCAAACGTTCCAGCGGATGGGGACATTTTTGCACAGTGGTGAAATCGTAGAGCGCCAAGAACTGCAAAGACGCCTTGGCATAACCGATAAATATCACCGGTTGTTGGATGTGTTGCTGGATGTTTTGGTGCAAGCGGGCTTCCTCAAGCGAAACACCGGATTGGACACACAGGTGATCATGACAACCCCCTTGATTGACTGTGCGGAACTTCAACGGGAGCTGACCACCCTGACGGAACAGAAAGAGCGTTTGATCGCCGAGTATCCACACATTGCTCCCCATCTCAATCTGTTATCGGTTTGTCTCCATCACTATCCCGACGTGCTGAGGGGACGCAAAAACGAGATGGAGGTTCTGTTTCCCAAAGGCTCGATGGCTTTGGTTGAAGGGGTGTATCACGGTTATCCGATCGCCGATTATTTCAATGCGCTTGTCGCTCATCTAGTGAAGCACTATATTGAAAAACGGTTGGAACGCGATCCCGAAGCCCAGATCCGCATTCTGGAGCTGGGAGCGGGTACAGGAGGAACCAGTCGGTTTGTGTTGGAGGCGATCCGGGATGTCAGCAAACATGTACGCTATGTTTATACCGATGTTTCGTCGGGTTTTACGCAACATGGGGAACGCGTTTATGGAGCGGATTATCCGTTTGTCCAGTTCCAAGTGCTGGATTGTGAGCGACCGGCAAAAGAGCAGGGGTATGCGCCCGGCAGCTTTGACCTGGTCCTCAGTGCCAATGTGCTTCACGCCACCAGAGAGATTGGGCGGACGCTTCAATATGTCAAGGAACTGTTGAAACCGAATGGGTGGATGCTTGTCAATGAAGCGACGCAATCACTTTCCTTCGCCAATCTCACATTTGGTCTCACGGACGGATGGTGGCGGTTTGCGGATGAAACGAAGCGCCTTCCGGATTCCCCGCTGTTAAGCGCTTCGCTATGGCGAAAAGCGTTGAAAGAAGGCGGATTCCAGGATGTCCAGGTATGGGGGCTGCCTGATCTCGAACCCGACCGTTCCCCACATTGTATTATTGTAGGAATGAGCGATGGTCAGACAGATGTGGTCCACACAGCAGGGACGTCAGCAACCGGGATGGACGAAGCGGTGCTTGCAACGGATGGTGAACAGGAGAATTGCACCGTGGCAGAGGAAGCACTGTTTGAGTGGACGGTGGACTATATCAAAGATGTGTTTGCCCAGGTGCTTAAAATTCCGAAAAACCGCCTGACCCTAACCGATACGTTTGAACGGGTCGGGGTGGATTCCCTGGTGGGCATGCAGATTATCAAACGTTTGGAAGAGGATTTTGGCTCCCTTCCATCCACCTTGCTATTTGAATATATGACTGTACAGATGCTGGCCCAATACTTTGTCACAGAGCATCGCCCACAGGTGTTGGCGTTGTCTGGCTTCCATCAGGTGGTGGAGACAGAGAGCGAGCCTGTTGCATCGGTGGAACTGAATCCACCCGAACCGCAAGAGGCATCCGTCAACCAAGAACCATCGGTCTCCACAGAAGATATCGCCATTATCGGGCTTGATGGCTGTTATCCAGGAGCGGAAGACTTGGATGCGTTCTGGGACAATCTTAAACAAGGGAAACACAGTATCCGTGAAATACCCCTGGATCGTTGGGACTGGAAAGCACATCAGGGACAGCACAACAGCAAATGGGGCGGTTTTATTGAAGGGGCCGATCAGTTTGATCCCCTCTTTTTCCATATTACACCCGAAGATGCCGAAAATATGGACCCTCAGGCCCGCCTGTTCCTGAAAACAGCGTGGAGCGCCTTTGAAGACGCGGGTTATACGGAGGAGCAGTTTCAAGAGATCAATCACGAAGTAGGCGTTTTTGTGGGTGTAATGAATAGTGACTATGAACTGTTGAGCGGGGAAGCGTACGGGAAAGGACAAGTGACAGGAGCTCATTCCTCCCCTTGGTCGATCGCCAACCGGGTATCGTACCGTTTTAATTTCTTTGGTCCCAGTTTGGCGGTGGATACAGCCTGTTCTTCTTCCCTCACCGCGTTACATCTCGCTTGTGAAAGTCTCAAACGGGGAGAATGTCAGCTGGCCATCGCTGGTGGGGTGAATCTGATCCTGCATCCCATGCATTACCAGCGTCTTTCCGATATGAATATGATCACAGATTCGCCAGAATGTAAAAGCTTTGGGGATGGAGCCGATGGATTTGTTGCGGGGGAGGGCGTAGGAGCGGTGGTTCTAAAACCGCTGAACCGCGCCATCGCTGATCGGGACCCGATCCATGCGGTCATTAAAGGTTCTGCCATCAATGCAGGGGGCAAGACCAGCGGATATACCGTTCCCAATCCCAACGCACAAGCCCAAGTGATCGGCAACGTCCTGGAACGGACAGGGATTGATCCGCGTACGATCAGCTATATCGAAGCGCATGGGACAGGCACCTCACTGGGAGACCCCATTGAAGTGGCCGGTCTCAGTCATGCCTTTGCTTCATCAAACGTAGCGCCGACAACCTGCGCACTCGGTTCGGTCAAGACCAATATTGGCCATTTGGAATCGGCTGCGGGGATTGCCGGGTTGACCAAAGTGATTTTGCAGATGAAGCATCAACAACTTGTTCCTTCCTTGCATGCAGAGACGTTAAACCCGAAGATTGATTTTGCCAACACGCCATTTTCTGTCCAACAGCATCTTGCAACATGGGAACGACCTGTTATCAGGGAGAATGGTCAAGATGTGCACGCTCCAAGACGGGCAGGCATCAGCTCGTTTGGGGCGGGTGGGGCGAACGCCCATGTCTTGCTGGAAGAGTATCTGCCTCCAGCCGTACCGGAGTCGCTCCACTTAGACACATCGCCACAACTGGTTGTGTTGTCGGCGCGCAATGAGGAACGGTTACGGGCCTATGCAATGAAGATGCTGAAATATCTGCGGAAGCAGCAGATGGAGCCCGACCCTGCCTTTACGCTCAGCCGCTTTGCCTACACCTTGCAGGTAGGCAGGGAAGCGATGGCGGAACGACTGGCGCTGGTGGCATCCAGTGAAAAAGAATTGATCGATCAGTTGAACGGCTATCTCAATGATGACGGAGAATCGTTTTCCTTCTGGGCGGGCAATATCCGCAAAGCGAACAGAGATTGGGAGTCCTGGTTTGGCGGAGCAGATGGGGCGAAGCTGTTGGAGAGAATTGTAATGTCCCGAAATTTGCAAAAGATCGCCCAATTGTGGGTCGCAGGGGCTCCTATTGATTGGCAGGCTCTGTATTCGGCAGGTCAGCGTCCCCAACGGATTTCCCTGCCGACGTATCCGTTTGCCGGTACCCGTTACTGGGTGAAGCTGAATGATTGCGTTTCCGATGATGAAGAACAAGTTGCATCGGAGTCGTCGCCAGAATTGGAAAAGAGCCCGCTTCAATCAACCCTCATCCGGATGGTTGGGGAGATTCTGAAAGTGGATGGGGACGAACTGGACCCTGATCAACAGTGGCAGATGGACCACAGCGACACCATGAAGCTGATCGTGCGTCTGAGCAAAACCTTTGGAAAAGGATTGGACCCCTTAACCATCATGGAGTTGCGCAGTATCAGTCAGTTGGCGGAGTATCTTGAGAAAATGGGTGTTGCCGATTTGGCATCCACACCACCTGACGCGTCAGTGAAAGCAGAGCATCAGGCGAATCACGGGGAGGAGCAGGTGATCTCCCAGCTGGTTCACATCGTTGCACAGATGTTAAAAACGAGTGAAGAGGAGATTGACATCGATACCGATATCAGCGAGTATGGCTTAAACTCCATCAATATTATGTATTTGCACCATAAACTGACGGAACGCTATGGAGATGGGATCGAACCACTCATGATTGCCAACAGCCGTACTATTCGTGAACTGGCCTCGCTGTTGGCGGATCAGGGAGTGATGGAAAAAGAGGCAAAATAAAGATAAGGAACGTATCGAACGATGGGTTCTCCTCATTTTTATGCCCGAAGGCAATTGCACCCGGATGCCCCCGGCTGTATAATTGTACCAATATGAGATATCCAAGCCAGAGGCTGTGTGACAGGAAGGATTCAGGGAGAAAGGAATGAGCCATGCGATCGATACTGAAAAAACAGATCATTCGCTTGATCCTCCCATCAGGAGAGGGGATTTCTCTTACCCCCACACCAGACGTCATGGATGCCTTGATGGCGGAACAGACCGCCATCAAGGCAGAACTGAATGCAATGCAAAACCGGCAGGAGCTGGCCAATGAACTGGCCCAGGCGATCCTCCAGCACTTGATGATCGTCAACCAGTATATCAATTTTCGCCAGCATGAGATTCGCTGTCTGGAACGGCTTTTTCTGTCCCTGCTTCAGCAATTGGCAGCATTTTACGACCAGAAGGAGCAGACCCCGGAAGGGCTTGCCCGGATCTTTAGGCAACATGGGCTGAAAGTGGGTCGTTTTTTGTTGGAAACCAATGGCTCACACCTGCAAATGTTAAAGAACGATCAACTGGTGGTGCACAGGGTTCCCTGTGAGGAGTATGAAGCCCCCTTTCAATTCGAGTTGCTGGGGATTGAGATGGATCAACTCCAGGAGCCAGTGCTGGATCTCGGCAGTGGAACCCAGGCGCGATTGGTTCAGGCCTTGCGGGAGCGGGGCCTTGAGGCATATGGCTTGGAACGCATGGAACCGGGAGACAATCCATTCATTTATGTCGCCAATTGGCTTGACTTTTACTTTGCGCCGGACAAATGGGGGACGGTGATCTCCAATATGGCTTTCTCCAACCACTTCTGGCATCACCATCTCCGCAAAGATGGGGATTATACCACGTATGCACAGAAATACATGGAAATCCTGCGTTCGCTTCAAGTGGGTGGAAGCTTTATCTATGCACCCGGTTTGCCGTTTATTGAACCCCTCTTGGAAGAGAATAGTGACACGTATACCGTGTGTTACAGGGAACTGGACCAACCATCCCTTGAATCCAATATGCAGGAAGAGGACATGCATCCCTCACGCTGGTATGTGGCGCAGGTGGTCCGGAAACGATAGACAATGGTGAAAAACATATGTATCCCCTTCAGGTGAACAGCCGGAAGGGGATTTTTTATGAGGGAAACGTGTAAGAATGGAGATTCCGATATCGGGCATAAAAAAGCGGGCTTTAACGATTCTATGTGAAGCATTCGGATGGCTTTGTCAGGATGGCAATGGGGCATGGCAAAACACAAAGATCACACATGACATGAGAGGAGTCGGATCAGCATGGAACAGCAGTCATTAGCAGGTGCGTATTTTATGCGGGAATTGGATACATCCGCCAAACGGTTGTATCCTTTTCCGGTTTTTAATCAATTGCGTGAAAACACTCCGGTTCGTTATGATGATCTGCGCAAGTGTTGGGACGTGTTTCTATATGAAGACGTGGAAATGATCCTAAAAAATCACAATCTGTTCTCAGCCAAACATAAGCGCTTGGTAGAAGCGGAGAATATTCTGTTCATGGACCCACCGCGCCATCGCCACATTCGTAATTTGGTCAGTCAAGCGTTTACGCCAAAAATGGTTCAAAATCAGGCGGACACCATTCAGCGCATTGCTGCAGAGTTGTTGGACCGGGTGATTGAACAGGGACAGATGAATGTATTGCAGGATTTTGCGTCTCCACTCACCATTCTGATGATTGCCAAACTGCTGGGTGTGCCGCCGGAGGACCACCGTCAGTTTCGTGAATGGTCAGAGCGCATTACCAAAGGAGCGACCGGCTCCTCGGAAGAGGAACTCCAGGCCGTTGTGGCGGAACATATTCAGGTAACCCAGGAACTGACACAGTTCTTCTTGGATGCCATGGAAAAACGCAGACACCGTCCACAGGACGACCTGATCACCAAGCTATTGCAGGCGGAGATTGACGGCGAGAAATTGACCGACAAAGAGATTGTCGACTTTTGCATCCTGTTGCTAGTCGCCGGCAATGAAACCACCGCCAATCTGATCACCAACGGTGTCCGCGCCTTAACCCAATATCCGGAACTGCAACCTGTCATTCAGGAACAACCTTCTTCCATTCCCAGCTTTGTCACGGAAGCTGTACGCTTTTACCCCTCTGTCCTAGGAACCGTGCGCATTGCAAAACAGGACACCGAATTGCGCGGACAGTGGATTCGCGAAGGCGAAGTGGTCTCCGTCTGGATCGCAAGTGCCAACCGCGATCCCCGTCAATTTTCCGATCCGGATGCGTTTCAGTTGGATCGTTCCCCCAATCCCCACCTGTCCTTCAGCAAAGGCATTCACTACTGCCTGGGAGCCTCACTTGCCTGTCTGGAAGCGGAATTGGCTTTTGCAGAACTCTTCAGCCGAATCACAGATCTGCGCATGGCAGAATCGGCCCATCTACAGATCATCCCTTCCCCCCCGTTATACGGCATCAAAGAATTCCCACTCACCTTCCAACGGATCTAAGGGTTCTGCATGGGATGGAGAAAGAACGAACCATTTGTGGACAAGAAAAGCACTCCAATTCCAGTTTAGCCGGGGTAGATGAATGAATAGCTTTTTTATAATCAAGCAGAGGATCGTGGTTTCGGTCTAAAAAAATGAAACCCATCTTCACGGTGGATGAGACTGCTGGCAAAGGTCAGCAGTCTCAAGTCCTTTGACAGAGGGCTTTTTTATTTATATCACAACAACCGGCGGAGGGAGGGAGTTAATGGGTGAAAAAAGTGACGCAAAAGTCATCGAAGGGTTTATCCGGGATCTTCAGGCAAGGGGAGCAGTCTAGGCACGATCAAAACCTATACTCGCATTACACAGGAGTTCACCAACTGGCTAAATAATAATGGCGGGGATAGGTGGATGTGCAGCAGTAACGTTCATGGATCAGCACTTCATCTTCTGGATGCAAATCCTCCAGCACCTGTTTCGGTTGAGGACGATGCCGGGGGCTTCCGCTCATTTTGTCCAGATAGACGGTTTCCGTTCCGGCAGTCTTCAGCGAGTCAATCTGTCGATCCGGATTCTGTTCAATGGTCGAGACAACGAATATACCCTCACTATCATTTATTTATCTCTCCTGTGCTATTTATGAGACACTAAAATGAGACAATGTTCCCCTTGAGAAATCGCTACCCTTATTGTATCTCATTTGGATAGCGTGTACAGCGACCTATTCCCAATCATCCCCTAGTACCCAAAAACAGTCATGGATGTCCCGTTTTCTATATGAGGATTTCGCCATCGGGACCTCCGTTGAAAAGTTCCCAAGTTGTGTAGATCATAGGTTTTTCTCCTGAACTCCATTTGGATGCTGATCAATTAACTAGAGTGATATAATAAAATCGGAAAATTGGGCATGAGTCCGGTTTTCTGATTTTATTATACTTGGAGGAGAACATGGGTATTATTAGCCAAAGAACCATCACATATTTTTATGATCTTTTGAGTTCTTGGAGTACAGTGGCAAAAATAGAACGTCTTTTTGAAGATGAGGGTATATCTAAAAAGAGAAATCATAGTTCAGATTATGATGGACAAAGAAGGAAAACAGCTGATTCTTATGTTGCAAACCTGGATTTATCTGATTGGGAGGATATTTCTAAACTATTAAAGGTTATGGAAGTATTTTTACTAACAACTGAGAGTAACATTTCTACAATGTTAATTGAAGATTACAAGACTAATATAGAACAGTTCAAAAAGCTGATGAAACGAGACGGTTTTAATTGGTCAAATGAAAAATTTGAGAGTGAAGATAATTTCATAACAAATGATATACAAGAATTGAAACATTTCGGGATACCAACAATAAACAAAGAATTAAAAAGAGCAACGAATCAACTTTTTCTTGATCCAGAGGATTCTATTACAGCAGCTAGAAGCATGGTTGAAAGTACATTCAAATATATTTTGGATGATTTAGGGATAAAATACAAAGAAAAAGGTAATTTATACAAAAAAGTTTCAAAAGAGCTCAACTTTTCACCGGATCAACATGGAGAAGAAGTTTTCAAGAATATTCTTGGTAACATTTCTGCTATTGTTACAGGGTTTAATTCTATCCGAAATACTTATGGTGATTCACATGGAAAGGGAATTACTTATGGTAGACCGAGTACCAGACATGCGAAATTTACAGTAAGTATAAGTGTGGCATTATGTATTTTTTTACTTGAAACTTATCAGAGAAGAAAAAAACAGGAAAGCAATCCATAGTTCCTGTAAATAGAAAAATGAATGTTAAGGGTTTGTGTACTTCCCCAAAAAACACCTCTCTCAGCAAGCCACTGGTTGGCGCTGACAGGGTGTTTTTTTATCTTCAATAGTCACTCTCTTCAATTAGGGATTCGCTCATATAGCTCATCTACTTTGCAACCAATTATATGGGCTAACTCGAAAGCAGTTTCTAGGCGGGGAACTTTTTTTCCAGTTACCCAAGCCGACATCTGTTGTGGTGATACTCCCATTTTTTCGGCAATCTCAGCCTGAGTGATCTTTATCCCTTCTTCTCTTTTTCGTGCAATTACAGAAGCGATGCGTGCTCTAATCATGATACGCTTTTCCTCTCTTTTTGTTTGATTGGCATCTATTATAATTCTTGATGGTATAAAAATCAACCTTTAAGGTTTATTATAAACCTATAAGGTTGATGAAATTTAAAGGAGGTGATTTTTAATGAAGTTTCAGGCGCATGATTCCCAATTGCCGAATGCTATGTCTCGAAAACTAGACAGAGTTCGATTTATTGGTGGTGATTTTCAAACTTTTCGTAATATGACTGAAGAGGAATTTGAAAAAGCAAAAGAAAGGGCCCTCCGATGGCAGTCGGAAGACCGGTAACGCACAAGTAAAAAAACTAAAACAGAATCGTCTTTTTTAGCATTGCGAGCTAACCCAGAAAGGAACTTTTTTGATCCGAGCAATTGTATCAATATCCAAATTTTATGTAAACACTTTGAGACCCACCGTAGGTTGCTGGTTCTACCCCTGGTAATCCTGAAGCAACTTCTGGCCGTTGGATAGACCAAACGGGCAATCCTTCGTCTTTTTGAAACAACCCGTGCAAAACCTCTTCATCTACGTTAATCTTGTATTAAGCCTCCTTTCGTGAATATTACGGCAACTTAGTCTCTTCCCATTTCACAGCCAATCCTATTTTAACACAGTATACCGAACTATATTGGGATGGGCACATGAATCGTAAGGAACTCAAGAATAAGTTTTGGATCTTCCTGATCACCACCGGTTTGTTTATTTGTATACGATCACGGACCAATCATATTGCTCTTAGAGATTCCAGTCTCTCTACTATCCGATTTCGTCACGTCAGGAAAACTCGATGCTCATTCATGTTATTTATGACGGTTTGTTCATGTCGTACCTGTTTTTGGATTTTAAATTAGGGGGATCTGTCGCTTTGTCTTCTGGCTGATCGATGAAGGTTTAAATGGTATGATTGCTCTAAATAAATTTGGATGATTTACAGTTAGTCGAACAAGAAGGTGGGGCACAGTGAAGGGGTGAAATGATGAAAAAGTTTTGGACCTTCCTAATCACCATGGGGTCTCTCTTCCTGGTTCCGTACTTAATGTACTCTATTGACGGTCAGTCTTGGGAACTATATGGAGGCCCTGCAGGGTTGGCTTTGATGTATGTCATGATTGGTGGGCCGATTATTTTGCTCTTTGGGATTCCGGTATCTCTGTTATCCGATTATGTGACGAGAGGAAAACCCCTGCGTTGGTTATGGGCAATGCTAATCCATACCTTTGGTGGTGTCCTGTTCTCGCTGGTACTTTTTCATAGTTTATATTTTGTTATAATTGGAGGAATTGTCGCCTTTGTCTTCTGGTCGACCGATGAAGGTTTCAAATGGTATGAGCGATCTAAATAATCAGCATATATTTAGGTGTGAAGTCCCTCATAAATCCAGGAGTTTTTTCTGTTTCGGGATAAATATCGATAACCTGTTACGAATAATATATGGAAGATAATTCTATCTATTCCGTTTATAAAGAGTTGGCTGGCGAGACCTATGAAGCAGCAAATGAAATGGCTTTCGCCATCGCAGAAGTCAGATGCACGGTGGAATCCGTCCTCGAATAGGAAGGCGTACCGGCTATACCAGGATGGGATAATGGTCAAACAAAAGACGGGGGGGGGGGGGCAATAAAACCGGGTGCAGAATCATCGATTCCTTCGATAAAAACAGCCATAAAATCAAGCTGGAAGTTTTTGATCAAAAGGAGCTCCGACGGGGATCGAGATGGGACCCACCGCCCATAGACCCCGTCAAATCCGGTTTCTAAACACCTTCTGCCGATGTTTTCTCACCAATTCCTACAACCCAGAGACGGGAAAAGCAGCCATCGCAATGGTTCGATACCGATGGCTTCGTTCGCACCTACTCCAGTGAGTTAGAGCTAAAGATGAACTGGCTGAAGTGTCTGGTTGATCAACAAGGACCGGTGATCGCGCAACCGGATCAGGTGAAAACCAATCCGTATCTATGGCGATTGAACCACCTGGGTCTTATGTTATTTCTCCATCGGTGGCATTTTCCATCAGTAACGCGCACACGTGGACTTGATAGAATCTCTATCGTTCAGAATCCGGCGAATCCCTTTGCCACTGGTCGCCCAATATGAAGCCAGAGCACTGAATGGCGCATGGGATCAGAAAGACTTTCATGAGGAGCTACCCCCTGGTGTACGTGATGGTAAAAGAACCAAGCGTCCCCGGCTTCAAAGGCTATTACTGGGTACCGATTGGATGATCCAGTTTTGACATCAAGGAACGATGCCGATGATTTCAATCGGCAACTAAAGGATGTGCAAATCTTGGTGTTACCGAATCGGTACCCTAATGTCGGCGAATGTCTGGACAAAATTGCATACCTCTTAGAAACGTCCGCTCCTCGTAAAAGGATATGACACGTGTTTGTCGACCGAAACAAAGGAGAAATCAGTGAAGAAATCCAAAACCGATCATGCTCACCGTAGAATGACCAGTTCGAAGCCTTGTTTCAATTTTGTATCCTTTGCATCGGGGAGGGGTGGGGAATCGCTATCCTTTTTTAGATCCCCAATGAAATTCTGTAGACGAAAATGGAAGTAATAAAGAAAAATCTCCATCTGTTCATCCATTCAAAACAAGAATTGCAAGGAGATCTTATTACATAATTTAAAGTGTGTAATTAAAATAACAATTAGGAAGCGGTGGGAACAGATGAAGAAAACTTACAATAGAATGACGATGAACAGTGGAGATGGTGTCACCTGGATATGTCATAATATATATTTCATGGTTAGGTGCTTGATCATGATTACCGTCAATCGATAAACTCCCACTTTTATATATTGTAGCATTATATTCGTAATCAATATTTGGATATCCAGGATCAAATGGATTGCCTACACTATGTTCCATACTATAAGAAACATAAGAAGATGTTTTCGTAATATTATGTGGATAGATGCCATCTACGCTCGCCCAATCAGACCCCCCTAAAAATCCTTTACTATCATAATAAGTGGTTCGACCCACATCAGGAGCATCGTAAAAAGAGGTGTGACCTGAGTCGTAGAAAATCGCATAGATATCACTTCGAGTCCGATACTTGTTACTGCTCCAACTAAAACCGCGATTATCTCCACCAAACTTAGCAACGCCAGTACCTGCCAAAGGATTATCTGCATATGCGGTTGGTATAAAGGTCATATATCGTACGATGTAACCAGGTCGATATTCAGTCGCTTGTGTTTTGGTCTCAATATCTGTGGACAAGCTGTTCACGGTGGTCCCGACTGTATAGGTACGGTAATTCATGGCTTCTTTATCCTCTGGTTTCAGCTTAATTTTGTATTTCTTTTCAACTTGAGCCATTTGCTCTTGATTCTTTTTCTGTGTCTCACGGTCGATTTTTTTCTTCCCGATAATTTCATAGTTGTATTCCTGGTTGGGTTTGATATTGGTATCGACAAAATATTGTTGGGTAGCCTCGCCAATCTTTTCTTCATTTCGATAAACCTCATACTGTTGATTGTCATCCGGAATTGGATGTGACCAACTTAATCGAATTTGATTCTTTAAAACAACAGAATCGACAGAGATATGGGCAACTGGGTTTTTTTCATTTCTTTTTCTAACAACCGAAGGAACCGTTGAGACTTTGATTTTGCTGATATCGGTCACCTTACCGTCATTAAATGCAATCACTTTAATCTGATGAGGGCCTTCTTCGAGATCAGTAAATGTTTTCTCTTGTTTTGACCCAGACCAAACTTTCTTTTGATCCAAATAAACTTGATATTTCTCACCTGTTTTATTCCAGATAACATCAATGGTATCTCTTGATGCCTCATATTGAACACGAAGCTTCCCATGAAGATTTGAATTTTCTTCCTCTTTGGCAGATAGGGGCTTTCCCCAATAAAACCAGCTACCCAAAAAGAGACTGAAAAAAAACAAAAACAAAAATTTTTTCCATATCATATTCCACAAAAACCTCCTATGACAAAATATTGGATGGACTGATATTGTTTATTATACATTTTTGAAAATTATAAAAAAAGTGTTGTATTTAAGAATATTTGTGGTTCAATCTATTACAGGAAGGATGGTGGTAAATTAATGAATCAGTGGAAAACTTATTGGGCAGTGGTTGTCATGATTGGATTGCTTTCTTTTTTGTTCAATCCCTTTACACATAGTCTGGAAGGGAAAAACACACAACGAGGCGTGTCCGAGATTATATCCAAACGTACTTCCCATTCAAAGACTTACAAAACAGGAGATAATAAATATCAAACTGAATTTTACGCAAATCAAATACATGTAAAAAAAGAAGGAAAATGGGATCGAATCAATAATACCATTCAGACGGTTCCAAAGCACGCTGCCGTACACAAAGATCTTCCTTATCGCAATAAGAATCATGACTATTTAGTAGGCTTTGCCTCTAAGAGCGATACGGATCCATTAATGCGTTTTAAATACAAACAAGCAATAGTCAATTTTTCGCTGCCCGATGATGCGAAGAGTTCAAAGAGTGTTGTTAAGGATAACCAAATTCATTATTCAAAGGTATATCCAGATACGGATTTGATGTATTCCGTTGACTATCGGGGTGTCAAAGAGGAATGGATTCTCCATGCGTATCCTGAGAAGAATAAACTAACGATGCGCATGAAAACAAATCATGTACAACCTATCATAAAAGATGATGGGTCGGTCGTTTTTCAAAACAAAGAAGGCCAAACCATTTTTACAATTCCGCGACCATATATGATCGATGCCAATCTCAGGTATTCGGATAACTTGACCTTTAACATTCGAGAAGACGGAAAGAATACTTACTTAGATTTACACCTAGATTCGGATTGGCTTAAAGATAAGAAACGGAAATATCCTGTTCGAATCGATCCCTCCATTACGATTCAAGGTACTAACGATGCATATGATGCATTTGTCGGAGATGCAGAACCAAGTACAAATTATGGATGGGCAACTTATCTGACCGTCGGTGATAATCCTGACCATGGAACCAGTCGGTCGTTTATCAAGTTTGATCTCAGTGCATTAGAAGAGATGCAAGATATCAATATCTCATCGGCAACGATGAGTTTATGGCAAACCAATTCTTCCACTAGTACGGAAACGGAACGAATTTACCCCGTAACCTCTGACTGGGATTCTAAGAAGGTCACATGGAAAAACCAACCAAATGTCGGGGATATGGTTGCACGAGGCAATGTAACCGATTCGGGATGGTATGATTTTAATGTTACTGCCTTGGTACAAGATTGGTATGCGGGGAAAAGAACCAATTACGGGTTGTCGATCCGTCATGAAAATGAACAGAACAACCGTAAGTCCTATTATTCCAGTGACTATGCAGGCGATAATGGAACGAAAAAACCTAAACTCGTTGTTGAATACACAGTAGAAGGTTTGAATTACCATGGTGAAATTGATGCCAACCGCACCCATCGATACCAGATTCAAACGACCGGAACCGGAACATTGGATATCAACCAAGAACATAGCTCCGAGCATTTCGATTACAGCTTCTACGACAAATCCAATCCGGATCAAACCTATGTGAGTGGCGATGAGGTTCCCAAAGGTACTTACATTTTTAGTGTGTCAACTGCTAACTCAGATGAAACTCACTACTCCTACCATCTAAGCGGATTACCCGGTTTGGAACAAAACGACCAACACTTGCCCACCTTGATCATTACAGACCCAGAACAACATGCTCCTCGTATAACAAAGGGGACAACCTCTATTTCGTTTAAAGGAACAACAGATGCGAATCAGGCCCAATTAACACAAGGAGATCGGAGTACCATCCCTGTTTCGGGTGATTTTTCAAATGTATTCTCATTATCTATCGGGTTAAATCCCATTAGTGCTTATGCTGAATCTAACTCAAATAATCAAGTTGTCGATTCATTTAATCCCATTTCTCCAGGTGTCAAACGATTGGGAGGAAATACCCCCGAAGCCATGTCTGTCAACGTCAGTCAGGAATTAACCCAGTCTTCAAACCAAAAGGTTCAAACGGTTTATCTCACGAGCAATCGTGCTTGGGTCCATGGATTGAGTGCAGTACCTTTAGCAAGTTTAGAGAAAGCCCCGTTTTTGCTGACGGATCCCGAAACGTTATCCTCGGTGACCAAAGCCGAAATTGAGCGTTTGAACCCTGATAAAGTGGTGATTATTGGAGGGACGGGTTCTGTTTCTTCAACCATCGAAAAGGAAGAATTGCCTGCGATGGGTATCCAAAACATCGAACGGATTGCTGGGACGACGCGATATGACACACCGCCAATGATTGGAGACCGCATCTATTCAAAACTAAGCCCAGATAAGGTTCCAAGCGTCTTTATCGCCTCGGGGGAAAATTTTGAGGATAGTTTAAGTGTTGTCTCTGCTGCAGCAAACTTAAATTTCCCGATTCTACTTGTAAAACACGATTCAATTCCAGAAAGTACAAAAAATTTTTTGCAAAAACATGAAATAGGAACCATTTACATCGTGGGCAAAGAGAATGCCATTTCCAATTCAGTGGTGGAGGATCTTAAAAATTACGGACCAGTGGAGGACAAACGGGGAACCACGCGGTACCAGGCAGTTACCAATGTATTGTACGATTTGAAGCTAAAGCCTTCATCAGTAACCATAGCTCACGGCTGGACTTTCCAAGGGATGTTAGCAAGCGGAACTTTGACATCTTTAACAAATTCAGTTACGCTGGTTACCAACAGTCGATATCTTTCCGATGAGATGAAATATTACTTACTTAACATCCAAGATGAGTTAGACTATGCCTATATCATCGGGGGAGATGATACCCTTTCGAGTGATATTGATGATGAGGTAGACTCATACATTAAACCTTGAACACCCTAAAAGAAACAGCCTCCCGAAGGGGAGGCTGTTTGGTTACTATGTAAAATAACGACAACAAAAGGAGAGGGAGGATATGAACAAAAAGCCGGAATGGTTGCAAAAGGTTTAAGAAGGATGGAAGCGTGTATTCGTTAGCACCTAGATCAATCATTAAACCGGTGAAAAGCGAGGAACTAGCCTAACGGGTCGGTTTTTTATAGCTTAATGCAATTATACCTTGACACATGTGTTGATTAGCCAAAGTTTAGGAAAAAAGAAAGCTCCTTTGTGTACAATGGATTCAGAAGCCGCAAACTTCGAATATCTAACTCATGAGTTTACCTTCCCGCGTAATCTTAGTCAATATATTGATATCGGAAGTATAAGGAATGTGATGTAGTGCATCCGTATCTGCCTTTAACCCCATACGATTAACTTCTTATATCCTTTTCGGGAGTATATTAGGGTCACCGGCTATTACGGGAAAGTTGTACGCTAAGACATATTTCTGTAAGAAAAAACAGCTCACCGGATCAAACATGGAGAAAAAGTTTTCAAGAATATTTTCAGCTACCGATAATAGGGAATATCAGTAAAAAGAAAAAGATTGGGGAAACTTTTTAGCGCCTGTTTTGAGCAGGCGCTTTTTTATAGATGATCCCATTGAAAAGGGTGTGTTATAGAAGAAAATGTTTTCATCCGCAAGATACTACTTGGTAATATTTTTTGCGGTAGCTAACTAACCCTATATGTTGCAGATATGTATTTTCAGCTTAAGTATAATAACATTTAAATAAGATAAAATAGGGTGAAACAGGGAATAGAATCATTATTATATGTTGTGAGAATCGTATGGTAGAATAAACCCCAAATGCATGCCTAGGGTCGGGTAGTAGGAAGAGTTTGGTTGGCGTCTTGGTTCTTAACCTGGATTGGATGATGACTGCTCCTTTTAGTGATTTGAGATACTTTACAGGTTGGGAGGGGTATAATGAATGAACTGAAAATATCTTACGGTAAAATTCGTGTGCATCGAAACGCCATTGAAATGATTCATCCATCATCCAAGAAAAAACGTCAGGATTTGCAGGATATCACCATTGCATTGAAGGAGATTCATCATCTGGAATTGCATAAGCCACGGTGGCCTTTCAGCAAAGGATATATCCGTTTTTCATTGGATGGTTCTCACCATCGAAAAAAAAACAGTCGCTTTGCAAGCCGTGAAAGCTTCTCCATGCTGTGTTCTACCATGAAAGAGTATAAAAAAATGAAGAAGATAAAATGTTATATTGAAAATCAGATGAAAGTTGACCATGAGCGAAGAAAATTACCGCCGAATGAAGTGAAACAGATTGAAAAACTGGTTGAGAAAATACACCATGCAAAGCAGGATCGCAAGACAGGCCGACTGAAACGTCTTGTTTCCAAACTGGAAAGCAGGGGGGTAGAAGTGAAATTCCAAGAGGAACATATATCGTGGCAAATTAAAGAGCAATAAAACTGTAACGGGCTTCATGAATTATTTTTTTGATTTTTACCACTATTACTATTATAAAAAAATCGGGATATATAGGCTCTTTGTAGGGAGGGAATGAGCATCAGTCATTTCAATATCGTATCGATTTCCGGGAGCCTTCGTAAAAACTCATTTAATACGGCTTTGATGCATGCGGTTTCAGGTGTTGCCCCTGAAAATATGAAATTTAGCATTTATGATGGATTGGAAAACCTTCCCCACTTTCATCCTGAGCACGATCATGAGGACTTTCCTGTGGTGAGAGATTTACGGACACAGCTGAAAAGCGCTGACGGTATCTTGCTATGCACACCGGAATATGCGGGAGGAGTTCCAGGTGTTTTGAAGAATGCTTTGGATTGGGTCGTCTCTTCGGGTGAGACGGCAACTGGAGTATAAATGTAAGTGGTACAACATTGAGTAGTTATGGCTGATCGTTGGTATCCTTCAAGCAAAACATGTTCCAGTTGTGGT
>NZ_FXTI01000012.1 GCF_900182565.1 Melghirimyces algeriensis | reverse complement strand
CTTTGAGATGTTTAACTGCCCTGTGTATCCCAAACTGCGGATCACATTGTATGAGTAAATGCACATGATCGGGCATGATTTCCATACTGGAAATCGTAACTTCCAGCTCTCTTGCTTTTTCTGCGAACAGCTCTTTCAGCCGATCATTTACAGGCGAAACCAGCACTTTTCGTCGATACTTGGGACAAAAACTTGCAGTCGTACACGACATTTCGATTACTTTGAACCGTTCTCAAATTCATCACCTATTGCTAATTTTACAACGAATATTATATAGATTCAATATATCTAATTAAACAGGTGCAAAAAAAGAGAGAAAAGAGGGTCAGGCTTGCGAGAGGGGTAAAAAACACCCCTCCCTCGCCTGACGCTCGCTCTCATCCCCATAGCTAAAGCTAGGGGTTTTCTCGCTCGCAAAGATATAAAGATGATCCCTAGAACCGCTGGCTGTATTGAATCCGCATTGATCAGCGATTGCTTCCAAAATAGTAGATTTACCCGATCCATTTTCACCTACAAAAAAAGTAACCGGAGTCTCAAAGGTTAATTGATTCAATGTTTGTATGGCAGGAATGCAAAACGGATATTCTGTCCGTTGCGTCTTTTTCAGTCTGCTCTCTACGAATTTGATTTCCCGCAAAAATACTCCCATCTCTAACCACCTACCTACCGATTTCATTTTTTCACAAGTTATCATAACACTCCGAAGGAGAGAAGCGTGATTTCATGTAGATCATGCAAAGCCTCTTAACACCCAACTCCGCCAGGAACTGGCATTTGCGGAGAGTACGGCAAAAGTCGGCTCAATGAATCGTGAAGCTCGCCATTTCAATGACGAGAGGTTCACTAGAATAAGGTTTAATAGTCACAGAACTCAAATGATAATGTATACTTTAAAGGATTTTGTTTTGTATGGAATGGACCCTTTACTTGGAGGTGGAAGAATATTAAACGCAATCATTTTATCCAGATGGGGATCGCTGTGGTAATCCTGGGTACCATTGCCACCGTTTGGTGGATGGCAAAGAAACCGGAAGGAAGTTCTCCGACGGCGGGGAAGACAGATTCATGGGGTGAGGTTTCCAGAGGTGATTATAAACTGGCCCTTCAGCCTTCCTTTGGTTTAAAGAACGATTCAACACTTCAAATGAACGCTCTCCTGGTTCATGGGGAGAAAGCAACCGGGGATTGGACATTCGAGGTCAATGGAGATAAGCGAATCTTTAAGAAAGAGGAAATCGCAAAAGGACCGATCCGGGGTTTTTCCGCTCATGGGCCTTTGGCTTCGTATGCCCATTCCCTGCCGAAGGGTATGTTGAAACCTGGGAAGGCCTTTGAGATTCGGGTCCGTTTTCAAGGAAAAGTGGACGGGAAGTCGGTGGATCTGACCACTGAAGACCGGGTGACCGTTCCTGGGATGAATCTTCGAATGGATTGTGACTCGAAGACCCTGACAGTAGCATTGACTCATGCAAAGGAAGCCCGTGGCTATTGGTCTGTCACCACGAATCCCCTGAATCCGCCTCCTGATGACGAGGGAGCATCAGAGTTTACAAGGAAATCCAGCCTTACCACTGTCCTTCGACATACCATCAGTTTGGAAGGGAATTCCCGTGTAGAAGCAAAGGTAGAGGGAATGATCGACGGTGTTCCGTGGGAGATCCGAGCACATACGGCATACGAGAACTGTAAAGCACAAGATTCCATTCAAGTGGAGTATGACAATCCCAACAACACCAGAGCTACTCTTCCCCGTCTCCGCTATCGTCCAGTTTTAATTAAAGATTCGGAAGGAACGTCCAGAGTTAAGGTTACTGCCTGGATGAAAACAGATCAACCGGTAGAAGGAACATGGATCATTTTTCTTCAGGGAAAGGAGCAGGCGAAAGAAGTGCGTCACACCTTTTCCAAAAAGAAAATGACGGTGGAGCTTCCAGTGAAAGAGCTGGGACACTATAAACTGGGTATTTCATTCCTGGGAACAGAGAATGGACGAATCGTCGACGAGAAAGTTACTGGTGACATTAAAGTCAAGAAGAAAAAGGGGGGAGATCAGTGAAACTGCGCAATGCATTTATTCTCATACTTTGTTCATGTATACTCGCCATTCCTTCAAAGGCCACCTCTTCCCCTGCTCCGGTGGGTCCTGGCCTTCACCAAATAAAAACTGAACATAATTTTCAAGTGAATCCGCAGAGTGGTCAGATCACCGGAGTGAATGTTCAATCCCAGTTGCAACCGGAGGGAAAGGCGGAAGGGACATGGACGTTTGAGTTATACTTCGGACAGGGGGAGAATCCAGAGACCGTCCGTTCCGATGAGGGTTCAGCAGTGATTCCGATGGAATCCCCCAGAATCACCCCAGCCGACCAGCCTGCCCAGGAATATTATATAATTACTCATTTTAAAGGAAGGGTGGATGGTCAACCGACAGAGCTGATGGAAAGTTATGCTTTTTCCATTCCAGACATTCGTTTGGGTGCCACACGGGACGGAAAAGATCAAAAAACATATATCAACACCAACGGAGAGAACAGCCTCATTGTGATCGCTGATCCCCGTCGGAACGTGTTGCATGTTCAGGAGAACACATCGCATCTATCCGTTGACCTGAAGCCCGGAGAATACTTGGTGAGTGTAATGGTTCGCGACAACGTTTCCCTGATGGAAACCCGCAGACTGAACGTACCAGAGAAGGGGGACAGCGATACCTACCCTGTAAAAGGAGAAACCGATCGATACCTCTCATCGGACACAGCCCAAAAATACATCGATCAGATCAAGAAAACCAGACGGCTTCTGAAACCGGAATCATTGTAGGAAATGAGAGCGGGAATTCTCCCTCATTTCATTGGGGAGAATTCCCGCTCGCAAGTCTTAAGAAATCAGGAATAAGTCTGTTTCACTTATCTTTCAATGGTTTCCCATCTTCGTCAACCAGTAATGTCAAACCTACGCCGCCTCCGGTGATAGTTTGCAGATACTGGACTCCTGTTTCTGTGTCCTTAATAATCCGAATGATATCCAGTTTCCCTTGCACATGGCTTACTTCAAATCGGTCCCGACCTATGGGTATCATCCTCTCTTTATTGTTGTCGAAATATTATTATAGCGAATTTGTTTAGAACATTCTACAAAATGGACAGCTTCTTTAACGCTCAAATATATTTTTTCTTTATGGATACTCACTATAGGGACTTTGGAAATGCTTTAAATGAGTGCTACTATTACCACTATACTCCCAGACTAACTAAACTCTCATTATCAGAGGTTTGGAACCGTTCAGTTATCATACTGAAAATGTGGTTGATGATGACTAACGGGCAGAGTTTTGATGAAAAGGTAAACTTGACATAACAGTCCTTTGAAGATATTATGGATATGTAAAGTCTTTGAATGAGGTGTTTCCATGAGGTTTACGAAAGCGACCAATTATGCTTTGCACACCATGCTCATGCTTGTTTCCGCTTCTCCGGCTAAGCCGGTAAGCGTTCAGAAGTTGGCGGAATCCCAAGGCGTTTCACCAACATATCTTTCCAAAATATTGACCAGGCTCGTGAAAGCAGGGATGATTGAATCAATTTCCGGTGCCAACGGAGGTTATCGGTTGTCCCGTAATAAAGATGACATTACCTTTTTGGATATTATTCACGCCATTGAAGGGACCGCCTCCTTGTTTGAATGTAATTTTGTCCACGGCGATGAATGTTCGATTCAAGCGGTCATGAAGGAAGCGGAAAAGAAAATGGAGTCGCATCTTCGGAAAGCGAAGTTGGTAGACTTGCTCCAAAAGGGAGCGAACGTGTAAGAAAGAGATGCTTTTCGTTTTCACTAACGCTTTAAAGCATTTTTTTAGCCTAATTATAGATATAATGAGTCCTTAATATCTATTTAAAAGGAGATGTCGTTATGATATACGATTGCGCTATTATTGGTGGCGGTCCCGCTGGGTTAAATGCGGCTCTTGTACTTGGCAGGGCCAGGCGAAGGGTAGCTTTGATCGACAACAATCGACCCAGAAATGCCGTTACGCACGCCTCTCACGGATTTATTACGAGAGACGGTGTAACACCGACCAAGTTCCGCCGCGTTGCTTATGAGGAGGTGCGACGTTATCCGTCTGTGGATCATCTGCAAACCGAGGTGACTTCGGTTAACAAGATCGAATCCGGATTTGAGGTACATGATCCGTCAGGTCCTCGTGTTCAAGCGCGAAAAATCATTTTGGCAACGGGGGTCAAGGAGGTATTTCCCAAGATTGAAGGCTTTGACCCGCTATATGGGAAAAGCTTGTTTAATTGCCCCTATTGTGACGGCTGGGAACTAAGGGATCAACCGCTTGTCGCTGTTTCCGAATATCCGACGCTTTTTCATACGGCCAAACTGCTCCTCAATTGGAGTAAGGATTTGCTGGTTTGCACGAATGGTCAGGCATCCCTGTCGGATGAGCAAAAAAAGCGGCTTCAATCAAAAGGAATCAGAGTGATGGAGCAACCGATTGCATCTTTTGTGGGCCATGATGGGCAGCTTGAGCATATCCGTTTTGTGGACGGGACTCACATTCCAAGGACCGGCGGTTTCGTGACTCCCAAATTTGTGCAAAGTACACCGTTTGCGGAACGTTTGGGCTGTGAAAAGACGGAGACGGGCGGGGTTAAAACGGATGAATCGGGAAGAACCTCGATCCCTGGCGTCTATTCCGCTGGTGATGCTTCATACCTCTCACCTTCCCAGGTGGTATTTGCCGTGGCTGATGGAAGCCGAACCGCTATGGGTGTCAATAAGGATTTGACGGAGGAAGATTTCAAAAAAGATGAAATGTAGCCGATTCGGTTGCAATGTGTGCGATATTTTTTGGATTATTCGTGGATATAAATGGTCTTTAATATCCCTGTAGTAAGAGGGAAATCGATGAGGTTCTGTTGTGCAGTTGTCAGATGTGGGGTTAACATCATCCGAGTTTAGGCATAAGGGGGTGATGAAAGATCCGTTGGTCCACCATCGGCAGGGCGGGGTAAGGTTATGAAATGGATTGTGATGAATGGGAGGAAGAAACATGACCATTTGCCATACGACAGATACGACCTTTCAAACGGATTTGAAAAGCGAAGGCCTTACGTTAGTCAATTTTTGGGCACCTTGGTGCGGGCCCTGCCGTTATTTTGGAACCGTACTTGAAGCATTTGATCGAGAATACGGCGATGAAGTGAGGGTCCTTAAAGTCAATGTAGATGAAGAACGCCATATTCCCAGTCTATTTGCCATTATGAGCATTCCAACGACCATTCTGTTCAACAATGGTACCCGAATCGACAAAATCAATGGAGCGGTTCCGATCGAAGAAATGAAACAGTTCGTTTTCAATCAAACGAAGAGGTAAATTTGGCAAAAGAATAATCTGCCGCATTCAAATAGCCGGTTCTTCCTATATTGAGGGAGGATCGGCTTTTTGGTAGGATTTTAAGTTATTGGATGTTCTCACTTTTTAGATAATCATTGGGTGTTTACAGTTTCTTTAATTGTCTCCGTGGTGAAAGGAGTGAGGGGGTTTAATGATTATTTTTCCGTCCATTTTTTTTATGGATCGCTTTGACATACCATCTTTTCCCTTTGGAATGGCTTCAACGGAAGGATCAAACTGATTTGCATTGAAACCGATAAAAATAAAAGGAGTGTATTCAGCCAATTCAAAGTAAGGCTCCAGTTCCTCATAATTAGATACACGATCTGTGAGGTAGTATGACAAAGCATAAACAGGCATTAAAATGACCCCTAGTTCAAGCTCTTGGTGATTCATTCCTAATAGCAATTTGTTCATGGATCGATGTGCAGAAGATATGTTACCAGTTTCAAATTCAAGTCCTACGCGTACAACTCTACCATCACCTTTAAACTCTTTATAAACGTCTATCGGCCCCCCTTTTTTCTTCTGTGTAAGTATATTTAACGGCTTTTCTCTATACCAGTCATATGTAATTTCAAGCTCCTTATAGCATTGGTCTTTAATGGGTACAACACCATTAAGATTTTTCTTAGAATTATTTAAGGTAAAATTTTTGATGATCTTGGCCAAACGGAAGAACAAATAGAATGTATGATTTCATCATACGCTTGTCTATAAAGTGTATCTTCACGAATGAACTTACTAGATAAGCGGGTCATGTAGTACTTTTCAATTTTCAAAAAGTAATTCTCTCCTTCTTATTTTTGAAAGGTACTGAAATCAAATAGCTTTTGTGGGGGAACCTTTAATGCAGATGAAATTTTTTGAATATTATCTAACGAAATATTTCGTGTACCTCTTTCAATATCTGAAATGTAAGTCCTGTGTAACCCACATAAGAAGGCAAGTTCTTCCTGTGATATTTCTTTGGAAAGTCTGATCTCACGTACTTTTTGACCAAATAATGTTCGTAGATGATTCACAAAATATCACCTAAATCCTAGTGTTTGTAGGTAAAGTAATTGACTCGCGGGTAATATAAATGATAAAGTGGAGTTAGACTATAAGTCTACAGACTATAAGTTACGTTTTGATGAGGTGTTAATAAAATTGAGGTTTTTCAATGTTTATGATCTGCTCCTCTATAAAGCTGGACAAAGAAAACAAACACCTGATGAGTTATATTCGTTTTTTCGTTCAAAGGGTATAAATAAAGCTAAGCTGGTATCAATGCAAAATCATGGAATGATTCCTGATGACAATCATTTGTTAAATGCGGTGCTTGAATATTTAGATATGTCATCTGTAGCAGAATTACAAATATCTCTTGGAAGAATTCCAGATGGATATACGAAGGCATGGTTGGATAATGCAAATAAGATAGTTGAATTGCTTAAGAATAACGGTCAAGACGCAGTGAATAAGAAAAGTCGACAATTTCAACCGTACTTTTCTACAAATTTAGGTACCCTCTATAAAGGAGATTGCCTTGAGTTGTTTCAAATGATTCCAAATCGTTCTGTTGACTGTTTATTTGCTGACCCGCCGTTTAACCTTGACAAAGAATATGATAATGGTGTTAAAGATAAAAGAACCTACAGCGAATATGTTTCATGGTGTATTAAATGGCTGGATGAATGTGTAAGAGTTTTGAAACCTGGAGGATCATTATTTATCTATAACATTCCTAAGTGGCATACATATCTTGCTAATTACTTAAACGAAAAGCTAAACTTCTGGAATTGGATAGCCGTGGATATGAAATTCAGCCTTCCCATTCGAAATAGATTATACCCCGCACATTATAGTCTCTTGTATTATGTGAAAGGTGAAAAACCTAAAACATATCATGCACAGCGTATCCCATTACAAACTTGTAGGCATTGTGGTGGAGAGCTCAGAGATTACGGTGGTTATAAAAATAAAATGAACCCTAAAGGGGTCAATATTTCGGATGTGTGGTCTGATATTTACCCAGTAAGACATGGTAACGCTAAAACGAGGAAGTTTAATGAACTTCCGTTAAAACTTCTAGATCGCATTATTTCTATGGCAACAAACGAAGGGGATACAGTTTTAGATCCTTTTGGGGGAAGTGGAACCACTTTTGTTGTGAGTGAGTTGTTAAAAAGAAAATGGATTGGATTTGAATTAGGAAATTGTGACATTATAGAGGAACGGATTACACACCCAGAAAAGGATAAGGTGCTTCTTGCAAAAATTTATGAAGAAAAAAATATATTATTCCCGAATAAAGTACGAAAGCTGAGAAGGGATAATGGTTTTTGGTTAGACGATGATTTTCGGAAAAAGGATGATAATCAAGACCAGAAAGAAAAACAAGAAAGAAAAGCAGAGCAAATGAACCTAGAATTTTAATTTTTTACTTGGTAGAGAAAGTCGATAGTCTTTAGTGGTCTAGTTTATAATACTGCTTTCAATTACGGTTTAAGTGCTTTTAAATTGGAGATTGGACAATAAAGAATCTATAAACATCTGATTTCATAATTGAGAAGATACATCATTAAAGCGATTTATTTTTCGAACATCCTATTATGCTTTGTTTTAGACAGGGGATGTTTAGATAATGAAACATTGAGATTAAGGGGTATCAAGGATTATGAATTCCTGTCCTGCGGTGGAAGGAATTGGTCAAATAGCAAAGGGATGGAGCCTGAACAGTTTGGGATTTGCAACTATATACCTGAAGCAATCTCTATTGACCTATTGAGGAGAATGAGGATGAAAGTGGCCTTAATCGTTGGGGATACAGGGAATGAAGCGCATGCCATCCGTTACACGCTGGAAGAGTTTGGTGCTGAAGTGATGACCAAGTGGATCGGCCGACCGAATGCATTTCTCTCCGCATTGACAGGGGAAGGCTTGTATCCCGAATTTGACACATTGGTACTTTCCTTTCATGGAGAGGAAGGCACCTTTTTGCTGCCAGAACTGGGGGAAGACGTCTATGAAGAAGGAGAACCCAGGGGGAATATCGGACCCGAAGAAATTCGACAGTTTGCTTCGCTGGAAGGGAAGATAGTGCTGTCCACAGGGTGTGAAACGGGTGACTCCGAGTTGGCTCAGGCGTTTCTGGATGTGGGATGTAAGGCCTATATCGCTCCGGAAGAAGCCATAGACGGAAACGCGGCCACCATCTTTACCCAGCTGTTCTTCTACGAAAAAATACAAAATAAACGGAGGACAGAAGAAGCCTTTCGTCTTGCTCAAGGGATTGACAGTGAAACAAGGTATTTTCGCCTGTTTCAAAGTGGTTGGATTGGAACCTCACCGGAGGGGAAAAGGATTGTTAAAGATTAGATGGCAACCCTTGAAATGAAGAAAAAGATGCTATAAGTTAAAACTACACGAAATAAATGGAGGTAACCGACTGTGATGAAAATGGCCGTATTTTTAACAGACGATTCAGTGATATTGAACTGAATAGGTTGATACGCAAATGAAAGGTATTTATGGGAAAACCGGTTTTTTACTCGGTTTATTTTCTCGTGCCTTCTTGTCTGTGTCTGTCTGTTATGAACATAAACGGTCAACCGGTTGCTTCTAAAATGAAGGTTTTTATATTTTGATGGGATCACCATTTTGTTGTTATCCTTATCATTCAGTAGCCTTTATTTTGGATAAAAAACCGTGAATGAACTTTGTTCATTTGCGGTTTTCTGTGTTTTAAAACCGGTTTCCGAATGGAAACGGAGGAAACCAACATGAATCACCAATATATGGCTACGGTCCTTCCTGGATTGGAATGGGTTTTAATCGATGAAATGAATGCCAAATTACCTAACGTTCAATTACAATTGACAATGCGGGGAAAAGTATTTTTAACATCTGATCTTCCTTGGCAATCCCTTTTGAAATTAAGAACCGCTGATAATCTGTACCGACTTATCGGCAGGTTTTCCGTAGGCCCACAAAAATGTCATCTACCGCGATTAGAAAAACAAATCTCAACGTTCGATTTATCATTTGCAGAATCGATAGCCCGACCAAGAGGAGGCTATGTTGTCAATGCCAGCCGGAAAGGAAAGCAGACATACAATCGGTTTGAGGCTGCAGAAGCCGCTATGCGAGGTATTGCTAGACGTTATCCCAAATGGACCAGAGGAACAGCACAAAACCATACGATGGAATTTCGGCTGGATCTTGATGGGGAAGAAGCTATTTTTTCTTTACGATTGACCGATTCAACCTTTCGATTTCGCAGCAGAAATCGTGCCTTCACTCAGGCTGCGCTTCGACCTACGATCGCTCATGCACTTGTCTGGTGTTCTTCTCCGAAGGATACGGACATTTTTGTTGATCCTTGCTGTGGATCCGGCACCATCCTCACCGAACGGTTGGCCTACCCGTATTCTGAAATCAGGGGAGGGGACCTTTCAGCAGAAGCGATTGGATGTGCTAGAGTCAATCTAAAGAAGACATCCCACCATGTTGTTCAGCGATGGGATGCTAGGCGCTTACCATTGGAAAGCGGTTATGTAGACAAAATTGTATGCAATTTGCCGTTTGGTCGTCAAATTGGAAACCGATCGGAGTTGGAAGATCTGTACGGTGAAATGGTTCAAGAAATGTTCAGAGTGCTTAAACCAAACGGCATATCGATTCTACTGACGGAAGATGGGTCTTTGCTTTCCCGTGCCGCAAATCAATGTTCCATTCAATGCCGTGAGTTCATGCGATTAAGTTTGAAAGGTCTCCAACCAGCTATCTATCGATTGCAGAAATAGACCCACCCCTCGGCAAAGGTTTGCGGGTAGATTCACGCTAAGGTTGCTCATCTGTGGCATCGATCCGGCGGTAGGAGGTGTAACCCTTACCGCCGTTCCTGTTTAGACCAAACGCTAAAGAGGAGTGGCAATGGGGGGCTAAAGTTAAAAAGATTAACGGGCTTGCTTTGGCTGTGACATTCATATTGATGCCATTTCTCGACACCTTGTACTTCGAATAGAGGTGTTTTGGGAATGGATGTCGAAATATAAGGAACAGTAGCTTATGAAGTACAGCTGGATTTTTCTTGCAATAAGTTTTTATATATGATTTAATAATTAAAGAAGATAGATTCATCGGAATTTAAAAGTGTTTGGACTTACAAAGCATTGGAATCACAGGGGAATTTAATGGGAATTGTTTTACTATCAATCATGTAAGCGCTGTCTTGGATTGGGCGGAGAAAACGTGTAACCCCTTTCGTTTTACAGCATTTGAGGATTTTCATGTCCATTTATTTCAGATGTTTTTTAATGGATTAAATATTTCCTGTTATTTGTAATCCTTAGTCATTGCATTTGAGATGTTGCATCACACAAATTATTCAATCAAAAATCGACATGTAGACGTGTATTTGATGTTTCATTAAACGTTGATTGTACAAATTCATATGATCAGCAAGTAAGGTGCGTTCAAAATGCCGCGAACGCTTAAAAGGGAAGTACGGTGTAAATCCGTCACGGTGCCCGCCACTGTAATGGGGAGTTTCATGGCAACATGTCACTGAAGTGAATTCGGGAAGACGCCTATGAAACGATGAACCTAAGTCAGGAGACCTGCCTCACTTGTATCTTCAGACCTACGGGCCATGGGTAGAAGTGTTGGATGAAATGCAATTGAGGATATCTATGCATTTTTCTGCACCTCTATGGATGTAGGGGTGCTTTTTGTTGTACACACGGTAAAAGGAGGAAGTGAAGTGGAATTACTGACTTTAGTGATTTTGGTGATCCTTCTGGGAATGAGACATGGAATGGACGCAGATCATGTTGCTGCGATCGCAGACATGGTAGGGAGTGAAAATCAAAGAAAAAAACAGGTTTCATTGGGAATGATGTATGCGTTTGGACATGGCATCATTGTTTTTATCGTTGGATTGATCACCATTTTTATCGGGATCAAGTTACCAGCGTTTGTTCAAAATTTTTTGGAATTTTGCGTTAGTCTAACATTACTGGTTTTAGGTGCGATCATACTGCGCTCCCTGTTTCAGAACAGAAAAGACTATCAATTGAAGAGTCGATTAAAGATTGTATCTGAATTTATTTTAAAACGGGTGAAGAATACGCGAAAAGAAGGAGCAACCCATTCGCCCATGGTATTTGGGACGATTGGTGCTTTTATCGTCGGTATGATTCACGGGATCGGTGTGGAAAGTCCTTCACAAATCGCGATTATTACCAACGTTGCCGGGCTTGATAATATCACTGCGGCAACTATACAGCTTATTCTGTTTGTTCTTGGTTTGCTTGTATCCACTGTTTTGATAACCTTTTTGCTCTCCTGGGGGTTTATCAAGGCAAAGTTTAAAGAGCGTCTTTACATCATCCTTGGTTCAGCGACGGGAATCTTCAGTATTGTACTCGGTTTGTCGATGCTCGCAGAAATAGTGAAAGGAGGCATATAAGAATGGAGGGAACGTTACTCATCATCGGGTTTGGTCCAGGAAGCTTTGAGCACATTACCAAACGGGCCAAAGAAGCGATTGAAGAAAGCGATTGTATCATCGGTTACAAAACATATGTGGAATTGATTCAAGATTTGATTACCCATCAGGAAGTCATCAGCACGGGGATGTCGGAGGAGGTAAGCCGTGCACAGGCAGCGGTTCGGTTGGCGGAAGAAGGGAAAAAAGTGGCTGTGATTTCAAGCGGCGATGCCGGTGTTTATGGAATGGCAGGACTTATATACGAGGTGCTTGTGGAAAAGGGATGGACGGAAGAAACCGGTGTCGGAGTGGAAGTGATCCCAGGGATTTCCGCAATCAATTCTTGTGCCTCATTGTTGGGAGCTCCTGTGATGCATGATGCGTGTACCATCAGTTTAAGTGATCATTTGACGCCTTGGGATTTCATCGCCAAACGGATCGATGCCGCGGCTCAAGCGGATTTTGTCATTGCACTGTACAATCCGAAAAGCGGGCGCAGAACCAGACAAATCGTAGAAGCACAAAAAATATTGATGCAGTATCGTTCTCCGGATACACCGGTTGGATTGGTCAAAAGTGCTTATCGGGAAAGGGAACGCGTGGTGTTGACAAATTTGCGCGAGATGTTGGATCACGAGATTGGCATGTTAACCACGGTCATCATTGGAAATTCAACGACCTTTTTTTATGACAACAAGATGATTACGCCAAGAGGATACCAACGCAAGTATACATTGGATAAAACAGAGCAACGGTTGAAGCCGCATGAACGATTAAAGTATGAAAATGAGCCGTGGGCACTACACCAAGGACGGCCTGAATCGAAAAGCAAGCCGGATTCATCTCTTGCCGTGGCGATGGAAGCCATTCAGACGCTGGATGGAACCCAACAGGAAACATTCGGTGATGCACCAACACCTGTAAACCATCCGGTTGAATCCATTTTTGAACTGGCGGTGAGCCCAGGTGTTTGGAACAAAACGTTTACCCCTGAGCAGATGATCACCCTGGCCAAAGTGGTTGGAGAAAAGGGAACAATGGAGTACACAACGGATCATCAAATCAGGTTGCAAATTCCCACGTCGAATCCGGATCAAATCACTGAAAAACTCAAAAATGTCGGCTTTTTATTGTCTCCCATTGGGGATGTACTGAAGGTAAAAGCGTGTGACTTTTGTCACGGAGAGAAAAAGGATTCAATTCCTTACGCGGAAGAGCTTGAAGAAAAATTGGGGGGCATGGAGCTTCCCAAAAAATTGAAAATAGGTTTCAATGGGTGCGGAATGGCATGCTACGGTGCGGTGAAAGAGGATATTGGCATTGTGTTTCGAAAAGGGAAATTCGACCTGTTTTTAGGGGCGAAAACGGCCGGTCGCAACGCACATTCCGGACAACCTGTTGCGGAAGGGATCGAACCGGACAACATCGTGAACGTTGTTGAAAATATTGTTCATGAATACAAGGAAAAAGCGCATCCGAACGAAAGGTTCTATAAGTTTTTCAAGCGCGTACAAGAGGTGCAAGGTTTTAAACATAAAGATATGACACCAAACATCAAGATCGAACCGGCCCCATGTGGGGACTGATTGAAAGAAATGAATGTATGGGAGGCAGATGATATGAAAGCTGTATTGATGGTGGGACACGGAAGCCGGGATCCTGAGGGGAATAACCAGGTACGACAATGTATTGATCTTTTAAAACCAAAATTGGATCCAACGCTATTGGTGGAGACGTGCTTTCTGGAATTTGAATCTCCGACAGTGAATGAAGGGATTGCCACCTGTATCCAAAAGGGGGCCGATCATATCATTGTCATTCCCATCATGCTGTTGCCTGCCGGTCATTCAAAAATTCATATCCCGGCAGCGATCGATCAATCGAAAGAAGAGTATCCAGATGTTACGTTTACGTATGGAAGACCGATCGGCATTCATGAGGAAGCATTGGAGATTTGTAAAAGCCGATTGGAAGAAATCGGGGAAAATGTGGATGAACCGGATACAGAAACGGCTGTGATCTTAATGGGACGCGGGGGAAGTGATCCGGATGCCAACAGTGATTTGTACAAAATCACCCGCCTGTTATGGGAAAAACTGAACTACCGGATTGTGGAACCCGCATTTATAGGTGTCACCGACCCTCTGATTCGTGAAGGGGTGGATCGCTGTATCAAGCTCGGTGCGAAGAAGGTGATCATATTGCCTTACTTTTTATTTACCGGAATCTTGATCAAACGCCTTGAAAGCATGATGAGTGAGTTTGAACAGAAATATCCTGAATGCGAATTTAAGCTGGCGAAGTATTTTGGTTTTCATGCCAGGTTACAAAACATTTTAAAGGATCGAATCGATGAAGGCCTTCAAGGGGAGGTCAAAATGAATTGTGATACATGTCATTACCGAATAGAAGCCATGGAGCATATAGACCATCATCACCATCATCATCATCACGACCATCATCATTCTGACCGGGATGAGGTGCAAAACGTATAATGATTCTATTTTTGGCCGGTACAAGCGATGCAAGGGCATTGGCACTTGAAATCAAAAAGGCTGGCTTCGATCTGTTAGCGACTGTTGTTACAGAAAATGCGGCGAACGAACTGAAAAAGCAGGGTTTAAATGTACATGTGGGCCGTCTGTCAGGCGAAGAGATTGCAAAAATGATAGAAAAGTATGGAGCTGAGGCCGTGGTGGATGCCAGTCATCCATTTGCGGAGGAAGCGAGCAAAAATACGATTCAAGGGGCCGATATCGCCGATGTACCATACATACGCTACGAACGGGAATCGCAAACCTTTGAAAAGCAACATATGGTGATGGTCAACAGTTATGAGGAAGCTGCCATACAAGCGGCTGAGAAAAAAGGCGTCATTATGTTGACAACCGGCAGTAAAACCCTGCAAATATTTACGGAAAAGCTTCTCCATTTGCCGGATACACGTGTCATTGCCCGTATGTTGCCACGAAAAGATAATATGGAAAAATGTGAACGGCTGGGTTTACCGCAAAAAAATATTGTTGCAGTACAAGGGCCGTTTACAAAAGAATTTAACAAGGCGTTATATCGGCAATATGGGGTCACGTTAATGGTTACAAAAGAGAGTGGGAAAGTGGGTTCCGTGGACGAAAAGGTGGAAGCTGCGATCGAGCTGGGGATCGAAACGGTGATGATTAAACGTCCAAAGGTTCATTATCGGACGGTCTATTCCAACTTTTCAGATGTCATCGCTCATTTAAAATCGATACTTCCCAGCGGTCATCGTGCCAGTAAAGCACAAAAATCTTAAAAAACGGAGAGGAAAAAATATGGATTTTGGTACGAAATTCAAACCTTATACCGTTCAACCACAAAAAATTGAGGGAAGAAGCTTTGAAATCATTGATGAAGAGATCGGTGAACATTCATTCTCCGATGAACAATATCCCGTGGTGCAACGGGTGATCCATGCCTCTGCCGACTTTGATCTGGGGCGATCTCTCGTTTTTCATCCCGATGCGATACAAGCCGGGATCCATGCTATCCGCAGTGAAAAAAAAGTTGTAGCCGATGTGCAAATGGTGCAAGTGGGTATCAGCAAACCGCGGATTGAAAAGTATGGCGGGAGCGTTCATGTATATATTTCCGATCCGGACGTGATGGAGGAAGCGAAGCGCTTGGATACCACAAGAGCGATTGTTTCCATGAGAAAGGCGATCAAAGAAGCGGACGGCGGTATTTTTGCCATCGGCAATGCACCAACCGCATTGCTTGAATTAATTCGTCTTGTCAAGGAAGGGAAAGCAAAGCCGGGACTTGTGATCGGACTGCCTGTTGGATTTGTGTCGGCTGCCGAGTCCAAAGAAGAGTTGGCAAAGCTGGATGTTCCGTTCATTACAAATGTCGGCAGGAAAGGTGGAAGTACCGTTACAGTAGCCGCATTAAATGCGATCTCGATCCTAGCAGACAAGGTGTAAAACGATGAAAAGCAAAACGAAGGTGAAAGATCCCAAGGATCTTAGGCATGGATATACCACAGGTGCGAACGCAACAGCCGCCACGAAAGCGGCTTTGACAGCACTGATTACCGGTGAAGAGCAAACCGAGGCAACCATCTATCTTCCGGTGGGTCAATTTGTCACCTTTCAAATGGAAAGCTGTGAATGTACCGGTGATACAGCGGTGACCGGGGTGATTAAAGATGGCGGTGATGATCCGGATGCAACCCATGGAGCACTGATCCGATCCACGGTGACATGGTCTCATACACCTGGAATTACATTGGACGGCGGCGTTGGTGTTGGACGGGTGACAAAGGAAGGATTGCCTGTTCCCGTTGGTCAGGCGGCAATCAATCCCGTGCCCAGAAGAATGATTCACCAAGTGGCCAAGGAGGTACTGGAGCAATACAGTGTTGACAAAGGAATTAAAATCGTCATTTCAGTTCCTGACGGCGAAGAAATAGCGAAGAAAACATTAAATGGTCGCCTCGGTATTGTGGGGGGCATTTCCATTCTGGGCACCCGTGGAATTGTGGTTCCATTTTCCACTTCCGCCTATAAAGCGAGCATTGCTTACGCAATAGAAGTAGCCAAACAGAGTGGTTGTGACCATGTTGTGATCACAACAGGAGGGCGCAGTGAAAAGTATGGGATTGAGCAATATCCGCATCTTCCCAAAGAAGCATTTATTGAGATGGGTGATTTTGTCGGTTTCACCTTAAAGCAATGCAAACGCAAAGGGATCAGAAAAGTGTCGATGGTTGGAATGATGGGCAAATTTTCAAAAGTGGCTCAGGGGATCATGAACGTTCACTCCAAAAGTGCGCCGGTTGACTTTGATTTCATCGCGAATGTGGCCGAGGAAGCGGGCGTCCAAGGGACGCTGTTGGAAGAGGTGCGACAGGCAAATACTGCCACACAGGCAGGTCAATTCATTTTGGAACACGGATACAACACTTTCTTCGAAAAAATATGTGATCGTTGCTGCCGATCCGCGCTTCAAGAAACAGGGGGCGGATTGGAAATTGAGACAAGCCTATATACGTTAAAAGGGACGTTTTTGGGAAAGGCGGTAAGACATGGCACAGAAGATTAAAATGATCGGCATTGGGGATGAAGGAAAGCGGAGTTTATTACCCTTGTATGAAAAATGGATTGATGAGAGTGATGTCCTGGTTGGCGGAGAACGGCAGCTGTCCTTTTTTTCCGATTATCAGGGAGAAAAGGTGGTGATTAAAGGGGGGCTTCGTTCTCTCGTTGATCAACTGACGCAAGAAACAAGACAAGTCGTGGTGCTGTCATCGGGGGATCCGTTGTTTTACGGGATCGGAAGTTATTTATCAACTAAGATGGACCTTGAAATTTACCCCTATCTAAGCTCTGTTCAGCTTGCCTTTGCCAGAATGCAAGAACGTTGGCAGGACGCGTATTTTACCAGTGTTCACGGACGCAGTATGAAAGGGTTGGCCCAACGGATCGACGGCCGATCAAAGGTTGCCCTTTTGACCGATAAGGAAAACAGTCCCCAAAAAATCGCCGACTATTTACTCTCCTTTGGTATGACAGAGTACCGGGCGTTTGTGGCGGAGAATCTTGGCGGCGAAAATGAGCGTTGCGGTTGGTATGAGTTGAAAGAAATGGCGAAAACGGAATTTTCACCGTTAAATATTGTAATTCTGAAGAAGGTATCTTCCGGTCCGGAATGGACGTTTGGCATTGATGACCATGAATTTCACCAAAGAAAACCGGAAAAAGGATTACTCACCAAAAAAGAGATTCGTACATTAAGCTTGAGTGCCTTACGTTTAAAGAAAGACAGTACTGTATGGGATATCGGCACATGTACTGGATCGGTGGCGATCGAAGCAGCCAAGTTGGCGCGGGAAGGGGCGGTTTATGCGATTGAAAAAAACAGTCATGATATCGAAAACGGCTATAAAAACATGGCCAAATTCCGCGCTGATATCACCCTGATACATGGAAAAGCACCGGACCATTTGGATCAATTTCCGGATCCGGATGCTGTATTTATCGGTGGAACCGCTGGCGGAATGGAAGCCATCCTTGATGTATGTTGTTCACGCCTAAAAAAAGGCGGTCGCATTATCTTTAATGCAGTCACGATTGAAAACCTGACAGAGGCGATGGAACGGTTTCAGGCGAAAGGGTTTGAGACAGAGATGACGCTTGCCCAAATCTCAAGAAGCAAACCGATATTGAATTTAACAAGATTTGACGCATTAAATCCGATTTTTATCATCACAGCGGAGCGTAGGAAAGGAGAATAACATGATCGGAACATTATACGGGTTGGGGGTTGGACCGGGGGACCCGGAACTGATCACCGTCAAAGCCTTTCGCAAATTGAAAGATGCACCGGTAATTGCCTATCCGAAAAGAAGAAGAGGAAGTAAAAGCTATGCTCATCGAATTGTGGATGTTTATTTGAAACCTGGGGAAAAAGAGATGCTGGGTCTCGTGTTTCCCATGACCAAAGATCCGGACATTTTGGAGCGGGAATGGTTGAAAACGGTGGAAACGGTTTGGGGAAAGTTGGAGCAAGGAAAAGATGTCGCTTTCGTTACAGAAGGGGACCCGCTTCTGTACAGCACGTTTATCCATCTGATGAACCTTATGAAACGGCGGCATCCGGAAGTTGAGATTCAAACGGTTCCCGGCATCTCCTCGATCAACGGCGTTGCATCAAGGCTTGGCATTCCCCTTGCCGAAGGGGATGATCATATCGCGATCGTGCCGGCCAGGGATGATTATCAAATGATGAAAAAAGTGATCGAGGAAAATGATTGCATCCTTTTTCTGAAAGTGGCCAAGGTGATGGATCTGATGCTGGCGATTCTTCGGGAAAAAGATTTGCTGGACAAAACTTCTGTTGTAACAAAAGCAACGTCAGACGAAGAAGTCGTTTGGGATATTCAGGAGCTGGACCGTGCGGAATTGGAATATCTAACGTTAATGGTGGTGCGAAAATGAGGAAGGTAACGATTATTGGTGCCGGACCAGGAGACCCGGATTTAATCACGGTGAAAGGGTTCAAGCTTCTGGGAGAAGCAGATGTCATCATGTATACAGATTCGCTTGTCAGTGAAGATTTATTCAAACATGTCAAACCGGAAGCGCAAGTGGTCAAAACAGCCGGCATGCACCTGGAAGAAATGGTGGATCGGATGGTGGACAGCGTGGAAAAGGGGAAAAAGGTGGTGCGTGTGCATACCGGCGATCCTGCGGTTTACGGTGCCATCATGGAACAAATGGCTCTTTTGAAAGAAAGGGGCATTGAAGTGGAAATCATTCCGGGCGTCAGCTCTGTTTTTGCCTCTGCAGCCGTGTTGGGAGCAGAACTGACGATTCCTGATTTGACCCAGACCGTCATCCTGACAAGAGCTGAAGGACGCACGTCCGTTCCGGAGGCTGAAAAACTGAAAGATTTGGCGAAGCATCATTGTACGGTGGCTCTGTTTTTAAGTGCGACCTTGACAAAAAAGGCAGTTCATGCGTTTTTGGATGCTGGCTGGAGTAAAGATACACCCGTAGCTGCGGTGTACAAGGCCACGTGGCCGGACCAGAAAATTTTGCGCACCACACTTGAACACTTGGATGAACAGATGCACAAACAGGGAATGCGTAAGCAGGTGATGATCCTGGCGGGGTGGGCACTGGATGAAGAGATTCATCATAAGGATTATCGTTCAAAGCTTTATGACAAAACCTTTACGCACGGCTTCCGGAAGGGTGTGAAAGCATGACCCGAAATCCCTATGCCGTTGCTGCGATTACAAAGCATGGTGTAGACATCGCCAGAAGCCTGAGTGCATCGTTTCAAAACATGGATGTCATTTATCCGAAAAAATTTGAAAAGGGGGATGAAGCAAAACGGGGGATACAAATGTATGAAGGCAGTATTCGTGATGTGCTTCCCTCCGTCTTCCATTCCTACAAAGGGATTGTGATGGTCGTATCCATCGGGGCCGTTGTCCGGTTGGTCGCGCCCCTTCTAAAAGATAAAAAAACCGATCCGGGCGTGGTGGTTGTGGATGACAACAAGGAACATGCGATCAGCGTGCTTTCCGGGCATTTGGGGGGAGCCAATGAACTGACAAAAGAAGTGGCCGCTGCACTTGGAGCCCGTCCGGTGATCACGACCGCTTCGGAAGTGCGGCAAACGATTCCGGTGGACCTTTTCGGGAAACGTTTCGGCTGGGTGTGGGACTCTCCGGAGAATCTGGTCTCAGTCAGTGCTTCTGTCGTCAATGAAGAAAAGATTGCGATCATCCAGGAATCGGGCGAAAAAGATTGGTGGGAATATGACCGTCCAATGCCTGAAAATATCAAAATGTACGCCTCCATTGAAGAGGCCATCCATGCCTCGCCCGATGCGGCACTTGTGGTCACGCATCGAAATTTAACAGAGAAAGAAGCGCCCATTTTGGAAAATGGTGTTCTTTACCGTCCCAAAGTGATTGTACTTGGAATGGGTTGTAACCGGGGAACGTCGGGTGCTGAAATCGAGTCCGTGATCAAAGAGACCTTGGATGAATTGAATCTTTCTATCAAAAGCGTAAAAGCCATCTGTACCATTGATTTAAAGAAAGATGAAGAAGGACTGATTGAGACGGCCAAAAAGTATGGTTGGGAGTTTACCTGTTACGCGCCGGAAACGTTGAACACGGTGGAAATAGAAGAACCTTCAGATACAGTGTACAAATATACAGGAGCCTATGGTGTGAGTGAACCGGCCGCCCGTTTATACAGCGGAGCAGATGAGCTGGCACTCGTGAAAAAGAAATCAGGCAATGTGACGATTTCCGTTGCGGTGATCCCCTGTGAAACATAGATTTCGATTTGGATGCAAACGGTGAGGTGGCAGATATGGCAGAACGAAGAATGGTCATCGCCGGAACCGGAAGTGGTGTTGGAAAAACAACATTCACCATCGGCTTAATGGCGGCCCTTTGTAAAAAAGGGTTTAACGTGCAGGGATTCAAATGCGGACCGGACTATATTGATCCAACCTATCATACCGCTGTAACCCGCAGAGAATCCCGTAATCTGGACAGTTGGATGTTAAGTGAAGAAACAGTGAAAGAGATTTTTGTGCGGGGAAAAAAGGGCAGTGATATTTCCATCATTGAAGGCGTCATGGGTTTTTTTGACGGGAAGAATCCAAAAACGAATGAAGGCAGTACGGCTGAAATCAGCAGGATCATCGACAGCCCGGTGCTGCTGGTTGTCAACTGTGCAAGTATGGCACGAAGTGCGGCAGCGATCGTCAAAGGGTTTCAATCCTTCGCCGATGGCCAAAATATTGTGGGTGTGATTGCCAACCGTGTTGGCAGCGAAGGGCATTTTAAACTGGTGAAGACGGCTGTTGAACAAGAATGCAACATTCCGGTCATCGGTTATTTGAAGCGGGAGATGGATATTGAGATTCCGGAACGGCATCTTGGACTTATCCCTTCCATTGAAAGAGGAGAACTGAATCCGTTTTTCGATCGTTTGGGAGAATTGGTGCTTGAAACGTTGGACATCGAACAATTCGTCAAGCTTTCCGAGGCAACCCCTTTGAAAAGGGATCTGACTTCATCCTTATTTGAGCGAAAACCGAAGGCCCATGTTCGCATCGCGGTGGCAAAGGATGCTGCATTTAACTTTTATTACCCGGAAAATATGGAACTCCTTGAAGCGAACGGTGCGGATCTTGTCTACTTTTCTCCTTTGGCCGGTGAAGTGCTCCCGGAAAATGTGGACGGGTTGTATCTCGGTGGCGGGTTTCCGGAAGAATTTGCAGGCGAACTGGCGAAAGCCCATGACGTGAAAAAGTCCATTCGGGATGCGGTGCGAAAGGGCATGCCCACCCTTGCGGAATGCGGGGGATTTATGTACCTGACCGAGGAATTGGAAACAACCGATCACAAGCACTATCAGATGGCGGGTGTGATTCCCGGAAAAGTGAAAATGAAGAAAGAACGGGTAGCACTAGGCTACCGTGAGGTGACAGGTCAAAACGGGAATTTTCTTTTAGAAAACGGCATGAAAGCCAGGGGGCATGAATTTCATTACTCCATCTTCCAAACGGACGAAGAGATTCCTTACGCATACGAGACAAAAGGCATCCGTGGTACGAAAAAGGAAGGGTATATGGCGTTCAATTTAATTGCCGGCTATATACATTTTCACTTCGCGTCCGCTCCGGAGATGGTTGCAAACTGGATAGACAAATTAAAGGAGACAAAAGCCCGTGTCTAAAGCACTTCCTCTTATGATTCAGGGAACCCATTCCGATGTCGGAAAAAGCGTGTTAGTGACCGCTTTTTGCCGGATTTTTACACAGGACGGCTATCATACGACACCGTTTAAATCTCAAAATATGGCGCTCAACTCCTACATCACCATCGATGGAAAAGAAATCGGGCGCGCTCAGGGTGTTCAGGCAGATGCCGCCGGGGTGATCGCCACCACCGATATGAATCCGATATTGATTAAACCGACCGGGGACAACGAATCGCAAATCGTAGTACACGGGAAGCCGTATAAAAATATGAGTGCGGGAACCTATCGGAAAGAATTTTTTGATACCGGATTGAGAATCATTGAAGAAGCGATCACTTCGCTGTCCGGTACATATGAACGAATGGTGATCGAGGGAGCGGGAAGTCCGGCTGAAATCAACCTCAGTGACCGGGAGCTTGTGAATATGCGGATTGCAAGAATGGCCAATGCTCCGGTGATTCTGATTGGTGATATTGAAAAGGGGGGTGTATTTGCCAGCTTAGTAGGTACTTTGCAGCTTCTTTCCCCGGAAGACCGTCAACGGGTGATCGGTGTAATCATCAATAAGTTTCGCGGTGATGTTCAACTGTTGCAACCGGGCTTGACCTGGTTTGAGGAATATACGGGAAAACCGGTGTTCGGTGTAGTTCCGCATCTGTCCAATCTCAATATTGAAGCGGAGGACTCGGTGGTTTTGGACCGATATCCATCCAGCCAACATCATACAAAAGATATCGACATTGCCGTGATCCGTTATCCGAGAATCTCCAACTTCACCGATATCGATCCATTCTTTGCAGAGCCCGATTGCAACGTTCGATGGATCACAAAGGCGGAACAACTGGGAACCCCCGATCTTGTCATTTTACCGGGAAGCAAAAGCACCCTTCAAGATTTGATGTTTTTAAAGAAAAGCGGAATCGCGGAAAAACTGGAGTGGCTGAATCGCCGTACCAAGACCATGATTTTTGGTATTTGTGGCGGCTTTCAAATGCTTGGTCTTTCCGTTTCCGATCCGCATGAAATGGAATCTTCCAATCACTATGAAACCGGTCTTGGGTTCCTGCGTTTAAGAACGACGATTACACAGAGAAAAACGACGGTCCTGTCTCAAGGGACCATGAACTTTGCACAATGTTCGATTCCCGTTACCGGATATGAAATCCATATGGGGCAATCGTTGTTTGAAGGTTCTTTTGAACGTCTGATCCAAACGAAAAACCATGAAGAAGGATGTAAAAGTGAAGATGAACGTGTGATTGGGACGTACTTTCATGGAATTTTTCATAATGACTTATTCAGGGAAATGTTATTAAACCGGATACGAAAGCAAAAAGGTTTGGACGAAATAAAGGGACGGGTTTCCTTTCACCAATTAAGAGAATCCGCCTTTGACAGACTCGCGGATCATGTGAGAGAGCATGTCAAGTTGGATCAGATCCATTGGAAAATGAATGAATTTCAAATAAAAGGAGTTCCGGAATGATGCCCGTTTTGCCAACCTTATCGATCCCGGCATTGGATCTTGAGACGGGTTGTACCACACGTGACTATATTGAAACGTTAACGAAACCGTCAGGCAGCCTCGGTCGCCTTGAAGCACTGGCAGTTCAGTTGGCTGAAATCACCGCCGATCCATTTCCTGTTGTTACTCCGCCCGGAGTCCTTGTGTTTGCCGCCGATCATGGCGTGGCGGTTGAAGGCGTTTCCGCGTTTCCGCAGGAAGTGACCGCTCAGATGGTGCAAAACTTTTTGAACGGTGGGGCTGCCATCAATGTTTTCAGCAACCGGATTGGAGCACGGCTTCACATTGTGGATATCGGTGTTGCATCCGATGTTGATGGAGAAGGTCTGATCCGAAAAAAAATACGGTATGGAACGGCCAATTTTATTCAAGAAGATGCGATGACACATCATGAAGCTTTGCAAGCAGTTGAAACCGGTTATAAACAAGCGGAAGAATTCATCCACCAAGGGATAAAGACCCTGATTCCAGGGGAAATGGGAATCGGCAACACGACAGCCAGCAGTGCGATTTTGGCCGCCATCAGCGGAAAGGATATCTCAACGCTTATTGGACAAGGGTCCGGGATCTCCCGTGAAAAAGTCCTTTATAAACGGCAGGTCATAGAAAAAGCGCTTTCTGAAAGGAATCCCGATCGAAGCGATCCGATTGATGTGCTCGCAAAACTGGGAGGACTGGAAATCGCGGGTATGGCTGGTGCGATGCTTGCTGCTACAACGAACCGAATCCCGATACTGATCGATGGATTTATCTGTACAACCGCAGCATTGATTGCAAAAAAGATTTCAGACAGAGCCACCGATTATATGATGGTTGGTCACCGCTCCGCGGAAACGGGTCACGGAACAGCGATTCAATTATTGGAGAAAAAGCCCCTTCTCGATTTGGGATTGAGATTGGGAGAAGGAAGCGGAGCAGCTGTTGCCTTCCCGATCTTGGAATCCGCTTCTTTAATGGTGAGCGAAATGGCTACGTTCGCTTCAGCTGGCGTATCGAATCAGGAAAAAAGAAATGAACCCGAAGGGTGATACGGACATGAGCGGAGGCAAGGTTTATCTTGTGGGAGCAGGACCGGGAGATGCGAGGTTAATGACCGTATATGGAATGGAATGTATCAGAAAATCGGATGTCATCGCCTATGACCGTCTTGTTAACATAGAACTTCTGGATTACGCGCGAGAAGATGCGGAACGGGTTTATTGCGGGAAGCTGCCCGGTAAGCATGCCCTGATCCAGGAAAAAATCAACAGCCTGTTAATCGAACAGGCAAAAAAAGGAAAGGTGATCACACGGTTAAAAGGTGGAGATCCATTTGTGTTTGGCCGCGGAGGGGAAGAGGCTGATATTCTCGCGCAGAATGGGATTCCTTACGAGATTGTTCCCGGTGTGACCTCCGGCATTGCCGTCCCCGCGTACGCCGGAATCCCTGTGACGCATCGCAATCATGCTTCTTCGTTTACGATCGTTACGGGACACGGCAGAAAGGAAAAAGGGCAGGATCATTTGAATTGGGATGCCCTTGCCAAAGGTAGTGATACGATTGTTTTTTATATGGGTGTCGGCAATCTATCTTACATTTGCAGTCAGTTGATCAAGAACGGGAAAAGCCAGCATACATCTGTAGCTGTCATTCAATGGGGAACAACCGAGCGGCAGCGAACCGTAGTCGGGGATTTAACCAGTATCGAAGAAAAAGTAAAGGCGGCTGGGATCACGCATCCTGCAATAGTCTGTGTGGGGGAAGTCGTACATTTGCGAGAGAAAATAAAGTGGTTTCAGGAAAGTGAGGACAGGGTTTTGAATTTAACGTGAAAAATGAGTAGGCGAGGGGAGAGAAATGAGGACAGCTGTTTTATTCGTGCTTGTGATCCTATTATTCATTTCTGTCACATTCGGCATTATGTTGGGACCGGTGTCTGTGGAACCGGAAGTGATTTGGAAGATCGCATTTTCCAATGTGCCATGGTTGGGAGATTTGATCATTCCAGATTGGACGAAATCCCAAGGACATATTATTTGGGATATCCGCTTTCCCCGTGTCTTGCTCGGTGCCGTTGTTGGCATGGGGTTGGCTGTGGTCGGTGTGGCGATTCAGGCACTGGTTCGGAATCCCCTTGCCGATCCGTATATTTTGGGCGTATCATCCGGGGCATCCGTGGGCGCCGTTTCCGTGATCATTTTTGGCGCTTTTGGTTTTTTTGGACAGTATGCATTGTCATTCACCGCTTTTTTGGGTGCCTTGTTCGCTGTTTTGTTCGTTTTGTTTACTTCACGGGTCGGGGGAAGGATTTCCAACGTACGATTGGTGTTGGCAGGGATTGCTGTGTCCATGATTTTATCTGCGGTGACAAGCTTTATGATCATGTCTGCACCGCAAGAAGAAGGAATTCGCGCCGTCATGTTTTGGATGATGGGAAGTCTAGCCGGAGCGAAGTGGGATTATCTTTTCATACCGGCCATAACGGTTGTCTCAGGAATGATGGTTCTCTCTTTTCAATCGCGCTCATTGAATATTCTGTTGATTGGCGAAAAAACAGCGGCCACGTTGGGAATCCATATTGAGTGGTTTCGCAAGTTTCTCATTTTACTTACTGCTTTAATAACGGGAGTGATCGTTGCCGTAAGCGGTGCGATTGGATTTGTCGGTCTGATGGTGCCTCATGTGGTCCGCTTGATCGTCGGATCGGATCATCGGTATGTTCTGCCCGTCAGTGCATTGTGTGGAGCGATTTTTATGGTTTGGGCGGATGTCTGTGCAAGGCTTGTGGTGGCACCTCAAGAATTGCCGATTGGGATTGTCACAGCATTATGCGGCGGGCCGTTTTTTATTTGGCTCATGCGCCGGCGTTCCTATTCATTTGGGGAGGTGAACTAAAATGATATTAAAGGCGCAAAACGTTTCTTCCAGCATCGAAAACAAAACGATTATTCAGGATATTGATTTGCATGTCAATCCTTCTGAATTTGTCGGATTGATCGGACCGAATGGAAGCGGCAAGTCCACATTGCTAAAAAGTGTTTACCGTATTCTTAAACCTGACGCAGGTTTGATTACACTGGATCATCAGGAGGTCTATCGGTTATCCGCCAAGAAAACAGCGCGTAAGATGGCGGTTGTCAGCCAGGAATCCCCAGTCGTTTTTGATTTTACAGTGAAAGAAATGGTGTTGATGGGGCGCTTTCCGCAGAAGCATTTCTTGGAATCCGATACGGCGGAAGATATGGAAATGATGGAGAGAGCCTTATCCCAGGTTGGCATGCTGGAATTTCGGGACCGAAGTTTTATGTCACTTTCCGGTGGAGAAAAGCAGCGGGTCATGATTGCCAGGGCCCTTGCACAACAAACAAAGATCCTCGTTTTGGATGAACCGACCAATCACCTTGATGTACATCATCAAATCCAATTGATGGATTTGGTGAAAACATTGAATGTAACGGTTTTGGCTGCATTACATGATCTGAACCTGGCGGCCTATTATTGTGATCGCCTTTATGTGATCGATTCAGGCAAGATTGTGGCCTCAGGGAAACCGGAAGACATTTTGACAGAAGACCTTTTAAGGGACGTGTTTCATGTATCCACCGATATATTTATTCATCCATTGACGGAAAAAGTGCATATCACCTACCTGTCCGATCGGGTATTGCCGGAAAAACAAAAGCGGCCCATCAGCAAATAAAGGGGAAATTTCGGGAGGAGAAAGAATGGGTGCAAAACGAATCTTTTTGAATGGATGCGCATGGTCAGCAGTCTTTTTTGTTGCAGCCGTATTGCTGTCATGCAGCAATGGTGCAGAAAAAGCGGAAGGTGAAGTTTCAAAAAATCGAGTGGTGAAGGTGAAAAATCTCGGTCGTTCCCTTGCGTTTGAAAAAGCTCCGGAGCGGGCTGTTGCTTTAAACCAACATACAACGGAAATGATGTTGGCACTGGGATTGGAAGATTCCATGGTTGGGACGGCCTATCTTGATGATCAGGTTCTTCCGGAATTACAGGAAGGGTATAAGCAAGTTCCTGTTCTGTCCGATCAGTACCCAAGTCAGGAAGTATTTTTAAGCGTAGAACCGGATTTTGCTTATGCCGGGTGGAAAAGTGCGTTTCGCGAGGATCATGTGGGAACCATGAAAGAGTTGAAATCGTTCGGAATCCATGCCTATCTGCATCAGGCATCCAATGTAACCAACCCCACTGTGGAAGACGTGTTTCAGGGCATATCCAACATTGGACGCATTTTCCGTGTTGAGTCCAAAGCAGATGACCTCATTCATTCCATGAAAAAAGAAATGAAACAAACCCAATCAAAAGTGGGCGAAGTGGATCAGCCGATTCGTGTTTTTGTTTATGACAGCGGAGAAACGGCTCCCTTTACCGCGGGTGGAAATTTTCTGTCCCATTTGATTACATTGGCCGGCGGTGAAAACATTTTTTCGGACATCGAGAAAAATTGGACGGAAGTGAATTGGGAAGCGGTTGTGGATCGGAATCCGGAAATGATTGTCATCATGGATTATGGTGACGTTACGGTTTCTCAAAAAAGAAACATTCTGTTAAATCATCCAGCTTTGGCGGATGTGGATGCGATCAAAAATGAACGTTTCGTTGTCTTGCCGCTCTCCGCCGGTGCACCGGGAATACGGGCACCCGACACATTGGAGACTCTGGCCAAACATTTTTATCCGGAAAAGTTTAAAGAAAAATGAGAAGGAGAGGGAGTTTTATGAATCGTGCTGAAAAAGACCGCGGTCTTTTCCTGGTATATACCGGTGACGGAAAGGGAAAAACGACGGCTGCAATGGGTCTGGCGTTGCGGGCCGCCGGAAGAGGGAAAAAGGTATTAATCATCCAATTTATCAAATCACCCCAGCGAACATATGGCGAGAAAATCATGTTTGATCGGATCGGGATCGAAATGCATCAAAAGGGAATGGGTTTTACCTGGACCAAAACCCCGACCGAACATCGGGATGCATTAGAAAAGGCATGGGCGTTTACAAAGGAAAACGTTTCTTCAGGGAACTATGATGTAGTGATTCTGGATGAAATAAATAATGCGCTTGCGATTGACAAATTTCCCATAGATGATGTGCTTCCTTTAAAAGAAGTGATTCATTTGATTCAAAACCGCCCACCTTCCATGCACCTGGTGTTCACCGGACGTTCCGCCAGACCGGAAATCATGGAGCACGCCGACCTGATTACCGAAATGAACCCGGTGAAACATTATTATGACGAGGGAATCCCGGCGGTAAAAGGGATTGAGTTCTAAATCGTTCAATCCAAAAGGGACATTCGACGAATGGGATGTCCTTTTGTTGTTCATTTTCAGGAATGGGAACGCGCTTTTTTTACCCTCATCTCTATACTTGAGATACTCGTCTGCAATCCAAAAGAGTGTTCCTAAAATCAAACCATAACTGGCGGAATCACCACCAGATAGAAGAAAATAACCACCAAACCCTACCCCCGAATGAATGAAAAGAGCCCAAATCGGTCGAAAGGGAAGGTATTTGGTGATCCAGCTTGAATATTGACGTCGGAATCCCAACCAAAGCAAGAACGGTTCCGCTATATACTCCAACAATCAGGGGGATTCCAATGAGATCGATCCACTCAGTGGAGCCTGCTAGAAAAGCCCATATTGAAACACCTATGTAAAAAAGCATAAACAATGCCCAGGTAATGAAAAAGGAAAAAAGTTTATTTTTCATAGCGCGCCTCTCCCAAGTAATATCGGAGTGCACTCTCAAAACTAAAATGAGAGGTTGGATCCGAGGATGTGCATCATGGTGTACAGTGTAGCATCGTCCACCACCTTTGAGTGTTATTGATAATTATAGCAGTGTTGAAGGAATGTTCATTGATTTGGAGGGGAAATCGTTACGAAGGAAAAGAAAGAGAAGGTCGTTTTTTGGATAGGCTACATGTTAAGATGTACCAATAGAACAGGTCAGGAGGTGGTCGCATGAGTGAGCCGAATCGACTGATTCAGGAAAAGTCGCCGTATTTGCTTCAACATGCCCATAACCCGGTGGATTGGTATCCGTGGGATGAGGCGGCGTTTGAGAAGGCGAAACAGGAGGATAAACCGATTTTTCTCAGTATCGGGTATTCCACGTGCCATTGGTGTCATGTGATGGAACGGGAATCGTTTGAGGATGATGAGGTGGCTCATTTATTAAACCGTGAATTTGTCTCCATTAAAGTGGACCGGGAAGAGCGCCCGGATGTGGATCATATTTATATGACGGTCTGTCAGGCGTTGACGGGGCATGGTGGGTGGCCATTGACAGTGATAATGACGCCTGAAAAAGAGCCCTTCTTTGCGGGAACCTATTATCCCAAAAAAGCGGTTCAGGGACGGCCGGGTTTAATGGATATTTTGGAGCAGGTGGCGCAAACCTGGAAGGATGAGCGGGAAAAGGTATTGGATGTTGGGAAGAAGATTACCCGCGCGGTGCAAACCCAGTTGAAGGTCACGGAGTCCGGCGAGATTGCCCAGGAGGAACAGATGGAGGCATATCGCCAGTTCAAGTCCTCCTATGACCCCCAATACGGCGGGTTCGGTCAGGCACCCAAGTTTCCGCGGCCCCATGATTTTCTGTTTCTCCTCCGATACTGGAAGGAACAGGATGAGCCGTTTGCTCTGTCCATGGTGGAGCATACATTGGATGCCATGCGACGGGGTGGAATCTATGACCATATCGGATACGGCTTTGCGCGGTATTCGGTAGATAAGCAATGGTTGGTTCCCCATTTTGAAAAAATGCTGTATGACAATGCGATGCTTGCGGTTGCCTATCTGGAGGCGTATCAGGCGACAAATGATGAGAGCTATGCGATTACGGCCAGGGAGATTTTCACCTATGTCCTTCGGGATATGACTTCATCGGAGGGGGGATTTTACTCTGCTGAGGATGCCGATTCCGAGGGGGAGGAAGGAAAGTTTTATGTCTGGACGCCGGAAGAAGTGAAAGACGTTCTTGGAGAAGAAGAGGGAACCCTTTTCTGTGAGTATTATGATATTACACCGCATGGTAACTTTGAGAAGAAAAAGAGCATTCCCAATCGGATCGACCAATCGTTGGAGGGATTCGCTTCCCGAAAGGAATTGTCGGAAACAGAGCTTCAAAAGCGGTTGGAGGAATCCAGACAGAAGCTGTTTCAAGCGCGGGAAGGGCGTGTTCATCCCCATAAGGATGATAAGATCCTCACGTCCTGGAATGGTTTGATGATTGCCGCTCTGGGCAAAGGGGCACGCGTTTTGGGAGAAGAGAAGTATGCCCAGGCGGCGGAAAAGGCTGCTGAGTTTATCCTGACCAAGCTTCGAAACGAGAAGGGGCGATTACTGGCCCGCTATCGGGATGGAGAAGCAGGGATCTTGGGATATGTAGATGATTATGCCTTTCTCGTTTGGGGATTGATTGAACTGTATGAAGCCACCTTCCGTCCTACATATCTGCGGTCAGCTCTGGAGCTTACCCATGACATGCTGGATCTTTTCGCTGATCAAGAAGAAGGCGGGTTGTATTTTACAGGGAAAGATGGAGAGGCACTTCTGACTCGGACCAAGGAGATTTATGATGGCGCCACTCCATCCGGAAACTCTGTCGCCTCCCTTAATCTGGCCCGTTTGGCCCGAATCACAGGGGACCCGGAACTGCGGGACGAAGCGGATCGGCAGATCCAGGCATTTGCCGGATCGGTCAGCCGTGCACCGATGGCTTTCAGTTTCTTTCTGACGGCGGTGCAGTTTTTTCAGGGAAAGCCGAAAGAGATTGTGATTGCTGGTCCGTCGGGGGAACGGGAGACGGAAGGGATGCTTCGTTATGTACAGAAAAAATTTATGCCTGAAGCCGTGTTGCTGTTCAATCCCGAAGGAGAAGGGGAAGAGTTGACGCAGCTGGTTCCCTTCGTGGCTGAACAGCAGCCGGCAGATGGACGGGCGACCGCCTATGTTTGTGAAAATTACGCCTGTAAGACACCGGCAACGACGCTACAGGAATTGATGGAACAGGTCTGAGTTTACGCCATGGAAAAAGGAACGGTACAACCGATCCAGGACTGCTGACAAAGGGAATATTAGAAAAGAGGGGGATTTCCGGTGGAGCATCCTTTTCCGACGATCCAGCGGAGGGGGAAGCGGAATTATTCTTTGCTGGAGAAAAGAAGCGGAGACGGAAATTGTCCTCATGAACCTCGGAACGGTACAACCGTTCCATCTTACTTTTTATCTGAAGAATCGGAAATCGTAGAAATAATTGTGATTCCTCTTTATGAAGCGTAAGATGAAATCAGAGGGAAACCTTTAGAACTTTTGGAGGGGGTTTCAAATGGAAGAGAAATTGAACGAATTGAAAGCGCTGTTATCGGAAGTATATGATTTGGAACATGTGGCGGCACTCCTGCATTGGGATCAATCTACATATATGCCAAAGGGAGGCGTTTCGGCACGGGGACGTCAGTTGGCGATGTTGGAGAAACTGGCCCATGAGAAAATGGTGGATCCCAAGATGGGTCGGTTGTTGGATGCATTGGTTCCCTATGAAGAAAGTCTGCCTGATACGTCGGATGATGCCAGTCTGATTCGGGTGGCACGCCGCAAGTTTGAAAAGGCTTCCCGTGTACCTGCCTCCTTTATGGCTGAATTTTCCACACATAAAGCAAAAACGTATCATGTATGGACAGAAGCGCGACCGGCAAACGATTTCTCCATGGTTCAGCCTTATCTGGAAAAGACCTTGGAGTACAGTCGGAAGTTGGCGGATTACTTTCCGGGTTATGAACATATAGCGGACCCCTTGATTGATTACTCCGATGAAGGCATGAAAGCTTCCACCTTAAGAAAATTGTTTGCGGATCTTCGCAAAGAGCTGGTTCCTTTGGTTCAAGCTGTGACAGAACAACCGCCAGTGGATGATTCTGTACTGAAACAGCACTACCCGGAAAAGGATCAATGGTCATTTGGAGTCCAAGTGATGGAAGCGCTGGGTTATGATTTTAACCGGGGACGGCAAGATAAAACCCATCATCCTTTTATGACGAAGTTTTCCCTTGGAGATGTCCGCATTACCACCCGCTTCAAGGAAAATGATTTGAGTGAAGCATTGTTCAGTTCCATTCATGAAGCAGGTCATGCCATGTACGAACAAGGAATTCGCATGGAGTATGAAGGTACACCACTGGCAGGGGGAACCTCTTCCGGGGTACATGAAAGCCAGTCCCGTCTGTGGGAAAACATTGTAGGACGCAGTCGTCCGTTTTGGGAGCATTTTTATCCAAAGTTGCAGAGAAGGTTCCCGGAACAGTTGAAGGATGTATCGCTGGATACCTTCCATCGGGCGATCAATAAGGTTCAGCCTTCTCTGATCCGTACCGATGCCGACGAATTAACCTATAATCTGCATGTGATGATTCGGTTTGATCTGGAGCTGGCGCTTTTGGAAGGAAAACTGGCCGTCAAGGATTTACCGGAAGCATGGCGAGAGCGATATACATCCGATTTGGGGGTCACACCACCCGATGACCGGGATGGAGTCCTACAGGATGTCCACTGGCACGCCGATACGATTGGCGGTGTGTTTCAAGGGTATACCATCGGAAATATTTTGAGTGCGCAATATTATGATGCAGCGTTAAACACTCATCCGGAGATTCCTGACCAGATCCGGCAAGGAGAGTTTACTGCATTAAGAGGATGGTTGACAGAAAATATTTACCGTCATGGCTCCAAATTTACAACCGAGGAGTTGACCAAACGGGCGACAGGTTCTTCTCTCTCCATTGATCCCTATGTTCGATATCTCAAGCGTAAATTTGGCGAGTTATATCTTTGAGAGCGAGAAAACCTCTGGCTTTAGATATGGGGATGATCACGAGCGTCAGATGAGGGAGGGGTGCATATTACCCCATTTTTTGGTAGAACCACATTCGCTCGATATCGGGTTGCTACAGGAAATCGGTCTGTCGTGTAAAATCTTCAACCACCCGGCTCTCCGAAGTTGCGAAAAACAAACGAAAGTAGAGCATAGCAGAGCATTCTCTGTTTACACCGTGGGGCCCACGGGTAGAGCCTGCAAAGATAACGGGTCGTTGGACTGGTGTTCGCAGGAATCCCCTGCGTTTACGCATGGGGAGCGGTCAATATTACCTCTGAGGAAAATATTCTTCAGAGGTTTCTTTATTTATCTGATTTTATAGATAAATTTGACAAATAAAAATCTGCATACTACCATAAAATGATGATGTATTCCCTATAAAAGGAGCGAGGCTCGTGGATGTTGTCAATCATTGGGTGGAGGTCCTCTCGAAATGGATCTGGGGGGCACCGATGATCATTCTCCTGCTGGGAGGCGGGATTTTTCTCACCCTACGTTTGAAATTTTTCCAATTTCGTTTTTTCGTTCATGCCATGTCTCAGACAGTAGGAAGGATTTTCAAAAAAACAGATCACCTGGATGGAACGCTAACCCCGTTTCAGGCTTTTACTTCCGCCTTGGCATCGACGGCAGGGGCAACCAATATTGTCGGGGTGGGTGTGGCGATTGCAATCGGCGGGCCCGGAGCGATGTTCTGGATGTGGATGGTGGCTCTGCTCGGTATGGCCAGTAAATACAGTGAAATTGTCCTTGGAGTGAAATATCGGGAGAAAAATAAAGAGGGAGAGTTTGTCGGCGGTCCCATGTATTACATCCGTAAGGGGCTGGGCTGGCGATGGTTGGCGGTTTTATTCGCCTTTGGATTGATGCTGGAGGTAATCCCCAGTTCCATGGTTCAGTCCAATTCCATTTCTTCTACGGTGAAAAGTGCCTTTGGATGGCCTGTAGAGGTAACAGGTTTGATTGTGACGATTCTAACGGCGGTTGTCGTATTTGGAGGAGTCAAACGGATCGGGAAAGTGGCAGAAAAAATCGTTCCGACCATGGTTCTGATTTATTTATTGGGTGCGGCGGGCGTGATCCTGATGCATCTGGATCGCCTCCCGATGGTACTGGGACAAATCTTTATCCATGCCTTTACGCCGATTTCCGCCACTGGAGGTTTTGCCGGTGCAAGTGTGATTCTGGCCATTCGCTGGGGAATGGCTCGTGGAGCCTATTCCAATGAAGCAGGGATGGGGACGGCTTCCATTGCTCATGCAACCGCCCAGACGGATCATCCATCACGTCAGGGACTGTGGGGAGTGTGCAGTGTTACCATGGATACGTTGGTGATCTGCACGATGAGTGGGTTGGCCGTCCTGACTGCCGGCACGTGGAACCAGGTGGAGCAGGGAGGAGATCTGGCACGTGCCGTTCCCATGGCTTTTGGGAAACTGATGGGAGCAGAGATGGGGGGCGTCTTTGTCTCTGTTTTTCTGCTGGTCTTTGTGATGACTACAGTGGGCGTCTTGATCTATTATGGTGAAAAACAGGCGGAATATCTTTTTGGTTTAACATTTTCCAAATGGATGCGACTCATCTATATTCTTTCCATGTACGCGGGGGCTGTGGGAGGACTGAAATTTGTTTGGCAGTTCCTTGATATTTTGCTGGCGATGATTGTTGTTCCCAATATGATTGCCTTGTTATTGATGAGCAAGGAAGTAAAAGAAGAGACGGACGATTATATTCGGAATATTTATCTAATGGAAAAGAGAGCAAAGAAGGAAATGGAGAATAAAGGAGCTTAAGAAGGATTTTATGTATGGATGGTGGAATCAGTTTAGGCAGTGATCAGAAGGAGGGATTCCATGACGCAACATTCAGTCATGAAGGGAGCAGAGCCTTTTTATTTTCCGGGAAATGAAATTGGCGTTCTCGTTCAACATGGATTTACTGGAACAACCCAGAGTGTTCGGGAGCTGGGAGAGCATTTGGCCAAAGCCGGATTTACTGTTTGTGGTCCTCGGCTCAAAGGTCACGGTACTCACTATACAGATATGGAAACAGCCACCCATGCGGATTGGATGGAATCGGCAGAGGCTGGTTACCGGAAGTTGAAGGAATCATGTAAACATATTTTTGTTGTCGGTTTATCAATGGGCGGGACACTGGCGCTTCATCTGGCCCATCGATTCCCGGATACAAAGGGTATGGTGCTGATTAATGCAGCGATTCAGATGGAGCAAATGGAACAAGTGGCCCAAATGGAGGAGCCCCGCTTCCTGGATGCCATCGGTTCAGATATTAAGGCGGAGGGAGTGAAGGAGCTGGCTTATGAGAAGTTTCCATTGAAATCTGTTCGGGAATTGCTTCAACTTATGAACCTTACCAGGGAGAAGCTGTCGGCGATTCAATGTCCGGCTCTGATTTTCGCCTCTACCGAAGATCATCTGGTTCCGCCGGATAATTCCCAGTTCATTTATGACCAGATAAAGAGTGAGGACAAAAAAATCGTTTCTCTGGAAAACTCCTATCATGTTGCCACATTGGACAATGATAAGGAGCTGATCAAACGGGAGACGGAAGCATTTGTCCGTCGCCTTATTCCATCCTGAGTCCTGACTTCCTTTCTGTGTGTGAAAAAACCGGGGATCTCCCCGGTTTTTTCCATTGATGCATCCAATTAAGCGCTTGCAGCTTTTCCCTTGTGGCTTTGGAACTCAACCAACCGACCAGAGGCATGTACAATTCGGTATGGATATTGTTGGTATTCTCTTTCCTTTAAAATGGCATGTCCCTTTTCTTTTGCTTCCGGATCATTTGTTGCAGAAATCGGTTCGTCAAAAAGCTTGCTACCTTCTTGATCAAAGACGGTTATATGGTACACAAAAGATCCCCCCTTGGACAGCGTATATATCCCATTATATCAAATCTTGCGTCTTTTTTGCTTAACACTGAAAGTGAAAAGGGTCCATCCCCCTGTCAAATATCGGGATGGACCAAAGTAGCTAAATATTGCAAAGGGGGGTTACCGCTGGTTTCTACTATATCCTGAACAGAATAAGGTTGGGTTAATCCCATATTAATTTTTAATGTATTTTCTATAAAAGAATCACCCGTAGGCACGTTATCCTTTCGTGTTTCGTAATTTTTGCTAGAGAAATATCCTGAAATGCAAAAGTGCGTTTCGGATTTCTTTTGCTTTTTCCTTTTTATTAAGGGGAAAAGAAATTTTTGCAAAGGATTATAAAAAAACATTGACAATGATAATGATTATCATTTACATTGGTATACGACAAGCACAATGATAATCATTATCAGTACAAGGGGGATGGGAATGATCACCGATACAACGGCTGAGAGTGGTGAGGTGAAAAGCTCCATTCTTGATTGTGTGGGAAACACCCCGCTCGTTTCACTGGATCGCCTTTTTCCTGAAAAAGAGCTTCAGGTGATTTCCAAACTGGAGCTGATGAATCCGGGAGGAAGTATGAAAGATCGGACAGCCCGTTACATGATTGAACAGGGGATAGAGAATGGAACGATCCCACACGGGGCTCATTTGATTGAGAGCAGTTCCGGAAATTTGGGCATTGCCATTGCAATGGCTTGCCGGATACTGGGTTTGTCTTTTACCTGTGTGGTGGACCCCAAAACAACAGAGACCAATGTACGGATTTTAAGGCAGTTGGGGGCTACTGTGGAAATGGTTCAGGAACCAGATGAAAACGGAGGATATCTACAGTCACGAATCCGCCGTGTGAAAGAATTGTTACATAAGATTCCGGACAGTTACTGGATTAATCAGTATGCCAACGAAAACAATTGGAAGGCACACTACAACGGAACAGCGACGGAAATGGTGAGACAGCTGAACCGATCGGTGGATGTTTTTTTCGCTGCTGTCAGTACCACCGGAAGTCTTTTGGGTTGTACAAGGAAGTTGCGGGAACATTTCCCTTCGATCCGAGTCATTGCTGTGGATGCTGTAGGTTCCATTTTGTTTGGAGGGCCCCCCGGCAAGAGAGAGATTCCCGGAATTGGTTCCAGTCGGGTTCCGGAACTTCTGTCACCGGAGGAAATCGATGATGTGGTCTATGTGAGTGACTTGGAGGCTTCCTGGGGCTGCCGGGAACTTTTGGAAAAGGAAGGGATCTTTGCTGGCGGATCATCGGGGTCCATTGTTGCGGCCATTCAAAAATATTTGCCTGCACTCCCCCGTCCATGTCGGATTCTCACACTGTTTCCTGATCGGGGAGACCGATATTTGGATCTTGTATACAACGATGATTGGGTGAAACAGCTTTCGGACGAGAAAACAGATGAGCCTCAGTTGATGGTGAGAGAAAGGGTGTAAATGCAGATGGAAAATCAAAAACCGAATGATCCTAAAATTTTGTACTTAAACCGAAGTGATTTGTTGCGGTTGGGAGGAGAACATTCAGACCTGTATGTTCGCTCGGTGGAACGGGCGTTCAAGCTTCATGCACAGGGGGCGTTTGTTCAACCGCTAAAGCCATATTTGCGGGCATCCGGTTCCAATGGACATATCGCTGATCGACTGATCGCCATGCCGGCACATTTGAATGATCCTTCCATCTCCGGATTGAAATGGGTAGGAAGCAAGCATGATAACCCTGCTCAACGGGGATTGGATCGAGCGAGCGCACTGGTTGTACTGAATGATCCGGAAAGCAACTATCCTGTAGCTGTGATGGAAGGGGGGCTGATCAGCGGAATGCGAACGGCCGCGGTAACGGTGGTGGCGACTCGGTTATTGGCCAAAGAAGGTTTTACAGATCTGACATGTATCGGATGTGGAGCGATTGCTCAAATGCAAGTCTCCTCTTTGTTGGAGCAATTCCCTAACATTCGTCGGGTTCATCTCTATGATCTTTCCAGCGAAGTGGCGGAAAATCTGGCTATCCATGTGCGAAAGCGAGCCCCGGAAGTGGAAGTGGTTCTCCGGAATTCAGCGGAGGAAGCCGTTCGTGCGGGAGAGGTTGTGGTTACCTGTACAGTGACGGATCAGCCCTATATTCCCTTTGAATGGTTGCAGAAAGGGGCTTTTGTAAGCAATGTTTCCATTATGGATGTGGAAAAAGAGGTTTTCCTAAAAGCGGACAAAGTCGTGGTTGATGACTGGGAGCAGAGTAACCGGGAGAAAAAAGTGATCCATCAGTTGGTGATGGAAGGACGTTTTTCCCGCGAACAACTGTATGCGGAGTTGGGTGAAATCGTAATCGGGGACAAGCCTGGACGGGAATCAGAGGATGAAATCATTCTTCTGAATCCGATGGGGATGGCGATTGAAGATCTTGCCTGTGCACAGGACCTCTACTACAATGCGTTGGACCACAATGTTGGGACATGGCTGGATTTGTACTGATTGAAAGGAGGGAGAACGGATGACGTTGCCATCAGGGGAGGCCGAACGGACGGATGCTGCAGTCCAAGAAGATTCCGTTCACATCCTCCAGGATCTCATCAACGCGATGTTCGTGGAAGATCTGTTTGGGTTGGCAGAAAAGGGGAGGTTGTTGGATGAACCGGTTGCTTGGGAAGGAGATTTAAAGCAAGGGGAATCCTGGTATGAATACCGGGTGTCGACTGATCAACAAATCCGCTTTCGGGTGGTACGCTCCCCGATCCGCAAGCAATTGGAATTTAGTCGTCTTCCCGTTCTGCTGATTGAGAAAGATCGAGTGACACAGATTGATGCCGTGGAATTGCTCCGTCTTTTACTCCAGCAAAAGGGGCCATTTCCCAATGGAGAGGGGTTCTTGAATGAACTTCAGCTGGCCGTGCAACATCAAGGTCTGGCTCAGAAGGCATGGCAGCAATTTAAAGAATCCTCCCCTCGTCCCTGGTCTTTTTTATGGACAGAGCGATTGGCTTCCATGCGGGATCGGCCCTTCCATCCCACGGCACGGGCGAAAACCGGGTGGACAGATGAAGATTACCAAACATACAGTCCGGAGTTTGGCCAATCGTTTGGCCTGAGTTGGATCGCTGTTCGTCGGGATCACATCCGAACCGGTGGAGAAGGGGATCGGATGGATACCCTCCTGTCTCCTCCCGATACCGATCATCTAGTGGCAGAAGAGATGAGGAGGAAAGGAATATCCAGGGAGCATTGGGTTCCCGTACCCCTCCATCCATGGCAGTCAGATCATATCCTGGGGTCTTTGTTCAAACAGGAGATTCAGCAGGGTATAATCCTTCCTCTGCTTGATGATATCGGGTCTTATCATGCGACTTCTTCATTGCGTACATTGATTCCTGAGTCAACGGAGACGGTACACCTCAAACTGTCATTAGGTGTTGGTTCCCTAAGTGCTCTTCGCATTCTGCCACCCCGTTATCTGGAAAACGGTTCAAAAGCACAAGCGACAATGACAGAAATCCTTCGTAAAGATCCGGTATTGCAGCTATTGGTTCAGCTGTGTGATGAAAGGGATTGGTGTGCATTTCACTCATCTCGCGATGATTTGTTTGAAGACCGTCCAGGACATCTTGCCGCCCAGATCCGTCGATACCCCGAAGGGTTGCTAAACGGCTCCGAGGTGTTTCCTGTTCCCATGTCTGCATTGGCGGTACAAGGCAGCATTTATCGTTTGGGCTTGCCGATTCATGATCGGACATCCGTTTTGCGACTGTTTCGCTCCATCTGCGACGGACTGATCCGGATGGTTCTCCGTTTTGCTTCTTGGGGAGTGATGCCTGAGGTGCATGGTCAGAATGTCCTGTGGATCTTCCGTCAGGGGGTTCCAGAGAAAATGGTCTTGCGGGATCACGATACGTTACGGATTTATCCGCCTTGGATGAAGGCTGCTGGAATTCAACCTCCCCAGTATACGGTTAAGCCTGGGACGCCCAATACCCTCATTCTCCCTGATCCAGAAGCACTGTTGGCTTATTTTCAGACGTTAGGAATCCAAGTCAACCTGTTTGCCATCGCGGATGCTTGGAGTCGGGATTGGGAGATCGAAGAGGAAGTCTTTTGGCGGGAAATTCGTGAATCGATCGAAAGGGTGATTGATAAGGAGGCTTTTTCCGTATCCGAATTCTTCCGGGATATCTTGCTTCATACGGAAACTTGGCCATTTAAAACGATTCTAACCCCCTTGATTCAAAGGGAGGGAACAGGAGGAGGGAGTATGCCCTCAGGAATGGGGAGCATCCCCAACCCCTTGACTTCAGCAGTCATTCGGCAGGAGAGATCCGGAAGATGAGTCCAGCCTTCAGACGCCGACGCAATTTCCGCGTATTGTGGGCGACACAGTTTATCTCCACAGCCGGTTTGACCGTGGCGGTTCCTCTGCTTCCTTTCTATTTGGAAACGTTAGGTGTGTTTGGTGGTGAAAATCATTGGTGGACAGGTCTTTGCTTGTCCGCCCCTGCGATCACATTATTTCTGGCTTCTCCATTGTGGGGAAAGGTCGGGGACCGTTGGGGAAGAAAGTGGATGGTGGTTCGGGCGGTATTCGGTCTGTCCGCCAGCATGATTCTGATGGGCTTTGCTCAAACGGCATGGCATCTGCTTCTGTTTCGGTTGATACAGGGAGCTTTTGGTGGAGTGGTGGATGCCGCGGCTGCCTTTGCCAGTTCGGAAGCTCCTGCGGAAAAACAGGGACGCACCTTTGGCAGTTTCCAGGGAGCAACGGCGGCTGGGTCCCTGGCCGGTCCGCTCCTGGGTGGTCTGTTGGCAGATTTGTTGGGATATCGGAGCTTGCTTCTGCTGATGGGGGGATTGACAGCTGTCAGTGGATGCTGGGCAGTTTGGGCATTGTCTGACCCGCACAGCAGACGAGAAAAAAAAGGGGAAAATGTGTCGCTGTGGGACGTGTCTTTCCGGTTGCTGAGAAATTCCGGTTCCCGCATGCTGATTCTGGCGGGGATGTTGGCAAAAGCAGGCGTGTTCGGCTTGGTTGTCGTCTTTGCTCCGCTTGTCCAGGAGTTATCTGACTCACCTGACTATGCAGCGACCTGGGTGGGACTGTTGCAGGCATTAACCTGGGGGATGACGATGTTTGGCGGGTTTTGGTGGGGACGGCGCAACGATCGATCCTCTTTGGAGAAAAACTTTTTCCTTGCCTCGATGATTTGCGGTCTTTCCATTTGTCTTCAAATGGGAATGGATCATCTCTATTGGTTGATTCCACTGCGGATGGTACAAGGCTTTTGTTTTGGGGCTTTACTGCCTGCCGTGTTTATGAAGGTATCTCAATCTTCCGGGGAGGAAGTGCGGGGAGCCTCCATCGGGGTAACGAACAGTTTTTTGGTTCTCGGTCAAGTAATCGGCTCCTTTTCCACGGCTTGGATCTCCAGTTGGCTATCAGCCGAATTTGCCTTTGTTTTTATAGGTGGACTGTTTATGGTGGCCGCTCTGCTGATGCTCCCCCTCGTCCGCCCATATCGCTCAGACTTCTTCCGTTTGTTTCGATTAAAGACCCGGCAGGGTTCGGTTCAGCAAGTGAATGATCAGTTATAAGAAAGGTGGGAATCAATGAAACAGAATCACACACCGGTACACTGTTCCCCAACTGCGGAACGGGGAGCCGTGATGCGTCTGCTTAATGCCTATCTCAGAGAAACGGAACAGCCAGATCCACGCGTCCGTGGAGATGTTTCCGATGAAGCTCCGGGTGAGTGGCGGATTTGTGTTGAGAGAGGAGAAGAGCCTTTCTTGCTGGAATTGCCGAAAAGTGGCAAAAGGTTGTTTGGGACATTCTCCCACTATTCTTTCATGGGACATCATCGGTATGGAAAACATTTTTGGTTGAAGACAGAGAAGGGAATTCAACCGGTAAACTCCGTTGAAGAGTTGGCGCGAAACCTGTTGCAAGAGTGGGCGATTGCTCGCGAAGGGGAGAATGTGACACAACGGGTGGAACCATTCCTGCGCCAGATTCAAAACAGCGTGGAGAAAACGGACTTGTATCTTCAACAACGGCAACATTCGCTTCGATATTGGGGTCAAGGGGGAAGAGAAGCGGAACAGGCGCTGTTGATGGGTCATCCCTTTCATCCGACACCCAAAAGTTCAAAGGGGTTTACCCATAAAGATCTAAAGCGATATGCCCCTGAGCTGGGAGCCCAGTTTATGCTGCATTATTTCGCCGTTCATCCGGCTTACTTGGAGGAAGAAAAGCTGTTCCATAACATAGATGAGCCGATTCCCAAAGCTGTTCGGGAAGAGGCGATGGCTCAACTGACTTTGGAAAAGAGAGGCTATCCACTTCTGCCTCTTCATCCATGGCAAGCTCGGTATCTTTTGAGACAGACATGGTTTCAGGAACGCGTTCAAGCTGGCGAAGTGGTTGATTTGGGACCTTTGGGGGACCCCGTGTATCCGACGTCTTCCGTTCGGACGGTTTGTGATCCGGGGTTTGCGACAGCTTGGAAGCTCCCTCTCCGTGTACAGATCACCAATTTCTACCGAACCAACCCTCCGGATCATGTGAGCAGAACCTTGGACGCAGGTAAATATATTGCAGATCGGAGACAGCATTGGAACCATCCCCACTTTGGAGTGCTGTTGGACTGGGGATATCGACGGATTGCATCTTGGGCAGAAGATACTGCTGTACTGTTTCGTGAACATCCTTTTGTAAAGAAAGGTCGTACCCCGTGGGTGGTGGCTTCCCTTCTGGAGGAGTTGCCGGATCAGGAACCCTGGTTGCTTCAGGCTGTCCGCAGAGCTGGAGGAGAGCTATCTCCTTCATTGATTCAGAGATGGTTGGATGCCTATCTCTCTCTTTCGCTTCAACCGATTCTAAACGCGTGGATACAGGATGGGATCAGTTTGGAAGCCCATGTGCAAAATGCGCTTGTAGAATTGGATGAGGGTTGGCCGGTTCAGTTTTGGGTTCGGGATATGGAGGGTGTCAGCATCAGTCGTGAAAGGGCTTGGGAACAGGGAAAAGCGGACGCCATTTCTCCGGAAAGCCCGGTTCTCTATGACGACCAGGAAGCGTGGAAACGGATGAAATACTATGTTCTAACCAATCATATCGGTCATCTTATTCATATTCTTTCTTATCACGGACAGATCGATGAAAGAGGGCTGTGGAAGGTTGTTCGAAAGCGGCTGTTGGACTGGAAACAGGAGTGGAGCAAAGAAGCACATCCTTATTTGGAGGATCTTCTAGACAATTTTCAACTGCCGGCAAAAGCAAACCTGATCAGTTGCTTTTGCGAGCGTGGAGAGCGACCGGATTATGTATGGATTCGCAATCCGATTCGGGAGGCAAAGGAGGATGACAACTAGAATGAAACAGACCCAGAATCCGACAGATTGGATGATTCGGGCTTTTCAGTCTCAAGAAGCCGTCCAGGTTCGACGACGCCTGTTTCGACAACTGGTGGAGAGCTTAATTTATGAAGGTGTTTTGACCCCAACCGTACAGGAGAAGAAAGGTGTCTTGCTCTTTGAAATGAAAGGGCGGAACCGGGCGGGGGATTGTGTGGTCTATCGGTGTCAAGGGGAGCGACGTTTCTCATTTGATCGGATTCGCTTGGTTTCACCACTTGTTCGAGCGGATGAAGAAGCGGTTTCTCTTCCCCTTTTCCTGGAAGAAATGCAGGCTGGGATGGGGGCTGATCCAGAGCGGCTCAATCAATTTGCAAGAGAATTGGAAGAGACATGGACAAAAGATACCCTTTGTCAATATATCCGAAGGCTTGAATGCCGAACCGTGATGGACAAAAAGTATGATGACCTGGAAGGGGAGTTGATGGATGGGCATCCTTATCACCCTTCCTACAAATCACGGGTTGGATTTGCTCTGAATGACCATCTCTCATATGGACCTGAATTTCTCCCGGACATCCGTCCCGTTTGGCTGGCGGTCCGGAGGGAGCATGCCCATTTGATCGTTACCGATCACCTTTCTTCTGAAGAGCGGCTGTATACCCTGTCAGGCATGGTAAAAGACGAACTGCGGATTGCGGCCGATGGGATGGGAGAAGATCCGGAGGGCTACGTGCCAATCCCTGTCCATCCCTGGCAATGGGAGCATATAATCGCTATCCATTACCAGCAAGCCCTGCAAACGGGAGATATCTTATACCTGGGACCTTCTCAGGATATATACCGCCCTCAGCAATCCATTCGCACACTTGCAAATGTGACTCATCCCAAACGGCTGTCTGTTAAACTGTCACTCAGTATTCTTAACACTTCCACATCGCGTGTGCTGGCGCCTCATACAGTGGAAAATGCACCGAAAATTACGAATTGGTTGCACAAAATTTTAAAAAGGGATGATTATCTGCGAGAGCAATGTCGGTTGGTTTTGTTGGGGGAGGTAGCGGGAGCTGTATGTCAGTGGCCGGTTTCTGCCCCAGTGAAAGATCGGACTTATGGAGCCTTCAGTGCGATATGGAGGGAGAGTCTTCATACGTATCTTCTTCCTGATGAGGAAGCAGTTCCTTTTAATGGTCTGTGTCAACAGGATGTGGACGGTGTGCCTTTGATCGATCCTTGGGTTCGCGACCAGGGAGTGGTGACATGGACCAAAGCGGTATTGGAAACCGCTGTGCCCCCTATCCTCCATCTGTTGTATGCCTATGGGATCGGCATGGAAGCACACGCACAAAACATGGTGTTGATCCATCGAAATGGAGTGCCGGAGCGGATCGCACTAAAGGATTTTCACGATGGAATCCGCTTTTGCACGAAGCATTTGACCCATCCGGAAGAACAGCCTCACTTGGCTGCCACACCGGAAGCGCATGCCAGAGTAAACCGCAACTCCTTTATCGAAGCGGAAGATCCGCAGCAAGTGGCTGACTTTATGCTGGATGCGTTCTTTTTTGTAAACCTGGGGGAGCTGTCGATATTCTTGAAAGATGCATACGACTTGAAGGAAGAACAGTTTTGGAAGATGGTACGGGAAACTGTGGATCAGTATCAGAAGCGGTTTTCCGATTTAGCCCCCCGTTTTCAGGTGTTTGACCTGTTTGCATCCAAAGTGGAGGTGGAGCAGTTAACCAAGCGTCGTCTGTTTCAGGAAACGGAACTTCGGGTTCATCAGGTTCGGAATCCGCTGGCCCGCATTACTTCTAAGGAAGGAGGAAATAGTCTTGAGACGGAATGAGCTGAAACGAAAGCTGGACAATGGCCATACCGTATGGGGATTGTTCTGTTCCATTCCATCTCCGGTGCATGTGGAGATCATTGCCTGTGCAGGTTATGACTTTGTAATTATCGATACGGAACATACCCTGATCAATCCGGAGACACTGGAAAACATGATTCGTGCGGCGGAAGCGCGAAACATCACTCCGCTGGTTCGTGTACCGGATACAGCATTTGGTTCTATCCTGCGTGCATTGGATGCCGGGGCGCAAGGAGTGGTAGTTCCTCATGTGAATAGTGGAAAGGATGTGGAGGATGTTGTTCGGGCATCGCGGTACTTTCCGGAAGGGATGCGGAGTCTGAATGGAGGGAGGGTTCCAGGATTTGGAATCATCAATCTGGAGGAGTATATTCACCTAGCCAATCGCGAAGTAATGGTGATCCCCATGATTGAAAATAGAGTCGGGGTAGAGAATCTGGATGACATTCTTTCCGTCAACGGTGTGGATATGGTATTGGAAGGGGCGGCTGATTTATCCCAATCTTTTGGGATACCGTGGCAAACACGTCATCCCATGGTCCGGGAGGCTCTTCAGCGAATACATGATCAGACTGTTCAGCATGATGTTCCCTTTTGTGCGATCCCCCGATTGGAAGAAGATATTCAGACATGGAAGGAGCGGGGCGTACGGGCATTTGTGCTGGGTGAGGAACGGGGCCTTGCGTTTCGGGCTGTACGCTCTCACCTTGAAACGATGAAAAGGAGTATGGAGAGGGAGGGTCAGGCATGAACGCCCGTTTCAAGGATTGGATTGATGCCAGAAAACATGCAGATAATGAGCCGATATGCGCTTATTTGTATGACTTGGATCATTTGGAAAAGCATACGCAGAAGGTTGTATCTTCCTTGCCCGGTCGTTTTCGTATGTATTATGCGATGAAGGCCAACTCGGAGAGGGAGATCCTAAAATCTCTCTCTTCTGTGATCGATGGTTTTGAGGTCGCTTCTCTTGGAGAGGTTGAAAAGGCAAAGGAAGCAGGAGGAAATCTTCCCATCATTTTCGGAGGGCCCGGCAAAACGGACGGAGAGATCGAAGCGGCGATTCGCCTGGGTGTGGAACGCATTCATGTGGAAAGTGTACAGGAATTGAGACGGGTGGCATGGATCGCCAAAAAACAAGAGGCACAAATGCCCATTCTTCTGCGCGTCAACTTAAGGGGACCCTTTCCCTCCGCCACCCTGCATATGGCCGGTCGACCCACACAATTTGGGATCAATGAAGAAGAGATTCCGCAGGCCGTTCGACTTGCACAAGAACTGGACGGAGTGAAACTGGAAGGCTTCCATTTCCACTCTCTGTCCAACAATCTGGATGTGGAGCGCCATATCCAACTGCTCCATCTGTATGTAAACAAGATTCTCGCCTGGGAAAAGGAACTTGGTATCCAGGTAACCGTCCTGAATGTGGGAGGCGGAATAGGAGTTGACTTGCTCCATCCAGAGCAGTCCTTTGACTGGGATCGGTTCCTCCCTCCATTAACCGCTCTGGAACAGGGACTTCCGGATACCCTGGAGATGGTTCAATTTGAATGCGGTCGATATCTTACCGCAACGTGTGGATGCTATGCGGTGGAAGTTCTGGATCTCAAACAAAACCACGGCAAACATTATGCCGTGATTCGGGGAGGGACCCACCATTTTCGTCTTCCTGTTTCATGGCAGTACAGTCATCCCTTTGAAGTCGTCCCTGTCGAACGATGGGATTATCCATTCCCAAGACAAGAAGTCGTCGATTCACCTGTGACAGTGGTCGGTCAGCTCTGTACACCCAAGGATGTTTTGGCTCATGATATCCCTGTTTCCAGGATTCGGGTTGGAGATGTTTTATTGTTTCACAACACAGGTGCCTACGGTTGGTCGATCTCTCATCATGATTTCTTAAGTCATCCGCATCCTGAACAACATTATTTTCGACTTGCATCTCCTTTGGCACACGTGGGAGGGGAATTCTGATGTCCCTGAAGTTGGTGGAAACCGAACGGATTCGTTTGCATGAACAACATGAAGCAGAGAGACTGGAGAAGACCTGTCAACAGATCCAAAAGGATGGAATCCTATGGAACCCCATTATCGGAATGGAATTGTCCAACGGGGAATGTATGGTCCTTGATGGAGCCCATCGGTATGCATCTCTTGTTCGGCTGGGCTGTCAGAGGATTCCTGTGCAAGTGGTCCATCCGATGGCCGTAACGGTAGGAGCTTGGGATCATGTCGTCAAGATGGGAAAGTGGATGAAAGAGCTTCATATGGATCCAGAATGTTCCTGGGTCGGACGAAAGCGAGAGGACATCTATCAAATCGAGTGGAAGACCGCTGAAGGAACACAGGGGTGTTTTGGTCCGTCAGGGGACCATCCTTCCATGAAAGAGCAACTGGAAGTATGGCATCGGTTGGTACGCACTTACAGTGAAGCCGGACCCGTTCGGCGGGTTCGGGGGGAACATGTTTCATTGCTACGGGAGGCGGTGCTCTTTCGGCATCCAGTCCTTCAACTCTCAGATCTTACTCGTCTGGTGGAAACAGGGAATGTGCTCCCAGCGGGTGTAACACGGGTGACAGTTCAAGGGCGACTCGTCAATCTGGGCATTCCGCTGGAATGGTTGCAAAAGGAGAAACCTGTGGAATCGATGTGGAAAGCGCAATGCCGGGAGTGGGAACAAAAAGTATTTTCCTGAATGAGATGTGAGACGATATCCCAAGTGGATATCGTCTTTTTGATTTTAAAAAACGAATGATATTTGTACCGAAAAAGGAAAACAGGGTTGATAAGTGATTTTTTACGAATTATTATAGTTAATGGTCATAATAATGTTCGTATTTTTATAAGGAGGATTGACATGGAGCAATTTTTTGGATGGAAGGAGAAGGGGTCCAATATTCGTCGGGAAGTACTGGCGGGATTCACCACTTTTTTGACGATGGTTTATATCGTGGTGGTAAATCCGGCAATCCTTGAACAGGCAGGAATGGACTTTGGATCGGTGTTTGTGGCTACCGTGCTGGCTTCTGTGATCAGTACATTGATGATGGGGATTTTTGCAAATTATCCCATTGCCATTGCACCGGGTATGGGATTAAATGCTTACTTTGCGTTCAGTGTGGTGGGACAGAGTCAGATTGGTTGGGAAACGGCCATGGGTGCTGTCTTTGTTGCAGGGATTCTCTTTTTGATTCTTTCTGTCACCCCGTTTCGGGAAGCATTGATTCAAGCGATTCCTTCCAGTCTCAAGTTCGGGATTACGGCAGGAATTGGCTTGTTTATCGCTTTTATCGGATTGAAATCGGCAGGGATTATTGTCAATGATGAGGTCAATCTGGTAGGGCTGGGGGATTTTCATTCCCCGATGACCCTTCTCAGTCTTGGCGGGCTGTTTGTCACCCTGATCCTTATGACATTGCGGATACCAGGCGCCCTCTTTTTGGGCATGGTATTTACCGCTCTGGCCGCCGGAGTCTCCGGTTTGCTTCAATTTCCCACACAGTGGGTAACCATGCCCCCCAGTATGGCTCCAACGTTTGGAGCGGCAGTTGCCTCTTTGCCCCAGGTTTTTGAACAGGGTTTGTATGCAGTGATTTTTGCCTTTTTGTTAGTCACCCTCTTTGATACCACAGGAACCATGATCGGGGTGGCAGAGCAGGCGGGCCTTACCAAGAATGGGAAGTTTCCCCGGATTCGCTCTGCCTTGATGGCGGATGCGGTGGGGATGACGACGGGAGCGGTGATGGGAACGAGCCCAACCAGCGCTTATGTGGAATCCTCTACGGGTGTCGCCGCCGGCGGACGAACGGGATTCACAGCAGTAGTGGTCAGTCTGTTGATGTTGGGTACTCTTTTCTTTGAACCGGTAGTTGCCGCTGTCGCCGCGCTTCCGGCGATTACTGCACCCGCATTGATTATCGTGGGATGCTTTATGATGAGTGGATTGGCCCAGGTTCGATGGGATGCCTTTGATGAAGCCTTTCCCGCGTTTATTGTGATGTTGAGCATGCCGCTGACGTTCAGCATTGCCACAGGCATCGCGTTTGGATTTATCACGTATCCCTTGTTAAAGATTTTTCGTGGAAGGGGAAGGGAGGTTCATCCCCTTCTGTATCTGTTCATGGTTTTGTTCATATTACAGTTGGCATTTGTGCCTGAATCATGAGGGTTAGATGAGAATCTTAGAGATGGAACAACCCAGGTAACCGCGTGGGTTTAACGCAAGCAAAAAAAACGTCCGATCCTTGGACGTTTTTTTGCTTGGAGCCATCTATGACAGCCCTAAAGGGGCATGCTTTCACGAGTCCAGCCACGGCTTCCGCCCAGCACGAGGGACACATACAGCATTGGCGGAATACCGGAAAAGATGGTCGGGGACAAACGTTAACTTTATCATAGATTATTGATGACGAAAGAAGCCGGTATAACACAATCAGAGCTGTCGAAAAAGTCGGGTGTATAGAAGGGGGCAATTCTTGACTTTCCCATCCCACCGATCTGTGATATAGAAGATAAACCCATCTTAGCTTCTGCTGTCCTCGCCCAACCGGATATCATTCTCTCCGGTGACAAGGACTTTCACACCCAGGAAATCCGGGAACATTTCGCTGTTTATACGCCGGCAATTTTCTTCGGGATTTTCGATGATAATGTTATCGATAAAAGTAAAACACCCCGTCAGCGCCGACCAGTGGCTTGCTGAGAGGGGTGTTTTTAGGATATGCGAGCGGGAATCCTCCCCATTTTAATGGGGTAGATGAAAGCGAGCGTCGGACGAGGGGGGGGGTTAACCCCCCCCTCGTCCGACAATGTCGGTAGACAATCAGACCATATGTCGAGGGGGAATCGCGTGAAATATAGCCAACTCCCACTATTTTCGCTATACTACATGTATGGGAAAAGAGAACATCAAGCATGCGAGAACCTGTGTCTATAACGTCAATTATCATATCGTTTGGTCCGTCAAATACCGCAGAAAAGTACTGGATATGGAAATTGAATCCTTTCTGACAGAGCTTTTTCAAGAGATCGCGGAGGAAAAGGGCTTTGAAGTTGTCATGATGGAAGTGGGTGAGAAAGATCATGTCCATGTATTTGCCTCCGCTCATCCAAAGGTGGCTCCCTCGTACATAGTCAAGATGTTAAAAGGAATTTCCGCACGAAAATGTTTCTTAAAATTTCCCCATTTAAAACAGAAACTTTGGGGAGGGCATCTTTGGAACAGTAGTTTCTACATCGAAACCATTGGCTCCATTTCTGAAGATATTATCCGAAAGTATATCGAAAACCAAAAGAAAGGGGGAGACGGATGCTTCGCACCTACAAATTCCGGTTATATCCAAAGCCAGAGCAACAGCAAAGGATCGACTTCACCTTAGAAAGGTGCCGCTTATTGTACAATCGCCTTCTGGACGAACGGATTCATACCTACCGGACGGAAGCAAAGACTTTGTCCTACTATGAGCAGAAGAAAACACTCCCCGCTCGAAAAAAGGCCATCCCAGCGTTAAAGGAAGTTCACTCCCAAGTGTTGCAAAATGTAGTCGAACGGCTGGACAAAGCATACAAAGCTTTTTACAGGCGCGTACAGAATGGAGGGAAAACAGGATTTCCCCGGTTTAAAGGGGAGAGCCGTTACCGTAGCTTTACTTATCCGCAAAGCGGATTCTCCGTGGAGGGGAAATATTTGAAGCTGTCCAAAATCGGGGAGGTTCGAATCCGCCTGCACCGCCAGATCGCCGGAACCATCAAGACCTGTTCCATCGTCAAGAAAAACGGGAGGTACTACGCTTGCCTCGCCGTGGAGCAAGCTCTTAAACCTTTACCGAAAACGGGGAAAGAAGTTGGTGTGGATCTGGGAATCAAGCACTTGGCCGTGACATCCGATGAGCAGTTCTTTGCCTCTCCCCACCCCTTGCGAAGATCGGAACGCAGACTCAAACAGCTGCAACGGCTCGTATCCAAAAGGAAAAAAGGTTCCCACCGCAGGAAAAAAGCGATCTGTCTCCTTGCCCGAATGCATGAAAAAATCGCCAATCAACGGAAGGATTACACGCATCGGATCAGTCATCAGCTGGTGAAGCGATACGATTTGATTGCGTTTGAAGATCTGAACGTGCAAGGAATGGTCAAGAATCATCACCTGGCGAAAAGCATCGTCGATGCTGGGTGGAGGCAACTGGTCCAATACACGACTTACAAGGCTGAAAGTGCTGGTAAGCGTGTGGTCCAAGTCAACCCCCATCAAACCAGCCAACGATGCGCCAGCTGTGGTGAAATCGTCAAAAAAACATTGGCCGAACGGGTCCATCGTTGCCCTTTTTGTGGCTATGAACAGGATCGGGATGTCAATGCGGCCATCAACATTCTGCAACTCGCAAGACAAAAAGCCTCTTAAAACTCAATCAGGCCAGGAACTGGTCTTCGTGGAGAGTGCGGCAGGAGTCGGCTCGATGAAACGAGAAGCTCGCCATTTCAATGGCGAGAGGTTCACGTTTGTTTGTTAAATGGTCAGTAGAGAGAATTGTTAAATAGCAGCTGTTTTTCTATCCAGTTCATAAAAGACCACTCTGAACAGATTGGTCACAACCCAGGCTGTACCTGGGTTGTTTTTATAGTGTCGGATTTCGCTTGGGTTTCAGTGTATCTGCTACTGTGGAGATTTTGAATGTACATTTTTCAAAAATTGGCTTACAAATTGAATGGTCCATTGAACCTCTTTCTGTTTGGCTAACTTCAATAATTGGATCAAGGAGACAGGTTTCAGAGAATCCTTTGTTTCCGCCATGGTTTGGTCCAGGGCGTGTAATAACCGCGGTATTTCCGCGAAAGCTTGGGAACGGGTGACTTGATCCCCCCATTCCATCCAATAAAGGGAACGTCGGGAGAGATGTGAAATCGTCTCTTCCGTTAACGCATCCATTATGATTCCTATGGATTCAAATAAACGAAGAAGCTTCTCCAACGTTCCGCTTTTCTCCAATTGAATCATTTGATCCAACAGGCGAATCAGTGAGTCCGAACGGTTCAGCATGTTATCCATCAAGTTTAGAATCCGTTCATCCCCAAGAAAATCGATAAAATGGGATGTTTGTTCCACTTTTTTACCCAGATGGGCGACGGTCTCTTCCGTCAAGGAATCGCCTATCATTTGAATGAAGCTTAATGTATCAAACAGAACGGGAGCCATTTCCGCCCATTGCTTCTGAAAGTCCGCCGAGGCGTGTTCTTGTGGATCGGTCATCTCTTTCACCTACCTCCTGTTTGTTTACAAAATTCCTTTTACATTAACCCAGTGCATTTCGTTGTATCCGCTTTTTGCAAAATGTACCCATTTGGAAGGGGGAACAGGCTTCGGAGGGTTTTCATAGTCGAAAGAAATGTAGGTGGCTTGGTTCAGACCTGTTTCAATAAAGCAGAAAACTTTTCCGTTGTAGGGTTTTTCTCCTTTCTTTCCATGCAAGAGATTGATCAGGTTATGGGAGAGAATTTCAGCTTCAAAATGAGCCGTGGAACCGGCTTTACTGATGGGAAGGTTGGTGGCATCACCGATGACAAAAATGTTTTCCTGACCGTCCAGTCGGAGGTGGTGTCGATGGGTAGGCAGCCAAGCCTCTTTGTCTCCCAATTTGCTTTCACGCACGACGTTTGCTCCTTGATGTGGTGGAATGACTACCAGGAGATCATAAGAAAGTTTTCGACCATCAACGCTTACGATGACATTTTCTTCCGGATTGACATGATCTATCATAAAAAAGGTTTCGATGTGGATGTTTCGATTGTTGAATTCCTTTTCCGCCCATTCAGCCACAGAGGCGGTTCCATAGGGACCGGCAAGAGGATATGCATAGGTGATTTCCGTTTGTTTCCGGAACCCTTGCTGACGAGCCCAGTCTTCCAACATCATGGTAAATTCCAGCGGAGCGATAGGGCATTTATGGGGCAATCCGACGGCCACTACCACTTTTCCGCCGTGAAAGTGATCCATGGCATCTCGTAAACGGAGGGCACTTTCCATGGTGTAGAACATATGCCCCCCTTCCTGAAGTCCCGGAATTTCTTCCACCTTGGGGTGAGATCCGGTCGCAAGGATGAGGTAGTCATAGGGAAGAGACTCTCCTTTTTCTAGATGGACGTTCTGCTTATGGGTGTCAATTTGTGTGGCTCGATCCAGAATCACGTGAACGTGAGTGTTGATTACCTGATCCATGGGTCGAATCAGTTCTTCCGGCTGTTTCAGGTGAAAGGGGATATAAAGGAAACCCGGTTGGTATATATGAATCTCCTGATCGCTAACTACCGTAATCTGTACCGTTCGCTGATTGATTTCTGTCTTCAATCCTCTGGCCAACAGATTGGCAATCATACAGCCGGCTGTACCACCACCGATGATCACTACGTTCTTTGTCATCTCAATTCCCTCCGATTTGGACGGTTAACGTATAAACATTTCCTTCTAACTGTTCACCCAGATATTTGTGTCCCATTTTTTCTGCCCAGAGAGGCACATCTTTTCTGGAACCTGCATCATTGGTCAAAAGTTCAATTTCTGTACCCGGTTCTGCATCCTTGGCCGCCCTCATCAGTTCCATCAGTGGTCCTGGACAAAAAGCTCCCCGTGCATCAACACGCAGTTTTTTATTCTGATTCATGATGTCTCCTCCTTTAAAATGGTTTGACTCCATTGTGGGAAAAGGGGAATCTAACTCATTTGTATGTAAAACTCAAACGGGTTTTAACATGTGATAGAAAAATTTAATTTACAGTGCTTCAAGGGATGACCCTTGGAAAAAATATCTATACCATGTATAATAAATTTATTCTATCTATCGGAGGTATCAAAAGTATCGAGATGCGTTTCGACCGCTAATCCCGTAACCAATTGGATACGGCGCCTTCCTCTGCCATGGATGGCGGAGCGGTCGGGACAGGTGTGCCCATTTTTAGGGACCCTGGTCTATCGAAACGGAATCAGCGAAACCAAAGCGTGATAAAAACCTTGAATGGTTTTTTTCGTGTGTTTCAATATATCCAATCCCCCTTCCCATCCGAAGTGACAGGGATGGCGTCTGTGCTGTTCAGTGCCAAGCTTACCGGATGTGGAGGGGTTTTTTGTGTGGGTTTTTAAAGCAGAGAATCTGAAAAAAGAGTGGAATGGAAAAACCATCTTTGAAAATGTGGATCTTGCTGTCCACGAAGAAGAACGGGTGGCCTTAATCGGGGCAAATGGTGTGGGGAAGACAACCTTGTTTCATTGTTTGACGGGAAAGATCTCTCCGGATGATGGAGCCATCGATCGAAGGTGGCCTGTATCTCATTGGGGGATCGTGGAACAGCAAGACGTTGTGCCAGATGAAACAACCATGGAAGAGTGGTTTTTTTCTGCGGATTTAAAGCGGTTTTCACTAAAGCGGGAGTTGAAACGGCTGGAAGGAGCATTGACATCTGCCAGTCATGATTTGGAGGCATTGTTGCAACAATACAGTGATGTACAGGAAGCGTATCAGGCTTTGGGAGGATATGAGTGGGAGGAGGAAGTGAAGGGGTTACTCGGTCGGTTTGGTTTCTCCCAGGATCTGTGGAAATGTTCCTATGATCAGTTGAGCGGAGGACAAAAGACCCGTCTCAAGCTTGCAAGGGCGCTGGTTGGAGCACCCTCTTTCCTTCTGCTGGATGAACCGACCAATCACCTGGATCAAGAGACATTAAGCTGGTTTGCGGATTGGTTAAAGCGGTTCCGTGGTGCTTGTCTGATTGTTTCCCATGACCGGTCCTTTATCGATCACGTTGCCCATACCACAGTGGAACTGACACAGAAGGGCACCCGTGCCGTCCGTGGTGGGTACTCAGACTTCCTTCGGGAGTGGGAACGGGAGCGACGGGAACAGGAAGCGCTCTATCGAAAGCAGCAGAGGGAAAAGAAAAAGTTGGAGGATGCCATTCGTCAGTACCATGATTGGTTTCAAAAGGCTCATGCTTCTGCCGGGGAACGAAATCCCTTTCAGAAAAAGAAGGCGAATAAGCATCAGACGCGCCTTCGGGCCAAGGAACGGGCCCTGAAACGTCTGGAAGAGCAAACGGTGGAAAAACCGAAGGATGCGCCTGAGATCCAGGCAAACCTGAATGCAGAAACCTTCGAAGCCCGCCGATTGGTACGGATGGAGAGGGTGACTTTTTCCTACGGACATTCTCCAGTGTTTCAAAATGTGGATCTAACGCTTTCCAGAGGGGATCGCCTGGCGGTAATCGGTCCCAATGGGAGTGGGAAAAGTACTTTGTTAAAGCTTTTGACCGGTCAGCTACAGCCACAAAGTGGGGACGTTTATCGGCATCCGGAATTAAAGGTTGGGTATTTTGCTCAGGAGGTGGATACCCTCGACCCGGAGCAGACCGTATTGGACAGCTTGCTGGCGCTTCCCGATATGTCATTCAGAATGGCATACAACGTTCTCGCATCCTTTTTGTTTCGGAGAGAAAAGGTACATCAAAAGATTGGCAGTCTGAGCATGGGAGAGCGGTGTCGGATCGCTTTTGTTCACCTGTATTTTTCCAGAGCCAATCTGTTGGTTTTGGATGAACCGACCAACTATTTGGATATTCCCACACGGGAACGGATCGAGGAAGCGTTGCAGAATTATCCGGGTACACTTGTGTTGGTCTCCCATGACCGGTATCTGTTGGATCAGGTTTCCAATCGAGTGGCGATTATAAAGAACAGCACAGTGGATATATGGCCCGGTGGAAACAGGGAGTACCGGCATCACCTTCAAGAAAAGGAGAAGCGATCAGTTGATCCTGAAACGGATCAACAAGTCCGGATGCTGGAATTGGAACTGACCCGGCTGATGGCGGAGGAAGAACCGGAGACAGAGACAGATCGGGATCACCTTTACCGTCAAATCCAGGAGGTGAAACAGAAGCTGGATGCTCTGAGATAAAGGAAAAGACAGGGAGGCCTCTAGGGCTCTCCCTGTCTTTTCCTTTATCTTAAAACGTATTCAGCTAAAACACTTTGCAAATCATAAATATTCAGCTTTTTGTTAAACTGTTTTTGAACGATTGGCATCTCTTGACCGGATACCCAAATGTTTAATTCAGCATCCAAGTCAAAATGACCGGCTGTTTCAATACTGAAGCGAGTAATGCTATGGTATGGAATGGACAAGTAAGAAACCTTTTTACCTGTTAATCCTTGTTTGTCCACCAATATCAAGCGTTTATTGGTAAATAGAAACAAGTCCCGGATGAGAACATAACTTTTTTCAATCCGTTCGGATGAAGCCAACAAATGGCCAAATTCCTGTTGTGCCTGATCAGCACTGATTTCGGATGCATTGCCCATCAGCCCGTCAAAAATCCCCATTTTACCCTCACCTTTCACTCCGTTTTCACCTTTGGATGGGTGATGCTTTTATTATACTATGATACAGAATTTGTCGTCTTCCATTATCCCGCTAAAAGATAGATTGAGAATATCGGGTTAATCAGACAAGAACGTTGTTTATGTGCAGGGAAGATCTCGAAGACAAAAAATGTGAATGAAACATAGATAGTTTGTAAATAATTTCAAAAACATATTATCATTTGATTGATTTTGATTTACACTAGAAAAAGGAATCTCAAATATATGTTTAATTTCTTTTTATTAGAAAAAATACTATTTGATGGGAGTTGATCTTTTACCGGGAAATGATGCAGTCTCGTATAAGAAATTATTACTAATGATTTTGTATTGACACATGGATGAAGAGAATAGTATGCTATATGTAACCGGTTACATATTTTGTGTATTATCTCTCTCTGGTATGTAACCGGTTTCACAGGGAGTGGATGAAACTTGGCAACTATTAGAGATGTAGCACAGCGAGCGGGAGTATCTGTCGCAACTGTATCACGGGTTCTAAATCAAAACGGCTATGTGAATCAGGATACAGAAGCTCGTGTAATGAAAGTGATTAAGGAACTGGATTACCGGCCCAATACCGTAGCCCGCAGTCTGGCCAACCGCAAAACGGGAACCATTGCTCTGATTTTACCTACGATTATGAATCCGTTTTTTTCTGAATTGTCGAGAGCGGTGGAAGATTCGGCAAGGTCCCGCGGCTTTACTGTAATCTTTTGTAATTCTGATGATTTGGATACGCGGGAACAAACGTATATTGATGTCCTTCGTCAAAAATATATTGATGGAATTATTTTTGCTTCCAGCAGTCTGGGAGAAGAAGACTTGGCGGTAATCAACGAAAATGGAATTCCCTTGGTTGTACTGGACCGAGCGCTGCGTGAAGGCAATTGTTCAGTGATTCGTTCCAAAAATGCGGAAGGGGCAAGAAAGGCGGTTCATCATCTTCTCGCCACCGGCTGTCGAAAAGTGGCTCATATTGCAGGTCCCCAAGAGTTGATCACTGCCCAAGAGCGGCTTCGAGGGTATCGGGATGTAGTGAAGGACTTGGATTGGTTTGAAGAGTCGCTGATTCTTCCAGGTCAGTTCTCGATCACCGGTGGTAAGGGGGCTGTTCAGGCATTGGTGGAAGCTCATCCAGATGTGGATGGAATTTTTGCCGGCAATGATCTGATGGCGATCGGTGCTTTGAAAGCTTTGCACCGTATGGGAATAAAGGTTCCGGAAGAGGTTTCCCTGTGTGGTTTTGATGGGATTGGAGCCACAGAATGGACGGAACCCGAATTGACGACCGTTGCCCAGCTGATTTATGAGATGGGAGCTCGTGCGGCTTTACATCTGATCGACCGTGTACAGGGATATACCGATCAGGTGGAAGATCTGGAATTGGATGTCCATCTTATTGAACGGGGTTCAACGAGGAGGCGTAAGTATTGACAGATAGACAGGCGCGTGTAGCAGTGATTGGCAGCTTAAATATGGATGTGGTGGTTCAGGCGGCACGACTACCACAAATAGGAGAGACAGTAACTGGGGATTCGGTCTATTTTATTCCTGGGGGAAAAGGGGCCAATCAAGCTGTGTCCGCCGCACGGTTGGGAGCTTCTACGGTGATGGTTGGATCGGTGGGAACCGATTCCTTTGGACAAACCTTGTTGGAGTCTTTGGAGCAGAGTGGGGTGGATATACAGCCAGTGAAGCGTACACCGGATGCTCCTACGGGAGTTGCATCCATATGGTTGTCTGAAGGAGATAACAGCATTGTTGTTGTTCCGGGTGCCAACAGCCGGTGCTTGCCTGATGATGTACGGCATCATCAAGAGCGAATCGCTGAGTCTGAGGTTGTTGTACTTCAGCTGGAGATTCCCATGGAAACGGTGATGGAAGCAGCCCGCACAGCGAAGGAATTGGGAAAGATCGTTGTATTGAACCCCGCTCCTGCCACGAAATTGCCACAAGAGTTGTATCAATGGGTGGATGTGTTGACCCCCAACCGCTCTGAGCTGGAACGGTTATCCGGCTACCCGGCAGAAGAAGGGGGGTTGGAGCAAGGGATGCAAACGCTTCTCCACAAAGGCGTCAGCTGTGTTGTTACAACCTTGGGGGAGCAGGGGGCTGTTGTTTTATCCAAGGAAGAGGGATTTCGGAAAGTAGCCGGACGGTCGGTCCATGTGGTGGATACCACCGGTGCCGGAGATGCGTTTAATGCAGGTTTGGCCTGTGCCCTGGCTGAAGGGAAACCTCTTTTTGATGCTGTTGACTTTGCCGGTTGCGTAGCCAGTCTCGCCGTCACCCGTCTGGGTGCCCAGAATGGCATGCCGAGTCGAAAAGAAGTGGATGCCTTTTACAGCAAAGAATTGGAGGGTAATGGATGAAAAAAACATTGTTGTTAAATAGTCATCTCTCCAGAGTCATCAGTGAATTGGGACATACCGATCAAGTCGTGATCGGGGATGCCGGTCTGCCGATTCCTCCTGAAACAGAGCGAATTGACTTGGCAGTTTCCCCTGGAACACCCGGTCTGATCGAAACCTTGCAAGCGGTTTTGTCGGAAATGACTGTGGAAAAGGTGATATTGGCTGAGGAGACAAAGGTGGTCAGTCCTGAACTACATCAGCAATTAGAAGATATGTTATCCCATATAGAGTGGGAATCCACCTCCCATGAAAAATTGAAAGCCATGAGTCGTCAGGCAAAGGCTGTCATTCGCACCGGGGAATGCACCTCCTACGCCAATGTTGTTTTACAATCAGGCGTTGCTTTTTGAAAGAAGGTGAAACCATGGCAGAGTTACTTTTGGAGATGGAAAAGATCCAAAAATCGTTTTCCGGAAATCAGGTCTTGCATCATGCCCGATTTTCCCTGGAAGAAGGGGAAGTGCATGCTTTGATGGGTGAGAATGGTGCCGGGAAATCAACACTGATGAAGATTCTCTGCGGGGTCCACCCCAAGGATGACGGAACAGTAAAAGTGTTTGGCAAGGAACGGGAAGGGTATACTCCCAGAGAGGCTCAAGGGATGGGAATTGCGATGATCCATCAGGAGCTCAATCTGATCGCTGATTTAACCGTGATGGAAAATCTCTTCCTCGGTCGGGAGTTTGTTCATGGTCCTACTGGTTGGATTGATTGGCGCAAGATGAAATCGGAGGCAACAAAATGGTTGGATCATCTGGGATTGGAGATTCACCCTGCTGAAAGAACAGGAAATCTTTCTGTAGGACAACAACAGATGGTGGAGATTGCCAAAGCCCTTTCGCTGGAAGCAAAGATCTTGGTTTTGGACGAGCCGACGGCAGCGTTGACCAACCGGGAGATTGAATCCCTGTTTCAGGTGATCCGTATTCTGAAGAAACAAGGAGTGGGAATGGTTTACATTTCTCACCGAATGGAAGAGATTTTTGAAATCTGTGATCGCATTACAGTGATGAGAGATGGCGCAACCATTGGAACACGCCAGAGTGATGAAACAGATATGAATGAACTGGTCCAAATGATGGTGGGTCGGGAGATCACGAACCGGTACCCCCGAAGTTCCGTGACACCGGGAGAAGAGTGCCTCAGTGTAGAGGGACTGACTTCTGGGGGTGAAGTGGAAGATGTCACCTTTTCCATCCGAAGAGGGGAGATTGTTGGGCTTGCCGGTTTGATGGGGGCTGGTCGGACTGAGATGGCGGATCTTCTGTTTGGTGTGCGGCAGCCAGATCGTGGGAAGATCCGGATCAACGGTCAAGAAGTGAAGATTCGGCGGCCGGAAGATGCGATTCGACATGGAATTGCCTATGTAACAGAAGATCGGAAAAGAGAAGGGTTGGTGCTTCCCCTGTCCGTGAGGGAAAACCTGTCCCTTCCGAACTTTTCTTCCATCACTTCTTGGGGGAAAATTCAACGAAAGAAGGAATCCAATCTTATTCAGGATATTGTGAAAAAATTGTCGATCAAAACATCGGATTCAGAGCAGGAAGTACAAACGCTGAGTGGGGGGAACCAGCAGAAAGTGGTGATTGGCAAATGGTTGGCAGCTTCGCCTGAAATCCTCATCCTGGATGAGCCGACGCGTGGCGTGGATATTGGGGCCAAAGAGGAAATTTATCGCTTGATCGACCATTTGGCTACAGAAGGGATGGCGATTCTGCTGATTTCTTCCGACTTACCGGAAGTGTTGGGAATGAGTGATCGTTTATTGGTGATGCATGAAGGACGGATCACCGGTCGGTTTAAAAATGGGGAGGCGACACAGGAACGAGTGATGACCGCTGCCTCAGGAGGTGATGTGTAATGCAATCCCAACCAAAAAATTCTGGACTTCGAATCAGCATGCCTCAGAAAATCGGTCCACTGTTAGGTTTGGGAGCCATTGTAGTGGTGTTGTCAGTAATCAGCAAGGATTTTCTGAGTATTACAAATATCTTTAATGTACTTCGACAAATTTCCATTAATGCTTTGTTAGCCTTTGGAATGACCTTTGTCATTCTGACCGGAGGCATCGATCTGTCTGTCGGTTCCATCCTTGCACTGTCTGGTGCATTTAGTGCGGGAATGTTGGCTTCCGGAATGGATCCGTTTGTTGCGATTCTGACAGGATTGGCTGCCGGTACATTGATGGGAGCCGTCAACGGGGTATTGGTGGCAAAAGGGCGGATGGCGCCTTTTATTGCCACTCTGGCAACGATGACGGTATACAGGGGATTAACACTGGTGTATACCGAAGGTCGTCCAATCGCTTTTGACAATGAGGCTTTCGCGATGTTGGGAAAGGGTTATTTTCTTGAGATACCGGTTCCCGTCATCTGGATGTTGATATCATTTTTGATTCTGTATTTTGTGTTGAAAAGCACGACGTTTGGACGATATGTTTATGCGATCGGTGGCAATGAAGAAGCCGCTATGCTTTCCGGAGTGCGAACCCATCGGGTGAAGATATGGGTTTACGCGATCAGTGGTCTGTTTGCTTCTGTGGCAGGGTTGATTCTGACAGCCCGGCTGAACTCGGCTCAGCCGACAGCAGGGACAACCTATGAATTGGATGCGATTGCCGCTGTGGTTCTTGGAGGAACCAGTCTGGCCGGTGGGCGGGGTTGGATTATTGGTACCTTGATTGGCGCCATTATTATCGGAGTGTTAGATAATGGATTGAATCTGCTAAATGTTTCTTCTTTCTATCAACAGGTTGTCAAAGGTGGAGTTATTTTACTTGCGGTTTTGCTGGACCGTTCCCGAAAATCCTGAAAGATCTTCGGGAATTCCAAATAAATTCTTCAAATGGCATAGGAGGGAACCAGGGATGAAAAAGGTTTGGAGCTTGTTGTTGATTGCAGTGCTGGCAATGGGTGTTTTGGCGGGTTGCTCCAGCGAATCGACACTGGAAAAGGAGGAAAAGAAGCAGAATGATCAAGTGAAGATTGGCCTATCCATCTCCACTTTGAACAATCCCTTCTTTGTTTCCTTGAAAGAAGGGGCAGAGAAAGCAGCCAAAGAATCCGGAGCGGAACTCATTGTAGCGGATGCTCAGGATGACAATGCCAAGCAGCTAAATGATGTAGAGGATTTGATCCAAAAGAATGTGGATATTTTGCTGATCAATCCGACGGACAGTAAAGCCATTACTACAGCTGTGGAATCTGCCAATAAAGCGAATATTCCTGTGATTACGGTGGATCGGAAGTCAGAAGGCGGAGAAGTGCTGTCCCACATTGCGTCCGATAATGTAGAAGGTGGAAAAATGGCGGGCGAATATATCCTGGAACAGATCGGGAATAAGGGAAACATTGTGGAGTTGGAAGGAATTCCGGGAACCTCCGCAGCCCGTGACCGGGGGAAAGGGTTCCATCAGGCGGTCGACAATAAAGACGGTGTGAAAGTGGTCGCTTCTCAGCCAGCTGATTTTAACCGCTCCAAGGGATTGACGGTTATGGAAAACATTCTGCAAAGCAACAAGGAGATTGACGCGGTCTTTGCTCATAATGATGAGATGGCCTTGGGAGCTTTGAAAGCGATTCAGGGAGCCAAAAAAGATATCTTGGTGGTCGGCTTTGATGCGACGGATGATGCTGTAAAAGCGGTGAATAAGGGAGACCTGGGTGCCACCATTGCGCAGAAGCCGGAAGTAATCGGAGAAACCAGTGTCAATGTTGCCACCAAAGCGGTCAAGGGAGATCAGGTGGATGATTTCTACCCCGTCAAGCTGGAATTGATCAAAAAATAAACTGATACCCCATGCAGGCGTCGGGTTGCATCCCGGCGTCTGTTTTGTGATCAGAAGCCTTTTATCGAGGTTCATGACAAAGTGGTGAAGGGGGGATCTCCGTTTCCGCATCTCTTTCTTCCAGCAAAGAAGTGGAAGGAGTCCGCTTCACCCCCATCCGGCCCCAACCAGCGGACAAAAGGGGAAAGCAGGTTGTCCGCTAAACGGTTGGGACCTCCAGGGGTTCTGCTGGGTCGTCGGAAAAGGATGCTCCACCGGATATCCCCCTCTTATTTATCTTTGTCAGCAGTCTCCTTTTATCGGGATGATAGGAAGGATGACACAGTGCTTATGGTCTGGAAGTTGTGTTGTAGGAGGCCGTGATCCTGAGGTTCTTTTTGCAGATTCCAAAAATGAAAACATTGCCGGTAAGAGGAAAAGGGATTGTCGAAAGGACTCCACTTGGATAGGATAAAGGAAAATGGATGGGGAGTGTGATCGAATGGCGAAAGCAACATTTGGTGCCGGATGTTTTTGGTCTGTGGAGGAATTGTTCCGCAAAGTGGAAGGAGTAATGTCCACAGCGGTGGGATATATGGGCGGCGCGACTGAGAATCCGACATATGAGGAAGTCTGTACGGATCGGACGGGTCATGCTGAAGTGGTGCATCTGGAATATGATCCGGCGAGGGTTTCCTATAAGGAATTGCTTCAGATCTTCTGGGAAAACCACAATCCTACCACATTCAACCGCCAAGGACCGGATGTTGGAAGTCAGTACCGATCCGTGGTTTTTTACTATACCCCGGAACAGAAAGAAATGGCAGAGAAGTCAAAAGAAGAGCTGGACAACTCAGGCAAATGGAAAGACCCGATTGTCACGTCGATTGAACCGGCAGCTACCTTCTATCGTGCGGAAGAGTATCACCAGCGATATCTTCAAAAGCGTGGGCAATCATCCTGTGGATTGTGAAGAGTAGGTGGAAACTCCCCTGGACTGTGGTCTTGACCCCGTTAAGTCAGTGAAAAAAAGAACAGTTTATACGGCGACTTTTTCCCGATGTTCCGCTGGGGAAAGGTCGCCCAGTTTTTTCTGGAAACGTTCTTTGTTGTAGAAGAAAATATAGTCCTCGACGATTTGACCGGCTTTTTTCGAAAGTCTTTGGGTGTGTGAGATAAAGTAAGGAAGTGATTATTCATCTTATGATAAGCTCATGAAGGTGATTTAGGAGTACACACGGCGGTGACGCAACAAAAACAAGCAGGACAATGTAATCTTAAAATAGTAAAACAAGATAAAAATTTTATGAAGAAGGATTATATAAGAAAAATTCTCATTTTAGGAAGGAATAATCATATCGTCGTTGAATTTCCAATATGGAACATACATTGATGTAGGAGGGATTATTTTGAAAGTCAAAAAACGGTTACTTCAGGTAGTGTCAGTCGGTTTAATTTGTGGAAGTTTATCAATTCCGGCGTCTGCATCTGCAACAACACTTAATGGGGGGTGGACAGAGGGAGAGGGTTCTTGGAATACTGAAAAAGTTAGCATTCAAGGTCCTCAAGCTCACAATGGATGGACAGAAGCCCATCCTGATAAATTTGGTTATGAACGTGCAGTGGGTGAAACGGTTTGGAAAGGAGTCTATCATTATACTCGTGCACGTATGGTAGATCGAGTGAGTGGTGGAATTAGGGCAGACAGTGGAAGAGTACATGGTAGCGGATATACAATTGCCAAGTCTCCTTATGCAAGTGCTATACATTTAGCAAAGACCTTTTGGGGAACCCCCTAATGATCTTAATAATAAGTAAAAGCAGGTATCTTTTTTGATACCTGCTTTTACTCCTAATAGTTAAAATAAAATTGTAAGGATGGCAAGAAGAGAAGTATATTCATTTTTATTTTCTAAAAGAGGGACATTTTATGAAGAAATTGAAGCAATGGCTACGTGATGGGAGCTTGTGGTTAATTATATTATATCTGTTATTAAGTATATTGGTTGTCACTGCTAATTATTATCAGATCAAACAGGAAGAAATGAATCTGTTGACTCGAGGATTGTATAATTCAACAAGTTTCACCTTTGCATTTCAGAATTCAAGTCTGTCTATTGACTGGAAGAAATTGGATACGGATAAACCTTATACGGTTTTTAACGAATTAGATACTAAACAGAAATATGAGGACCGGGCTATTTATTTTAATGAAAAGACTTTTGTTCCCCCGATGGTATCAGGACGGTATTTTACTGCCACCGATTTTTACACCGGACAGCGGTTTGCAGTGTTAGGTCAAGAAGTGGGGGAAAGCGTCAGAAAAGAAGATGTCTTTGAAAAGAACGGCAAGGAATACTTCCGGTTGGCAGGAAAGACGTTCGAAGTGATCGGCCGAATGGGTGCTTCCTATCCGTCGGAGGTGGACGAGTTAGCCCTCGTCAATATGGATGCGATTGATAACCATCCCAATTTGTATGTCATGAACACCAAGGACAACAAGATGAAACAGGATCAAGCCTTATCTGTTAACCAGAATTCCATACCGATCCAGGTGATCGATCGGACTGATCATGGAGCTCAACGATACCTCAGTACGGACTCCTACCAAAAAGGAATCTTGATTTTCATTGCGGGCATTCTGATGATTACCAGTCTCTTGTTTAATCAGTACTGGTTCAACAAGAGAAAAAACGAGATATGCATTTTATGGCAACATGGAATCCCCTTGAGAAAGGTTTACAAACGAATGACGGTTCAGTATCTGTTGCTGGTTTCCATTTGTTATGGGTTGGTTTCTCTGGGAAGCTCGTTTCTATTCGCAGTGTGGGGTGAGATCACTGTTGATTCCCTCAGATCCTATGTATCGCAGCTATTGATAGCATATGGGTTAATCCTTCTCTTTTCCCTTTTGTCCATTTGGGTGTTAAAAGGGATTGGTTTGAAGCCAATCGATGAGAAAGGAACATCTCGCTCATGAAAATGATTCTAGGAGAAGTATGGGAGAGTCTCAAACGACGGAAATGGTTTTCTGTGTTGATAGCGATTCAGATTACCGCCTTATTTTTCACCAGCACCCTGTTTTTTCTCACCCATGCGCAGATCGAAAGCAAATCGGACCGCTTGGAACCCTTGAAGGATCTGACGTTTTACCAATTGTCGGATGATCTTGTGCCGGATAGCAAATTTCAAGCTTTTTTAGACGAACCGGGCTCTCTTAAGAAATCGAAGACATTTTATGAGAATTTGGAACAATACTTTGGAGAGCGTTATATTTATCTGTTTAATCAGATGATTGATGTGAAGATCGACGATGATTCAAAGTGGGATAAATTTTTAAATGGGTATGAGGAAGGGGGTCCCATTGAACGCTTAAAGGAACGGCCTTATAAACCATTGAAAGCGATTCAAATCAATGAAAATGGCTTTACCCGCTTTTCAATTCCGTTAAGTAAAGGATCCGGATTTTCCTCCGAGGATTTCTATTATGATGGAAATTCAATTCCGGTCTTGTTAGGGGCAGAATATGAACCGTTTTACCAAGTGGGTGATAGGATCACGGCTAAGTATCTGCGCAAGGATTTTAAATTGGTGGTCCAAGGATTTATCCAATCCGACACTTTTGTGTTTAATATGAACTATCCGGAATTGTACTTGGATCGTTATATCGTCATGCCGGCTTTAAAATTTAACGAGGTACCCCAGAATGAAGAAGATGCATTATTTCAAAAACTGCATTACCTACAAATGATCAATGGGACTGTTTTTAGTGACGAGGAACCGTATGTTGTTCGTCGGGACTTGGAGCATGTGAAAACGATATCCGATTTTCCCGATATGCAAATGATCGGGGCGAATAGCCGTTCCCTCGATTTCATGTTCTCGGCGATTCAGGTTAATCGGACTCTGTTAAAGGTTATGGCGGGATCGTTATTCGTGGTTTGTATTCTCAGTATCTCGATTTTAATGATGACCAAGTTTCAAGATAATTACCGTAATATGGCCATTCATCTCGCTTCCGGAGCTACTTTGAATCAACTGTTTTTTTACTTTTTGTCTGAAATTCTTCTCATGGTGGGATTGCCGGGACTGGTGGTCACACTTTTGTATCAACAGATCATCGATGTGTCACTGGGAATGTACACTCTGATGAACGTGACAATCTTTGTCGTTATTGTTCTGTTTTCTGTTTCCCCCATTTATTTGCAGTTCCGCAAAATTGAAATTAGCAGTTTGTTAAAACGATCGGAGTGATTCCTTTGATAACCCTAAAAGGTCTGACCAAATCATATCGGAGCGGTGAACGGAAAATTGACGTTTTGAAAAGGATCAATTTGGAAATCGAACAGGGTGATATGCTAGCGATCATGGGTCGGAGTGGAACAGGCAAGTCGACACTGCTAAATATTTTGGCTGGTCTGGATACGGCGGATCAGGGGACATATCAGTATAAACAGGTAAAGATCAGCGATATGAACGGCAATGAACGGGCCCGTTTTCGGAAGCAGAATATCGGGTTTATCATCCAGAATTATACGCTAATCGACAGTAAAAACGTGTTCGAAAATATTGCGCTTCCCTTGCGATACAGCAAACTTTCCAAAGGAGAGATCATTGATAAAGTCGACCGTGTATTAGCGGACTTAAAAATCACGGAGTTGAAGGAGAAAGATGTGGATATGCTGTCGGGAGGCGAAATGCAAAGGGTGGCGATCGCCAGAGCGCTGATACAAGATCCGGATTTGATCTTGGCGGATGAACCGACCGGGTCATTGGATGAACAAACGGAAGAGGAGATCTTGAATATCTTTAAGAAGCTGAATCAAGAAGGGAAAACATTGGTGATCGTCACTCATGACCAAGTTGTGGCGGACTGGTGTTATAAAATCTACTATATGCAGGATGGAAAGGTGGATCTTATTGCTTCGTAACACAGCCATTTACTAAACTGCTTATTAATTCAAAGTTAGTGTTTTTTGGATAGTATCCAAGGATGGGTGGAAAATAAATGGTGAACAATTATCCCCTTTACAAACAAATAAGAATATGCTTATATTATTTGTGAGGTGGTGGTCATGGATTTTGACCAACTGGCGGATTGCCACAAGGCACTGGGTGATAAAACCCGGCTTCGCATTCTGGCGCTTCTTCGCGAAGAGGATCTTTGTGTTGGTGAATTGGTGGAGATCCTGAAGATTACCCAGCCGGCGGTTTCGCAGCATGTACGAAAATTGCGCAATGCCCGATTGGTAAAAGAGCGGCGTCAGGGTCAGTGGGTTTATTACTCATTGGATGGAAAAGACTATCCGTTTTATTCTTCTATTTTACAATCTCTCCCTGATCTCAGCGCCGAAATCACACGTTTGAAAGCGGAAGGGAAAAAGGGAATCTGTACATGAAATAGGAAGAGAATCAGGAGGTTCGGATACGTATGCGCAAAGTAATTATTCTTGGAACCGGGCCAGCCGGACTGACCGCAGCAATCTATTTGGCACGGGCCAATATGGAGCCCCTGGTGATTGAAGGACAGGAACCTGGCGGACAACTTACCACAACTACCGATGTAGAGAACTTTCCCGGTTTTCCGGACGGCATTCTTGGACCGGAGTTAATGGATAATATGCGAAAACAGGCGGAACGTTTCGGTGCCGAGTTCCAACGGGGATGGGTAACAAATGTGGATCTTTCCAATCGTCCGTTTCGACTGACAGTGGAAGGAAAAGGGGAGTTGGAGTGTGAAGCCTTGGTTCTGTCCACTGGTGCCTCCGCCAAGCTGCTGGGGATTCCCGGTGAGAAAGAGAACATGGGGCAGGGAGTCAGTACGTGTGCCACCTGTGATGGCTTCTTCTATCGAGGCAAAAAGATCCTCGTGGTGGGAGGTGGCGACTCCGCTATGGAGGAAGCCACATTTCTGACAAAGTTTGCTTCTCAGGTAACCGTTGTCCATCGCCGGACTGAGTTGCGCGCTTCCAAGATTATGCAGGATCGTGCAAAAGCGAATGATAAAATTGACTGGGCACTCAACCGGGTACCGGTGGAAGTGGTTAAAAACGAAGACGGTGGCATTCAAGGTCTGAAAGTGAAAAACAAAGAGACCGGAGAAGAGGAATTGCTGGAAGCGGATGGCGTTTTTGTCGCCATTGGGCATCGTCCCAACACCGGTTTTCTCAATGGGCAACTAAATATGGATGAACAGGGATACATCGAAGTGACTCCTGGCACCACCCGTACCAGTGTGGAAGGCGTTTTTGCCTGTGGAGATGTTCAGGACCATGTGTACCGGCAAGCCATTACCGCAGCGGGAACCGGTTGCATGGCAGCTATGGATTGCGAAAAATATCTGGAGGGTGCGGCGACAGTTGATTGGAGTCAATCTCTCTGAGTATGATCATAAGGAACCGGTGGAGTTTTTCCGCCGGTTTTTTACTTATTCCTGCAATCTGTAGACTGGAAATAGGTCGTTGTAATGCTTTTCCCTTCTCGGAGAAATCATATGGAAATAAATTCTAATTCTATCATTGTAAATCTTGCTATAATAGTAAAAGATATTGCAACGGGAGGACCACAGGATGAACATGCAAGAGTCACTGAACGTTGCAGAGATCTTGAAGCGACCCATTTTTCAACATGCAAGCGTAGTGGCCGGTTCGGAAGGGGTGCACCGTCCAGTTCGTTGGGTACATGTGTTGGAAATTATGGATGGTTTGTCATATGTGCATGGCCATGAAATGATTTTGATGACAGGTGTAGGGTTGGGACAGGATAATGAGCTCAATGTGCAGTTTGTAAAGGAATTGGTGGAAAGCCAGGTTTCGGCTCTGTGCATCGAATTGGTGCATCAATATGTTCAAATTCCGGATCGGGTGATTCAATTCGCAGATCAGCACCGTTTTCCCATTATTGTTTTTGAGAAAGCGGTTTCGTTTATTAAGATTACCCAGGATATCCATTCGATTCTCATTAATCGGCATCATCATCAGCTATTAAGTTTGGAGAGGGTGTCCAATCAATTTTTACAATTAACCCTCCGCCCCCAGGGAGTGATGCGGATTCTGGAATTGCTGCATCGGGAGACTCATTGTCCGGTCTGGCTTGAGGATCACCTTGGAGAGAACATATCCTGTCCAGAGGCTCAACCCATGCCGGAAGAGAAGGCATTGATCCGACAACCCATTGTAGCCTGGGATGTGCAGGTGGGTGACTTATACGTTCAATACAGCGGTGAACCCCCGGAATTTTTGAGATTGGTATTGGACCGGGCGGCAACCGCAATCGCTCAGGAGTTGCTCCATCGAATTTCTATGGAAGAACGGCAACTTTCCACCGGGCGAAAATGGATGGAAGATCTGATCACTCACGGAAAAGGAGACATCCCTCCGGCAATGGAGTCGGGAATCCGTGCCGGATGTCGGTTGGTTTTCTGTGCAGTGGGTTTTAGGAGAATTTCTTTCAAACATTCCGACCGTATGAATCAGGAAGAAAGCATTGCCGTTTTGCAATGGGCGAAGTCTCTGTCCCGAGTGTTTGAACCGTTGGGAATTCGAGCATGGATGGCCACCAGAGGAGGAAACCGAACGATGATTTTGTTGGATTTGGAACCATCCTCCACTCTGATGGACCGTGTTCAAAACGGGTTTCATCAACTGTTCAGGAATTTGCAAAAACACTCACCGGCTGATCGTTTTTGGTGGAGTGTGGGGGTCAGTCATCCCTTTGATCACTTGGAGCAGAGTCCGCGATTTTGGCAACAAGCATCTCTGGCTTTATCCATTTCCCAAAGGTCAGGCAAAGAGAAGAACCAGATGAACGATGGCAATCATGTGATATGCTATGATGATCTTCATTCCTGGCAACTCTTTTTACAGATTTCTCCTTCCATTCTACATCAATTTGTAGAGACGCAATTAGGAGTTTTATTGGATTATGATCAAAGAAATGGCACCGAACTAATCAAAACTCTTGAAGCGTTTCTTGAAGCGGGGCAATCGAAACAGAAGGCGGCCAAAGATTTATTTATTCATCGGCAGACATTGTATTATCGTTTGGATCAAATGACTTCACTGTTGGGTGAAGGGTGGGAAAAACCTCCCCGCCGTCTCACATTGGATATGGCTTTGGCTGCTCATCGATTCCTGTCGGCACGGGGAGAGGGATAAAAAAAGAAAACCCGAATCGGATTCTCAGGTCCGGTCGGGTTTTTGGCACTTTAAGGGATTCTGTTACTTGTAAAGTTGTTCTGGAGAGGCATATTCCATCCCAAATGCATCGGCTACCCCTTGATAGGTGACTTTTCCTTGAGCGATATTGACACCTTTCAGTAAAGCGGGGTCCGTTTTTTCGTTTAAACCATTGTTTGCAAGCTTTAACACATATGGAAGTGTGGCATTGGTCAGGGCCAATGTGGACGTGCGGGGGACAGCTCCAGGCATGTTGGCCACGGAATAGTGTACCACTCCATCCACCGTGTAAGTGGGATTATCGTGAGTGGTGACCCGGTCGGCAGTTTCCACACATCCTCCCTGGTCCACAGCTACGTCCACTACGACGGAGCCCGGTTTCATTCCGGCAATCATGTCTTTGGTTACCAGTTTGGGAGCTCTGGTGCCAGGGATGAGTACGGCTCCAATGACCAGATCGGCATTTCGTACGGCCTGTTCAATGTTCAATCGATTGGACATCACCGTGCGGACACGTCCGTTGAACAAGTCATCCAATTGACGTAAACGCTGGCCATTCAAGTCGATAATGGTTACATCGGCGCCCAATCCTACCGCCATTTTGGCCGCTTGGGTACCGACCATGCCTCCGCCGATAATGACCACACTGGCCGGAGGAACGCCTGGTACACCACCGAGAAGAACACCACTGCCGCCTTGGGGTTTTTCCAGACAATGAACCCCCACTTGGACAGACATACGCCCTGCCACTTCACTCATTGGAGCAAGTAACGGCAAAGCACCGTTTTCCAATTGTACCGTTTCATAAGCGACACCTGTCATATTTGAATCAACCATCGCTTCCGTCAGAGGACGGTCGGCTGCAAGGTGCAAATAGGTAAACAAAAGAAGATCTTCCCGGAAATGATGGTATTCTTCAGATATCGGTTCTTTGACTTTGAGCACGAGATTCGCACCCCAAGCGTCATCTACGCTTCCGATAGAAGCTCCAGCTTGGATATATTCCTCATCGGTAAATCCACTGCCAACACCGGCGCTTTCCTGAATCACCACTTCATGGCCGGCATCCACCAAGGCTTGTACGCCGGCCGGGGTGATCGCCACCCGAAATTCCCGGTTCTTTACTTCTTTGGGTACTCCGATTCGCATAAAAAAGTCCCCCTGTCATCTGTCTTTCTTTTAAGTTAGCAAAATAAACAGGAAGGTTCGTCTGACAAAGTGTATAAGATTTTAGGGTTACGTTTTTACAGCTCTGTACACTCTGCATTCAAATCAAGCAACCAAAGAAGGCAGACGAGATGGTGGACAAAGTGGGAGAGGGTGTTTGATTTCCGTTTCTGGACTGCTTTTTTAAGCAGAGAGGTTGAATCGGTTCTTTCACCGGAAACCACTTCCCTTTTTTGATAGCCATACTTCCTGAGGATTAAATGCGATTAACCGTACAGATGACCCAGGAACAACCCCAGAGCCAGCAGAAAACCAAACTGGGTATTGACTTGGGCTGTAAATTTCATCGCGTCAATCATTTCTGCATTCTTCGTTTTCCCATGAAATTCCTGAATGGCGCGGATTGCTTTTGGAAGGCTGATCCCTACCAACAACAGCCACCATGACTCTTTTCCGGTGAGGACCAGGGCAACAACCAGGAGATAGGAAACGGTAAACATACCGGCCAGAAACCGGACAGCACCTTGATGTCCCAAAAGGATGGCGAGCGTTTTCCGACCGTTTTCTTTGTCTCCCTTCCGGTCCCGAATATTGTTGGCCATCAGGATGGCGCCGATTAAGATGGAGAGTGGGATGGAGATGAGGATGATATCTGCGGTAATTGTGCCGGTTTGGATGAAAAAAGAAATCGAAATAATTCCCAATCCCATAAAAAGGCCAGCTGTTATTTCCCCCAAGGGGGTATAGGCAATGGGAACCGGTCCTCCAGTGTAAAAATAACCTGCTGCGATGCAGATGGAACCAATGACTGCCAACCACCAACTGCTTTCCATACAAATATAGACACCCAATAAAACGGCGATTCCACAGAAAGCGACGGCGATTCCCATCACGGTTCGCGGGGAAATTCCATAACGAACAATGGCACCGCCGATGCCGACGGAATGCTCGTTATCCAGTCCACGCTTGTAATCGTAATATTCGTTGAACATGTTGGTAGCCGCCTGAATCAGTATGGAGGCAATCAACATCGCCAGAAACAGGGGAATCTTGATATCAGTGATCGACAGAGCCGATACGGTTCCCACTAAAACCGGTACAAAAGAAGCCGTTAAGGTGTGTGGGCGAAGAAGTTTCCACCAGATCTTGGTTTGTTGCATCACGTTCTCTCCTTCATACGGAATCCGAGAACATTATACATTCAAACAGCGTTCTATACCAGCAAAATCCATGGGAATCTCAAGGGGTAAACGGTTTGTTCTGTAGAAAAGGGCATCGAATTTCGGTATACTTGATTTGCGTTTCGTTTCAAGAAGAATGAACGGTATACATCATAGATTGGTCCGGCTTGGGGGGAACAAACCGTGTCAATAATCAAGCAGTTGAATCATTTAGCGGGAATTCAAGAAGGAGTGGTACGGTCCCGCCGGAAAGGACATTCAGTTCTGGTGAGTCAAACCCAACGAATTCCCCATCTGGATCCCCTCTTGTTTTTTGAAGCAGGAGTCAGGGAAGGAGAAACGAGAAACTTCTGGGCCGATCCTGACCGGGAGCTGATCCTGGTTGGATTGGGTACAGCCTGGAAAATCGAGTTAGGACCGGAAGCAAACAATCGTTATCGGGAAGTGGAAAAGAGATGGAGGTTGCTGCTCCGTGATGCCGTACAGATTCCTGAAGATGGACCAAGAGGGACAGGCCCTTTGTTAATGGGTGGCTTTTCCTTTGATCCGCTTCAGAAACGAACCCCTTTGTGGAAGGGTTTTCCCGAAGCAGCCTTTACACTTCCCCGGTTTTTATTGACGGTATACCGAGGAACATGTCTGTTGACGGTAAATGTGGTCGTTAAACCGGGAGATCAGGCAGAAACCTTGGCTGAGATGCTTGCGGAGGAAGAGGAGAAACGGCTTGGATGGATGCAAGGCGTTTCTTCATCCATGGTTTCGCTTTCTTATCATGCTTATGAGGTGGAACCGGATCGTTGGAAACAGTCCGTCAGCCAAGTCGCTCAGGAAATCCAGGCAGGTAAAATGGATAAACTGGTTCTGGCCAGGGAGATTCGGCTTGAATCAGAAGATGCTTTTGCGTCTTCCAAGATATTGAATCAATTGTGGAAGCGACAACCGTCCAGTTTTTTGTTTGCCGTGGAGAGAGAAGGAGCCTGTTTCCTGGGAGCATCTCCTGAGCGCTTGGTAAAACGGGATGGGGATCGTTTGGTTTCCACCTGTATTGCCGGTACAACCCGAAGGGGAAGAGATTGGGAAGAGGACTGGACATTCGGCCAGGAACTTCTGTCCGATCCCAAAAACCGAGTGGAACATCAAGTCGTGGTAGAGATGATTCGTGAGGCGTTTCAACAGGGGTGCTCTCATGTCCGTGTACCTGAAGAGCCAACGCTTTATCAGGTGAGGGATGTTCAGCATCTGTTTACGCCTGTAGAAGGAAGAGCCAAGTTGGGGACGACGCTTTTGTCGATGGTGGAACAGCTTCATCCAACCCCTGCACTGGGCGGCTATCCACGGGAAGTAGCCATGACCCGGATTCGTGAGTTGGAAGTGATGGATCGTGGATGGTATGCGGCACCGCTGGGATGGGTCGATTTCAGAGGGGATGGAGAGTTTGCTTGTGGGATACGTTCTGGTCTGATCCGCGGACAGACGGCTTCCCTTTTCGCCGGTTGCGGGATTGTCGGTGATTCCGACCCGAACAGCGAATATGAAGAGACAAGGATGAAGTTTCGTCCGATGCTGTCCGCGATCGGAGGGGAATCTCGGTGAGTGCAGTGGATGCGTTGACAGCGTATGTGGGAGCATTTGTGGATGAACTGTCCCGAACCGGGATGAAACATGCAGTGATCAGTCCCGGTTCCCGATCCACTCCGTTGGCCTTGGTGCTTCAGTCTCATCCGGAGATCACGACATGGGTGCATGTGGATGAGCGATCTGCCGGTTTTTTCGCTTTGGGGCTGGCCAAAGCACGGGAAGAGGCGGTTGGCTTATTGTGTACATCAGGGACTGCGGCTGCCAATTATTACCCAGCCATCATGGAAGCGAAGCTTTCCCGTGTTCCCTTGGTGGTGTTGACGGCGGACAGGCCTCACGAATTGCGTGACGTAGGTGCTCCACAGACTGTCGATCAGTTGGGGATGTATGGAAGCCATGTGAAATGGTTTGTTGAAATGGCGCTACCGGAATCATCTGAGTCCATGCTCCGATATGTCCGAACCCAAGCTTGTCGCTCCGTTGAAACTGCAACAGCCGGTCCGATGGGTCCGGTTCATCTGAATTTTCCCTTTCGTGAGCCCTTGATTCCCCAACTGTCCACTCCTTCCCTTTGGAATGGGGCAAGAAGGAAAGATCAGGCGACTCCTTATGTCCAGGTTTCCGAAGGAGCCAAAGAGCTGTCCGCTTCGGAATTGGATGTTTGGGCCCAAACATTTTCCGATGTAGAACGGGGGCTGATTGTTTGTGGTCCTCAGAATGATTCCCGGTTGGGTGAGGCAATACATCGCCTAGCAGATGGTTTGGGCTTTCCGGTTTTGGCTGATCCGTTGTCCCAACTGCGGAGCGGACCGCATCCCAAGGAATGGATGTTGGAATCCTATGATGCTTTTTTGCGGGAACAGGAAGTGGTCAAAGCATTATCCCCGGAAGTAGTCATCCGTTTTGGAGCGATGCCTGTGTCCAAGGCTTGTTTTTTGTATCTGAAAGCACACCCTGAATCCAGACACATCGTGATTGATCCCGATATTGGGTGGCGGGACCCTTCGTTATTGGCTTCAGATATGATCTATGCGGACCCGTTGCGGTTTAGTGAAGGGATTGTGGAACGGATTTCGGAAAAAAAGAAAGAGCCCTCATCGTGGGCGCAATTGTGGAAAGAGCTCAATCGATGTTCCCGCTCCATTTTGCAGACGGAATGTCGGCTAGAGTCTTTTTTTGAGGGACGGATTTTTATGGAATTAAAGGAGCTTATTCCGGATGAAGGTCTGCTGTTTGCCGGAAACAGTATGCCGGTTCGGGATTTGGACTCTTTTTTCCTGAATACAGACCGTCGAATTCAAACCATGGGCAATCGAGGAGCCAATGGTATTGACGGGGTCGTTTCCACTGCTCTTGGAACGGCGGCAGCAAGGAATCGGGTAACGTTGGTTATCGGAGACCTTTCCTTTTATCATGATTTAAACGGCTTGCTCATTTCCAAACGATACGAGCTCAATGCCACAATTGTTGTTGCGAACAATGACGGGGGTGGGATCTTTTCCTTACTTCCCCAGGCCACCCAGACCAATGAATCAACGTATGAAGCTCTCTTTGGAACACCGATGGGGTTAGATTATGCACATGCTGTCCAAATGTACGGTGGTCATTTTGAGCGTCCCGAATCATGGAACGCCTTTCGACAGGCTTATGCAGACAGTTTACGACGAAAAGGGCTGACGGTGATTGAAGTTCGTTCCAACCGTCAGGAAAATGCATTTTTTCACCGGAACATTTGGGAGCAAGTGGCTCAATCCGTTCGATCCCAACTGAGAGAGAGGGATGATTGATGCGGATGGATGTGAATGGCATCCAATACCATTTGGCAGTGAAGGGGGAGGGTCCTCCTCTGTTGCTGTTACATGGATTTACGGGTTCACTGAATACATTTGCTCCTTTTGTTCCATCCTGGAGCCGATCGCATCGAGTGATCCGATTGGATCTGATCGGTCATGGTCAAACGGATGCTCCACAAATTCCAGATCGCTATACGATGGAAGAAGTGGGGAAGGATTTACGGGTGATCCTGGATCAGTTGGAGATCAAACGGACACATATATTGGGCTATTCCATGGGAGGCCGTCTCGCTCTTTCCTTTGCCCTGATGTATCCGGAGCGGGTGGAATCCCTTCTTTTGGAAAGCAGTTCGCCCGGTTTGCGGACGGAAGCGGAACGGCGGGCACGACGGAAACAGGATGCCTCTCTGGCAGACTGGATTGAGAGAGAAGGGATGGAAGCCTTTGTCCGCTATTGGGAGGGAATCCCTCTTTTTTCGACCCAGAAGCGCCTCTCGGAAAGGGTGCGCCGTCACATTCGTGAAGAACGGCTCGCCAACCGAGCAGAAGGGCTTGCAGGGAGTCTTCGTGGGATGGGAACTGGCAGGCAACCGTCTTGGTGGGATCATCTTCAGTGTGTGAAACAGCCTGTTGCCTTGATCACAGGTGAAGAAGACCAGAAGTTTTGCCGGATTGCGGATGCGATGGAACAGGGCTTTCCCTTTGCCCGGCAATGGAGGGTCTCAAGGGCCGGTCATGCGGTACATGTGGAACAACCCCATATCTTTGATAAAATAGTGAAGGGGTTCCTTTTAGCTCCAAACGAAATCTTTTTTTCATCATCAAAGGAGGATGAATCGGTTGAGTATTGAGTGGAAACCGGTGCGTGAGTACGAAGATATTCGCTATGAGAAGTACAAACAGATTGCCAAGGTAACCATCAACCGTCCAGAAGTACGCAATGCCTTCCGTCCCCAGACCGTGACGGAGATGATTGATGCATTTGCCCGTGCCAGGGACGATTCCGATGTGGGTGTCATCATATTGGCTGGGGAAGGGGACAAAGCCTTCTGTTCCGGTGGGGATCAACGCGTACGGGGGCATGGTGGCTATGTGGGAGATGATCAGATCCCCCGGCTCAATGTCCTGGATCTGCAACGGTTGATCCGCACCATTCCCAAACCTGTAGTGGCGATGGTTTCCGGATATGCGATCGGTGGTGGACATGTTTTGCATGTGGTTTGTGATCTGACGATTGCGGCGGACAATGCCATTTTCGGTCAAACGGGTCCCAAAGTGGGCAGCTTTGATGCCGGATATGGAGCCGGTTATCTGGCTCGGATCGTTGGACATAAAAAGGCCCGCGAAATCTGGTATCTGTGTCGTCAGTACAATGCCCAGGAAGCATTGGACATGGGACTGGTCAATACGGTTGTCCCATTGGAAAAGCTGGAGGAAGAGACCATTCAATGGTGTGAGGAAATGCTGGAGAAATCCCCCACAGCGCTTCGTTTCCTGAAAGCCTCCTTTAACGCGGATACCGATGGTTTGGCTGGACTGCAACAGATGGGCGGTGACGCGACCCTTCTCTATTACACGACGGATGAGGCGAAAGAAGGGCGCGATGCTTTTAAAGAAAAACGTAAACCGGACTTTGGAAAGTTTCCCCGCTTTCCATAAACCGAAACAAAACCCTCCGCTTTCCCTATTCAGGGGAATGGAGGGTTTTTTATATTTTTTGCGAGCAGCGAGAAAACCCCTGGATTTAGATATGGGAATGAAAGCGAGCGTCAGACGAGGGAGGGGTGTTTTTAACCCCTCTCGCAAGTATGCCCCTCTTTTGCTCTCGATTTTATCTAATAATCATTGTAAAATTGGCAATAGATGATAAATTTAGGAAACGTCCAAAGTAACCAAAGGGGGGTCCAATTGGCACAGAGCACGGATAAAAGTGGCTCGCCTTCACGAAAAGATGGTGAATGCTCGCCATGACTTCTTACATCAGCTGTCTTCGAAGCTGATTCGTGAAAATCAAACGATCTGTATCGAAGACCTCCAAGTGAAGCATATGGTGAAAAACCACAAGCTGGCCAAATCGATCACGGATGCCTCGTGGTCGGAGTTTGTGGCTATGCTTACCTACAAGGCAGCCTGGCATGGAAGAAACGTGGTGAGAGTGGGGAAACAGTTCCCTTCCAGTCAGCTTTGCTCTTCCTGTGGCTACCGAAACAGGGAGGTAAAGAACCTCAACCTTCGAGCATGGACATGCCCTGCGTGCGGTTCTCACCAAGACCGAGACATCAATGCATCCAAAAACATCTTGCAGGAAGGGCTTCGCGTACTTGCGGTTGGGCAGACCGTTTAAGCTTGGATATGATCCTGTCAGTAGACGGGGGTTCCCAAGAATCCCCTGCCCTTTAGGCATGGGGAGTGTCAAGAACAGATTTTCATCACGAACATATATTATCGGCAAACTGTAAAGAGAGGGGATGATAAAATGTATGGAATGTTTCCCCCATGGCATCAAAGTTTTACAACCTCCGTGCCTCCTCATGGTGAAACGCAGTTTATTCCGGATGTTGCCAAACAGGCGATGAATGAACATCTCGCACTGATGCGGGAGATCAATCGAAAACTGGACAATATTGAAGCATTGCTCCGGCAGAAGTAATCCTTCGAAGCTGTCCCCCCTCTTCAGTTAAAGGATGGGGGGATTACGTATATTCTAGTGGCTGGAAGTCAGCTTTAACCCGATCAGGCTAAATAGCAAAAGGGCAATAAAGAGCAAACGGGTCCAATCTCTGGGTTCTCCGAGAAAGAATATGCCAAACAGCACCGCTCCCAGTGTACCAATCCCAGTCCAGATGGCATAAGCCGTTCCTACAGGGAGGGATTTCAGCGAAGTGGACAAAAGCCAAAAGCTGATCCACATCGCAGCCACAGTAATTAGACTGGGAACCAAACGGGTAAACCCTTGGGTATATTTAAGACCGACAGCCCAGACCGTTTCAAAGATTCCGGCGATCACCAGAATCACCCAAGCCATCTTCTGCACCTCCTTGGTCTTTAAAGGCGATCCCCGCCCAGAATAGTTTCCACACTTGGTCCAACCGGGTTTCAAAACCTTTTCGACCGTAATAATGGAGTTGGATAAACGAGCCATCCAGCAAACAATAGTAAGATGACAAGAGATTCTCAATGTCCAGTGGTTGAATCTCTCGCTTTTGGATGCCTTCTTCAAAAAGGGAAGACAAAAGGGAAGAGATCGATTGCTCCCACTTAAGGAACTGAGTACGAAGGGAATCCTTCAAAGAAGGAGGCGGAAACAACATCGCTCGCTTTAAAAAAGCTGTTTCCTGCTCATGTTCCAAAAAGTATTGGCACGCACTGAATAGGATTTGGTACAGCCGCTTTTGAACGGTTTGATGTTGTGACTGTTCGATCCACTGCTTGGTGTATATTTGCTGATGGTGAAGGACTTGATCAAATACGTGCAGAAATAGATCGGCTTTTCCGGAAAAATGCGCATAGATGGAAGGTTTCTTAATCCCCACCTGCTTGGCGATCTGCGCAAGAGAGGTCCCCTCATATCCCTGTTGTGAAAACAATTGCATCGCTGCTTTTTGAATCGTTTCCGCTGAGATCGGTTCCACCCCCTACCTAACGTTCGTTAGGTTCAGTCTATCTGTTTTCTTTAACGGTAGCAAGGTGGGATGTTCCATCATTGAAAAATGGCTTCTTCCCTAAAAAGAGAAAACCCACCCAGAAGGTGGATGAGATAGTTGACAAAAATAATAAGGAGGAGATATCCGGTGGAGCATCCTTTTCCGACAACTCAGCGGAACCCCTGGAGGTCCCAACCGTTTAGCGGATATTTGTCCACTGGTTGGGACCGGAGGGGGTGAAGCGGACTTCTTCCACTTCTTTGCTGGAAGAAAGAGATGCGGAGACGGAAATCCCCTCTCCCCCACTTTGTCATGAACCTCACCCACCCAGAAGGTGGGTTGATTTTACTTATTTTCTAATAAACATTTGAACCCAATGGCCTTTGTAATAGCCGATTCCGATGGTGTTAAACGCCGGGTTGAGTATGTTTTTCCGATGGCCGGCGCTGTTCATCCATCCGGACATGACATCTTTCGGCGTTCTTTGCCCTTTGGCAATATTTTCACCTGCCTGGGTAAACTGGATGCCATAGTTTCGCATCATGGTAAAAGGAGAACCATACGTTGGAGAATGATGAGAAAAATATCCCCGATTGGCCATGTCGATTGCCTTATGGAAAGCGACACGGCTCAGTTCACGATCCATTTTAAGAGGGGCAAGTCCTCTTTTGGATCGTTCCCAGGTCACCCTTATGTTTACTTGGGACGCGAAACGATCAGGAACATAAACGGATTGCCCTTTGTAAATGATATCCGGGTTTGAAATTTGTGGATTGGTGTGAATCATGTCGGTGAGACTGACTCCATGATATCGGGCGATTTGGTAGAGTGTATCACCGGAGCGGACGGTGTAATTCAGGGGATAGGCATAAGCAGGAGAGACCAATCCCAGAAAAAGAGCGACAGTAAGAAAGACGATAGTGATTCGGGTTTTCATCAAATACCCCTCCTTTTAAACGTATCATTCCACAATGTTTCCTTTTTCATCATTTTCCTTCATGGGAAAAAGAAGCGGTATAATGAAGGAAGAACGGATGATGGAAGGGAAGGTTGAAGATGTCTTCATTACATATGGCGACCGAGATGCCCAACTGGTTGAATAAACGGGCCCAATTAACACCTGATCGGATCGCCGTGATTTGTGGCAAGGAGAAATGGACGTTTCAACAACTGGCAAATGAGGTGCAACGAACAGCCCAAAAATTGGCCGGGTATGAACTGAAGCGGGGAGACCGGGTGGCATTTCTCATGCAAAACGGAATCCACACCGTTACGCTTATTCATGCGGTGACGGGATTGGGGGCGGTGATCGTACCCGTGAACAGCCGGTTGGCTCCCGTAGAGATTGCCTGGCAACTGGAAAACTCCGGTGCCAAGCTACTGGTTTATGATGGGACACAAACGGAAAAAGCCAAAGCCGTACAACAGGAATGCTCTGGGATGAATGGAGCGTTTGTTTCTTGGGAAGGTCTTCTCAACAAACCGGAGAAGGAGAAGCAAGCAGTAGATCCGATTTCATTGGAGGATCTTCACACCATTATGTATACTTCCGGAACCACTGGACGCCCCAAAGGGGTGAAATTGACCTGGGGCAATCATTGGTGGAGTGCTACGGCTTCTGCGTTAAATTTGGGATTGGATTCTTGTGATCGATGGCTGGTCCATGTACCGATGTTTCATATGAGTGGGTTATCCATTCTGATGCGGAGTGTCATTTATGGAATGACCGCGGTGATTCACCCATCGTTTGATCCGGTGGCAGCCAATCGGGCGATTCAGGAGGAAGGGGTTACCATTGTTTCCGTTGTTGGAACAATGTTGACACGAATGTTGGATGAGCTGGGGTTGGATCAATATCCCGAATCCTTCCGTTGTATGTTATTGGGTGGAGGTCCGGCTCCAAAGCCTCTTTTGGATCGGTGCAAAGAAAAGGGTGTGCCTGTATTCCAGACATATGGAATGACGGAGACGGCGTCCCAAATTGTGACACTCGCCCCGGAGGACAGTCTGCGTAAATTGGGGTCCGCGGGAAAACCGCTGTTTCCCTCGCAATTGAAAATTATAAAAGAAGGACGTGAAGTTCCCCATTCGGAAACAGGGGAGATCGTGGTGAAAGGTCCCAATGTGACTTCGGGTTATTGGAAGCGGGAAGATGCCACGAAAAAGGCGATTCGGGAAGGATGGCTGTTTACCGGAGATCTTGGTTACCTGGATGAAGAAGGGTTTTTGTATGTATTGGACCGGAGAAGTGACTTGATTATTTCCGGTGGGGAAAATATTTATCCGGCGGAAGTGGAAGCGGCGTTGGTTTCTCATTCAGCCGTGGAAGAAGCGGGAGTCGTTGGGGTTTCCGATGAAACCTGGGGGCAGGTTCCTGTGGGATTTGTGAAATGGAAAGAGGGGAAACAGGTCGAGGAAGAAGAATTAATTCGTCATTGTGAGAAACGATTGGCTGGCTATAAGGTGCCCATCCGCATTTACCCGGTCAAGGAGATGCCCAAAAGTGCGTCCAACAAAATCCTGCGGCGACAGCTGGTGAAACAGATTCCCGGAGCGAAAAAGGAGAATCCAAGATGATGATTCAAAAGGTGACATTACATCATGTTCGTATTCCGCTGAAAACTCCTTTTGCCAATCGCTTGACCACCGTTACTGATCGGGATCTCATCTTGGTAGAGGCGGAAGATGAACAGGGGAGCGTTGGATGGGGAGAGTGTGTTGCATTTTCTTCTCCCTGGTATACCGAGGAAACAGTGGGTACCGCGTGGCATGTGATGGAGGAATTTCTCATTCCACTGTTATTGCACCATCGGCTGGAACATCCGATGGAGGTGCCGGAACGGTTTGCTCCGGTTCGTCGTCATTATATGGCGAAAGCGGCTCTGGAAGGGGCTGTCTGGGATATTTGGAGCCAACGTCAGGGGATCTCACTGGCCCAGGCGCTGGGAGGAACCCGAAAGCGGATCGCGGCAGGAGTGGTGGTTGGAACAGGGTCCCCGGAGGATATGATGGCGACAATTCATCGCCGAGTGGACGAGGGATATCGTCGAATAAAAGTGAAGGTAAAACCAAATGCGGATGTGGACGTATTGACACAGATTCGCAAGGAATTTCCGGATCTCCCATTGATGGTGGATGCCAACTCTGCCTATACCCTCAACGACTTGGAACATTTAAAGCGTTTGGACTCTTTTAAGCTGTTGATGATTGAACAGCCCCTCGCAGCGGACGATATTGTAGACCATGCCTTGCTTCAAAGGGAATTGTCCACACCCATCTGTCTGGATGAGAGCCTCCATTCGTTGGAGGATGTCCGGAAAGCTGTGGAGATGGGGAGTTGTCAAATTGTAAATGTGAAAGTGGGTCGGGTAGGCGGACTTTCCGAGGCGAAACGCATCCATGATTATTGTCAGGCGCGGAATATTCCGGTTTGGTGTGGTGGGATGCTGGAATCGGGAATCGGTCGCGCTCACAATATTGCCCTTGCTTCTCTCGCAGGGTTTGTACTTCCTGGAGATATTTCTGCTTCCAACCGATACTGGGAGAGGGATCTGATTCAGCCTGAAGTGGTGGTACACAATGGGATGATCGACGTTTCTTTTGATCGGCCGGGGATTGGTTTTGCTGTGGATCGAAAACGCGTAGAGGAGATTTGTCTGGCTAAACGGACGTTTACTCGATGAAAAAGTACATGGTTTAACCTATTGATCCAAATGGGTATATATTTCTGGTAACGAAATAAAAAAGCAAATGGGGGATTCCATGTCCAGCAAAACCAATCGACAGATTTTGTTTGTCAAAAGGCCTGAAGGATTGCCAGATGATCGTACGTTTCAAATGACAGAAGCCCCGGTACCTGTCCCGGAGCAAGGAGAAGTTTTGGTTCGAACGGTTTACTTATCCGTCGACCCCTATATGCGAGGGAGAATGAATGATACAAAATCCTATGTTCCACCCTTTCCGTTGAATGAAGTTATTGTCGGAGGCGTTGTAGGACAGGTGGAGGATTCAAAACATCCGGACTTCCATCCAGGTGATCTTGTGACGGGAATGATGGGTTGGCAGGATTATTCTGTGGTGAAAGGGGAGGAACTCAGAAGAGTGGACCCCAGTCGGGTACCGCCTTCCACTGCGCTTGGTGTACTGGGGATGCCTGGGTTGACCGCTTATTTTGGACTATTGGATATTGGAACCCCTAAAAAAGGAGAGACAGTGGTTGTCTCCGGTGCTGCCGGTGCTGTAGGGACGGTAGTGGGTCAAATCGCCAAGCTGAAAGGATGCCGTGTCGTTGGAATCGCTGGTTCCGAAGAGAAAGTTCGCTTTCTGAAGAGCGAACTGGGTTTTGATGCGGTGATCAACTACAAAAATCAGGATGTAAAACAAGCGCTCAAAGAAGCCTGCCCAGATGGGGTGGATATCTACTTTGATAATGTGGGTGGAGAAATCTCCGATCATGTCATCGCAAGAATCAACGATTTTGCACGGATTGTGATTTGCGGTCAGATTGCCCTTTATAATCTGGAAAAACCGGATCTCGCTCCGCGTATTGAACCGCTACTTTTGATGAAACGTGTGAAGATGCAAGGTTTTATCGTTTCCGACTACCAAAACCGATATCAGGAAGGGCTTACCCATTTGTCCGAATGGGTGGCTGAAGGGAAAATCAAGTATCGCGAAAATATTGTGGAAGGTCTGGAAAACACCCCTGAGGCATTCCTTGGTCTATTTCGGGGGGAAAACCTGGGCAAACAGTTGGTAAAAGTGTCAGAGATTCAGACATAAATGTGTCACTTTGGGAGTGATATAAAAAAGCTATCTTTTAACGATAGCTTGAGACTGCTGACAAAGTATGAAGGTCAGCAGTCTTTTTATGTCGAATAACATAAAGAGAACTTATTTGCAAAGGACGGATATCATCGGAAGCGACAAGGGAATATGGAGTTTGTATCCATAGAAGAACTGGTGCCGGAAGATCACTTGTTGCGCAAGATTGATGAAACGATCGATTTTTCGTTCATTTTATTTGTTATCTCATAACGGCGGGCGACCGCCGATCTATTTCCAGCTTCCAAGGCTTCCTTGACCACTTGCACTTATATTCATTGGAGTACTATTGTCGTTTCACTTAAAAAACCCCTATCGGACTTCGTGATCTCCAAAGTCCGATACCATCTAAAAGAAAATTTTCGAATTTCCGTTTCTTCATGAGCTTCCAAGCAAGGACAGTACCATTCAGCGTATTCCCTCCCGTGAGCAACAAGATTCACCCAAAGTTTTTTGACGTATTGAAAATATACTTAGTTATTGAATTAATCGGAAATCAAACCAAAGCACTTAAATCGGAGTTTGATTATTTGATTGAATCTTTTTGTTTATTGGTCGTATTTGAATCTCTGTTACAAATGAAATGCCTGCAAATATTAACACCAAGGACAAACCATTGCTGTCTGCCATTACTACTATGGCTTTGGAGCCCTTTTCTGACTTGGTTTTTCCGACATGAGATTCTTTTTTTTAGACGGTACAAAGCTACCATTGAGAAAAGCTTGGCTCCACTCTATCTTCGATGGTTCATCCAGTTGAGAAAGAAGTGTGATCCCAAGCCCATTGTTGCAACCTTCCAACACGTGGTGGGTGAACCCTATTTTCATGGCAGATCTGCCCATGGACATCCGGTTTTCAAAATATAGAGGATTCCATTTAACGTCTTCAGGTCGGCTGAAGGGTAACCCATGTTCTTTTTTTCACAGGCAAAAGAGGTTCGATCATTTCTAGTTGATCCGTTATCTTGTGTCTACTCATAATACTTTTGTTTTATAACATTTTCCAAATAGGTTCTAGGGTCTTATATTTAGAGGGAGTGTCGTTTATGAAGCCGATTATAAGCGTGGAGAACCTATATAAATCATACAAAGATAAAATAGCTATAAATAATATCAGTTTTAAGGTGAATGAAGGGGAGATTTTTGGGATATTAGGTCCTAATGGCGCTGGGAAAACAACGACAATTGAATTGTTGGAAGGTTTACGAAAAAAAGATCACGGATATTTAAAAGTTATGGGATACTGTCCTTTCCATAATTTCAGGAATATCAAAAAGAAAATTGGGGTTCAACTCCAAAAAACATCGTTGCCACCGAAAATAAAAGTGAAGGAGGTAATCCAACTATTCTCTTCATTGTATGAAAAAAATAACAAAACAGCGACTAACGTTAGCGATTGCTCTGTTCCATAATCCCAAAATTATTTTCCTCGACGAACCGACAACAGGGCTGGATCCAGAAGCAAAAAGAAGAATATGGGATTTGCTTTTTGAATACCGGGATAAGGGATCAACTATTATTATTACCACCCATCAAATGGAAGAAGCAGAAGCATTTTGTGATCGGGTAGCAATTTTTCTAAACGGAAGCATCGTTGACTTGAACTCTCCTAGTTACTTATTAAAGAAATATGAAAACCAAAATCAGTATATTGAGTACGTTTCAGAAGAATTTAATACAAATATTCTAAAAAAATATGATAGGAATATTATTGTAGAGGAGAAAAATAATAAATATATAGTTTATTCATCGAATATCCAAAAAACTGCCTATCATATTTTTCGCTTATCAGAAAACAAAGGTTGGAAAATCCAATCTTTTAAATATAATGCCAATACTATGGAAGATACATATTTGAAGGCTATTGATCAGGAGGATATCTGAAATGCAAGCGACTTGGATGTTAACCCTTATTGAAGTAAAGATGTTTTTCAGGGAAAAGCAAGCAGTCTTTTGGACTTTTTTATTTCCACTTGTCTTTTTGTGGATATTCGGTTCTTTTTATAATTCAATGGAAATAAGAGAAGTTAACTTTAGCCAGCACTATGTTCCCGCTTGGATCGCAGTTAACTTATTAACAACGGCTTTTTTTACACTTGGTACAATACTTACAGTATATAGAGAACAGGATATATTGAGAAGATTCAGGATTTCTCCGTTAGAGCCATGGATGATATTACTTGCGCATACTTTGCATGGATTATTTATTTTCGTCATCAGTATTTTTATATTGTTGATATTTGGATATTTGTTTTATGATCTAACCTTTCCGAAACAGATTTGGTCAACGGTTTTTGCTGTTATACTTTCCACTTGCGCTATTTTCCCACTGGGTATGTTTTTTACCTCATTAGCAAAAAGTACGCGTACAGCTTCCGCTATTAGTTCCGTTTTTTTAAATATATCTATATTCTTATCCGGGGCTACGTTTCCTGTAGATGTACTACCGTATTATTTAAAAGTGTTTGCTAAGTTACTTCCACTATATTATGCAGTTGAATTTATCAGAGGCACATGGAATGGTAATCATCTCCAAGTCCATCAACAGGAAATTATCATTTTGTCCATGTTGTCTATTGTAACGATTTTTCTTTCTGTGAAATACTTTAAATGGAGTAAACAAGAGGTATAAAGGTATCTGCTGACAAGTTTCAATCGAATCGGAGTCGGATAGCCAATTTTAACAATTTTTTATATCTTTGCGAGCGAGAAAACCCCTAGCTTTAGCTATGGGGATGAGAGCGAGCGTCAGGCGAGGGAGGGGTGTTTTTTACCCCTCTCGCAAGCCTGACCCTCTTTTGCTCTCTTTTTTTGCTCCTGTTTAATTAGATATATTGAATCTATATAATATTCGTTGTAAAATTAGCAATAGGTGATGAATTTGAGAACGGTTCAAAGTAATCGAAATGTCGTGTACGACTGCAAGTTTTTGTCCCAAGTATCGACGAAAAGTGCTGGTTTCGCCTGTAAGTGATCGGCTGAAAGAGCTGTTCGCAGAAAAAGCAAGAGAGCTGGAAGTTACGATTTCCAGTATGGAAATCATGCCCGATCATGTGCATTTACTCATACAATGTGATCCGCAGTTTGGGATACACAGGGCAGTTAAACATCTCAAAG
>NZ_FXTI01000011.1 GCF_900182565.1 Melghirimyces algeriensis | reverse complement strand
CTTTGAGATGTTTAGCTGCCCTGTGTATCCCAAACTGCGGATCACATTGTATGAGTAAATGCACATGATTGGGCATGATTTCCATACTGGAAATCATAACTTCCAGCTCTCTTGCTTTTTCTGCGAACAGCTCTTTCAGCCGATCACTTACAGGCGAAACCAGCACTTTTCGTCGATACTTGGGACAAAAAACTACATGATACTTGCAGTCGTACACGACATTTCGATTACTTTGAACCGTTCTCAAATTCATCACCTATTGCCAATTTTACAACGAATATTATATAGATTCAATATATCTAATTAAACAGGTGCAAAAAAAGAGAGCAAAGATATAAAATTCCTCAAACTCACGGATGTTGTCCATTTTTTTGTATATTCCGACGGTTTTAAACATGATTCTCCGTTGTGAAAAACGTATAAAATCCTGCAAAGATTTCATGTTTTTCGAAAACGGTTTCCCTCCTTATTTCATAAGAGTAACTGCCTACTGAAAGGTCAAAATTAATCCTCGTAAAAGATTATAAACCTATAGTTATCCATCCTCCCCATAAAAGATGCACAGTAGAAATATTAGATTTATTTACCTGTTTTCCTGCAATCTGTGTATCAGTCTTTTTTTACTCCCACCATACCGCAATACAAAAACCGCCGTTCCGGCGGTTTTTGGTGATGCACTCTATTTTTCTTCCCAAGCCTTCAGCAATGGATAAGGATTAATCGCTTCTCTCTGAAAGGAAAGCATACTTTCACGCACATAGATTCCCAGATGAAGGTGTGGATCAAACTTCCCTGTGGTCCCTTCCGGACCATATCCACTATCCCCCACATATCCGATCACTTCACCTTTTTTTACTTTGGAACCCACGTCAATGCCTTCTTTATACTTGGACAGATGTGCATAGTAAACGGATATTTGAGGGTGATCGGTGTCCAATACTGTCAAACGCCACCCACCCAATTCATTCCAACCTTTGGATACCACTCGTCCATCACTTACCGAGCGAATCGGTGTCCCTTTTTCAGCCATTATGTCCGTTCCTTCATGGGTGCGGTCTCCGCCATAACTCCGACTGGCTCCCCACGTATCCCCATAAGAGACATTCGCATTGGACGAAAAGGGAAATGTGGCATCTTCTAAAATAGCAGCGGCCCAAGCGTAAGACTCAGCCAGTTTTAAAATGTCTTCCGCCTTCTGTTTGGAAAAGAGTTGGCGAATCGCTTTTTGGGCTCCCTGATCACCTGGACGATCCAAATCCGATATCTGTTGAATCCGCTTGGCTCGCTTACGGATCGTTTCAGGGGTCACTTCTTTATAGCCCTTGTCCACTTCATCTGCCGCCGCAAGATATGACCAGGGAACACCGGTTGTTTCAGCGATCTCCACATAAGCCGGGGCCAACCTTCCCGGAATCTTCATTTCAGGTATCTCAACCGTCCGCGTCTGATCATACACCCAAACTCCCACCACTGCGAGAGCTGCCACCAGCAGTATCCCCAGTATCCACCTCATCATTGTCGCCCCTCTCACCATTCGAGGATCATTCTCCGAAGCTGATCGGTATCATACTGAGAGCCACCCGTTCCCGTTGATGATCCACATCCAATACCCAGACATCCACCACATCACCTACACCGACGATATCCATCGGATGCCGTACAAACCGTTCACTCATCTTGGAAATATGAACAAGTCCATCATTTTTCAATCCAATATCCACAAATACGCCAAAGTCAACCACATTGCGAACGGTTCCCTTTAAGTTCATTCCTTTTTTTAGATCTTCCAACTGCAACACATCGGAGCGAAGAATCGGAGCGGGTAGCTCTTCACGGGGATCTCGTCCCGGACGCAGAAGGGCATCTACAATATCGCGCAAAGTGGGCTCACCGCTATCCAATGTCTCTGCCATCGCTTGTATATTCACCTGTCGCAACCGTTCATTTAATTCTTTACTGCCAATGGCTTCAGGATTGCAGTTTAATTGCGTCAAAAGATCCGTCACAACAGGATAGGACTCCGGGTGGATCGGAGTCTTGTCCAACGGATTCTCTCCATCTGTCACCCGAAGAAAGCCAATACACTGTTCATATGTCTTGGCACCGAGACGGGGAACGTCCTTCAATTGACTTCGATCTGTAAATCGCCCTTCACTTTCACGTTTTTTAATGATATTTTTGGCTACCGAAGCATTGACACCGGAAACATATTGCAACAAAGAAACCGAAGCGGTATTCACATCGACACCCACATGGTTTACCGCTGACTCTACCACGGTTGTCAGGCTTTCCCCCAATTGCTTTTGCGACACATCATGTTGATACTGTCCCACACCGACCGCCTTGGGCTCAATCTTCACCAACTCAGCCAATGGATCTTGCAGGCGCCGTGCAATGGAAACGGCACTGCGCTGGGCCGCATCCAGATCGGGGAATTCTTCACGAGCCAGTTTGGAAGCGGAATAAACGCTGGCTCCCGCTTCATTGACGATCGTGTAGTAAACCTTATGATCCAACTCCTGAATCAGCTCAGCGATAAAGGACTCTGTTTCCCTGGATGCTGTTCCATTTCCAATCGCGATCATATCAATGGTATGCTCTTCGATCAGTTGGCGAACCGTTTCTTTGGCCTCCTCCACACGGCTTTGGGGCGGGGTCGGATAAATGACACCCACATAGAGCACTTTTCCGGTTTCATCCACGACTGCCAGCTTGCAACCCGTCCGATAGGCAGGGTCCACCCCCAATACCTTTTTCCCTCGAATAGGAGGCTGAAGCAACAGGTTGCGCAGATTTTCGGAAAAAATATGAATGGCCTGCGTCTCTGCGTTTTCTGTCATCGTGGCACGAATCTCTCGTTCAATGGAAGGGGCGATTAAGCGCTTATACGCATCTTCCGCCGTTTCCTCGATATATCGATGAGGTCTTTTGGAAAGTTTTCGTTCCAAAAACGGATAGATCTCTTCCTCACGTTCCACCTCTAAACGCACCTTGAGTATTCCTTCCCTTTCCCCGCGGTTGACAGCCAATACACGGTGAGAAGGCATTTTTTGAGCCGGTTCCCGATAATCATAATACATTTCATAGACGGACTGCGTTTCAGGATCTTTGGCCTCCGTCACCAAAACGCCATGCTTCCAGTGAAATGTCCGTACCCATTTGCGAACCTCCGGATCATCCGCCAATTCTTCGGCAAGGATATCCATCGCTCCTTGAAGAGCGTCCTCTGTAGTTTCCACGTCTTTTTCAGGATTGATAAAATTGTCCGCTTCCGCTTGCACTTCATGTTTATCCGAGGATTGTCGCATCACTTCCGCCAACGGAGCCAAACCCCGTTCCCGTGCTTTGGACGCCCTGGTTTTCCGCTTTGGACGATAGGGTCGATAAAGATCTTCCACCGTTTGCAGCTTGACAGCCGCTTCAATTTTTCCGCGAAGTTCCTCGGATAACTTTCCCTGTTCATCAATCAGCCGGATCACTTCTTCTTTCCGCTGATCCAACTGGATTAAATATTTATTTCGTTCTTCAATGAGACGAAGCTGTTCCTCATCCAATTCCTTGGTCATCTCTTTCCGGTAACGGGCGATAAAGGGAATGGTGTTTCCCTCTTCCATCAACTGAACTGCCGACTTGACTTGAGCAAATTCCAGATTACATTCATCAGCAATTGTCTGCAATCGTTCCTTCGCGTCCATGTAATCCTCCATTTTTGCTTAAATTTCTGCTACCTCATCATACCGTTTTGCCCAAATCAACGCAATTTTCTATCCTTCGACATTCCTTGGTTAGTTTTAGAAATATTCAAAATAATATAATATTACGTTGTTTTTTGTCCCAAGTACCGACGGAAAGGACTCGTTCCACCTGTAAGTGATCGGCTGAAAAAAATTCATAGAAAAAGCAAGAGAGCTTGGAGCAACGATTGCAAGCATGGAGATCATGCCTGATTATGTACATTTGCAAATACAATGTGACCCACAATTTGGGATACATAATGTAGTTAAGCATCTCAAAGGGTAGACATCACGAGTCTTGAGGCAAGAATTTGAAATCGCGAATCCCCTCTCTATGGACAAACTTCCTATGTAGTCGATTCGTATTTAATCATTTTTTAGCAAAAAATGGAGTGAAACATACAAAGAAACGGGAAAGGACTAGGCACCCTTTTATAGAAGGTGCCTGACTTTTGATTGTGGGCTAATCTTTCTTGCGACGACTTGAATCTCTTATAATTAGCTCCGACGGAAGCACTATTTCCTTTTTTGCACGCCTTTTATCGGGATTCTCTAAATGATTGATCAGCAGATCAACCACTTCCGCTCCCAAGTCGTATGATAAAATGCGAACACTAGTTAATGAGGGTGTCATATACTCCATGACAGGCGTATCGTTAAAACCGACAATCCCCAAATCCTCCGGTACCGAAATGGAGAAATGCTTGGCAAACTGAAAGGCCCCCAAAGCCAAGAGATCATCCGCCGCGAGAACGGCATCAAATAAAACTCCCTGTTCTTTCAGTTGCTCCAGCGCATCAAAGCCACCCTGTTCCGTCAACTCCGTAAAGACGACCCGTTGTGAATCCAAAGGCAAATCTTTCTCTGACATCGCCTGTTTATAACCATTGAAACGATCCATGCTAACGACCAGATCCTTGGGTCCGCTTAAAAAAGCAATGTTGCAGTATCCTTGTTCAATTAAGTGCATCGTGGCATGATATCCCGCTTTTACATTATCATTGTTCACTGATAAGACGGGTAGATCCACACTGCGACCCATCACGACAAACGGAACATCATCTTCAGACAAAGCGGCTATTAAGGGATCATGGAGACGTGACGTTGATAGGATTAACCCATCGACCCGACGTTCCTGAATGAGACGGAGGCACTTTTCCATCTCTTCTTTCGGGTCCATACTTATGGATAGCAGGATATTGTAATCGTGCATCTGAGCGACAGAAGACATACCACGGAGCACTTCCGAAAAAAACGGATTGGAAAAAGCCTGATCCACGGCACGCGATATTGTAAACCCAATCGTACGCGTATGGCTACGTGCCAGACTGCGTGCAATCGCATTGGGAACATAGTTTAATTCCGCCATCGCACGTTGCACCCGTAAACGCGTTTTTTTGCTGATCCGCCTGTTTCCCGCAATCACACGGGAAACGGTGGAAGGAGATACTCCAGCAACCTTTGCTACATCTTTAATGGTCGACATCAAACGACTCCTTTTGCACAGTCTGTGCAATCGTTTTCGCCTATTATTATACGACAGAAAGCGGAAACTGGAAAATCATCTGCTTCCACCCATCCATACGGTTAAAGAAAGTCATTTTATCTATTCCGACTATTCCGTCGGCAGAAACCACCGATTGATCGCACCTTAAAAAACCGTTTCTTCGGTTTTTTTATCAAAAATATGTGCTTTATTCATATCAAAAGCCAAGGTCACCTTACTGCCCGGAGAAAATAAATTCCGAGCTTTAACACGTGCGATAATGGAATCCTGAGTGATCCCCTTGAGATATAAATAGATTTCGGAGCCCATATTTTCAACAATCTCTACTTGTAATGTTACCCTACTGTCCGTTGATGCCTCGATAAAGACGGGTTCATCGTGCAGATCTTCTGGTCGAATGCCAAACACAACGTCTTTGCCCACATACCCTTTCTCCTGCAACGTTTTTACGCGTCCCTGCGGAATTTTAACGTTTAAGTTTTGTGCATGGAAAAAAACTTCCCCCTTCTCTTTCACTAATCTCCCATCGATAAAATTCATCGCAGGTGATCCGATAAATCCAGCGACAAACCGATTCACCGGGCGGTGATAAATCCTATCCGGAGTATCCACTTGTTGAATGACTCCATCTTTCATCACAACAACACGGTCCCCCATGGTCATCGCTTCTGTTTGATCATGGGTAACATAGATGACGGTTGTCTCCAATCGCTGATGCAACTTACTGATTTCCGTGCGCATTTGTACGCGCAGCTTGGCATCCAGATTGGACAGCGGTTCATCCATTAAAAAGACCTGCGGTTCGCGCACAATGGCACGCCCCAACGCCACACGCTGCCGCTGTCCTCCTGAGAGCGCTTTTGGCTTTCGATCCAACAAATGCTCAATATCCAGGATCTTTGCGGCTTCTTTTACCCTTGCGTCGATTTCTTCCTTTCCAAACCTGCGTAACTTCAATCCAAAGGCCATATTTTCATATACACTCATATGTGGGTAAAGAGCATAGCTCTGAAACACCATGGCAATATCCCGATCCTTGGGGGAGATATCATTTACGAGGCGATCCCCAATATACAGCTTGCCTTCGCTAATCTCTTCCAATCCTGCAATCATACGCAATGTCGTTGATTTCCCACAACCAGACGGGCCTACCAGCACCAAAAATTCTTTATCCTTGATCTCCAGATCAAAGTCAGATACCGCTGTGACATCGCCAAACCGTTTATAGATATGGTTGAGTTTCACCTGTGCCATTTGCCTTTCTCTCCTTTTTGGTTATTTCCTCACCCATCGAAAACCCTCCTTACAATGGAATATTGGATCTGTTCAATGCTGGCTTTTTTGCACCATTCGTGGATGGTGCTGTATAAACCCTCCCCTCATAGGGGGCCAAGGTGATGAAAAGTCTCCCCTCTTTCGTTGTTTGTACAGATTGCCCGCTCAAAAGCTCTACCAACACCGTTGGCTGACCAAACGCCGCTGTATCCAAAGAAATTTCACACATGTGATCACTGTTGTTAACGATCACTCCCACACAATCATTCTCAAGCCGGCGTAAGAAGCCGTAAATACGCCCTTGTGCAACCCAAACACGAATATTCCCCCGACGCAACGCTGTCTGTTCACGGCGAATCCGCAATACTTTACGGTAAAAATTAAACAGCGCCCGATTCTGTCTCCGTTTTTCCCAAATCATCGGTCGGCGGCAGTCTGGATCGGAACCGCCTTGCATACCCACTTCATCGCCATAATAAATCATCGGCATGCCTACATAGGTGGTTTGAAACAAAACAGCCAAACGCATACGCTTCTCATTTCCACCGCAGGTGGTTAAAAACCGTTCTGTATCGTGGGAGTCCAGCAAGTTAAACATCGCGTACTGCGGTTGTGTTCGATACAGCATCCGCGAATGGGCAAGACGCGCATCCAGTTCTTCTGCCCCAATCCTACCTCGGCCAAAAAAATCGACAACCGCATCGCGAAATAAATAATTCATGACGGAATCAAACTGATCTCCCATCAGCCACGGACTGGCATCATGCCAAACCTCACCGACAATCAACGCTTCCGGGTTCGCCTTCTTTACACGCTGGCGGAATGCGCGCCAAAAATCTGCCTCCACTTCATTCGCTACGTCCAGTCGCCATCCATCAATGCCCACCTCTTTTACCCAGTACTCCGCAACATCCAGAAAATAAGCCTTCACCTCAGGATGTTGCGTCCTCAACTTTGGCATCGTCCACACATCGTTGGCAAACGTCTCATAGTTGGGACGAGGCTCTGTTTGCACTGGAAAGGAGCTGATATGGAACCAATCAGCATAGCGGGAAACGGACCCATGATCGATTACATCCCGAAAAGCAAAGAAACCGACCCCCGTATGGTTCATCACCGCATCCAAAATGACACGCATACCATGACGGTGCGCTTTTTCCACCAATTTCCGAAACGTTTTCATATCTCCAAAATGCGGATCAATCTGATAATAGTCGGTCGTATCATATTTATGATTGGACGGGGAACGGAAAATGGGCGTAAAGTACAAAACATTGACGCCCAGCTTCTCCAAATAGGGCAATCGATCCATAACCCCCTGTAAATCCCCGCCGTAATAACTATCCGGCTTCGGTCGAGCGCCAACTGTCCAGGGTTCCACATTCTGCGGATCATTGCTTCGATCACCGTTGGCAAACCGTTCCGGAAAAATTTGATATACCACACCATCTAACGCCCATTCAGGAAGATCAAATAAGTTACTGTACGTTATATAGGCATATTGAAACACACCTGCTGAACGGCGATCTTGCGAAAATCCATTTTCTCCATACCAATACGCTTCACGCTCGTTCTGTACATAAAACACATAGCGAATGCGTTTCGTTTGGGTAGGAAGATCTCCTGTAAAATAGTCAAAATACATATCAGAAGCCGTTTTCTGTAACTGGACGTAATCTTGGTCTTCCTCTTGGCTGTACCGGTCACCATGATACACGGTACATGCTGTGAGATCCCCTTTTTTGACCCGCAAGCGGACGCGCAAACAATACGGGCTGAGCGGATCGGCATACGCTCCATACGGTTGATGAAAAATCGCTGCTTTCTCCAATCGAAACCTCTCCTCTTTCCATATCTACTCACCCTTTGGTTGCCCCCGTTGTCAAACCGGAGATAAAGTACCGCTGTAGAGCAATAAAAACCACAGCAATTGGAATGGCAATCAAAACAGCCCCTGCGGCAAATTGGGTAAAGTTTTTTCCAAATTGCTCATTGATAAAGCTAAACAGACCCACTGCCAACGTCTGCTTTTCCGAACTGGTCAATATAATCTGCGGCAACAAAAAGTCAGTCATCGGTGTAATAAAGTTAAACAATGCGACGACAGCAACAATCGGCTTTGCCAGTGGCAACATAATGCGAAAGAAAATCGTATTATGCCCTGCGCCATCGATTTTGGCCGCTTCATCCAACCCTCGCGGGATCGTATCAAAAAATCCTTTGACTAACCAGGTGTTAAACGGGATCTGCCCACCTGCATAGATCAAAATCAATCCCCAATGCGTATCTAACAGATTGACCATATTTAACAACACATAAAAGGCCACCATCGCCATCAATGACGGGAACATTTGTAAAATCAAAAAGGCCATTAAACCGTGTTTTCGCCCGATAAAACGGTAACGCGAAAAGGCATATGCCGTCGCCGTCGTTAACAGAATGGAGATCAACGAATTGATCACTGCGATTTTAAGGGTATTTAGATACCATGTTACATATTGACTATCCGAGCTGGTAAACAACCATATATAATGCTTCAACGTAGCATTTTGGGGAATCAAGCTACTGGAAAACAAGCTGGTTCCCGGATTGAGTGACGATCCGATCACCCACAAGATCGGATAGATTGAAATCACCACCATAAACAGTAAAACAAGATACGTCAGTACGATCCCCATATGCGATTTCCACTTTGTATTCATTGGATCATATCCTCTTCTTGAAATGATCGAAGCCGTCGGAATTGATATACGGCAAATCCCATCACAACCATCGCAATCATGATGGATACAGCCGCCGCATAGTTGTATTTGTACACGTCGAAGGTAAGCTTATATACCCAAGAGATCAGGATATCCGTGCCACCTGCCGTCTGCCCTGGAACAGGAGGCCCTCCTTTATTAAACAGATAGATCACGTTAAAGTTATTAAAGTTATAGGCGTACTGCGTAATCAACACAGGCGCTGTGGCATACAGCACCAATGGGAGCGTAATCTGTCGAAACTTCTGCCATGCCGTTGCCCCATCCACCTTGGCTGCCTCATACAAATCAGCCGGAATTCCTTGCAGCACACCCGTACACAGCGCCAAACTGAAGGGAAAGCCGAGCCAGAATTGAATCAGCAAAATGGCGATCTTGGACCAGAATGGATCGACCATCCATGGGATACTTTCAATCCCAACACTGTTTAACATCTGGTTAATAGGACCAAAATGTTCATCAAACATTCCAGAGAACACCAAGATCGACACAAATGCGGGAACCGCCCACGGCAAAATCAATACCGTACGGAAAAAGCGCTTAAACTTGACCTGCTTTTGATTGATCAATATAGCCAGAAACAACCCCAAGCCAAACTGAACGGTGGTTGAGATTAACGTCCACACCACTGTCCACTGAAAAACACTTATAAACGAGTTGCGCCATAGTTCCGATCCAAACAGGTTGAAAAAGTTGTTAAACCCCACCCAATCCACCAGTTTGGCAGGCGGTGAATGGTAAAGGTCATAGTTGGTAAATGCAATCAATACCATAAAAAGCAGTGGAAACAAAACCACAAAAACCAACAAAACTAAGCTGGGAGTAATTAAAAGATACGGATACCCTTGATCCGTTACATTCTGATATGTTTTGGCAATCGTTGGGGGCTTTTCCCCGGACTCACGCATCAATCCCACCTTATACGCGTCCCGCACATTTAAAACATAAAACAGCAAACCCAGCGCAATCACTAAAAGCGAGATAATACCTTGTGCTAACAACATAATGGAATGATCTCCGTGCTCCACACTGGTGCCGAGCGTTACAATCCCCCACAGCCCTACATTCAGAAATTCAAAAAACAACCCAATATAGCAAAACTGAAGGACGAAGAAGCAAATCCCCTTGATCCATTGTCCGTTATATAACTGACCTAACCCCATCGATAGAACCGATAAGGCGGCGGCAATTCGACTAGCACGAAGAAAACAGCCATTCTCAGGTTTGGGATTGAACTTTGCTTCCATTTCCAACCTCCTTTCCGGCGCGGCAACTCATTGCCGCGCCCTGTTATGGATTATTGTTTTTGCGCTTTGATCTTCTCTTCTATCATCTTGACCGATTCGTCCAGCGCGGCCTCAGGTGATCGTTTCCCTTGTGCAACAAAGGATAAAGCATTGTTGATCGGTTCCCACACCTGCCCCATCGCCGGAATGTTGGGCATGGGTGTCCCCTGGCTGGCTTGTTTCGAAAAACTGTGGACGATGGAATCGTCTTTGATCAGTGGATCTTGTAACAGCTCTTTATGTGGCGGAATCTCCCCTGTTGCCTGATAGCGTTTTTTAAGGGCTTCTTTGCTGGACAAAAACCGCATTAAATCCGTTGAAGCCTTTTTATGATTCGTAAAAGCGGATAAATACCACCCTTTCACTCCAATAAAGGTTTGCGGATCTTTTCCCTCCACTTTCGGCAGTGGGATGACACCAAAATCAATGCCTGCTGATTCATAATCTTTGATGGCCCATGGACCGTTGATCACGGCTGCCACTTTTTCTTCCTTAAACAGACCGTTGACAGTATCCGCTTTAAGCCCTTGCGGAATCAGTTTCTTCTCGTACAACTCCTTGATTTTTTTAAGAGCTTCTTCAGAGCCTTTATTATTCAAGCCGATATCATTTACATCGTACTTTCCGTTTTGATACCGAAATACATAGCCTCCCATCGCGTCAAACAAAAAGTAGTCGTAATAGAAGTTCTCCCCTTCAAAGAGAAAACCGTATTTCTTTTTTGATGGTTTTGAATTTTCTTCTGCAAATTGGATCAGTTCATCCCATGTTTTTGGGATCTTTTTCATCAGCTTCTTGTTGTAATATAAAGCAATACTTTCCGTCGCATAAGGCAATCCATATAGTTTTCCATCATAGGTCATCGCCTGGATCGCACTTTCACTGTACTGATCCATCAAACCTTGCTTTATGTCAATCGGTTGGACCAACCCTGTAATAGCCGTAGAACCAAGACGGTCATGTGGCCATGTGACCAAGTCCGGCCCTTTTCCGGCGGGTCCGTCCAATGTCAGTTTATCTTGCATTTTCAAAAGATCGACGCCAACCACTTTCACCTTGATACCGGTTTTTTCCTCATATTCCTTTGCCATTTTTTGAGTATGGTTCAACATACTGGACTCTTTATTTTCCCAGATGACCAATTGTTCCGTTTTTTCGGACTCTTCACCATCCGCCCCTGTACGGTTACGATCCGGTCCACACGCGACCAATACCCCTACCATTGCTACCACCGTAAGGTACGAGATCATTTTTTTCCATTTCATTACATCAGATCCCCTTTCACCTTTTACTGCGCAACCGTTTTCATTAACAGGAATTCTTCAGGAAAGCGTTTGCACAAATGACACCCAGAAAAGGATTCCAATCCGTAAAATTCCTTTTCCCAATGATATTCGGTTACATATGCACCAAACGCTTCTGATCCACAGATTTCAACACGGCCAATATTACACTTAATGACTTTAGCCCTTCTTCGCCGGGAATCAGCGGTGGTGTTCCCTGTAATACACCATCCACGAAAGCAGTAATGATTCCACTGTTCACTTCTTGGCCTCCTTCTTCATTACTAGCCAGTGATCCTGTCTGGAACCGTTCCACCTCTTTATCTTTCCACTCCACAATCACTTGGTGGATGGGATCGGTTCCGATCCGAACGATTCCGTTGCTGCAATATAAAACCGTACTGTTATCTTCTCCCGGTTGATGTGTCCAACTGGCGGTCATTGTTCCCATGGCTCCATGTCTCATACGCATAATAACAACGGCATTGTCATCAACGTCCGCTGTTTCTTTTTGCAGGATACCCGTCATACCAGCCACTTCCTGGACCTCATCATCCAATAACCAGCGAATCAGATCCACCTTGTGTACACCCAGGTCACCCATCGCTCCAATTGCAGCCTGCTCCTTCTGAAAAAACCAGCCGCCTTCCCCTTCCACACTCCAAGTCTCCGGTCCACCATGTGCAAACACAGTACGGAAAATTCGCACTTCACCCAACTTGCCACTTGTCAGCAGTTCCTTTGCTTTGATGTGTGGGGGCATCAATCGTTGATTATGTCCAATCATCAGATGCACATTGTTATCCTGTGCAGCTGCAATCATTGCTTTACCTTCTGCCGTAGAAGTAGCCATCGGTTTTTCGCAGAGTATATGCTTTCCGGCGTTGGCCGCCGCAATTGTAATCGGAGCGTGCCATACATTGGGTGTACACACACTGACAGCATCCAAATCCGTCTCTTCGAGCATCTCTTTATAATCCGTATACACCTTTCCCCCATATTGATCAGCAAATGCTCGCGCACGCATATGCACTGGATCGCAAAAGGCAACCAGCTCCACTCGCTTATCCTCTGCATATTCCGGTATATGACGGTACTTGGCAATACTGCCACATCCGATTACACCCACCCTGAGCTTTTCCATCTCTGTTATCCTCCCAACTTTATACCCACCACATGCTGGGCATCGGATCTTTGGGTATCACGGATTTTAAGTTGGTTACCGCTTTGTGAAACCCTTCCTCTGTCGACAAAAGTGCATCTTCATGCTCAATGCTGACAACATAATCATAGCCCACCAGACGGAGTGCACTGATCATATCTGCCCATTCTTTCATATCATGACCCAATCCTACTGTACGGAAGATCCAGGCACGATCCTGCATCTTGTCATATGGCTGCATATCAGTCAATCCATGCATATTGACTTGCTCTTGGTCAATATACGTATCCTTGGCATGAAAATGATGAATGGCACCCGCACGCCCCAAAATCTTAATAGCGGCAACCGGATCAATTCCTTGCCACCACAGATGACTGGGGTCCAAATTGGCTCCCATCACCTCACCCACTTCCTCCCGCAGACGCAGCATGGTCGCCGGGGTATGCACAGAAAAGCCTCCATGCAGTTCCACCGCCACTTTCACATGATGATCGGCAGCATAATGGCCCCACTCCTTCCAATACGGAATCACCTTTTCTTTCCATTGCCACTCTAATACCTCACGATACTCATTTGGCCAGGGTGCTACCGGCCAGTTTGGATATTTGGCGTGTTCATGGTCTCCCGGAACACCGGAAAAACAGTTAACCACTGGCACTTCCAGTTTTTCTGCCAATTGTACCGTCTTTACAAACGTCTCATGACTGTTTACAGCAATCGATTGCACAGGTGAAAGCGGATTTCCATGGCAACTTAACCCACTGATAATCAATCCCTTTTGTGCAACCGTTTTCTTAAAAGACCGTAATTTAGACGCATCATCCAACAACAGATCTGGATTACAATGTGCATTTCCCGGATTATTGCCCGTTCCCAACTCGATTGCATCCAGTCCTGCACCCTTGACGTAATCTAGCATCTCTGCAAACGGTTTCTCCTGAAACAGGACAGTAAATACACCCAATTTCATCCGTATACCCACTTTCAGATATGAGTTACAACATTCCACAGATATAGGCGTAATTCATACTATCATTTGCCATCAAAAAAATCAATATTTAAAATTTTTTATTTATTCTATGCGAAGGTGCAGGAGGTTGCTCTTTCCCTAGAAATTCGTACAGGATCGGTCCTGTTCTTGATTGACCACATCCAATTTGATGATATTTTCCTCTTGACACTCCCCATCGATATGGGATAAGAGCACGTTTCTGCCACCAAAAGGTACCGCTTTTCCTCTGAAATGTCTGCCACCGCCCTTTTTATGTCATGTTTTTTGACATTAATTGTTGTGTTCAGATTAATGATGTGGTATTATCAATTACATGTTAAGTATTCTTACATAGAACGTTAAGGAGGTTTCCTCTTATGGAAAATGTCATCATATCCGTTGATGCGATCTGGGTAATGGTCTGTGCCATCCTGGTCATCTTTATGCAGGCGGGGTTTGTATTGTTGGAAGCCGGTTCCGCACGAATGAAAAATGCCGGTCACATCGCCGGCAAACAACTCATTACATTTTCAATCGCTGCGCTGGCATTCTGGGCCATCGGTTATGGGCTTACTTTCGGAGAAGGGAACCAGTGGATCGGAACCTCCGGTTGGTTCTTGGACATTCCAACCGAGGAGGGAGGTCTTCCTCTGGAGATTTCTTATCTGTTCCAGCTTTCCTTTGTAGCGGTTTCCTTGGGAATTGCATGGGGGGGATTTGCTGAACGGGGCAAGCTGAGTGTTTATGTGATCTTCAGTCTGTTATACACCACAGTCATCTATCCTGTCGTAGGGCACTGGATCTGGGGTGGAGGCTGGTTGAGTGAACTGGGAAAACAGGATTTCGCCGGTTCAACGGTTGTTCATCTACAGGGAGGGATTGCCGCTCTGGTGGCCACATTAATCCTGGGACCCCGAATTGGAAAATTTAATGCCAATGGAAAGCCCAATGCTATTCCTGGACACAATCAGGTGTATACGGTGTTGGGAACCTTAATCATCTGGCTGGGCTGGTTTGGATTTAATCCAGGGAGTACCCTGAGCGCACAGGACGGTTTCTTTGGATATGTCGCCCTCACCACCAATCTGGCTGCTGCGGCCGGTGCTGTCGCCGCTCTGGCAACGGTTCACCTGTTAGTGGGAAAACCGGAGATTCCCATGATACTAAACGGCGTTTTGGCAGGCTTGGTCGCGATTACAGCCGCCTGTGCCTTTGTGGAGCCTTGGGCTGCCGTAGTCATCGGAGCTGTCGCAGGTTCGCTCACCGTGTTTACCGCTCTGTACTTTGAACAAAAAGGAGTGGACGATCCTGTCTATGCCTTTTCTGTTCATGGAATTGCGGGAATTTGGGGAACCCTGTCCACTGGCTTCTTCGCTTCCCCACGCCTAGTGGAGATCACAGGGATCGGTAAACCAGGGCTTCTGTACGGAGGCGGATGGAGTCAACTGGGAGTCCAGGCAACGGGAGTTTTGGTTTCTGCCATCTATGTGGCTCTCACCTCCTTTCTGATCCTATGGGTACTGGATAAACTAACGGGTCTTCGGGTTACGGAAAACGATGAAAGGATCGGATTGGATCTGAGTGAACATGGTAGCTACGGTTATCCTGAACACCTTTCTCCAACAGGACCAAAAGCAGTTCAAACCAAGGCTGAAGCCAGCTGAAGACATCCCATCATTTGTAAGAAGGCATGAATCCATCACTCTCCATTATGGTTTGATTTTTCGCCATTTCATCACTACTTCACCCAAACCGCCACAAACCTACCATTATTCTAAATATTTACCTAAATGGGAGGATTGTTATATAATTGTAACTTTACAGAAAATCAATTCAAGAAGGATGTTTTAAGATTTCACTGTGTTGCATCCACACCTGCCTACACGGAGCAAACACCCTTCTTGGACAGCAAACGCGCCCAAGGAGTGAAGCAACCCTGGGCGCCATTTGTCCTTTAAACCTCTCTCACATAACATAAAGGCGAATTTTTATTGTTTGGTGTGACGTAGGAAAAAAATGATATACTACTAATCGATAATAGTAGGAAAATCCATAAAGTTGAATAAAACAGGAGAGGGATGTTTACATGCCTGATTGCAAAAAATCTTTGGGACTGATATTTACATTTGTTATGTTGTTTTCTCTTTGGATCACACCTGTGCAAGCAAAGGAGAAGAGCCTTTTTGAAACACGCTGGAAAATAAAAGTGAATGACGATGATTCTGTACGAATGGTAGTTGGTCTGGGAGGATCTGGGCTGTTTGAAGAAGTGATTTCTGAGTCCGCGTCTGATCTGGAAGAAGAACTTACGGACCAAGATGACACAGACCTCATCGAACATATCAAAACAACAACACGTACAGAAGGTGATAAAAATATTGTAGAAGCACAATTGGACTTTGCAAGCATTGATGATTTCAATAAATATTGCAAAGAGGAAGATCTGGAAGTAGAAATCAAAAAAGAAGAAGGATTCTTTTTTGATACATATTTACTCCCTTTAAAATTGGATGACGATCTCAGGGATTGGTCTGATGCGGAGGAGGAGAGGATTGATCCCAGGTTTTTGGTGGAGGTAACCATGCCTGGATCGATCGAAGAGGATCAAACCAGTACATCATCACTAAAAGAAAATACAGCCCATTGGAATATCGATCTGACCAAAGCAAAAGAAAATCAAAAAATTGTAACTGTAACCAGCAAGGCGAATTGGCCGGTATATGTATTTGGTGTATTAGGTGGCTTAATCGCATTGGCAGTGATTTTTGTCGTTGTGATGATCATAATCGGAAGCAAAAAAAGCGGGATGTCACCCAACAGTACCCATAACAGTCAAACCTAAGCTCGTACATCTTTCAGAGAAACATACCCAAACCTTACAACCATAAACGTAACGGGAACAAAAACGAACTACCCCTTTCCACGATTTGCACCCGGTAGACAGAGGAAGGGGTCTATGTCAGTTCGACTGTTTCCACCCTGATATGCTTTTATCCGTAAATAGGAACTACCCCTTTACTGTAACTCTCCCTGATCGGGATTATCTTTTTCTTTTCGGTTTACTTCTGTAAACAAGTTCTCCTGACTCGGCTGGGCAGGGGGCGGAACGTGTACCAGCTTGATTTTACTTTCAATGGAGGCCATCAGTTGCTCAATATCTCCTTTGGTGGCAGGTTTGGCATGTTCTTTTAATTCATAACCCAACTGACCACTTGGCTCCAACGTTGCCCATTTTACATCCTCGATATGTGTGATACTGTTTTGTCTCAGCCGCATTTCCAGCTGGTCGATGGTCAATCTCAGCTTCTTTAGCTGATCCGTCAAAACCTGTCCATTTTGGATCACGGGGATGGCTTTTCCGGTAAGTAATGTTTCCATTATGTCCGATTTCACCTGAAGGTGTTCAAATAGCCGTAACATAATAATCAGTACTGCGGCCACAACAAACGTGATCGTCATATCTTTCCCGCTGACCGGCTGAATCAATAAAGTACCGATGGAAATCATGATCACCGTCTCAACGATGGTCATCTGAGAGATTGATTTTCTCCCTCCCAATCGCAGTAACAAGGTTCCAACCGCCAAAATTAAAACCGCCATGCCGCTCCACTTTAAATAAGTCATTGCAACCGCTCCTTTAACCTGCTTATTATCTACCATTCCCCACCCACTCTTGGAAATACCATCAAAACAAAGGTGCATCCCAGCATCGTTTAAGGTAAAGTGAGTGGAAAGAGAAAACAGAAGTAAAGGTAAGGAGGCTTTTTTACCCATGCGTCCGATTCAACAAAGGATCATCGATGAACTTCATGTTCAACCAACCATTGATTTGGAAAAGGAGATTCAAAAACGCGTTCAGTTTATCAAACAATATATTTTGAGCACTGGTACCCAAGGACTGGTACTGGGCATCTCCGGTGGACAGGACTCCACATTGGCAGGAAAGCTATGTCAAATGGCTGTGGAGGAATTAAGAAAGGAAACGCAGCAAAACTATCAATTTATCGCTATGCGGCTTCCCTATGGTGTTCAGCGGGATGAAGAGGATGCCCGTCAGTCCCTTCAGTTTATTCAACCCGATCGCACTCTCACCTTTAACATTAAAGAAGCGGTGGATGGTTCCGTCCGTGGATTTAAGGAAGCCACTGGCCAGGAAATATCCGATTATGTAAAAGGAAATGCAAAAGCACGGGAACGAATGGTTGCCCAATATGAAATTGCTGGCACTTATAACTTGCTTGTGGTGGGCACCGATCATGCAGCTGAAGCCGTGACAGGTTTCTTCACCAAATATGGAGACGGGGGATGTGATCTGATCCCTTTATTTGGACTGAACAAACGCCAAGGGAAACAGCTTCTGAAATATTTGGGAGCTGAGCCGTCCCTTTATGAAAAAACGCCAACCGCAGACCTTCTGGATGATCAGCCAGGGCGCTCAGATGAAGATGAGCTGCAACTCACCTATAACCAAATTGATAATTACTTGGAAGGAAAGGAAGTCCCCCTTTCCGTCGCAAAACGAATTGAACAGAAATTCCTTTCCACCCGTCACAAGCGTGCTCTGCCTGTTACACCTTTTGATGATTGGTGGAAGACTTAACATGAATCAATAAAAAGCGGAGGAACTGTGAACATCAGTTGCCTCCGCTTTTTATTGACTAGTTCATATGAATAAAATTGCTGACAGAAGAGACGGGAATCACTCGACGACTAAATGCATAGGGACGATGATTATATTCTTCAATCGTGATCGTGGAACCATGAACAGCCGTGACAAAGGCAACATGTCCATAGACACTGCTGGCACCACCCACACCGGGATTAAATTGTGCAACGGCTCCGACAGCCGGTCGTTTGTCCACACGGATCCCAAGGGCTCTCGCATTATCATCCCAATTCCCGGCATTGCCGAAACGGCCCCCCCGCATGGTGTTGGTAAACCGAACCCCTTGTTGATTGAGCCGCCAAGCGACAAATGAGGTACACTGTCGGATGTAGAATCCCCATGGGTCCACCCCGGAAGTACTGGCATATTTATAAGGATACAGGGAAGCATCCACCAGGGTCAGTCGATTAATTTCTTCCTGGATGCTGCTCTCCTTGGAATGAAGCGAAGCAAGCTTTTCTTGCGCTTTTGCAATCTCTTTATTGATTTCGTCGTAAACCTTTCTCGTTTTTTCCGCTTCTTTCTCCTGCTTTTTTCTTAAGTCGGACAACTCTTTTTTCAATTTTTCATGCTCTTTCCGAACTTTATCATATTTGTTAAATAACGTCTTATCCCTCATCAAGATCAGTCGGAGTGTTTCAAATCGCTCCAAAAACTCGCCAAAGTCCTCTGATTCAAGCAACGCTTGCATGGAACCCATTTCCCCTTTGGCATAGATCAGACGGACACGGTCCTTGAACAATTGATCATATTTTTTCAGTTTCTTTTCATTCTTTTTGTTCTCTTTTTCCGATTTCTGGATTTTTTTGTTGATTTGGGAAATTTTCTTTTCCATCTTCTCAACTTTTTTCTTATGCGGTTCAATTTTACTCTTTAATTCCTTCAGTGTCTCCTTTGTATCCTTCTGTTCTTTTTGTACATCCTTCAATTCCTGTTTCTTCTCACCGACACTCCCCTCCGCGTTGACAGTCTGATACGGTATCATCCCAGCGAGCAGACTGCTGGTCACAATTCCCACCAGAAGAAGGCGCTTCATACATTCTCTCCCCTCCGTGTGTAATGATTCCCTCAAACAACAAAAAACGACCAAGGAGACCGTCGGGTTTCCTCAATCACATAAATTTATTCTTTTGGATTAAAAAATTCCGCTTTCCGTCTAGGCTCATTCGGTCCAAAGATGGATCTTAAGCTTTCATCTGTAGTTGATCTTCATCTTCTGAAACGGTACGCTTTTAAGAAAAAGAATGATCCGTTAGGATCAATCTCATCGATTTAAAGGGAGGACCCATGCGTCAAACCAGATCCCGCTCAACCCATCGATGGATTCAGAAGTTTAAGGATCATACGTCCGTACAAAGCAGAGACTCTTTGGTAGTGGAAGAACCCATGGAGATCCGCCTCGTTTTTCCCCACCTACCTGAGCCTGTTTCTGTAGCTGTGACCATGCGAACACCGGGAAATGACTTTGAGCTGGCCGCCGGCTTTCTGTTTACAGAAGGAATTCTGACCTCTATCGATGATGTGGAGACCATAACCTATTGCCACCACTTGAAATTGGATGGAGAGCAACCATACAATATTGTAAATATCAACCTTCGTCCGGGAATCTCCATAGATCTCAATCGCCTTCAACGAAACTTCTATACCAGCTCCAGCTGTGGTGTTTGCGGCAAAGCGTCCCTGGAAGCAGTACGCATCCGAGGCGTTGCCCCTGTCCAAAGCAACTTGACAGTTACACCTTCCACCATTCACCGACTGGGAGAGACCCTTCGCCAGGAACAGAAAATCTTTGACCGAACGGGGGGACTGCATGCAGCCGGTTGGTTTGATCCGCTCGGCAATCCACTTTTCCTTCGGGAAGATGTGGGACGCCATAATGCTGTAGATAAACTTCTGGGCCATGCGTTTCTGCATAAAAACCATTCATTTTCCAACGGCATCTTAATGGTCAGCGGAAGAACCAGCTTCGAAATTATGCAAAAGGCAGCCGTCGCCGGGATTCCGATCGTCACAGCAATCTCCGCTCCTTCCAGCCTTGCCTGTGATGTGGCAAAGGAGTTTAATATCACACTGATTGGATTTGCGCGGGAAAACCGATTTAACGTTTATACGGGCAGTCATCGGATTCAGGACGAACAAAGCTGAAACGGACAAAAACCATCTCGCTTGCTTTTACAAAGAATGCGAGATGGTTTTTGTTATCTCCTCTTTTCATCACCGTTTTCCGGCATAGCACCCTATGTACCAACCAAAGCCTCCGACTTTAGCGGTAAGGATGGAGTCACATAATTTCTGTTGATTCCATTCGGATGGCTTCTCGCAATTTTCGGAGGGCACGCCGTTGAAGACGGGAAACATGCATTTGAGAAATTCCCAAGCTTTCCCCTGTCTGCTTTTGGCTTTTATTCTCAAAAAAGATCATCTTTATAATTTCCTGCTCCCGATGACTGAGAACCTGGAAGACTTTTTGCAGAAGGATCTGTTGATCCACCTGTTCAAAACGACGATCAAGGTCCCCTACAAGGTCCAACAAGGTCACCTGGCTTCCATCGCTGTTCGCCTCAATTGGGCTATCAACAGATATTGCGTTATAACTCCTTCCCATCTCCATCGCTTCCAACACTTCTTCAGCAGAAAGTTCCAGAAAGTCAGCGATCTCATCGACACGGGGAGAACGCTGAAGTTTTGTAGTCAGTTCCTCAGCGGCCCTTTTGATCCGGGGACCCAACTCTTTAATTCGGCGTGGAACATGAACACTCCATGTCTTATCCCGAATATAACGTTTGATCTCCCCTACGATGGTCGGAACAGCAAAGCTTTCAAAGCTTCGACCAACTGTCGGATCATATCGCTTCAATGCTGCCAATAGACCGATCATTCCCACCTGTGTCAGGTCTTCAAAGGATTCCGGACCTTTTGAGAACTTGGATGCCAGGGTTTCTACCAAGGGAGTAAAATGTTTCACCAGTAGATTTTGAACCTCTTCTTCTCCCTCTTCTTGCATGCGACGGACCATTTCAATGATCTCATCATCGGTTAGATTGCGTTTTTGTGGGCGAGTTGACATTTGAATCCACCTCGTCCCTGTGAATATACTTGGTAAGGGAGACCACTACGCCTTGCCCACCGTATATGTCAACACGGTCCATCAAGGCTTCCATGAGGTGAAGACCCAGCCCCCTTTCCCTCATCGCTGCAAATGGGTGATGTTTCTCAATCGGACCGCATCTCTTTTTCACTGCCGCAATATCAAAGCTGTTTCCTTCATCTTTGATTTGTACCTCCAAGCGATCCTCAAAAATGAAAAACGTCACTCCGATCTTTCCTTTAACCACACTTTTTTTGTATGCGTGATCCACCGCATTGGTACAAGCCTCGGCAACAGCCAGCTTCATATCTTCAATATCATCATAATGAAATCCCAAGCGGTTGGCGATCCCGGAGACGGTCAGACGGACCACGCCCACATATTGCGCTTTGGCAGGTAAGGTCATCTCAATGATTTCCTTGGTTTGATCCATACCAATCCGCTCCTCCTACACTCTGTCTTCAATTTCCAAAATCTCAGACAAGCCAGTGATGTTTAACAACCGTTTCAGACGGGGACTCACCCCTGTTAAAATCAACCGTCCCCTTTGGGAGCGGAGCTTTTTAAATGCACCGATCAGAACACCCAAACCGGTGCTATCCATATAGTCCACTTGGGATAAGTTCAGATACACCTTACAATTTTCCTGGCACAACGGCATCAGCTTTTCCCGCAGCTGAGGTGCGGTAAATGCATCCACCTCACCAGAGACGACCAACGTTCTTTCTTGATCGGACCGGATTTGTTCTTCAATTGTAACATTCATTTCTTTCAACCCCCACATTCAGACTTTACCCGCTGGCTTCTCTTTTAAACCTTTACTCTTTTCTGCGAATGAGAATAATCGTCTGATCATCTTTCAGTTGATAATCTGCCATTTCATATAAATTCCGATAGAGGGTTTCTGCCATTCGCTGGGCAGGTAGGTGAAGATACGACCGGATCAGTTCCTTCAAGCGTTCTCTGCCCAGAAACTGACCATCAATCCGGGCTTCAGTCACCCCATCCGAAAAAAGGACAATCAAGTCTCCAGGGTCCAGCGCTAAAGCATACTCCTGATATTGAACCTCTTTTGTAACTCCGAGAACCAGTCCACGTGTGGTCATATCCTCAAAATGTTGATCTTCCTTACAAATGTAAATGCCAGGTTCATGTCCGGCAGCCGCATATCTAAAAATATGACGGTTTAAATCATACACCCCATAAACCATCGTGATAAACATACTTGGATCTACGTTTCTCTCTACTACGGTATTTAAACGACGGAGAATCTCTGATGGGTCCAAGGGATGATCCAGTTGATCCATGGCATATTTAATCATGGACATACAAAGGGCTGCCGGAATCCCTTTCCCGATAATATCCGAAAGGGCCACTCCAATGGAGTCCCCGTCATGATTGACAAAATTGTAGTAATCTCCACTCATGCGGTTTGCCGGCACACTGATCACACCGATATCCAGTTCCGGCAGCTCAGGTGGTGAATCCGGCAACAGGGTTTGTTGCATCCCAACCGCCACTTCAATCTCATACTCCAGCTCACGCTGTCTATTTAAAAGATTTTCGTGCTCCCGCAGCGCTGTTCCATAACCAATCATCATCTCAATCAGAAAATTGAAGGAGAGATGAACATCTTCCGGAAGATCAGGCATTAGGCTTTTTAAGGCCTCCGCATGAAAGCTGACCATTTCCTCCGGCGGAATCTTCTGTTCCATCATCCATTTGCTCATCTGCTGAGCCGCATACAGTTGGTCTTCCCGTCGATCCCGCAAATAGCAGGCAAGCAACGTCTGGTATTGCTCAAACAATTCATCTTTCATTCTGTCACCCCAAATCAGTGGCACCGACCCCGGCAAACCCGTCCCATCGGCTGTGACAATGCCCGTTTCCCCCTTTTGAAAGGGCATTTTACTTCGCGGGATTCCGAAAGCACTTGGTTCGAAATAGCAAAAATCCTTGAAATTCGCCTTTATTATACAACCAATTTATCAGGAAAGCCATTGCTTGACATTCCTGTCGCTCGCTTTCATCCCCATATCTAAAGCCAGGGGTTTTCTCGCTCGCAAAAAATATAAAAAAGAAGATGCATCAAATGCATCTCCCTTTCGTCAAAAATCAATCAAACCTAAGCTGATATTCAGCGCCTCATTCACTCGTGCCATCATTTCCTCATCCAGATGAGTGATTTTATCTGTCAGACGCTGTTTATCTATCGTTCGAATCTGCTCCAACAAGATTACCGAATCCCGGTCAAATCCATAATCCTTTGCATCGATTTCCACATGGGTGGGCAATTTGGCCTTTTGGATTTGGGCAGTAATCGCGGCGATGATCACAGTGGGGCTGAAGCGGTTCCCGATATTGTTTTGGATCACTAAAACGGGCCGAACCCCACCTTGTTCAGATCCGACCACTGGAGAGAGATCGGCAAAATAGACATCGCCACGTTTCACAATCAAAAGAATTACACCCCGCTAACCAGACGAATCGTTGTATCGTCTGCCTCTTCTTCTGCCTCAAATGCCTCCGACGCAATGTTGAGGTTGATCTTAGCCATCTCCATGTAGCCCCGTTGCATCATTTCACGAATCAGCCGCTTTTTTCGTTCATAAAGATAAAGCTTCATCGCCTGACGGATAAACTCACTGCGGTTGGAGTTTTCTTTCTCCACCATTCCGTCTACTTCCTGAAGCAATTGCTGAGGTAGGCTGATCATAATTCTTTTTGTCTCGGACAACAATACGCACCCCCAACAAATCATCACCGTTGGCGATTTCCCTTATCAATACTACCATTATGATAAAGCCAATGCAAAAATATACTTTTACGCCGGTTGTCAGACGTAAGGGACAATATTAAATGTATTTCGCTTTATACGTTAAAATTCCTTCTTTGTCTCCATTTTCTTTACACAGAGTTCGTTTTCAGGCGGTTGGATATATCCACCACTTGACCGGACCGTATATAAACACGGGGAACCCTGCGAGCAACCATACAGGTGATTTCATAGGAAATCGTCCCCAGCAGATGGGCGATCTCATCCACATGAACGGTTTCAGAGCCCTGAGAACCATAGAGGACCACTTCATCTCCAACCGTGACAGGCATCGCTTGGGTAACATCCAACATGGTTTGATCCATACAGATCCGACCAATCACCGGAACTTTCCTTCCCCGGACCAGTGCGACTGCCCGATTGGACAGTAGACGACTGTATCCGTCAGCATAGCCAATCGGTAAGGTTGCAATCCACTGGTTTCCATTTACAACCGCCGTCTTTCCATAACTGATGCCCGTTCCGGCTGGGGGACGTTTCAGTTGAGCAATCCGAGTTTTCAATGTCAGAGCCGGTCGGAGATTCACCGCCTCCCGATTCACTTCGTCCGATGGATAGTAACCATACATACTGATCCCCAATCGTACCATCCCATAGGCCCAGTGTGGCATATCAATAGCGGTGGCACTGTTGGCGCAGTGAATGAGGGGAATGGATATTCCTCGGTTCTCTAAACCCTGAATCACTTCTAAAAGTCGTTCATGCTGTTCGACAGCATATCCTTTGTCCGCCTCATCAGCTGTCGCAAAATGAGTAAACATCCCCTCCACCTTGATCCGGGAGTCGTCCACCCAGCGTTGGATCAGGGAGACTGACTGATCTTTCCACAATCCCAACCGCCCCATCCCTGTGTCCACTTTCATATGAACACGGGCGGGGTGTTCCACTTTACCAGCTTCCCTTGCGATTGCTTCCGCACTTTCATGATCATAAGCCGTCAGAATCAGATCCTGCTGAATCGCTTCTTTCACTCCACGGGCTGGTGTCTGTCCCAAGACCAAAAGAGGTGCGGAGATCCCTGCTTGTCTCAATTCCAGAGCCTCGTCCAAAAAAGCAACAGCCAAGTGGGTTGCACCGGCAGACAATGCGGCACGGGCTACCTGAACTGCACCATGCCCGTAAGCATCCGCCTTCACGGTAGCCATCAGTCGACAGGATTTGGGCAAATGCCGACGAAACTCCTTTACATTGTATTCAATCGCATCCAAATCCACAATGGCCTTTGTATCGCGATAATATTGGTGATCTGTTTTCATCCATTCAACCCACGCTTTACCAATTCTAATTGGGTATTCAGGGATTCCAGAAAGCTGTCGCTGACCAAGAGGAATCGCTTTTTCCCGTCAACTCGATAGATATAGGGAAGATCATGAGCGGACTCTACTTTGGATAAGGGAATCTCTTCCCGTCTTTGCAACGTCTGAATCACAAGACGGTCTGGGTAAAGCGTGTACATCGGTTGCCAAATCACCCGATAGATACCGGGAATGCCGACCATGACTGCCACACTCCACCCTAACAGAGCCAGAACAAACGGAGTGGATCTCACTTCAAAAAAAGGGATCATCGTCAGTAATCCAACCAAGAATACTCCCATCTCTACCAAACGCAATCCCTTGCTCTTTCGATACAGCAATACGGTATAAAACGTTTTTTCCTGATGAATGAAGATCTCGTTTTCCATTCTTTTCTCCTTTGATCGAGAAAGAGCTATAGCCTCTCTTCCATCATCCCTCAGTTTTCGTTCTACCCAACGCTATCATACAATTGAAAAACGTGTTTTGCAAAGAAAATGATTCAGATGTAGTGCAGGGAAAGAGTGGGAGACAACGTTTACAGTATTATTGGAGTTAGGTCACCAAGTGATTCAAAAACTGAAAGGTTATCTACAACAGCTGCAAAAGCAACATTTTATCTGAAAAAGTGGATATTGATCCGTTTCTTGATCTCTCATATGGCGTTGTTAAGCAAAGTGATCGATCCGGATATGAGTTACGAAGCATTTCGCAAAGAACTGTATACAAAATTTGAATTCATGTTTTCTGCGTTGATTTATCTGAATGATCTGAACAGATCCTCAATAAAGAGATTAATAATATAAAAATCCAATTGAGATCTGACAATAAAACCATTATATCTATCATCCCTGTAAGCATCCCAACGTAAAAGTAGATAGCTGTCCAAATGAAGCCCGTACTGTAGGAATAAATTACGTATTGATAAAAACGCATCTTGCCCATACCCATGAGATAAGGAATCACATGTCTGACTCCCGGAAAGAAATATTTATGAATCAGTTCTTCCGAGCGTTTTAGTAATTTCTGTTTTTTTGTTACTCGGAAATCCATTGCATCAGTAATTCTGCATCCATATAATCACGTCCCTTCCGGGATCGGTTTTCGGCAAATATAGACAAAGGCCGGCGGAATATTCCAAGGAACCCATCGGATTTCCACTTCCTGAAAACGTTCCTGTAACAATGGTTTGATGTGTTGTGAATACTGATAGGCAATGAATATCCCATCTGTTTTCAAGGTATCACAAATCTGATCCAAAATACGGACCCTAGAATCGATCGAGAAGTTGGAAAAAGGAAGAGAAGATAGAATGACGTCCGAACCATTCATATTCTGCTGGGATAACACAGTATCCATCATGGCGGCATCAGAAGCAAAATGGAATTCTGGATATCTTCGACGCAATAGCGATTGCAAAACCGGGTCGTTTTCAAATATAAATGTTTCCGTACCGGGTTTGTGGTATTTTTTTAACGCTTGGGTAATGACCCCGGTTCCGGCTCCCAACTCCACAACTGTATCGATCTGATTCCAGGGGACCGGACTCAGCATGGCCTGAACCAACTTTTGGGAACTGGGAATCACACTGCCAATCTGAAGCGGTGAGCGGAAGAAACGAGCCAGAAATAGTCTCCAATAAAGAATACTCATAGATTAACCTCCTTGGAATTTATCAATGTGTAAATACAAATCAGAATAACCTTAAAGACTTCATTTTACCTCAAGATAAATGAGACACCTTAACAAATTCGCAAACCAATTCTTAACGTTTTCTTAATGACGGACTCAAATATTCCGTATAAATAAAAAAACGCACCAACTCTGGTCTCCAGGCTCGTGCAAAAGCAAAATTCCATATTTCCAAAATAAAACCACCAAGTAGGCGGTTTTATTTTTCCTTGGACTGATAAACGGACCGGGCAATTTTCCACATTTCCTGTTCGGACAGCTCTCCGATCAGCTCAAAGTCAATTCCGTTACAGGTCCAGGAAAGTTTTTTCTTATTGTCCGTATTGAGAAGAACACCTGTGGTATAACCCAGGTCAAGGGGCTTTCCCATCAAGGGGAGACTGGCTTCCACAGCTTTTGGTTTCTTCTGGGTCAGTGTAAACGGTTTTTTCCCTTGATAGCGCATAATCACCGATTTTCCATCCGGGGTATTTACTGTCGTTTCATCTGTCAATTCGCTTCCGCTGGGTACCCAATCCGGTGTAACCGCTTCGATCTCTTCTTTCTTTTTGCTCTGGCTTTTCTCTTTTTCCACCGATCCGCTGGGAATGCTTCGGCTTGCGGCACCGTTCATGTTTCTCTCCATATCAAAAGCATCTTTGTCAAAAGAGGCGTTTGACTCAAACTCGTTAAACTCAACCTCGACGATCACTTTTCCCTCTTCGTTTGAGACTTCCACCTTTTGGGGGCGGTAATCCTTATCCATCTGAATCCGTTGCTTGTTCATCGCTAAATTCTGACTGTAGTTCGCCGCCACTTCAAACTGGTAGCCCTTTTCAGAAGAGGTCATCTCACGGGCAGAATCATCAATCACACTGTTCAACAAAGACTGGTACAGATAAACCTGCCCGCCATTTTCCGGCCAATCGCTCTGAAACCGGAAGCTTTTCTCCAAATGGGGAGTTAAGACGAATACACCTTCATCATTTCGAAGCAGGATTTGCGTCACGTCTTTTTTGGTATTCTTCAAGGCAACCCGGTAAAAGTGGGGCTTTTTATACCAAACTTCCACATCATATTCCTGTGGAGAGGTACCGGAGTGAATCACCATTTTTGCCTTGCTCTTGTATCCTTTCATTTTCTCTGATCGTTTGGAAAGATCGCTCACCACTTGTTCCGGGGTCTTTTCCCCACAACCGGACAATGCGAGCACAGACGCCAAAACAACGGTCAACACCCATATGAGCCGACGCATGTCACCATCCCTTTCTTCATGGAGAAATATTTCCATCTTCTGTTCTCCAAGAGATGTGTCGGTCGGACACCATCGCGATCAGAGGGTTTGATGAATGGCGTTTCCCAGATTGTCAATTACCTCGGAAGCGAGGACACTGTAGTCCGAAGAGCGAACGGCCAGTCGACCTGCCATTCCATGAAGGTAGACGGCCATTGGAGCCGCAGACTCCACCGGAATACCTTGGGCCAGAAATGCTCCCAGCACCCCGGTCAATACATCCCCAGACCCAGCTTTGGCCAAAGCTGGACTGGCGGTTCCATTCAGAACTTGCCGTCCATCCGGAAAAGCAATCACTGTAAAGGAACCCTTCAATACGATCGTTGCACCGGTTTTTTCCGCCAATTCCTTGGCTACCCGATGCCGGGAAGCCTCCACATCTTTCACGGTGCCCCCAATCAGACGGGCCATCTCCCCAGGATGCGGTGTAAGAATGGTCGGTTTCTTTCGAAACTGCAACATGGATAAATCGCTGGAAAGAATATTTAGTGCATCGGCATCCAGTACAAGTGGACCATCTGTACAGTGAAGCAGTCTCTCCAGCCACGCTTTCTCCCCTGAAAAGCGCCCCAAACCAGGACCCGCCGTCACCACATGAAACCGGGAGAACCGCTCTTCCCAATCTGAAGGAAAATCCCCAATAAACAAACCGCTTCCCTCATCCGGCCAGCCCCATACCAACGCTTCTGTCACCTTGGTAGCCATGGAAGCTTCCTGTCCGTGAGGAACGCCTATCGTAACCATACCCACCCCTGATTTGAGCGCCGCCATCCCGGACAGATACGCAGCCCCAAGCATTCCTTTTGAGCCGCCCAGCACTAGGAGATGTCCATACGTTCCTTTATGACTCCAAGGGGATCGAGGAGTGAGGTGATCATGCCAAAGGGAAGGATCATTTACCCAGGTCTGGGGAGGCTGGTGATGGATTGCCTCTTCCGGCATTCCGATGTCAACCACCCTCACCTCACCACAAAACTCTGATGCAGGTAAAAGATAGTGACACCATTTCCAAGTGGCAAAGGATACAGTCAGATCCGCCTGAATCGCTTCTCCCAGAATGGCACCTGTGTCGGTGTCAACTCCGGTCGGAGCATCGAGAGCCAGTACGAAACCAGGTTCCGCTTCATTCACCATTTGAACCATACATCGCACCGGCTCCCTTAACGCTCCTCGCACCCCTGTGCCCAAGAGAGCATCCACCACAACGTCCGCTTTTTGAAGGTCGGTCAACAGTTCTTCTTTGCGGTCCCCATCAAAGAATGAGACGGCCAACCCCATGTTTCGACAGACCTGGTAAAACGCACGGGTCTCTAAAGACATTTTCTCTACCTGACCGGACACCCAGACGGAGACTTTCCAGCCGGCGGAAAACAGCGACCGGGCAACCACAAAACCATCTCCGCCATTATTACCTGTTCCAGAGAGAACCACAGCCCTTTTCGCTTCCGAAAAACGCTTCAACAACATCCGGGTCGCATTTTGACCTGCATTTTCCATCAAAGCCGCTCCCGGCATACCGAGTACTTCAATGGTATACCGATCCAGATCGCGAGCCTCTTGTGCAGTGCAGAGAACCAATCGTGTCCCTCCCAACCGCGTTATAACTATATGTCCGCCCCTGTCCGGATATGCAGACAAGGTTGACGTGCCTTTTCTTTATCGGGATTCCACAACGGCGAATGCAATGGCATAGTCCTTCGTGTGAGTCACCGACAGATGAATTTCCACGTGTTCATCCCAACCTAATCGTTGATAAACAGCGGGCGAAATGGCTACGCACGGTTTCCCTTTGGCATCTTTGTGGACAAGAATATCCTGAAAACCAATCATCGCTCCAATTCCGGTTCCAACTGCCTTCGCCACTGCTTCTTTGGCTGCAAACCGTCCAGCCAACCATTCTGCGAGCCGGCCTTCCATATTCGGTCGATCTTTCTGTTCCTTCTCAGAGAGAATCCGTTTCGACAACCGATCCAGCCCCACTTTCCGAATCCGAGAAATTTCCACCAGATCGGTGCCGATACCCAAAATCATCGCGATGCCCCTTTCTCATTTCACATCCCATCGAAACGTCAGTGTTGCAATTGTAAACGAAATGAGCAACCAGGCTCCCAACACCGTCGCCGGCACCCACAGTTGGGGAAGGGTCGCACCTTCGTTCATCACCCCACGAAGTGCATCCGTCAGGTAGCCGATCGGAATCGCCTTCACCAACGGTTGCAACAAGCCGGGAAGATCCCGAACTGGAAAAAAGATTCCTCCCACAAAAATCATCGGAAAGGTAACCAATCCGGCAATCGGTGATGCACTCTCCGGTGTCCGGGCCAAACTGGCGATAATAAATCCGATCGACATAAATGTCAGCGTCCCCAGCAGAATAAACATCAGTAATAGCATCCAAGAACCATATACATGGACATCAAAAACAAAATAGCCCACCAGCAATACCGTCACGGCCTGCAAGCCGTTTAAGAGTACACGAGCGGTAATCTGACCGGCGATAAAGGTGGAACTTTTGAGTGGGGTGCCTTGCATCCGGCGAAGAATGCCGCGCTCTCGCCAGGAAGCAATCGTAGCAGCTACTCCGTTCAAATTGTTGCTTAAAATCATCAAGGATAAAATTCCGGGAACCAGGAAGTCAATATAACCCAAGGGGCGGGTTTGGATATTCACCAGCTTGGTTTCAACTGGTGGCTGATAATTCACCGCCTCTTTGTTGAACCGGTCCACTTCCTCACGGATCACGGTGCTTCCAATTTCCGCAACAGCCGGATTGCTCTGATCGAGGTACAGTTCCACCAGGGGTTCGCTTTTACCCGCCTTCCCTTCTGTTGAGAGGCGCTTCCCCATCCCTTTTTTCAGCAGGACAAATACTTCGGCATTCCCCTGTTTGACCTGGGCCAGACCAGAAGCGCGGGACGTTTCACTCACGTTTAATCCCCCGGTCTTAGACAGCTCCTTGACCAGATTTCGGGAATAGGATGTATCATCTTCATCCGCCACCGTCACATTCAACTGAAACTGATCCGTTCCAGTGCCATCTCCCAAAAAGGTGCCCAAGGCAAGCATCATAAAAATGGGGAGAAGCAATGACCAAATAATTGTATTTTTATTGCGGGCAAACAGCAACAATTGAGCCCATGTTAATCGCCAGTATGCTTTCATTTTTCAGTCAGCCTCTTTCCTGTTCGTTCAAGAAACACATCTTCCAGTGTTGCTGTACGGGTACGCAATCCACTCAATGCCAGCTCTTCCTGATCGGCTGTGCGGATCAGTTCTGACAACGTCCCGCGAAGATCGTTCGTCAATAGCAGGATCAATCCTTCATCCTGTCTCACTTCTTTGACTCCACGGAGCTGGCGAAGAGAGACCTCCATCGCTTTTTTCTCCAAAGCAAATTCAATCACACTGTCGGAAGCCAGTTGACGAATGAGGCCACTAGGGCTGTCCAAATCAATCACCTGACCGGCATTCATAATCGCCACCCGGTCACACAGTTGTTCCGCTTCTTCCATATAATGAGTCGACAGAAAGATCGTTCTTCCTTCATCTTTCAAGGTGAGAATGATTCGCCACAAATCCCGCCGGGCTTTAGGGTCTAAACCGGTGGTCGGTTCGTCCAGGAAAATAACCCGCGGATCGTGCACTACAGCCAAGGCAATCGCCAAGCGTTGTCGTTGTCCTCCGGACAGATGTTTCACCAGCGTTTTCCGTTTTTCCTCCAGATCAAAAGCCTTCAACAGTTCATCCACCGGGCGCATCTGTCGGTAAAAACTCCCGTACAGAAGAATACTCTCCTCAGCGGTCAAGTGATCAAACAGTGCAGTGGATTGAAGTTGTACACCGATCATTTCCTTCATCTTGTCGGGCTCACGAACACCGTCCACTCCAAAAAGTTGAATCTCACCCGAATCCGGTTTTCTCAACCCTTCAATCATTTCCATTGTGGTCGTTTTTCCTGCGCCGTTGGGGCCTAAGAGTCCAAACACTTCTCCTTCAGCCACATCAAACCCAACCCCGTCCACGACCCGAATTCCACCGTAACGTTTCACCAGATTTCGTACCCGTATCATGATTGCCTCCGCTTTTATGTACTGTTCCCGTTCAGTATAGCACAGGAAGACAAAAACCCGAAAAACACCCAACCCTTAACCAAACAAAAAAGAGAATCACGACAATGATTCTCTTCACCCTATAGATAAAACATTTCTTTCAGCTACTGCAATAGCTCCCGATAGGGGGTTAGATCAATCTGTTTTCGTTCCAGGGTCTCAACCAGCCATTTGTGATCGCGCTTGGGAGTCGCCATAATGTACCCCCGTATAATGAAATCTTCATTCAACTGTTTCCCATTCTCTTTCACGACAAGCTCTCCAATCTTGCCGGCAATCGTCTGTTTTGCTGTATCCCTGAAGAGTTGGGGAACAGGTTGAACCAACTCTTCCAATAATGCTTTTTGTTCCTCTGACCACAAATGGTGAGTCTTTTCAATATAATACTGTTGCCAATCCAGATCCGACTTCCCGTCCTTTTTTGGCATTCCCTTCAAAAATTTACGGAACATAAAGTACCCACCGGTGGACAAAAACCAGATCATAAATAAAAACCAGGGGATCATTAACCAAATGACCCAATCCGGCATACCCATTACTATCACCTCTGCACGCCCACATTAAATGAGTCTTTCTTCATTTTAACACGAACAGACAACGGGCGCCGAGATCCTTAAACCGGCTCCCAGCTGTTTCGAGTGACCATCCCACAAAATATAAAAATTATTTGAACAACATTCATCTTCCCCTGTCGATCCAATATGATATATATTGTAGTTTGGGAGGAGAAAAATCGGATGAAATCTCAAAAATTAAAATCGTATGGCCGCTTGTTTATGAAGTCCATGATGACGAAAAAATGGTGGTTACTGGTCCTGTCCACCAGTATTTTGATTATCATTGGGGGGCTTGTTGCAGTCCTGATGACAACCAGTTTTTATGAACTGGACAGCCTGAAAAACATGCAATTTGCCACTACGCTTCATGATTATAAAGGGAAAAAAGTGGCCTCCCTTGGAGCCGAGCAACGTGAGTTTGTAAAGCTGGACAAGGTTCAATCCAAAGATTTGGCGAAAGCTTTTGTCGCTGTGGAGGATGAACGCTTCTATGAACACAATGGTGCTGACCTGAAGGGATTTGCCCGTGCGATTGCGATCGACATTGCGACGATGAGTCCCAAAGAAGGTGCCAGTACCATCACCATGCAGGTTGCACGAAATATTATCTTGCAAGACCGGGATAAAACCTTTATGCGAAAAGTGAACGAAATCGCTCTCGCCTACAATCTGGAACGAAAATACACAAAGGAGCAGATTCTGGAAGCCTATTTGAATTATATCTATTTTGGCAATAACGTTTCTGGCATTCAGATGGCCTCCAAGATCTACTTTGGAAAAGACTTGACCAAGGATAAGCTGGAGCCCCACGAAATCGCCCTTTTGGCTGGCCTTCCCAAAGCACCGGAAGGATACAATCCCTACAGACGACCAAAGGCTGCCAAACAGCGCAGAAATGTTGTATTGAAAAAGATGGCGGAACATGACCTGATTACAGAGGAAGAAAAAGAAAAATACCAAAAGATGGATCTTGGTGTGGACAAAAAATACTATGCCAAGTATGAACACAAGCAGAAATATAAAGCCTACACCGCTTATGTGATTGAAGAGGCGGAAAAGCGCTATGGGATTAAGGATTTGGCTAACGGAAAATATAAAATCTATACCGGACTCAATAAAAAAGCACAACTCTCTTTGGAAAAAACATTGAAAAAGGACTCTTTTTATCAAAATCACAAGAAGCTGGACGCCGGTGCCACCATGATTGATCCCAAGAATGGGCTGATTGCCGCAATCGGTGGTGGTCGTCATTATATCGGCAGCGGATTTGCCAATCGGGCCCTGTCCCGCATCCAACCGGGTTCCTCCATCAAACCGCTGACCACTTACGCTCCGGCGATTGAGGAAAAAGGATACACGGCGAACACCCTTGTCTCCGATTCACCGTTCACCTATCGGGACTGGACTCCAAAAAACTATGACCACACCTACCACGGCACCGTACCTTTAAAGGTGGTGGCGGCCAAATCGCTCAATGTATCGACAGCACGCATTCTGACTGAGGTTGTCGGTGTGGATACTGCGTATGAGTATGCTCAAAAGCTGGGATTAAAATTGAATTCAAAAGATCGTTCCCCTGCCCCCTTGGCACTCGGCGGTTTAACAGAAGGAGTCAGCACCCTTCAGATGGCTCAGGCCTATAGCTCCTTTCCGAATGACGGGAAGTACACCCAGGCCCATACCATCCAAAAGATCGTCAATGTGGACGGGGAAGTGGTGAAACCTAAGAAAGAAGTAAAAGAGAAGAAGGTCTTCTCCAAAAACACCGCCCGCATCATGAGTCAAATCCTGAAATATACAGTGGACGCCGGTACCGGTAAAAATGCGCAGCTATCCGACGGACGGGATGTAGCGGGCAAAACCGGAACCACACAAAACAGTAAGGAAGCTTGGTTTGTCGGATACACTGCTGAATATGTCATGGCAACCACCGTCTTCAACGAAAACGGAAGCGAGGTGGACCTTACCGGAGGCCAATATCCGGCAAGAATCTTTCAACAAGTAATGAGCGATACCCTGAAAGGGACAAAAGCCAGCCATTTTAAACCCCCTTCTGGAAAGCGCTCCGGTAACACAGGTGATTCCTTCCCAAAAAACCAACCGGAATCGCCTAAAAAGCAGTATGAAAACGAACCGGAAGAGAATCCTGACTCGACCACCCCTTCCGATGAAGAAGGAGAAACCGGAACAAACCCAGGAGACAAAGAGACTCCCGAAAATCCACCCGATGGTGATACCTCCGGAAACCCCACGGGCGGAGACGAAGAAAATCCGGGAGATGAAGGAAGCAACCCTGACAACCCCACGGGTGGAGAGGATAATTCACCCGGTAACACCACCGGTGGAGATGAAGATTCATCCGGCAATAACGAAGGGGATGGCGGAGACAACCCGACCAGTCCATAAATCGCTTCGCTTTCGAACCCCATCATAACTGTTTCATTACAAAACGCCCCCAAACAGACTGAGAGTCTGAGCGGGGGCGTTTTTTTCAAACCACAAAAAGAGTTCTAAAGAAGGAAAGGGCGCTCTGAGACTGCTGACAAAGGGAATAAGAGGGGGAGATCCGGTGGAGCATCCTTTTTCGACTTTCGACGACCCAGCGGAACCCCTGGAGGTCCCAACCGTTTAGCGGATATTTTGTCCGCTGGTTGGGACCGGAGGGGGTGAAGCAGACTCCTTCCACTTCGTTGCTGGAGGAAAGAGATGCGGAAACGGAAACCTCCCTTTCACCACTTTGTCTTAAACCTCAGAGTGACTTTTCTAGTCGCTCTTCTACACTTCACACAATGATGCACAAACAATGTTTTACATTAAGTCTCTTGCTTTTCTTCATTTCCCACCAACCGATTGACGATTTCCTTTCGGTGTTGATCCGCCATGCGATGGGAAATGGTATGCTCCGTCTCCATCTCGTCAACCGCTCGATGCTCCGCATAAAGTGCCAGTTGTACAGCGTCTGCCATCTGTTCCCGTTGTAGCTCCGGATTTTCCTCATACAATTTTTCCAACCGTTCCAAAGCCTCTTCTTTCATTTCTTCATAGGTTTGAACCAACTTCTCATGAAGTACTGGGGAAAGTGTTGCCTTTTCCCTTAAACGATTCAATTCTTCCTGTGCAGACAGGCTTCGCTGCACCAGCGCCAATTTGTTTTCATATTCGGACAAACGATTGGATTCCTGTTTCACCCCTAACCATCGAACCAGCGGTTTAATGGTCAATCCCTGAACGATCAAGGAGAATAAAACCACACTGTAAGCGAGAAGAAGCACATCATCCCGACCGGGAAAGTCCGTTGGAAGACTGAGAGCAAGAGCAATTGACAGCGATCCTTTCAGTCCCCCCCAGTTAAAAATGTGTTTCCATGTGCGCGGAAGATCCCGAACCGGCAAAAGGCTGAAATAAACAGCCACACTGCGGGCAATCAATACAATAAGGATGGCCAGGGTAATCGATCCCCATTTATCCCCAATCTCCACAGCCGTCACTTCCAAACCTACCATAAAAAAGACGAGGGAGTTGGCCAATAGGGCCAAAACGTCCCAGAACGTTCGAATGTTTAATTTGGTGGTGGGATTCATCCCAATCCGTGCCCCATAATTTCCAAAGATCAGCCCGGCAGTCACCACAGCAATCACCCCGGATACATGAAACAATTCAGCCACCAAGAATGAACCGTAAAACAGAATGATGGAAAATATAATCTCTAACGGATAATCGTCAAAAAAGCGAGTCAACTGGGAAAAAACATAAGAAAGAATTCCCCCCACAGCCAAACCGCCAACCACAACCTTCAACAGCTCCAGCCCCGCCAAACCGATCCCGGCCGCACCGGCATCCAGGTAAGCGAGAAGGCTCAATGAGGAGATATTGAACAAAACAACGGCCAATCCGTCATTGACCAGACTCTCCCCTTCCATAATGGTCATCAGTCGGGGATTGACTCTCATACTCTTAAAAATCGACAGAACACTGACCGGATCTGTCGCCGCTATAAGCGCGGCAAAGGTGAAAGCCACCGCAGCGGAAAAGCCGATCCATCCCATAAACAAAAAACCCGCAACCATATAGGATAAAAAGGTTCCAACCAGAGCCAATATCAAGATCGGCTTTTTGTTCTCTCTTAAGTGAGAAAAGGGCAACTTCAATGTTGCTTCCCCAAGCAGAGCAGGCAAAAAGATGGAAATCACCGCAAACCGGAAAACTTCCTCTTCCGCCACAAACCGCTTCAACTCCTCCAATCCCTTGATCGGAGCCAGACCAATCAAGGTACCTGCCACCACCAACACAATCGGATAGGCAATGTTTAATTTTTTGGCAATGGCCGTGATCCCAGCGGCCAATACAAGCAACAAAAGGATCAACTCAAAGGTGTTTTCCATCATAAACCCCTTTCTTCCCAATGCTATCTTTATTATATATCAGTCTGTCTTCAATATTTTATAGAATGCGAGCGGGAAAACCCAGCCCTTCAGGGTTGGGATGAAAGCGAGCACACCGACGAGAGAGGGGTTAATCCCTCTCTCGTAAGTCCGACATTTTTTGTAAATATTCTTTGACTAACTTCTCAATAATCTTGCTAGCATCTGTATTCTCTTTAACAGCTTGTAGCTTTAATTGCTTAATCACTTCTCCATCTAAAGAAGTGGTAAATTTCTTTCGTGCCATTCATTTTGCCTCCTCGTCCTATTACGTATTAACGTATATAATATAGGAAAAGGAGGTGAAAAACAAATGCACAAAGCGTTTAAGTTTCGGATCTACCCAACAAAAGAACAAGCAACACTCATTAACAAATCATTCCCATTGGATTTCCTTCCATTTGATATGAATCACTATAAAGTAATTTTCGGATGGAACTGGAGTTACAAAGCATATTTTAACGTCCTTCAACTCATAAACGAGCCATGTATGCTATACTACACCCAAAAGATTCGATTTTAAGGAGGCTCTCGATGCATCGGGGATGGTTTTGGGTATTGCCGTTTTTCCTCTTGCTTTCAGGATGTAAGAACCCAAATCAAGTACTTGAGATGCCTGTGAATAAAATCGTAGTGAAGGCTGATTTTGTTGAAACGTTAAATGGAGACCAAGCCAGATTCAACATAGATGGAAGAGTGAAAACGGTACAGTTTCTTCAGATGGAAACGCCAAAGGTACGGAAAAAACAACCTCTGGGGAAAGAAGCCAAGGAATTCACAGACTCTCTCTTAAAAAATGCGCAGAGAATTCAATTGAGATACGATGTTCAACCGAAGAGTAGTGATTCTCGGGTCAAAGCCTATGTTTTTGCGGATGGGAAAAGTGTTCAGATGGAGTTATTGAAAAATGGACTGGCACGAATGAAGAATGAACCATCCAAGAGGCAGGATTTCCTCCACTTACTTCAGCGGACAGAATTAAAGGCCAAGAAAAAACGCGTTGGTATATGGAGTTGTCCTGCGTATGTGACAGACGATGGATTTGTTCCAGATCAATGAAGCATAAAGGTGAGCGAGGGGCTGGAAGGGAAATCACGAATCTACATTTATCTGCAAAAAAAGATAGGATAAGGTACATCCCCTCAACAAGAACATATGATGTGAGCTGACAGCAAGATTCTATTTCTCATTAACAATCCTGGCATTTCCGCTAACTTCCGTTTTTTTGATATTTCCTTCGTCATAATAAACTCGAACAAAAATGATGCTGGGGCTTCCCATTGTTTCCCCTTGCTTTATTCTGAAAGCGTTCCACCCCTGTTTCCTCTTAAAAACTTGGTGTTCTACCAAATAGGCACCTAAAGCACAAGCCGCCACACCCGTAGCTGGGTCCTCATTATAACCTGCTTTATCAGGAAACTGCCTAGCAGAAACAAAACCATGATCAACAACGGAATATGGATAAAAACCCGTGATATGATAACGATTACAAAGTTCCCACAAACCTTGAAAATTGGGCTGTAGATGGCTTAAAGTCTCTTCATTTTTCAAAGGAATGATTAATTTAGGCCGAGAAGTAGACACCGTTTGCACAGGAGCGTTTAAAGCCAAATCTTCTTTGGAAATATTCAACACTTGGGCCACTTCATTCACAAGTGGATTGTTTTTAAAAAACTTCGGCGGGAATTGCATTACTCGAACCCGAATCTGATCGGCTACCATTTCCCATCTTACAGAAATAACCCCTAAAGGCGTTTCAATTTGTAAAGGTGATTTTGTTACGCCTTTCTTTTTTACTAACACAGTAACTACACCAACCGTTGCATGGATACACATCTCCATTTCATGTTTAGGTACAAAGTACCGTAGTCTATAATCTGCACCCTTACTGGTTGGTCTAACAACGAAGGCTGTCTCTACACCAAAATCAGCTGCCATTTTTTGCATTTGTTTATCACATAGATAATCTGCATCCAGTACAACCGGACAAGGATTCCCTCCACCTTGCTTCAATTCAAAAACTCTTGTATGAATGACGTCCATGAAAACCTCTCCTTATGATTCAAGCGCTTCTTCTGGGGAAGCGCTTTTGCATTCATGTGAAACCCCTTATGTTTATCATATACCCTTTCTGAATTAACCTTTAAACTTCATTTCAATAGGTTAAATAAACCCTCCAGCCACAAAATAAAAGAGAAATAAGTGATACACTAATTCCTCCTAAATTTGCAGCAAGGTGAAAATCCTTTTATATCCCCTCTTATCTATCTGTTTTGCAAATTAGTATATATCTCTTCACTCCACCAGCCCTTCCTGCTTTAAATAATTGCTCGCCACCTGTTTGGGGTCTGCATCTTTAAAGTCCACCTGGTGGTTCATTTTTTGCATCTCTTCTTCTGTGATCCGGCCAGCCAGCTGGTTGAGTGCCCCTTCCAATTCCGGATACTTCTCCAATGTTTCCTTACGCATCAAAGGTGCCCCTTGATAGGTTGGAAAGAGCTGTTGATCATCTTTTAACGCCACCAAACGATACTCAATCATATATCCATCTGTGGAATAAGCGTCAATCACATCTACGTCTCCAGTTTGAATCGCTTTGGAGCGAAGCCCTGCATCCATGGTTTGCAAATGTGGAAACATCAAACCATATACCTTTTGAATCCCTCGATATCCGTCGTTTCGATCCTTAAACTCAAAGGTAAACCCCGCCTTCAACTGACCCACGTGAGGTTTCAGGTCAGAAATCGTTTTCAGGTTATATTTCTGTGCCGTCTTCTTTTTGACCGCCAAAGCATAGGTATTGTTATACGCCATAGGTTTCAGCATCACCAGATTATATTTATCCATAAGTCCTTCCCTTGCTTGGCGATATACAGCCTCCTCGTCGGTGCCGGAAGGTTCTTTCTTCAACAAAGTGGTAATGGCTGTTCCCGTAAATTCCGGATAAATATCAATATCCCCTTTTTGCAAAGCCTTGAACAAAAAATCCGTTCCTCCCAGACGGGGTTTTAATTGGACGGTAAGATCGGTCTTTTCTTCAATCAGAATTTGATACATATGAATCAGAATCTCTGGTTCCGCCCCCAGCTTTCCACCAATGACGATATCCTCTTTGGAATCCACGGTGACAAACGGGGCCAGCACCACCAGGACCGCCAACAATCCCACAACCGCAATCGGTCTAACTGAAGCATTGCGGGAGCGTTTCTCTGTCAACCGAAGTACGAGATCGAAAAAGATCGCCAATAATGCTGCGGGGATGGCTCCCAACAGAATATAACCATTATCCGCCCGTTGAATCCCTGTCAGGATCAGGTCCCCCAGACCGCCGGCTCCGATCAGAGCGGCCAGGGTCGCCGTGCCCACAATCAATACCATTGCCGTTCGAATCCCGGCCATAATCACAGGCATGGCCAAAGGAAGTTCCACTTTTACAAGCCGTCGCCAAGAACTCATTCCCATTCCTGTCGCCGCTTCTGTCAGCACTGGGTCCACCTCTTTGATGCCTGTATATGTATTCCGGAGGATCGGCAGAAGGGCATACGCAGTCAGCGCAATCACAGCCGGTGTTTTTCCAATCCCGAGCAAAGGAATCATAAACCCAAGCAACGCCAAACTGGGGATCGTCTGCAATACAGCGGTCACTCCAATGATCGATTCCGCCAGCTTCTGTTTTCGGCTCAGATAGATTCCCAGAGGAAGAGCGATTAACACTGCCAGCAGAAGGGAAAGCATGGATAACTGAAGATGTTCCCACGTCGTTTGAACAAGCTCATCTGCATGTTTCTCCACCAACTGAATCCACTGTCGGATCATCGTGTCATCCCCTTTTGGCGCTCCACCCGTTCCAGATAATCCACGATACTCCGGTAAGACAAAACACCAACCAGCTTGTCTTCCCGAACGACTGGCATTCGCTCCACTCCGTTTTCCCGAAAGATTTGAAGGGCTTCATGCAGCGGACTGTGATTTGGAAGCACGGGTACCTCCTTCTTTAGAATCCCGTTTTCCAAACAACCCAGAAATTCTCCCCTCTCTCCACGAACAAACAGCGGACCATCCGTCTCTTTCCGCTCTCCTTCCATTACGATCCAGGGACTGTTAGCATCCACCATTACATCAATCGCCGTCTGCCAGGGCATTTTTCTGTCTCCGATAAATGTCCGTACAAAGTCATCTTCCGGATGTTGGATGAGACGTTGGGGAGTGTCCAGTTGGATGATGCGTCCTTTTCGCATTAGACAAACCCGATCCCCCAAAGCCATCGCTTCATCCATATCATGCGTAACAAAGACCACCGTTTTCCGGATTTCCCGCTGTAGATTTTGAATATCCAGCTGCAAACGTTCCCGACTGATCGGGTCCAGCGCACTAAATGGTTCATCCATCAGAATGAGATCGGGATCTCCAGCCAACGCTCTAGCTACCCCAACTCTCTGTTGTTGTCCTCCTGAAAGCTCTGCCGGTTTGCGGTGACGATATGTCACAGGGTCCATCCCCACTCGTTCCAGCAACCGATCCACCTGTTCCCGAATCCTAGCTTTTTCCCATCTTCTCATTTCCGGTACGACTGCAATATTTTCAGCCACAGTCATATGAGGAAACAAAGCAATTCGCTGCAATACATATCCAATGTTCCAGCGAAGTTCATGAATCGGATAGGTATGAATTTCCTGACCCTTAAAATAGATCTCTCCTTGTGTCGGCTCAATCAGGCGGTTGATCAACTTCATTGTGGTTGTCTTTCCACAACCACTGGGACCGATCAAAACAAAAAACTCCCCTTCCTTTACATGGAAATTAAGGGACTTTAACGCTTCCGTGCCGTCCGAATAGGTTTTCGACACGGAGGTAAAGGTAATCAAAGTCAAACCCTCCTTCATCACTGTTTAAAAAACACGGTCTTTCTCCATCTTGCACCTTCTATTTCCCGATGGCAAATCCATGACTTTTTGACATACGAAAAAATAGTTCCCCTTGATTGCTCCAAAATGGGGAGTTGTTTGTGTAAAATAGAGAGGGGGTGTCCAGTTATGTACCAAGTAAACAACCAAATCCAAGTGGATTCCAAGGAGCATATGCTGATCCTGGTAGAACGTTTTCGTCAAGCTCCTGAGCGAATGAAAGAGGTTCCGGGGTTTGTCTCTTTTCGCCTCTTGCAAGCGGAAGATGGAACACATCTGGTGGCGGAAACAGTTTTCAGAAGCAAGGAAGACTTTATCCGTTGGACAGAAAGTGAACACTTCGCCCAGTCACACGGTGGCCGGAAACGATCCGACCGGACCCAGACCCGGAACTCTGAAATCAAAGGGTTTGAAGTGCTGATTACCTAAATATTGACCTCAAACAGAAATGGGGAAAAAATTCATGGACGTAAAAATCGCCTTATTTATCCATGTGCTGAGCATCGCGAGCTGGGTAGGCGGGCTCACCGTCATGGCCACTTGGTTAAGAAAGTCGACAAAATTGCATGAGCAAGGCATCTCCATGACTGAAAGCCTTGTCAATGTCCATAACCTGAATGTCCGTATGATGGTTCCGGTAGCCATACTTACCCTAGCCTCTGGATTGTATCTCCTGATTCAATGGGGACCGGATAAGCCCATGTATCTATTGATCAAAGAACGGTTTGGAAGCCTGATTGTTCTTTTGTATGCCGTCGGCTTGCCTGTCTATGGAGGCCGTCTGTTGAAAAGAGTAAAGTCGGAAACAGAACCTTCCGCGATGACAAAGACAGTCAAAGGTTATATCAACCTTTTGAACATCACTCTGCTTTTGTTAGTGTTCATTATCTTTGTGGTCACCCTGAAGTTCCAATAATCTATACTTCGCTATCCGCCAAAAGGCGGATCTTCTCTTTTTTGTAAAACTTCCAATTCGCAAATCATGAAGAATCGAAAAGGGGGACGGATTCCATGGATTGGAGTCTGGTGTTTTGGTGCTCTTTTTTTACAGGACTCCTTTTAACCGTAATCATATGGCTTCTTGGCGACCTACTGGAAGGATTGTTTGAAGGAGTCATAGGTGCTTCTTCCCCTTTCCTTGCCCCGATCCTCTGGACAGGAGGTCTTACCGCCTTTGGGGCTTCAGGAATTCTTCTGACCCAAACCACAGCATTGGAAGGATTGACCCTGATTTTATCCTCTTTGGGAATCGCTGCTACAATCTCTATTCTCTTATACCTTCTGGTGGTCAAACCCGCTGAAAACGCTGAACGCTCCTCCAGCTTTCGGATGGCCGATCTGACGGACCGCGAGGGTGAAGTCATCACCACCATCCCTGCTGTTGGATACGGGGAAGTTTTAATCTGGACAGGAGGGGGTCATACCAATCAAATTGCATCCAGTCTCCTTCATCAATCCATTCCTCAAGGAGCCCGTGTGATCATCCACAAAGTGGAGGATGATACCCTCTGGGTCACCCCGGTTGAAAAAAATCAAAATAATAAAGGATGATTTTATCATGAATGCCCTGTTTATCCTCATTCTTGCAGGCAGCGCACTCCTGGTTTTGGCCGTCTGCTTTTGGGCACGGTATAAAACGGTGGGTGCGGACGAAGCGATGATTGTAACCGGAAGTATGCTAGGCAGAAAAAATGTGTTAACGGATTCTTCCTCCAAAAAAATGAAAATCATCCGTGGGGGCGGGGCGTTTATTGTCCCAATCTTTCAACAAGCGGAACGTCTCTCTCTTCTCTCTCATAAATTAACCGTCTCCACTCCAGAAGTTTATACGGAACAAGGTGTACCGGTTATGGCTGACGGTGTCGCCATCATTAAAGTGGGCAGTTCCCTGGAGGATGTAGCCACGGCTGCCGAACAATTTATGGGCAAAGAAACGGAAATGATTCAGGATGAGGCAGAAGAAGTTTTGGAAGGTCATCTTCGGGCCATTCTGGGAACCATGACAGTGGAAGAAATCTACAAAAACCGGGATCGATTTGCACAGGAAGTTCAGGCAGTTGCCGCTAAAGACTTGAAAAAGATGGGCTTACAGGTCGTCTCCTTTACCATCAAGGATGTTCGTGACAATAACGGCTACTTAGACGCCCTTGGGCGACCACGGATTGCAGCCGTACGTCGGGATGCAGATATTGCGGAAGCGAATGCTCGTCGGGATACAGAAATACAGACAGCCAAAGCAAAACAAGAGGGGACAAAAGCCACTCTGATCTCTGAAACACATATTGCCGAAGCGCAGAAAGAAAAAGAACTGAAAGTGGCTCAATATAAAATTGAGCAGGATATGAAGAAAGCGGAAGCGGATCAGGCATATCAACTGCAGGAAAACCGGTATAAGCAACAAGTGGTGGACGAAGAGATGAAGATTGAACTGGTTCGAAAGGGCAAAGCGATTGAACTGGAAGAAAAAGAGATTCTGCGCCGGGAAAAGCAATATGATGCAGAGGTCCGCAAAAAAGCAGATGCGGATCGTTACGCCAAAGAGCAGTCCGCTGAAGCCACCCGTTTTGAGCAAGAAGCGCAGGCCAAAGCCGAAGCTGAGGCGATTCGAGCCAAAGGGGAGGCGGATGCCTCAGCCCATAAAGCCCAAGGGGAAGCACGAGCAGAAGTGGAGAAAGCAGAGGGAATGGCTCAGGCCGATGTGATTCGGGCAAAAGGTCTTGCAGAGGCAGAAGCGAAACAAAAACTGGCAGAAGCGTTTGAACAGTATGGTCAAGCAGCTGTTTTGGATCTGGTCGTCAAAATGCTGCCTGAGTTGGCAGGGAAAGTAACAGAACCCATGTCCCGAATCGATAAGATTACCGTCGTGGATTCCGGCCAAGGTGGGGATGGTGCCTCCAAGGTAAGCAATTATGTCACCCAACTGATGGCTCAAGCTCCGGAAATGGTGAAACAAGTCTCTGGAATTGACATCAACCAAATGATTCAAGACCATACCTCCAAAGAACCGGAAATTTCTCTGGCGAAATCGCAGCTGGAACAGGAAGATAAGCCCTCTAAACCGAAACCTGTCCCTGATCAGACCGACAGTTAAAAGAGCAAAAGAGACAACATGGTTGCAACCCATGTTGTCTCTTTTGTCTTGGAGGAAGAGATGCAGAAATGGAAATCACCCCTTCACCACTTTGTCATGAACCCCAACCTGTTTCATTTTTATTGGATAATTAGGGTATTGTCTATCATTTTTGAGCACATTGCGACTGGCAGCAATACCGATCCAAGCCGCCACCATAAGAATCAACAAGATCGCATATGCCCACATGGCCCCTTTTTCGGGAACCATTTCAGTAAACAAGCCTAACAGGACGATGCGAAGGATGTAACCAACCCCCATAAAAAAACTATTGACCCTTCCAATCAATCGGTTGGGCACCTTCTCCATCATCAGTGTCTTGCGAACTACCCGTGTTCCGGCATTTCCCACACCAAACAGCAACTTGATCATTAAAAAAACCATCACCATTGGAACAAAGGCCAATACCGCGGTGGCGAGGACAAAACAGCCAACTGTGGTGAGCAGAGTGGCATAGGGACCCAGACGACGCACAAACCATGGGATCAATACCCCCGCCGCCACAGCACCCACTGCATACATAATCTCCTGAAGACCCATAACGGTTGCATCCGCATTCAGCGTTTTCACCACATAGATGGGATTCAGGTAATTGCTTGCCATCACCCCGATAAACGGAAACAATGTACAAAGAAAGAAAAGGGTTAACATCGGCTTTGTTCGAAGATACTGATACCCTTCCAGGAAGTCTCCCCACCAACTCCGGAAAACAGGAGTCTCCCCATCTTCCCTCGATTTCCGGGAGTAGGGAATCCTCCACAACAGCAAGAAGCTGAGTAAGTAGGTAGCAAAGTCAAGGAATAAAATCCAGTCCAGACCCACCCGATCCAACAGCAAACTGGCCAGCCCCCCACTGATCACAGCCGCTGCCTGACTCTGCACTTCAAGCAGACTGTTTAGTGTCGAATACTGGGAACGGTCAAAAATCTCCTGTACCAAAGCAAACTGAGCCGGGAAATGCAGAGTGTAATACAGAAAGCTGGAAGCACTAACTGCTACCAACTGCCATATTTCAAAGTGTCCAACCGTGAATCCCCATAAAGCGAGTGGAAATGTTACCATCATCCCGAAACATTGATTCCATAAAAGCAGCCGCTTTCGGGAAACACGATCCACCCATACACCAATCGTCGGAGACAACAGAAAAGAGACGACCGTCATTCCGAACATCAAATACCCATAAATGGCTTCCCCTCCGGATCGCTGGATCAGAAACCAGGGAACAGCAATCCCGGATATTCCTGTCCCTACCGATGAAGCGATATTGGCCATTAGCAATATATAGATTCGTCGCTCTTTCCATATGGAATTCATCATTTTTCACCTGTTTCTAACAAAAATGAGATGTCAACTATCTTTGATGATACAATGGACTCCAAGCAATCTCCTCTGCGAAAAGTCCGGATTTTTCATACCAAAAAAGTCCTGCATCCATCGCAGGACTTTTCTGGGACGATCGTCTGATTGACTTCTTCAACGTAACAGGCGTAATCCATTTAAAATCACGAGCAGCGTACTTCCCTCGTGACCCACTACACCCATTGGCAACGGAAGCCCCTGAAACAGATTGGTGCCGATCAAGACCCCGATCATCAACAGGGCAAAGACCAGGTTTTGTCGAATCACCGATCCAGTCCGCTTTCCGAGGGCAATCGCTTTTGGAAGGTTATTCAGATCGTCATTCATCAAAACCACTTGAGCGGATTCCAAGGCAACATCGCTTCCTGCGGCCCCCATGGCGATTCCCACTGTAGCTCCTGCCAGAGCGGGGGCATCATTCACTCCATCTCCTACCATCACGACCGATCCATACGTTTTTTCCAGTTCGCGAATGGCCTGAACCTTGGATTCCGGAAGAAGCTCGGCACGTACATGATCCACTCCCGCCTGCCTGGCGATCACTTCCGCTGTCTGCCTTCGATCACCTGTCAGCATGACCGTAGTAATCCCCATTTTTTTCAACGCCTGGATCGCCATTTGCGCTTCAGTCCGAATGGTATCCTTCAGAGCAATCAAACCGACAGGGCCGTTTTCATTCGCGAGACAAACCACCGTTTTTCCTTCTGATTCCAATGTTGGCAACAGTTGATCCCTTTCATCAGGAGAGAGAATCCATTCCGGCTTCCCGATCCGCCAATGTCTTCCGTTCCATCTCACCTTCACTCCCCGTCCGGTGTATGAATCAAAATGCTCCGGACGCTGAACATCCATTTCCTTTTCCTGTGCTTTTCTTATGATGGCCTGGGCAATGGGATGCTCCGACAACGATTCCAATGTGGCAGCCACTTTCAATACTCCGTCTTTGCTCCAATCCCTCAAAGGTACCACATCTGTTACCGCAAGTTCTCCATGTGTCAGCGTTCCCGTCTTATCAAAAGCCACCACCCCAATGTCCGCCAACGCTTGGACGTAAGAACCTCCCTTGAACAAAAGGCCCTTGCGGGCACCATTGGACATGGCAGCCAATACCGCAGGCATAATGGAGGCAACGACTGCACAAGGGGAAGCCACGACCATAAACACCATCGCCCGGTAACCTGCATCGCTCCAGCTCCAAGAGAAGAGGAGTGGAGGCAAGAAGAGAAGCAGGGCTGTGACAGCCAACACAACCTTGACATACCATCCTTCAAAACGCTCAATCGTTCGTTGAGCGGAAGGTTGCTGTTCTTCCGCTTCCTGTACAAGTCGAACAATACGTGAAAAGGTACTTTCCTCCAACAACCGATCGACACGAATCATTAACGAACCCGTTCCATTAAGCGTTCCAGCAAACACTTCGGCTCCTTTTCCCTTTTCCACCGGCACGGATTCACCGGTAATCGCGGCTTGATTCACCTCAGACATACCCCGGACCACCGTTCCATCCACAGGGATTTGCTCACCCGGCTTTACCAATACCTGATCCTCCACCTTCAGCTGCTCAATCGGCACACGGCGTTCTTTTCCACCGATGATGATCCGGGCCGTTTCCGGTTTCATTGACATCAATGCGGACAAATCCCGGCGGCTCTTTTGTTCCGAATAGGCTTCCAGCGCTCCACTCAAGGCAAAAATGAAAATCAAGAGCGCCCCTTCCAGCCAGTATCCAATCCCCGCAGCTCCAGCTGCGGCCAACAGCATGAGCAGGTTCACATCCAGTTTTTTCTCATGGATAAACGCAAGAAGCCCTTCTCTGGCTTTTGCAAAACCACCAATTACATAAGCGGTCAGATAACATATGACATCCAGTGACCCCAGCCAGCTTTGCCCTAGCCATGCCAGCAGAATCAATGCTCCGCTCACTCCTGCCGCGATTGCTTCTCCATGCGTCTGTAAAAACAAATTCCCACCTTTTTGACTTTCGTTCTTGGGCACATTTTTCTCTGATGTTGTATCCCTCATCGCAGACATCGTTGCCCGCGACTCCATTTTCAACTCTTGTAACATACTCCCACCCGCCTTTCGCTATGGTCAATTGAGAATAAAATTCAATATCGGACCCCTTAAAATGACAGAAGCTGTTTGCCGGAAATCCGACAAACAGCAACACGTTGAGAATGATTATCGATTTTGGTTTCGCGCAATAGAGTTGAATAGGTGAAATATATTTGTAATTATTATAAACTGATATTTACTATTTGTAAATATCCTTTATTGGATTCTTTTTTAAAAACAAATCCCCGCTTCCAACAACTGCTGGAAAACGGGGATCTGCTATTCAGGACCTTGACAGAATCCGTCGTGCTTATGCGTTTTGTTTTTCTCCTTGCTCCCATTCTAAGACATCATTCTGGACAGACTGAGACTTATCCCTTCCATTCCTTAAATGTGTAATACAAGGTGGATAGGATAAAGCATCCAACCAATTGCATAAGGACAAAGCTGGTCATCCGCTGATCCCCTCTTTTCCAATCTTTTTTTCCTTTTGTGAGGAAGGACGCAGAAGACCCATCAATTTATGACGGTCGATCCATAACAGCACCGCACACATTCCCGTCATCACTGTGCTTAAATCCTGCACGCCAATATCAAAACAGTAATTGACCATCATTACATTGATCGTGATTGGAAAATAGCAAATCGCTCCCACTGTAGCTGTACGGGGAATCAGAATCAGGATGGCTGCGACCACCTCACCCAATCCAATAAATATTTCATAAACACGGGAATAGCCAAAAAATGTCCATGCCATGACAAATCCTTCTCCATTTGCCGCTGCAATCTCATTCGAAGGAACCCCAAACTGTCCTATGACCAGCTTGACCACTCCATAGATCAGGAAGTTGGCTGCCAAAAACCAACGAAAGGTTGTCGGAATGGATTGAGCAAACACCCTTTTCCATCGGATTTGTTTCATTCAGGTCTTTTTCCTCCTTCCATTTGATCTAGGAAGCGGCTCCGAATCTCTGGGGTGGGAAGCATACATTGATCCTGTTTTCCAAACCACCGATATCGATGACGGGCAAACCAACGGTACACTCGATTCCGAAGAAAGGATGGAATAAGGATAAACACATAAAGCCCTTTTCTCCAGCCTGCCAACCTTCGGCATATGCGCAATGCCGCTGTGGATTCCATGTATATACGTTTATCTTCAATCAGAATCATGGAATCCCCTAAGGTTGACCGCATGGTTGCATCCTTCAACAGCGCTTCCGCCACATCAGACTGCAGCGAAGCAAACCGAAATTGCCCTTTCGGGTCATTGCGGATAATCCACTGCACCGTTTGGTTACATACATTGCATACACCGTCGAAAAGAACGACAGGATTTTGAACCCGCTCTCTTGCGACACCATCCATCGGTTTCGCTCCCTTCCACAACACTTCATATTGATTCTAAATCGTCCACCTTAATAGAACCTAAACAGAAACTGAACAATCGTTAAGCACGTTACCTATACAATCTTTTCGGTTTTTGACAAAAGAACTCCTGGTTTTAATAAGACCGTAACGTGCATTATCATGAGAAAACGATATACTGAATGGGAATCATAGAAACAATCGAGAATGGAGGGTGTAAAATGAAGGGGTTTATCTTGTTGGGGGCCATCAATATGTTTCTAAGCATCGCTCTAGGAGCCTTTGGAGCTCATGGTCTGGAAGGAAAAGTATCGGAACGAATGTTGGCCAATTGGCAAACCGGTGCTCAATATCATATGATCCATGCCCTGGGACTGCTTTTTGTCGGTTTGTTGACCACCCGTATCAACACTCCCCTAGTTACAAGTGGAGGGTGGCTTCTGCTGGTTGGAATCATTCTGTTTTCCGGCAGCCTGTATATCATGGCTTTAACCAACATTACCAAGCTGGGAATGATCACTCCACTCGGTGGTGTCTCATTTTTGATCGGCTGGGCGCTCATTGCCGTTTCTGCCATTAAAGAACTTTAAACCGTGAAAACAAGCCAGACTCGATGAGCCTGGCTTGTTTTCACTCACCATACTTCCTTCCGAATCAATGCCTTCAATTCATGCAAAATCTGAAGAAGTGCGGACCGGGTTTCAAACTCCTCCCGTGTGGCCGGAAGATCCATCGCTTCAAATCGTTCCCGCAAGGATTCCGTTTCCAGAATAAGCGCTTCCGATGCGGTCTCCTGTCGCTCCCGCAACGATTGAGCCAGACGTCGCAACAGTCCGGCGATCATTTTTCCCTGAACCACTTCTGTTTCCACCCGTGAAACCAACACCAACATATATTTCATATGGGAAAACTGTTTCTCTTTTCTTTCAAAATACGTAAGATCCAGCATATCGTCCTGAGTGATATAATTATCCTCATGAATCACGGCCAGTTGTTTGCCCTCTTGAATCCATGAACCGATCCGGAGAATCTCCCCTCCATCCCAGTCCTCATTTTCCCCTTCCAAAGCCAAAGCTAATTGATCCAAAAACGAAGCCATTTCTCTCTCCAGTTGCACTTGAATATGATCCAAGGCATCCTTTCGGTTGGGCATATAGATGAGATTGATGGTGATCGCCACAGTCATTCCCACAAACAGCAGAGCCAATTCATTGACCAGTACTTCCCATTGGACACTCCCGGCTGTATAAAGATGAATACAGACCACTGTACTCAAAACAACACCGCGTTGAGTGCGGGTGCTGGTCAGAATTGGGATAATGATCAGCAATATCAATCCGATTACAAACAAATGAAACCCCAAAAAATATAAAAGCAGGGTCGAGATCACCAAGGTGATGAAAGAGGCGGCCAATAATTTAACAGCTGCCACAAGTGTTTCCCGGCGGGTTGTCTGAATCAGAAGGGTTGCCACAATTCCTGCGAAGGTAGACAGTTTCAATCCCAACGCCTCCGCAATAAAAATGGAGCAGAGGACGGCAATCACTGTTTTAGTTGTCCGAAAACCGATTCGCATCTCTGGTTCATTCCTCCGTCTCACATTCAACCTGTTTAAAAACATTTAAAATTGGGCACAGATTGTATATCCTTTTTTCCCTTGTTTTTACCAGCTTACATGATTCCCTTTCTTTTGTCCAAAATGTCATTTTCATTAAAAAAGCTGCTTCCACAAAGGAAGCAGCCGTTCTTTCAAAGATTTCCCCGCTCTGAACGATTTTTTTCCGTGAACAAGATACTCCAATTCCAGTCCTCCACCTTTTCTCCACTGGCCTTGGATGGAAACATACCCAGAATCAGCAAAACAAGAATGAGTAAAACCGTTACTTTTCGACCAAATGATAGAACCATTTTCCCTCCCCCTATCCTGTTATTCGAATGTATGTGCCTCGTTTTAGGTCTCTTTTCTATCACAATACAAAAGCCTTATGCTGACGCTACCTAAAAATGGCATCTTTTGCATGAATCATAAAATAAAACCAAATGAATAGGTCACCCGGATAAGTGAGGAGCCGTCACATACCGGACGATATATTTTTTGAAAAAAAGAAGTAAATGGAGTGGCAAAACGCGAAAATATCTTTATAGTGATATACAAAACCGAGACATCAAAGGGGGATACCCATATGAGACCGATCACTTCATTTGTTTTCACTTGGATGTTAATCCTGATTCCATCCACCGCCTGGGTGGATTTGGAAATGGCTGTCGGACTCCCTGTGGCTGCTACTGGCCAATCACTCCCCGACTCCATAGGATCTTACCTTTTTTTTATGACCATTGGCTTTCTTTTTTTCTTCATGGGTCTGGTTCTGTTCTGGCTACGCAAAGGCGACGGATAAAAAAACGACTTCCCGAAGGAAGCCGTTGGTTTCTTCTACTGGATCACTCGTCGGGCACCGGCATATCGTTTACTCCAGTACCGTTCATTTAAGTTGCTGATGGTGATATCGCTTCGAGGATTGGTCGCATGGATCATTTGCCCATTCCCCATATAAATCGATACATGACTGATTCCACCTCCACCGGTGCGGAAAAAAAGCAAATCTCCCATTTTCAGGGCACTGCGACGAACGGCTTGACCAACCGATGCTTGCGCAGAGCTGCTTCGGGGAAGATGATATCCGTTTTGCTTAAATACATATTGCGTAAATCCTGAGCAGTCAAAATGATTCGGTCCTTCCGCACCGTATTGGTAAGAAGCATCCAGAAGCGTTTTGGCTTCGCGAATCACCTGGTACGCTTTTCCACTTTGCCTTCCATTCGATGAAGAAAGGTTGGAAGATCCTTTCTTCTGCTTGGATTTCGTATAATCCTTACTCTCTTTGGAAGATGCGTCCAAGCGAATCCGGTCCCCGACTTGAATCCAATGGGGATTGTCAACCTGGGGATTCTGCTTTAACAGATTCTTCAGCTTCATTCCATGGTCCGCAGCGATTTCGCTCAAGGTATCCCCTTTTTTAACGATATGAAACCCGGCGGACCGTTTAAACTGAACATCAGAAGAGCTGGAATCCTGCCCGGAAGATGCCCCCATGTGCATCCGAATCCCTGAAGAAATCACATGATATTCCACTTTCTGTGGAGATCGTTGAACTTCAGATGTGCTTTGCGTAGCCTGATTCCCTTCTTTGTCCTTCTTCACCTTTTCATCTTCCGCTTCCGTCGAGACAGCCGCATCGACAGATTGACTCGGAAGGAGCAAGGAACCGGCCAAGGCTAAGGAAGTCATCACCTTCTTGCCGGGATGATCCATGATTCAAATCCCCCCATGCAATAAATTGTCCTTCTGATGAATGGATTGGACCTATCATAAAATCTATGATTCTCCATTGTATGGGCGGGAGATATGGATTATGTATCAAAATATGGATTTTTCTGAAGATGATATAACGGGTTTCGTTGTCAATCCGTGATGCGCATGAGATGGAGGTGATCAAAATGCAGATCCGACCCGTTCAACAAAAGGACCTCGCCGGTATTCAGCACGTCGCTTATCAAACCTAGTTCCAAACCTATGGTTCATTTTTACCACACAGAGCGATTGAAATGTTTCTAAACAGGGCTTATTCCACTGAAAACTTGCTCAAAGCTTATCAGGACGATTGTAACCGACCCCATCGGCAGTTTTATGTGGCTTGTAAAGAAGAGCAAATCATTGGTTATGCGGAGTTGGCTGAACACGCCCCTGCCCATTTTGAATTAACCCGTATCTATCTGTTACCATCATTTCAGGGACTGGGAATCGGCAAACAACTCCTGACCACACTTTTTAACGCCCAACCGCACATCCATCAGGTTTTTGCCTGGGTGGAAAAAGAAAACCATCGGGGCAGGCAGTTTTATCAGGCGATGAATTTTCTTCCAGTCGAACAAATGGAAGATGATTTCTTTGGTAAGGTAACCACCCTTGTGAAATACCAAAAAGATGTTTCCTGCTAGGGTTGCAGCAAACATCTCTTTAAAAGGCTCCCTCTTTCCTGATCTTTTCATCATCCTATATTCTTTTCAGGTCGGCTATTGATCATCCTTACTTCTCTTCTTCCGGGTTTGGAGCCAAGATAATTGGTTCCAAACACACCGGCAAGAATCACCACCGCACCGATCACATGATAAAAGTGAATCGTACCCCGGCAATCATGGTGATCAGCGTTGCCAGATTACTGAACACACTCTTTTTGGAAGCTTCAATTTTGGAGAGTACATAATTGGATAATAACAAAGTACAAAGAGAGGACAGGACACCCAAATAGAAAACAGCAAGGATAAACTTCCAGCTTAAAAAGGGTGTAAAAAAGTGGACAAGATCTTTTTCAACCATATGGTTTGTAATGGCCCATCCATTAAACGTTATAAATCCAAAGAAAGTCATCACATAGGTTAATGTAAATAACGTATACTTCTTGGTCAGTTTTTTGGCCAAAATGCTATAAAACGATACAGACAGAGCCGATAAAAGAATCAGCAAGGTTCCCTTGATACTGTAATTTTCCATGCTGAACCCATTCATTATAAAAATATAGATGACACCCGATACGGAACTAAGGATTGAAACCTTTTGTCCCATGCTGGAGTGTTCTTTTAGAAAGAGCGTTGCCAGGATTAATGTAAAGATGGGAACGGTGGCTTGGATAATGCCCGCTTCCGAAGAAGAGGTATAGACAAGACCAAACACTTGAAATGTAAAAAATAGCACCGGGTATAGGAGCGCCAGGGAAAATATGGGCAGAAGATCACTTACAGCAACCTTTACTCTTACTTTTCCAAATAAAACTGGAAGCGTGGCAAATACAAACGCAATCGTAAATCGGTGTGCCAATGTATCCGTCGGACTGGCTACCGTAAGGGCAATTTTTACAAGCATAAACGACAAACCGATAATGGAAGCATATAACAATGCCGCCAGATAGGCTTTTTTATGCAAGTTCATTGATCAAACCTCCCCTCAACCAATAACCGTATTGTATGGCTGAAGGGAATGGCTTACAATATCAATAAATACAATCTGTACCGGTACAGAATGGGAATGACATCGATGCATAAATATCAATCTCTGTTGAACGCTCTGGAACAGTTGATCCAAACCGAACAAATAAAGGAAGGGGAAAAGCTCCCTTCCATTCGCATATTGTCCAAGCAGTATCAATGCAGTAAAACGACTGTCATCAAGGCATTGCAGGAATTGGAGAAAAGACATCAAATATACTCTGTCCCCAAGAGCGGATACTACGTCGTAAAGAAAGATTTTGACTTTCCAAGCCCTCCAAGCGATCACATTGACTTTGCCACCTCCACACCCGCTTGGAACCAATTTCCCTACCTGGACTTTCAACATTGCATCAATCAAGCCATTCATTCCTACCAACAGGACTTGTTTGTATATGGCACCCCAAAGGGGTTACCATCCCTGATTGAAATGATGCAAAAGCACCTGGAAACGGATCAGGTCTTTACAAAAAAAGAAAACATCGTCATTACTTCCGGTGTTCAACAAGCCCTCTTTCTGCTCACCTTACTTCCATTTCCCAATCACCAATCCAAAATCGCAGTGGAACAGCCAAGCTACCATTTATTTATGGAACATTTCAATACCCATCAGATCCCAGCCGTTGGAATTCGACGAACATCGAAAGGCATTGATCTGGAGGAGTTGGAGAAGGTTTTCAGCAAGGGGGATATCAAGTTTTTCTATACCATGCCCCGATTCCACAATCCTTTGGGCACTTCGTATTCCAGAAAGGAAAAAGAAGCGATCGTCAAACTGGCAGAGCAGTATGATGTCTATATTGTGGAGGATGACTATCTAGCCGACTTTGAACAGGATTCAAAGATAGATCCCCTATTTTCTTACCTACCTAATGATCGAATCATTTATCTAAAAAGTTTCTCAAAAATTATATTTCCCGGATTGCGGGTGGGTGTAGCTGTTTTACCGCGAATATTGGTGGAGAGCTTCCAACAGTATAAGAAAATTGCCGATATCGACAGTTCGATGATTTCCCAAGCCGCCTTGGAGATCTATATGAAAAGCGGGATGTTTGAACGGCACAGGGACCGGGTACACCGTTCCTACCTGAGTCGTGCCAACACACTCTATCAAGAGCTTGAACGGCATGCTCCCACTGATTTGAAAGCTGACGCTTTCCATCGCCCTTCTTCTTTATGTATGAATGTCCATATGGTATTGCCTAGAACAATCATTGTAAACAAGTTGATCAAACGCTTGAAACAGCAAAACGTATGGGTGGACCCCATCCACCGTCACTATTTGCAAACATTTCCACAGGATAAGATTCTAAAGCTCCATGTATTCAATGTAAACGAGTCCCAAATCAAACAAGGCGTGCACCTGATTGTAAAGGAAATCAACCATCGCGGGAATTATGTTTAATACCTCCCTGCAAAAGAAATCATCCGCATGATGGCGTGATCATTCCATCATGCGGATTTGGGCAAACCTATACTTTTTTGATTAACAAGTAGATAAAGTAAGGGGCACCGATCAGTGCTGCCATGATACCTGCAGGAATCCCCTCAGGATCAACGAGATTGCGCCCGATGGTATCCGCAATCAAAAGCAACCATCCACCGGTAAGGATTGCAATGGGAAGAAACAGTTGAGCTCTTGGACCGATCAGAGCTTTTGCCAAATGAGGAGCCAATAATCCGATAAAAGCAATCCCGCCTGTAACGGAAACCGCAGCAGCAGCGGAGGCAACAGCGGTCAAAAGGAGAATGAATCGCTCCCGCTGAACAGAAAGGCCAACGCCAATGGCGACGGGTTCACTTAATCCCAACAGATTTAACCGGTTGGACTTGTATAAGGTAAAGAAAATCGTAATCACTAACCACGGCAGGATCGCTAGGACAAAAGACCAGTCATTTCCCCAAATGTTACCGGATAGCCATTTCACAATAAAATCCACTTTTCGCCGCTCAGCTGATGAAATCAGAACCACCATGACTCCGGATAGAGCCATCGTAAAACCGACTCCTGTAAGGATGAGCTGAACAGGTTGAAGTCCCACGCCTTTTTTATAAGAGAACAGATAGATCAAACACGCCGTAAGCAACGAACCAAAAAAGGCAATGACAGGCAATAGGTAAATAAACGACCCTGCATCAAGCGGGAAAAATAAAAAGAAAATGGCAATGGCAACCCCCGCACCTGAATTAATGCCAATCATCCCCGGTTCAGCCAAATCATTGCGGGTAACTGCTTGTAAAATGGCACCGGATACGGCCAGAGCCATTCCAGCCAAAAATGTAATCGCGATTCTTGGCAAGCGAATCGAGAACAAGACAAATTCCTCTTTAAAGGTTCCCTGTCCAAAAAGGATCGGGAGCAAACGATTGTACGATACAGAAGCATTCCCCATGCCCATACCAATGAGGACCGTCACCAGAATCAGCCCCACCAAAGCAAAGAGGATGACTTGTTGCCTTCTAATGATTTTTGGGTGAATCATGAGAACGCTCTCCCTCCTTTATGGACAATAAAAAGGAAGAAGGGCAATCCCAATACGGCGACGACTGCAACGACCGGTGTTTCATAAGGGGCATTGATGGTGCGACCGAGTGTATCAGCCAGCAGCATAAACGCCGCGCCAATAATCGCTGACATGGGTAAGACAAAACGATAGTCCGTCCCAACCATGCCACGAACAATATGAGGAATCATTAATCCGATAAAGGTCATATTTCCAACGAGTGCCACAGAAGCACCGGTAAGTAAAATAATAAGGATAAACAGAATGGATTTGATTTGTGTCGTTTTTTGCCCCAGTCCCACGGCAACCTCTTCATTCAGGCTGAGCAGAGTCAGTTGCTTAGAGAGAAAGAGAGAGATGAAGATCCCTATCAAAATAAACGGTGTAATCATTTGCAGTTGACTCCACGTCGTCCCGATCACTCCCCCTGCTGTCCACATGGAAACATCCTTGGAGACTTTAAAATATAAACCAATTCCTTCAGCAATCGCAAAAAAAAATGCATGTACGGCGGCTCCAGCTAGTACAATCCGAAAAGGAGATAATCCCCCTTTTTTCAACAGTCCAATGCTAAATACCAGCAAAGCACCGATCGCTGCTCCGATAAAACAGGCAATGGTGATGGTGAAATCATTTGCCGTCGGAAGCAGGGCGATCGTCAATGCCAAGGCGGCATTCGCACCAGCGGTTAACCCCAGTAGCCCCGGATCGGCCAGCGGGTTTCGCGTCAACCCTTGCATAATCGCACCGGCAACGGAAAGAGCTGCGCCAACCACCATGGCAGCAACTTCACGCGGCAAGCGAATTTCCCGAATGATGGTTGCTTGATCCGTGATCACATCTGATGAAAGTGCCAGCCAGAGATCATGCATGCTGGTATCCGCCGCTCCAAAGACCATGGAAACAATAAATGAACCGACAAATATCAGTCCAGCCAGTTGAAGCTTAACGATAAATGAACCCATTTTTGGCTGATTGCTCATATCCTCTCATCTTTCCTGTATTGAACATTCCTTTGAACCATGTTAGTCCCCCAAGAATGATTTTTGAAAGAAATCTAGTTGATATTCCAGGGTAAGTGGATCATTAAAGTAAAATTCATTAGTATTTACCTCATATACTCGCTTCTTTTTAACAGCTGGAATATTTTGATAGGTTTTAGACTTCATGAAGGAATGATCTTTACCGGGCTGTTTGCTTACAATGAGATAGTCCCCTGCAAACTCTGGGAGAACTTCCAAAGAAAGTGCATAGTATCCAGGTCCCAATGCTTTTTCTTTTACTTTTTCAGGCATCTTTAACTTCATTTCCTGATATAAAATCTCCGTTCCCCGTCCCCAGTTTTCACCATAAACATAAAGTTGTTTGTCAAAGCTTTCAATCACAGAAACCGTTGTATCCTTGCCAATCTTCGTTTTAATCTCTTCACCGACTTGATGGGCACGTTTTTTAAAATCTTTCACCCATTCTCTGGCTTCCTTTTCTTTATTCAAAAGTTTTCCAATTTCAATATGCTGTGTTAAGTAATCCACTTTTCCATAGGTAAAGGTGACTGTGGGAGCAATTTTCTTTAATTTGTCAATATTCTTAATGCTGGAAAGTCCAATAATCAAATCCGGATCCAGCTCAATAATTTTTTCAATGCTTTCATCGGAAACCTCTTCCACGTCCTTCAGTTCCTCTTTCCAACGCGGGTTCTTTTTTGCCCATGAGTCAACGCCAACGAGATTGACATCCAAAGCCATCACATTGCCGGCAAAAGAGGAGAGAACAACCACACGCTTCGGGTCAGCGGGAACTTCAACCGGACCATTTTCAGACTGGTAGGTAATCGTCTCTCCTTTCTTTTCTTTGTTCCCGGCCCCTTCCGGGTTGTTGCCACATGCACTAAGCATGAGCACAGACAAGAGAAGAACGGAAATCATGATTTTTTTCATTTGGATCACCCTTTAATAAGTTGTATGTAATGCATATCGGTTTGTTAGTTCGAGGATCTCGACTAATTTCCGCATCAATCTGAAACACATCTTTCAATACTTCATGACAAATCACTTCCTCACTGCTACCAGTTTTTACGATTTGCCCGTCTTTTAGCGCAATAATGTAGTCAGCAAATCGGGCCGCCTGATTCAGATCGTGAAGCACCATCACAATAGTACGACCTTGTTCTCTGTTAAGCTGTTGCAGAAGCTCCAGAACCTCCAGTTGATGGGCCATATCCAAATAGGTTGTCGGTTCATCAAGAAAAATCATCTCTGTTTCCTGAGCCAAAGCCATCGCGATCCAGACGCGCTGACGTTGCCCCCCTGAGAGCGCATCCAAGGGTTGATATTTAAATGCGGTGGTTCCAGTCACATCCAACGCCCAGTGAATAACATCCAGGTCGCTTTGCGTTAACCGCCCGAAACCTTTGTGATAGGGATAACGCCCATATGAAACCAACTCCCCAACCGTTAATCCCGCTGTACTCTCAGGCGTTTGCGGGAGAATGGCCATTTTTTTCGCAAGGATTTTTGTATCTTCCTTTGCAATCATTTTCCCATCGAGGACAATTCCCCCTGACTGATGGGGAATAATCCGGGTCATCGCTTTCAAGAGCGTCGATTTTCCACAACCATTGGAACCGATGATGGTTGTGATTTTCTGATCCGGAATTTCAATGGTTAAATCCTTTACAATGGAGCGTTCACCATAACCAACATGTAATGAATCTGTATAAAGGCGAACCATTTTATAGCCTCCGATTCCATATAGAAATCCATTTTTCTATTGATAATGATTATCATTTATGTTTACAATGACACTATAACCCCCGGTTTGATTTGTGTCAACTATGAATTTAATACAAATGGTGTATCGGCATAAGGATTACGGTTTACCGATGAGGAGTGAGGTAGAATGAAGGAAAATGAATGTTTTGATATAACGATTATTGGAGGAGGACCTGCAGGTCTTTATTCCGCTTTCTACAGTGGCGTGAGAGAAATGAAGACCAAGATCATCGAGTGTCAGCCTCAATTGGGAGGAAAGATTCATATCTATCCGGAGAAGATGATCTGGGATGTGGGCGGCTTAAAACCCATCACAGGTGCAGAGTTAATGGAACAATTGATTGAGCAAGGATTAACCTTTCATCCCGAAGTCGTATTGAATGAAAAAATCGTGTCCATTTCACGGAAAAATGACGGGTTATTTGTATTACACGCTGCTTCAGGACGAAAGCACTATTCAAAAACGGTGATCGTCGCGATCGGAAGTGGCATATTGAAGCCGCAAAAGCTTCATATCACAGGTGCTGAGCGGTTTGAAGTAACCAACCTGCACTACACAGTTAAATCGTTAGCGCATTTTAAAGAGAAAACGGTCATCATTTCCGGTGGAGGAAATGCGGCTATTGACTGGGCGAATGAACTGGAGCCAATTGCGAAAAAGGTTTATGTCACCCATCGCAAAGGGAGTTTATCCGGACACGAATCCCAGATTACACAGCTGATAAACAGCTCCGCGGAGTGCTTTTTTCATACATCCATCACAAAGCTGCTCGCTTCCAAATCCCAGGATACCATTGAACGTGTGCAATTAACCAATCATCAAACGGGAGACATCTCTTATCTATCCGTTGATGAAGTACTCATCAACCACGGCTTTCATCGGGATGCATCACTGCTTGAAAACAGCGATCTGAACATTGAATTGGTGGACCAATGCTGTATTGCTGGAAATGCAATGAGTGAATCCTCCATCGAGGGGCTTTACGCTGCGGGGGATATCCTAAAGCATGAAGGAAAGCTCAACTTAATTGCCGGAGCCTTCCAGGATGCAGCCAATGCGGTCAACAAAGCCAAGCAATATATTCAGCCGGATGCAAGTGCTGTTGGAATCGTCTCCTCACATAATGAAAGGTTTAAACAACGAAATAAAAAATTGATGAGAGAACACTTCGAAAAAAAGAGTTATGAGACTGCTGACAAAGGTAAAAAGAGGGGGATTTCCGGTGAAGCATCCTTTTCCGACGACCCAGCGAAATCCCCGAAGGTCCCAACCGTTTAGCGGATACTTTGTCCGCTGGTTGGAACCAAAGGGGGTGCCTTCCACTTCCCCGCTGGAGGAAAGAGATGCGGAAACGGAAATCACCCTTTCACTACTTTGTATTGAATCTCAGTTATGTTTGCTTCTCTTAACGTTTTTTTATTTTTGAATCATACAATAAGACTAAAAAACTTTATCCCTATACAAAAAACACGCCATTAATTACAATTTATGTAATCAAATGCGCGTGTTTTTTATTTTATTTCACTGGACTGAAGGAATTTAAATGAAAAAAAGGTATTTTATGAAGGGATTTCCTGGTTTCATCGCCACCCATATCATCAAAAAGTTAATCAATCAAGAGCCAACATCAACATTTAGCACCCAACAAGGGAGCGAGCACTGCTGACAGCCCCTACATGGACATACCCAACACTTGAATTTTCCCGCGCTGCTCAATGAAAACAGATCACCTGCAATAATGGCAGGGAACGGCATCATAATGCCAGCACCCATCCCTTGAACGGCACGGAAGATGACAAGCTGAACCATCGTTTGGGACATCCCGCATAATAAAGAACCAACGAAAAATAAAACAATGCCAAAAGCAAAAACCCGTTTTCTCCCAAATAAGTCTGATAACCGACCGGCCACTGGAGTTAATACAGTTGCCAGAATCATGTATGTAGCAAACGGCCACGCAAAAAGATCAAATCCACCCAAACTCTTGGTAATAATGGGCATCGTCGTATTCATAATGGTTGTATCCATCGAAGCTACCAACAGCGACAATATAACGCTGATCAATACGGTTATTCTGCTTTTCAAGCGAACTCACACCCTTAGATCTCTTTATCACTTTTCGTGTCATCACCTGCATTTATTTTTAAATATAGAAAAAAAGCTGTTATTCAAATCATCTCATAATAACAGCTGGATAAAAACAGATTTCATCAAATATACACTTTATTTGGTGATCAGAAGAATGAAAGCTTACTGAATGCATGGATTCCAAAAGCATTTGCCGCATTTCTTTTCTCCCTCTTTGGCCCGTTTGTGGCCTGGTGCATTCCCTTTTCTCCTCCCTTGACAATGATACGAAATATATTGTACATAAATACTAGTTGACATTTCTGGACAAAATATCATCGAGCCATTTTGGGTGGTAGAATCATCTTGCAAAAGAGAAGAGGCTAATCATGCAAAGAGAAGAAAAATTGACAACCCCGAAACAGACTCTGCCAAAAATTTTAGCAAAGACTGTGAAGACCGGAATTATTAAATCCAATCTATTTCCGATGTTTGCTGGATTAACATTGGCTCTATATACCTATCAGATGAGTCTGTTGGAAAAGCTTCCAGAAACGATCTTTGCTCTGGTGGGTTCGATCTTGGTCATGGGTGCCGCTGGAGCGTTTAATAACCTATATGACCGCGATATTGATGCCATTATGGAGAGAACCAAAAACAGACCCACTGTAACCGGGGAAATACAGCCCAACGCCGTATTGTGGCTTGGGATTTTTATGTCTGTCTTTGGAATCGGAACGCTTGCATTAGCCACTCCCCTAGCAGCATTCCTAGGATTTCTAGGGTTGTTTTTTTATATTGTTCCCTACACGATATGGAGTAAAAGGAGAACCATTTATAATACGGAGATCGGGAGCATTTCTGGAGCCATGCCCCCTCTGATCGGATGGGCTGCGATTTATCCAGACATCACACACCCTGCGATTCTCGGTCTTTTTGTGATTGCAGTGATTTGGCAGATGCCTCATTTCTATGCCATAGCGATTCGAAATCACCATGAATATAAAGCGGCAAACGTTCCAATGCTTCCTGTAGTCAAAGGGGTGAAAAGAACCTATAGACAGACCAATGTTTATTTGGTGATTTTAATTGCCATCAGTTTTCTTCTTGGATCTTTAAGTCTTGGTCTGATGTTAGTGGCGCTTCTTTTGAGTATATCATGGCTGATTTTAAGTGTTTGGGGCTATAGAAACATGGATTCAGAGAAATGGGCCAAATCCTTGTTTATTTTTTCCCTGATTCATATGACGGTTTTATTTTCGACAGTTATTATTTATTCTCTGGTGGGCATTCTATTTAAATTGTAATGTATTAACTACCCACAGGGGAGTGTTCTCCTTTCATTGAAGCTGGTTTCAATATGCCCAATCCTTTGTTGGGCTTTTTTTGAACCTATTATATTACTGCACCACTCTTTGATGATCGGAATGTACAGAATGTTCCTTCATCATTGTTGTTAACACGGCTCCAAATGCAAGCAAGAAAGCACCCATCCAAAATCCAGACGTATAATCCCCTGTCACGGACCGGAGATAACCACCCAAAAATACACCCAAAGCTGCAAAGGCCTGATGAATGAACCAGCTGAAACCAAGGATGCTTCCCATCGCGTTTTTTCCGAATCGATCACCAATCATTCCTGTGACAAGCGGAATAATCGGCATCGAAGAGCTCCCATATACGACGGCAAAGACATACAGTTGCCAAATGCCGGGTGACACGGCAAGCCACATAAAAGCACTAAACCGGATGATATAAAGAATCACCAGTAAATTCTTTTTCCCCATCACACGGGTCAGCTGACCTGTAATCCACATGGAGACCGCACTTGCCAAGGCGGCGATCCCCAGTAACTGACCCCCCAGCGACTTTCCGCCCCCCAGATCAACAGAAAAATTGGGAAGATGCATCGTGACAAAATATAGCGTAAAGCCGCATGTAGCAAATCCTAAAGTGGCAATCCAGAACTCTCGACTCTGCAATGCTTCTGTCAATGAAGCACTCTTGGTAGCTGTAAATACAGATGTAGTGTCCCCATCCGGCATCTGGCCAACATCATTCGGATTATTCTTTACGACGAATAATACGATGGGAACAACAATGATGAGCATGATCAAGCCCAGTACAACAAATGCAGTTCGAAACCCTGAATTGGCAATCAAAAATCCGGTTAGCGGCAGTAGTACCAATTGACCGATGTTCATTCCCATGGAGCTTCTCGTAAGCATTTTCGCCCGTTTTTTCACATACCACCGGGAAACCAATACAGAATTGGCCATGGAACCACAGCCTGCAAATCCAATAGCTGTCAGAATCCCATAGTACAGAAAGAATTGCCATACCTCTGTGATCGTTGCCGAAAGCAGGAAGGCAAATCCCATTAAAGATGCACTGCCTGCAATCACGGACTTCGGACCAAACCGATCAATCAACCTTCCCATAATCGGCTGAAAAATACCCCATGTAATCATATTTACCGATACCGCCAAGCTTAAAATCGGTAAACCCCAACCATATGTGTCATTTAAAGGAGAAAAAAATTGACCCGCTGTTAAGTTTAAACCAAAAGCACCCATCAGCGTTAAAAACGTCACCCATACAATTTTTGAACCTAAAAAGGGTTGTTGCATCAAATCCCTCCTGATTAACCATTAAAAGATGTATTTAATGGTTAATAATATACTCCATTTAGTTTAACCTGTCAACTGTGTTATAATGGGTTAAAAATAAAAGGCAGATGATGTTGATGACGGTAGAAAACCATTTTCCACTGATTTCGGGGGAGATCTCAATCGATTTAGTCAATACGGAGCTGGTAAGGCATGGAAGGCGACATGATTTACTCACGACCCCGGAACAAGTGATCGCATGGTTTCGAACGTTAATTAAACAAAATATCCTATACAAGGAGCAATTTGATACAGAGGTGGAAGAATGGGCAGAAGATGCATTGCCCCGTTTACGGGAAGTGCGTTTCTTTCTTCGAGACGGCTACGAAAGGATGGCGGATGGAAAGGAACTTTCCCCTCACTGGGCGCATCATCTGGAAGCGTTCATCAAACGTGCCCCATTTGCTTATCAGTTAAAAGATCAGACATTAATCCCTGTTCCAATGGGGCAACCCGCAGATGCCCTCCTTTCGCTAATCGCATGGGATGCCCTTCGCCTTTTCGCTTCTGACAAATTAAACCATATCCACCGATGTGCCAATCCAGAGTGTGTACTGTTATTTACGGACACACGTGGCAGGCGCAAATGGTGTTCGATGAAAATATGTGGAAACCGAAAAAAAGTGACTCGTTACCAGCAGCGGCATAAAAAAGAGAAATAAGTGTATCCGGTAAAGATACACTTATTTCTCTACATATTTTCTTATCTTCTGACATAGGACAAAATATTTGTCAATGAAATCATATTGACCGTAAGGGTGGTCGGAAGGTTGGCCATTACAGAAAAGGGATAAGAATGCACATATTCTTCATCTATTCCATCTACTTGGATTGGTCGCTTTGCATAAACGACCACGGGAATCGTTAAGCCTCGATCTTTTAATGATTGAATATATTTTCGTATTTTTACCTCTTGTTCTTTTCCGCCCTTTTCATACCGATATATGATGATATCAACCTGCCCGTCTTCTATCCTTTTTTCGTACTCTTCAAAGTCTAAGTCATCATTGCAAAGGATCTGAACTTCCTTGACGATTTCTTCCATCCGCTTTATCTCCAATCGCTTCATGTCCTCTATTTGTTCTGGAGGAGATACCACCAATACCCGACTTTGACGAAGGGAGTATTGATGATCCATCAATCTTTTTAACTCACGGTATTTCCCTTCAACATTTTCCATTTCAGTACTTACTAAATTCCTTAGCTTGTTATCCGCACTCTCTGCTATTTCCTTTGCGGATTTTTGGATCATTCTCTCAGCATTCTCTTCAACTTCCTTTTTGGTCTGACCAAAAATCCAAAAAAGCACAATACTTGCTCCTGTAACTAAACCCCCTAAAGCGATAAAGAAAATATTTACTAACTGAATAAAATTCTGTCTCTCACTATTTGCAAAATCTCGGTAGTTGGCGTATTCCTGCTGAAGGAACTTCATGGTATGCTCCGAATTCTTCATTTTTGTTGCATCATTACGCTGTAAATCGTTTATTTCTTTATCCAATGCTGAAATCCTATTTTCCAATCGATATGTATTTTCGCTCATCGTGTCCGTTATATGCCATATAACGAAAAAATGAACGGCTAATAAAAGGATGCATCCAAACCCTACAAAATATAATATCTTCCTCAATTTCATGAAACCACTCCTTTAAATGTTCTCATTATATTAATTATAAATTATTTTTATAGTTCCTGTTTTCTCTACCAGTCCTAGAAAGAGATATACTTTCGATCTTCCTCCATTCGATATCACGGCAAAAACCCTTACACCATCTATGAAATGGACGGTGTAAGGGCTCCGCTGATTACTGTTGTTAATAACTTTCTTTTAAAGATCAATTACTCCGGAACATATATCTTTCGTAACGGGAGAAAGGCTCTCGTATCATTCGGCATCTTTTCATACCAATCAACAACCAATTTCACAAGCCTTTCCAAATCAACTCATTCAACAGTATTTTGCTTCGCAACGTCTTTTCATTGGACGTAAACCCTCCGGTGGAAACAAAGAGACAGTTGGCATCCATCGGGTTTGCTCCAAGCAATTGTTGGATTTCAGGGGCTGATGCTGTGCTTTTTGCGATGTTTAACCTGTACTTTAATTTGAATCCTTATCATTCAACACTTCTTCATGATGGTTCGTTTGGCTTTTTTAATGATTCGAGCGGTTGCCTTTGTATCGGATTCTTTTTCCCACTGATCACATAGGCGAATTACCCAATCGGGTTGCGTTTTGCTCGCATCATTCAGCCAGTTGCCAACGGAGTCCTGAACATACTTCGATGGATCGGATTTGAGTAAGTTCAGAATGGGAAGGGCTAACCGGGGTTCCTGTTTTAGCCTTTCAATATGCTTTGTCCAGACACCGCGGGGGCGTAGCGACTCAACTGCAAATCGGCGAATATTTTCATCATCACTTTTGGCCCAGTCCATCAATAACTCTACACTCTTTTCGATATCCTGGGAAAGGTCTTCACGAACGGACATCCAGGCGATTTCCCGAACACAAAAATGATGGTCTGCTGCAAAAGGGCGGATGTACGACAGTTTGTCCTGTAATGAATCATTCCGATTTTTATTCATAAATGCCGCCCAACACCGCACACTGTCGGAAAGGTGATGGGAGCATTTACCCGTTAACTTTGTCTTTCTCTCATCCCTTTCACCCATCATCACCTGATCCAATAAAGCTCCAACCATCCGGATCGCTTTCGTTCCTGTTTTGACATTCCGTTTTTCCATTTCAGATATGATCCATGCTGATGCACCTTCGAAACCGATAGATGGCAAAACACTTTTCAGTAACGAAATATGGTTTACAGCCAGCCATTCAGTGAGATTGACACTCTCTATTTTCCCTTGATTGAGTAACCTCATCACTTCCGCTGGGATTTCGCTTGTTTTTCTGGCTCCTTTTCTGTTTAAAATCTCTTCTCTGATCACCATTTCATCCTCCTTGCAGTCAGGCCTTTATTGTTTCTGGTTTCCGTTTCCTATAAAGCAAATAAACAGCGATTCCATTCACGATGATTAAGCCAAAAAGGGTATTCCCAATAGGAGCCCAGCCATTTTCACCCGTAAAAATGAGTCCAAATACAACTTTTCCGATCAGCATCGCATTTAAAATAACCAGTCCCATTTTTAATGAATGTTTCCAAAAAGCCAGACAGGCGAGTACAACAAAAATCACTCCAACAAAGATCGTCAGGGTTGCAGAAAGGGGATCCTGTAACAGCATTTTTTCATATTCCAACACGGCTTGCATTCTGGGATCGATTGTCTGGGGTGGTGGAAACCAAACCATGCTGCTGGTCATCAAAAAAAAGGTGGTAACCATCCCTTTCCAACTGCGTTTATAAGCAAAGATACAAATGATCATTAAAAAGATGGGTCGAATATACCAACTTAGCGGATTCAAATGGCGAGCAAATGCCCAGTCCAGAAAATCATGAAGGTTCATCATCAACCACCTCCTAACCTTCTGGCATGAAAAAAACGTACCAGAAGTTACCTTCAGTATACTTCATGGTACGAAATTGAAAACAGCGTTATTGTTATTACGAACAGCTATTTTCTGAGACTATGAGGCTTTAAATCTGTCCAGTGTGAGTAAATATATTCGATGCACGATTCCCTTGTATTCTCAGTAAAAACAATGGACCAACCAGGGGGAACATCGATATCAGCTGGCCAAATAGAATACTGACCTTCTTCATTCATCAATACCAGGTAGGTACTTTCTTGATCCTCAAATGGGTTTGTCACTACGCATCTCTCCTTCCGTTCGTCAGCAGGAGCGATTGCTTCTCCTTTAATTGATCTCCAAGTATTTTCCCAATTTCAGCTAGCGGCCCCGGTTGACACATATCTTTATGTCGGCATTCAATGTCATATTGGACAATGTTCCCACGTACATACGGCAACCAAGCTTCAGGTTCAATAGGATCAAACCAATCCGGAATAATGGTGGATCGAAAAAAGAGTAGATCGCCATCAAAACATTTCGGTTTGTATTCCCCAAGAATGCGTACAGAATTGAGATACGTTTCCTTTAAATTGAGGATGGTGGACTCGTCTAAACTGGCCAAAGCACTTCCATCCCGACGCAGAATGTCCATCGTATTGTCCATGTTCAACGGTCTTCCATCCATGTTTTCTGGGTCATAACCTCCTAACGCCAATAATGCTATAAGCGCTTCCTGTTCATTCGGTACGTCCTTGATCGGTAAAAAGTGATTGGGGTATGCATCAAGCATAACAACAAGAGCGATTTCTTCCCCTTGGCTTTGCAGTTGTGAGGCCATCGCATGAACCACATTTCCCCCCAGTGACCATCCAAGCAGATTGTAAGGTCCATTTGGCTGGATCGTCTTCATTTGTTGAATATAATCTGCCGCCATTTCATCAAGCGTTTTGGGCAAATCCTCTTTTTGCGCAATCCCTCTGGCCTGTAATCCGTAAATCGGATAGTCCGTTCCGATTGAAGTCATTAATCCGGCATAACACCAGCTAAGCCCACCAGCGGGATGAACACAAAATACAGGAGACTTGTCACCAGATGCCCGAAGCGGTAATAAGACGTCCAAAGCACTTTGGCTCCCCCCCATCTCCAGCCTTTCAGCGAGTCCGGAAACCGTAGGGGATTCAAACAGGTCACCGATACTTAACTCCACTCCAAGCGCTTCACGAATGCGACTCATTAAACGCACAGCTAACAGGGAATGGCCTCCAAGTTCAAAAAAACTGTCATAAACCCCTACTTGAGACACCTTTAGAATGTCTGAAAAAAGATCACACAATATCTCTTCCTGTGGAGTCCTTGGTCCCTGATCTGTAACCGTAATGGGAAGCTCAGGAGTAGGGAGGGCCTTGCGATCCAGCTTCCCGTTAGCGGTTAAAGGGATTTCGTCTACCAACATGATAGCGGATGGTACCATATAATTTGGCAGAAACGCCGCTGCATATTTTCTTAACTCAACTGCTTCTAAAGAAATGCCATTTGCTGATACGACATAGGCAACGAGACGTTTATCACCAGGCTGATCTTCACGGTCCACGACTGCTATCTGTTCGATAGAAGGATGTTTCGCCATCACAGCTTCAATTTCCCCAAGCTCAATCCGAAAACCGCGGATTTTCACCTGTTGATCTGCCCGTCCGATATAATCCAATGTTCCGTCTGAACGCCACTTGGCCAAATCTCCAGTCCGATACATTCTTGAACCGGATGGACCAAATGGGTTGGCAACAAATCGCTCTGCGGTTAAATCGGGTCTTTCTAAATAGCCACGCGCCAACCCTTTGCCCGCTACATACATCTCTCCAACCACACCTGGTGGAACGGGCTGTAAATGGGAATCCAAAATATATACATCCAAATCGGGAATACTCTGACCGATTAAGCTATTGGCTCTTTCACGTATGATCTGTTCATTCAGTTCAATATAGCTTACATGAACGGTTGTTTCCGTGATCCCATACATGTTGATCAGTTTTGGCATCGAATCCGGATGACGTTCATACCAGTCTTCCAAACGACGAAGCTCTAATGCTTCTCCACCGTATATGACATATCGCAACGAAAGATGGTTTGATAATTCCATATGTTCTCTATCGGTTTGCATCAGCTGATAAAATGCCGAAGGCGTTTGATTTAGAACCGTTACTTGTTCATTCACAAGCAGGTATAAAAAATCTTCAGGGGAACGGCTAACGGTGTGGGGGACAATGACCAGTTTTCCTCCGTACAGTAAGGGTCCCCAAATCTCCCATACTGAAAAATCAAATGCATAGGAGTGAAACATCGTCCAAACATCGTCAGAAGAAAATTGGAACCAATGGTCTGTCGATTGAAACAGACGAATGACATTTTGATGTGGAATCACGACACCTTTGGGATTGCCTGTTGATCCGGATGTGTAAATGATATAAGCCGCATGATCAGATGACAGCGGACGGATTCGATCGTAATCTGTCGGATTCGTATGGGTATGATTGGCTTCCAATGTTTGGACTGTTCTCTCCTCATCCACAATCAGTAGCTGTGCATGATGGACACAGGGCAATTTGGAAGCCAGCTGTTGATTGGTAATCACATATACCGGTTGAGCATCTTCCAACATATAAAGGATACGTTCTTCTGGATAATCCGGGTCTAATGGTAAATACGTTCCTCCAGCCTTAAGAACCGCCAGTATACCGATGACCATCTCCAGTGAACGGGGGAAAGCCAACGCTACGATTTTTTCTGGTCCAACACCTTTTTCAATCAGTAAGTGTGCCAGCCGATTTGCTCGTTGATTTAACTCATCATAGCTTAAATTCTCCCCTTCAAAGACAACAGCTGTTCGATCCGGTGTCATCTGAACTTGGCTTTCAAATAATTTCGGTAAATGGATCTCCCGTTCCGGACGCGTGTCATCAGCACGACTCCTGATCATGTGTTCGCGCTCTTCCGGTAACAGCATATCCACGTGTCCAATGGCAAGATCAGGATTTTGCACCACTTCCGTTAGCAACTGCCTGAATCGCATGGCAAACGATTCGACTGTCGCATATTTAAATAAATCGGCACTGTATTCAAAAAAACCGTTCAGTCCATCAGGTGAACCGTCACGCTGACGTTTTTCGCGAAGCTCTAAGGTTAAGTCAAATTTAGCGGAGCCTACACTGCGAATTTCAAGATGACTTTCCAGGCCTTTGAGATCCACCACCGGATCAGGTGTATTCTGAAATACAAACATTACCTGGAATAAGGGGTGCTTTGTTCGGGATCGATGTGGGTTGAGAACTTCCACCAACCTCTCAAATGGAAGATCCTGATGTTCATAAGCAGATAAATTGACATCTCTGACTCTCTCAAGCAGTTCTCTGAAGCTTGGATTTCCTGAAGTATTCGTTCGCAGAACGAGTGTATTGATAAATAGTCCGACAAGATCCTCTAAAGAATCATCACTTCTACCTGCGATGGGACTGCCGATCGGAATGTCCGTTCCTGCTCCCAGCCGAGTCAGAAGAGCTGCAAATCCCGCTTGAAGCACCATAAATAAACTCACTTTATTCTTGCGAGCCAATTCAAGGAGTTGTTGATGAAGTGTCGGGTCCATTTCAAACTTGACAACCCCTCCCTCATAACTGGATTCACGAGGTCGAGGGTAATCCGCAGGCAATGGCAACTCGTCCGGTAAGTTGGATAAGTTCTCTTTCCAATATTCAAGTTGCTTCGCCATTAAACTCGTCGGATCTTGCTCTTTTCCTAGCAATTGTTGCTGCCAAAGCGCATAATCCGCATATTGTACAGGCAAAGGTGAGTAGCGTATCTGTTCATTTTGACAGCGAGCATGATATGCAGAAGCCAAATCCCGCGTTAACGGTGTTAAAGACCAACCATCGATGATTATATGATGCATCAGCAGTAATAACACATGTTCATTTGAATGAAGCTTGAACAGATAGAACCGAATGGCAGGTTCCTCAGACAAATTGAAACGGTAGCGTACAGCAGCATTCAGCTCACCCGATAATTCCTGTTCACTCGTCTTGATGACCTGCAATTCGGGTCGTACTTGATAAGGAGGTAAAATGAACTGGCAGGAAGTACCCTGTTGATCCGGGAAAATGGTTCGGAGTGATTCATGTCGATCGATTACATCATATAGGGCTTGCTGCAATGCTTCGTAGTGAAGTTCTCCTGACAGTCGTACAACCACAGGAATATTATATGTGGGGCTTGGTCCTTCCAAGCAGTGAAGAAACCAAAGCCTTCGCTGGGCAAAGGAAAGTGGGACCACCTCAGGACGTTCCACTGATTTGACCATCGGTTTTGCAGTGTCCGTTTTTGCTAACTGTTTCATCAGACTTGCAACGGTAGGGGCTTGAAACAGTGTACCAATCGTCAGGTTCATTCCGAATACATCGCGAATTTGACTCATGAGACGTGCAGCAAGTAATGAGTGCCCCCCTAATTCAAAAAAATGATCGTCAATTCCAACATGGGATACCCCTAGTACTTCCGCAAACAATTCACATAAGATTTCTTCCTGAGGTGTTCGAGCTTTCCTGACATGATCGGATAATGGCGTATGGGGATCTGGCAATGCTTTACGGTCAACCTTTCCGTTCGGTGTCAAAGGTAAATGATCGATCACCATGAAAACAGACGGTACCATGTAATCCGGCAAGCTCTCATGCAAAAATTGACGCAATGTTCCTATCTCAACCTTCTCTTTTGTATATGGGACAATGTAAGCGATTAAACGTTTGTCTCCGGCTTGGTCTTCCCGAACAACGACTGCCACCTGTTCAACACGTTCATCCTTCATAATGGCCGTCTCAATTTCACCTAACTCAATCCGGAAGCCACGAATCTTCATTTGCTGATCTGCACGTCCTATATAATTGAGAGAACCGTTGTCATCCCATCGTACAAGATCTCCTGTTCGATACATACGGCTGCCTGCTGCACCGTAAGGGTTCGCAACAAACCGTTCTGCCGTTAAGTCTGGGCGTTTCAAATATCCCCTGGCAAGCCCTTCACCTGCAATATACAGCTCTCCAACGACTCCTGGAGGAACGGGTTGAAGCCGATTGTCTAACACATATACCTGTGTATTCCAAATCGGGCGACCAATGGGTGGATTTTGAATATCTTCAGGGGAAATGGTTGCTGCCGTTGACCAAATCGTTGTCTCTGTCGGTCCGTAAAGGTTCGTAACCTCGCAATCCAGATGATGCAAGGCGGATGCCAAATGGCCAGGGAGTGCTTCTCCCCCCACGAGTACACGAAGACCCGCCACACAATCCGGGTGATAGGTTACAAGCATATGCCATAATGTTGGCGTTGCCTGCATCACTGTAATCTCATTTTTGGAAATCTGCGTTGCCAAAGCCCGTGGATCTTGAACCGTTTCCTTCTTCCCAATGACAACGCTGGCTCCGCTGATTAATGGCAGGTAAATTTCCAATGCTGAAATATCAAACGCAATGGTGGTTACAGCCAGTAACCGATCTTGTCTCTGTAATGTGAATCTCTCCTGCATCGCAAACAGAAAATGATTCAAGCTATTCAATGACACAACGACACCTTTTGGTTTCCCCGTAGATCCGGATGTATAAATGACATAAGCGGGATGAAGAGGTGACTGCCGCTTACATACATTGGTATCCGAACACCTCTGAAGTTCCTTTTCTGTTGTGGACTTATCCACAACAACCAGCGGAGCGGAAGTTCCATTCACCAGTTTTGACACCATGGACGAATGCGTAAGGATACAAGCTGGATTCGTATCTTCAAGCATGAAATGAATGCGTTCCTTTGGATATTCCATGTCCAGCGGAAGATATGCCGCTCCCGTTTTAAGAACGGCCAACATGCTAATCACCATTTCCGGTAAACGTGGAAGAGCCATCGCTACATATTGTTCGGGTCCGATTTGATGCTTTTCAAGCAGTAAATGGGCCAAACGGTTCGCTCGTCTGTTTAACTCCGAATACGTCAGCACCTCATTCTCAAATACGATTGCTGGATCATCCGGCATCATAGCTGCCGTTTTTTCAAATTGTTCTAAAAAATTTTTGTTTAATGGTGTTTGTGTCGTTTCATTCCATGCTTTTATCACTTGATGGCGCTCTTCCGGAAGAAGGAGATTGATATTTCCAATGGGCAGCGCCGGATTCATGTCGGTCAATGTTTTCAGTAATGCCAGGAACCGCTGTTGATGGCTTGACAGTTCATCGTTACGATAAATCGCCGGATTGGCATCAAAATCAATGGTTAATCCATCTTCATTGGCTCTGATATTAATAGATAAATCATCAATCGGCCCTGCCGCAAGATTGTGCATCTTCCCTGGATGCCCTGCAAAGCTGAGGTTGTATTCAAATGGCATCATGTTCAACTGTGGGCCAAATAATCTCTGATCTTCCCCCAAAAGCTTTAAATCCCGGCGCAACTGCTCATGACGGTATTTTTGATGCTGTCTGACTTCACTTACTTCCTGTCTGATGTAAGTCAACAGCTCCGAAACACTCATCTCTGAATGGAGGTATAGACGGAGAGGTACGATATTCATGACCATTGCAGGTACATTGATCAGCGAAGAACCGAGGCGATTCATCATCGGTAACCCAAGCACAACATTCGGTGAATTTGTCATTCGGTAAAGGTAAAGGGCTGTTGTGGCAATAAATGCTTCATGCCAGCTTGTCTTAAGCTTTTCTGTTCCCTGTTTCAGACGCTTTATCTCCGAAGCCGGCAGATAAGCTGTTTGTCGAATGAACGTATTGGACGTCCTGCCAACGCGATCGGAAAAACTGACGATTTCCGGCTTGTCTTCAAAACGCTTCAGCCAAAATTTCCGATCACGCTTAAACTGTTCCGATTCTTGATAGGTTTCATCCTCTTTCACCATTGAGGTGATCGATGCGAAGTGTCCACTTGGAACGAAATGGTTTGCAAGCTCTGTATACACTTTTGCTACTTTCTGAACAATCAGTGAAACACCAAAGCCATCGATCGCAATATGGTGGATGCGCTGATACCAGAAAAAACGATTCGCAGATACTTTAAACAAGGCTTCGGTAAAGAGTTCGCCACAGCGTAAACGGACAGGTTTAGACAAATCTTCCTTCATCCAATGGATCGCCGCTTCTTCCGGATCATCTTCTGTACTGACATCTATCACATGAAACGTAAAATCAACAGATGGTTGGATGATTTGATACGGTCCATTCCCATCTTCCTCAAAACGAGCGTGCAAAGCTTCTGCTTCCGACAAAACGTCTCTAACGGCTTTCTCAAAGAGTGCCGGATCAATCGGTCCGTCAATCTCAATATATTCTCCCGTATTATAGATAGGATTATCGGGATCCAGCTGCTGAGCAAACCAGATCCCCGATTGTGCTACAGATAAAGGCAAGCGCCACGCTGGACGATTCAACATAGCGTGTCCCTCCTTTAACCCAGATCTCGACTGGCGATCTTTTCTGATTGGGCAGACAACAAGCTCCACCATTCCGAAAGAGTCGGTCGTTCCGCCAAATCAACAAAGGTAACCTCGGCTCCGCTGCTTCTCCACTTTTCCACTAAACTCATGATGCGAATGGAATCCAACCCTCTATGGATCAAGTCTTCATCAACGGAGAGATGAACAGGATCTTCCTGAAGAAGCTCAGCCACTTGTTTTTGAACCTCCTGTAAACTCATCGGCAATGCGTGATAGCCGTCCGATAGGCTCTTTTTCCATTCATCAATCAGTTGCTCAGTCGACATGGTGACAGCACAACGATCAGCAGCATATTGGATCGCCATCTGATGATGTTCAAAAGAAAAGTCAGCTACTGCATCTGCTATAAAGAACGGTTGTATATCTTGCATAAAGGCTTCACTTGCTGTTAACAAGCATCCAATGTGTGCATAGACTCCACAAATGATGAGCTGGTCTCGCCCCTGTTCCTTTACAAGTTCCAGAAGATTCGTTTTTTTGAAGGCACTGTATCGCCATTTTGTCAGTACAATATCATTTGAATCCGGTGAAAGATCCGTATGAATACTCTGTTCATCCGAATGGTTTGGAATTCCGTCTCCCCAAAAATCCTGGAGTAAACCACGCTGTTCCGGTGTTTGTCCGCCGGGTTGGGCCGAGTAAACGACAGGAATTTGAAGTGCGTGACACTTTCTTTTTATCCTTTTAATATGTTGAACCAGCTCTACTAACGGAGACTCCTTTTGCATAAAAGCATGGAGAAAATAGTTTTGCATATCATGGATGAGCAATACTGAACGGTTCGGTTCCGGTGTCCATGAAACTCTGTTTTCAGGCAAGTCTGAGCTCCCAGGCATTTGATAGGATGCAATTGCCGGTATAGGCATCTAATCACGACCTTTCTTTTCTTCTTATTTGTTTGCAACCATTTGTCGCAATGATCGCTTATTCACCTTTCCTACAGCTGTTTTTGGGAAAGAATCTATAAACTCTACCCGATCAGGGATTTTAAATGCTGCCAGCCCTCGCTCTCTTAAAAATGCTTTCACCTCAGCAATGTTCAATGAATCATCCTGTGCAATGACAAAGGCACAAGAGCGTTCACCCAGAAATTCATCCGGCATGGAAACGATTGCTGCATCCCGAACCAAAGGATGGGCGAGAAGATGATTCTCCACTTCCGCTGCAGCGATCTTTTCACCACCTCGATTGATTTGATCCTTTGCACGTCCCTCGACAATCAAATATCCCTCAGGAGTCATCCTGACTAAATCCCCTGTTCGATAAAAACCATCTGACGTAAAGGCTTTTCTATTATACTCTTTCGCTTTATAATATCCCCGGATGGTATAGGGACCTCTTGTCAGTAATTCTCCCACTTCGCCCAACGCCACTTCTCGGTCTTCCTCATCTACAATGCGAATCTCATCATAGGGTGACATCGGCCTCCCCTGTGTATGAATCAAAATCTCTTCCGGATCATCCAGTCTTGTATAGTTCACCAATCCTTCAGCCATTCCATACACTTGCTGTAATGTACAACCAATCACTGGCTTGACTCTTCTCGCTGCCTCTGAACCAAATTTCCCTCCGCCAACCTGTAACACTTCGAGGCTGGATAAATCGCATTGACGGGATGACACCGCTTCTAACCACACTAATGCAATTGGTGGTACAAGCGCTGTAATCGTTACCTGTTCCCGTTCAATCAATGGAAATGCTTCATCCGGACTGGAATCACCGGAAAGAACCACTCTTCCTCCCGCATAAAGCGTACCCAGAACGCCCGGAGAGCTAAGTGGATAATTATGAGCAATCGGGAGAACGGCAAGATACACACTGCTCTCATGAAGGTTACAAACCTCTGCACTCAATCGAAGGCTGTATATGTAATCATCATGTGTTCGTGGAATGAATTTAGGGAGTCCCGTGCTTCCACCTGAAAGCTGAAAGAATACAATCTCGCTTGAATCAATGTTGGGTAAATCGATTGGGTCTTGATACAATTGATCGAGCGCTTGAAATTTACCTCCATCACCGATCACGACGATATGCTGTAAAGTGGGTACGGTCTCGATTACTTTCTTTGCCAGGGAGCGAAAGTCAAATCCTGCGTCACGGTCCGCAATGATATAGGCTTTCGCTTCACTGAATTCACAAAAATAACGGATCTCACTGTAACGATGGGAAGGCAAAGCAAAGACAGGCAGCGCCCCCAAACGAAACAGTGCAAAAATCACTTCAAAAAACTCAATTCGATTCGGCAATTGCACAACTACACGATCGTATTGTCTGATCCCCATTTGGTGAAGTCCGGCAGCCAATTGGTCAACGTTCCGGTCCAAATGCTTGTAACTGATCTCTCTTTCCTTACCGGTAACGGCTGTTCGATCACCATATTTTAAAGCCCTTTCTCTCAGCATTTCGCCAAACGTTTCACCTTTCCAGCATCCTTCCTTCCGATACTGGTCTGTAAACGCTTCTGGCCATGAAGTGCAATTTGCAAACATCGTTGATACCTCCAACATTGTTTAACATTTTTCACTGCTTAAGCCCATTGCCAGAAGCATCGTCCGAAACTTAGCCGTGGTTTCGGCCAGTTCTTTCTCTGGGTTTGATCCTTCCACAACACCAGCTCCAGCAAACAGTTTCAGTGAATGACTTTCAGCCTCTGCACATCGAATGGTGACAATCCATTCTCCATCTCCTTTACTGTCACACCAGCCAACCATTCCGCTGAAAAAGCCGCGGTCAAAAGGCTCAATTTCGTGAATCGCTTTTCTTGCCAACTCCGTTGGCGTTCCACAAACAGCCGGTGTCGGATGAAGAGCGAGAGCAAGCTCAAGAGATGTCGTGGAAGGCTGTATCAATTCTCCTTTAATCTCCGAAGATAAATGCCACAATGTTTCAGTATGTAGAAGCGATGGCTCTTTTGGAACCGATAAGGTTTTACAATACGGTTTAAGTGCCTGTGCAACTGCATCCACGACAACCGCATGCTCATGCCGATCTTTCACTGAAGCTAGTAGACCGGATGCACGGCGTTGATCCTCTTTTGGATCTCCACTTCTTGGGGCGGACCCAGCCAAAGGGTTGGCGACCACTTGTAATCCCGATCTTGAAACGAGCAGCTCCGGGCTTGCCCCCAACAACGTTTTTCCACCTGTGGTTTCTGTAGGTTTCTGAAGCGATTTTTGCCCACTTAAATCCACAGCAAATGTGTAACCTTTTGGATTGTGCCTCGCCAACTTACGAAGCAGATGAGGGATGTCCACCTTTTCTTTTGCTGTAAGGTGCAGGGACCGTGACAATACAATTTTCGTCAATTCACCCGCAGCGATTTTATCCAATCCCCGCTCAACCGCATGCTTATAATCTTCTGGTGTCGGAACAGGGTGGATGTCGTATTCCGCACCACTCGGTTCATCGATCTGATTTTTCATTTGACCAAAAGGGAGCGGACCTGCCCATTGACCCTTTAAAGGGACAATCAAGCGAGACGGTTTGGTTAGATCAAACGGAATCGCTCCAACGACCATTGGATGTTGACTTGTTCCGGATCGTTTGGCTTCCTTCAGCAATGATTCTGTATGCTCAATCAGTGCTGTTCGTTCATGTGAAGGATCACTCTGTACACTGGCAAAGACCCCTTCGGCCAACAGCGTTTGGTTGGAGGATGACAGAAAAAACGATGAGCCAGGTTGATAATCATGAAGCAGCTGTTCAGCCGTACTTGCATCAATGATCTTTTGCATTAATGTTACGCCTCCTTTTCATCTAAGCTCCTAATGTTGCCCCACCATCTACACGCAAGTCATGCATCGTGACATGACGTGATTGTTCTGAAACCAGAAAAAGGACAGCATCTGCAATATCGCAAGGCTTGGCTATTTTTTGAAGAGGAATCCCCAGACGATACTCCTCCAACGTACCCGCAATCACTTTATTTGCCCCATCTTCATCAGCCCACATCGCTGTCTGCATTTCAGTATCCGTTGAACCAGGGGATACGATATTACAACGGATATGGTGCGGAGCAAGCTCAAGAGCGAGACATTTGGTGAACATGGTTGAAGCAGCTTTTGAAGCAGCATAAGCCGACATAAACATTCGTGGAACGTCAGCTGCGTTTGAGCTCACTGTAACAATCGCACCCGATTGACGGGGAATCATCAACCGGCTGACAGCCCGTGATACATGAAAAACGCCTGCCGTATTCACGCTGAAGGTCTCTTCCCAATCTTCATTCGTAAAGCTTTCAATTGGACCTGTCCGAAGAATTCCGGCTACATTTACCAAAATGTCAATCGCGCCACAAATCTCTTCAATTCGCTCAATAACATCGTTTACTGCATTGCTGTTACGGACATCAGCATGAAAAGCATGCACATCATAACCCTCTTCCTTTAACTCAAAGACACACTTCATCAATTTTTCTGCATTTTTATCTACCCCTGCCACGCACACACCATGTTCCGCAAGAGACCTCATCACCTCCTTCCCAATTCCTTGTGCTGCTCCTGTCACCAGAGCAACTTTTCCTTCAATGTGTAAATGGCCCAACCAGATCACATCCTTTTTTTGCGAATCCAAATCGCTTATTTATTGAAATTGATAATCATTATCACTAAATTTATTTCTCATCTTACAAAAATTGAACCGCCTCGTCAAGATTATTTTTTGTAGAATCATACTGTTTTCAATTTTATATAATGGCTTCATCCAATGATTGATGAAGCCATATTTACTGATCCACCTGTGAATGCAAGGAAAAGCGTAAAGATTTGTTAATGAGAGGTGGTAGAACAGAGGTGTGACATTCATCCTCAAACTGAATGAATTTTACATTCAACCCTCGATTTTTATAGAAAGAAAGCCGCTCTGACATTTTTTTTGCCAGTTCTCCGATATTGCTTTTATGCTCCTTCTCCAATTCCCCAATTCCTATTAACAGTTTGGCATGAATGGCTTCTCTTTCAAGTCGAGCCATAAAGCTCCTTTCTTTTGCGAGAATGTTCCGCTCATTCCAATGAAGTGAAGGACTTCCTGCAATATATGATTGAAAAGAACGAGGACTTGTAAAGAGGGTATACAATACAAACAATCCACCCAGTGAGTGACCAAAGATCGTCTGTTTATTGGAGTCAACCTTAAGGGTCTGGTGAATCTTCGGCTTCAGTTCTTCTTCTATAAAGGATAAGAACTCACTCGCCCCACCCTGTTTAGGCCAGGGTTTTCCGTCGGGCTTAAAGGGCATTTCTTGATCGGTTTGTGCCATTGTATAGTCGTAAAAACGATGAGGGGAAAAAGGGGCTTCCGTCGGATAACCGATGCCAACGACAATAGCCGGTACAATACCCGTTTTCTCAGGTCTTTTTGATTGAATTCTGATTGCTTCTACAACTGTTCCAAATATGGAATTCCCATCTAGCAGATAGATCACTGGGTAACCGGATGCAGGTGGCTTCTCACTTGGCTTTGACACAAAGATTCGGTATTCTCGATTCATTTTGGAAACCATGTTGTACTGTTCTGTTCCCACAATCGTAAATGGATCGGAATTTGTAACTTCCTTCATGATTAATCCCCCATTCATACCATTATGAAATCCTTAAACCTTGGTTTTATACAATAAATAGATGAAATACGGAACACCAATGAGAGAAATAACGATCCCAACAGGTAGTTCAACCGGAGAAAAGACGGTTTTAGCAATAAAATCGGAAATAATGACAAGAAACATCCCAACGGTACCACTGACAGGAATGACACGGTTATGATGAATGCCAATCAGACGCTTACTGATGTGAGGCGCGATCAGTCCGACAAATCCAATACTTCCGGAAACAGAGACACAAGCGCTGACGATTCCAATACTACAGAGAAGCAGCACATTTTTTTCTTTTTCTGTGGAGACTCCCAGACCTGTGGCAATATCTTCTCCCAGCTGAAGAAGATCAAGAATATATGATTTCCTGATAACAATAGGGACTAAAATGACAAGCCATAAAAACACCGGTACAATATATTTCCAGTTCGCATTCCAAATACTCCCTGTAAACCATACCGTCGCCATTTCGAAATCCTGTGGATTCATCTTTAGCGACAGGTGTAGGGACAACGCCCCAAATCCGGACCCTATGGCGATTCCAACTAAAATCAGGCGTTGAGGGTCCAACCTTCCGTTACTCCATGAAAACAGATAAATAAAAATTGCCGCTCCTAGGCCACCAACCAATCCAAACAATGGCATTGCCAAAATTGACACCCAGCTTGTTCCCGTTATTTGACCTTGAAAGAAAAACATAAAGATGACGATAGCCGCTCCTGCACCTGCATTAATCCCCAAAATCCCAGGATCAGCCAATCCATTTCTGGTGATCCCCTGGAGCACCGCTCCTGCAATCCCCAGGCCGAAACCGACCAATCCCGCAATCACAATACGGGGAAGTCGAAATTCAAATATGACTAAATCATGCGCTGCATTTGGATCGATTCGAAGGAGGGTCCTCACCACGTCCCAGACGGCAATGTCAAATGCACCGTTGGTCAGGCTGACATATATTGCAGCCAAAATCATCAAAAAGCTTGTAATCAACACTGTCCAATACCGTCTTGCAGAGTCACGAGGCATATTTCATCCCCCCTCTTTTTCGAATCAAGTAGAGGAAGAAAGGAACCCCGATCAATGCGGTGACAACCCCAATGGGCGTTTCAAATGGATGATTTAGAAATCGACTCAGGATATCGGACAGCGCTAGAAAGATGGCCCCAATAACACCCGCACAAGAAATAATCAATCGATAATCAAAGCCGACCAAAAACCGGGTGATATGGGGAATGATCAGCCCTACAAATCCGATATTACCGGCCAAAGCGACCGAAATACCGGTCAAAATGACAACACTAATGATCGCAACCACTTTTACAAACACATTTTTTTGCCCCAAACTTACGGAAACCTCATGACCCAATGAAAGAACGGTAATCGACTTGGAAATGAGCAGTGCCAACCCTATTCCAACAAGTGCAAAAGGAATGGCCAATTTTATGAGGTTTGGATCGATTTGATGCAAGCGAGCGTTATACCAAAAACTGATATTCTGTGAAACCTGAAAATAGGAAGCCATGGCGGCTGATATACTGCTCAGAAACGTTCCAATGATGGTTCCAATGATTGCCATTCGAACGGGGGACATTCCATTGGGCAACAGTGACATAAATCCCAAGACAATGCCTACTGCGACTGCCGAGCCAACAAGTGAATATACAATCATATCCAGGGGAGAGGCATTTGGAATAAAAATCATACAGAATGTAATGGCAAAAACGGACCCATCAGAAACTCCCATAATTGAAGGGGATGCAAGATAGTTTCTTGTCATCCCCTGCATAATCGCTCCTGATATGGCAAGAAAGGCTCCAATCAAAAGCGCTCCAATCACCCTTGGCAAACGGGAATACATCACAATTTGGTGATCTACATTTCCCGAATCAAACTGAAAGAACGCATCCAACACCGTGCTCCAACCGATATCTTTGGCTCCATAGAGTATGGAGCCTATCATTGTAAATGCAATGATGATCGGCGAGAGTCCTAAAATAAGGACCGGCAAAGAAATTCTTATTCGCTTGACTTTATTCATTGGACAACCTCTCAACAGCTGCTTCGAGGAAGTGAATCTTACTCCATGCTGTACCCCCTTGTGCATGAGGATCAACCACATTGACGAATACTTTGTCGTTTTTCACCGCATTGATACTCTTCCAGATGGGGTTTTTTTGCAGCTCCTCAAAAACCTTGGGTTGCTCCTTATTCTCATCCGCAGAGAACTGCACAAAGAGGTAGTCCGGGTTTAGCTCACTGAATTTCTCCAGTGAAATCACTTCCTGAGTTTTTGCGGATTTGACCTGTTCCGGTACGGTCAGTCCCAAATCCTTGTATAACGTAGGATTGAAGAACACATCCTCTCGGTAAATCATGATATTTCCGCCCCTGATTCGAACAGTGACAACCGTTTTATCTTTTAATCTCTCACTTAATTGCTTCTTGGCTGCAGCCACATCATCCTCATATTTTTGCAAAATCCGTTCGGCTTGATCCTGTTTGCCTGTCAATTCCGCCAGCACACGCAAATTTGCTTTCCAATCCGTCGATATATAAGAAATCGGAATCGTAGGAGCGATTTTAGCCAACTTTTTCTTAACATCCGCCGGGAATTTTGAACTGCCTAAAATAACATCCGGCTTCAGCTTTAATATCGTTTCCAAGTTGGGTTGTTTCTTTTCTCCGATCGGTTCGGTCGAATCTGTAATTTCCGCGAACATGTCGGGAAACTTCCCTCCTACGGTAATTCCACCAATCGGTTCAACACCAAGTACGAGTGCATCTTCCATCGCTTCAACACTTCCGGCAATCACAATCCGTTCGCTATTTTTGGGAACTGTATACTCTTGACCAAGATAATGAATGGTCCTGGTTTCATGTGCAGCCTCTTTCTTTGCACCGCATGCTACCAGTAAAAGCATGAACACAGTAATAAGGGCAATACCCAGACATTTCTTTTTCATAATCGCTGAAAAACTCCTCTCAACGGAAATAACTAATATCGATAATCATTATCAATGATAAAATAGACACTCTCTTCCGTACATGTACAGATTCCAGAATCTATTTGGACGATTTCCAGAAACATTTTAATTGGATCATTGGTTCTGACATGATGACATGTTCAGAAAAGAAGCGAAGATCCGTTTTTCTGATTCTCTGAACAACCTGTAAAAAGTGCGATCGTTTCCTCTAGAACGCGTTTGTGTGAACTGGAAGAATATTCCCTCCATGGATCTGAAGAAATCGTATAAACCTGATGAAAGCGGACTGCGTTCAGGTCATTCCACAACCTTTCCTGTTGAAGCGAAGACCAGCTCTCGATCGTCGCTGATTCCTGACAGATATTCAGCAATAACCGATCGGGATTGCATCGGGCTAGTTCTGAAAGGAAAATCACTCGTTTCCTCGGCTTGCCATCATTTAACGGATAGGCATTCATCTGCAAATCACCAAAAAATACTTCCTTGATTGTGCGAGTGTAGTCAAGGTAAAGCAGACCCCGATATAACCGCAAAGGTAAAAACGTCTCTGCTCCAACATACGTTTTCATTCGATTTCTTGTATGCATAACCTTTCTTTCATAGGTTTTCAACCATTCTTTCGCCTCTTGCCATTCCCCTAAATACTTGGCAATCGAAAGCAGCTGTTCCCGCCAAGAAATCTTTTGGGGATAAAAATAGACGGGAGCAATGTTTGACAGCTGTTCCTTCTCTTCTTTGCTGATTCCATCCCTGCTAATAATAAGATCTGGGGGATTCTTTTCAAGGATCTGAAGATTGGCCTTCCAATCCTTATTGATTTGGAAGGCACTTAAATGAACGGAAATCTCATGACGATGGGTTTGATAATAATAGGAGGTCCATTTGGGATGAATGGGGGCAGCATATGGGCAAATATTTAAGGCATATAAATGACCAATCGTCGGTAGATCATACGCTGCAACCTTTTGCTTCCTCCTTTTACGATAGATTGAAGGAGAAATGCCTACGGTCTGTTTAAACTTACGGCTTAAATAAAACTCATCACTATACCCAACTTGATTGGCAATATCCCGTATCTTTTCTTCCCCCTTTACCAACAGGGATTTTGCTTTATTGATTCTGAGATTTGTCAAATATTCGCTGACACTGATCCCATACTCTTTTTTAAATAGATCTGAGAAATATTTGGCACTGATTTCAGCCTTTGAAGCTAGCATTCCAATCGAGATGTTTTCATGGAAATGGTTTTCCATAAAAACCCTTGTCTCCTCAATCGCCTTCAACGTATCCTTCTCTGAAGATGTCTTTCGATTTTTGGCTATCAAATAGATCAACTGTTCCAATAAAATTCGTTTGTGAAATCGTTCCAAACCCTTCCCGCTCTCTTTGAAATGATAAAGCGACTCCACAGTTTCTAGGATCTCCGGAAATTCTCCTACGGACTGCTTCCCCTTTAACGGAAAAAGATGATGCTCTCTAAACGAAGTCAGTTCCAACCCTTCTCTTCCAACCGTGAAAACCTCGAACCTACAACATATATACTCAAGGCTCTCATCGTGCTTCGTTTCCACACTATACACTTGTGAGGGATGGATGAAACAAACATCTTGAGCATGTAAAAAAAAGCTTGCTTGATCCAGTCTTATTAACCCCTTTCCTTCTTTCACAATAATCAGTTCAAAAGAATTCGCAAGTCTTGGAGGCTGTTCATTTGTTTTCACTCTGTCGATCCCCTTGATTTGACAGAATAAACGACTCCACGCCACTTTATCATCTAGTCGTTTAGATTGATTTTCCTGATTATGCATCAATTTCATCTTGTCTCTCCTTTTATCATTATTTACAAAAAAATTGACTTTAATAACGATAATCATTATCATTATTTTATACTATTTGTAACAAAACGATCATCATCACATAAGTGCTGTTTTATATGAGTGTTCTTGATCATTTTTCGACATCGTTAGGTAATGGACTGTTACTCTGATCAACATGCTTCTTCCGGTTTTCTGACAACGGACTTTTCTTCATGACCTCATATCACTGAATCAATCGATCCTGCCTACTCCTCGATTCTCCCTTTGTTAAAACGAATCCGTGTTTTGTCTCCAAGCCCTTCCAGGACAACGATCTTTCAATTGGAGAAGTAAATAATCATTAAAATGTAATGATATGTTATCATAATTGAAAACGAAATTCATTTTCAATTACACCGCAAAGCACATTGGTAAATATTTTTAGATGGAGAGGTTGGATCAGATTGTGGAATAACAGAAATGTATGGATTCTATTATCTGGTGAATGGATCGCTGGTTTGGGGTTGTGGGTCAGCATTATCGGGAATTTGGAATTTATGCAAGACAAGGTTCCATCTGACTTTCTAAAATCACTGATTATCGCCTCTGGATTGATCGCTGGTATCGCATTTGGGCCCTTGGCTGGTAAACTGACGGATCAATTGAATAAGAAAACAGTGATGCTCGCATCAGGCTTCACGCGAGCAATCAGTGTCATTTTTATGTTTATTGCCATTGAAACGGATTCTGTTTGGTGGATGATTATCTTTCTGATGGTAACACATATTGTAACAGCTTTTTATTTCCCAGCTCTTCAAGCATCTCTTCCTCTCGTAGTCAAAGAAAAAGAATTACTCCAACTAAACGGATTACATATGAATGTCTCTACCCTATCCCGTATTATAGGAACAGCGATCGCCGGAACATTGTTAGTCACTGTCTCCTTGTCAACGATTTATATCGTGTCATTTTTTGCCTATTTAGGTTTGTTCGTCTTCACCGCCTTTCTAAATATAGACGAGACAAAAGCAAAACAACCATTACATAGAAAGAATGACGCCAATTCGGGTTTTAAAGATGTGTTCCCTGTCATGAAAGAGTTGCCGGTTGTCTGCATGACATTGTTTATGACTTTCATACCCATTCTGTTTATCGGTGGTTTTAATTTGATTGTCATGAATATCAGTGAATTGCAAGAAAATCCTGCTATCAAAGGTTGGATTTACACGGTCGAGGGGATTGCTTTTTTGTTGGGGGCTTTTTTGGTAAAGAAAATAAGAGAAAAGCAGTCAGTATATCGCATTTTATTTGGTTCTTCCATTTTAATTGGATGTTCACAGCTCACCCTTTATTTTGCCTATCATCCAATGATCACAATCTTATCGTTCGCTATATTCGGTTTTTCAGTCGGATCTTTCTTTCCTACAGCCGCTACAGTTTTTCAAACAAAGGTACCAAAGGCTTTCCATGGGCGTTTTTTTTCATTCCGCAATATGGCTGACAGATCATTGTTTCAAATCGCATTACTAATGACCGGCCTTCTATTAGATGGTGTTGGACTACAACAGATGACTCTCTTATTCGGTATATTGTCATTATCGTTAACCGCTTCTCTGTTTATCAAATACAGACGCCAATTATATTTTTCTTCCGACAAACCCACTGAAGAAGCCAGTTAGTCTTTGTATATAAAACGTAGTGAGAAACGGCTTTCTCAAACAAATATAAAGAAAAAAAGCTGCAATTATGACTCGCTCATAACAACAGCTTGCTCCCTTTTATGGCAAGGATATCTTTGTGATCCTCCTTGCCTGGAATATCTGTGAACTCCATTTAAAATAAAATAATTGTGTGTTATCTATTTATCTTTTATACTTAACATCAGGCGTATGACAGCTTATTGTTTTACATTTGGAAATATCAGCGATATGACCAACCCCGAACCAATCTCTGATTTTGCATCCAACTGAATGGCTAAATCATAAGCCATCTTGCTCACTAAGAAGAGCCCCATACCTGTTGCCTGTCTTGTATAAGTACCTCTCCTTCCCGTAAAGCCCTTGTCAAAAATAAATGGTAAATCTTCTTCAGATACACCAGGTCCATTATCACTAATATTTAAAGTGGTTTGATCACTCACTTGATCAAAAACTGTTTCAAATTTCAATATTGGACTACTCTGATTCCGTGCAACGTGTTTCGTACTATTCGCGATAATTTGTTCCAATATAAATGCTAATCCCTTGCGGTCAGATATAATTTCCATTTCTTCACCTATAAACTCTATTTGAAAACCGGATTCATCTAGTAGTGTTTGATGGTTTTCAGTTATCTGTTTGCAAAATGCCAGTAAGTGTATTGGCTCAAACATATAATCTTTATGAGCAGCCCGAAGTCTCGCAAAATACAAAATTCGCTCTACATCTCCTAGCATTTGATCTCTAACATGAATCATACGCCGTCTAACAAGGGGAGACATTTCGTCCCTGCGGTTATCTAATAGCAATGTCATCAATGACAGAGGCTTTTTCATTTCGTGAACCCATCCTTCTATATAGCTTTCATAATCGGCCAACTCCATCGCTTGCTCATTCAGTTTTGACTGATAGGATCTTAGGACATTTCCCATTCCATGGATAAACGATCGATGTATTTTAGGAGATACCCGACATAATATTTCTTCGTTCGTCTCATTCGGTTCCAGCAAAAAATCTTCATAGGCAGCTTCTATGATTTTTTGCTTTCTCATAATCATGAATACAGGTAACGATATCATTGCTAGAGTAAAAACAATCATGAGCCCAACTAACACCTCAAAGGTTTCTGGGTAAGCTAACCAAGCAAAAAAAATAAATAGGAGGTTTGTTACAATTAAGATAAGAAACCATAGCTTATAAGCATGAAAACAATCATATATTTGCTTAATCCATTTCATGGTTTCACCCTACCCCCTAAGTCGATAACCTTGACCCCTTATTGTTTCAATTTGATTTTCCAAGTTTAATTGTCGCAGTGTTTTTCGTAAGCGCGTGAGATTGACTTGAAGTGCATTTTCGTCGATATATTGGTCTGTTCCCCATAAACGTTCACTCAGTGCCCTTTTGGATACAATCTCAGGTCTATTCTGTACTAAAGCCAGTAAAATCCCCCCTTCATTGGCGGATAACACCAATGATTGAGACCCCTTATACAACGTAAAAGTATTGGGGTCCAGTGAAAAACTGCCCCCATCGATCAAGGAAGGTTGTCCTTCATATCTTCTCAGCAGGTTTTGAATACGCGCTAATAATCGATCACGATTGCATGGCTTTGTGAGGTAATCATCTGCTCCTAAATAAAGACCATGTAATTCATCTTGCAACTTATCTCTGGATGTAAGAACCAATATTGGACCAATCCCCTTTGATTTTAGACTTTTGCATATTTCAAATCCGGATTGTTCCGGCAAATTAATGTCTAATATGACTAGGTCCGGTGCCAAAGTGGCTATTTGAAGAGCGATATCATGAAAATCTGTAATCGCTACTGTCTCAAACCCTTCTTTTTGCAATATATCGATTAACTCTTCTCGCATCAATGGATCATCTTCAACCATTACAATTCTCGCCACTTCAGCACCCCCTTTGATGTGAAATGTAACGGTCGGTTCCTTAATCTATATTCGGCTTCCAACGCAATTTATCGATTTCATGATCTGCTGAACGGGCAACTGCTACGCCATAGATCGCCACAACGACGATTACAAAACATGCAAAGGTAAAGGCAATAGGATACAGTAACGGTTCATCTTCGAAGTTAATAATCACAAATAGAATCATAGCCCTAATCCCAACAGATCCACTCACGCATGCCAGAGACATCGGTAACAGAAAGGTCCACAATACCTGTTTATACATCGATTTTTTCATTTGATTCCGTTTGGCACCCAGCATGGAAAGCGTTAAATAGCGTTGTCCAGTCTGCTTCATTTGCGTTAAAAATTGTAGAGCTAATACCGTACAAGCAATAATTAAGAATAAGAATCCCATATATAAGATGGTATAACTTCCAGCAACAACATAGAAGAGTTGACGTCCAAAGTTTTGTAAATAGCTTTCAAACTGGAAGCCAGAAGATTTTAATATATCTCTCACCTCCATCATCGGTTTCATTAAACCCTGCTGCTCCTGCATCTTTTGTGGGATGCGAAAATTCCAATATGAATTATAGGACTCTGATAATTGTTCAAACATAGGATCCGGGACGATAAACGCTGAAAAAATTTTTACCGAGCGATCTGCTACTAATCCTCTCATTGGAATGGATGAGCGTATATCGATTGCCTGATCATGAATGCTCATCAAACTTTGTCCTTCTTTGTTAGCCTTTTTAAGAATATGATCTAGTACAGGCATCCGATCAAGCTGATCGATAGGTACTAAATCTGGATTAAAGTATAAGGCAATTTCATCTGAATGCAGGTTCAGCGGTTTTTCTCCTATCGCTTCTAAAAGTCCATTGTAAGATGATTCAGGAATGAGGTAAGGTGTTGCGGCATCAATCTCCAGAACCCCCAACAGATTAAGCGCTTCGGGATTTTCCGAACTGATCGAGTAACCCTGCATTTCCCCAGATAAAAATTGCTCTTTCTGTTCGCTTGGCAGAGCCATAATAAGTTGCTCTCTCAATTTAGACCAATCCACTAGCGGCGACGGCCTATCCTCTTCCTTCTGCTCGTCCTGATGCTTCATCCTTCCAATTTTGAGAAAGTTTAAATCCTCTACATATGGTTCCATTTTTTCTGAAGTCAAAAATTGCTCAACCTTTTGGCTGTCTCCGTCAACAGTAAAATCATAAACCGAGGCATCTCGACTATATAAATTTTCTAAACTCAAAATTGTCGAGGCACCATTTGCTATCAAAATGATCGACAACGTGATTAGAATCGATGTTACGGCAACAGAAGTAGATCGATTCGCTATGTTTTCTTGAAACTGCCTTAATGTAAAGGTGTGCAGTCCTTTAGTAGATTTATGCTCGGACATGCTTGCCCATAAGCCTAGTAATTTTCCAAATCCCCTCATAAAAAGGATTGTTCCTAAACTTCCGAGAGCCAATGTCACAAAAAGAGTCAGTCCTGCAAAATCCGTCAAACGATATAAAGCAATCCAATATGCAACACCTAGTAAGACAGAACCTACTAAAATATGGAGTACGTTGCCTTTAATATGTCCCATATCCTGTTTGTTATCCATTTGCTCATAAAGTAATTGATGTATTTCTCGATTGAATAATCTCCCACCAAGAATGATTAGTGCACTAAACTGGATGAATAAAAAACCGATGATGGTAAAGAAAATCGCACCTACCGACAAGCTGAGTTGATGACCGATAATTCCCTGTCCAACTAATTTAGAAACCGTCAAGCTGATGATTTCTGCTAAGAATACGCCTATGAAAATGCCCCCGATAAGTGCGAAAATAGAAGTCATAAACCCTTCTGCTAAAAGTTGAAGAACAAGGCGTTTCTTGCGCATTCCTAACATGAGATAGAGCCCAAACTCTTTACTCCTTCGATTTAATTGGTACTGATTAGCAAATAAAATCAAGAAAAACAACAAAAATAATGCAAATATATATACAATTGGTATTTGCGCTAAGAGTTTATCAATCGCATCACTTTCAAACTGCTTTAAGAATAAGATAACATTCTGTTTCCCCAGTGATAGAATGATATAAAACGAGGCTACTGCTGTAACAAGTGTTGCAAAGTAGATTAAATTCTCCTTCCGACTGCGTTTCGCATTACGATAAATCAGCCTAGAAAACATTTGCGCTTCCTCCCCCAAGCTGAGCAAGTAACTGCAAAATTCTTTCATAAAATTCCTCGCGAGACTCCTCTTGTTTGCGACGCAGTTCATGAAATACCACACCATCTTGAATAAAAAGGATTCTTGAACAAAAGCTTGCTGCATTAGGGTCGTGGGTAACCATTAAAATCGTTCTTCCACTATTTCTATTAATCCCTTCTAACTTATTCATTAAATTTCTTGCAGAGCGTGTGTCCAATGCCCCTGTCGGTTCATCCGCAAGAACGATATCTGGATCAGAAATTAGACTGCGTGCAGCAGCTACTCTTTGCTTTTGTCCCCCAGACATCTGAGCTGGGAATTTGTTAAGAATATCTGTAATTTCTAAAAAATCCGCCAGTTCATCTAATTTAGCGCGTGCTTTTGCAAAATCCACCCCATGAATAGACAATGGTAATAGTATATTTTCCTGTCCCGTTAGATTATCCAGCAAAGCGAAATCTTGAAACAGATATCCGATTCGACTGCCGCGATATTCCGCTAAATCCTTACTGTCAAAAGCACTGATATTTTCCCCCTTTAAAAGGACACACCCGGATGTTGGCTTTATTATCGTTGCAATGCAGTTTAGTAATGTCGTTTTACCAGAACCGCTTGGCCCCATGATTCCTAAGAATTCTCCTAGGAGAATGTCAAAACTAACACCGTTTAAAGCTTTTGTTATATTGTTTTTCTTTCCGTAGTTTTTTTGTAAGTCTTTAACTTCCAGCAATTTTCCTTGTCTGACCATGTATAACTCTCCTTTTTTATTATCATTTTCCGAAATTATCATTGTTCGTATACACATTATAACCAGTATAAAAGACTAAAAACACTTACAAATGGTGTAAGGGAAAATGAATGATGTTGATTTGAAAGATTTTAATCACTATTGACGTTCCAGACTATTAAGCAATATTTGAAGTAAGAGATTGACGAAATGCTTTTGGAACAAATACGCAGAATGGGTTAGTCAGAAAAAGACACTCCAGCCCGTACCGGTTAAACCAGTTTTTAAAAAGGCTTTTACAGCAACCAAATTCATAATTAAGAATAAAAAATAGCCCTTTAGGAACTAGATTCCTAAAGGGCTATTTTTATTAAACTTTATTTCAAAGCTACACAATTATATATGGTATCACACTCTTACTCCACCGTGACACTCTTGGCTAGGTTGCGCGGTTTGTCGACGTTGATGCCGCGGGCGGTGGAGGTGTAGTAGGCCAGAAGTTGAAGCGGGATGACTGAGAGAACCGGTGTGAGAAGGGACAAGGTTTCCGGGATGGTGATGTGTTCATCCACGGAGCGGTCCAGGTCGGTTCTTCCTTCCAGTCCCAGGCCCAATACATGAGCCCCCCTGGCTTTTACTTCAATAATGTTGGAGACCATTTTATCATGGACCGCTTGCTGTGTAGCCAGTGCAATCACCGGGATGCCTTCTTCAATCAGGGCCAGTGTGCCATGTTTCAGCTCTCCGGCGGCATACGCCTCAGAATGAATATAGGAGATCTCCTTCAGTTTCAGAGACCCTTCCAGCACAACGGGATAGTCCAGGCCACGCCCGATGAAAAAGAGGTTTTCATGCTGGGCAATCTTCTCAGCAAATTTCCGAATCGATCCATGGTCCTCCAGGATGCTCTTCACCTGCTCGGAAAGACGAGGCAGGGCTTCCGTCACTTCCAGCAACTGTTCCTCCGGTTGGGTACCCAGCACACGGGCCAGATAGAGACCTAGCAGGTAAATGGCGATCAACTGGCTGGTATAGGCTTTGGTGGAGGCAACAGCAATCTCAGGACCTGCCCAGGTCATCAACACTTCATCCGCTTCGCGGGCAACAGAGCTTCCCACAACATTGGTGATACCCAGTACCCTGGCTCCTGCCTGTTTGGCTTCCCTGAGCGCTGCCAGAGTGTCTGCCGTTTCCCCGGACTGGCTGATGACAATCACCAGGGTGGAAGGGGTGAGAATCGGGTTGCGATAGCGGTATTCAGACGCGATATCCACTTCCACGGGGATGCGGACCAGTGATTCAATGACGGACTTTCCGATCAGTCCTGCATGATAGGCGGTCCCACAGGCCACAATATGCACTTTGTCAAAGCGCTTCAACTCCTCCGGAGTCAAAGAAATCTCCCGTGACAGATCTACCACGCCTTCTTTCAACCGAGCGGCCAATGTATCGCGGATCGCCTTGGGCTGTTCATGGATTTCTTTCAGCATAAAATGCTCATAGCCATCCTTTTCCGCTGTAGCAGCATCCCAAGTGACATGCAACATGTCCCGGTTGACGGGTGTTCCATCCGTGGTGAAGAGCTCCACACGATCCTGGGTGAGAACAGCCATTTCTCCATCATTCAGGACATACACATCGCGAGTGTGTTCCAGGATTGCCGGGATATCGGAGGCGATAAAGTTCTCTCCATCACCGACACCGACAATCAATGGACTGGCCAAACGAACAGCAACCAGTTTATCCGGCTCCATGACATTGGCAATCGCCAATGCATAGGCTCCTTCCATCCGTTTGACAGCTTTCTGAACCGTGGATACCAAGTCTCCATCATACAGTTCGGACAAGAGATGTGCGATCACTTCTGTGTCTGTTTCAGAGGCAAACGTATATCCCTTTTCTTGAAGTTCTTCTTTGATGTCAAGGTAGTTTTCAATAATTCCGTTGTGAACGATGGAAAACTGCTGTTTTTCATCCATATGGGGATGAGAGTTTTCATCGGAAGGCTTCCCATGGGTCGCCCAACGGGTATGTCCAATTCCCATTTCGCCGGATAACGGGTCCTTGTCCGTCAGTTGCTGTAAAGCGGAAAGCGGTCCTTTTGTCTTTTTCACATTCAGTTTACCGTCGTTATAAACAGCGATCCCAGCCGAATCATACCCCCGGTATTCCAGCTTTCGAAGACCTTCCAACAGGATGTTTTGTGCCTGTTTTTGTCCGATATAACCTACGATTCCACACATCGGTTTCACCAAACCCCCTAAAATAACAGAAGTACCACTTTATAACCCAAGCGGACTTCTTCTCTGTTTTTTTATCTCTGGTCTGACCACCTGTATCTCGATCCCCTTCGGTGGTACACCGTACCGAAACGTTTGTGGAACAGGTCACCCCATTCTTTTGTGTTCCGGTTCATCGGCTCCGGTGCACAAGCCGGGAGGTATCCGCCGATTGCTCGATCCCCCTCCTCCTCGTCAACTGCGGTCCCACTGCCACAGTCCTGGCGCTTTACAACCTATGGAATCATAAATTCATCCAACTTTTCCCTGCATCACCTCCAAAAATGCAACTAATACTATGCTATGCAAGTCTATTCCATTTGTAAAGTAAATAAATTCTAAAATGTATTAATCACTATTATTTTAAAGGTGACAAATAAACAAATCCGATAACTGGATGTTTTTTTAATCAAAAGCAGTCCCCGTCTAAACGACGGGGTCATGTTTTAAGACAGTTCGTTGCGAATCGTATCCGCAATGGCATTTACATGGGACTCCAATTCCTTTTCATCGGGACCTTCTGCCATCACCCGGATTAATGGCTCAGTACCTGACGGTCGTACCAATACGCGACCTTCATCTCCTAAAGATTTCTCCACTCGTTCAATTTCCTGACGTATTGCTTCATTTTCGCCCCATTTTTCCTTATCTTTCACTTGGACATTTACCATGATCTGTGGATACTGTGTCATCATCTGGGCCAGCTGGTTTAAGGTCGTCGCTTTTTCCTTTACGACACGCAACAATTGAAGGGCGGTCAACATTCCGTCACCGGTTGTATTGTAGTCAAGGAAGATGATATGGCCGGACTGTTCACCACCCAGGTTATAACCTCCCTGGCGCATGGCTTCCATCACATACCGATCGCCCACCTGGGTCTTTTCAGTCCGGATTCCCATGGATTCTGTCGCTTTAAACAGGCCGATATTACTCATCACGGTGGTGACAATGGTATCCTTTTTAAGCTCACCCATCTCTTTCATAAAGCTCCCGCAAATGCAGAGAACACGGTCTCCATCCACGATTTCCCCTTTTTCATCCACCGCAATCAATCGGTCCGCATCTCCGTCAAAGGCAAGACCAATATGAGCATTTCGCTGTAATACTTCCTGTCGCAATCGTTCTGGATGGGTTGATCCACAGTCCACATTGATATTGAACCCATCAGGATCGGCGTTAATCGCTGTAACATCCGCTCCCAAATCCCGTAGAAGCGAGGGAGCCAACCGGGAAGCAGCACCATTGGCACAATCCACGACAATATCCATTCCACAGAGATCCGTTTGAATCGTGGAACGAAGATATTCAATATACTTCAAGGATGCATCCGGTCGGTCATTCACCCGACCAATCCCCTCTCCTTCGGGACGCGGCATTTGATCTTCCTCCATGAGAAGCGACTCAATGGATTCTTCCAATGAATCCGTTAACTTAAACCCATCTGGACCAAAAAATTTAATTCCATTATCCGAAAAGGGGTTATGAGATGCAGAGATCATCACTCCAGCACTTGCTTCAAAATTCCGGATTAAGTAGGCAACACCTGGTGTGGATACAACACCCAGACGAATCACATCCACACCGATCGAAAGCATTCCCGCAACCAAGGCGGATTCCAACATCTCTCCGGAAATCCGTGGGTCGCGGCCCACCAAAACCAAGGGTCTCTCCCTATTCTCCTTCTCTGAATGATTGGTCAGAACATAGGCTCCTGCCCGACCTAAACGATAAACCAGTTCGGGGGTCAACTCTCGGTTGGCCACACCTCTGACACCGTCCGTTCCAAAATATTTACCCATGGTTTCTCCTCCTTCTCGGTCCACTCATACTCTATTTTTTCTGAATCCGAACCGTTACTGTCAGATCTTCTTCATCAACGACTCGGATATATTTGGGCAGATCTACCTTTACCGAAACATGATGCTCTCCGGGAGGGAGATCCGCCAGATCAATGGACCCTTTTACATTTTCCTTTTCAACGTTTTTTAAAATGGACGGTGCCCCGAAAAGGGTAAGATCAAAACGGTCCGGGCTTACCACTTGAACATCGAACCCTTCTTTCTTCCCTTGTATCTCAATCGGGACATCCTTCATCGTTTTTTTCGTTCCCTCTACAATTTCTACCTGAACGTTTACCCGTTCAGGCGTCACCTTTACCGCTTCACCGGAAAGAGAAAGTGGCAATTTAAACGTACGATCACTTGTAGCATTGGAAAGATCCAGCTTGGGAAGCGGATAGTTCTTCAGCTCTTTGATGTAATCTTTTGGTCCGTACACCATCACTTTGTTTGTACTCAGTTTTACATTTTTCACAGCATAACCTTTTTTGGGTTCTGTTATCTGATTCCATTGAAGGGGAACCTCTTTTCCGGTCCTGACGATCGGGACTTCCACATCTATCACCTGTGGATCTGCTTCCACCCCGCTCATCAGTCCATCTTCCCCGTATATTTGTAACGAGACGGAGCGGCTGATCGTTTCCGTAGCTCCTTCAGCATGAACCAACGCTTTCACCGATCGCACCTTTTTCAAAGTGGATTTAGAACCAAACAACCGAACCCTTCCCGGATCCACCACAGGTTCCCCAATGTGATATTTGGCTTCCGGTCGCCCGATAATTTCCACTTCAACTGGAAAGGTTTCACTTCTCTTTTCCTCTAGCACCACATCTACCGAGCGGGGCTGAGGGCTTACTTCCACTCCTGGCAAGCCTTTGGTTTTCACCTGTATCGGTACATTTTTATGTCTTCCCGCCTCTTTGTTTCGAAGATCTACATAAGCCTGCAAACGAGAAGCTTCCACCCTTTTTATTGAAGGATCGGGCCCTTGTGCATGAAGTGTAATTGTTTCTGGAAGGCCACGGATCTCAAACTTGTCTTCATCATAATAAGCATCCAATACCACATTGGAAACAATGTTATTGGTGTCATGATCCTGAAACTGATTGGTCTCATCGCTGACGACCAACCATAACATAACAGCCAACAGAAAAGCAACCAATTTAGCCACAGTGTCGTTTTGTAGCCATTTATCCATCTTTCTCCCCCTTCCGGGGCATAAATGGCATTTCTTTTTTAGGAGGTTTCAACTCTTCATAAAGACGGGAGATCAACTCTTCTTCGGACAAGTCGCACTCCAGTTGTCCTTGAATGGCAAGAGATATTTTTCCCGTTTCTTCGGAAACAATGATCGTCACTGCATCGGTTCCTTCACTGATGCCCAGGCCTGCTCGATGGCGGGTGCCCAAATCATTACTGATAAACGGATTTTCCGACAATGGAAGATAACAGCTTGCCGCTACCAACCGATCATGACGGATGATCACAGCTCCGTCGTGCAACGGGGCCTTAGGCATAAAGATATTGGTTAGACATTCGGAACTCAATTTGGCATCCAGTTCAATCCCTGTTTCCACATAATCGGATAGCCCCGTCTCTCGTTCCATGACAATCAAAGCTCCAATCCTCCGATTGGCAAGATAAGAAATCGCCTTGACGATTTCTCCTACAATTTTGGTAAGCGCCTGCTCATTTTCCCGGACACTTCGATTGAAGAAACGTCCTCGGCCCAGTTGTTCCAACGCCCGGCGAAGCTCCGGCTGGAAGATAATAATGACGACAATGATCCCCCAAGAAAACAGGTTTTCCATCAACCACTCCAGTGTGGAGAGTTGAAAGAAGCTTGAAAGAATCCAGACAGCCAAAACAACAGAAATCCCTTTCAGCAGTTGAACTGCACGGGTTCCTTTTACCAACATCAACAATTTATAAATGATATAACTGACGATCATGATATCGACGAAGTCATTCAAATATTGGGTGATGCCATCCAATAAGTCCATTGGCCTCCTCCCAAACCCATCCGTTTAATTTCGGTTACATTTTTTTCGATTTTCCCCATCTTTTCATTATGCGATAAGATAGGAAAAAAAGAAATCCCCAGGACATGATTTCAAACAAAAGGCTTGACAATCCAATGCTTTTAGGATCACACTTTGTCCGATCATTCATCCGTCAACTATTTAGATTTTTTCCCTTGCGCTGGCTGAATAGCCAAAGAGGATTCGCTAAGTTCATTGCAGAATCAATAAAAACAACCCAATAAAGAAGAAAAAGAAGGTGGATGTTTTTGGAGCAAGCATTGCAATTGCAAGATATCTTATCAGCAGAAGAACAGTTGAAAGGCATCAGTCACAAGACTCCCATCTTTACCTCCCGTACACTAAATGGACAGGCAGGATGTGAGGTCTATCTCAAGTGCGAGAATCTGCAAAAAGTAGGGGCTTTTAAATTTCGGGGTGCCTATAACACCATCAGCAAGCTTTCTGCGGAACAAAAGAAACAGGGTGTTATCGCTTTTTCTTCGGGAAACCACGCTCAGGCCGTCGCTTTGGCCTCCCATCTGTCCAATGTGCCAGCCGTCATTTGTATGCCCAAGGATGCTCCCAAGGTCAAGGTGGAGGCTACAAAGGGTTATGGTGCGGAAGTTGTTTATTATGATCGATTTAAGGAAGATCGGGAAGTGGTTGCCAAGGATCTTGCCAAAAAGCGGGGGCTTACTCTCATACCTCCATACAACCATCCTCATATTATGGCTGGAGCGGGAACGGCAGCTCTTGAACTTCTCCGGGAAGTTCCTGACTTGGATGGGATCATCGCTCCGATTGGGGGAGGAGGGCTATTGTCCGGCACTGCTGTCGCCGCTAAAGGTATACAACCCATGATTCGGGTATTTGGGGTGGAACCCGCCGAGGCGGACGATACACGCCGCTCCTTCGAGGCTGGAAATCGAATCACCATTCCTGCACCTCCCACGATCGCTGACGGATTGCGCATTACCACCCCCGGTGAAATCACGTTTCCCGTCATCCAAAAATATACGGAAACCATTCTTACCGTATCGGAGGGTGAAATTCGAGAGGCCACCCGGTTTGCCTTCTTTCGTCTCAAACTTGTGGTGGAACCCTCAGGAGCGGTTCCTTTAGCCGCCTTGTTATTCGGCCGGTTACCCAAAGATTTACATAAAGTGGGTGTCATCATCAGCGGAGGCAACATTGACCCTTCCGTTATGGCGGATATCGCAGGAGCGAAGTAACTGAAGGCTCGATACCAAACAAAGAAATACAGAATGAATCCATCCGCTGAACCAGCGGATCTCTTGTTTTATTGGGATCGATGCAAAAAAGCTCTCCGCTTTTGCGGAGAACTCTCGCGCTTACAACACTTTTTCACCAAAAACCGAGCCGATCAGTGCAACAGCAACTTTTGCCGTCCGATTGCTCTGGTCGAGAATCGGATTGACTTCCACAAATTCCGCTGAAGTCAGAATATCCGCTTCAGCTAAAATTTCCATAGCCAGATGGCTTTCCCGATAGGTAACTCCTCCAGAAACCGGAGTCCCAACTCCTGGAGCATCATGGGGGTCCAATCCATCCAGGTCCAGGCTGAGATGGACACCATCCGTTCCGTTCGATACAATTTCCAATGCCTCATTCATCACAGTTGCCATTCCCATACGATCAATATCGTGCATGGTATAGACTTTTATTCCCCGTTCCCGAATCAGAACCCTTTCACCTTCATCCAACTGACGCGCTCCAATGATCACCACATTTTCAGGATGCACTTTTGGTGCAAAGCCACCCAAGTCTACCAGATCCGGATGGCCCAGACCCAAGCTGACAGCCAAAGGCATTCCGTGAATGTTTCCGGATGGACTGGTCTCGCCGGTATTTAAATCTCCGTGAGCGTCAAACCAAATAACCCCCATGCGTTGATGGTGCTTGGCTGCCCCGGCAATAGTTCCAATCGCAATACTGTGATCTCCACCCAAAATCAGAGGAAACCGCCCCTCCTGTTTAACTGCATCCACCGTACGCATCAGTTCATCACTAACCAATGTGATTTCCCGTAAATACTTCAGTTGTTTTTCTCCCACATCATACGATTCAGGAGTGGGTACGGACAGATTTCCCTGATCGCTTACCTCATATCCTAATTGGGTCAGTTTCTCTTTGACAGAGGCATACCGAATCGCGCTGGGACCCATATCGACCCCTCGACGATCCGCACCAAGATCCATTGGAACCCCCACAATTGTCACTTTGTTGTTCTTCATGTGAACAATCCCCTCCCGCTAAAGCAAATTTGTTGAGCATCACAAGATGAAAGTAGGTGCTTTAACCGTTTTACCCTAAGGGATGAAAAACAACTCAATAGGTAAAAATAATCCAAGCAACACCTGTCTCTTATTTTGGACAGGGCGTGTCAGACGGAGTCGATTTCAACCCTGATCCCTCGTCTCTCCACAGATACTGAATATTTTTCCGTCCCTCCGAACCGTTTAGCGACCAAAGAAAAAACAGGTGACCGCTAAACGCTTCGGCCCGTGGAGCTTCTGCTGGATACTGTCGAGAATCGGACTCCGTTAACTCTGCAATCACACGCCCCACCCGATTTTCTGTTTTGTGATGTGCTCATTTTGAGATTCCTCTACAGTTTAACATATTTAAACGCTTTCATCTATTTAACACAGCATTTCAGATTTTTTATACACTGATATTCATATAATGGTATAAAAAAGAGATTAAATGAATATTTATGTGTTTATCATGGAGTGGTTCCTCTTTGAAGATCATATCGCCCAAAGTGAATCCATTTTTACAAACAAAAACCGGAAAGAGAATTTCTCTTTCCGGTAAAATAAAACACCACCTGTTTTAGGTGGTGTTGGTTATGGAGCGGAAGACGGGATTCGAACCCGCGACCCCCGCCTTGGCAAGGCGGTGCTCTACCACTGAGCCACTTCCGCATAATGGTGACCCATCCAGGATTCGAACCTGGGACACCCTGATTAAAAGTCAGGTGCTCTGCCGACTGAGCTAATGGGTCGTATGATGGCTGGGGCGGTAGGGATCGAACCTACGCATCACGGAGTCAAAGTCCGTTGCCTTACCACTTGGCTACGCCCCATCAAATGGTGGAGGGAGTAGGATTCGAACCTACGAAGGCAAAGCCGGCAGATTTACAGTCTGCTGCGTTTGGCCACTTCGCTATCCCTCCAAATGTGGTGGACGGTGCAGGGCTCGAACCTGCGACCCCCTGCTTGTAAGGCAGGTGCTCTCCCAACTGAGCTAACCGTCCATGAATCGCCGAAATCAATCCGGCGCTGTTTCTGGTGACCCGTAGGGGATTCGAACCCCTGCATGCCAGCGTGAAAGGCTGGTGTGTTAACCGCTTCACCAACGGGCCGTGTGGAGCTCCCAACCAGACTCGAACTGGTGACCTCTTCCTTACCATGGAAGCGCTCTACCGACTGAGCTATGGGAGCAGTTGGCTCCTCAGGCAGGACTCGAACCTGCAACCTACCGGTTAACAGCCGGGCGCTCTACCATTGAGCTACTGAGGATCATCGCTTAACAACGATACATATTATATAATGCTTACTCAGTAATGTCAAGGGATTTTTCATATTTTTATGAAGGGATTGCCTGGCAACGTCCTACTCTCCCAGGGGCCTGCGCCCCAAGTACCATCGGCGCTGGAGGGCTTAACTTCCGTGTTCGGGATGGGAACGGGTG
>NZ_FXTI01000010.1 GCF_900182565.1 Melghirimyces algeriensis | reverse complement strand
CTTTGAGATGTTTAACTGCCCTGTGTATCCCAAACTGCGGATCACATTGTATGAGTAAATGCACATGATCGGGCATGATTTCCATACTGGAAATCGTAACTTCCAGCTCTCTTGCTTTTTCTGCGAACAGCTCTTTCAGCCGATCACTTACAGGCGAAACCAGCACTTTTCGTCGATACTTGGGACAAAAAACTACATGATACTTGCAGTCGTACACGACATTTCGATTACTTTGAACCGTTCTCAAATTCATCACCTATTGCTAATTTTACAACGAATATTATATAGATTCAATATATCTAATTAAACAGGAGCAAAAAAAGAGAGCAAAAGAGGGTCAGGCTTGCGAGAGGGGTAAAAAACACCCCTCCCTCGCCTGACGCTCGCTCTCATCCCCATAGCTAAAGCTAGGGATTTTCTCGCTCGCAAAGATATAACTCAAGTCATTTTTTGCTCAATTGGTGGCAAAATCCAATATTAAATAAAATTGTTCAAAATGAAAATGAAAATAGCTCATACGTTAACACGGTATGAGCTATTTGATAAAAAGGAAGATCTGTCGAAGGTAGGCAGCAAAGAGGACGTTGCTGAGATCCGGCAAGCTGTCTTGGAAACACGTGAGTTTTGCCATTCCCATCGATAAAGTAAAACCCTGATCCGGTCTTATCTTGAATGCAGATAAAAACCGCTCTCTGTGAGGAGCGGCTTTTTGTATGGAATTAAAACCCCCTTCCTTTTGCATCAAAGACGGCTTAACATTCGGCAAAACACAATAAAAAGTTGGACGCTGGAACTCCTCTAGAGAGGTCTCTCCACCTAATAAGCTTCACCTCTATGAATCTTCCATTTCCTTTAACGATTATTCCCATAATCCCAACTGTAGTTAGCCAACTTCATTTTCCAATTCATCTCCAGACCATCCATCGGTCCATAATAGTAATCCGCTGCGCGGAGGGGATTTTGGATCAGGAAGAACCAATCACCCTCGAATACAAGTACGATACAAACAGTTTATGAGGTTGCCGACGGTTCAAGGTCTCTTTGAGTTTCAATTCCTCATAGGTACGATACAAACCTCAATCGCCTGTGATTCGATCTGGTTCAACTCTTCCAGGTTTCAATTCCTCATAGGTACGATACAAACGGTACTGGCGCTTCATACATAACCATGTCGGTATACCAAGTTTCAATTCCTCATAGGTACGATACAAACCAGAACATTGACAGCCCGCTCCCCAAAGCCTTCTGTGGGTTTCAATTCCTCATAGGTACGATACAAACTTTCACCGTCTGGTGCTTGTTTGTAGATATGTTCAAGGGTTTCAATTCCTCATAGGTACGATACAAACGTTTGATCCGGCAGCCGTGTATATTGCCCATCATTTGTTTCAATTCCTCATAGGTACGATACAAACAGATGGAGCGGATCGAGGAACTAAAGGAAGAATTACGGTTTCAATTCCTCATAGGTACGATACAAACGAGCACCCTCCTTGAAGGGATTGTCCATCTTCCTTTGTTTCAATTCCTCATAGGTACGATACAAACATTGAGACCGCCGTTTTCTTTATTAGATGAGTTACAAAGTTTCAATTCCTCATAGGTACGATACAAACTGAGGGGTGTAGGTACCCTCGTGGATTTAGATTTTGAGTGTTTCAATTCCTCATAGGTACGATACAAACGTAAACGATGTCGCCGCCACCTCGAGCTGTTCAGTCAGGTTTCAATTCCTCATAGGTACGATACAAACCCATTTTATACCCACTATACTTGACTTTTCAAGAACCGCGTTAAACATTGGCTTACAGTCGCATCATTGATCAAATCCGGTTAAATAGCGCTGCACCGGGCTTATCAGCCATATAACAAATGTCGTCGATCCCTGGGGGTTTTTACACCATTGGGGGTCGACGACATTCTATCACAAAAACAGATAAAACATTTGAAAACCGCATGTGGTCTCAGAGTATGAATTCCTCACCTCCTTTTTGGAGACCAATCATTTCCCTTTCTGAATACTTTGTTGTACGAAAAGTATAAAAAATCACTGAATCTTCCTCAGGATGAATGATGCTTTTCAGATCAACTTTCAATTTTTGATAGTTTACGCGTGAGATATTTCCCTCCAACACCGAATTTTGCACCCAATTCAAATACTTTCGTGATGTTTTTAACACTTTGGCTACCCGTTTTTGTCCAACATCATATACGAGAATAACGAAACAATTTGAATCCCCCCTTACTTACCACTGAGCTTTATACGGGATATAAGTTTTTTCTCCCATCAGATGTTTCTGTATTTTGTAAAGCTCCAGACGAATAAAACGCCGATTGGAAACATTCCTTCCCAGATTTCGGTGCTTGATTGTCGTCTTTAGTCGCTTATCCCACTCCGTAATGAAGATTTTCTTCCCTCGCTCCGTCAAAAATGTTCCCCCGGCACGTTGATCAAAGTCTTTTGCCGCAATCATCTTTTTGGCTACTAAACTAAAGATTAACCGATCAACAAACACTGGCTTAAATACTTCAGCAACATCCAGATTCAATGTGAAACGACGAAAATTGGTCGCATGTAAAAAGCCGATGCGAGGGTCGAGATGTGTTTTATATATTTCGCTTAGGACAGTCGTATAAAGCAAGGTGTTTCCGAAGCTTACCAAGGCATTTAATTTATTTTTGGGCGGCTGTTTTGATCTGTTTTCAAAAACAAACTCCTTATTTTCTAAAATTGGATCAAAAGATTGATAATAATATCCCCTCATATTCCCTTCCAATGCCATTAATTCTTCAATCGTGGCACTCGCTTCAACCAATCCTTGCAGTGAAGCGATACTTTCCATATATGGAGCAACATTCTTCCCACGATTTCGATAATATTTCAGTACTTGTAAAATATTATAGACTGCACCATGAATCAATGCTTTGGCCAATTGCAGCCTTTTTTCATCATCTTGATAACATATTGCCTGCTTTAAAATCATATAACCTGAGTTCAAGTGCTCTCTTGGGTAAAAAGAACCTACATAATAACCATAGTGGTTGAAAAGATGCAACAGGATCTCTTTTTGTGACAGAAACTCAAGTAATCGCTTATTAAAATCAACTTCGCCGAAAATTAGGATTTCATTTGTATCCTCGACAGGAATATATTTACTCCCATTTTCTGTCTCTAACAGGAGTGTTTGATTCTTACGTTTAAGATTTCCATTTCGAAAAATATAAAGTGTTTTCTTCACTTTGTCCCTCCTGTCTATACCCAGCAAGATTCGTAATAAGCACATTTTCCACAGTATTTACATGGAACAGGTGAAGGGGGTACCGGTTGTTTGATAATCGTTTGAATGTCGTTTATAACTCGTTTTAGCTTCTCCTCCAATTCTTCTGTCAAGTAAACCGTCTCTTTCCTTTTTTCTTTAGGAAATCGCAGCTCCCCTTTTGCTTTGACTCCCTTTTGCTTAAACGTGTATAAATAAAATAACAGTTGCATCCGAGAACTCTGTTCAAACCGAGAAGACTTTTTTACTTCACTGATAACAAGTTCTTTGTCATCCCCTTGGATCATATCAACTCGAATGTTTTCCATTGCAACCTCTTTTTTCTCTCTAGAATAAGAAGTTTCCTGAATAAACCGCCCCATATCCAAATCCTCATGGTCCTGATCTGCAATTAACTGATGGGCCATCAACCACACTTCCCGATGACAAATAAAATAGTACCAGACCAGTGTCCCGGTTACTTGCACGATACCAATACCCCTTTATTCTCAAATATAGCGATTAATGGAATCAATCGGTTTAAAAAAGAAGCATTTTCGTTCATAGCATCCATACATCAGCATCTTCCGAATGGCGAACAAATCCGGTGTCGTTTACTTTATAGTACTGGCTAAGTAGTTCATTTCTCAGTAAAAATACGCTTCCATGCAACTCCAAGTTTTTAACACGCTTCAACGGTACGGAAATGATGTAGGATTGAAATGTGCGACGCAGTTTCAGATAGGCTTCTTTTCGCAATAACCCGTTAGGCTGAGCAACTACTTCTGCCATATAGCGCTCCCATACCTCTTCAGCTCTTTCATCCATCTGCACGAACAACGAGGCCATGTCCACCTGTTGCTCAATCAATCGAAAACGGGAAACCGTTTCACAATTGTCCGGATCGTTCTGATCATAAAAACGCAAGGATCGAACACCGCTCCAAATATCCCGTGCAACTGTATAATCTGTCTTTCCCATCTTCTGTGTAAAGTAAGATTCAATCCAACGGTAAAAATCACGTTCATGAATAACAGCCTGTGTTAACCCTTCAACTGCAAGTTTGCGATGAATGGCACCATAGACGAGGGTACAATCGCTATGGGTCTCGTTGCGCATCATCGGAATGACATATAATGTCCCTTGCCCACGTTTTCCATTTCGGTTGCCACGTCCCGCCGCTTGTACAATACTGTCAATCGGTGCCAGATCACGGACCACGACATCAAAGTCAAGATCCACCCCGGCTTCAACAACTTGTGTTGAGACAACGATAACCGGTTTTCTCTTTTTTAAATCCTCCTCAATGGCACGCAGTCGTTTCATTCGCTCCCAAGGCGTAATATTGGTCGATAAGTAGTAAACGTTGTGACCGTCCACATATTCAACCATCCGTCGATACACATGGATGGAACTTTGCACAGTATTCAAAATAAGCAGATGAGACTTCTCTCTGTCATACCGCTCCGCAAAACGGTCAAACCATTCATCCTCTGACCAAGCACCGCGATGCTCAGGAAATACAGGAATCACCTTCATCCGGTTAAGAGACTGAAAATAACCTTTCACTTTGGCTGGCGGCAACCACTCCCGTGACTCTCCCGCTTCAAAAATAAATGGTCTTGTCGCTGTCAGCAGTAAAATATAACAACCTAAGTATTGTGATACGTATTTCAGCATCTTGTTGAGAAGTGGCCAATATTCAGCAGGAACATTCTGTACTTCGTCCAGAATAATGATACTGCCACAGAGTTGATGTATTTTCTTTAAGTATCGATTTTTAAAACCGATCATGCTGTGCAATAACTGGTAAAAGGTAGTGATAACCACTTCAGATTCCCAACTTTCCAGTAAGAGGAGAGCATTGGAGATGGGTTTCTCAGTCCGGTTTTCCTGATAGGAAACTTCCGCTAAATGATGGTGCTTTAGTAAATAACATCCTTCCGATCCATAAAAGTCAGGTATGTAAGAAAAGAGCTTGCGAAGCACGTCGTAATTTTGCTCAATAATGCTCGTAAAAGGCAATGCATAGATGATCCGGGGTTCATATCCCAGCTCCTTTTGAACCGCTGCTCGCATTCCAAGGGCAATGGAAAAGGAAGTCAATGTTTTTCCAGATCCGGTTGGAGAGGTTATTGTGTAAAGACGCTTTTTTACATCAAATCGCGACAGTTGCTCTTTGGAAGTCTGTGCAAAATCGATGCGCAACTCATCAAGGGGTGTTTCCGGGTGTTTTGTAAAATGATCTGCTATGTATCGATCCACCAGATCAGCCGGCAAGGATCTTCTTTCTATAAAGGAAACATCCGCAGCACTATGCTTATCCCCATCAATCAGCAATGAAAACAGCAGCTGTAAATAAAAGAACAACTGAACCCTTAACTCGTCGCTTTCTGTTAATAGTTGCTCTCTCAGTCGATCCAACATTCCAAATGCAGTCAAATAATCATTACTAAATTCTTGAATACTGACCCCTGATCCCAGCAATGAGACATAATCATTCTCAATGGTTTCCTGATAGGAAAACAGACTGTTCACCTGTTTTTTCAATCCCTCAATTTTATCTCGATGATGACTCACATGCCCCAACAATCGGGCCAGTTCGAAATTTACATCTTCTTTTTTGGGAACATCGTGCTCCAATGATCCGAGATCTCCATGATGGTGAAGAACAACAAGAAAACCAAGGAGGGGGGCATAACGCCCCCACCCATCCCTTGTTGGACAGATTTTTGCCAATAACCAAGCAGTCCACACCGCAGAAATATAGGAATGATGGTGCAAATTCCCCTTTTTTTCACCTGTCCATAAGTATTCTTGGAAGTAGGGCGTGTATTTACCAAAATCATGTCCATAGGCATTGATGCGATGAAGTTGTTTAAGTAGTTTCTCATCCCGGCGGCTCGGTAAAGGAGACATCTGATCTGCTGAAACTGCCACCTCCCGCAAATGTTGAACAAGCGGTTTCTTCCAGACCACTTCACCCTGCTCGTTTTTTTTAATATGGGAGTACATAGTGAGGTCACCTACATCCACATAATGTTCTTTTTTATTCCGTCCAGCTCAATACTTGTCACAGGTATACGAAACGTACCGACTACGGCCTTGCCATTTTGCTCAAAAATGTATTGTTCCGTTTCTCTAACCCGACGGTCTTCAAAAAAATGTCGCGGCATCCGTTCCTTTATATATTGCCGGGTTCCGGAGAGATCAAATTCCAATCCTTTCGGTTCAATGCTGGGCATGGGACAGACTGAATCCAATTCCACCCTTGTCCCTAGTGGCAGCTTACCAATTTTTGTTTCATCAATCCATGCTTCATACTCCACCTGCGAACCAAACTCGCTCAAGCCAAAAACAGGGGGATAAAAAAAGGAAGATGTTTGTGCCCGATGTCGCCATTCATGCATCATGTCGAGATCTCGGTGACGTACAAACAGACGGTAGCAGATCCGGCTGTAACCACATGCTTTTAATGTGCGACTTAAGACTATTTCCAACGGGATTTGCGTTGGACCTTTCGAACGATTCAAATCATTGGATGACTTGGCAAAAATATAATTGACTGTTTGCGTGATTTTTCTGATGGGTGTCACCAACTCTACCGCACATTGGAACTCTTTGGGATCAAAACAGTTATAATAGGTATCCCGCTCATATCCAACCATACCAGCCAGCATCCCCATAATGACTGTCCTTGGCGGAAAGGCATAGCTGAGTGAAGAAGAGTTGGTATAAAATTTACGGAAGTGAGCCATTGTTCCCCACCACTTTAACACCAGGATCGGTTGTGCTTGCACAATCCCTCCCCCCTTAAACATCCAGCAGATGCATTCGGTCAGTCAATTCCGACCCCAATACATTCTCCAGTGTTCCTTGTCCCACTTCACTTACAAGTTGTAGTTTGGAGTCATGCCAATAGTGAATCTTGTGGATTTGTTCTTTATGTCCCAACAATTTTTGACGCAATTCCTCCATATGCAGTTCATATTGGCTGATATCCCGAATTTTAGGATTTTCCAAGTTGGGGATCAAATCGCGCAGATCTCCGAGGATCAATTGATCGTTCTTGTATTCTACCCGCATGTATAAACGTGGGTACTGCCCAATTTTGCTTCGCGTTGCCTGAGTGGGTATGGAACGGACAACTGCTTGATCAAGGAGATCGATATCAGTTTCCTTCAACCGGGTATGTTTCGCCCGTCGACCGCTGATAATTCCATGAAAAGCGATCAGGGAGTAATACAAACGATAATCTTTCCCCATGGTTCCTCGTTCATTACTGCTCTCTGAGCTGAAATGAGAGGTTATCGTACTGGAATCAACCAAACTGACCGGGTTGAGAGAGTAGCCCCAATTAAACTGTACCGGACCTGTAAACGTTAGCGATGCTCCTTTCCCCGATTCGGCTTTAATTGGCATTGTGGCACCAAACAGGCGGACATCCAACAACTGATCCAACATCCACTCAATCTGTTCGGAGGCCAATTTTTTAATATTAACTTTGCTTCCGTATTGCTTAAACAGATTCTCCAATCGGGCCGTTGCGTTCACTGTCTTGTTTTCAATATTTGCGACAAATATTTCCTTCCCTGCATCTTGCAGATAGTCACGCAAATAGCGTTTGAGGCGTACATCACTCACCAAATTGCGCGATGTATCATAGTCCATCCGTGGACGGTTTTCATCATCAGCGTCTCCGTTGGGATTGGTCAACTTCGCATCATACAAAAACAGCAAATCGCTATTATTCATCCGTTTTTCCTCCCGCAATAAATTATATCTTTATTTACCACTCTATTTAGTCGCTTTGTTCTATTCAGGTTTTTGTTTGCCTAATCGTCTCGTTCCCAGCGCATAGCCGGATAAGATATAGAACACGTTTTCCTGATCCGATAAATCCCATCGGGCAAGATTTTTATGTAACAGCATGGTATGATCCGCATACATTTTCTCATTTACGGAATATAAAGCTTTATACTGCTTTAACTTGGCAAACACGTCTGTACTGAGGCGTTGCAATTTTCCCAAGTTCATCCCCTGATAATTCAATTTATCAAGAATGGGTTTGGACGTAAGGTTGTGATCATACTGCTTTCGGGCCACCTGATTGACTAGCATTCCCAATAGGATCAAAGAGGTTTGACTTTCGCTGTAGCCCATATCCAGGATAAAATCCTTCAACGCATCTTCTATGGATAACAATGAAACATCCATGGCTTCTCCTCCTCTGAGAACATGGGCCATCTCCAGATACTTCAAAAGCAACAACCCTTTTAACAAGCCCGTGATCATGGCATAATCTTCATTGCCACCCAGGGGCTCCGACAGCTGATATGCTTTTGTCTGCCCAAAACGATATACTTTTGCCAGTTCAAGCAACTTGGTAACAATAATACGTCGCTCAACCGGCTTTTCTGCAAAGATCGCATCATATAGTTGCAACAGCTTTCTATACTCCATTAGCTGGCCCTGATTTTCTTTAAGTGGAAACAGCCAATAAATCTGTTGAAAATCAATGATCCAATCCTTGTGATCCGGTTCATTTAGCCTTTGAAAATACACCTTTCCCAATTGATCCATCTCAGCAGTGATCCGTTGCAGTCGTATTAGCCGTGAAGGGGAAACATCTTTGATCAATTTGATAACACGGAATTCATTTTGCTGTTTGATATAAAAAAGGAAATGCAAGGTAAACGGATTGTTAAACCGCGGCTGCTGCCAAGCATCTTTGATGAGCTGAAAGTCTCTCTCGTATGCCGCTTTCATATCCAGAACGGCCCGTCCCTGATTGATTGCGTCATGTCTCCATTCACTGACATTCCGATCTGCGTCATCAAACAAGAATTCCGGAATGATATAAAGGGATAGTTTCCCAATCCGGGCCGCACACTCGTCCATCACCCGGATCTCACCCAATATCAATTGGCGATGACAGGGTCGGCATAGCTGAAAGTTACGAGAAAAGTCTTTAGATAAACCACTGGCAAAATTGATTTTATCCGTAATATAGCTTTTAAACTTTAACTTGCTCGTATCATCCGTAACAGTGGCCTCTTCATTGCACAAAGAGCATTTCCCTTTTTTTGCTTTCTCGAAAGCGGCCTCTTTCAATTGCCATGCTAACTTCCGGTAGTCATCACTTTGTTGGGGAAATTCGCCGTTTACAGAACACACCCAAAGCCCCACATCTTCAGGTCTGATCTCCAACTGCTCCATCACTGCTTGGTTCAGTTCTTTTTTCACCAGGGAGATCCATTTTTTCTCATCTCCCTTTGCCTCTTCCATCAACGCTTCCATCGTAGTGCCACGGTTCAAATGTTTCACATCCAAAACATAACGATAACGAGCTTTCATGCCCCTCTTTTCACCCGTATCATAGAAAAAATCGTTCCTTACCTGAGTTAATTGATCCTTCCATGCACAATCCGGAAGCCTTTTGAGAAGGGCGTATAACGCTTGAGAGACAATATAATCCGGACGTGTTCCGGTTAACATCCACTGTTCACTGCTTGATCCGTCTGCTGTTCCAATATGGAAATATTGAAAAGATGAATCAGCAGTCAGCGGTTTGAGATCAAGAGAACATGTTTGGTCCTGCAAGTCAAAATTAAGGAAAACAACATAAGCGGGACCCGTTTTTTCTGCTTTTTTTACTTGCACCACAAGGGCATCTGCTTGTGCCTTTTGTGAAGCGTTGACGATCGGCTCACCTTGCTTACGCACGGCTTCGATCATAGATGTCACCTTCTTCCCAAATTTCAACACAACCCAAACCTTGTGACGATTTAGCACCCATTCCCGCCTTTAACGCAAATTGAATCAATTCCGGAGAGCCTGTACATCGAAATACCCCCATCCAGCCTTTAATAATGAATCGCTTAAACCTCACAACTTCCGGCCGTTGTTTGATGCGAACAGGAGAGATGGAAAAAGAGACATCATCCGGCTCCTTTTCATATAGAGCCACATATTTTTTGATCAGATTTTGTTGTATCAATGAAGAAAAGGCCCGATCTTCAACATGATAGTAATGGGTCTTTTTTTGATGGTGTTCATCCAGGATGGTGGTATACATGGTGATGGGGGATAAGGTCCGTACATAGGTTGGTGAGGTAACAGAAGGAATCGCTTCTGAACGGAGACTCTCCAGTTGCACCTTCTGGTCGTACCATTTCAATTGGTCCTGTTTCAATAAAGTTGTCATCAAATCGCGAATCAAGGCTTCCTTGACAGCAGTGACCGTCCAGGTGACTGGTGACTGGAAGCGGATCACTCCTCGCTTGGAATCGATAGAATATGTACTGTCCAATCGGGAAAATGTGAACCCTTTAAACCTGCGCTTCTCAAACGCGTACCCCTCTTCATGAAGAAACTCCCGGTAGTGATCATCACTCAGATAACGATATAAAAACGACTGCAACATGTGATTGTAATGGATTGGAAGTTCAATCATGCCATCATTCTTCGAAAACTGCATTATAAGTTTCAATGTTTCACCTCCCTTATTTCCATTAACATGATTTATAATATAATACTTTCAATTGGATAATCAATATTTTATTTCCAATGTTTGATTATTTTTCACGTATAGATATATCGTCAAGGCCATCTTCCTCTATTAAGAGGGGTCATAAATCTGAAAAAGAACAGGAAAACCTGTTCTTTCAAGCTTTAGCTTAAATGTGGGAATAAACCTTCTTCCCTTTCTTAGGAGTGAAGGGCTCTGTCAACACACAGCTTCCAAATGTTCTAATTCCTTGCAGGCACGATACAAACATGACATCAAGTTTGGACTTAGCATGGCTGAGTCTTGTTTCAATTCCTCATAGGTACGATACAAACACGTCTTCGTGCCAAGCTAAATCGAATGCAAGAACGATGTTTCAATTCCTCATAGGTACGATACAAACGTGGCGGGTGTCGGAGGTGATCCAGTCCAGTGGAACATCGTTTCAATTCCTCATAGGTACGATACAAACGTGGTGGATGTATTGCAAAAATTAGAAGCGCGTCACCAGTTTCAATTCCTCATAGGTACGATACAAACTGTGACTTGCGAGCCTTCAGCTGACCAAAGGGACGTTGTTTCAATTCCTCATAGGTACGATACAAACCGTCTTCTTCGCTTTCTTAGCTGGCGAGGATTCTTTGAGTTTCAATTCCTCATAGGTACGATACAAACATGCATCCATCATTAACGAAGCATCGTCACAATATAGGTTTCAATTCCTCATAGGTACGATACAAACTGCTTCCGGATTCGGACACTTTTTATCATTTTTTCAAAGTTTCAATTCCTCATAGGTACGATACAAACCCATTTTATACCCACTATACTTGTCTTTTCAAGAACCGCGTTAAACATTGGCTTACAGTCGCATCATTGATCAAATCCGGTTAAATAGCGCTGCACCGGGCTTATCAGCTATATAACAAATGTCGTCGATCCCTGGGGATTTTTACACCATTGGGGGTCGACGACAATCCATAAGGTGATCCGCTTTTTCCACTCTCTTTCCTTGCACAACAGGTATACCGGCTATTTGAGGTCTAGGTCTACATCATATTCCATCCGTTTCGCGGTTTGCCTGGCAATGTCTGGCCCACAGAGTTTTTTGACAATGTGCAAAGACATATTGATCCCTGCTGAAATCCCTGCCGATGTGAGGAGTGAACCTTCATCCACAAATTTCACTCCTCGTTGCACCTGTACATGTGGATACGCATTTTCCAAACGATCCAGATCCATCCAATGCGTCGTGGCTCGTCTTCCGTCCAATAGCCCAGCTTGGGCTAGCAGAAGGGCGCCTGTACAAACGGATGCCAGGATCTCCACCTTTTTGGCCTGATTTTGTATCCATTGGATGACAACAGGATTATGGATTTCAATCTCCTCTGCACCATACCCTCCTGGAACGATCAAAATATCCAAGCTAGGTGCATGTTCAAAACTGTAATCAGGAACAATCTTCAGACCATTTCGAGCAGTGATGATTTCTCCAGTTTGAGATATGGTTTTGACGATAAAAGGCTTATCTTCAGATTGAGGAGATGTGGTAACGGATAATACCTCAAACGGACCGGCAAAGTCGAGTACTTCTACTTCATTGAAGACGAAGATCCCAACTGTATATCGCTTCAGTTTGACCACTCCTTTCTATGTTTGAGGAAACCCTTTTTTACTGAAGATCCATTGCAAGGACCTTCCTTGTTTAATCAATCAAGTATCCCTCATGCGATGCTGTTTTCATCCCTATAACAGAATCCAGGGATTTTCTTTTCCACATTGACATAAATATAAAAAGAATCATTTCTGACCTGCAAAACAGAAGCAGGAAATAACTGTTTATATCAAGAATCTGTTTTTATGGTTCTTCAACAGGTAATGATTCAAAACAAGGGGGAATCGTTCCATGAATGCCTCGGCTTGGATCATGCTTATTGTGGGGTCTGGAATTATTTATGGAGGACTGGGTTACTTTATTTGGGTGGCTGCTCGATCGAAGCGTCATCCGCATAGCTTGGAAAAGCAAACAAAGGAGTAATAACCACCACTTATTTACCTTGAAACATATAGGGAGCGGAGTATTTATTCTTCAACAGTTTGCTTACTCCACCGGGCAGATAAGGCATCCATTGATCAGCCTCATCAAGATCCATCCAAGAAATATCTGCAATTTCTTCAGGGCGTGACAGGTTCATTTCTCCACCTGTGATTCTTGCCAAGAAAGTGAAAAAAATCGCATGATGCCCTCTCTTTTCAAAGATCGCTTCATTCACAGCCAGAATCGATCCCACTTCAATGTGAAATCCCGTTTCCTCCTTCGTTTCCCTTATGGCTGCCTGCTCCAATGTTTCTCTTTCCTCAACCGCCCCTCCGGGAAGCGTATACTCAAACGAACTTCCCCTGCGGTTCTTCACCATCAACACTTTATCTTGATTCTCATCATAAATGAAGGCGTAAACCACATCCATTCTTTTCATCCAATCACCTCCCGCCAGTGCATGGTATAATGTTCATACCATTTCGTCAACAGGGAAACACTATCCCGGATCACTTGACACAGGTGCCTCAAGGCACAATCGTCCACCAATCGATCCCTTACAAAAAGCCCGGCACCCTATACACAAAGGGTCCGGGTTATATAATCTAATAGCAGTCATTCAATCTCGAATAATGCCATGGCTGGTTCCCAATAACACATCCTTTCCTTCTTGATTTCGGTATACGGACTTTACAGCTACCTTTTTGTGCCCCTCCATGGGCTCCAGTTTGGTAATGGTGAGTTCACAGGTAATGGTATCCCCCGTAAAAACCGGTCTCAAAAATTCAAAGTTCATTTCTTTGGCAATAAAATTCAGATCTCCTCCGATTTTTGTTCCAATGCTTGAAGTTAGTAAGCCATGTACCATCAAACGCCCATGCTCATCACGCTGCATATGATGGCTGCCTGTGTCCCCTGAGAAATGTGCAAATTGCAATACTTCCTCTTCGGTAAAGGTTCGTTCCCAAGTAAACACATCCCCTACTTTCACAAAAGCCCCCTCCATTATGATTGAATATTCATTCATCAGTTTAATCATTTTACCAATTATTCGCTTTAAAAGCAAAAGTCAACCTTATTCTGGATACATTCGTTTTCATACATGTTTACCTCACCCAACTCTTTCGATTCCACAACCACCAAACTGTGCCATAGGTGATTCCCAAAACAACCGGTAGCGCAATCAAGAACGATGATACCCCCGTCCCATTTAATAAGGCAAAGGTTTTTTCGCTGGTAAATAGAAAGAACTGCCATAATCCGTCAGGGGGATACAGTGTTCCGATCACGATGGCCAGGATAAAGAAAAACGACAGAATCGCATTGGGGAAAACGGTGCTGATCAGACTGGCGATTCCCAAGTAGACAAGGTAGATGCTCAAGAAGGTCAAGTAAAATAACACGGAGTACCCCAATGCCCCCCATGTGGTGAAATGTTCCCCTTGGGGATAAAAGGTGACCTGATCCACTATTGGGGATAAACTCCATCCACAAATCTGCCCCACCACAAACGTAACCGTCAAAAAGAGGACGATCACTGCCGTCATAGCGATCCATTTTGCTCCCAGCAAACGAATCCGAGATTGCGGGCGAATCAATACCATCCGTAACGCTCCCGAATGATATTCACCGCCAAAACAATCGACAAATAACATGGGTAAGATAATAAAGGTCAGAACCATATCAACTTCTCTCAGAAAAAACACAGAAAAGTTTAGAGAGTTAATGGATGTCTCCAACTCTGGTGTATAGAATCCAATCAAGAAAAAACTTAATGAATAAGCTGAGATTCCCAAATAGATGATAAAAACCGCCAGGCTAATCCATGTCTTTTTACGCGCCCAGATCCGTTCCCACTCGCTTAAAATCAATTCGTACATTTCAACTCACTCCTTCAGATAAACCGGTCCTTTTTGGTGAAAATCAGGTGGGCCGCCACACCAAAAATAAACGCATAAGCAAAGAGAACCCCCGTATTAAAAAGCACGAATCTAGAGTGTGGAGCCAGCGCCAACGCGATGCCTTCATATTGGATCTGCGTGATGGATAGAAAGTACCAATGTGGATCTGGTCGTGGTTCCATGGTTTGAGCAAATTTTTGCAAGATCGTTGGATAGCCCGCAGAGACAAGCAAAAAACCGATGGTTCCTCCAATTGCTGTCGTTGTGGACTGACTGATCACTGCAATAAAGGTCATAATTGAAGAAATGGCTATCAATGTTACAAATGCAAGAGCATAATAACGCAGAACATAAAAAAATGCGGGTCCATGGGAAACCGGTTCATCATGGTAAAAGAGCAACAGCTGTGAAGTGCTATCAAACATCCAAGCACCGAAACCATAGCTTAGAATCAGGTAAGTGACATGGAAGAGAAGCATAACCTCCATCACTGTGAGCCACTTGGCGAACAGCAACTGCGAAAAGGAATAGGAACGGATCATCACCATCCGGATCTGGCCCGTCCGATACTCTTCCGTGACGGAAAAGACCAGCAAAAGCAGTAACATCAAATTAAAGCCAATCATCAACTGTTCGGCAAGTACTAAGACAGGAAAGTTATCCAAGACGGCATACGCTGGATTTTCGGGGGTCAATCCTTGATTACTCTTTTGATAATACTGTCCGGAAACAAACAGAATCACTGGAATCATAGCAAAAAGAAACCAGGTTATTTTCCGGTTCCAAAGTCGTTCCCATTCACTGGCGATCAATGCCATCATGATGTCACCATCTCCACAAACACATCTTCCAACCGCTTCTGTTGTTTCTCCACACGGATCACTTGGATGTCGTTTTGGATCAATATTTGGTTTAAGCGGCTGACTTCCTCATCAGGGATCTCCACTTGCAATTGATTTTGCGCTAATGTTTGAACAGAATACTCTCTTTGAATGATTGTTTTTGCTTTTGAAAGGGGAGAAAGTGTATAAACATATTGTGTTTCCCCAAATATTTCGTCTATGTCTCCCTGCCAGATATGCTTTCCTTCTTTGATAACGACCAGGTGGTCACACAGTTGTTGCAGTTCATCCAATAAGTGACTGGAGATGAGAAAACTGCACCCAACATCTTTGCGAAGCTGAAGGATAAGATTGCGAAGCTCACGCATTCCCATGGGGTCCAAGCCATTAGCGGGTTCATCCAGGATAATAATCTCCGGGTCGCCAAGAAGGGCTTGTGCAATTCCCAACCGTTGCTTCATACCCAACGAATAAGTACGCACCTTTTGTTCCGCAGCATCCGTCAGCCCTACCTTCTCCAACACCTCCCTCACTTTTCTTTGCCGTTGGTGGCGTTTTAGTTGTGGATGTAATCGAGCCAAATTGAAAAGGGCTTTTCTACCTGTAAGATAGGGAAAGAAAATGGGAGATTCCACAATCGCGCCGACATGTTGAAGTGCTTGTGTACGGTTTTGAATCACACTGGTCCCCTTGATTTTCAGATCACCGCTCGTTGGACGAATCAATCCGGTAAGCAAACGGATTAACGTGGTTTTACCGGCACCGTTTGGACCCAGAAAGCCACATATCTGTCCCTTTTGTACGGAAAAGGACAGTTGATCGATCAAGGTTCGTGAGCCCACCTTTTTTGTTACATGTTCCACATCCAAAACATTCATCGTGATTCCATCCTCCTTATTGTTGATTACCCTCCTTTCTCAGTTTAATGAGATCATCCATCCCCTTCCCATCGAAAAAACTTACAGCCACGCTGAAAAGCTTACATTTTTGCAAGATAAAAAGACGCCCCATCAGGCGTCAGACAAAATCCGTATACTATCGATCGCCAACCCAACCGATCCAGAAACACTTCCAATCTTCACGCTTCTCCCCCCAGAATGGCGGAGTTCAGCCGATATCCTACGCCCCGGCGTGTTTCAATCGCCTCGTTCAGCCCCCAAAGGGCCAGCTTTTTCCGCAGACGAGTAACATTCACCGTCAATGTGTTGTCATCTACAAACCGTTGATCATCCCACAGCGCTTCCAGGCAATCTTCCCGGCTCACCACCTGATCCCGACGTTCCAACAGCAAAGCCAACAGTTTCCATTCATTTTTACTCAAGGACTGTCTTTCTCCCTCAAACTCCATGTCTCCCTTGTCCGGCCAAAAAGTGAATGCTCCAATCTGAATAACCGCCAACCCTAGATCGTGAATAGACAGAGAACCATAGGTCCTTCGCAACAGCGCCTTTATTTTGGCCAGCAGAACATCCAAGCGAAACGGCTTGGTGATATAATCGTCCCCGCCACTTTCCATCCCATAAATTTGTTCCATCTCTCCCGAACGTGCGGACAAAAAAAGAATCGGGACGGATGAATGGCGACGCATCTCCTGACACAAATGAAACCCATCTTTTCCTGGAAGATTTACATCCAAGATCACCAAATGGGGACCAAACTGTCGCCACTCCCTTTCTACTCGCATCCAATCCGTCACTCCCTGAGTAACAAAACCATAACCGTTTAAATAATCCCGAATGGAAGCGGTAATTTGAACATCATCTTCCACAATAAAAATCCGCCACTCTTCCGTTCTCACCATCTCCATCCCTTCACTGAAAACTGAGCTTTGGCAATACACGTTTTGTAAACATCTGACTGTAACTACGAAATCTTAACCTTGACGGATGAATGCTGTCTTGTTCTTCATCTTCTCACGGATTTGATCCAGAAACAACGGATGCCCCCAAACGCTCAACAACTCCAAACGCAAAAAAAAGAGGCTTTTAGCCCCTTTTTTTAATAAGCTACAGTAAATCGTTTACGGGTAAAACGTGGATTCTCTGCTTCATCCAGCATGGCCACGGCATAATCTTCAGCAGAGATCCGACTGTTTCCCTGTTCATCTGTCACCAATTGATCCGTTCCTGTGCGGTATTTGCCCGTTCGGGTTCCTGGTTCAATGAGCGCTGCTGGGCTGAGATTTGTCCAGTTCAGGTCCTCTTCTTCCAAGTAAATCTCCAACGCCTCTTGATGCGCCAAAGCGATCGGCTTGATAAAATCCGGAAATTCAGGTGTTTCCACCAGTTTGACCCCAGGAGCCACTTCCAGTCCTCCGGCTCCTCCCACGGCTAATAGACGGCGGACTCCGGAGCGCTTAACACCATTAATCAGAGAGCGTGTTGCTTGTACCAAGGTTTCCTCTTCTCCCTTTTTCGGGCCATAGGCACTGATCACCACATCATGTCCCGTTACCGCTTCAGCAATGCTTTCTGCATCAAAGATATCACCTGTTACCACATGCATGTTTTCACGTCGTTCACTGATACGGGAAGGATCACGGACAACCGCTGTCACTTGGTGTCCACGTTGCAATGCTTCCTGCAAGATGCGTTGACCAACCATTCCTGTAGCACCCACCAGTGCGATTTTCATATGATAACATCCTTTCATTCATAAAATAGAAGAGGGTATGTATTGTAACAGAAGCAGTTACAATACAAGCAAAAAAAATTAGTTAGTGGACTTTTTGTCCGTTTCCATGAGATCCGTTACCACTTGTTTCATTGTAATATTACCCAGTACTTCTTCCATGGCTGACTGAGTACGTTCCAGGATGAGTTGGAGCACGGTTTGAATCCGGGCACCAACCGGACAATCCGGATTGGGCTCTTCATGGATGTTGAAAAGCTGTCCTTCCTCCACAACTTCCACCGCTTTGTACACATCCAACAAAGTGATCTCATCCAAACCTTTCAGAAGGTACGCTCCACCAGCACCCGGTCGGACGTCCACCAAACCTCTTTTTTTCAACATCCCTGTAACTCTGCGGATGACCACTGGATTGGTGTTCACGCTGCCGGCGATCCATTCTGAAGTGCAATGAGCATCACGCGAAATGGACAGCAACGACAAAATGTGAACTGCAATGGTAAAGCGACTGCTGATTTTCATAAGTACCCCCTCTTCCGTTGTAATCATTATAGTTACAACATTGAACGCATGTCAAGTTTTGCATATTCTTCACTGATTGAGAGTATCAACCGTTTGTAGGAACTCCCTTTCCGTTGCTATCAAGTTTTCTGGTGTTTTGTTTTCATGGAATTTCTAAGGCGTTAGTCCGATTGAAATATATGGAGACGATTAGTCTTTGCTACCTAATGCCCAGTGAACCGCCGCTTCCGCATGAATACGGGTGGTATCAAAAACGGGAACGGGCACCTTTTCCTCTGACAATAACAACCCGATTTCCGTGCAGCCGAAAATCACTCCTTCCGCTCCCTTGGACAACATACGATGGATGATATTCAGATACGCTTGTCGGGACTCCTCCCGTATATGTCCTTGACAAAGCTCCTTAAAAATCACCCGATGAACAGTATCCCGGTCTTCCGGTTCAGGGATCAGCACTTCCAAACCATAGTGCTCCTTTAACCGTCCTCTGTAGAAGTCCTGCTCCATTGTAAACTTAGTACCCAACAATGCAACCCGGCGAATACCCGCTTTCTTGATCCGCTCTCCGGTCGAATCAGCAATGTGAAGAAGTGGGATGGATACGGCGCTTTCCACCATATCTGCCACTTTGTGCATTGTATTGGTAGCGATCAGGAGAACATCTGCTCCGACGGACTCCAACCGAATACCAGCCTCCGCCAGTTGACTCCCCGCTTCCGTCCATTTTCCCTCCCGTTGGAGCTGTTCAATTTCGGAAAAATCGAAGGATTCCATCCGGATCTTCGCTGAGTGCAGACCTCCAAGGTGATCCCGAATCCCTTTATTTAACAGCCGGTAGTAGATGGCAGTCGATTCCCAGCTCATTCCACCGATGATACCGATTGTGTTCATCTTTATTCCCCCAGTCACTAAATAGTAGAGGCAAATCATTCCTTTATATAACATTTTACCGTTGAATGTTCCGACTTACGAGAGGATCACTAAAAATTCAGGCATGATAAATCATTATTCTTCCTTGCCTCAACTCACGTTGGTTCATTCCTCCGTTAATATCCTCATATTTGGAACACAGGAAATGATCGCCGAATTCACCTCTCTCAGCAAACGAATGATTTAGTTACATACTACTTTTTAACTATAGTTTTATAAACTATAAGTAGTTTTTATCTTTATATAAAAATAACTATATGTTACTATATCTTTTGTTTTATAATATACTTCATCAAAAGGAGGAAATAGCTTTGTACAGGGTTTGGGTATGGTTTCTCATGCTGGCTTTACTGCTGACAGCCTGTTCAGAACCGGCCGGTCAATCGACCAAATCTTCTGATCGGGTTGAAGTGAAGTTCGTTAAGCACATAGACGGTGATACTACAAGGTTTCGCGTAAACGGAAAAGAAGAAAAGGTTCGCTATCTCCTGTTTGACACGCCGGAAACGAATCACCCGAAATTCGGGGAGCAGCCACTGGGAAAAGAAGCTAGCAACTATGTAAAAGAACTGATAACGACCGCAGACAAAATTGAGTTGGAGTTTGATACCGAGAAGAGAGACAAATATGACCGGATGCTTGCCTATGTATACGTTGATGGAAAGAGTGTTCAGGAAGAGGTACTAAAAAAGGGACTTGCAAGAGTCGGTTACATAAATGAAAGCCGTGAATATTTAGATGATTTTCGGGAAGCCGAAGAGATCGCCAAGAAAAAGAAGATCGGGGTTTGGCAATGCCCTGGATATGTAACTGATAAAGGTTACAATCCAGATAAATGGTGTAAGGATGAGAAAAAAGAAGGGAATAAGGGCAAGTTCATCGCCAGTAAGAACAGCGATATTTATCACGAAGTGGGTTGCCCCGGTGGAGCGGACCAGATTAAGCCGGAAAACGCCGTTTATTTTGATACAGAAGAGGAAGCCAAGGAAAGCGGACGCCGGATGTGTCAATCCAAACACTGTTCCCTCAAATAGCCTCTTGCGGTTTGCTATATGATCTGGCTCCCGACGCAACGGACTTCTTATACAAAAAAAGCTGACTTTCACTCACAACAAGTGAAAGTCAGCAACCTCTTTCATGTATCCATGTTACGGATCAGGAATCCTTTTTATAACCCCAACCTACTCCAGATATATGCCTCGCCGTTTCCACTCCGCCTTCATTTCATCATAATTGCCTTCAAAGCGGGACAACTGCCCATTTTGCAGCCAGTAGGTGGGGGCAAACAATTTATTGAGAAAATAGCGATCGTGGGAAACCGCCACAACAGTCCCAGGAAATGCTTCCAGAGCCTCTTCCAGCACTTCACGGGAGTCAAGATCCAGATGGTTGGTAGGCTCATCCAGCACCAAAACATTGAAAGACTGATGCATTAACTGTGCCAGACGGAGTCGCATCCGCTCTCCACCGCTTAAATCCTTTACTTTACGGAACACAGCATATCCATAGAAGAAAAAACGGGCTAACAATTGACGCGCCTGCCCTTCATCTACCACCACTTCCTCGCGAAAAGCATCCAATACGGTTGTCTCATCGTCCCCTTCCCATCCCTGCTGAGACAGATAGCCCACCCGAACGGATGGACCCTGAACCACGTTTCCCAAATCCGGTTCAACCTCTCCTAACAAAATTTTCAGCAAGGTAGACTTACCACATCCATTTTCCCCGACGATGGCCACTTTTTCACCAAACCGGACCTGAAAATGGACACCATCCAATACGATCGTATCCCCATATTCGTGATAAACCTCCTCACATCGGAATACGTCTTGTCCACTGCGGGAATCCATGCCAAAAGCCAATCCAATCGTTTTCCGCTCCAGGCGTGGTCGGTCCATTTTCTCCATCCGATGCAGTGCTTTTTCCATGCTGGAAGCGCGCCGGTGCATTTTGTCGTTGTTGGCACGACTGGCCCAGTCACGCAATCGTTTGATGGCCTCTTTCATTTTTTTGATTTTCTTCTGTTGTTCCTTATACGTGTGAAACTCAGCCAGTAGCTGTTCTTCCTTACGCTTAAGGAACGTGGTATATCCACAGTCCGGATAGTAGACACTTTCTCCATGTTCCAAATCAACGATGGAAGTAGCAATACGATCAAGGAAATAACGATCATGAGAAACCACCAACACAGCACCCCGATAAGCACGGATCATCTCCTCCAACCACTCAATCGCCCGCAGATCCAGATGGTTGGTAGGTTCGTCCAACAGCAACAATTCCGGCTCTTCCAACAGCACCCGTCCCAACTCCACTTTGGTCTTTTCCCCTCCACTCAACGCTTCAAAGGGACGATCCAAAATGTCTGGCGGCAGATGAAGCCCCCGTACAACACGTTCCACTTTGGCCTCGATTTCATATCCCCCATATCGTTCCCATTCTTCCTGACAGGACTGATAACGGGAGAGGGCTCGTTCCAGTTCATTTGATGCGAGATGCGGGTTGGACATCTCCGATTCCAACTGCTCCATCCGTCGCTTTAAGCAGATGAGATTGGAAAAGGCAGTAAGCAACACTTGTCTGACCGTCTTTTTTGTCTGCTGAACAGGCATTTGCCTGAGGTAGCCCACTCGTGCTCCTTTTTTAAGGAATACATTTCCCTGATCCACAGTTTCCACACCCGCCAATACCTTCAACAAAGTGCTTTTCCCGCATCCATTCGGTCCGACCAATCCAATCCGATCGTTTTCCTGAATGTCCAAAGAAACATCCCGAAAAATCCAGTTTCCACCCCACATTTTTGCTACCTGGTTTGCCGCACACAACATCATGCCAAATCCTCCTTTTTTGCACACAAAAAACCACAGGCAAGATCTCTCGCCTGTGGTTTTTTATTTCATCCGTTCAGGGAAGAGCCTTACGCGGTTTCTGGAATATGCGAATGGCTGAAAAAGGGCATACGTACCCCGTGTGCGGCAAAAACATGGATGATATTTACAACAACCATTCCAAACCAGCAAAGGCATATTCCGTTGCGCAAGGTCATTTCCCTCCTTTCCATTGTTTTTTCCATCATATCGAATCAGATGAAAAATTGCAAAGAGAAAAACAATCTATCTAAAAGCGTTCTGCGATCTCAACATGATCTCCTGTACACAATTTGCCCGGTTTCAGAACCTTGGCATAAACGCCCAAGTTTGCATCGGCTCCTTGACTGATCTGTTTCAGAACAGCCGGGTCCCGTGGTAATTGGGGTTGTTGCATTGTGGTCATGACACAACGTTTTGTCAAACCGATCACTTCCAGTACCACTTCACCCAGATGCACCCTTTGTCCCACCCAGTAATGCTCCACCGGTTGATCGCCATTCGTTTGAATGACAATATTGGGCCGAAAGCGGCGCTCATCGATCACTGAAGAAGGTAACTCCGTTTTTAACCACTTCATTGCCGCAGTAGTGATCATATGAATCGGAGCCTCATCAAAATGGGAACGGTCTTGCTCTTTCACCAGTGTCACCTTTTGACCCAAAAAATCGCTTAAACGGAGATCCATGTTGGGATCACCTTCACGGATCGATTCCCCATCAGGAAAAGTGATTACCGGTTGGTCACCATCAACATGTGCCTGTAGCTCAAACAAACCCGCAATCCTTTGAAAGCGTTTGGTTGTCTTACCGCTCCCCAACTTGCCATTAACATCCCTAATGGCATAGCGACGATCACCGACAACCCCTCTGGGTTCAATCATGACTTCGCTCTGTGTTTGTCCCAACAAGGATTTCACCGGATAAGACCACAATTTTTTCACGCTTCCAATAGGTTTCATCATATTCACACTTCACCTTTCCTATTTGAGGTTAAAGCAAATAAAACCGTGGCAATAGGACATTTGGAACCGATCAGCAGATTGTACATTTTTAGTGTGAGGTACGACCTGCAAGGCTTTGAACGGATGGATAACGATTTAACATACTAGATTCGTTATGTAATCAAAACAATCTTTATCCGTATCATTTGATGATATAAACGGTTTTTCAAATGATCCAACAACTTCTAACTTTCATATAGAAACCCTCCCATTCGCTTACTGCAAATTGGAGGGTGTCCGTGGACTGTGGGAAGGATTGGAACCTTCATCTTCTGTCTTGAAGAGGCGGATGCTTTGATTAAGCAACTGTGTACAAATAATACCAGCTATTTTATGGAGTTATATACCCAAGCACCTTCCCGCTAAAGATGGCCCCACAGTTATCCTACGTATTTTTTCCATATATTTTTGAACTCGGCGGGTGAGATTTCTTCTGCAACGGTTTCTGAATCCATGTTGATCTCCTCTATAGACGGAAACAGAATCAATGCCAATCCAGCTTGACCCACGGCAACTTCCTGCGTAGCGTAATCAGCTGTACCATCACGATATACCTCTACTTTTCTTAACTCATGTCCCTCTTCATCCACCTCTGAGTAGATCTTGACCGGTTCATCCAAATCTTCTTGAATCCAATGGCAAAGGATATAGCGCATATTCATTCCTATTATACCCCTTTAATAACAGCCATGGGACGACAACGAGCGACAACGGAAGCGAGATTGGCTCCAACCACCGAGTCAATAATATGGTCCACGTCTTTATAAGCCTGTGGACATTCATCCAGAATGCGCTCCAATGTGCGATGATTTACCAAAATTTCCTCATCAGTCCCCACCTTCATGGAAGAAGCAAACTCATCTACTGTTACCGCTTGTTTCGTAGCCCGTCGAGAACGGATTCTTCCCGCGCCGTGACAGACGGAGTAAAAGTTCTTGACTCCCTCTTCTCTTCCCACAAGAATATAACTGGCTGTACCCATGGAGCCTGGAATCAAAACCGGGTGTCCGGTCTCTTTATATGGAGCGGCATTCAGAAAATGGCCAGGTGGCAATGCACGGGTGGTCCCTTTTCGATGGACAAGCATGGAACGGTTCCGGTGAGGTTCCTTAAGAGCGTAGTTGTGCATTAAATCATAGAGAACCGGCATTTCAAAGTCGGAACCGAAAACGTCCTTAAAGCCTTCCTGAACTCCGTAGGCCAGCATATGACGGTTGGTAACGGCATAATTGAGTGCAGAATACATCAGGTTCAGGTATCGCATTCCCTCATCAGTCTCAATGGGGGCAAAAACTAGATTGGGATCTGACGTTCCAACCCCCCATTTATGCATCAACCTCTGAAAATCTTTCTTGTAATCCCGACCCATCAGTGCACCCCAGGCCCGTGAGCCGGAGTGGATCATAACGACTACCTGACCGTCGATCAACCCCCATCGCTTGGCAAGATCCCGATGCCCCTCGTCCACCTCCACAACCTGGATTTCTATAAAATGATTCCCGCCTCCCAGTGTGCCGATTTGCTTTTTCCCGCGGGACCATTGTTTGGGATGAATATGTTGTAAATAATCTGTGTCAAAGGTAAAGGTGGCATTTTCAACATGGGTAAGGGAGCGCTTTTTACTGGGCGTATATGCGTCCGGGATATATTTATTGGGCAATCCCTTGATGCCGCTGGTCACCACTTTTTCCATATCGATATCGCCGTAATGGGAAGCGGATCGCTCATTGACCGGCACCACTTTTTCTACAGCCTGAATCAGCTCCCGGCGAATCTTTTTATCCTGAATGTCATCCTTGGACAGCGGAGTGAGGTGAACCCGCATTCCACAGCCGATATCCGAGCCTACAATGGACGGAGAAACAAAACCATCTTTCATCTCCCAAACCGCAGTCGTTCCAATACAGGTTCCGATGCCAACATGGGCGTCCGGTGTATAACTCATATGAACCGCTCGTGGAATCATCAAATTATTATCTGCCATTTCATAAACTTTGGCATCCAGGTTATTAAACACCTCATCATTGGCAAAAACATGAAGGGTTCCGTTTCTTAGTTTCAGTTCTTTATGGTTGTGTCCATGATCGATATACATTTCCCTTTTTTCCTTTCTTGTTTCCATCAGATCAATCTCCATCTCCTCAAACTTCCTGTTCCGTACATTTTTTTATCCTTCACCTTTGAAGAAGTTTCTTAAAAAGATGAAACAAAAGTCTGTGACTTCTCCATCTTACTAAAAAATTCGGAGAAATCACAGACTTTTGATCACTTACATGTTCATACCATAATAAACATTCATTCAATCAGAGGTATCATTTTATTAGCCATGGGGAGACAGATGCTCCACTTTACCTTCCCGTCTTTGTCGCTTTCACTTCATACACATGATGCTGACGATTGATCACATATTCAGGTTTCGGCTTCCCTCTGCTCTTTCGGTGCATCTCAAGATGAGGTTCACTTTTCTCCCAGTTTTTCCACGCTTCTTTGGATTCCCAACGAATGAGGATGATTACCTCCTCATCCCCTCTTCTTTGATCTTTGACCAAGATACTCATATCGATAAAACCTTCTGCCTTTTCCAATGGCCCTTCCTGGCTGAAACGCTCAACTATTTTTTCGGATGATCCTTCTGTTACGTGAATCGTGATCGTTTCAATAAACAATATTTATATCTCCTTCAGGCGGGATTTTCTGATTTATATTATAATGAGAACAATTATCATTGTCAATGTATGAGTGTCTGCTCTTTTTAGATATCCGTATCTCTTTACGGTTCAATGTTTATTGACGGATTGGATCACCATGCATAAAAAAGTGCTTGGATCGATGTCCAAGCATTGTAATCGTTTCGCAATACCATTACAGAAGCCACTTTAACGAATAAATGCCATCTCTCTTTCTGCAAGTGCATCCTTTAACCATCGAGGATGCATTTTCAGCAGGTCTTTCGGTAAGTTTTGTTGTCCAAAAAACTTTATTTCAAGTGATTCATCTGAATTACACCTTAGCTGTCCACCTGTAATTTCAGCAAGAAAACAGGTTGTGATAAAATGAACGGTTTTACCATTAGGGTACACAAATACCTGAGAGTCTGGATTGGAGTATACCCCAATCAGCTTTTTAATCCTTATATCTAAATTGGTTTCCTCTTTGACCTCCCTAATCGCTGCTTCAGAGACGGTTTCTCCGATTTCTACATGTCCTGAAGGAATCCCCCATAATCCTACATCAGCTCTTTTCTGCAGTAAAACCTGATTTTCATCATTTAAAATAATAACGGCAACACCTGCTTTTAATTCATCGATTCTCTCCACACCATAAAACCTCCCTCAAAAATAAAACCTTCTGAACATCATTTTACACGCTTTGATCATACGAAATTGACCCGAATATCATGTGAATTTATCTTCCGTTGACATTCATGTGTTATCATGCATATCAGCCTTGTACATCCTTTTTTCTTCCATATCTTAAAGCCATCAAAAGTCTGTGATATCCCCTATCTCATAAAAAGCTCACAGAGGATTCACAGACTTTTGGTTGATCGACACAAACGATCGAAATGAGATCATTATTCAAATTCTGTATCAGCCACATTTTTTATTCCCTTTGATCACTCCACAGAAGTGACCCTTTTGATACTTCCTGACTTCTTCTGTTTATCTTTTTCCAACAGATTTCCAATTGGTGTTTTAGTTCGCTGAGATGTTGTTCTTTTTCTGCCAATTGTTCTCTCAGGTCCTTTAATTCCTTTTCCTTTACTAACAGTGCTCTTTGGAATGCTTCTTGATGCTTTCTGAGTTCACGAGAGTTTTCTTCCAGCTGAGTCCACATTTCTTCTTTCTGCTGTCGCTGTGTTTGCAGCTCTTTGTCCTTCATTGACAAATTTTCCTGAAAGGCTTTCTGATGCTTTCTAAGTTCACGCATGGTTTCCTCTAACTGTGAACACAAAGATTCCTGCTTTTCTCTCGCTTCCTGCAACTCTTGTTCTTTCGCGAATAAAGCCTCTTGGTATGAAGCTTCCTCTTTCTCCTGCTTGCTCGTTTTTTGTTGTAATTGTCTATTTAATGCCTTCAGTTCTTCCCTCGCTCTCTGCAATTCCTGCTCCTTTTTGGATAACGTTTCCTGGTAGGAAGCTTCTTGCTTCTCTCGCTTCTGCATACTCTCTTCCAATTGTACACGCAATGCTTCCTTTTGTTCCCATTCTCTCTGCAATTCTTGTTCCTTGGCATACAGAGCTTCCTGATATGATTCCTGGTAATTTTGCAGTTGATGCTTGCTCTCGTTCAATTGTTCATGCAAGGTTTTCTGTTCTTCTCGTGCTTCCTGCAACTCGCGTTCCTTCGCCGACAAACTCTCTTGAAATGAAGACTCCTGCTGTTTCCGCTTTCGTATGCTTTCTTCCAATTGCTCATGCAAAAGTTCCTGCTGTCTCTGTACTTCCTGCAACTTCTGTTCCTTTGCGGACAAATTCTCCTGGTATGAAGCTTCCTGTTTTTCCAATTTATGTATTCTTTCTTCCAATTGCTCATGCAAGAGTTCCTGCTGTTTCTGTGCTTCTTGCAACTCCCGTTCTTTCGCCGACAAGCTCTCCTGATACGAAGACTCCTGCTCTTCCCACTTACGTATGCTTTTTTGCAATTGCGTACGCAAGGAATCCCGCTGTTCCTGCACTTTCTGCAATTCCTGCTCCTGTACAGACAAGCGCTGCTGATACCAATTCTCCCGTTTTTCCCAGTTATATATCTTTTCTTCCAGCTGCTCACGCAAGGTTTCCTGTTCTTCTTGTGCTTCCTGCAACTCCTGTTCCTTCGCAGACAAATTCTCCTGGTACGAAGCTTCCTCCTTCTCCCGTTTACGTATACTCTCTTCCAACTGTGCACGCAACGCTTCTTTTTGTTCCCATTCCCTTTGCATCTCCTGTTCCTTCGCTAACAGAGTCTCTTGGTACGCTTCCTGGTGCCTTTGCAGTTTACGTAAACTTTCTTCCAATTGATTCTGCAAGGTTTCTTGTTCTTTTCGTGCCTCTTGCAGTTCCTTTTCCTTTTCCGACAAAGCATTCCGATACGCTTTTTCTTGTTCCTCTCGCTTGCTCATGCTCTCTTCAAGCTGAGACCGTAACTTTTTTTCCTGCTCCTGATAAGCAAATTGCTCTTGTTTCAAGTCATCCATATTTTTCTGAAATAAACTTTCTGCTTCAGAATATTTATCTTTCCAATTTTGCAGCTCTTTTTCCTTTTCCATTAACGCAGCATGATATTTTTCCTGCAATCGATTAAGATACTGGCGTCCCTCTTCCAACTTCTGTTGAAGTTTGTATTCCATCTCTTCTTTTTCTTTCAAACGGTTGGTTTTTTCCTGAAGTTCTGACTCCAACTGTTTGCGTAATTTTCGATCTCTCTCCTGTTGCCTGCGAATCTGATTGACTTGTTCTTTACTGATCCGAAGATCTTTTCGGAGCATTTGTAAAGCCTTCTCCTGATCAATCCTTGCATGTTCTCGATCTGAACTCCATTGCCACTGTTCATAACTGCTTTCCCATTTTTTAAGCTGTTCTCGATCTTTCTGCTGTTGATTTGCTAACTGCTGGATAATTTGGTCCTTCTCATTTAGTGAGAATTGATATTTTTGTTCTTTTTCCATCATCTGCTCTATAACTTGATTCAAATGGCGAATTTTATTTCTGTAATTTTGAATGACTCGCTGTGTATCCCAACTGTTTTCTCCATGAACGTTCATTCTATGATCCTCCTCTATTGAAAAAAAGCATTATCATATCAAGGGATTGATCCTGAAACAATTACTTTATAGCATAATTATACCTCAACAGGTAACCTCCATAATTCCTATAAATCGCATATATATGTTGGAGATCTTTCTTTTACCTTCTCTTCTGTCAGAGTGTTAAGATTCTCCCTGTTTCCTGTTCTATCTTCTCATCCAAACACTACGTTTTATGAAAAAACGATTACAAAATGACATCTTTCTTTACATCCTCTATACTAAAAAGATAGATAAAACGAAAGGAGGGATTTGTTTGCATAGCAGGAACAAAGTTATAGGTTTGATATTGATATTCATGATGACAATCGTTCTGTCCGGTTGTGTCAACGCAGATTATCATGTGAAAGTCAACATGGACGGTTCCGGTGTCTATGAAATGAAAATCTTGACAAACAAACTTGTGCTGGAAGAACTGAAAGACCTGAAAAAGAGTTTGCAAGATGACGGATACAAGATCAAGACGATAACAGAAGATGGAAAAACAGGGTGGATCGCCAAAAAAGAGGTGGCCAACGTAATAGATGAGCCACCAGGAAAAAGGATGCAGGATCATCTGTCCACTCTGATACAACCGAAACCGGTTGCATCCACTGATCCCATCACAGGTGTAGGATTAGGTACACCCTTATTCCTTTCTGATTTAAACAGCGAGCAGGTCAAGGTGAACACCGGACTGCTGTTTATTCGTGCCAATGTTGACATGGAAGCGGATCTCAGTGATGTTTCATCCGATAACCCAATGGCTGAAGCCTTTATGGATCAGGTAAAGCTTCGCTTTTTGCTAACCTTGCCAATCGAGCCTGATTCACATAATGCTGATCATGTATCCGACGACGGTAAAACACTTACCTGGAATATGGAGCCCGGAAAGAAAAATCCCATTCAATTATCCATTAAGATCCCCAATCCAGTCTTCTGGGTGCCTATCATCATTGTTACGGTGCTGTTCCTCATCGGATTCGTCGTATGGCTGATCATTCGCAACCGTCGAAAACGGAAATCAGCATCGCAGGCTGCCTGATTATTTATTAAAAGTCTGTGTATTTTTCCTTGTCATAAGGAATAGACCGAATCTTTTATATCTGTGATTTCGTTATCTTTATTACAAATACAATAACAGAGAGAGGGTATTATGAAAAAGACAATTGCTTTGATCGGCGCATTAGACACCAAAGGAAAAGACTATGAATTTGTAAAAGAACAGTTTGAATCCAGAGGATATCAAACACTTTTAATTGATACCGGAATCATGGGCGAACCAATGATTGAACCGGATATCTCCTCAGACGAAGTCGCAAAAGCCAGCGGAGTCACACTTCATGAACTCCGTGAAAAAGGAGACAAATCCCTGGCCATGATGTTAATGACCAAGGGTGTGGCTGAAATTGTTCGATCTTTGTTTAATGATGGAAAGATTGATGCCGGTTTTTCCATGGGAGGGTCCAACGGAACCATTATTGGAACCGCTGCTCTGCGCTCGCTTCCGTTAGGCGTTCCAAAAGTTATGGTAAGTACGGTTGCGTCCGGAGATACACAACCTTATGTACAAAACAGTGATGTAGTCATGTTTCCTGCTATTCTGGATGTATCCGGTGTCAATCGTTTTAGCGCCCAAATTTATGCAAATGCTGTCGGTACCCTGTGTGGCATGCTGGAAACGACTCCACCTATGTTTGACGGAAAGCCATTGATTACCGCATCCATGTTTGGCAACACAACAACAGCCATTAACCAATGTAAAGAACACTTGGAAGCGAAAGGGTTTGAAATGCTTATCTTCCACGCTACCGGCACCGGTGGCCAAACCATGGAAGCAATTGTACAAAAAGGATATATCAATGGTGTGCTGGATTTAACCACCACAGAACTGGCTGATGAGCTGGTCGGAGGAGTATTGTCTGCCGGTCCCACACGAATGGATGCCGCAGCCAAATTAGGGGTTCCTCAAGTCGTCGCTCCCGGTTGCTTGGATATGGCCAACTTTTGGGGAATGAACACAATCCCGGAGTCATTGCGCGACCGGATCATTTATCAATGGAATCCCAATGTTTCCTTAATCCGCACCACTCCCGAAGAAAATGCAAATCTGGGACGTATTCTGGCCCAAAAGGTGAATCGCTCCTGTGGACCGGTAGCCGTATTCCTTCCGTTGCAGGGAATATCAGCTCTGGATGCACCTGACAAGGAATTCTGGTGGCCGGATGCAGATGCTGCACTCTTTGACGCCATTCGTCATCATATACGAAAGGACATCCCTGTTTACGAGTTGGATTGTAATATTAATGACCCTCAGTTTGCAAAAGCAGCCTCAGAAAAGCTATTGGAGATCATGGACTGATCCTTTGTACACTAAACGAAAAGAGGGGATTCACTTGCCATTTATCACAAGAAAAGAAGCGATTGAGCGCCTTCGTCAGACTGTAAAGAGCGGTTCTCCCATCATCGGTTGCGGAGCCGGAACTGGGTTATCTGCCAAATTTGCGGAAGCAGGAGGAGCCGACTTAATTATCATTTATAATTCAGGACGCTACCGTATGGCTGGAAGAGGCTCTCTGGCTGGATTGTTACCCTATGGAGACGCCAACGCCATTGTAAAGGATATGGCTTCCGAAGTACTTCCCGTCATTCAAGACACTCCCGTACTGGCTGGAGTGTGCGGAACAGACCCGTTCCGCCGAATGGATGTTTTTCTGGATCAATTGAAAGAACTCGGTTTTGATGGTGTCCAAAACTTCCCCACGGTGGGACTGATCGATGGAGTGTTTCGCCAAAACCTGGAAGAGACAGGGATGGGATTTGATCAGGAAGTGGAGATGATCCGTCTCGCTGCGGAACGTGACATGTTAACGTGTCCCTATGTATTTAATGAAGATGAGGCAACAGCTATGGCGGAAGCCGGAGCAGATGTGCTGGTTCCCCATATGGGTCTGACCACAAAAGGATCGATCGGAGCAGAAACTGCCATTACCCTGGAAGAAGCCGCTCATCGCGTGCAAGCTATGCATGATGCAGCCAAAAAGGTGAATCCGGACATATTGGTGCTTTGTCACGGCGGTCCCATTGCAGAACCCGAAGATGCTCAAGCGATCTATGAATCCACCAAAGGAGTCGTTGGCTTTTTTGGAGCATCCAGTATTGAGCGTCTTCCCGTAGAACAAGCGATTCAGTCTCAAGTCCGCCAGTTTAAATCCGCCAACATTTCATAAAAAACTCCCTGATCACAGGGAGTGAAGGACAACGTTACTTAGGAAAGTTGATTTTTGATAATCAATTATGTGGATTGCTTCTTTATCCGTTTTACCCCTCAGCTGGAGCTGGGGGTTTTTGCTTGAAAAAATAGGCTCCATCACTGACCAATTGCCCTTTGAGAACAAACGCAAAGGAGGACCAAGGTTGCAGATGGTCCAATAAAAAGGTCTCATCTTCTACAATTCGACCCACCACATTGGTTTTTCCACTGTTTTCCATATCCTGAAGGGCAATTTGAAGTTCTCCTTTATACTGACCATACTGTTCGTTATCGATTAACAGATCTCCCCGACGAATGGGAGGTGTGTTTGTGGGTGGAAATGATTCCTGCCTATACTTTACCCGGCTTTGAGTGGATCGGATCACATAATCAGAAACGTCTCCCCGATAGAAATGAGACTCCTTCAATACAATGTCCCTCTCCAATTCCGTAGCCGTTTCATACAACTCCACTTCAAAGGTAGGCAAACGAGGGTCCAGCCGGCTCAAAGTTTTCAGCTCTTCCTCTGATGCATATGCATTCGCAATAATCACATCATCGATCAGACCGGTCATAAAAAGATGCTTGGCCTGCACCTGGATCGGCAGTTCGCGATGCTTCTCCAATGTACACAATCCCTCTGTCACTGGCCATGGACCAAAGGTTGCGGATGGAGAGTTGATAAAGGCAGCCGTACGAATCCCATTTTGCTTGAACACCCGACTGCAATCTGAAAAATGGGAATCAGACAACCCGGTGTAACGGTGGGGATAGAAATTGTGAGAACCGATTAGGTTATCCTTATTGAGTCGATGGGTTAAAATATTCTCCAAATATTTGGTTCCTCCACTCATATTGATTTCAATTGCCAAACCATGGGGATTCATCGTCATTTCCGCTTCTTCCTTCCCACTGAATCCCAGATCCAAGCGAACCCCATAAACGCCCATATCATGAAAAAAGGATAGATCTTGATAGGAAACACCCAGCCGCTCCATGACACGGGGAGCAATATCGACGACTACTTGCATTCTGTGATCGTTGGCAAAACGAATGGTCTCCTGAAAACGATCCAGGATCTCCTGTCGGCTCCCTTCCACAGATAAAAGACAGGTAAAAATACGGGTAAACCCATAGTAATGAGCCAGCGCAATATACTCCAGATCTTTTTCCACAGTAGTACGTTCCGGATAGATGGAAATACCCAATCGATTCAATAGAGCCCCTCCTTTTTATTTCTCCGCTTTTAACTTTTTGATCACCCGAATCATGTGTTCAATCAATTTCTGCTCTGACAACGCTGTCATCAGATGATCCTGTGCATGAATCAGCAACAGTGACTTTTCCAGTTGTGTACCGTTCAGTTCCGCTTGAATGAATTCCGTTTGCGTCCGGTGAGCACGACTCAATTCCTCTTCCGCCTGCTGAATTAAATCTTCCGCTTGATCAAAGGTAAAGTTTTCGGCTGCTTCCAATGCTTCATAGGCCAAAGAGCGAGCATTTCCTGCATAAGAAATGATTTCAAAGATCCCATACTCCAATTGCTCCATATCCATATCAGAGTTCCTCCATTCAGCGTTGCGATGAAAAAAAATGAGGCAAATATTCATGATGTGCTTCCAACAATTCATCCAACACCCTTTTGGCTGTTTGATCACTCGGTACCAATGGATGAATCGTCATCGCCAATAGTGCTTTCTCGTAGGAACCGGTCACCGCCGCTTCCACCGCCACTCGCTCAAACGATTTGATCTGTTGAACCAGTCCATTGATTTCCACCGGCAACTCTCCCACCGCCAATGGTTTGGGGCCATTTTTTGTCACCACACAGTTTACCTCAACAGCTGATCTGTATGGAATTCCGGCGATGGCACCATTGTTCTGAACGTTCAGGGTTTGTATGGTCTGCCGATTACAGAAAATGGAATCAATCAACTGGCAAGCGGCATCACTGTAGTATGCACCTCCCCGCTTTTCCAGCTGTGATGGTTTTTCATTTAAATCCGGATTTTGATACAGCGAAAACAGTTCTTCTTCCACTTCTTTTACCACTTTGCCTCTTGTCGTTCCGCTTTGAAATTGGACCAGTTCCTCTTCCAATATTTCCTTTGTCTTATAATAATAGCGATGATAGGGGCATAGAAGAACTCCCATCGAGGTGATAAATTCCGGTTGCCATGGCAGAGGATCAATGTTGCGCAGTGTCATTTGCTGATCGGGATCTGTCAACCTTTGGAGGAGATCCTCCGTAATCTCCTCCCCATCCAAAAAGATATTTAATCCGTGTACCAAATGGTTCAAACCGGCAAAGTGAATATGAATACGCTCTTTGTCCACTCCCAGCATATCAGCTACAGTCGCTGTCATATGAACGGGAACATTACATACCCCGACCACCTTATGATGTGAACCGTAGCACAAAAGTGCTTCTGTCACCATTCCTGCAGGATTGGTAAAATTGATGAGCCAGGCATCCGGACACAGCTCCTGCACTTCGTCAGCAATATCCAAAACCACCGGAATTGTTCGCAAACCTTTCATGAGCCCGCCGGCGCCGTTGGTTTCCTGACCAATGATCCCGTGTTTGAGAGGAATGCATTCATCTTTGATCCGTGCCTCCAATAAACCGACACGTATTTGAATAATAACAAAGTCAGCTCCTGCCAATGCCTCCCGGCGATCACAGGTGAGATGAATTTGGATGGTCCCATTGGCTTTAGCCACCATGCGCTTCGCCAAATCCCCCACAATCTCCAGCTTCTCTCTCCCTTTCTCAATATCCATCAACCATACTTCCAGAGGACCCCAATTATGATGGCGTTGAATCAAGCCTTCAATCAGTTCCGGTGTATAACTGGAACCCCCTCCGATCACAGCGATTTTCATTCCTTGATTGGCCATACCAGTTCCCCCTTTATCGGCTCAAGCGATCTCTGTATCCCCTTCTCCCTCTTTCTCCATCTCTATCATGTTGCGATCGTACATTTTAAGAAACGGCAGATAAATAAAGAAGGAAATGAGGATATTGATAAGTACCAGCACAATCGCTCTCCAGTCACCTCCAGTCGCCAGATAGGCGCCAATTGGAGCAGGCAAGGTCCAAGGGGGCATAATATAGGTGGGAGTTACCAAACCGACCGCTGTTGCAATATATGAAAGGGTTGCCGTAATTAATGGAGTGATGACGAATGGAATGATCAGAAGAGGATTCAATACAATGGGTGCACCAAATACGATCGGTTCATTAATGTTGAATACACCTGGGACAATACACGTCTTGGATAAAGTTTTTAAATATTTAGATTTTGAAAACAGAAACATAGCCAATACCATGCCCAGCGTTGCACCAGAACCACCGATCCAGATAAACCACTGATAAAAGGTCTCAGGTGCAATATATGGAATCTGGGAAGAACCATCTGCCACTGCTTCTGCATTTTTTGCGAGATAGACTTCCCATACTGGACGAGCCACCGTACCCACCACAGATACACCATGAATTCCAAAAGACCAAAAAAATGTGATTAAAAACACCGGGATTAAGACACCAAAAAGACTGTCTCCCGCCTTTACCAAGGGACTAGCCACCTGATCCACCACATGGTGCAGATCAATGTTGAGGACCACTGTAACGACAGACATGAGCGCAATCACCAATGCCACCGGAATCAGGGCCTCAAACGAGCGAGAAACCGAAGAGGGAACCTGTTCCGGCATTTTGATGGTCACATTTTTCTCTTTGCAAAACCGCATAACCTCTACAGAAAGAATGGAGACCAGCATCGTTACAAACAATCCATGTCCCCCCAAATTCGTCATCGGAAGGACAAATTCCTCTTCGACCACTTTGGGTACAATCGTAAGCAACAGGGACGCCACTGCCACCTGACCACCAGATAACGGGTCCAAATCATAGCTTTTGGACAGATTGTAACCGATTCCAAAAGCAATATACAAAGACATGATAAACATCGTTAACCGATAGGGGATCAAAATTTCATTCACATGTTGATTGGCCCACTGTGCCACAAACGTCTCCTTTGGAATCGGCGGAAAGGCGAGAATTAAAAAGAAACTCCCCACGATAATAAACGGCAATGCAGAAATTACGCCATCCCGGATCGCTCGAAGGTGGCGTTGTTCCGACAGCCTCGCCATAGGTCCCGATAAATTTTTTTCCAAAAAGGAAACAAAACCGTTCACTTTACCAACACTCCTTTATCTGCAATCATTTATCTTTCATCCGTTCATTCACTGTCTTTAACAATAATGCTCCTCCCAATGGGGTATACGCCTGTGGCGGAATCGAATCACACGGAACGGAAAAGCGATCCGCAATTTTTTGAATCGATTCCAAACGGTGTTTCACCTGTGGAGCCACCAACACCAGATCCCATCCCTTCTTCAACTCTGTCTCCACTTCACTCGTTCCAACTGCCATAACTTCCAGATCCAGTCCCTGTTTTTGCGCTTCCTTTTTCAGAGCCTGAACAACAATGGCACTAGACATTCCACCAGAGCAGACAAACAATACTCTCATCCTTAAACCTCCTGATGTTCAATACTTAAGATTTGTGAACTGCACCCCCATCGAGATGAGGATGCAGTTCACGAAAAACGTTGCAACCTGTTCGTTTGATAGCTGGAAAAAGACGAATTCATATCCATTATATTCTGGACGAAGCATCATTGGCAATCATTTTTTCTAAAAATTATAAATAATAAATATTATTTTTCTATTAAAAAATGCCGGATTTAAACCGGCGGGACTGCTGACAAACTGGAGGTCCTTTTCCGACAACCCAGTGGAACCCCTCTCCAGTCCCAACCGTTTAGCGGATAATTTGTCCGCTGGTTGTGACCGGAGAGGGTAAAGCGGACTCCTTTCACTTCTTTTCTGGAGGAAAGAGATGCTTTGGAACGGAAATCATCCCTTCACCACTTTGTCCTGAACCTCAATTCTTCCACTCCTTCTGCTGTAATCCCCGGATTAAAACCTCCACGACTTCCGGTCGGGAAAATTCTGGCGGAGGAGTGATTCCCTGTTTCAACATCTCTCGGACTTTGGTTCCGGAAAGCGTGACATGATTCTCTCCAGAGTGTGGACAAGTCTTAAAAGAGGCCATACCATCACAGCGGCGACAATAAAAGCTGTGCTCAAAAAACAGAGGAGTGATTCCCAATTCCTCTTCCCGAAACTGGGAAAAAATGCTTTGCGCATCATAGGTTCCATAATAGTCCCCGACGCCTGCATGGTCCCTGCCCACAATAAAATGGGTGCATCCGTAGTTTTTCCGCACCAAAGCATGAAAAACAGCCTCACGGGGACCGGCATAGCGCATGGCTGCCGGATAAACCCCAAAAAAGACACGCTCTTTCGGGTAATAGTGATGTAAGATCGTTCGGTAACTTTCCAGCCGAACCTCCGCAGGAATATCATCCTTCTTCGTTTCCCCTACCAAAGGATTGAGAAACAGACCATCCACCGTTTCCAGTGCGGACTTTTGAATATATTCATGGGCACGGTGAACCGGATTGCGCGTCTGAAATCCAACAACCTTTTTCCAGCCACGGTTTTGAAAAATCTCCCGTGTTTGGCTCGGCTGAAACCAATCCTTTGAGAAAATCCCGTGATCCGGAAGATGCAGTAAATGGATCGGTCCCCCCGCATAGACCGGAGATGTCTTCAGCAACCGGGCCACCCCTGGATGTTTAGGGTCCACCGTTTGAAAAACAGCCTTCGCCTCTTGTTCCAGACTCACCTGATAGAGACTTTCAACCTCCATCACCGCATAAACCCGATGATCTTCCCCCTTGAGTGCTACCCGATCCCCTTCCCAAATGTCGGAAGCCGCATCTTTTTCAACCGGAAGGGTAATCGGAAGACTCCATATTGTCCCGTCAGCCAAACGCATCCGGTCCCTGACTGAGATGTAGTCTTCTTTATTCATAAATCCCTTCAACGGAGAAAAAACTCCCGTAGCGATGCATTCCAGGTCAGAAAGGGTTCGTTTGGAAATCGTCACACAAGGAAGGGATTCCACCCGTTTAAACCATTCGTCTTTCTCTTCCATCGAACAGACTCGGTTAACCAAGACTCCGCCATGGGGCAAAGAGTCCATCCACATCTCCTCCCATTTCAAGGTTCAGGCATCTCCTGTCTCCTTTTTCCTTGAGGGGTGAAGCCCACATTCCGTTTTCTCCATTCCGGACCAGCGTCCGGCTCGAGGATCTTCCCCCGGTTGTACCTGACGGGTGCACGGAATGCATCCAATACTGGGATAATGGTTGTCATGCATCGGATTATAGGGAATGCGATGTTTGTGGATATAATCCCAGACGTGATCTTCTTTCCAAAAGGCGAGCGGGTTCAATTTAACCAACTGAAACTGCGTATCCCACTCCACAACTTCCGTATTTGCCCTGGTTGGCGACTGTTCACGGCGAATTCCTGTACACCAGGCCGTATAATCTTTCAAGAAGCGACGCAACGGTTCCACTTTTCGAACAAGGCAACAGGCATTGGGGTCCCGTTTCCAAAGTTCTTTTCCCAAAAGTTCGGCTTGTTTCTCCAAACTGTAGGCGGAACGGACTTGTATAAAATGTATCCCATATTTTTTGTTTAGCCGGTCCCGTGTCTCATATGTCTTTTGAAACAGAAGATCGGTATCCAGATAAAAAATATCCATATCCAAACCTTGTTGGTACACCATATGAACCAAAGCAACATCTTCATAACCGAAGCTGCATGCCATCGTCACTGATTTCCCAAAACGTTTTGAGGCCCAGATTAAGATCTCCCATGGGTTGGCATCACGCAAATCTTTCGCTGCCCTTTGAACCTCTTGAATGAGCGCTTTCTCTTCGGCTTCTGAAGTACTGCAACGGCCCTTTAATTGATCCGACATCGTTTTCCCTCCTCCTCTTTTTCCATATGCGAAACCCCGATAGATGGTCACTGTTACTATCATAAAAAGCCACTCTTCGTTTCAGGACAGTAACCCAGAAAGATTGGCAAATTCTGTTTCCTGCTTTTCCAGTGAAAGAGACGACACCATACACTCCAAGGATACTTCCTTCGTGGCTTGAGTCGTTCAGCTTCTCTTTTCACTCACTTTTATGGTATGGGAGTTCACTCAACGGATACTCTGGGTTGATATGAACAGAATTAGATTGCGTAGGGAAATAGCATCAGTATCATCATTACTAGCATTGAGACCGTGGTAAGGATCGCATGGAAGCGGACTTTTCGCATCCATGGATCAAGTGCGGAGGGACTGGAAGACTGAAGAAATTTTCGGATATGATAACCGAATAATCCCCCAAATGCACCGATCGCTGTATAGACGACCGAAACGGAAATGATCCACATCAGGGAATAATCCCCTAGCATGTACAAGTAACCACCGGTCAACAATTGAATGACGAGAACCCATTGGGAGATAAAGTTCATCCAATAGAATACATGAAGAACGGACCTATTTTGCAATAACGCTTTCTGCAAAAAAAAAGGCAATAAAAGATAGAATCCCATTGCGACAGCCCCAAGGACATGGAAATATATAGTGATTTGAACCAACATGTTTGCCCCTTTCTCAACCATTCGTTGATTGTGTTCTTTACCTTATCATTTTTCAGGAAACGTTGTTGTGCTGAAAGTCACAAATGATTCCTTTGCTCCCCATTTACCCAAGTCTAGATTTTACTCGAAATGATAATGGTTGACGGTCTTGGTTAATAGATGTCCAATCTTTTGGATGTACTATAAATTGTAATAATTGTTCAATTGGAGGCGGGGTGGTTTTTTGTAATATAAGGGTAGGACTTTCAATAGGAAGCAGTCTCATCCAAAAGGTTCACTTGCTTGATTTTAACCGTAAGAAGCTTTGATTCACTCAATCGATCCATGTGATGTTTACAATCGGGAAGGATGTACACGCCCCTTTTTGTGAAATATTTCACAAACTATCCCCTATGGTGGCTGGTTGGCGCTCCTTTTAGCCGTGATTTTTCAATCCAAATCGATAGGGAAAGGCTGATCTATCATGTCGCAACCAAGAAAAGTCTCGCGTATCGTTGTTGTTGGAACGGGGTTTGTTGGTTCCAGTTACGCCTACGCCTGTTTTATTCAAGGGTTATGTCATGAATTGGTGCTGGTGGATGTTAACGAGGAAAAAGCAATCGGGGATGCGATGGATCTTAACCATGGCCTTCCCTTTGCAAGAACTCCAATGACCATCCGGGTCGGGAACTACTCCGACTGCAAAGATGCTGATTTAGTTGTCTTAACCGCCGGGGCCAATCAGGGTCCAGGGGAAACCCGTTTGGACCTGGTGGCAAAAAATGCCCGCATATTTCGATCCATCATTGACTCAGTGATGGAAAACGGGTTCAATGGAATCTTTCTGGTCGCTACTAACCCGGTTGATGTCCTCAGTTATGTCACTTGGAAATACTCAGGGCTTCCGTCAGAACGAGTGATTGGGACCGGTACCATCTTGGATACCGCCCGATTCCGCTACCTTCTGGGTCAGGCCTATCATGTGGATACGCGCAATGTCCACGCCTATATCATCGGTGAACATGGGGATACAGAGCTACCGGTTTGGAGTCTTACGGACATCGGCCGTCGTTCCATCGCGCAATATCTGAAAGATGGGAAAGGACCGTCACAACAGGAACTGGATAATCTATTCATTCAGGTCCGGGATGCTGCCTACCACATTATTCAGGCAAAAGGGGCCACCTATTACGGAATTGGCATGGGTCTTGCCCGTCTTACCCAAGCCGTACTGGAAAACGAGAACTCCATTCACACGGTCTCCTGTCTAGCCCAAGGGGAATACGGACTGGAAGATGTCTATATAGGACTGCCTGCCGTTATCAACCAAAACGGGATACGGGAAGTTATAGAATTAAAGCTAAATGAAAGCGAAACTAAAAAGCTTCAACATTCAGCAACGGTGCTCTCTGAAGTGATTCATAGCGCTTTACCCTCGCAAAAAACATGATATGTTTGACTTGAAACTGGAGGTCCAACGGGTTCGTAACCCATTGGACCTCCTCTCCTATATCGAATAAAGTGTTTAAGAATTGCTCAACCTGGTTCATGTGATTTAAATCACAAACAGAAAGGAGATAAACGGATATACTAAAGAGGAAGATAACGTATTGAAAATGTCAAACAGGTTCCCTTTAAAAGGGAGGATGTAAAATGAGTCATTTTGATCAAAATCCATTTATTGTGATTTGGGAAGTTACACGGGCTTGTGCCTTGAAATGTTTACACTGCCGAGCAGAGGCTCAGTACCGAAGAAATCCCCTGGAGCTGACGACAGAAGAAGGAAGAGAACTGATTGATAGCCTTCGGGAGATGGGTTCACCGATTCTGGTCTTTACCGGAGGAGATCCACTGATGCGCGTGGACCTGTTTGAATTGGCAGCATATGCCAAGGAACAGGGACTGCATGTCTCCCTTACACCCAGTGCAACGCCTCGAGTAACTCCCCAAGCGATGCGTCAGGCAAAGGAAGTGGGTCTGGATCGCTGGGCATTCAGCCTGGATGGATCGACTGCGGAGATTCACGATCAGTTTCGGGGTACGAGCGGTTCTTATAACCACACATTGCGATCCATCGAGTATCTTCAAGAATTAGACATGCCGTTGCAAATCAATACAACGGTCAGCAAGTACAACCTGGCCGATTTGTCCAATCTAGCAAAAATGATGGAAACGATGGAAGTCGTGCTGTGGGGAGTATTTTTCTTAGTTCCGACGGGACGGGGAAAAGAAGGAGACATGATTTCCCCTGAGGAGCACGAAAGCGTCTATCATTGGCTTGCTGATCTCTCAACCCGTTCTTCTTTCGATATCAAGACGACAGCAGCTCCTCCCTACCGGCGAGTACTGATCGAGAAAGGGGTACTTTCATCCACCCCCAGGGGCAGTCGCGGTGCTGGTGGAAGTATACGTTCAACGCAGGGTGTCAATGACGGTAATGGCTTCGTATTTGTTTCCCATACCGGTGACGTGTATCCCAGTGGATTTTTGCCCATCAATTGCGGAAATGTAAGGAAGCAGCCACTGTCAGAGATTTATCGGCAACATCCTATGTTCCGAGCTTTGAGGGATTCGGAGCAATTAAAAGGGAAATGTGGGGTTTGCGAGTATCGAAAGATCTGCGGAGGTTCTCGTGCACGCGCTTATGCCTTGACCGATGATCCTCTAGCAAGCGACCCGACTTGCACATATCTTCCTGTTGCACAAAATTCCATATAAGGGTAGTATCCGCCCAATAATCATTGGGCGGTTTTTTGCGGGACATTTCCCCCGTAAAAAACGGTCCACAGGAGTCACCGTGGACATTTCTCCGGCTCGCTTAATTCCTTTTGAGGTCCAATAATGTGAGGATGTTTAAAGGAAGAGGCACTTGAGGATAGTTATATTCATCAGCCACTTTTATTGCTAGGCGGAAGTTTGCTATTGCTTCGTCTTTAAACCCTTGGAGATTGTACAGTATACCGGATGCCATGTATGCATCGATCAGGTAAAAGTGGCATTCATTCTCTTTAGCCTTTTCGATCGCTTTTCCCAAGTGGACTTCTGCTTTGTCCCAGTCTTTTCTATCCATGCATAGATACGAAACAGAGATACATGCTCTTATATAGGGATTGCTCATTTCGGTGCTTTCAGCAAGACGCATTGCAATATCGTAACATACCTCCGCTTTTTCCAGCTCTTTTAGAGAGCGATAACTGCTGCCGAGCGTTACCCAAAGATTTGTGCTGAAACTTTTCAGTTTGTTAACTCCGGCCTTGTGGATTCCTTCTTGCGCAGTGTATACGGATTCCTTGAATGAACTTGTCTTCCTAAGCAATTCGGACTTTAACCAGTATAGAGATACAAGTGTTTCAATGTGGTCTATTCTGTGTATGTTGGACCAAACATCCTGAACGATCTTAAAGGCCTCCGCTATGCGTCCTAACCTTTCCAAGTATATTGACTTGTTTCTTAAAAGAATGTACTTTATGTGATTCCTTTCTCCGTCAGGGTCGTAAGCATCTAATCCACTATCTGTGAACAAGAGTGCTTTTTGTAAGTCATTTTGGTAATAGCTACATCTTCCCAGATCTTTGAAAGCATATGCTTCGATGTTTGAATCAGATGTAAATCGGGACCTCGCGGATGTGCGTATTGCGTTGTGGAAATGAACCTCTGCTTTTTCATATTTCTTTTTCCTCATATAGTAAGACCCTGTAATCCAGTAAAATAAGGAAGCATGAGAGCTTTCATCTTGGACATCCATGTTTTTTACCATATTGTATGCGCTTTCTTCACACCCCATATTAACAAGAGACTCTGCCATCCCTAAGAAAGATTTTACATGTTCCTGATTCTTTTGTTCCTTTGCAATATATTCTGGCAACTCTTGCATGGTTAATCCAAGTTTATTGATAATATAATCAACTTTTTCGTATTTTACCCTTAATGTCCCCCTCTCGATATTGCTTAATGTAGCTGTAGAGATATTCTCATCCGCCAAATCCCCCAGACGCAAACCCTTTGACTTTCTAATTTTACGTAAAACTTCCCCGACACTGATTGGGTCGTATTGGATCACATATAATTCCTGCCTTTCCATAGATTATTCAATTATATTTTAGCATATCCATTCATTTTTCAAAATATTTTTTAGAATAAGGATTTTATTGTTCTATGAGGTTTATTATGGAATATAGAGGGAATATTTTGGTATATTTTGTCGAAAAATTTGAAATAATTATAAATTATGGTAATGTTTCTGTGGGAGCTCACTTTTATGTAAAGGAGATTCAGAAATGAAGAGGATTTTATTTTTAAGCATGTGTATGGTTGTTTCTGTGTTTTCGGGAGTTAGCATTGCAAATGCTGACACTGTTGTTGAAGAAAAGCCGTCCATTGTAAACACTGTTGACGCAAAAATGGATGAAATCGACAGGAAGTACAAGGTTGGAGAAATGTTGAGTAAGGAGGATGCTGAGTTTGTCAAAGAACATGCTAATGGCAGATCTGGAGGAATAGGTATTCTTAAGACGAACCACTTTAAACGTAGTGGAGGCATTAGTGGCTTGCGAGTTTCACTGCGGGGAAGTGTGACCGCAAACCACTATTTGGCAACCAACACATGGGGCGTTAACTATACTGCTAAGAAAACAAGTGGGGCTAAGAAGCTAAAGAAGATCTATATGTACGGGAAACATACGGCATATGGTATCATCGGATCTGGCGGTATTGGAAAAGTGTATAGCAATACTCTTGATGTTACCTGTAAACGGTCTAGTTGTAAGAACGCTCAAACAGATAAGTATTCTGCTTCGGTGGCGTATGCTCACACTACAGCTAATGCAAAGTTCTACTATTCAGGCGGGTCTTTCAACCTAACTGCACCGTAATTGACAAAGAAAACCCCTATCTAGGGGTTTTCTTCTTTTATACAATATATGTAAAGGAGGTGTGGTAATGTATAGCATAAGTATACACGGTATACTTATCAACCTTGCTTTGGTTGCGTTTTTGGTTTGGTTTGTGGTTGCTGCTGTACGTAATTGGTCGAAATTCTTTAAAAACAAGTAACGAAAAGGGGGAGCCTCCACAGCTCCCCCTTTTCTTATGACGGTTTCGTCGTTTTCCCTCGTCAAGCAGCGTATATCTGAAACGGGTTAGACCCGTTAACCTCTGCTCCGGAATCGCCAGGATTGCTCATCCGGTCAAAAAATCGACGAAGCTGGTTCTCACTGATTTATTAAGACGGAACAACGGTGTCCTGGGCAAATGTTTTCGCTTTCTCATTTGCCTGTTTAATGGCTTTTTCCCGGATCTCATCCACCTGATCGGGATACTGGCTCACACCTTCCACATAGACCGTTTCTACATCTGTAACACCCACAAGATTCAGGACAGCTTTCAAAGAACGGCTGGCAAAATCCAGTTCAGCAGCTGGTCCCTCACTGTATACACCACCCGATGCCTGAACAATCAATGCTTTTTTCCCTTGGAGAAGACCTACAGGTCCTTCTTCCGTATATTTAAATGTCTTCCCGGCAATGGCAACATTATCAATATAGGCCTTCATCAATGGTGGTACCCCAAAATTCCACATCGGAATCGCAATAACATATCGATCCGCTTCCATAAACTGTTCCAACAACTCGTTTTGTCTTGCCACTTTTTTCTGTTGTGAATCCGTCAAGGATTCAAACGAAGCACCGGAGCCCAGTTTCCCCCAAGCCTCCAGGATATCTCCGTCAATCAATGGGATTTCCTCTTGGAAAAGATCCAGATGAATCACTTCATCAGCAGAATTGATTTTCCGGTAAGTACGAATGACTTCATCAGCAACCGTCAAGCTGTAGGAATCCTTCGCAGCCTTTGGGTTGGCCGTTATATACAATACTTTGCCCATAACATTTCACCTTTCTTTACTGAAAAATATTCAGGAACTAACTTTATATAAGTAATGATAGATGTATTACTTACTTTTGTCAAGTGATTCATTTCACCCGATCTATATACAAAGATTCATGATTTGCTAAAATAGGAATGAAGCCAAAAGAAGCAAGGTTGACACAGCTTTTCTAGAAAGGAGACATATGATGGAACTGATTGTCTACCTAGCGGGACAGATTCACGATGATTGGCGCGAACAATTCCGACAAAAAGCGAAGGAACGTGGGCTTCCCCTGATTCTGAAAGGACCTCAGGAAAATCATGACCGATCTGATGATATCGGCGAACAAATAAAAGGAAAGCAGCCCAATCCCGTCTATAGAGACCAGGCTGCGTCGGAATTTAACAATCTTCGAACCCGAATCTGGATGGAAAAAGCAGATGTCGTGATTGCCTTGTTTGGAGAGAAGTACAGACAGTGGAATACCGCCATGGACGCAGCCACCGCCATCCAATCCGGAAAACCTTTGATTTTGGTACGCCCTGAAGGGCTTGTTCATCCTTTGAAAGAACTGGCCCAACGAGCACAAGTTGTCGTGGAAACGCCGGATCAGGCATTGGATGCTTTGGCCTATGTCCTGGAATAATGTATTGAAATGCAAAATCTGCTGACTGCTTTTAAGTCAGCAGATTTTTAATTCCGTTATTGGCGCGGTTCTACCAAACGGGCAGGTTGCTTTTCAAAGACATAATAATCAATATTAATATTCATCAAAATATGATCCTTCCCCGTTTTTTGATCCCGAACCAGAACAAAGTCCCGTCCCACTTCCCGCAATTCTCCTGTCAGGACCTTCGCATTCCACTCCCGATTATTTTCGTATGTCAGATAAAATGTAATCAATTTTCCAATATTTCGATTCAACAGATCTTCTGTATAGACTCTCTCTTCTCTCCGCTGTGAAACCCAGCCTTCAGATGCTGTGTGAAAAGGATGTTGATACCAATACACGTCTTTTCCCCCTTTCATTAATAAACAGATGGGCAATCAGCATACGTGGGAAGATAGAAGCAATGCGCTTTATACCGACCGCTCTGTACCTGGTTAAACCAACGCGCAGGACAAGCTCCCGTCGGTCGGAAAAACCACAAGGCATTGGAGGCAGGGTCCCTTCGCTCTCCCTGGATCACCCGGTTAGCCAGCCGAATTTCCCGATTTCGGGCCCGTTGGTAGAAATATGGTTTCTGAACCGCTTCAAACCCACCCGGTGATTGAAACACCATCTGCTTGATCGTCCGAATATCATCAAAGTCCAAACAATCGGCCACCACCCGGTTCACCCCGACATTTCCCACCAGGAGCATGCCAATATCCCCTTCTCCTTCCGCTTCTGCCCGCATCAGTCGAGCCAACAATTTGGTTTGTGCACTGTTCGTTCGCACTCGAGCCATATCTGTCACCCCAACTCCACTCTATTCGCCTGAAAGTAAAAAAAGAACCGGCATTGCCGGCAGAGATTACAGCAAAAGAGGAGCATTTGAAACTACTGACAAAAATAAACATTCATAAATTTTATACTTGATAAGCCACTTCACCGTTTACCACCGTGAGAAGCGGTGTCGCCTCCAGGATCGAATCCGGTTCTGGCGAAAGAAGATCCCGGTCAAAAACAGACAGATCTGCATATTTTCCTATGCTGATCGTACCCCGTTCCTTTTCTTCACCCGCAGCCTGGGCACTTCCAATGGTAAAAAGAGAAAGGGCTTCAAGGGGGGTCAACTTCTGTTCCGGCATATACACCTCTTTCCCTTCCGGAGAACGTCGGGTGATCGCTGCATGCATCCCCAAAAGGGGGTCAATCGGCTCAATGGGAGCATCACTTCCTCCACCGATAGGAATCCCTTTGTTTAACAAGCTTTTCCATGCATAAGCGGTATGAAACAGTGGACGAGGCAATCGGTCCATCACCCAGGGAAAGTCGCTCGCCACAAACCGAGGTTGGATATCGACCGCCAATGGCATCCGTACCATTCGATCCAATAAGTCCTCTCGAAGAATTTGACCATGAACCAATCGATCCCGCAAGTTTCCATGGATGAACGGTTGGTTTTCCATCGCCTGGATTGCCATTTCTGCGGCTTTGTCTCCAATGGCATGAATGGCAATGGGCATCCCGGCAGTCCGTACTTTCCGGACTCGCTCCTCCAACTCCTGCTCTGTATGAACAGCAAATCCACAAGTGGATGGATCGTCTGCATAAGGTTGGGACAACAAGGCAGTCCTGCCACCAAAAGAGCCATCAGCAAACAGCTTGACAGCCCCAAATCGAAACCATTGATCCTTGTAAGACAAATTCCTTGCGATCTCTTGAAATTCCTGAAGAAAAGGGTAATAGACCAAGTGATGCGTTCGCAATCGTACTCCTTCTTCCAGCAATCCTTCAAAAATATGAATCAAGTCTTTCACGCGTTTAGCCGAACGCAAATCCTCAGTATGTACCCCGGTCAGCCCTTTCGATAATGCATCCTGGGCTCCAATTCGAGCAAAATTCATCCGCTCCGTCAACGTCCAAGGGGGAATCGCATCAAAAATCGGCTGAGAGGCATTTTCATAAACCAACCCATTCAATTCACCATCCAGATCTCTTCCGTATTTACCGTCTGACGGATCGGATATTTCCCGGAAAATACCTGCGGCCCGGAGAGCAGCACTGTTTACTGCGTGTACATGATAACACACCCGACTGAGGATCACAGGCCGGTTGGGGGATACTTCGTCCAATTCTTCCTTCATCGGTGGGACCGGAACGGAAAACTTGTTTTCATCCCAATTGAATCCCAACACCCATGATCCTTCCGGAACCTGTACAGCACGTTCCCGCACGATATACAAAAGTTCCTCTTTTGACCGAACAGCGGATAAATCCAGCATGGATAATTTCATTCCATGTCCCATCAGATGAAGATGACTGTCTGTCAGACCGGGATAAACATATCCCCCTTCCAGGTCGAAGCGGGTAACACCAGCCCGTCCTGACTGAAGGAGGATTTCCTCTGTGGAGCCAACGGCCTTCACTCTTCCTTCCTCCACCAGAACTGCTTCAGCTTGGGGATTTTTGGGGTCCAAGGTACAAATCCGGCCATTGAAATAGATTTGACTTGCCATGCTTTCACCCTTCCCTGCTTGAGGATTCGTGCACCAACAGTGTACAACACTCCACTTGAGAGGTCTGGGGAAACATATCCACCGGAACAACCGCCTCTACCCGATAACCGGATTGGATCAAACGGTTGCAATCTTTGGCCAAAGTAGATGGATTACAGGAAACATAAACAAAACGGGGAACCTGAATACGGATGAGTGCTTCCATAAACGCTTTCCCAAGTCCTGTTCGGGGAGGGTCCGCCACCACCACATCCGGACGAAACCCCTGATCCAACCAATCAGGAAGCAGGTTCTCCGCAGCCCCTACATCATATGTTACATTCTCAATTCCATTGATGCGGGCATTTTCCCGTGCATCCTCAATCGCTTCCGGGACGGTATCCATCCCCCTAACCTGTTTCACTTTGTGAGCCAACCATAACCCAATGGTTCCCGACCCACAATAAGCATCCACCAGTGTTTCCCGGCCGGTAAGACCCGCAAGCCGTTTCACTTCATCATACAACTTTACTGTCTGAACCGGATTGAGTTGAAAAAAAGCCGGAGCGGAGAGAGCAAAAGTGAGCGACCCCAGCTTTTCTTTCATCTTTTCCTCCCCCCAGAGGACGCGCGTTTTTTCACCAAACACCCTGGAGGTTCGTTGGGGATTCACATTGACTACAATGCTAACCACCTGAGGAAGACGTTCTCGCAACCGCCTCACCACTTCCGCCTCATACGGAAGATGGGATGTGCGACTGATGAGGATCAATTGCGCCTCCCCTGTTGTCAACCCAATCCGGGTAGCCAGATAGCGAATAGTGCCTCGATGTTTTTTTTCATGATAGACCGGTACCGACATTTCTTCCAATACTTTCCTTGTTGTTTCCAGGATCTGATTGGTTAATGGATGTTGAACCCCACAGTTTCCCACATCAATTAAGCGATGCGAACCGGCAGCATAGAGCCCCATCACCAAACGGGAATCCAGATTCTTAAGTGGCAGTTGAGCCTTGTTTCGATAATTCCAAGGAGTCTCCATCCCAATCGTTTCTTGAATGGGAATATCTTTTCTGCCGGTATATCGCGAAAAAGTTTCCACCACCAACTCCCGTTTCAATTCCAGTTGTTTGGGATAGTTGATGTGTTGCAGTTGACACCCCCCACACTCCCGAAAAACCGGACAAGGCGCTTTTACTCGATGAGGGGAGGCTTTTTTCAATTGCAATATTTTCCCGCGAACATACTTGGAATATACCTCAGCAATCCGCGTCCGAACCGTTTCTCCCGGAATCGCTCCTTCGACAAACACCACCTGTTTTTGATAAAAACCGATTCCTTCTCCATTGATTCCCAAACGACGAACAGGTAGATCAATCACTTGTCCCTTTTTTAAGCGAATCCCTTTCATACTCCATCCTCTTCTCCAATAAACAGTCGTTCCTTTCATTGTACCGAAACCCAGCACGCCTTCTCAAACTTGAAAGCGGTAAAATGACGATTCATTGGTTCGGGAGAGGGTCCACTGTCCATCACGACCCCTAATAAACACGTTTGGCCCCATGAACAGGACGAATCGTCATCCTGGATATATCCCATCCCAATTCTGCCACCAGAACGGATGGGAAAGAGGGATGCCACCGATGAATAATAAATGCTGCCCCTCCTTCCGGAGAAACCACCGTATCTTCCACTGGGAGCCCGATGGATTGAAGGCGTTGTCGCAACTCGTTTGCATTCAGATCCTCTGACGTTTGGGAAGGTTCCAGGCAAACAAAACGGACCCCTCCCCGTTGTTCTTCAGGCAACAGCAACGGTTCTCTGGACAGGGAACGTTTTGGCGGGGAGAGAACAAATAGATTGCACAAATCTTCTAATATCGCACTGGATGTGGGTAAATCTCCCGCTCCTTGTCCAACCAAAGTCAAATCCTGAACCACATCGCCTTCCAAATGAATGGCGTTATAAATGCCATGAACGGATGCCAACGGATGTGTGATCGAAAGCAACGTCGGCTCCACTCCTAAAGTGATGGGTCCGTTCTCTCCATACTGCTCCCCCACCGCCAATAGCTTAATCGTATACCCTAACCGACGAGCCAAATTCAATTCTAACGCTGTCACATCCCGAATCCCTTCTCTTCGTATGTTTGATACCGGGACATCAGCCTCAAAAGCGATCCGGCCAAGTATGGACAGCTTATAGGCAGCGTCAAACCCATCGATATCGGCTGTGGGATCTGCTTCAGCATATCCCTGTCTCCGAGCCTCTTCCAATACCTGTTCAAACGAATCCCCCTCATCGCTCATCCGGCTTAAAATATAGTTGGTGGTTCCATTGAGAATACCGGATATTCGATAGATTCGATTGCTTTTTAGAAAATGCAACAAAGTCCCTAAAACCGGAATACCCCCGCCCACACTGGCTTCACAGAGGAATTGCACACCCTTTCGACGGGCTGTTCGTTCAAGTTCCACCCCGTGTTTGGCTACCAATTCCTTATTGGCTGTCACAATGTGCAACCCCATTTCCATCGCCTGTTTTACATAAGTCAGAGCGGGTTCCACTCCACCCATCGCCTCTACCACCACTTGAATATCCGTTTTTAATACATCAGAAAAGTCCGTGGTGAGAATGGAGCGCACATCCGGGATTCTCTTTTTTTCATGATTTTGAACCAAAACGGTCCGCACCTTCAATGAAGTTCCTGTCCGTCGGAAAATCACATCTTCCTGAGACCTGAGAGCATGAAACACACCTGAACCCACTGTACCAAAACCTAATAATCCCACTCCAATCTGATTCACAGCTTCTCCTCCTCCATGAATAAAAAACCCCCTCTATAAAGAGGGGGTTGACTGTATTCGACACATATCGCAAAACCGTCTTCCCACTCCTTATCTCTCAACGCCACCGGACGTTGCAGGAATTGGCACCATACCCGCGTATTTCGCGCGGGCGGGTTGCCGGGTTTCATCGGGCCAGTCCCTCCACCTCTCTGGATAACGAGCAGATCCATTCTATTCAGTTGTTTATCATTATGTAGCAGATAAAAACCTTCTGTCAAATGTTTTTATTAAGAGAGCTTCCACCATGGAATCCTTTCAACATGAGGAGTCAACAACCTTGTTTTTCAGTACTCCCAACCTCTCAACCTCCAGCTCCACCTCATCACCGGGTTCCAACCAGCGATGAACATCTGTCCCCAACTCCAGAATACATCCCGTCCCTACCGTACCGGAGCCAATTAGATCTCCCGGCTGCAAGGGACAGTTTCGCGAAGCCTGTACGATCATCTGTGCAAAGGAATACGTTAAATCCCGGACATTTCCTCTGGAAAGTTCCTGCCCGTTCACTCGTGCAACCATTGTCAGATCCAATTCATTTTCAGATCGGCGATCTTCCAATTCATCCAAGGTGACCAACCAAGGACCCAGGGAAGTGGCAAAATCCTTCCCTTTCGCAGGACCCAGACCCACTTTCATCTCCTTTCGTTGTAAATCCCTCGCACTCCAATCATTTAGGATACAAAACCCTGCAACATAATCCATCGCCTGTTCTACCGAAAGATCTTTTCCTGCTTTTCCAATGACACAAGCCACCTCCAATTCATAATCCAACTCTTCTGTGTTCCAAGGTTTTTCTACTGCTGCTTCAGGCCCAATCATTGTATACGGATTGGAAAAATAGAAAACGGGAATCTCATACCATTCCGGGACCATATCCAGTCCCCTCTTCGCTCGCGCTGTCTTGACATGCTGTTCAAAAGCATAAAAATCCCGAAAGCTTCGAGGTGTTGGAAGCGGTGATAATAAAGTCACCGTTTGCATGGATCGAGCGACCAGTTTCCCTTCCACCTGAAGAGAACGAAGGTCCTTTCCGTCGACGGTTTCAGCTACTTGGGAAAGAGTCTCCAACCCTTGAGAACCCGTCTCCAAAAAACACTGCATATCTGTAGGGAGAATCTGGGTCTTCGGAAGACCATGATTGAAGACTGCCCACTGTTGAGCCAATCCGATATCCACAATCATTTCCTCTTGCACCCAACCAATCCGTGCCTCCTTTGGAAGGCGACCGCTACTGATGGGTAGTGCCCTTTCTTTCGCAATATATGTAACAAGTTTCATCGATCCATCCCCCCTTTTCATTCAGCATATTCTTAAAAAGAGAATATTGGCAAGTGTTTTTTGGATAAAGAAAAAAGCCCCGCTAAATGGGACTCTGTGTGTTTTTTATTCTTATTCACAGTACGGAAAAGAGTCGCTTTACCTGAAGTGATTCTTTGACAATCCGTCTGGCAGCATTGGGACGAGCCAGTACACCCAGACGTTTGGCCATTTCCTTTCGTTGCTCAGGATGAGTCAAAAGGTGTTTTGCCAACCTGCCAACTGTTTCTGGACGCGCATGCAACGCAACCCCTTGTCGAACAAGATATTTCTGGTTGGCAATCTCTTGTCCGGGAAATGCTTCAAACAACAGCATGGGAACTTGTTTGACCATTGCTTCTGTTACGCTTAATCCTCCTGGCTTCGTCACCAGGAGATCTGCAGCATCCATCAGTAGAGAGACATCCTCCCGATAGGAATCCACACGCACCCGTCCAGCATAAAACCGTCTGGACAGATCCTGGTACAGTTTTTCATTTTTTCCTGTCAATACCTGGATTTGAGTGGAACGGTCCATATGGCTTAATTCCTTTACCAGAGAAGGAAAAGGACCACAGCCCAATCCACCGCCCATTACGAGAATCAAAGGAATATCTCCCCTAAAATGTAACCGCTGTCGGGCTTCCTGTGTGGATATCCGTTCTCGGAAACGGGGGTTACAGGGAATTCCCGTTTCCACTGCCTGACATCCCGTCTGCCATTTCAAACGATCCAGCTCCCCGCGTTGAAGCAAACGAGGCGGTATACACAGAATATTGGGGACCCGCGCTAACCATAGCGGATGCAGTTCATAATCTGTAATCACACCAGTGGAGGGCAATTGCCTCCATTTAGAAGGAAGTAACAACAGGGAAAAAGGGTGGGTGGTCACTAAACGGGTGGGGTGAAAGTGATCCAACGTATGAATCAGCTTTTTCCGGATCATCCAACCCATCTTTTCAATAAATCCTTTTGAAACAGACCGGAGAATCCGTGATTGAGACGTACTGTCATAAAGATAATGATAAAACGAGGGAAAACGGTTTAACATTTGGCTGTATCCGGACTGTAAAAATGGATGAAACTTACTGGGCACCAGTTCCAACAGATCGACTATTTTCACAACCACACCGGATTGTTGAAATTCATCGGCAACTGCTTGGGCCGCTGCGTTATGTCCCGTACCAAACCCCATTGTAAGAATGATCACACGCTCCATTATTTTTCTCCCCCCATTCTCCCACCATTATGAAGGATGTTCCCACGAAAAACGGGATCTTCAAATAAAATCAACGAAAATTTTAACCCAACTTTGCCTAATTTACCATGAATCCAAAAATGTGACAAAGGGTATTTAAAAAATGGGGTTGAACCCAGATGGAACAAACCAATCAGCCTCTGGGAATCAGCCCATTTCAGGAGAAATTTCATTTTCTTTTACTCAATTCTTCCTCTGCCATTTTTACCAATTCTTTAACCATTTGCCCTCCAACCGATCCTCCCATTTTGCCAGCTTCCTCGGTCTTCATGTCTCCATTGTACCCTTTTGGCTGAAAAGAAACACCTGCCTGACGAGCCATCTCTGCTTTGGTCTCAACGGAGTTGTGCAGAACCTTACCGGTTTGGTCACTTACCACACGAGCTTTCAAACGCTCCATTTCCGCTCTCGCTTCAGGCACTAAAAGCTGGTTTCGGCGTCTACGGGCCATATGGGAAACACCTCCTCAAGCATAAAGAAAAATCATATGACCGCTTTACATTTCTTGTTAATCGATCCCAAAGGAAACAGCAAGGGGGTCTTCTTAGTTTGGTTGAAACGGTTGCAAACAAAAAAATAATTTCATTCCATCAATCCCTTATTTTACCATAAAAGAACCCGACACATCGATTTTAGAAATGTTTCCGCAATGTTCGTCCTTTGTTGGGAGTTGAAATGTGTTCACTCCACCAAAGCCAAACCCCGCTTACAGATAAAAGGTTAGCCAGTATAATCCATGGCAATACATAGGAATTGTGCCAATCCACCAAAAATCCAAATATGACAGGCCCAGCTATAATTGCTGTTTGGTTCAGAGTCAATGCGTAACTAACAGTCAATGCAATGGAGCGTTGACTGGATGTTTCAGCAACTTCTGCGATAAACAAGCTATACCACCCGATCCCCAAAAAAACCAGTCAAGCGCAAATGAAAAACAATGCCCAGGTGGGTGTTTCTTTGGGTAAGGATAACAAAATAAACCGACGACGGATAATCCGATCGACAGCAGAAGCGGTCGGATTCGGTTTCCATTCCATGCTTTATCACTGAGCCAGGCCAATGTAATACGACCCGCCATTCCAAACAACAAGCTTACGGTCAACATTTGCCCAGCGGACACAATTGTCATCCCGGTCACATGGGTTTTTAAATAAATCATTAAATGTGTGAGTAACACCAGTTGTAAGAAGACAAGCGTCCAACCTGCAAAAAGAAGCGGATACAACTGCTTTTTTCTGAGCAGCTTTTTCCATTCGGACCAAAGACCGTTATCCCCTTTATCATTTATCTCTTCTGTATTCGGATCTTTATAGAAAAAAAGAAATACCAACCCGCCGACCACCGCCAATACCGCTTGAAACAGGACAGCAACCGGCCAATCATACCGGGTGCTGAGTAGCGGAATAAACCATCCTGCCACAGCTCCTCCAATCGGAATTCCTGCTTGGCGAATGCCCATGGCAAGTCCTCTTTGTTTTAAGTTAAACCACTTCATCACCACTTTACTACCACCTGGTTGTGCTGTTCCATAATGGATTCCCACCAGAAAAATAAAGAAAAGCAACATTGTGTAATCGTTGATCAGAGAAACCACTCCCATGGTAAGACCAAGCAATAGAGATCCAGCACCTATGATCCAGCGTTCTCCATACCGATCGAGTGCTTGACCGATCCACATCATCGATACAAGAGGACCCATGTTGACGGCAGAAATCAACAAGCCAACCTGTGCTTGAGACAGGGAAAGTTCCTGTTGCCAAATAGCTGCTAACGGACCTACCCCATAAGTTACCAATGTGGCAGAAGCTTGAACCCAGGTAGCCAAACCCAAAAATACCCAACGGAGTGTTCCCTGGTTGGAAACTGTAAAAAAGCGCATGACGATCCCTCCTCTCGTTAAAGTGTAAGAAGAAGGTTTTATCATGTAAAATGATGAATGAAGATATGTTGTATCATAAAAAATGAATACAGAGGTAGGATCATCAAATAGATATCCGTGACTTGCAATGTTTTCAGTCGGTAGCACGACATAAAAGTGTAACCAAAGCAGCAGAAGAATTAAACTATGTACAATCCAATGTGACAAATCGGTTGAAGCAATTGGTAAAAGGAGTTAAATACGGAGTTATTCCACCGCAACCGAAGGGGAATGACATTAACTCACTCCGGAAGGATTCTGATTCAATACGCAGACCAGATTTTACAATGGGTAAGCGACGCAAAAAATGCATTTCATATTCCGCAAGGACCTTTAAAGTTAGGTTCCACAGAGTCGACAGCCGCGGTTTACCTGCCGGAACTGTTGGTGAAATATCATCAGCACTGTCCAGATGTGGAACTATCGTTGACAACCGCTTCTTCGGAACAGTTGATGGAGCAGGTACTCCGCCATGAACTAGACGGCGCTTTCATTGCAGGTCCTGTCAAGCACTCGGATTTAAATACAACCGTTTTTGTGAAAGAAGAGCTGGTGTTAATCTCATCCATTCACCAGGAGCCCATTCGAACTCCCAGTGACCTTCAAGACCTAACTCTTCTGGTTTTTCATACAGGATGCTACTATCGGTCCTTGCTGGAGCAATGGTTACGGCTTGAGGGAATTCGTCCAATAAAGCGGATGGAATTGGGCACATTGGATGGCCTGTTAGGATGTGTGAGGGCGGGACTCGGTGTTGCCCTTGTATCCCGTTCAGTTGCACAAAATAGTAAGCAAATCAAACTTCACCCTCTCCCTGACGATTACCGTTATGCAACCACCGTCTATATTCAACGAAACGATATTCAACAAACCGCGGCCATCACTCATTTTATGGACCTTTTGAATCATTCGGTGGATCACCATTCCAAAAGAAAAAGCTGTCCTTGAAGACAGCTTGAGACTGTTGACAAAAATAATAAGAAGGGGATATCCGGTGGAGCATCCTTTTCCGACAACTCAGCGGAACCCCCTCCGGTCCCAACCAGCGGACAACTTGCTTTTCCCTTTTGGCCGCTGGTTGGGACCGGAGGGGGTGAAGCGGACTCCTTCCTCTTCTTTGCTGGAGGAAAGAGATGCGGAGACGGAAATCCCCTCTCCCCCACTTTGTCATGAACCTCAAGCTGTCCTTGAAGACAGCTTCGAGAATGATTATCTGGCGAAAATATGCTTTCCTATTTTTTTAATCTGCGGACGGCTCCAAATCCAGTCGGACGTTGCTGTATCTGGATTGAAGTAATAGAGTGCCCCTTCTGTGGGGTCCCAACCATTGATCGCATCCTGTACAGCACGATGGGCTTCATGATCAGGTTTCAACCAGATCTGTCCATCGGAAACCGCAGTAAATGCTCCTTCTTCAAGGATCACTCCCTTGGCAGTATTGGGAAACTGATCCGATTGCAGACGATTCAGAACCACAGCTGCCACAGCGACTTGACCTTTGTAAGGTTCTCCGCGCGCTTCACTGTATACAGCTCGTGCCATCCACATCCGTTCATCACGGCTGACCTTGGTGGGTTGTGTCTTTTTTAGATGGGCCCAGGTTTCCGGTCCGACGATTCCATCGATCCGAAGACGATGATCTTTTTGAAATTCAATCACTTGACGTTCCGTCTCCAGACCATAAATTCCATCCAACGTTGTCGGATATCCCAATCTATTTAAACGGGCTTGCACATCCCATACATCTCCGTTCTGACTGCCGTAATGCACCATGGTTGGAGCAGCTGCTTCCGCTGTCGGGTTCCCGAAGGGGAACACAGAACCGATCAGAGCGGCAGCAATCGCTATGCAAAGGCTGATCCATCTTTTCATCCTGTTATTCCTCCTTCAAACCTTTTACACACAGAGGAATTATATACAGAGGATGGAATCAGCTCAATGAATAAAAATTGTTAATAATGGAAGTCCAAACCAAAAAGGATGCACAGCAACATACCGTGCATCCTGGAACAATGATTATTTTTTAGCTTCAAGATAACGTCTTTGTACTTCCTCCCAATTGACCACGTTCCACCATGCTTTGATATAATCCGGACGTTTGTTCTGGTATTTCAGGTAATAGGCATGCTCCCAGACATCCAGCCCCAGGATCGGTGTATCTCCATTCATGTATGGACTGTCTTGATTCAACGTATTAATGACAGCCAAAGAACCGTCCTTCTTCACAATCAGCCATGCCCAACCGCTACCAAAACGACCTACAGCGGCATTGGAGAATTCTTCCTTGAATTTCTCAAAGCTTCCAAAGGTTTCATTAATGGCTTCTGCCAATTCACCTGTGGGTTCGCCACCGCCATTGGGGCTCATAATCTGCCAGAACAGAGAATGGTTTACATGCCCTCCTCCGTTATTGCGAACAGCGGTCCGGATGCTTTCTGGAAGCTCATCCAGTTTCTCCAGAAGCTGTTTGGAGGAAACATTTTGCAACTCTACATGTGTGGCAAGAGCAGCATTCAGTTTGTCCACATAGGTTTTGTGGTGACGGCCATGGTGAATTTCCATGGTTTCTTTATCAATATAAGGTTCCAGTGCGTCCGGGGAATAAGGAAGTTCGGGCAGTTCGTGTTTTGCCATACTTAAACCCTCCTGAATATGTAATCGTTTTGGAAAAGCACTTCATCAGATAAACAAGTGCCTCCTATTTAAACCGTACCCGTTCTTATTATGCAGAAAACATAAAAGAATATCAATCGGATTACCTATGCAAATTCAGTCTATTTCGGTTGGTTCTGTCACCTGTTTTTTCCTGCTTTCCGTCTCCAGCCGTTCAATCAGGGGAAGAAGGTCCAAAACATGATCCAAAATATAATCTGCTTGCATCTCTTCAAATGTATCCCGTGCTTTCTGCCCAGAAGGACCGGTCAGCACAGCGGCAAAATGACAACCCATGCGCTGGGCCGCCAACAGATCCGCCACCGAGTCACCGACAATCAGAACGCGTTTCGCTCCGGAAAGCGGGAACCGTACGGCCACACTTCGCGTATCTGAGGTCTTTCTTCCAAAAAACGCCTTCACATAGGTAAAAGGGTGGGGTTTTCCCAACGGAGCATGATCGGGATAAATTTCCTCTGCCCTTACCACATCGCTGGCTGTTACAATCCGGTTTGAATCAAAGGCTTCCAAAAGACCCAATGACGCAAGGGGCACTTTCGTTTCAAGATCGGGACGGCCCGTTCCAACCCCCAATTCAATTCCCCGACGGATCAATTGATCCAGCATGGACCGGATCTCTTTCGGTTCAGCCAGAGGGATTTCCTGTTCCAGAAAGCCTGCTTTTTCAGGGTATACCGGAGTTTTGTTCTCCTGTTTTTTATATTGATCCTTGCCCAAATACCATTCCTGATAGACATCACGGCACAGATTCCACAAAGCACTTCCGTGAGAAAACACTTGCGTTTTCACACCGGACCATTCTTCAGCCAGTTGATTGATTCGGGACAACAGATCCAACCGATCAACCGATTCATCATTCACTACCTCGATCACTTTCCCATAATCAGGATCAAAGGCTAGTTCCTCTTCCCGAACGATTTTACCAATCCGTTGAATGGCGTCACGATTCAGCGGTTTCCTCAATACAGCGGTTACATAATCCGGCTGTTTTTCCATCAGTTGTTTCAAAAGCTCCTGAAGTTGGAAACTGAAGAGCAGTGCTGCCATATCCCAGTTGGAGTTGACACCACGGCTTTTTAGCCAATTTAAGATCCGCTCCTCATCCAGTATATCCTGGCGAATCCGATTGATGGTTTCTTCATCGGGAGTCGGGTGAAAATCTTCCCCAGCGATTCCCAAAGCATATGGACTGTATAAAAGCTCCCATACCGATAAACAGGTCGTATCAAAGCAGCGCTTTTCACTCAGCAAAACGCCGTCTACATCAAAGAGAATCATTTCATACACGTTCCCGAACCTCCCCATAATCCTTTCTCCATTTCGGTTAATTATTACTTTATCAAAGGAAAGGTGCAATCCCAACCTCTGATTTCATTTTTCCTTCAAATAAACTTTTTTAGATTTATTTACCTGAAAATTATTCTATCATTGCATAGTAACAAATGGAAACAAAAAACCCGGAAGGACTCCGGGTTTTTTATTACTCCTCCACTTTTATGGAATCGGTAGGACACCCTTCTTGCGCATCCTGAACATCTTCGTGAAATTCTTCCGGAACCTCAGCTGTTCCTTCATTATTGTCCAGGATGACATAGGCGATTCCTTCCTCATCATAGTCATATACATCAGGAGCTGCCGCCCCACAAGCTCCGCAGGCAATGCATGTATCTTTATCTACCCAGGTTCTCATCCCTTTTCCTCCTTTCCCATCCATTGCATCTTCTCCCGGAGAAGGAATGGATGTTCCCCATTTCAAAGGATTTCATATGATTATCTTATCACACCTACCGGGAAAGGCTGAAGCACTCTTCCTTCGGAGTGTTTCTATAGAAAAAGAAGGTTCCTTTATTACTTATCTCTGAGTTGGGAATAAACCGGGAGAAGTTGAGACAAAAAACTGTGGAGTTCCTAATAAAAGGTCGCATATAAGTGTTGTAAAAAAGCTACTGAGCTTTGACTCAGTAGCTTTTTTACAACAGAGACGTTTTCATTTTTTATTTTTACTCATTATGATTCCCTTCCCAAGACTGAAGCTCCATCTTGTCTCCTTTCACGATCAGCATAAATAGAATGGCAGCAAACAATACACAAATGCCCACAACGGATAAAACAACCGTTATTGCCAGTACCATTTTCTATTCCCTCCCAAGCCAATCCCTACAGGTTTGTTCACTTTTATCTTACCCTGCTCCCCACCGAAGGAAATAACGGATTTACGACAAAAACAGGGCGATTATGAGTCAATTTTGTGTATATTGGGCCGATCCTCCCTTCAGATCCTCCCTTGTGTTCCCAACTGTCGAGGTGCTTGTTCTTTTGTCCGGTTTTGTAAGGACGGAAGGGAATCTCTGACTTTTGGTAAAGAATAATCATAATGGATTGAAAGAGAGGGATGTGGAACATGCTGTTTCCATACGAAACAAAAGACTGTGAGGGAGTCACTCACAAAAAACGGTGCTATACGCTGGACGAGGCCGCTGACCAGCTGCAAATCCCGGTGGAATCTCTGCAGGATTGGATTCTGAATGAAAAATTGCAGGGAATCGAACAGGACGGAACTTACTGGATCAATCATGAAGAATTGTTACAAGCACAATGCTGCTTGACTGAAGAAAGCAAAAACAGGAATGGCTCAGATTACAAGAAGGAAATTGTCCTTCCAACAAAGCGATGGGAAACGACATCACAGTCAGAGGAACAAAAACACACCGGTTTAAAGAACCCCCTTGCCCTTCCCGATCCGGGTCCCCAACAAACCCAGCACAAATGGAAATCTGCCTTTGAAAAAGCGATTGCCCAATTGCGGAAGATGAAAAAACCGTTTTCTTATCTTCGGCTGCAAAAGTGGTTCAATCATTTTTTTCAAATGATTGATCAGAAGAAGAGGCAGGATATTCGAAAAGAGAAACAACATCGTCAAGTCAGCGTGAAACTGGGTTTTATGACCGGAAAGAATGAATTGTTTTGCGACTTTTGCGAAATTAATGACCGATTTTTTGCAGGAGCCATATTTGCCGATATTTATGTGGAAGGAACCCTAAAATGGATGATGTGCCCCAACTGTTTAAGTTATTGCCGCCAACAGGCGAATGGATCTATGGAACAAAATATCCGGGCCCGTTTTCATCAACTCGCTGTTCGGCTGGAGCGGGAAGCCCAGCGGGCACGCAAACTTTCCACATCAGAAACATTCCAGGTTCCTGCATTGCATGAATGGGACGCTTGGGAAACCGCATCGATTGCTATGCAAGAAGCTGCTGCCTCATACTGTGAAGATTCATCCGAGCCCCCTCTCGATCCCTCCTCCTTTGAAGATTTTAGGGGTTAAACAGGTGTTGCCCGGAAACCAAAGTACCGGGCAACGTGTTTGCTAATTTCCAGATCACTGTTATCAAAAGATCGTTTACTTTACTGGAATGCTTCACATATACGTTGATAATGGCAATAACGGCACTGTTTTCCGGGATCAGGAGGGTAATCTCCAATCTCTTTTCCCTGTCGGAGTTGATCAGCCGTTTCTACCAGTTTCTTTTTGGCCTGTTGTATCCACTGTTGATCCACTTTCCAGGAAAATTCCTGATCCGGTTTCAGAAAAAACAGCGTTGCCTGACTTACATCCAGTCCCCATACCTCCTTGGCCGCCAACACATACAGTTGAAGTTGCGGTAAGTATTCCTTCGCAGTCTCCATAACCCGACTAGCTTCAATATCGTTTGTTTTATAGTCCACCAGTTCCCATGATCCATCAGAAGTGCGATGAAGCCGATCAATCACACCTTCGATTTCCAAACCGGCCCATTCATGAATAAATCGCGCTTCTTTTTTCATTTCGGAATTTAATTCCCGGTTTTGATGGAGACGGCTGTTTCGATAGGTTTTTAGGTGGGAAAAGATCTCCGTCTTCACTCTTTCCCGTCTTATCGTTGAGATCCCAAACCGGTTCATAACCTGAGAAAATAAGTCTTCCAATTCTGTTTCATCAGCAGCTTCAGAGATATTCTCAATCATTTTATGAACGATCTCACCCTTTAATTGTGGAGAGAGACTAATACCCTCTTCCTTCTCACGGTCCGTGCTCTCTCTCTCCATCAAGCGTTCGGGAAAAAAGAGTCCCAGTATCCGGGCATAAAAGTATTTACGTGGACAGTGAACCAAAAGCATAAAATCACTAACACTGATCGGTTTCCGGTCCTCCGGCATCCAACCCCGCGGGGCGGTTGCCACACTCATATCCTCAGATTCCGGGTCGGAAACAGTGGATTCCGGAAACTCCGAATGATCCAGCAAACTGGTCTCCACAGAAGGGGACATGCTCTCTTCTTCTTTCCAAAACCAAACATGCATCGCCAGTCCTTTGTCATCCAACGCCCAGACCCCATTTTCCTCAGGCATATTGCAAAAACCGAAAAGAGCGTCCAACCACTCACTCCATGTTGCAGCTGAGAAAATCCCTTCCCCTTTTTTTATCCTTTTGTGTTGCAAAGGCTGTCCACTCAGGATTAGACGACTTTTCGCACGGGTGGCAGCAACATAAAAAAGGCGAACCGATTCTTCCCGTTCCAATTCCTTCTCTTTCTCCAGCCATCGTAACCAACGGTAAGATTCCCCGGAAGTGTCCGTTATTCCCTGTAGCCGAACCACCAAACCGGCTTGCCGGTCCACAGACACATCACAGTCACTTCGGTTTGGCGACCGGGAAAGATCCGGAACAAAAACGACAGGAAACTCCAGCCCTTTAGCCTGATGGATCGTCATCAATTTCACGCTGTTTCCTTCCGCCGGCTCCACCGTCGCTTCTGTTTCCTGCTGAACGGTTTGCCATTGTTCCACCGATTGAAGAAAAGATCTCAGGGAATATACGGGCTGGATCTGTTCATCACGAGCCATACTCACCAGTTTATCCAGATTGGCACAAGCTTGTTTTCCTTGTGGAGTCGCCCATAAAACCTGACGATAACCGCTGTCCTCCAGCAGATGTTCGATCAATTCAGCCACTGAAATCCGACCCAGCCATTGTCTCACTTTGGCCAAGTGAGCCATAAAACCTTTCAATTTTACGCGTTCCCTCTCAGAGATCTCCCGTATGTCCATCCAACATTCCAGAGATTTCATCCAATCTTTTTCCCGTGTTAAAGCCAAAATAGTCTCGTCGGAGACCCCGCAAAATGGAGAACGCAATACACCCGTCAATGCCAACGCATCTTCCGGATCTGCCAAAAACCGAAGGTAATGCAGGACATCCATCACTTCCTGCCGATCGTAAAACCCTCGTCCTTTCACCACATAAAAAGGAATCCCTTGGCGAACCAGTTCTTGTTCATATTTTTTGATATGAGTCATAGCCTGAAACAAAACGGCAATCTCACCTGGTGGAGTCCCTTCGTCGATCAGCTGTCGAATCCGCCTAGCAATCCCTGCTGCTTCAATCATCCGCGGATCTTTTCCATTCGGACAGGCTTTTTGATCCGGAACAGAAAAAAACTCCACTCGTCCTTCCCCTGTAGAATCCTGTCGAGCGATTGTTTCCTGATAATAATTGGGAGAATTCCTATCCTGGGACATAAGCCGGCTGAACAGACCATTGACAAAATCCACCAGATAAACGTCGGAGCGGAAATTATCCACCAAAACCACTTCCCGACCGTCCCTTGACAAAATCTCTTTCCGGGTTTGACCGAAAACGTTTACCTCCGCTCCTCGAAATCGATAAATCGACTGTTTGGGGTCCCCGACGACAAATAATTTCCCAGGACAGGCATGAGGTTCACAGAGAAGATCCACCAATTGTTTTTGGGCATCATTGGTATCCTGATATTCATCCACCATCAAGTACTGAATCCGATCTCTTTCCCGGTTTAATACATCCGGATGCTCCCGTAACAGACGGACTGCCCTGGTTTGCAAATCGTCAAAATCCAGCATGGAACGCTCTTGTTTTGCTTGAGCAAAGCGTCGGTCAACCATCTCCAACAGACAACAGATTCCCTCAGTCATTTTTTGTTCCGTCGGCAATAGCAACAACCCCTGTGTCACTTCCAGCATGTGTTCCAAATGCTCCTTCATGCGATGGCGAAGGCTTACAATTTCCTCTTTTCTTCCCCAGTTTCCCTTCAACAAGTGATTTGCCTCTTCCAGAATGGGCAGAAGCGCTTTTGGGTCTCCGGCTGAAACAATTTCCCGTTTTAAATCTGGCCACGCGGATTGAAATTCCGTTACCTTCTTTCCGCCGTTGACATCCATCAAGGGGGCAGAAGCCAACAGCAATGAATCTTTTCCGGACCGCCACTTGTCTTCCAACTGACGGGTTACCATTGACAGGTGATCGCTTGTCCGGCGAGCCAAATCCTCCGGCCTCCAACCATTTCCAACCATCATCGAGTAGACATCCGTCAGTGTGGATATGCAACGTTCAAACGACCGCGAGGTCATCCATTGCTCCAGGTAATTTGCCCCCGGACAGTCCATCATCGGAGACAGGGAGGCTTCCACTGACTCTTTCAGCAACAGTTGCGCCTCCACCTCATTCATTACGGAAAATCCAGGCTCCACACCCGCTTCTATAGGATAGTCCTGCAACAGTCGTGTGCAAAAGGAGTGGATCGTCGTGATACGAATCCGCTCTGATTCGGTCAACATCCGATACCAACGTTGTTCCTCAACTACATTCTTCTGTCTCCGTGCATGCCTCAGGCGTTCCTTCATTCCTTTTCGCACACGGTCTTTCATCTCTGTCGCCGCTTTTTCCGTAAAGGTAATAGCAACCATTTTTTCTGTCAATTCAGGGTCATCACCAAAACGGTCCAGTATATGCAGAAACCGTTCCACCAACACTCTTGTTTTTCCGGAGCCAGCCCCGGCAGAAACAATACAATCCGCATCCAATGATTGAACGGCCTCCCTCTGGGCTGGTGTTAAACAGACCGACTCCTGTTTCACTCGCTTTCCTCTCCTTCTTCTTCCAACCGTTCTTTCCTCGCCATGCGCAACCGATCGATCCGGCAAATCGAGCGATGCGGACAAAACGGAGGGCATTCCCGTGCGGGAGCCACAGCGAAATTTCCCTGACGTGCCTTTTGCAACTCTGATTGAATCCGTTGCCCGATTTCTTCTTGAACAGCGTCCCATGCTTCTTCGTCTAACAAACCTCCACCTTGAGAGCTGATTCCCACTTTCTTTGCCAACGCTTTCCGCCACATTCCCTGATTCCGGTTATCGGTGGGTGGACTCCCGTTTCCTTTATTGGTTCCAGTCGTATAATAGGCGGCTCCCGCCGCTTTCTCCGGTAAGAGCCCCATCTCTTTTTGCAGCGCCCAAAGATAGAGTGGCAGTTGCAGCTGATCCCCTGCCTGGATCTCTTTTGCACGGGGAGCGCTACCCGATTTATAGTCATAGATCACATAGTTTCCTTCATCATCCATATCCACCCGATCCACTCTACCACGCAACCGAAGACGGATGTCGGCAGACAGTTGCACTTCCGTTGGCGATGTTCGGGTCTCCGGGTCCATCTCCCCTCTGTGCATTTCGATTGGGTCGATATTCATACCAAAAGCCCATTCCAGATAGCGTGGAGTCCACTTCACCTTGGCTTTTTTTCTCCAGGCAATCTCATGCTCCAACATATTGAGCAATTGTTTTTGAAGACGATTCTTTTCGATACGCATCCGAAGAGGATCACGTTGTTTCCAACCGCCTTCCTCTGCCACCTCGGCAAACACCCGCTCGATGACGTAAAGGAGGTGTTCCCGGTGATTCTCTTCCTGATCCGGATCAAACGAATGAACCCGGTACCGATCCCAGAAACGACACAACACCCGATGAAATATCCTTCCGCGTTCCGATGACGACAGGCCTTTTTCCCGACCTTCTCTTAGGGATACGCCCCAGATCTGTTCCGCCATAAAATGAAACCGGCACTGAACCAGATCATTCAATGACGTGGCACTCCACACTCTTCTTTGGAGAGCACGCCCTACTTCCTGTTGCAACGGAGAAGGGTCCAACACACCGTCAAAGGATGAATACCTCTTTCCCCATCGAATCCGTTCCGATTGAATCTGTTCCCACAAACGCCGGAACTCCATTGTATGTACCCGACGATATTTCCCGATCACTTGCAAAGCTTGGTCCACGTTTGAACCCTCTTCAGATGATCGGTTTAATACGTCCACCGCCTTTTCCACAGCATGCGAAACGGAAAGACAATCTTCCCAGCGTTCCGGCAACCGATCACTGGGGGAAAAATGCCTTTGGACGACACTGTCATCATTAAACAATTCCAGAAGTTCATCCAGATAAGGGGATGGCAGTTTTCCCTTTCCATCCTGTGTCATGGCTGTGTAAGAAAATACCAGAAATTCGGTTGCTGTTCGGGCCGAATGAAAGAAAGGGGCCAACTTTTGGGCTCGAAGCTCGGATGAGGTAGCAAAAGCAATTTCCTCTTGGCGAAGACGAAGCCGTTCCCTGTCGGGAATCAACCAATCCTCCCGGACCGGCCGGGGCCATTGACCCTCAGCACACCCCAGCATAAAGACAGCCCGATAACGGTTTCCTCCCAGTTGATTGGGTTCCAAGAGATGAACTCCACCCCGCTCGCCTTGAGTCAGATGAACCTCCTTTCGATGGACCGCCTGTTCCAACGCAGCCACAAAAGCAGCTAAGGGAACAGTCTGTTCACCCACATCCGTGGAATGAAAGATGGCTTTCCATTCCTCCAGTATGTTGTAAATCTGTTTCCATGCATCCAACTCCCCAACCAACACCGACAGCAAGTCTGTATCCTGAGCCATGGATACCCATTCACCTTCCTGCCTTAACACTTCTGCCCATTTGGGAAACCAGTCAACCCACTCTTTCCATCGGGCTTTTGAGGAAACCCCCTCCACCCAACGATAAAATGAGCGTAACCCTTCCTGTTCCTCTTCCGTAAGAGTGGGTTCTCCCTGCAACCGCTGGAAACCCTCAAGCAGATCCTTCTCTTTCCTCGGTTCTCCCAACCGATGGTATTCCCGAATCCAACAACTTTGCACCTGTCTTTCTCCCGCCCAGGGAAGATAGGGACTTTCCAACAGTGCAGGACGCAGATGTTCCTTTCCTTGACGCAGAGCCAACGCTCCCAGGAGCGTCTGCATCAGCGGATGGGAGCGTAAAGATAAGGTTTTTCCCTGCTCACAGGGAATACCGGCCTTTTCCAACGCAGATAGTAGGGGGAAGGCATAGGTTTGCTGATCGGACACGACCAACGCCACATCCGTCAAAGCAGCTCTGGATTTCCGCAACCAATCCTTTAACCGGGCCACCGTTTCTTCCACTTCTTTTGTCACACTGGCTGCTGCAATCACCTCCACTGCCCCCTCCGCTTTTACAGAATCCGGTCGCGGGGAGAAGGCCGCCTGCTCCAAATGAAGTAAAGGAAACACCTTCTTCGCTTGGCCGTGTTTTGGCGGTGTAACGTATTGAATGTAAAATCCTCTTTGACGCAAGCGTTCAATCGTCCGACCAATCTCTTGAAACAAGCGGGGGCGGTTTTCATCCCAGGCCAGGTGCACGTTTACATCCACCCCGGCCGTCACCAACTGTATCAACACTTCCTGTTGCATAAAGGTAAGATCAAAAAATTGCTCCATGATCACTTCCTTTGGAAGCAATACCTTTCCATTCTGTTTCAGGAGTGAATCACAGACCTGAAAATAGGGCTCTTCATGATCCACCCAGCCGTATTTGTTCAACAATTCCTGATACGCTTCATAGATTCGGGCCAATTCCTCATACTTTGCCCCATGATGTTTCCACAAACGCTTCAAACGACCGGGACGAACTCCGGCGCGTTTCATCTCTCCAATGGTGCCTGCCACCTGTCTCAACCATCCTGGACGGGTGATCACTCCAGAAAAATAATGAAAACCCTCCTTTTCCTCCACTCGGCTAACCGCCTGCTGAACCAGCAACTCCTGGGTTACGGGCGTTAACAACCTTTCCTTGTCCAAGGACAATAGCCATCGAACAAACCGATCAAAAGTGAAAAAACGGGTTGTATTTCTCTTTCCTACCTGTCCATAAAAGCGTCGTTGCAATATCTGAACCAGCCGTGAACTGGGTACCACATAAGGAATCTGTTCGCTTTGACAAGGCTGATCAAACATTCCGGCTTCCATATGGGAAACCGAGTGTAAATAGACCGTTCCAGGCAACCGAATCCCCCCACATCATCATCTCTCAGTCTATCCACCATTATGATATCAGATGAAAGAGTGGCAATCTGCAAACCACTCTCTTCCACCGAAAAAAAACACCCCCTGTGTGGGTGTTTTAGAATCCTACGAGAAATCAAATGTCGCCATCATCCCTTTATCGCATGTTCTTTTGGTGGTACAGATTGAAACAGAACATCGGTATAAGAAATCCCTTCTGCTTCCAGTATTCTTCGTTCCCGATCCTGGCAGGTACAGAGGATCACCTGGTGTTCTTGAGCCATCTGTCCAAGCAGATTGATCGACTCTTGCAATCTGCTTTCATCAAAATGAATCAGGCTGTCGTCCAGGATGAGAGGCAACCGGATCGAACCATGATCCGAAAAAAAGCGGATCAGCGCCAACCGCAAGGCAAAAAACATTTGATCCATGGTCCCCTTGCTCAATTGCTCCACCGGCTTGGACTCTCCGGTCTCTGGCACAAAAACGCGCAGGGAAAATCCTTGCGATGGGTCCACTTTTAACTCTCCATACCGCCCTTTCGTCACCTCACGAATGCAACGAGAGGTGTAGGGGTGAAGGAGTGGCGCAATATTATCCTGCACATGTTGCGCTGCCTCTTGGATTCCTTCCTTGGTCGCTTGTAACACCTCCCGTTCCCATTCCAACTCTTCTACCCGATTCCTGGCTTCTTGCAACATCGTTTTCACATTTCCCAAAAAATGATCCCCGGATTGGTTTAACTCACCTTTCAGTCGATTGATCCTCCCTTCCAATTCATACTGTTTGCTTTCAAAATAACGGATCTGGGCACTCAACTCTTTCAAGCGATTTGCATAAGTCTCTTCCAACGTTTCAGGGTCCAAAGCAAGATCCTCTTCTTTTAGCAGGCTCTCCAACACGTTTAATTCGTTCTGCAAATCATTTTGCCGTTTGTCCCATTCCTCATTTTGTCGTTTCTGTTCCCATTCATTGGACTGGTGAACCAATTCTTCTATTTTTTCATCCAACCGGTACACTGATCTGCTTCGTTGAATCCAATCCTCCCACACCTCTACATCTTCAGTCAATGTTTCCCTCCATCGGTTCATTTCACGTTCAAGCCGCTTCCAGTCCTCATCCAGTTGATCCTTGTGCTTTTTAAGATGTTCCAAACGTATACTCAAGACATATAATTGTTCCTGAGCCTCTTTTGCCTCCTGTTCCACCGTCTTTATTTCCACTTTCCAACGGAATAAATCAAAATCTCTTAATCGATCCATAAAAGGAAGCGCCCGGTTTTGAATCTCTGCCACTTCGCTCTGAATTTGTTCCCATTGTTTCAAATCAGCCGCTTTTTCTGTCGCCATGACCCCCAACGAAGCCGCTGAGTCCACATTCCAGTGTCTAAAAATGGCTTCTTCCTTTTCACGAATCGTTTCCTTTTCGATCTGAACCGCTTGGATATCCTTAATAATCTCCTCCAGCTGTTGCTGGAGATGATCTATATTATTGGGTGTTTGCTTCGTTTTTTGCGCTCTCATCCCCCGGATCACCCTGAAGGCAACCAGCAAACATCCAACTAAAAGCAGCCCTCCCACAAGCGACCACGGCTTCAACAAAAACAGAAATAGGAAGCATCCAGTAAGGAATACACCCAGAAGGATCGGAAGCCGGAGAAAACGCGATGCAGATGAGTCCAGAGCCTCCATGAATGCCTCTTTCCGTTCCTGAATCAAACACTTCTCTTGTTCCAGTCGCTCTCTTTTCCGCTCTGCCTCTTCCTTTTGCCTTTCCAGGCTGCGAAGCATTTGACCATCCATTTGAATCCTCTTGATCTCATCAACATCAACCTTTTGATGCGGAATATGGAGCTCTGACTCCATCTGTTCCACCCGTTCCAATTGATTCCGCAGTAACACAATACTTTCGATGTCCAGTTCCAAGAATGACTCCTTCTCGCTTTTTAACTGATGAATCGTCTGGTTCGTCTCCTCAATCCCTATTATTATCTCTTTAGCCTCTTCAGACAATTGATGACAGCGCTGTAATAAAGCCCTTACCTCCTCTGCTTCCTCTTCGGAAAGCAGAACGGGGGGAACCAACTTTTCTCTCTTCTCCCGCATGGAAGTCAGATTCTTCCGGATCTCTTCCCCCTGTTTCCAATCATTTTTTAGATAGCTCAACTCCCGGAGAATCGAGATGCGCTTTTGCGCTGCTTCCTTCTTGGTCAGACATTTCCGCTTTTCTCTTGTTATCTCTTTTTTGGAAGCATCCAACGTTTTCTGTTGATATTCCAGATCAGCTAACTGCTTCCGTGCTTGCTGCTGTTTCTCATAAACCCTCTGTTTTTGCACCATCTCCTGTTGCAACTGATCCCGTTTCTGCACAGCCTGGGCATATTCCTTACTCCCCACTGTCTTGATACCGATTTGGTTGATCTCTTTCTCCAGTCTGTTCAACACCGGATTCACCCATGTCTTTTCCCCCATCAATTCGCGCAGCTTTTCCACCAGCTCCTGATCATCTGCCAATAATCGGGAAGAAAAGTACGTAGTTTGGATAAACAGATTGCGGGAAAAACCGGTCAAACCGTAAATAAACTGCCGATCTTTCCGTTTATCCAAGGGAAAATCCATCGTTAAATCCCGACCCGTTTTCACATCTATCAGTTGTTCTATATCTTTTTTCCAAGTAAGAGAACGGATTAAACGGTACTCTTTTTCCCCAATAAAGAAATCCACTTCACCCCCATAAGCCGATCCCTGCCAAGGAAGATAGTCTTCATACCAATCCATTTTCTTTTGCTGTTTCTTATTCTCTTTTTTTGCACCATATAACAAGGCAAACAATCCATCAATCAGAGTGGACTTCCCTGCTTCGTTGGGAGCCTCGATCAGGTTGATTCCGTTTTTCAGGGAAAACGCCTGATCCACCCAACGCCCAAATCCCCGAAAATAGACCCTTGACAGTCTCATCGATGATTCCCTTCTTTTAATAAAAGCGACACACCCCGATAAAGAGCCGCTTCCAACATGGTTTTTTCCTTGAAAGAGTCCGCTTGGTTCATCTTTCTTTCCATCAGATGGATAAAAGCGGACAGGACACCACCTTCTTTTCTCAGTTGCTCAAGGTCAAGATCCGGTTCCGTTTTGTCCATGCATTCCACATAAAAAAAACCTTCCGCTTTTAATTCCTCCACGATATGTTGCGGACGAAATTCCACTTCTGACGGACGGAATCCCTTCAATTGAAAACAGATGCAATCGCTTTTCTCCTCGGTTGGGATCTGACGCATAATCCGCGCCGACACCTGTCCGTCGGTTTCACATCCCGTAACATCAATCGTGCGGATTTCATGGCGTCGACTTTGTATGGACACCGATTCCCATTGAACACCCTGTTCATCCATCGTCCCCACCGTTACTGTTCGCTCCCCTGTCTCTTTCCAATTCAAGGCCTCCGGGGAACCGGGATAGCGAATCCAGGTTTTTCGAACATTATCCAAACGATGAAAAGAAGGCTGATGTATATGTCCAAGCGCCACATAATCCATTTCCAGTCCAGCCAATTCCGATCGAACCATGGGAAAATAATCAGTCTCTTTCTCGCTGTCCATGAGCGTGCCATGAGCTACCATCATTCGGCGTTCTCCACTGTTATATACTGTGGGCAAACTTTTCTCCTTTTCCACAAAATCTGCAAATCCCTTTCCATACAAACGGAGATCGTATTCAGGAAAGTAATGATTTTCCCAGATCTCCGAGAAAAAATGGACATGCTCCGGCCACTGTAAGGTTCGATAGCAGGAATCCGTCCGATAGGGATCATGGTTTCCAGGAGCCACAAAAACATATGTATCCGGAATTCTTTTCAGTTCTTCCATTACAAAGTCAATCGTTGATCGATCCACATATCCATGTTCCAAAAAGTCGCCGACGATCAGGAAAAAGGTTGCTTTTCGGTCCAAAACCAGATCCACCATACGTTGAAAGGTTAAACGGTAATCCCGTCTCCTTTCCGCCAAACATCCGGGGTCTTTCCAGCTGTTCATCGGTTGATCCAAATGCAGGTCCGCCGTATGAATAAAACGAAACGCTTGCATACGTTCCTCCTTCATCAATTGTATCTTTTTCATCTATGTAAAAACATTTCTGGAAATATAACGGATTTCCTGCATAGCTCTTCCTGAACGTGATGATCTAAATATAAAAACCCTGACCGAAGCCAGGGTTTTTCGAGGTTTATGATAAAGTGGAGAAAGGGAGGTTTTCGTTTCCGCATCTCTTTCCTCCAGCAACCGGCCCCAACCAGCGGACAAAATATCCGCTAAACGGTTGGGACCTCCGGTGGTTTCGCTGGGTCGTCGGAAAAGGATACTCCACCGAAAATCTCCCTCTTTTTCTACTATTCTTCTTGTCAGCAGTCTCAAAAACCCTGACCGAGGTCAGGGTTCACTTCACTATTTGGCAGTCATAATCTCTTCTAATTCATCCAGCATTTTATTGGCGGCAATGACGCCCCCAGCCGTATTCCAGATGACATCATCTACCTTATGAACGTTTCCTTTCTTTGCGGCATCCAAATTTTTCCATAAAGGATCTTGCGTCCATTCTTTTTCCAGATTGATCGCCTTTTTATCACCATCAGGAGCATATGTGAAATAGAAGATTGTATCTGCATCCATCTCAGGGATCACTTCTTTGTCCACTTCCACTGCTAGCTTTCCAAGCTTGTTATCCTCTTTAAAGAGTTTTTCCTGATGTTTGGGACGCTTAAATCCGATTTGATCAAAGATGACACCCGTAAAGGAATCAGTGTAATAAATCCGGGTTACCCCAGGCAAAAAGCGAACGACAGATACTTCCTGATTTGCTTTGTCCCCCAATGATTGTTTTACTTCCTGAACATGTTCTTCATAGTGCTTCAAAACTTCCTTGCCCTTTTCCTCACGATTGATCGCTTTGGCATATAACTTGAAGTTTTTCTGCCAATCCCCGCGCAACGTCTCCGAAAACACGGTGGGGGCAATCTTATTCAGTTTATCGTAGACGGCTTCCTGACGGAGTTTATTTCCAATAATCAAATCGGGTTTAAGTGCAGCGATCTTCTCCACATTTACTTCCAGTTCCGTTCCGACAACCTCGACACCTTTCAGTTGATCTTCCAAATGATGATACCAGGGATCTCCCGTAAATGCTTTGACAGCTCCGACCGGTTTCACACCCATCGATAAAAGCGCTTCAATTCCTTCATTCGTTAACACAACAACTCGTTTGGGAGATTGAGGAATTTCGGTTTTGCCCATGGCATGTTCCACCGTATAAGCTTCTCCTTTTTTCCCTGTCTCCTCCGCATTCTGACTATTGCCACAAGCTGTTGTAATAAGCAATATAACAGCGGTTAAGAGCAAAAACGCCTTTTTGGAAGTTGAAAGCATAAGCGCACCCCTCGCACAATTGAAAATGATTATCAATTATTATCCTAGAATAAAGACATTCTTACTGTCAATATAAAAAATAGCTGGTTAAATCAACCACTTTATGACTTTATGTAAATTGAATGAAAATGATTTTCAACATCACCGGTGTTTGATACAATCAAAAGAGAGCCATACAGCGAGATGTCTACAGGTTGGGAGAGACGAAACGTTGATTCTGTCAAACCATTCCAAACTACTTATCTTTTTTTTATCCTTGCTTACGCTTCTTGTAAGCATGTGTCTTAGCATTGTATACGGTTATACGGATACCAGCTGGGCAACAGCATGGAATGCGTTTACCAACTTTGATGGCTCCAATGAACATATCGTGATTCAGAATGTCCGACTGTCCAGATCCATTATTGCAGCAATTGTCGGGGCAGGGTTGGCTGTATCGGGGGCGATTATGCAAGCGTTGACCCAAAATCCTTTGGCCTCTCCAGGTCTGTTCGGAATCAATGCCGGAGCCGGTTTTTTCATTGTCCTTTCCATTTCCTTTTTCTCTATAAACAGCATTCAGGGGTTTACATGGGTCGCCTTACTCGGTGCAAGCCTATCTGCTTTTATTGTTTATTTTATCGGTTCATTTGGCCGGGAAGGACTCTCCCCCATGAAGCTAACCTTGACAGGGGCCGCGATCGCCGCTCTTTTCTCATCGATGACCCAGGGGATATTGGTCACCGATGAAGCAGCTCTGGAAGAAGTGCTGTTTTGGCTGGCAGGCTCCGTTCAAGGGAGAAAGTTGGAATCCCTGTACACTGTATTGCCGTATATCATTACTGCCTTCCTCTTGTGTGCTGTATTGGCCCCCAAGATCAATGTATTGACGATGGGAGAAGAGGTTGCCAAAAGTTTAGGATTGCGCACAGGTACAGTGAAGTTCTTTGCCTCGGTCGCTGTTATTTTTCTGGCAGGAGGAGCCGTTGCAGTGGCAGGTCCCATCGGTTTTATCGGAATTGTGATTCCCCATATCGCCAGATATATTGTTGGAAATGATTATCGATGGATTCTGCCGTACTGTGCTGTATTTGGAGGGATTCTGCTGGTATTGGCAGATATCGCTGCCCGCTATGTAGTGATGCCCGAAGAGGTACCTGTTGGTGTGATGACTGCTGTTATTGGAACACCTTTCTTTATCACCATTGCGCGGAGGGGGTTCCATAAGACATGAAGAAATATATTTCCTTTCGATTGGGCAAGGATACCCTCTCCTTTTTAATCGATAAAAAATCAGCCGTTGTCACACTGATTCTACTACTGCTGACATTTTTCGTTTTTATTATCAGTACAGGTGTAGGAGAAGTGTTTATCGGACCTGTTGACAGCTTGCAGACGATTTTGGGCTTTGGTGACCCCATGCATGAATTGCTGATTCAATCGTTCCGATTGCCACGGATTATTATAGCTCTGCTCGTGGGTGCCGCTCTCGCTGTCGCAGGTGCCATTCTGCAAAATTTGGTTCGAAACCCCTTGGCGTCACCGGATGTGATTGGCATTACCGGAGGTGCTTCGGTAGCAGTTATTCTGTTTTTGACCCTTTTTTCAGACAGCAACCATTCCTTGACGGTTAGCTTGAAATGGTTACCAGTCGCTGCTTTTATCGGTGCGATGGTCACCACCTTTGCGATTTATTTTCTGGCATGGCAAAAAGGAGCTTCTTCCTTTCGACTCGTATTGATTGGAATCGGAATATCCATGTTAACCCAATCACTTACGACACTTTTTATGATTAAAGCTCCGATCTATCAGGCCGCACAAGCCAATGTCTGGATCACTGGAAGTATTTACGACGCCGATTGGAAACAAGTGCATATCCTCGTTCCAACAGTCATGATTCTTCTTATGATCACCATGATCATGGTTCGAAACATCAATCTTCAGGAGTTTGGAGATCAGATTGCAACCGGTATGGGAAGTCGTGTGGAGATCAACCGTTTCGCTCTGTTGCTGCTAAGCGCCGCTTTCATTGCAAGTGCTGTTTCCTTCTCAGGGGTTATCGGTTTTGTAGGTCTGATGGCCCCGCACATGGCCCGGCGCCTGGTTGGCTCCGCTTTTGGAGCCGTCCTGCCCATATCAGCATTACTCGGCGGTTTACTCGTAATGCTGGCAGATTTGACAGGCAGGACACTGTTTTTGCCGCTTGAGGTTCCTGCCGGGGTGTTTACAGCATCCATTGGAGCTCCCTACTTTATTTATCTGCTATATAAGAGCCGAAACTCATAAACATAGAAGGTGGAATGATCTATGCATGCCTTGCATACAAAATCATTAACCCTCTCCTACGGAGAGCAAATCGTTATCAATGAGTTGGACTTGACCATTCCTAAAGGAAAGGTCACGGTTTTCGTCGGAAGCAATGGTTGCGGAAAATCGACCTTGTTAAAATCACTGGCCCGCCTTTTGAAACCCCATAACGGCTCCGTTATTTTAGAAGGCAAATCCATCGCCAAGCTTCCTACCAAAGAGGTTGCCAAAAAGCTGGCCATTCTTCCTCAGTCTCCAGAAGCACCGGAAGGATTAACGGTTCTGCAATTGGTGAAACAGGGTCGATACCCCCACCAGAGCTGGTTGAAGCAATGGTCCAAAAAAGATGAGGAAGCGGTTCAACGCGCACTGGAAGTAACGCGGATGACTCCGTTTCAAGAGAAAACCGTCGATTCATTGTCTGGAGGACAACGACAGCGAGCCTGGATTGCCATGACCCTGGCACAGGAAACAGATATCATCCTTCTGGATGAGCCAACCACTTACTTGGATATGTCTTATCAAATTGAGATTTTGGATTTATTGTTTGAGTTAAACGAAACAGAAAAACGGACCATTGTCATGGTGTTACATGATTTAAATTTAACTTGCCGTTATGCACATCACATTGTGGCATTGAAAGATCAAACGGTTTATGCGCAGGGGCGACCGGAAGATGTGGTCAATTGCGAATTGGTGAAAGATGTTTTCAATATGGAATGTCAAGTCACCAAAGATCCGTTGTTTGGAACCCCTCATTGTATCCCTTACGGGAAAGGACGATGCCTATTGCAGGCGGCAGTGGAGCAAACAGCACTGTAATCTTAAAAGACCCATCTCTTGATAAAGAGTGGGTCTTTTCTGTCATTCAGTTTTGATATCCGGTTGACCCGTACCGTCCGATTCCTGACTGAAGGTTTCATCATCTGTTGTTTCCTTTTTTTCTGATGAAGTCTCATCACGTTCTTCTGATTCATCTGTTTTTGGTATCTGCAGATCCGGCAATGTTGGCAAACCTTTCAGTTTGGAATCCTGATAGACATACCAAACCAATCGAATGCGAATTTTGCCAGGCTTCTTATCATTAGCTATATACTCCCAGCCCTGAACAGAAATGATTCGTTGCATCTGATGAAGGGTACCGAATAGGGAAAGAAGCTCTGATTCCGTTCCCTCAACATAAAGATCGGCCCAATAAGGATGCAGATGAGAATCTCGAGGAAGTAAAGGGATCATCTGTTCCCTTTTCTTTTGTAAATTTTCCCCGTCTTCTTCCTCCCGTTTTTGAAGATTGGAGATATCTTCTGCTGTTCGAAATTCCACCCACTTCGCTCCAGAATCTTTTACTGCTTTTTGCAATTGGATGATCAATCTAGCAGGCTCCGCCTCAAGTGGAACCTTTTCCTGGAGGGCGGACAGTTCCCCTTCAGTCGGTTTCACAGGTGGTTGCCATTCGGGATGCAAAATTTTATGGTGTTTCTCCTTAAAGGCTTTGATTTCAGCTTCTTCTGCCTGTACCTGGCGAGCAGTGGACAGAAAGGGATAAAGTGCGGTCAGTGTGGCCAAGAGAATGAGAATCGTTCCTCCCGCCCAGATAAAAAAAAGCGTTTTACCATTCTTCCATCGACCGATCGGACGATACGGTTTCGGCTTCCTATTCCAAATCATTGTCCACCCCCGGCTTTTGATCCTGAATGGTTCCACCACCATCAGATGTCGAAGAGGGAGATTGTCCATCCTGATCCGAACGAAGCTTCCATGTAAAATGGAAGTGGAGAATTTTCTTTCCATCTTCCTTTTTGTCCAAGGGGGCATCTTCGGCACAGTTTGTACCGAAACAATCCAAAAAAACCCCTTTGACACGTACATCTTTTTTCAGAGATTCCAAGAAGTGAGCCGCTTCTGACCCTGAGGAAAAAACAGCCCATCCATCCATCCTCCGTCCATTGGCTTCGGATCGAAACAGCTCCGTCCCGGCGGGGAGCTTTTCATTTACTAAACGCAAACCTTCTGACCAAAGTACCCTTCTTTCCTCTAATTTCTCTACGGATTTTCTGTATTGGATTTTGGAACCGTGCTGTTTCATAAAATCCTCATAAGCAGCCACCTTTTCTCTCGCTTCCAGATCCGATTTCTCCAGGGGCTGATGCGCTTCCAACAGACGATCCACTTCTGCGGACTTTTCCATGTAAAGCCATCCACCCAAAGCAACCATCTGAATCAACCAGAGAAAAATAATGAGCAAGCCAGACCGAAAATACCGTCTTCCCGGTGGAAGTGGCGGCAACAGGTTCAACGGCTTTGTACGCCGGTCAGGGCCGCCCCCAAGGGAACGGACAGGGTGGTTCCCAGCCATCGAGACGTCTTTAGACTCAGTTTCTCGCTCATGAGATTCTTCGCCTCCGTCGCCATCCGAACCGGAGGTGTCTCCTTGGACTGCAACCACATCATGAGCTGTTTCAGATCGATTCCCTCCCCCGTCAGAACCCATACTCGGCTTTTTTTCCACAGCTCTAGGTTCATCCATTCCGGCCCCTCCTTTCCCAGGACTTCCAAAAGCGTCTCCCCATAATCCTGAATTTGCTCCGGATCTGCCAGCATGGGGGACATGGAATTCATGTCTGTCAGGTTATCATTTTTCATAAAGCGCACCATTTCAAACGGAACAAACCTCCCCCCCTGAAATACACCACGATGAAACAGATTTACGTCCACCCCATTTCTGAAAAACTGCAATGTAGCCATATGATCTAATAGACTGTCGTCGGAATAGTCCAGCCAACGTTGAAGGCTCAATGCAGAAAGGTCAATGGAAACAGGTTCAAGACCACAACATCGGATTCGGTCCACCCGTTCTTCCACCAGGGAACGGGACACTGCGGCCACCATCACTTCCTGTTGATCCCCTTCTTGCCAGACATGGCCGATCGGCTGGTAATCAAAATATGGATCATCAAAAGGGAGTTTCCACATTGGAATCACCTTCTTTTCGATCCATCGTCGCATCCGGTTTGAATCAATTTCTGGAATTTTCCATATTGCAGTGACAACATGGCGATTTCCCAAAGCCAAATGGACGTTTCGTGTTTTGAAACGCCTGTCAGCCAGCGCTTCTCGGACGGATTGAATCCATTCCTCTCGATCCACTTCTGACTGTTGAGCCATCTCTTCCTTGAAAAGGGGATGAACCATATATTGCATCAGGCGAACCCGACGAAATCCCCGTTTCATTTCTACCAATTTCAATAAAGAGTCCGTCCATTCCATTCCCAGGGCATAACGTGGAAACAGAGCCATTCTTTTTAACTCCTTTATCCATACGATTGAGATGTACGACCCATTGTCATTATCCTTCAAAATTTTGATTCAAAGGGTCAAAAGTCCTTGTATTTATTTTCTTTTTTTTTATCCAAATCGAAAATAGTCCATTTCATCTAATCCTTATCCTGAATAAAAACACTCTTAAGTCGTATGTAGTTAAAACTTTAACCTGTAACAAAGAAACAACCAATTCCACTCTACATTCTTTTGTTCGTTAGATATAGTTTACAGGAAGTCAAGAGGAAAACCCAACCCTTCAGAGAATGGGTTGGGTTTTAAAGCATTGATATTTTTGGCTTTTATACAATCGATAGCATTCGTTCCAATGCTTTTCGAGACCAATAAGTAGTCTCCGGGTCCACAGAAACCTGATTCACCGGCTGACCTTCCACCAAGCTTTCCAATGCCCACAGAAGATGGGGACGATCAATCCGATTCATTGTAAGGCAAGGACACATTGTCCGGCTAAGCAATTGAATCTGTTGTTCAGGATGATTCTCAGCGAGGCGTTGAACCAAGTTCACCTCTGTTCCAATCGCCCACTTGCTCCCGGCGGGTGCATTTTTGATTTGTTGAATGATATAACTGGTCGATCCGTTTTCATCGGCATTCTGTACCACGTCAAAGGTACATTCAGGGTGAACAATCACCTTTGTTTCCGGGTCCTGCTCCCGAACGCGTTTGATTTGATCCACTGTAAATTTCGTATGAACCGAACAGTGACCTTTCCACAGCAAAACGCGAATATCTTCCATCGATCCCTTGATCTCTTCCCAATCACCTTGAATCGGATTCCAGATCCCCATTTGTTCCAAGGGAATGCCCATGGAGAAAGCCGTATTTCGACCTAAATGCTGATCCGGCAGGAATAGGATTCGCTTTTTCCGGGAAAAAGCCCACTTGAGTACGCCGGATGCATTGGAAGAAGTACAAGTGGTCCCACCGTGTCGTCCCACAAAGGCTTTAATGGCTGCCGTAGAATTGACATAAGTGACGGGGATGATGGTGTCCCCCCATTCCTCTTGCATCACTTCCCAAGCTTCTTCCAACTCATCAATATCCGCCATATCCGCCATGGAGCACCCGGCTTTCATATCGGGAAGAATCACAATATGATCGTCATCAGTCAGGATATCCGCTGTCTCCGCCATAAAATGCACACCACAGAACACTGTATAACGCGCTTCTTTCTGTCTTTCAGCGATTCGGGCCAATTCTAATGAATCTCCGGTAAAATCAGCAAAGCGGATCACCTCATTCCGTTGATAATGATGACCCATAATCACCAATTCCTGACTCAGTCGATCCTTTGCCTGTTGAATTCGCTCATCATATACTTGATCGGAAAGATTTCGATAGGTTTCCGGCAGGGATGTATTTTTCACCAGCAATTGTTCGAGACTCACTTGGACTCCTCCTTACTGTATATATCCATACTGATATCCATCGCTGAGACAGAATGGGTCAACCACCCCAGAGAAATGGCATTCACTCCCGTCTCTGCCACAGCTCGTGCCGTTTTGGGAGTGATTCCTCCAGATGCTTCTGTCCAAATACGTCCGCTGATCATAGCAACTGCCCGTCGAAGGGTTTGCAGGCCCATATTATCGAGCAAAATGGCATCCACATCTAAAGAAAGCGCTTCCTCTACCTGTTCCAATGTATCAGCTTCCACTTCAACCTGCACCATGTGACCTGTATGTTCCCGGATCTGTTTCACCGCTTCAAAAAGGCTTCCAGCAACGGCAATATGGTTATCCTTGATCATGACACCGTGACTGAGTCCATAGCGGTGATTGGTTCCTCCTCCCACTCGAACAGCGTACTTTTCCAGCATCCGAAGACCTGGTGTCGTTTTCCGCGTATCTAGCACATGGCAATCCAAACCGTCCAGAAGATCTACAACCTGACGAGTAGTGGTCGCAATCCCTGAAAGATGTTGTAAAAAATTAAGAGCCACTCGTTCTCCAGTAAGCAAACTCCGCGTTTTTCCTTCCACCTGTGCCAAGATTGTACCAGGGGAAACAGTGTCTCCCTCTTCCACTTCACGAATCAAATGAACGTCGGAGTCCAACTGGTGAAATACTTCCTCCACCACAGATAATCCCGCTATGATTCCCTCTTCTTTCGCTCGAAAAACAGCGGCAGACCGCTTATTTTCTGATACCAATAGGTCGGTGGTCCAATCTCCTGGACCCAAATCCTCGTTCAATGCATCACATACTAATTTTTTCAAATGCAACGGATTCAACAGGCTCCCCCCTCCGGACCCAAGTCCGTCTGTTTCCCCATATTTTACGTTCAATCGGATAATCTCTCCGGTAATGTCCTCCCCGGCTCTCTCTTCGATATAAAGCAGATTCCAAAATAATTTGTGAAACAGTAATCATGTTTTGACCGATGCAATCTCTTTTTGACAAATCTTTCCCAATCGCTTTCAATGCGTCTAATGCATACATTAAGCCGTCTCGATCTCGAATGATTCCCGCATATTCCCACATCAGTTGACGGATGGTGCAAACTTCCAAGCTCTGATTCTGCTCACGTTTACATCTATTTAAATCGACAGTGGGAAGGGATGAATGCTTTTGAGGTGATAGAGACTGTGCCGCCTCTGCAACCCGCCGGGCAAAGACCACTCCTTCCAGAAGCGAATTGCTGGCAAGTCGGTTCGCCCCATGAACCCCTGTACAGGCCACTTCTCCTACAGCGAATAATCGGTGTACAGTAGATCGTCCAAATGTATCCGTCTGGATTCCACCCATCAAAAAGTGAGCCACTGGTGTAACAGGGATGGGGTCCCGCTCAGGGTCGATTCCGTTTGCAAGACAGTGGGCATAAATGGTGGGAAACCGTTCGGAAAACGTACACTGTAAACGGCGACCATCAAGAAACACCTTACGACCTTCCTGCATCTCCTGATAGATGGCTCTGGCAACCACATCACGAGGAGCCAGGTCTTTCCAATCATGATACCGTTCCATAAACGCTTCCCCATCATCATTGATAAGGATTCCACCCTCTCCCCTCACCGCTTCAGAAATAAGAAACATCGGATTCTGTTCCACTGCCAGTGCGGTGGGATGAAACTGGATAAATTCCATATCTCTGAGAACAGCGCCCGCCCGGTAGGCCATGGCCAACCCATCTCCGGTGATCATCGGGTCATTCGTGGTATAGCGAAACACTTGACCACATCCTCCGGTGGCTAATACAACCGCCCGTGCACTGCAAACCATGTCTTCTTGGCCGTTCGTTGCCAAAACTCCATAACACTCGCCTTCCTCGGCTACAAGGTCAGTCACCCGTGTATGCGCCAAAATCTGAATCCGGGAGTGTTTTCGGATGTGTTCCAAAAGCGTTTGTACCATAACTGCTCCAGTGGCATCTCCTGATGCATGAAGAATCCGGGAAACGCTGTGAGAACCTTCTCTCCCCAAAGCCCAGCCTGTTTCCGTCCGGTCAAAGGGAATGCCCAGTTTATAAAGACCTTCAACAACATGAGGCCCCTCCTTCACCAGTACATCCACAGCATGCTCATTGCACATCCCCGCGCCCGTTCGAAGCGTATCCTCCCGATGAAGGTCAGGGGAATCCTCTTTTCCCACTGCGGCAGCAATTCCACCTTGGGCACGAAAAGAGTTGCCGGCCTCCTCCTCAGCCCCGGTAAAAAGAAGAACCTCTCCATATTGAGCTAACTGCCAAGCCGTCTGAAGACCCGCAAGTCCACTTCCCACCACGACAAAATCCGTTGCCAGCTGTTTCATTTTTGTGATTCCTTTCACATATTTGTCACAACGAAATCACTTATATTTTCTCAGTAATATCTCTTTTGTCAACAGTAAATTGGATTCCATGAGCATTTTTTCACAACTCCTCCCTGCACCCACCATTCATCCGCTATAATAAAATGCAAGTACACATTTGATCCAGACGCATTGTTTGGTTCGTCGAACGCTTATAATCAAATCTGATTTTCCTTATTTTACCGATAAAAAAGGAGAAAAAGGAGGAAAGACACGAATGAAACGACTCTACTTTGACCATGCAGCCACCACTTTTCTTCGCCCGGAAGTCCGAGAGGCGATCATTCGCACGTTGGAAGCAGATCCAGCCAATCCGGCAAGTCTTCACGATCCCGGACAACATGCCAAACTTTTGGTGGAACAAGCTCGGACTGAAATTGCTGAAGCTTTCCATGCCTCACCAAGGGAAATTATTTTTACCGGAAGCGGAACAGAAGCCAATAATATGGCTGTCTTAGGGGCTGCCCGGAAGCGGCGAAAGCGCGGAAATCATGTAATCACCTCCCAAGTGGAGCACCCCTCTGTCCTGGAAGCTTGTCGACAGCTGGAACGAGAAGGATTTCGGGTGACCTATCTTCCTGTGGACAAAACCGGACAAATCCGAATAAAAGAGCTGGAACAGGCCCTAAGCGAAGAAACGATTCTGGTAAGTGTGATGGCAGCCAATAATGAAGTGGGGACATTGATGCCCATCCAGGAAATCGCAGCTCTGACAAAAGACAAGGGTATCCTGTTTCATACAGATGCGGTACAGTACTTCGGAAAATTCCCTGTTGATGTACAAAAGCTAGGTGTTGATCTCCTCAGCATCGGAGGTCACAAAATAGGGGGCCCAAAAGGGATAGGGGTATTGTATCTCCGAAACGGCATTCGTCTTCAACCCAATCTTTTTGGCGGAGGACAAGAACGCGGCTTACGCCCCGGAACCCTCAATGTACCCGCAATCGTTGGAATGGGAGTAGCCTGTCACTTGGCTGCCACAGACGTGCTCAATCGGTCCAGTGTGATGTCTCGAATCCAAAACTTGTTGTGGGAAAGGATCAATCAGGAGATTGGAGATGTTCAATTAAATGGACATCCTCATGATCGCCTGCCTAATCATTTAAATATACGCTTTGACCGGCTGGAAGGTCAGGCGGTGATGCTGGAGCTCAACCGGAGAAATGTTGCAGTCTCCACCAGTTCCGCTTGCAGTTCCGGAAAACAACACCCTTCCCATGTACTCACTTCAATGGGGCTATCCGATGAAGAATCCTATCAAAGTCTGCGAATCACCTGGGGTCCAGACACAACAGAAGAGGAAATCGATCAATTGGTAAAGCGATTAAAAACATCCATTGAAGAGCTCCGATCCAGGCTTCCTGTGCTTTGAGAAACCTTGAACAGAAGAGAAGAGTGGGTGATCAACCTGTAGAGCTTTTGGAGGTTGTCGAAAAAAGTTCTAACTTTGTATCCTCTTCTTCTCTATCTGACTCGTATATTCCGTCTGTTTTTGGTACAATCATCCTGTAGGGAAACCCTGTTGATGAGATAGAAAAAAGCGAGTAGTATGTATATCCGGTATCACCGGACACCGAGATGGCATATCGTCACCCTGTTTGGTTGACCTTCCGGTGCCCGACGATCCGTAAACCCAGCCGGTTTGCGGTTTTTTTGTAAAATGGTTACAAAAGACGTTCGATTGGACATCTTGTTGATATGACTCATTTTTAAAAGGGAGGTGTTTCCAATGCCTCAAACGAAATTTTTTCGAATCGGCTATGGAATTCTGTTGTTATTTTTGATCATCTTTGTGGGAATGAAGATCAAGTTCCTCTTTCATCCGCTGGTAGCTCTGGTTCAAACATTATTTTTCCCTTTTCTCTGCGCTGGAGTTCTCTATTACCTGTTTCGTCCCATCGTCTATTTTCTTGAAACGAAAGGGGTTCAACGAGTCTACTCCATCCTTTTGATCTACCTGCTTTTTATCGGGGTTATCGTGCTGTTTATCTTTCTGGTCGGTCCGCTTCTTTCCAAGCAAGTTACCCGACTTGTATCCGAATTTCCGGATCTGATTGACAGCCTGAAAGCTCGGCTGGTGGAACTTCAGGAAAATCCATGGGTGGGAGAATACTTTGAAGAGAAGAACTTGGAGAAATTGACTCAGGACTTTACGGATTTTCTGAGCAGCAGTATCACCACCATTGTGACGAATATTGCCAACTTCTTTGGAATTTTGGCCAACATCGTTGTTGTCTTTGTCACTGTGCCGTTTATCCTGTTTTATATGCTGAAAGAAGGGGAACAAGCCCCCAAACAGATACTCCGCTTGTTGCCATCCACGCAACGAACGGAGGGACGGCGAATCATGACGGATATGGACAAAGCGATCAGCTCCTATATACAGGGACAAGTGCTGGTCAGTATCTGTGTGGGGATTCTGGTATATATCGGCTACCTGATCATCGACCTGGATTACTCCCTGCTGTTGGCATTGATCACTATGTTTACCAATGTGATCCCGTTTATCGGTCCCATGATCGGAACCGTCCCTGCCCTGATCGTTGCGTTCATTGACGTTGACTCTACATTTATGGTTATAAAAGTACTGATTGTAACGGTACTGGTTCAACAACTGGAAGGAAACTTTATTTCTCCCCAGGTGATGGGACGGACACTCAATATTCACCCTCTCACCATCATCCTGCTCCTGCTGGTGGCTGGAAGCCTTGGAGGATTCCTCGGACTGTTATTGGCCGTCCCCACCTATGCCGTTCTCAAGGTGGTCGTCAGCCACACCTACCGACTGATTCGCCTTCGAAACCGTCGAAATGCAGGTACTTCCAATTAAAAACTTTAGCCGGGAGATCCGGCTTGAGGTTCATGAAAAAGTGTGAAGGGGTGATATCCGTTTCCGCATCTCTTTTCTCCAGCAAAAAGAAGTGGAATGAATCCGCTTCTTTTTGCTGGATTGCCGGAAAAGGATGCTCCGCCGGAAATCCCCCTCTTATTGCCTTTGTCAGCAGTCTCGGCTTTTTATCTTTCATCGCCCGTTATCTCTTTTAATGCCTTTAACACCATTTGGTAATAACCTGGAGAATAAGGAACAAAATCCTGAAGTGTCACCCTTCGTTTTTCTTCTCGATGCCTTCCATCTTCCAACTGGATGGTTCCGGTAAGTTCCGCCTCAACCTTTTCTTTTTGGATCAATTGCTCCATCAATGGCAATTCCACCTCAAACAATCCAGAAACCTCTTCCGGTTGAAGTTGAAAGGTTTGGATTCGATCATGACATTCATACAGATGAACATGGATAAATTCCCGGTCAATCCACCCATCTCCAATGATCTCCTCTCTCCAGATCCCCAACGGAATGCAAGCTCTATAATGTGCCTTAATACCCAACTCCTCTTCCAACTCCCGGACCCCATCTGAGATTTGTTCACCGTGCAGCAGGTGACCAGCGGCAGTCACATCTAAATGGTTGGGATGCGCTTTTTTATCCGGATGGCGCAATTGAAGCAGAAGCCGGATTTTCCCCTTTTCTTCCCTAAACAGCCAACAGTGAAACGTTTGATGCCAAAGTCCCTCCCGATGAACGCACTCCCGATCAGCCGTTCCAATGATATTCCGATTGGCGTCCATTACGTCCAATATCTCAACCGAATTTGCAGTTTGATCCCCTTCTGTATGCTTCAGATTCCTTCAACCCCTTTTAATACTCTGCCAGGCTACCTTTGCGCTCTCCCTTCGTTCCGGCTACTTCGGATTTTGGGACAAACGATGAATCTAATCAACCGATTATATTTGGAAAGCACCGTCAATCCCGCATCGACTTCAACCGGGATTTCATGATCTTTCGCATACTGTCCGCCAATAACGACAGACCACATAACTCCTGAATGGCTTCTGCATCCTGATTTCGACGGTGAAGAATATCATTGACCGCCTGAATATTCCATTGGGGCACGGGGCGGTCAATCAACGTCAAAAACTGACCCGCTTCCACAACGCCTTCTTCAAGGACACGAAGATACCAGCCACTTTTCCCGTTTTCGGTGATACGCTTTGCGATCCCTTTCACTTCCCAGCGCTGATCCAGTTTCCAGCACGGGATTCTCGATTGAGAGACCTGAAGTCGTGCTGTACCCACCTGATAGACATCGCCAATGCAGACCGTTTCTTCATCCAAACCGTCCACCGTAAAATTTTCTCCAAACATCCCATAGTTCAGCTCAGAAATCCCCAGTTCCTTCTGCCAAGTGTCATAGTGTCGCACAGCATAGGCAAGAATAGCTTTATCGGATCCCCCATGGTTTTTAAGGTCCGCCTGTCCGTCACCTTCCAGATTGGTTTTTCCCAGCCGGACAGGTCCTTCAACCGGCTGTTTAAAGATTCCGCTATGCCAAGGCTTCCCGTTTGGCAATTCCATGGTACGGGGTTTCCCCACCTGAAGAGATTGCAGCCGTCCCCCATTACGCCTGTCCATGTTTCCCACCTCACTTTGCCAATTCATAAATCGCCTGTGCATACAAAGCGGCTGCTTTCACCAAATCATCCACCACCATAAACTCATCTTTTTGATGGGCTTTCTCCGGATGTCCGGGAAACAAGGGTCCAAAGACCACACCAGGACGCAGAGCGCGAGCATACGTGGCTCCACCGATGGAAAAAGGCTCCCCCTTTTCTCCTGTCTGTTCTTCGTAAACGTTTTGCAATGTCTTGACAAGAGGATGATCCGGACGAACATAGTTACCCGGTTTGTGGTCTACATGTGTAATCTCCAAACCGTAGGGATGAACTTTCTCCGCCACTTGATTCCGTATGGACTCCATATCTCCGGAGATCGGATATCGAATATTCAGTTCTACATGCTGTCCTTTTCCGGATTCATAACGGAAGACTCCTCCATTTACCGTCAGTCGTCCCACTTGTTCATCTTCCTGGGCAATCCCCAGTTTTTCTCCAAAATAACTGTCATCCAACAGGTCATGGATAAGCGAAATATAGCGATTACCATTTTTGTCCAATTGAATTCCCCTAAGCAAACGTGCCATGCAATAGGCCGCATTGACACCTTGATCCGGTTCCGACCCATGATGGGCCACGCCTTCCATCACCAACATCAGATGGTCATCTGCCTCTTCGGCGTATCCACGGATTCGGTGAGTCAAGAGAAAATCCTGAATCTGTTCCTTCAGTTCAAATACATCACCGTCGCCCTCCAGACGGACAGCAGCAAAATCCGGGACCATATTGGGTCGTTGACCCGCTTCAAAACGAGCCAGCTTCCACTCGCCTTCGTTCATTGCAGAAGCCGTTTCAGCAGAACCGGACAACGTGAGATCAAGCAACCCTTTCTCCGCATTGATAATCGGAAAATCGGCATCAGGAGTGAATGCCAGATCGGGCATCGGCTCCCGTTCAAAATAATATTTCACATCGCGCCATTGACTTTCTTCATCCGTTCCAAAAATCAACCGGACACGCCGATTCAGGGATAGACCCAACTCCTTTACCAGCTTCAAGGCAAAAAAGGCAGCGATCGCCGGACCTTTGTCGTCCTGAACACCCCGGGCATAAAATTTGCCATCCCGAATTTCCGGTTCAAAAGGGTTGGATGTCCATCCTTCACCGGTTGGAACCACATCAAGGTGCGTTAAAATACCAACAATCTCTTCTCCTTCTCCATATTCGATATGACCCGCATAGCCTTCAATATTTTTGGTCAAAAATCCCTCTTTTTCTCCAAGTTTCAGCATATAATCCAACGCTTCTGCAATCCCCTGACCAAAAGGAGCTCCCGTCTTGGCAGTGGATTCGTCCAAGACGCTCTCAATCGAACATAGTTCCTTAAGCCGCTCCAACAATTCTTCCCGATATGCCTCCATTTTCTGCTGCCAATGAATGGACAAAAGCAATTCCCCCTGTTCTATGTATGGTGAAGTATCCCGCTCTGCCAACCATCAACATATTCTTCGGCATCATTTCACCATGTTTTCAAAACCCGTTGCTTGCGCTTCCTTCAGCGCATTCAGCAAAAAAGGATGAATATGACCATTGCTGGCTGAGATATGGCGAACCACCAGGTCATACCCATGTCCAGCCGTATCTGTCACATCTCCCCCGGCTTCCAGCACCAACAGGCTTCCAGCAGCCAAATCCCAAGCATTGAGGTCCAACTCCCAAAAACCTGTTAATCTGCCTGCTGCTACATACGCCAAATGGAGAGCAGCCGACCCACCAGCGCGAATGTTTCGACAGAGAGGAGACAATTTCAATATCCCTTCCAGGTTTCGTTGTCGCGCCTCCTTGTCACCCGCTGGAAAACCTGTGGCAAGCAAACTTTCTTCAAGCGTTTTCTCATTGGAAATCCTGATTTCTTTTCCATTGAGAAACGCTCCCTTTCCCTTTTCAGCAGTAAAAAGCTCATCCCTCAGAGGATCGTAGATCACCCCAGCAACCACTTCCTGATTGTAAGCATAGGCAATCGAAACACAAAACATCGGAAACCCATGAACAAAATTGGTTGTCCCATCGATTGGATCAACAATCCACAAATGTTCACAGCCGCGGTGTTCCTCCAGGGCTTCTTTGGAAGCCTTCGCTCCGGGCTCCACCCCTTCTTCTCCCAGAATCACATGCTCAGGGTATTGGCTCAGAAGCTGTTTCCGTATCATTGCCTCTGAAGCTTGATCCACTTCTGTCACCAAATCTTGGGCGGAGGATTTATACTGAACCTGTTTCGCAACAGCAGCTTTTTGCCGAATCAGTTTTCCGGCCTCTTTTGCAGCTTGCACAGCCGTATTTAAAGTGGACAATATCCCACCCCTCCCGTTTTTGAAGATCCACTCTAATATACCATTCTTCTCCTGTCAACTGCTCACCATTAAAATGGTAAGCTTGTATCTGTCCAGCAGTACAAACGTCTTATAGACTCCTGCCTTAAACTGACGATACACCATGGGCAGGTCGACAACTACCCGCACTCGATCAGTCATGCTGACCGAGTTCCTGCACAAGGTACTCCATTCCCTTACGGTGCAAGTTCATGGCACCAATACGATCATCATTCGAGGTATAACCGCAGATTCTGCATTGGAAAATATGTTTCTTTTTGTTGCGGTTCGATTTCTCAGTGTGACCGCACTTCGGGCAAGATTGAGAAGTGTATTCTGGGTCAACAGCAATCACCGTGGATTGGTTCATCTTCGCTTTGTACTCGATCATCTTTCTAAGTTGGTAGAATGCCCAACCTACTGTATACCATCGGTCATGCTTTCAAACCTTTTCCGTTGCGGAACGGACACCCTCCAAATCTTCCAACACGATGAGGCTGTTCTTCCCTGCCTGTTCAACGAGTGCCTTTGAGATCGCATGATTCACATGCGTCATCCAACGGTTTTCTCGGTTTCCGATTTTCCTTAATCGGCAACGAGCAGAAGAAGTTTGCTTCTGTTGGAGAGACTTGCGAACACGTTTGTATTGAGCCCGTTTGTCTTTGATATACCGACCTTTGTAGAAGGCAGTGAGATCCCTGGAGTCGTAAGTTACAGCAAGAAAGTTCAATCCAAGATCCACTCCGACGATGTTACGAACTTCATTCAAATCAGCATCTGGAAACTCTTTCGTCACCGGGATATGTAGAAAGAACTTCCCTTTCCTGAAGACTAATTTTGCTGTCCCGAACGTCCAAGTCCCATCGAAGAACTGCTCCATTTGCTTTGTTTCAAAAGGAACCTTTACCCGACCTTGCAACGTGTTTACGGAGAACATCCCACCTAAAAGGGAATAGTCCCGATTCCAAACCAAATCGTATTCCGGTTTCCTAAACCGAACCTTTGACCAGTCATGACCGTTCGTCTTATTGGACTTGTATCGTGCAATCACTGTCTTCATTACGGACTGAGCCATTTGGGAACGAAGGTCATAGACGGAACGAAGATCTTGGTAGGTTCCCTTGTGCAAGGAGGCTTGAACAAGGTTCCTCGTTTGATAAACCCGATCTGAAACGAAGTTGCAACCGTTCCGATAGGCCTGCAACGTCTCCTTTAACAATCTGATTTGTTCGAAATCGGGTTTGATTTTTTACCTTCGCTGTGATGGTGAATTGCAGCTTTTTCACCTACCTTTCATTAAGATGATTGTATAAAAATTTTCAGTGAAAGGTAAGCGTCAAATTTAAGAAGGGAGGTACAACAGTAGAAAAAATGGTTGTTCGATGCATCCCCATAAGGGGGATACCGAACAACGCCGACATTCCTCTACGCCAATGAATTGGCGAGTCTCCTGTCAGCAATTTTCATGAAACCCAGCGCTATCACTCTTTTTCCCAGTTGACAGTAATATTTTTGTAATGTTACTGTAACATTATATTAATAATCACCCTGAAAGGGGGCTTTATCATTGAAAGTCCTGGTTACTGGTGGGGCAGGCTTTATCGGCTCTCATGTGGTAGATACATATATTCAACACGGTCATGAAGTCGTCGTTGTGGACCATCTCCGTTCCCAAAAGAAAAAGCGGGTCCATGATCAAGCCCGGTTTTACAATGTGGATATTCGTTCAGAACAGTTTGAATGGGTGGTAGAACAGGAACAACCGGATATCATCAATCATCACGCCGCCCAGAAGTCTGTACCCTATTCCGTAAAAGACCCCCTATATGATGCAGATATGAATGTGATGGGATTTCTGAATGTACTGGAAGCTTGTGTGAAGCACCAGGTAAATAAAATTATCTGTGCTTCTTCAGGTGGAGCATTGGCTGGCAATAAAATTCCTGCCACTGAAGATCTTGAACCCCAGTTTACTTCTCCCTATGCCATCTCCAAATACATCGGAGAAAAATATCTTCATTTCTATTCCAGCCACTATGGATTAAACTATACCGTTCTTCGCTATTCCAATGTCTATGGACCCCGACAAAAGGCCGATGGCGAATCCGGTGCGATTCCAATCTTCTTCAACAATTATCTGGCCAATCAACCCTCCGTTTTAATGGCTTATCCGGATCAGCCCCGTGGAACCACCCGTGATTACATCCATGTTCGCGATGTGGCTTACGCCAATCTTTTGGCTTTGGATCGAGGCGAAAACGAAATCATACATATTGCCTCTGGAGAGGAAATACACATGGAAGAAATCTATGAATTAATGCAAGAAGTGCTTGGACATGAACTTCCCCTGTTTCGAAAAGGTCCGCGTGACGGTGATGTAAAACGAAGCTGTCTGGACCCATCCAAGGCCAAAGAAATTTTGGGATGGGAAGCTACAGTTTCTCTCAGGGAAGGGATTGAAGAACTTCGGGAGCTTCATCAGTGCGTCAAAGGAGAAATTTCCTAACGCTACCTCAATAAAAGAACCCAATCCTTACGTCAAGGAATGGGTTCTTTTCTGTTAAATCCGTCTTTAAACCATATGAGCCTTCGCTAATCCAAAATAAAGTGAGTACTCACTTTATTTTGGGCTCCTATATCTGATAGGATGGAATATGAAGGGAGGAAAAAGATGATGTGTTCCGAATTGACAACCGATGTGTTAATTGTTGGTGGTGGACCGACCGGATTGATGGCAGCCAATGAATTGCTTCGCCAGGGTATCGACTTTCAAATAATCGAAAAGCGAACAAAACCCTCTCAACAATCCAGAGCTCTTGCCATTCAACCCCGAACCCTAGAAACCTTGGATCAGATGGGACTGGTGGACCGATTTATCAAGCAAGGATTTCCTTCTCCGGGAGCAAAACTCCATTTTGAAGGTACTCCCTTGGCCAAAATTGAATGGTCCCATTTGCAGACACATTTTCCATATCTGATGGTTCTCCCTCAATCAAAAACAGAAACCATTCTGGAAAATCATCTCGTCGAGCAGGGAGGATCAGTGAAGCGAAAATGGGAATTTTCCCATCTCTCGATCCGTGATGGATATGTACATGTGACCGCAATCGACCCCAACCAAAGAGAAAAGACCATGATTGCCCGGTATCTTCTCGCTTGTGATGGCGCCCACAGCCCTGTCCGAAAAGATTTAAACATACCGTTTTCCGGGGAGGGGGAAAACACTACTTTTTTCCTTGGGGATGTACAGGTCAATGGGTTAGATAGCACCTATATCAACGTTTTTCTGACAGAACGGGGATTAGCCGCCTTTTTTCCCTTCAAGGAAGAGCACTATCGCGTGATCACTGTGGACTTCTCGAAACAGCACTTCCCTCACCAGGATGCTCTCTCTTTGGTTGAACTGCAAGAAAGTGTTGACCGCATTATTCCGCATCAATTTGAGTTAACTGATCCGCAATGGCTTACACAATTTGGGACAGCCCACCGCCAGGTTCCCTCCTATCGCTATGGACCTGTCTTCTTCCTAGGGGATGCCGCCCACATCCACAATCCTGCAGGGGGACAGGGAATGAATCTTGGAATTCAGGATGCAGCCAATCTTACCTGGAAACTGGCACTGGTCTTATCTGGGAAAGGTCATCCGGACATTCTGGATACATTTCATACGGAACGCCATCCAATCGCTGAAGCAACCCTCAAAGGAACCAGCCGTGCACTGAAAGCGCTAACGATCAAGCCTCCATGGACAAAAGTGCGCAATTGGCTGGGGAGAAGCGTCCTTACCAGCCAAACGATGCAAGATAAGATCCTAAATCAAATCTCCAATCTTGCCGTTCATTATCGGTCCACTCCCCACGCAGAAAAGGGACTGGACCCCCTGATAAGCAGTTCAGCTCTCTGTGCCGGAGATCGTGTGCCCGATCTAATTTTTCTCAACAACAACCATTCTACAATCCGTCTGTTTGAACTGCTTCGGAAACCACGATTTCTTTGCCTATACTATATGGAAGAGTTGAATGCCTCCCACCTTTCTGAAGTGATGGATACAATCCATACTCTGGAGAGCCACTTTAAGGATCAACTCTCTTCTTTCATCATTAGCAAAGGCGGCACACGAAAACTTTTCAAGGATTTGCCCGCCATGCTGTTTGATGTCCATGGGGAAGTGCCGAGCAAACTGGGAATGAAAATGGGTCATCTGCTTGTCATCCGCCCGGATGGCTACGTCGCTTTCCATTTATCCAGTTGGAAATCCGAACCGGCTCTAGAAAAAATCAATCTTTGGCTCAAGGAACAAGCGACGGTTTGACTCCATCATTCTCTATTTCAAGAAACAAATGGCCTCCTTTTCTTTAAAAGGAGGCCCGTCACAATCTACTCCAATACCCTGAGAACCTGATAAATCAACCAACTCATCAATGCAGTGCCGGGAAGGGTAAAAATCCAAGCATACATAATTTTACCGGCAATTCCCCAGCGTACGCCTTTCAGCCTTTCCGCTGCTCCCACACCGATAATAGAACCTGTGATGGTATGCGTCGTACTGACAGGAATCCCCACCTTGGCAATAGTCGTAAGCAGGAGTGCCGCAGCTGTCTCGGCAGCAAAACCGTGGGGTGTATCCAAATGATTCAGGCGCATCCCCAAGGTTTTGATCACTCGCCAACCTCCGACCGCCGTTCCCAAAGCCATCGCCAACCCAGCAGACAAAATCACCCAGAACGGTATTTCTATACTGTCAACAAATCCCCCGGCAAAAAGCGCCAAAGTGATGATCCCCATTGCCTTTTGCGCATCGGATGTACCATGACTAAAAGCCATAAATGAAGCCGACAAAATTTGCAGGGGATGAAAGAGGCGCTTTACTTTGGAAGGAGGACGATTACGAAAGATACCCCGGATCAATTTCATCAATCCCCAAGCCATCAATCCCCCCAGCAACGGAGAAACGAGCAAAGCCACCAATACCATCGTCACACCGGATGTTTTCACAATCGCAAAACCCTTATAAGCAACAGCGGCTCCCACCAAAGACCCGATCAGACCATGCGAGGCACTGACGGGCAGACCCAGAATCGTCATAACCGTATTCCAGATGATTGAGGCCATGAGGGTGGCTACAATCACCATTTGCGTCACATGGTTCGGGTCAACGATATCCTTCCCAATCGTCTTGGCAACAGCCGTTGAAAAGAACGCACCCGCCAAATTCAAAACCGCTGCCAACAAGACCGCTTTTGTTGGGGTTAACGTCCGGGTTCCGACCACAGTGGCGATCGCGTTGGCCGAGTCGTTCCAACCATTGGTGAAATCAAAGATCAGTGCCAGTAAGACGACCAAAACGATCAGCACCGTCGGATCAAGCATACTTCATAACCACACTTTCCAATACATTGGCCAGATCCTCGGTGGTATCACTCACACCCTCCAGCTTCTCATACAACTCCTTCATCTTGATCAGCTCAATGGGGTCTTTCGGCTCTTCAAAAAGTGAACCCACAGATTCCCGCATCAGACGATCCGCCTGGTTTTCAAGGAGATTTATCTCTACTGAATGTTTACGTATACTGGTGAAATCGCGTTTTTCCAAAGCGATAAACGATTCCTGCAAAAACTCCGCAGACCGTTCCAAGATCTCAGCAAATTGCATCAAATAGGGCGTTGTCTTCTCTACATGACAGTAAACAATCCGAGAAGCACAGGCTTCTACACCATCCAACACATCATCCAGCTTTACTGCCAATTGAAGGATATCTTCACGATCCATTGGAGTGATAAAGGTTTGATTCAGTTCATGCAACAATATGTGCGTATATTCATCCCCTTTATTCTCCAATTCCTTCAACTTCTCCGCATACTCTTCTTTGTGTTCCAGTGTCTCAACATTTTGGCGGAACAATTGCGTCGCTTCAACGATGTTACTCGCCGCCTCCACGAGCGTCTGATAGAACACTGAGTCTTTTGATCGACTAAAGAACAACACGGTTACCCCCTAATTGGACAGTTTTTACCATATCCAAATCCTTTTTTAGAGATAAATAAACCAACCACATCATATGATAATCTTTTTTGGGATAATAGAAAAGAAAATTTATCGATCGATTGAGAGTCCAAAGCATTATTTTTGTTTCCTCCACTGGAAATATTCACAGTTTTTATCTCCTTATATCGTTGGCTGAATGAGCCCTGTCGCATTCATTTACAAATACCCTTCAATCCTTTCATTTTAAGGACCTCCTTCTTTGCATGGAATAAAACACATAACAATGATTTCCACCCGAAACCATTTAACGGTCAGTTGTCAGCGGAACTTGTCCCATGAACCCGTTTCCTATCTATCTTTTCACCAAAAAGCTTCCCACAAAAACAGCACCCAAAAAGGGTGCCGATCTTGTAAAAGTGACCTCTTGTTTCCTTTCGGTTTTGCAAAAATCCCCCTATTTGATCGCAAAAAAGGCTACAATGACGTTTAATGGATCAGAAATGTTCAATCCCCAATGTGCTCCCCACCTTTCAATACGGTCCATGGCGCTTCTCCTCACGATGCTCCGAAACAGTGCGCAACGCTTGTGTAAGAGACATCAAGGCGGGAAGAAGTATGGGCAACATGACAAAGGCCAAGAGGATCAAACCGATGATAACAACGGTAGCAATCTGAACTAGGGTGAGCACACCGGATGGGTAAAGAGAAGCAAAGGTAAGACCAAGGATCAATGCTGCCGAGATGACCACCGATCCAATACTTCTGGCAGAATGAACAAATGCCTTTCCCGGTGGAAAATCCGAATATTCCCGATACCGCATCATCAGAAATATACTATAGTCTACCCCCAATGAAATCACCATGATCATGGAGAAGAAAGGAACCGTCCAAGTGAGACCATCGTAATCCAATAATACAGAAAAAATTTTCTCCGTGGTAACAAGCGCCGTACAATAGGCCAGGACAAGGGAACAGACAATATAGACCGTGTTTCGAAAGGAGCGCAAAATCCACAGAAGAACCATTGAAATACCCAACAACATGAAAATCGCTGTCCGATTAAAATCACCTGTGGAAATGGCATCTAAGTCCCGGTTTTGGGAAGTGATTCCACCGATTCCGTAACGGGTATCACCCAGGTCAAGGTTTCTCAGTTTCCCCTGAAGAATGGAATCCATGTCATCGACTACTTCCATTGCCTGTTTGGAATAAGGGTCACCATGAAGAACCACTTGCCATTTGATAACCTTGCGATCATCTGACATATAACGATCCAGGCTTCTTTGAAATACTTCTTCATTCAACACTTGTTTCGGTACAAAAAACGTTTGCGGAGTTCCTGATAGATCTCCAAGATACGTTTCAGCCTGTTCCAAACCTTGGGTGATATGACCCAGTCCATCCGCACTTCCATATAGCCCTGTTTTTAACCGGGATAACTCTCCCTCTAATCCTCCAACCTCTTTTGTCACCGTTTTCATACCTTTCGAGATCCGTCCCATTCCTTGTTCCATGGCAGACAGACTGTCGGCGATCTGTCGCTGACCCTGGGCGCCTTTTTCCAATCCTTTTCTCAGCTGTGAAGCTCCACGCTTCAATTGCTGGAGACCGCCCAACATCTTTTGGTGACCCACAGATACTTTATTGATTCCCTTATTTGCTTTGTCAAATGTCTCTGTCATCTGCTGATACTGTTCATTCAGTCTGTTCAATCCAACCTTCATTTCACCCAATTGGCTTTTCAAACCGGAATGGGCTCTTTTTAAGGCTTGAAAATGCGGGTCTTGCAGCAATTTCGGATACTTTTGTTCCACCTTCTGCATATGTTGCTGCATTTGGTTGGTAACGGATTGAACTTGATCTGCATTTTTCTCTGCTCTCTGATATTTTTTACCCAATTGTTTGTATCCCTGACTCAATAAGCCGTAACGTTCCGATATCTGTTTTGTGGATCGGGTTAGCTCCTTCATAGCTGATTCCAACTGATTCAGATGGGACTGAATCTGCCGAACACCTTTCACCCCGTTATCCATTCCTTTCTGAATCCCGTTGATCCCTTTTTGAATCCGGACGAGACCCAGCCGAACGGATTCACTCCCCTGAGCCAATTCATCCAGACGGGAACCATCCTGATTCCATCCCATTTCCATTTGATGGGCTGCTTCGTTTAATCCTCCCTTGACCCTCTCGATTCCTTCACCCGTTTCCCCGATCCCCGCTTGGATCTTTTCTGCTTGTTGCTCCATATACAGACCATCCATCATCTTCCCATTGGGACGGGTTGGTCCATAAACCGCTTCCACCCCATCCAACCGGGCCAGAGATTGGGTCACCTGATCCAGCAAAGCCAGGGATTTCTGGGAGTCCAATGGTTGATCACTTTCCAACAGAACGGAAGTCGGCATGGTTTGACCCGGACGAAAGTGATCGGATACGGTTTGAAAACCACGAACGGAGTCATACGAATCATCCACTTCCTCCAGACTGTTATAAGAAAGGTTCCCATGATAAAAGAACAGAATCGGACAGGTGACAAGCCCGACCACCAATAGAGAAATTAGCGGTCTCTTACAGGAATTGGCTGTCAACCACGTCCACAATCGATTTTCAATGTGCCCCTGAAACCGTTTTACCGGCCAAAATACCGAACTTCCCATCAGAGACATAAAGGTGGGAACGATACTGTAAAGGGACAAGAGAAGAAAAAGCACTCCGATCGCCACTGCCATCCCCGCCTGGTAGATGGAAAACCGGGCAAAACCGAGACAGGCAAAGCCGATAAAAACAGCCAACCCACTGTAAACCACTGTTTTCCCAGCAGTCCGATATGTTTCCACAATGGCTTCAGCCACTGATTTTCCTCGAACCAATTCCTCTTTGAACCTGGAGAACAATAAAATGTTGTAGTCTGTTCCAATTCCGAACAAAACTAATACTAGGAAAATTTGTGTGAAATTAGCAAAAGGAAAGTTAAAATGCTCCACAAAATGGGTAACCACAGCCAGGGAAATCAAATAGGCTGCTGCCACTGACAACAGTGAAATAAAAGGTGTAAGCGGGGAACGAAATACGAGTAACAAAACGGCAATAATAAAGGCGACAGTAATCCATTCCGTTTTCCGCACTCCATCCAATGTGGTTTGGGCAAAATCCTCATTGATCAACTCCGGTCCCGTAAGATAATTTTTTACCGGTATGGTGTCCATTACCTCATCTAAATGTTTCCGTATTTCCTTTACTGACTGTTCACCGCGCTCCACGGTTAGCGAAACAAGAATGGCTGTTCCGTCCTTGGAAACCATTTGTTCCTGTAATGCTTCTTCATCGAAATGAGTTAAAACTTGGGTGATCCCCAGTTCCTCTTTTTGCTCTTTCAGCACACGTACCCCGTGTTCAATTTCCTGTACCTCTTTTTTCGACAGTTTTTGCTCTTCTCCCGTAAACACAGCCAAAAATGATATCTCATTCTTTTGAACGGAGGGGTCATTCAACTTCTTCTCCAATGTTTCCGCAACTTGGGATGAATAGGATTCCGGAATACCAGGCTGTCCTTTTTCCCGAACCAGTTCTCCCAGATCCGGCATTGTAACAACCGCTAAAATGGATACGGATATCCAAGCAATGATGATCCACCATTTCCATCGAATGATTCGTCTCAGCGTCACTCACCCCTCTCCCGGTTTCTCTACAGAATATGGTGTGAAATCCGCAAGAATACGAATCCTCTACGGAAAATTATGTTACAAAAAAGCCGTCAACCAAAGTGGTTAACGGCTCTTTACTAACAATTGCATCGCTTCTTCCACAAGCTTCTGGGTATCCCCATCCTTCCCTTTCCCTAACTCCTCCCGGATGCAATGTTCCAGGTTGTGACTAACAATAAAGGCAATCGCTCGATCCACAGCGGAACGAACGGCGGATAACTGGGAAACAACATCTTTACAGTTTTTCTCCTCTTCCATCATCCGAAGAACACCACGAACCTGTCCTTCTACACGGCGCAACCGTTTTTTCATATCCTCATTGTAATCCAAGCGCCTCACCTCTTTTCCATGGCACGTTCCAAATATTATACCCCACTAGGTATTAAATGTTCAAGTTTTTTAGGAAATGCGAGCGGGAATCCTCCCCATTTTAATACCCCCTCTCGCAAGTCCAACAACTTTTGGTATCCTCAAAATACGAGCGAAAACTCGTTAAACGCTTTGTACCTTGAAAACCGAATCGTATGGGGTTGTGGTGAGGAAGGAACAGTCACCACGTAAAACGAATCCTGTCATGTGGAAAGATCCACAAAACCATTTTCACCATGTACCGTAGGAACTACGGGAAGTGAAGCTCGCGGAGAGTACCCGCCTGGGCTCGATGAACCGAGAAGCTCTACCACTTTAGTGGAGAGCCGTTCACATGTAAAGAAATCAGGGGTATATTTCTTTCGATTCTGCTTAAGCTAATGAAACCGGTCCCCTCAACCCGGTTGCAGGTAAAAAGGAGGTTTTTTCCGTGGCGGAAGAGAACGATCAAAAGTACCCCAAAACCAATATCTTTGAAAGCGTGCAATTCGCCTATGAACAGAGTGGCGAATTAACGGAATTGCCCCCGGAAAAAACTAACGCTGAACGTAAACGCCAGGTCACAAAGCCAGAAGACGAGTAAAATCTGGCCAAAAAGAACCCCCGTGAATAATAAATTTCACGGGGGTTCTTTTTGGTTTATGTTTCTTCTCCTTCAATCGCTTTTACATATTGTTCGGAGGTCCATAACTCATTTAATGATTGTATGTCTTCCAGTTCAATTTCCATAAACCATCCTTCATGATAGGGATCATCATTTACAATTTCCGGGCTGTCCTCCAATGCCTCATTCACCTGAAGAACTTTACCCGGTACCGGACAAAACAAGTCAGAGACGGCTTTAACCGACTCAACACTCCCTACAACCTCATGCGCTTCAACATTGGAACCCACCTCAGGCAATTCAATGAAGACAATTTCCCCAAGCTGTTCCTGGGCGAAATCACTGATTCCAACCTGTACCCGTTTTCCTTCCAGAACCCTAACCCATTCATGCTCTTTGGTATAATACAGGTCATCCATCACTTGACTCATACCGATTCCTCCTCTTATTTCACTTTACAAGGTTTCATCACTTGATCTTTTACTTTTCTTCCTGTAGGGGTGTCTGCCAATCCACCAAGAGCAGTTTCCCGAAGTGTCCGTGGCATACTTTTACCAATGTCATACATTGCAGCGATTACTTCATCACATGGTATCCGGCTTTCGATTCCCGCCATGGCCATATCACTGGCGGAAAAGGCAATGGATGTACCAATTGCATTTCGCTTGATGCAGGGAACCTCCACAAGGCCTGCTACCGGATCACATACCAACCCCAGCATCGATTTAAGGGCAATGGCTGCAGCATGAACAGCCTGATGAGGTGTCCCTCCCTGTATTTCCACAATCGCAGCAGAAGCCATGGCTACTGCGGAACCTACTTCCGCTTGACAGCCACCAGCCGCTCCTGAAATAAAGGAATTGTTGGCAATGATATATCCAACAGCACTTGCGGTCATCAATCCCATCACTAGTTGATCCATATTGTAATCCGCATTTTTATGCAGAGAAAGGAGGCAGCCGGGAAGAACTCCTGCTGAACCTGCTGTTGGGGTAGCTACAATCACTCCCATTCGGGCGTTGTTTTCTGATGTCGCGCAGGCAAAGCTGATGGCATCTGCGATCACACTTCCAGACAAAGGATTGCCTTTATCCCTGTAATGACTCATTCGATAAGCATCCCCACCGGAGATTCCGCTAGGGGCTGATGACAGGTCAGAGATCCCGCTATTCACAGCCTCTTTCATCACCGTCAACCGTTCCTTCATCATCCGGATCACGGTTTCCTTTGATCTGCCTGACTTTTGCGTTTCCAAATCCAGCATCATCTCTCCAATGCTTTTGCCTGTCTCTCTGCAATATCCCAACAGCTCTTCCATTGACCGAAACTCCATCATTACAAACCCTCCACATTCGTAGCAACGAAAAAAACACTATTTTTTTGAGGTTCAAGACAAGGGGGTGAAGGGGTGATATCCGTTTCCGCATCTCTTTCCTCCAGCAAATAGAAGTGAAAGGATTCCGCTTCACCCCCTCTTATTCCCTTTGTCATCAGTCTCATTTTTTTAAGCGGTATTTTTTTAACTGTTCAAAATCGATACAACCATTCAACAAAATATCCACAGATGAACCATTGATCATGTAAATCTTGGACAATCCCCCACCCAATGACACACCTCCAATACAAAATCGTTCCCCCAGCCTTTCAGCTTGAATCAAAACAGTGTTGGGATGGGGATAATCTGGACACTCCGCTTCCAAATGAAATGCAATGTTTACTCGTTGCTTATTGGCTTCATCCAAAGCATCCCGAATTCGGAGATCATCTGCCTCCATTCCTAGAAGTCCTCCCACAATCGCCTTATCTGTTCCATGCCCTTGATAGGTTTCGGCAAAAGAATCATAAAAAACAACCTCTGCACGATCCGGAATCCCACCCATATAGTCATAAACAAACTTTCCTATAGCAACCACCCCAGCAGTATGGGAACTGGATGGACCCACCATCACCGGACCGATAATATCAAAACAACTGTTGAATTCCATATCGATCTTCCTTTCACTCAATGACGATGGAGTGGATACAATTGACAGGTGTTTTGTATCGTCTGTCTCACCTCTTGGACGACCTCAGGTGCACCTTTACTTTTCAAAACGCGGGCAATCAATCGTCCAATGGTTTCCATGGTTTCCGTATCCATTCCCCGGCTGGTAACTGCCGCTGTTCCGATTCGGATACCACTGGTGACAAAGGGGCTCTCCGGATCATAGGGAATGGTATTTTTATTCACAGTGATTCCGGATGCCTCCAGATAATGCTCCGCTTCCTTACCCGTTAATCCCCAGTTCCGAACATCAACCAGTAACAGATGATTGTCTGTCCCTCCGGATACCAAGCTCGCACCTTCCTCTTTCAGAACATTGGCCAAAGAGGAAGCGTTTTCAACAACCTGGGAAATATAAGCATGGAAATCTTGGGAAAGCGCTTCTTTGAAGGAAACAGCTTTGGCCGCAATGATATGCATTAAGGGGCCCCCTTGAATCCCAGGAAAAATGGCTTTGTTAAATTGCTTTGCGAGCTCTTCATCATTCGTGAGAATCAACCCTCCACGTGGGCCGCGAAGGGTTTTGTGGGTTGTACTGGTCACAACATCCGCATATGGGACAGGAGACGGATGCTGACCTGTAGCGACAAGGCCTGCGATATGAGCCATATCCACCATCAGCCGGGCCCCCACCTGATCTGCAATCTCTTTAAACCTTTTGAAATCGATCACCCGTGGATAGGCGCTTGCCCCAGCTATGATCAATTTGGGCCGTTCTCTTCGAGCAATGGATTCCACCTCATCATAGTCAATCAAGTGAGTATCCTTTCTCACTCCGTAATCCACAACGTAAAACCACTTTCCTGAAATATTGACAGGACTTCCATGAGTGAGGTGGCCTCCATGGGACAAATTCATCCCCATAATCGTATCACCCGGACGTAGAAGTGAATAAAAAACCGCTGTATTCGCTTGAGCACCGGAATGAGGTTGAACATTGGCAAAACGCGCTCCAAATATTTTTTTGGCTCGTTCGATCGCCAAACGTTCCACCTGATCGACGTATTTGCATCCACCGTAATAGCGCTTTCCCGGATACCCTTCCGCATACTTGTTGGTCAACTCCGTGCCCATGGCTTCCAATACATCGTGGCTTACAAAATTTTCTGAAGCAATTAATTCCAATGTTTCACGTTGCCGTTTTTTCTCCAGCTCAATGGCTTCAAATATTTCTGAATCGTGATTCATCAAACTCATTTCCCCATCCTCCCTTTTTTCTCCCATTAATCGGTTGCAACACAAAAAGACAGAAGAAACGTAAGTATGATCCACTTACCCTTCCTCTGTCTTTTTACCTGAGAGTTTAACCCTGTTTTCAGGGTGTTCCCCATGGGTGGCCCGAAGCTCTTTCCAGAGGTGCGTCCTATGGTGGTCTGTTTGCCTGAGAGATTCTTTCCCAAGGGCTTTTTGGGATGTTGCTCCTTCGGCGCCGGAAATTATCCGATCTCTCCCACCACAGTCATTCGCACAATATCCTGTTGTAATAAAGAACATACCATATTTCCCATTTCAAATTCAATTATTATTTTTGAAAATTGTTAATGGAAATTAATTCCTATTTTTGTTCGCCTTTTTCAGCCCTTGAATTCCATTTGCTCCATGGGACATGTTATACTGTGTTGACCCATTTTTTTTCCCTGACTCGAACAATTCATTCATGCGCATATATTTAAGAGTGCACATGTTCTAGGAAATGAGGTGAGATCATGAACAAGGGACCACGAGTGGTATTGGGAATGTCCGGCGGTGTTGACTCCTCTGTAGCGGCTCTCTTGTTGAAAGAACAGGGGTATAATGTCATCGGTCTGTTTATGAAAAACTGGGATGATACAGATGAGCTGGGATACTGTACAGCAACAGAGGATTTTGAAGATGTCCGGCGGGTGGCGCGACATCTTGACATCCCCTATTACTCTGTCAACTTTGAAGAAGAATATCGGGATAAGGTCTTTGAATATTTTTTGGAAGAATATCGAAACGGGCGAACGCCCAATCCGGATGTAATGTGCAACAAAGAGATCAAATTTGGCGAGTTTATGAACAAGGCTCTGCAATTGGGTGCCGACTATATCGCGACTGGACATTATGCTCAACTCGAAAACAATGACGGGATATTTCATCTGTTGCGAGGGGCAGATCCCAATAAAGATCAGACGTACTTTTTGTACACGCTGGGTCAGGAACAATTATCCAAAACGCTTTTCCCCATCGGTCACCTCAACAAAAAAGAACTTCGCAAAATAGCTGAAGAGGCAAAGCTTCCCACAGCCAACAAGAAAGACAGTACGGGAATCTGTTTTATTGGAGAACGTGACTTCAAGGAATTCCTTAGCCAATACCTTCCAGCACAACCTGGAGAGATTCAAACGTTGTCCGGCGAAGTAAAAGGTCGACACGATGGACTGATGTATTATACCCTTGGCCAACGTCAGGGATTGGGAATTGGAGGAGGCGGAACCGGGGAACCCTGGTTTGTTGTCGGAAAGGATTTAGAGAATAATGTACTTCTCGTCGAACAGGGACATGACCATCCATCGCTCTTCTCCAACGGCCTTCTTGCAGGAAATATTCATTGGGTAGATCGAAAAGAGCGGACTCAACCTTTCCATTGCACAGCCAAGTTTCGTTATCGGCAAAAAGATCAGGGAGTCACTGTAGAACCGCTGAAAGACGGAACCGTTCAGGTTCGGTTTGATCATGCCCAGCGAGCGGTAACCCCTGGTCAATCCGTTGTCTTTTATGATGGAAACGAATGTCTGGGTGGCGGAATCATTGAGTCTACATTTCAAGACTGATTATCGTTTCCAACTGATTCAATCCTTAACGTCACAGACGTTAAGGATTTTTCTTTATAAGCAGAACGAATCGATTTCGGTGAGAATCATTGGAAAAGTTATAATGAGGTTAAAGGAACCACTGCAACGGAAAGGAGGATTAGCATGCATCAGATCATGATTGTGGAAGATGACCCAAAAATCGCTATGCTGCTGGAACAGTATATTGCAAAATATGGATATCAAACCGCACGGACAGAAGATTTTAGCCAAGTACTGGAGGATTTCAAACGATGGCATCCTGACCTGGTTCTGTTGGATGTCAATTTGCCAAAGTTTGATGGATTCTATTGGTGTCGACAGATTCGTTTGATCTCCCATTGCCCGATTCTGTTTATTTCTGCTCGCGGGAGCAAAATGGATCAGGTGATGGCTTTGGAAAACGGAGCCGACGATTATATTCCCAAACCCTTTGATGCAGATATTGTCATCGCCAAAATTCGAAGCCAACTGCGACGAGCCTATGGTTCCTATGCACCCAAAATGGAGGAACGGATACTCACTTATCAAGATCTTACCCTGTATCCGGAGCGAATGGAATTAGTAAGGCACGACCAGTCGGTGGATCTGACCAAAAAAGAAGCATTGTTGATGGAAGCCTTACTAAAGCGACCCATGCGGGTCGTCAACCGCGGTCAACTGTTGGAGAAACTGTGGGACGATCAGGATTTTGTGGATGATAACACGTTAAATGTATATGTGGCACGCGTTCGAAAAAAACTGAACGAACTGGGGCTGAACGGGGTTTTGGAGACTGTGAGAGGGGCCGGTTACCGCCTCCGTTTGGAGGAGGAGGAAGAATGAAACTCTTTCTGCGCGATCAGATCCCGTTGATCGGATTTTCTCTCGCTCAGTTGGCTACTGTGGGCATCGTCCTTCGATTCGCTGGACTTCAATCTCTAACAGACCTCCTGTACATTCTGCTGCTGAGCCTGGCCTTTCTTGGAGCGTACATGGCAGTACGCTATCTATCTCATCATGATTTTTATCATCGATTATCCCATATGCCCACCGCCCTGGATGAAACACTGCGCCAGGGGGATTCCACACCCCTAGGCACGGCATTGGATGATCTGTTGGAACGCCAATACCGCTTATATCAAGAAACGATTCATACATATGAACGAAAACAGCGGGATCATGTTACCTTTATTACGCAATGGGTACATCAGATGAAAACCCCTTTATCTGTGATTCACCTTACATTGCAAAATGAAGAAAGTGAGTGGGCATCCAGTCTGCGGGAAGAAGCCGACCGAATTCAACGGGGATTGGATATGGTGTTATACACGGCTCGATTGGATGTATTTGAACGGGATTTTCGTGTGGAAACCATTCATCTGCGGGAATTGGTCCATGATGTCATCCAGGAGGAAAAACGACTGTTCATCCAAAACCGTGTCTATCCCAAATTGGCTGTAGATAAAGAACTGAGAGTTGAAACGGATGCCAAGTGGTTGGCTTTTGTTCTCAAACAACTGATCAGTAATGCTGTCAAATACTCTGCCGGTTCGGGAAAGAACGTAACCATAAAATCCTATATGCGTGGCTCACATGCGGTATTGGAGATCACAGATCAGGGAATCGGAATTCCCGAAGCAGATCAACGGCGGGTATTTGATCCCTATTATACAGGAGAACACGGTCGGCAATACCGAGAATCGACCGGAATGGGACTTTATTTGGTCCGGGAGGTCTGTAATCGGCTCAATCACGGAGTGGAACTGGATTCCAAGCCCGGTCTAGGAACATCAGTGCGGATTGTTTTTATCAGTGCCCGTACCAACCTTACACAAAATTAAGGTTGAAGTAAGGAACTTCGATGGTTTCACCCATCGTTCGCCCCTACAATGGAGATCAGAAAGCGTAATAAAACACAAGGAGGAAAAAGGACATGTTAACGGTATCCAAACTGAGTAAAACCTATGGGGGCAAAGTTCCGTACCAGGCCTTGACCGACATCGATTTAAGCATTCGCACTGGTGAGTTTGTCGGAATTATGGGACCCTCCGGAAGCGGAAAAACCACCCTGTTAAATCTGGTGGCCACCATTGATACGCCCACATCCGGAGAGGTTCTTTTAAATGGAGAAAACCCGCATCATCTAAAACGGTCAAAATTGGCTCTGTTTCGCAGACGACACCTGGGATTTGTCTTTCAGGACTTTAACCTGTTGAACACGTTGACCATCAAAGAAAACATTGTCCTTCCATTAACCCTGGACAAAAAACCACTGGGTGAGATGGAGCAGAAAGTCATGCATGTAGCCAAGAAGCTGGACATCGTCAAAATTCTTGACAAACGCACCTATGAAGTCTCCGGTGGCCAAATGCAGCGAGCTGCCATCGCACGGGCAATCATTCATCAACCTTCTCTGTTGCTGGCTGACGAGCCTACCGGAAACCTGGACTCCAAATCCTCCCGCGATGTCATGGAGACAATGGAAACCATTAATACAAAAGATGGGACAACCATGATGATGGTCACCCATGATCCCCAGGCGGCCAGCTATTGTCACCGTGTGCTCTTTATTAAAGACGGGCAACTCTACAATGAAATCCATCGGGGGGAAAACCGGCAGACGTTCTTCCAGCAAATCGTTGACGTGCTGTCGCTGTTGGGAGGAAATGACCATGACCTTTCGTCAGCTGGCATTTAACAACGTCCGGCGCAACTTTCGCAACTACTTGGCCTACATCTTGAGCAGTTCCTTTGCCGTCATGATTTTCTTTATTTATGCGGTGTTTATTTTTCACCCGGAGATGACTCAAGGAGAATTGGGCAAGACGGTTGTCCAAGGTATGAAAGCGGCCGAGTATATCATTTTTGGTTTCTCGTTTTTCTTTCTCATCTACTCGGTTAATGCCTTTCTCAAAGTACGAAACAAAGAGTTTGGGATCTTGAGCATACATGGAATGTCTCGTGGCCAACTAAATCGATTGATCTTATTGGAAAATCTCTTCATCGGAAGCATTTCCATCATTGGGGGTATTGGAGCGGGTCTTTTGTTTGCCAAGGCGTTCCTGATGGTCGGTGCCAATATATTGGATATTGAGACCCTGCCTTTTTACTTCCCAGCCAAAGCCTTGGTACTAACGATTGGTTCATTCTTTGCTTTGTTTCTCATGATCTCCCTGCTAACGTTGTTATTGATCCGTTCCAACCGAATAATTGAACTGTTGAAAGGAAACCAAAAACCAAGAAAAGAACCAAAGGCAAATCTATGGCTGGCGTTGCTGGGTGGAGGAAGCCTTACCGCCGGTTATTATCTGACGGTTTATATATGGGACCATCCATCATTAATCAAAGGATATCTCTTTCCTGTCGCCGGACTAGTCACCATCGGTACGTACTTTTTGTTTACCCAACTCAGCGTAATCATCATTCGCTTTCTGCGAAAACGTCGTTCTCTTTATTGGTCGGGTACCCGCATCCTGTGGTTGTCTGATCTAACTTACCGGATGAAAGATAATGCCCGCATGTTCTTCCTCGTAACCATTGTTTCCACTGTTGCATTTTCAGCAACCGGAGTTTTACTAGGGTACATGCAGATGTTGGATGAGATGAAAAACCAGAGTCCCTATCAGGTTGATTATTTTCCCTTTCCGGACCAAGAGGACAAAGAGATAAAGACTCAGATTTCTCTCATTGAAAACGAATTACAAAAGGCGGATGTCTCCTACCAAAAAGTTGCAATAAAGGAGCTTGTTTTCTACAACAAAAAGCAAGTGTATCAATTAATCAAACGCTCGGATTACAACCAGGCAGCCAAGGTTTTGAAAATCAAACCACTTCCCACCCTTAAGAAGGATGAAGCGGTCTGGGTGGTTCCAAGCAATGGACTTCTTACACGAGAAGAGGATCAACCCAAAACAATCCAAGTCAATGGAACATCTTTGTCCATTCAAAAGAAAAACGTCCCTTCGGTACTGTCCAGCTATTCATTACCCTTGGTCGTATCCGATACCACCTATGGCAAACTGCAACAGACGATAAAGGAAAAACCCACACTCCACATCGGCTACTTTATTCCGGAATGGAAACGTAATTTTCCCGACCCTGTAGCTGTGAAAATGGGAACCGTGCTGGAAAATAAGCTGGATATGCCGATGGGTTCCATCTTTAATGTTGGTGCAGCCTTCTATGTAGAAATGAAACAGGGATTAAGCGCTACTCTGTTTGTCGGTTTATTTATCGCCGTTATCTTCTTTATCTGTGCTGGCAGTTTTCTCTACTTTCGACTGTTTGCCGATCAGGAACGGGATCAACAGCATTATCGTGCCATTTCCCGAATCGGCCTGACCGAAAGGGAGATGAAGCGGAGTGTCACGATACAGATAGCCCTGCTATTCTTTCTCCCTTTCTTGGTAGCGGTCATCCATACCAGCATGGCTTTGCCCTGTTTATTCAATGTTTTCTCTGCATCCGTGCTAAAAATCACCTTTTGGACCATCATTCCGTTTTTCATTCTGCAACTGGTGTATTTCTTGGTGGTGCGTGCCCGTTATATCCGGAATCTAAAACGAGCAATGGTTTCCTGATCATAAAGATCAAGACAAATGACCCCTATCCATTGGGGTCCTTTCTTTTATATCAAAATTTGTCACAATATATGGTAATATTTAGATATTTGGAATAAAATAGGTTTGGAAAGGAGGTTTCAATTTGCGCAATCAATATGATCTTCAGCCAAAGGAGGAGCAGCCAAAACAAGCGAAACACAGGACACGTTCAAGAAAAAAACGTCCCCTTCAGATACTGCGAAAGGTTGCCTCCATCCTGTTTCTAGCCCTGGTTACCTTCCTATGTGGATGGATGATTGGATTTCTGTTTGACCACTCCACAAATCAGTCATCCAGTTCAACAAAGCAAGGTAAAGAGTATATGGCTACTGAAGAGCAGGAACCACAGGAAGAGGACAATACTCCACCCGATTGGTGGGACTTCCATGATCCTCCCGCTCAATCTGATAAAACCCCTAATCGTAAAAAGAAAAATAAACAGACTCCCACATGGGAACCATCAACCGTCCCCAGTCGAACCATTCTTCACAACAACTGGAGAAACCCAGATCTGACCCATAAGCCATCAAAAAACAGAAACAGAGAGTACCCTTCCCAATCGGATATCCAGCTTGAGCCTCCCTCTCTACGCCCTAACGATTCCCCACACCGTCGGGAAATGCAGGTTTCTGTCCGTCTTCCCTACTGGGAAATGCAAACGGCGATACATCAATTAAATAAAGAAGGGGAGCAGATGGATGAAGTCAACTTTCCCTGGTATGATCTGCAACCAGACGGAAAGTTGGAAGTTCGCCCCGTTTCAAAAAAAGCGAAACAACGAGTACGATCCATTGTAACCAAATATAATATGCGGATCATTCCTGTAATCGGAAGCCAATACTCCCCATCGTTACTGCATGATGTTTTAACAGCACCTGAAAAACGAAGGCTATTGACAAACGAAATATTAAAGTTAACAGAAGAACAGGGATATCATGGCGTGGAAATACAGTTTCAGCCTGTTCTTCAAAAAGATCAGGAACGATTCACCGATTGGATGAAAACGTTATCCAAAAAATTGCACCAAAAGAACCGGTGGTTAAGTGTAGCTGTTTATCCCAAAACCTCCTCGTCCGGTGAGGCTCCTCTTCAAGATGCGCAGAACTGGGCACGGCTCGGACAGGCAGCAGATACTGTTAAAATTATGGCCTATCACTACAGCTGGGAGAAGCCGGGTCCCTCTGCCCCACTTTCATGGCTGGAAAAAATATTGACCTATGCACAAAAAGAAATTTCGCCTGAGAAGATCTATCTCAGCATCCCAACTCATGGTTATCTCTGGTCGGATGTGAATCAATTGGCCCCATTAACCTACGAAGAAGCTCAAACGCTGATTCAACAACGCGAAGTACGAGTTCATCGAGACAAGAATGGAGAAGCTTGGTTTCGTTATCAACGAGGAGAACGGGCTCGAACCGCCTATTATCAGGATGCTTTCAGTTATCGTCAAAAAATTCGATTCTTAATGAAACAATATCCCGATTTAGGAGGGATTGCCCATTGGTATCTGGGAGCAGAAGATCCAAATATCTGGGCCGTCCTGAAAAAGGAGAATTAAAAAACACCAGCATTGGCTGGTGTTTTTTGGCGTGCCCTGGAAGATTCGAACTCCCGACCTTCTGATCCGTAGTCAGACGCTCTGTCCAGCTGAGCTAAGGGCACATATTTTGGTGCGGACGAGAGGACTTGAACCTCCACAGTCACAATGACCACTAGATCCTGAATCTAGCGCGTCTGCCGATTCCGCCACGTCCGCAGAATCAGATATCATTATACATATTATCAAACAGTAAGTCAAGATCTATTCCTGTTAAGGAAAACTGGAGCGGAAGGAAGGACTCGAACCCACGCTTCCATCTGGGTAAGATGGCGCTCTACCCCTGAGCTACTTCCGCATATCTGGCGTGCCCTGGAAGATTCGAACTCCCGACCTTCTGATCCGTAGTCAGACGCTCTGTCCAGCTGAGCTAAGGGCACATATCTGGTGCGGACGAGAGGACTTGAACCTCCACGGTCACAATGACCACTAGATCCTGAATCTAGCGCGTCTGCCGATTCCGCCACGTCCGCAAAATCAAAAAGGGTGTTTGGAGGCGGCACCCGGATTCGAACCGGGGATAAAGGATTTGCAGTCCTCTGCCTTACCACTTGGCTATGCCGCCATAGGATGAATGAAACAAATATCAAAAACAAACAATATATACATCAGCAGAAGGGAGTGTTCCTCAATGATCCAATTAGATTCACAATTGGAAGACCTAGAAGGAAAATTTATGGATCTGGAACATCTGTTTAACCAAGAAGGCTTCTTCCTCGGAGGCGGTTATGAATATGATCATGGCTATTATGACAAAGCACTGGATTGGGAAGAAAACAAAGAACATCGAGCCTATCTCCGAATCCCGGTTACCGCCATGGAAGGAAGTATCGGTGACCGATCAGCAAGGCTACGAATTGGTAAACCTTTTGTACTGAAGCATGAATATCAAACCGGTATGGATGATTACGCCAACGCAGGTTTGGTATCCGCTACCTTTGACCAGTTTGCTGAACCCGCCAACAAAGATGCTGATGTAGAATTGAAATGGGTGAAACGGGCGCAGGCTGAACTGTCTCAGCTGGAACACCGTTTCAACAAAAGTGGCAGGGGCGGCAGGAATCGAACCCGCATTTGAGGTTTTGGAGACCTCTGTTCTGCCATTGAACTACGCCCCTATAACCTCTATGGTGCCGGCGAGAGGACTTGAACCCCCAACCTACTGATTACAAGTCAGCCGCTCTACCAGTTGAGCTACACCGGCAAGAAGGAATGGTGGTTCGGGACGGAATCGAACCGCCGACACGAGGATTTTCAGTCCTCTGCTCTACCGACTGAGCTACCGAACCAAAGCATATACCATCATATCATAAAACCATGCTATTGTCAATGATTTTATTGATAATGGCGGAGAGGGAGGGATTCGAACCCTCGAGACGGTGATAGCCGCCTACACGATTTCCAATCGTGCTCCTTCGGCCTCTCGGACACCTCTCCGCGTTAAATTATGATGCTTCTCTTGAAGCGGACAATCATTATTATATGATGGCTAAACGATTATGTCAAGATCTTTTTTTATCTTTTATAATGCAGGGTTGTCCATGGGAATATCAAGGGGTAATATACCTATTAGGGTATATCGTCACCGATTTTAGTCTTTATTCGTCTATATTTTGATGGAGTTGGATGAGGGGGTCCCCGTTACGGCATGACTCTGGAGGAGTCATCTCAACAAGAAGACACCATCATTCCATACTGGATCTCTCAATTTTTAATTACTGAGCGTGATCAAGCAGCATTGGATGGTGCACAGGTTGTTCGAGGAAACCGATTTCAAATTCATCCACCTGATCACCTATCCTCAGGTAATTGTTTAACATACTTATCTCCCACTTTTGCTAACACTAAGAAGCCGGAGTTTCTTACCATCAAAAAACTCTCACGCATCGAAGGGTTTGCCTTCCATACTCGATGGGAGGTCGGATCATCACCTCATACAAGATCAGGTGAATGAAGGCAACACCCCTTCCAAACAATGATCAGACTTGTGAGAAAGGTAAACACCCCTCTCGCAAGTCTGACGCGCCATTCATCTCACCGAGAAGCGGGAGACTTCTTGCACAGGGGTATGTTAAAGAATCCCCAAATCATGAGCAGATGTATCAGAAGTGGGACTTTAACGAAGCACATTTGACCACTCCCCATGCCTAAACGCAGGGGATTCCTGCGAACACCAGTCCAACGACCCGTTATCTTAGCAGGCTCTACCCGTGGGCCCCAGGTGTAAACAAAGAATGCTCTGCTATGCTCTCCTACTTTAGCTTGGTTTTTGCAACTTCGAAGAGCCGGATGGTTGAAGATTTTACACGACAGACCGATTTCCTGTAGCAACCCTATATCTTCAGTTTTCAACGAGCTAATGTGATTTTACCAAAAATAGTCAATTCGACAGGGGTAATAAGCACCCCTCCCTCGTCTGACGCTCTCGATCATCCCCATATCTAAAGACAGGGGGTTTCTCGCTCACAAAGATATAAAAGTGGCTCAAATGCCTGAGAAGATCATCCAGGTTCCCATTTTATACCCAACCGCTGTGGTTTCAAAAACCAAGTAAAGGGAGAATGGACATATGTAATGAGCACGATGATTAATCATAACTTAAGTGTCGCTCAAAGCATTGTGCAACCTTAAACAACGCAAAACAGCCACCCGGAATGGGTGGCTGTTGAATTGCCTGGCAACGTCCTACTCTCCCAGGGGCCTGCGCCCCAAGTACCATCGGCGCTGGAGGGCTTAACTTCCGTGTTCGGGATGGGAACGGGTG
>NZ_FXTI01000009.1 GCF_900182565.1 Melghirimyces algeriensis | reverse complement strand
TGTATCGAAGACCTCCAAGTAAAGCATATGGTGAAAAACCGCAAGCTAGCCAAATCGATCACGGATGCCTCGTGGTCGGAGTTTGTCGCGATGCTTACCTACAAGGCAGCCTGGCATGGAAGAAACGTGGTGAAAGTGGGGAAACAGTTCCCTTCTAGTCAGCTTTGCTCTTCCTGTGGCTACCGAAACAAGGATGTAAAGAACCTCCACCTTCGGGCATGGACATGCCCTACATGCGGCTCTCACCATGACCGAGACATCAATGCATCCAAAAACATCTTGCAAGAAGGACTTCGAGTACTTGCGGTCGGGCAGACCGTTTAAGCTTGGATATGTCAGTAGACGGGAGCTCCCAAGAATCCCCTGCCTTCAGGCATGGGGAGTGTCAACACCTCATACGGATGATAGATCAGGTAAATGATAAAGATAACAACCATTCTAAAAAATGGTCAGTCTTGCGACACGCCATTCATCTCTCCGCTTGTAGAAGCGGGAGACTTCTGGCGCAGGTATGTTAAAATGCAATTGACGGGTGCCCATTTTTTTCCTCCCGTCAATCATGGTTGAATGGGGGTTGCAACATTGGGGATGACGATGGATCGGGATTGGGATGAGGTTTATGCCAGCGGCGATTTTCAGAATTACTGGGATTTTGCATATCCCTCGCCGGAGCTCGTGGCTTTTGTCGCTGGACAACCGGCTCCCAAAGGTGCAGTTGCCTTGGATGTGGGTTGTGGTGCGGGTCGGGAAGCCATTTTTCTCGCGGAACAGGGTTATCAAGTGATCGGGGTGGATCTGAGTCCATCAGCGTTAAAGATTGCTGAAGGTCGCGCCAGCAAGGCAGGTGTTACGGTTGATTGGCGTCAAGGAAATGCCCTGGATTTGCCGCTGGATGATCAGAGTGTCTCTCTGGTGAATGATCGTGGATGCTTTCATGTGATTTCTGAGACCGACCGCCCCCAATATGTCAATGAGCTGGTTCGTGTGATGAAACCAGGGGCCGTGATGCTGTTGCGAGGGTGTCGGGAAGAGAACCCGGAATCTCCATTCGTTCGCGTATCGGAAGAAGTGGTGGACCGTTTGTTTGGAGAAGCGTTTGACCGGGGGCCTGTACTGCCGGTTCAACTGATTGCCAATGCCCACAAGGAGGAAGGGCTGAACGCAAATCTGGTCATCTTGCGTCGCAAAGGTGAGTGAAGGGGAGGGGGAGTACCTCTCCTTTTTTGTTTCGGGGATGATTTCAGAAAGCAGTCAGCCCTGTCAATCAATCATCAGGGGAAGAATCATGGTGTTCGTTTGGGATCGAAAAATGGAAGAAAACGTTTGTCTGTTACAATAGAGAAAAATAAGGAGAGTGACGTCCCATGTTGTTGAAGCAACCCCTGATCGCTTCGGATGACCTGGTTCAATATCTGGATGATCCGGCCTTGATCCTTGTGGATTGCCGATTTGAGCTGGCAGACTCCGAAGCCGGAGAAAGGGCTTATAACCGGGATCATATCCCAGGGGCGCGGTATATGCACCTGGAAAGAGATCTGTCCGGTCCGGTGAAAAAGCATGGAGGGAGGCATCCGCTCCCGAATCTGGAAAGGTTCTCTGAACGGTTGGGGGCGATTGGGATTGATGCATCCAAATCGGTTGTCGCCTATGATGATCAGGGAGGAGCCATGGCTGCGCGCTTTTGGTGGATGCTCCGTTATTTGGGTCATGAACAGGTCGCCGTTTTGGATGGTGGCTATCAAGCGTGGAAAGCGAGAGGCTATCCGGTGACCAACCATCTTCCTCGCCCGGAACCCGTTGTATTTTCTCCTCGGAAGCATGCATTGGCGCAGTTGGTCCACATGGAAGAGGTAAGAGAAGGAAGCAGCCTCTTGATTGATTCGCGAGACCCGGAGCGATTTCAGGGAAAAAAGGAACCGATTGATGCCAAAGCGGGTCATATCCCTAGGGCTGTAAACCGTTTTTGGAAGAAGAATCTGACGGAGGATGGTTACTGGAAGCATCCCGATGAGTTGAAAAAGGAGTGGGCCTTTGTTTCCGAGCGCGAATCGCCCATTGTCTACTGCGGTTCCGGGGTGACAGCCTGTGCCAATCTCTTGTCCCTTCAACTCGCCGGCATTCAACAGGCCCGTCTGTATATCGGCAGTTGGAGTGACTGGATCAGCTATGAGGAGAATCTGGTGGAAGTGGACCAATAACCATGAAAAAAAGCCGGCATATCACCGGCTTTTTTTCCAGGCAATCGATGCCTTAAAATGCCCAGTTTCCTTTTCGGAAGATGGGTTCCCGCTTTCCGTCCGCGGTTTCGCCATCAATGTCCATGTCAGCGGAGCCAATCATAAAATCCACATGGGTCATGCTGTGATTGAGACCGGCCTTCTCCAGTTCTTCCTTGGACAGGTGGGTTCCCCCTTGGAGACAGGATGAAAAAGCATCCCCAATGGCCAGGTGACAAGAGGCATTTTCGTCAAACAATGTATTGAAGAATGTGATGTTGGATGCTGAGATGGGTGAATCATGGGGAACAAGAGCGATTTCTCCCAAGTAATGAGCCCCTTCATCCAGTTCGATGATACGTTTCAGGGTTTCCTGACCTTTTTCTGCATGGTAATCCACGATACGTCCGTTCTCAAACGTTAAGCTGAAATTTTCAATCAAGCTCCCTTTATAACTTAACGGCTTGGTGCTGTGAACCACACCTTGCGTTCCCGTTTTGAGCGGAGATGTGAACACTTCTTCTGTGGGAATATTGGCGTTAAACCAGACGCCCTGCGCATTTTTTGATGATCCGCCACTCCAGATATGCCCTTCGGGAAGTTCCACGGTTAATGTGGTTCCGGTGGCACGGTAATGCAATTTTTGATACTGTTTTTGATTTAAAACATTCATTTTTTTGTGAATGGCTGCATTATGCTGCTTCCACGCTTCCACCGGGTTCTCCTGATCCGCACGGGTTGCTTGGAATATCGCTTTCCAGAGAGCCTCCACCGCATCCTTCTCATTTTTTTCCGGGAAAACCTTCTTGGCCCATTTCTTGGAGGGAGCGGCGATAATACACCAGCTTATCTGATCAGCCGATACGGCTTCTCTCCATTTTTCCAATGCCTTTCCCGCTGCTTTGGAAGAAGCGGCGATTCGCTTTGGGTCCACGCCTTTCAATAACTCTGGGTCATTGGATTCAATATGTAAAAAAGCCCCGCCTTTTTCAACGATTTCTTCATAACCTTTTGCTTTCCAAAGTGGAAATTCCTCAAATGCTTCATCGGGAGCCAGATCATATTTGAGTCGGGTACAGACATCATCCTGCCATTCAATCCAAACATGTTTGGCCCCTCGTTGATAAGCTTTTTTTGTAATGCTCCGAACAAGATCGGTAGCATCAATGGAAGCCGTAATGACAAGTGTTTGTCCAGGCTGTATATTGACTCCTGTTTGGACGGCCAGATCGGCATATTTTTCAAGATGATTGCTAAAAGACATAAGAGCCCTCCTTGATTTACTTTCCGTTTTCTTCCCGGACCTGATGGTAGATTGTTTGGATGAGGTCTTGTTTGGTTTGCCACAAATCAGGAGAAAGGTCTACAGGGTATTCTTCCGGATTTAACAAACGCATATATTCTTCCCAGAACAGGGAGCGCTGGTTATGGTGGTATGTCCGGATTTCTTCCAGAGAGGGCAGGTCGTAAACGCGTTTTCCCCCCTGAAAAATGGGTTGTAAAAGGTTGATCGTCCGAAAGTGACGGATTTTTTTCTTTCGATAGGTGTGAACCGGGTGAAACAATGTTAACGGCTGATTTTCGTTTACGGTTTGCCCCAGAGGCATAATCAGGTCCCCGCGCGCTTTTCCGTTTTTTCGATCAATGATCCGATAGACCGTTTTCCGTCCAGGGGTGGTTACCTTTTCCGGATTGGAGGAAATCTTAATCGATGGAACCCACTCTCCATCTTTGTAGCGGGCAACCAACTTATAAACAGCTCCTAAAGCCGGCTGGTCATAAGCGGTGATTAATCGGGTTCCTATCCCCCAAGCATTGATCCGGGCTCCTTGAGATCGCAGATTGAGCAGTGTATCTTCATCCAGATCACTAGAGGCGACGATTTGCGTGTGTGTCAGTCCGGCATCGTCCAGCATCTTTCGGGCCTCTTTGGATAGATAGGCCAAGTCTCCGCTGTCCAAGCGTATGCCAGCCAATTGATGCCCCTGTTGCTTTAACTCCAATCCCACCTGGATGGCGTGGGGAATACCGCTTTTCAAGGTGTCATAGGTGTCCACCAAAAGAACGGTTTGATCGGGAAAGGCACGGGCATAAGCTCGGAATGCTTCCAATTCCGAATCGAAATCTTGTACCCAGGAATGGGAATGTGTTCCCCGTGTGGGGATGCCAAACATGGCTCCGGCTTTCAGGTTGGATGTGGCATCAAATCCTGCTAAATATGTGGCCCGTGCTCCCCATAATGCTGCATCCGTCTCTTGGGCGCGCCGGGTCCCAAACTCCAAGAGAACATCCTCTTCCGCCACCATACGCATTCGTGCTGCTTTTGTCGCGATTAGTGTTTGATACCCAATAAAGTTTAGTAGAGCGGTTTCAATCAGTTGTAATTCCATGACTGTTCCTTCCAGGCGCAACAATGGTTCCTGGGGAAAAACAATTGTTCCTTCTTTCATGCCATATACATCACCGGTAAAGCGGAATTTCCGGAGCATTTCCAAAAATGCAGGGTCATATCTTTCTGGCTGGTCGGCGAGGTATTGAATATCTTCTTCGGTAAAGCGAAGGGTTTCAAGGTATTGGATCGCTCGTTCCAAGCCGGCAAACACAGCAAATCCATTTCCGAAAGGAAGCTTGCGGAAATAGAGGTCAAACGCCTTTCTCCGGAGATGGGACCCGTTTTTCCAGTGGGCATACATCATGGTGATTTGATATTTGTCAGTATGAAGCGCCCATCCCTGATCGGTTTGCATTGATGATATTTCACTCCATTCAAATTCAGTCTGAGAATGATTCCATGACATGATAATGGATCGGAAAAACCTGGCCATTTCGAATGAAACAGGCAGAAAGGTGAGGCTTATCACGTTTTAGGGATAAGATCCAGTTGCTTACATCAGGATAGTGCCATTCCAGGATGTCCCGTGTAGAAGGATATGGATCAGAATGTGGATGGGAGTGGAGAATTCCCAAAAGGGACAGACCCTTATCGTCCATCTGTTTTAGGTTTTTCAGATAAGCCTTTGGCTCAAAGGAAAATGAACAAGTACTTCGATCCTGGTTGGGAACCGGATAAAAACGGGTGATCCTTTGTCCTTTGCCGGCAAGAATTCCACATCCTTCAAAAGGAAGCTCTTGAATGCAATGTTTGATCAGTTGTTGGATAACTTCCCCATCGATACTGTAAGTTGGAGAAACGACTGTTCTCCCTCCTTTCCCCTCACTTGAAAAAGCAGGTTTTTCCTTGGATTGCCTCAGATCTGATCATTACCCTTCTTATTTTACTCTGAATTTGTCCGTTCGGCAAAAAAGGTCTAATTTTGTCATTGACTGTGATACAATATCGAGATAACAGAGAGGGGGGGTTCTGCTGCTTCAGGTTAATTCCATTCAAGTTGGCGTGTGTGGTTGGGGAGATCATGATTTATATCCTTCAGGATTATCTTCCCAGGCAAAGCTATCTCATTATGCCGGACATTTTCCATTGGTGGAGGTAGACAGTACCTATCACGCGATTCAGGCCAAGGAACGGATGGCTCGGTGGACGGAAGAAACGCCGGAAACATTTCGGTTTGTGGTGAAAGCATACCGGGAAATGACCGGTCATGGGCGCCGGGAAGGAGCTCCCGTGCGGTCGGCGAAAGCCATTTTTCAGGAATTTAGAGAGTCTGTAAAGCCGATGGCGGATGCGGGGAAGTTAACGGCTGTTTTGTTTCAGTTTCCCCCTTGGTATGACTGTACAAGCAAACATGTACAGTATATCCGTCGATGTCGACAGGCTTGTGCCGATCTGCCCCTGGCGGTTGAATTTCGCAATCAAACATGGTTTGCGCCACAGTTTCGGGATCGTACGCTTCGCTTTTTGGAGGATGAGAAATTGATCTATGTGGTTTGTGATGAGCCACAGGCAGGTGTTGGTTCAGTACCTGTCATCCCGGCTGTTACCCATTCGGAGCAGGCGATCATCCGGTTTCACGGACGCAACACATCCGGTTGGAACAAGGCGGGGCGATCAGATGCTCACTGGCGGGATGTTCGTTATGCTTATCGGTATTCAGAAGAGGAATTGAAAGAATGGGTTCCCCGTGTGATAAAGATGAAAGAACATGCAGAGCAGGTAAGTCTTTTGTTCAACAATAACTCTCAGGGAGATGCAGCGAACAATGCTAAGCAGATGATGCATCTTCTGGGAATTGAACCCAAAGGGCTGGCGCCAAGACAGATAGAAATGTTTTGATTCTGAACCATTCTGTATACGATAACGTTACGTACGAATGAATATAGAAATACATATGTAATGAAGTCTAAGATTCAGGAGGGCTTTATGGAGAATTACCGGTTACCGATATCCATTAAAGGAGTCTTATTGGACGCGTTGGACCGGGTGTGTCTGTTGAAGAATGAACGGAATGAGTGGGAGTTACCCGGAGGTTATTTGGAACCTGGAGAGTCACCGGAACAAGCCCTGATGCGTGAAGCGGAAGAGGAGCTGGGGATTCGGGTACTGATCAGTCACTTGTTGGATGCTGGAGTGTATCAGGTGTTGCCGGAAAAAGAGATATTTATTGTTGCTTACCGCTGTTTTTGGGACGGAGAGGGGAAGGTTACCCACGGTGAAGAACACATCGACATTGGATGGTTTTCCCTGGAACAAGCACAGAATATTCATGTACCTTATCCATATTTGCGAGCCATCCGAAAAAGTTTGGGCAAATAACAGAAAAGGCATGGATACATGATGTCCCTTTCAGGACCGTGAATCGGTCCTGCATTATTTTCTACCATAAACGAATGAATATCGATTGGTTCATTTCTTATTGACGCTTCTTTTCAAGCGTGTTGTTTGGTAGGATGAAAAAAAGGTAACTGAAGAAAAGAAGCTTTTCTTCATCCTCATGGAGGGTATTATGCTTACGGAATGGATTCTTTTTCTTCTTATCGGCTTGACAGCAGGGACATTAGGCAGCTTAATCGGGCTGGGCGGTGGGATTATTACTGTCCCAGCACTGTTATTGCTCGCCTCCCTTTTTCCGGAACTGAACTATATGACCCCGCAGCTGGCGGTGGGAACGTCCTTGGTGCTTGTCATTATCACCGCCCTGTCTTCTACTCTTTCCTTTACCCGCCAGAAACGGGTGGATTTTCGAAGTGGATGGGTATTTTTTCTGGCGAGCGGTCCAGGTGCCATCTTGGGCGCATATTTAACCCATTTTTTCAATGTGAACATGTTCTATGTCAGTTTTGGATGTATCATGATTCTGATTGCAGGAATTTTAACGTTCCGGGATCGATTGAAAAGTCGTTCCGTCCAATGGAGCGTCAAACGGGAGTTTACTGATCTGGAAGGAAATGTTCACAGGTATGGATATCACCGTCCCACAGCATGGATCGTTTCTTTTATCGTTGGAATCATCTCTGGATTATTTGGAATCGGTGGAGGAGCATTGCTTGTTCCGATGATGGTTCTCTTGTTCCGATTTCCTCCTCATGTCGCCACTTCCACCTCGATGTTTATCATCTTTCTGTCCGCAGTGTTAGGGAGTATTACCCATTTTACTCAGGGAAATATCGATTGGCAAGCGGTTCTTCTCATTGCACCAGGAGCATGGGTTGGCGGAAAATTGGGAGCTTGGATTTCCAGAAAGATGAGTGGTCGTGCTTTGTTGGTCGCTTTAAGATTGGCGATTGTCATGGTGGCATTCCGCATGATGATCCAAGGCTTTTCCTGATGGAAAAGGAGGATGAAAGGTGAACCCTTTAAAAAAGGTGCATATTTTACATACCAATGACCTCCACAGTCATTTTGAAATGATGCCCAAGGTTTATACCGTTCTCAGCGATCTGAAAAAAGAGATGGAAGCAGCAAGTGAAGCAGTGATCTTGGTGGATATCGGAGATCATACGGATCGGTTTAGTGTGGAAACGGAAGGTACTGACGGGATGGCAAACCGGGCCGTATTGGAAGCGACTGGTTACCAACTCGTTACGTTGGGAAATAATGAGTTGCTTACCTTTTCCAAGGAAGAGCTTTACCAACTTTATCAAACGGCTCCATTTGAAGTGGTTTCCACCAATGTGAAGGAGTTGAACGGAGAACGGCCTACTTGGATGAAGCCTTGGACGATTTGTCATGTGGAAGGGTTCCGGATCGGTTTTTTGGCGGCAACCATTCCCTACCCAAAGGTGTATGAATTATTGGGATGGAAGGTATCTGATCCCTTGAAAGAATTAATGTCTGCGGTTTCCTACCTCCAACAGGAAACGGATGCCATTGTCGTTCTCTCCCATCTGGGTTTGGGAAATGATCGGCGCTTGGCTGAAGAGATTTCTGGAATCGATATGATTATAGGAAGTCATACTCACCATCTTCTGGAGGTTCCTGAACGGATACAGGGAACGATGATTGCTGCCGCAGGGAAATTCGGAAACTATGTCGGTCATATTACGTTGGAAATGGAAAAGGACAGCAATCGCCTGATTGGAATCGATGGGAGATGTATCTCCACTGCTTCCGCTCAGCCGAATCCCGCCCTTGAAAAGATGATTCAGGAATTTTATACACAGGCTGAACAGGCACTGTCTGAACCATTTATTCATCTGAACCGTCCATTGCCGATTGATTGGTTTAAGGAATCTCCTTTGGGCAATTTTCTGGCGGATGGGTTGCTTCAGTGGGTTTCAGATGCAGATTGTGCGCTTGTAAATGCAGGTCAGCTGCTGGGTGGATTGGAGCGGGGACCTGTGACTAGGGGGCTTCTGCACCAGGTTTGTCCCCATCCCATCAATCCGACAAGCATACATCTCCGAGGGAGACAGATTCGGGATATTTTGGAGGATTCATTAGTTCGGGAAAATCAGGAGAAAGCGATCCGGGGGTTTGGATTTCGGGGAAAGAAGTTAGGTATCTTAAATCTTGCGGGCCTAAAAGCAGAGTATGACCCACTTGCAAGCTCAGGGAATCGTCTGGGGACGGTATGGATTCAGGAGAAACCATTGGAAGATCAACAAATGTATCGAGTAGCCACCATTGATATGTTAACCTTTGGAGTAGGGTATCAGGAATTTAAAAACGGAAAGGAACTGAAGTTTTTTCTTCCGGGTTTTCTAAGGGATATCCTCGCATCCCATTTTTCTTCAGCCGGTTCGGTGGAACAAAGCTATACGTCCCGATGGCAATCCGTTCGCTCCTCTGTTGATTGAATAACTCGCTTTCATAAGTGGGACCCTGTGCCGGGAATTCGGTTGCGAAACCGCTCCATCACATAGAGAAAAGGAAGCCCTAGACCGTAACAGACGGCTAATTGTCCAGCACCGACGTACAACATGGCGGCAGTGAGGGTAACATCCAGACCACTGACAGTTTTTAGAAGGATTCCAATCATCAGCGCATTTACCAAGACAGGTGGCAGTGGCGCAAGCCACTTTGCAGGCATCTTTGCTGTAAGCCATGCGGCGATCAGAGAAGCAAGGCTGCCAAACAATACATCATAAAAGCCTACAGGGCTGAACAGGTTGGCTACGAGTGCCCCGATAAACAGACCCGGAATGGCCAGAGGAGTCAGCCAAGGTAGAACGGTCAAGACCTCTGAAATCCGAAATTGGACAAGCCCATAAGATAGTGGTGCCAACGCAATGGTTAAGGTTGCATAAATGGCGGCGATCATGGAAATCATGGAAATTTTTCGAGCGGACAAGTTGAATCATCTCCTTACATCAGTGTATTATAACCGATCTGAAGCATGATTTCTCTCTGTCATGGGAAGATTAGGGACAAGTTTGAAATCATTACAAATTCGGCAGGAAACATTGCATTTTCCCAGGATTCGTGGTGTTTTTCCTAAACCACATTATATAACAGGAGAAGAAGGAGGTTTGGCGACATGCGTTTTGTGGACAATCTATACTCGCTGTATCGTGAACATCTTCAGGAAGACGAGGAAAACGCAGTCTCTGTGGTTCTCAATGTTTTGGAAGAGCAAAACAGAGAAGATATTATGAAATTGATTAAGGATATGGATGATGAGGAAATTGTTCAAATGATGGGTGTGTATCTTGTTGAGATGTTAAAGATGAAAATGGCCCAGGAAGGACATTTAAATGATTGGGAATCCCCTCTGAATCGTCCTCGGTATCATTAAAAGGATCATAACTTTTCCTGAAAATTTGTATAAATTCACTCGATCCGGGCTGAAGCTTCACACCTCTCTGTGAGGGTTCACATACGTTGTCATGAGAACCTTTAAAGGAGACATGGGAGGGAGAGCATGGTTCGGATTCAGCCGATGCAGGTGGATGGTTATCAGGTACTCGGAGTGGAGGTCGTCTTGCCAAAAACCAATTTACTGGTGGTTACGACGGAAAAGGGATACATTATGTGCGGAGCACTGGATATACCACTGTTAAATGAAAAACTTGCCCAAAGAAAGATTGTGGCTGGTCGTGCTGTCGGTGTCCGTACATTGGAAGACCTTTTGCAAGCACCGTTGGAAAAAGTGACGATTGAAGCTGAACGACAAGGGATTGTCCCTGGTATGACCGGAAAGGAAGCACTCGTAAAAATGTTGTGAGAAGGAGATACCTTGGGAGCCGTTTGCAACCTTCAGGCACACCATCCATGGTGTGCTTTTTTGTAGGGAGTTTCATTGAAGGAAGGGAGCTTCTCAGGTATACTGAAATCGAAATCCTTGGATACATTACTGGAAACCGGAGGAATAAAACATCAAATGGCTATCTGGTACGGAAATAACAGTGATTGGCCACAAGCGGTCTCTCCAGAAGCTTTGAAGCTGATGGAACGCTATCTTCTGGATGTGGTTGCAGCGAAACAAGTTACCAAAGCAGAAATGAAGTTGATCGGTTATCTGGTTCGTAAATCCCTTCGCCTTGGGGGTTCTGCAAACACCTCCCTCCGGATTGGAACAAAAGATTGGGTGAATGAGGCGGGTCTTTCTGCAAATGAAGTGGACAAAACATTAGCCAAGTGTGAAGAGCGGGGCTGGATTTCCATCGACCACAGCTCCAGACCGGTTGTCCTTCGTCTGTGCCTGATGCAAAACGAAAAATGACCCCATCGATGTAAAGGTGGGGGGACACGCTGATAAATTCTTTTGGGGAAAGGGGTTGTGGAGCAATGATCAATCCCGGTTTCCCCATTTTTTTATTGTTCTTCCCACCCCTAAGGGTGGTTTTTCTTCTTAACACCACGCTTCAGTCAATGAAAATTTCAATTGTCGGGCCAGTTGCAGAAAATCGTCAGGCGGAGGAGAGATAACCTTTACATCCTTCTCGGTAAAGGGATGGTGAAAGTGTAACTCACTTGCATGCAGTGCCTGACGCCCGATCAGTGAGCTCTTGCCTCCATAAAGGCTGTCCCCGAACAAAGGAAGGCCGAAATGAGCGAAATGAACCCGAATCTGATGGGTTCGCCCCGTTTCCAGTTCCACTTGAACCAAGGTGGCCTGATCGTTATGGTCCAGAATCCGGTAATGGGTAATGGCGGAATCTCCCTTGGATGAAACACATCGTTTCAGAGAATGTCCCGGTTGTCGGGCAATGGGTGCATCGATCGTTCCCTCCAAGGGCAGAGATGGTGTTGGAGCTCCCTGCAAGATGGCGAGATACACCCGCTTCAGCCGTTTTTCCCGAAGTTCCCGATCCATTAACTGATGCGCATAGGCAGATTTGGCCACCATTAATACACCTGAAGTGTGACGATCCAGTCGGTGGATGGGGCGGACTTTCCCTTCCCATCCTTGGGATTTCCAGTAATGAAGAATACCATGGGCCAGTGTGCCTTTTTCATCTGAATGGACCGGGTGGACTTTTATTCCTGCCGGTTTATCAACCACCATCCAATCCATATCTTCATATTTTACGGTGAAAGGAACAGGTTCCGGCATGAGATCGGCTTGTTCCCGCGGACGGACAGCCACCTGAAGGCGGTCACCTTTTTTCACCGTTCGTTTTAGCCATGTTGTACGCCCGTTCAACCGGACCCCACGTCTTCGTGTAAGGCGGTTGATCATGCGGTTGGACAAGAGGAGCGGTCCTTTCAGGATGCTTTCTACCGTACAGTGGTTCCACGTATCCGTAACATGATATGTAATCCATTGGTTGTGTTTCATGTATCATCACCTGATTTTCATTATAGAGTATTTGGAAATGGTTTTTCATTGGGAACGCTTTACCGCTCTTTTGAGCTTATGGTATATTGAAAGACAATACAACAATGGGGAGTCGGGTGAACCGACTGAGAGGGTGCTGAAGGCGTACCGACCCAATGAACCTGATCTGGATGATACCAGCGTAGGGAACATACGGATAAACGGCAATTGCGGCTGTTATATGTATACGTATGGACATGCGCCAATCCGATCAGGATTGGTTTTTTAGTTTGTGCCAAAAGGGAGGAACGGTTGTGACAAACGCCAATGTCAGTCTGCAGATCTTGCCCAGAGCGGCTGGGGATCAAGAAGTATACGATCTGGTGGACAAAGCGATCCAGGTGATTGAACGTTCCGGGGTGAAGTATGAGGTTGGACCGATGGAGACAACGATGGAGGGTGATTATGATCAATTGATGGAAATTGTAAAAAAGGCACAGGAGGCAGTGATTCAGGCGGGCAGTGAACAGGTGATGTCGATTATCAAGGTGGATTATAAGCCAACGGGTGTCACGATGGAGGAGAAGACAGGCAAATACCGTCTGAGCAACAGGAGATGAACCAGATATGGGAGAACGGCTTCGAAGAATCTTGCCCCCCGTACTGACTGTGATTCTATTTCTGATCGTCTGGGAAGCAGGAGTCCGTCTGTCAGGCATAGAGGATTGGCTTCTTCCCGCTCCCAGTGGGATTGCCATTTCCTTTGCGGAGAGTTGGGAGTTGGTTCAACGTCATACCTGGCCCACTCTCCAGGAAGCTACCCTCGGCTTTGTATTGGGAATTGGAGTGGCTTTGCTGCTGGCCGTACTTATCGATCTTTTTCCTTGGCTGCGTCGTGGGGTCTATCCTCTGCTGATCGGGTCACAGACGGTTCCTATTATTGCGATTGCTCCACTTCTGATTCTCTGGTTCGGTTATGGACTGTTTCCCAAAGTATTGATTGTGGCCTTGGTTACCTTCTTTCCCGTGGTTGTCAATACCGTGGATGGTCTTTCATCTGCGGATTCTGATCAGGTCAGGCTCCTAAAGTCCATGGGGGCGAATGATTGGCAGATTTTTCGATTGGTTCGGTTTCCGCAGGCACTTCCTTCTTTTTTTTCCGGGATGAAGATTGCAGCCACCTATGGCATTCTCGGTGCGGTAATCGCTGAATGGCTGGGAGCCAGTGAGGGATTGGGAGTCTTTCTGATTCGCTCTCAAAATTCTTTTGCTGCTGATCAAGTGTTTGTGGCAATCGTCGTGATTACGTTTTGGAGCCTTGTTCTATTCAGTTTGGTGCAGTTGATCGCGCGGTTTGCTACACCTTGGGTTTATATTGAAAAGAAAGAAAATCGAAAAGGAGAGAAAGAAACGTGAAATTTACAAGAAAGATACAGCTGATCTCACTTTTATTGGTTATATCGCTTCTGCTGGCGGCTTGCGCTGGTGAAAAAGAACAGGAAAGCAAGGAGAATCCGGAACAGAAGAAAGTGAAACTGATGCTGGACTGGGTACCCAATACCAATCACACAGGTCTGTATGTGGCTCAGGAAAAAGGATACTTTGCGGATGAAGGATTGGATGTAGAGATTGCCACGCCGGCGGAAACAACAGCCAATCAGTTGGTGGGAGCCGGAAAAGCGGACTTTGGAATCAGTTCCCAGGAGTATGTCACCCAGGCCCGCGCAGAAGGGGTGCCCATTGTATCTGTCGCAGCAATTTTACAGCATAATACGTCCGGTTTTATGGCTCCGAAGAACAAAGGGATCAAAAAGCCCAAGGACTTTATCGATAAAACCTACGGTGGTTGGGGAACCCCCATTGAAAATGCATTTATTCGGACGGTGCTGAAGATGGATGGAGTCCAGGTAGAGAAGGTGGAGGATAAAGTAAATATTGTCAATATGGGAGAAGCTGATTTCTTTACCGCCACAAAGCGAAATGTGGACTTTTCCTGGGTTTATTACGGTTGGACAGGAGTGGAAGCTGAACTGAGAGATGTCTCTGTTGATTTTTTGGAGCTGAGAGAGTTGGATCCGGTTTTGGATTTCTATACCCCAACCCTGATTACCAATGAAACATTGATCAAAGAGGACCCAAAAACCGTTCGAAAACTGGTAAAAGCTGTAAGTCGCGGATACCAATATGCCATTAAACACCCAAAAGAGTCAGCGGACATTCTGTTGAAAGCGGCTCCTGAGACAGATAAGAAGTTGGCTCATGCCTCCCAAAAATGGATCAGTAAGCAGTATCAAGCAGATGCCGATCGTTGGGGAGAACAGAAGAAAAAGACTTGGATCGATTTTACCGATTGGATGTTTCAGCACAAGCTGATCAAGAAAAAGATTGATCCGAACCAATCGTTCACCAATGAATTTTTGCCGGAGAAGTAAATATGAAACTGAAACTGGAGTCATTGGAACAGTCCTATCCTGTAGCACAAATTAGGCGCCAGGTGATCGACCAGATCACCCTGACGGTGGAAGAGGGAACATTTATCAGTATCATCGGTCCCAGTGGATGTGGCAAGAGTACCCTATTCAACATTATAAGCGGATTGGAACGGCCAACAGCCGGTCGGGTAATCAAAGACGGAAGAGAAATCACTGGGGAAACGGGATATGTCAGTTATATGTTGCAGAAAGATTGTCTGTTCCCTTGGCGAACGGTGTTGGAAAATGCTGTTTTAAGTGCTGAAGTGGCGGGGGAGAACAAAAGGAAGGCCCTTGAACGGGCGGAAGAGCTTCTTTCTGTTTTTGGTCTCAAGGGGTATGCCAACGAATATCCGGCACGGCTTTCCGGAGGTATGCGACAACGGGCGGCTCTTCTTCGGACTGTAATGGCCAATCAGGATTTGTGGCTGTTGGATGAACCGATGGGTTCTCTCGATGCACTCACACGGGAGCGGATGCAGGATTGGCTGTTGGGAATTCTGGAGCAGTTTCCAAAAACCGTCCTGTTTATCACCCACAGCATAGATGAAGCCGTTTATCTGTCTGACCGGGTGGTCGTTTTCAGTCCCCGCCCCGCCCGGATCAAGGATGAACTTACCATTCATCTTCCCCGTCCCCGGAAACGGGAGCTGATGACCTCGGAATCATTTCTTCAGGCCAAACGCTGGTTATGGGAAAAATTGCATGAGGAAGAATAAAATCAATCCACCTTGCGATTTTTTGCAGGGTGGATTTGTTCTTGTTTTTCAGTGATGGTGAATCAACCATACATTGTACAAACTTGGCTCAATATGGTCCGCGATTGCTTCAGGATGTTTCAGCATGGCTTCTCCAATAGCATCGTTTACAATCTTTGTTTCATCCAGACTTTGGTGTGTTCTGGATGTTGAAAATCAAATGGTGCATCATTTAACAGAGCAGGAGCAGAATCAGTTGATTGAATGGTTGAAAATATGCACGCAATCATTGAGTGAGATAAAAAAACAATGAGGTGAATCTTTCCTGCCCCAATGTCATAGAAGGTTTTATTCCGTTCGTTGAAAAGACTTGACATCAAGGGTATGATGATTGGGGGATGAAGCTTGCTACAAAAAATTTCAATTATGGGAGGGACGTCCGGATGGGAAAAAACAAGGCGGGTCAAGGGAATAAAACGAAAAAGAAACAGGCCCGCACTAATCGGATGCAGACACTGACGTTAGGGACGTTAATCCTTGTCTTCCTGGGGCTGGGTGGTTATGCACTGGTGGATGCCTTGATTGGAAAAGAGGATGTTCAGCAGGAAAAAACAACCGATACAGTAAAAGAAGAAATATTTCAATATGATAAACAGCCGGTTTTGGGTGATGAAAATGCCAAAGTTAAAATCGTGGAGTTTGGTGATTATAAATGCCCTTCCTGCAAGAAGTTTGAGGAAAACATTTTTCCAAAGCTGAAAAAGGATTACATGGATTCCGATCAGGTTGGCTTTTATTTTGTTAATAACCCGTTTCTGGGTGAAGATTCCGTTACAGCAGCAATTGCAGGTGAAGCCGTATACAATCAGGACCCCGACGCCTTCTGGACGTTTTATCAAAAAGTCTATGAAGAACAGGGTGCGGAACATGAAACATGGGCAACGAAGGAATTTTTGGTGAATCTCGCCAAAAAAGAGCTTCCCGATCTTGACCATAAGAAGCTGGAAAAGGCGATTGAGGAAGGGGAATATGAAGAAGATGTCCAACAAGATAAGGCAATTACCCAACAAGCACGCGTAAACTTGGTCCCAACACTGTTTATCAATGGAAAAAAGGTGTCTAACCCCTTTGACTATGCCCAGATTAAACAGATGATTGAAGAAGAATTGAACAAATAACCGATAAGGGGGCGTCTGACGGTGGCTTGGATTCGGACTTACAATCTTTACTTGGCTTGGTTGGTCGCCCTGATCGCCTTGGGAGGCAGTCTCTGGTTTAGTGAGGTAAAAGGGTTTATTCCCTGTGAATTGTGCTGGTACCAGCGGATACTGATGTATCCTCTCGCTGCAATCTTGGGGGTTGCCAGTTATCGTGAGGACCGATTGATTCACCTCTATGCCCTTCCGCTCAGTGTAACCGGGATCGGAATTTCTCTGTATCATTATGCCACGCAAAAAATACCCGGTTTGGTTCAAGTGACCGGCTGTAAGGAAGGCGTTCCATGTAATGGTGAGTATATCAACTGGTTTGGATGGATTACCATTCCCTTTCTCGCGTTTACGGCCTTTGTCCTGATATCCATTCTGTTGTGGATGGGACGGAAAGAAGAAGATTAAAATGCCAGGTACCTCTTGGGGGTACCTATTCTATTTGGAAAAGTAGCCAATATATAGATTTTATTGATTGCGTAAGATAACTTTGTTACATTTAGTTTACTAATTGACGATAGATCGTATAGGAGAGAAAAGAGGGAGGATCGCTGATGAGCGAAAAGAGGCCGGTCATAGTGTTACGTGTCACCAATCTGAATCAATCCTTTGCATTTTACCGGGAGTTGGGATTTGATTCCGATTGGGAGGATTTGGTCCGAAAAGTCGTTTGTATGTCAACACCTGTAGGGGATCTATTATTGGTTGCTGATCCGGATTTGGACGTCAAGCTCTTTCTAGATACACTGGACAGAAGACAACAGGACTCGATTCCGGAAAACAGCTATTATCCCTTCGAGGTTCGGGAAGTGAGAAAGGAAGAGGTTCTTCGGTTTCCCAAGGAAAATCTGTTGCTTCTTCAGAAGCGGTTGGCCCATTGGGGAGTGTCTGATCTGCTTTTGGAAGAAACACCTGCAGTGGAACAGGTTTTAAATATGCGGGACCCTGACGGCTATCGGGTGGCCCTGTATGAATCTCTCCGCTTACCCGATGAAGAGATTATTGATCTTTATCGCAAAGGACCGGATCTTTTAGAAGGAGCCATCTTGGGATTGGAAGATGAAGAACTGGACTTGGAGACAGAGGAAGGGGATACCATTCGGCAGATTCTTCTTCAGATTGTTGATTTTGATCTGGAAATGATGCAACGGATGAAATGGGCGCTTGCAGAAAATGGTCGCTCTTATACAATTACGCTTTACAATCCTGAAGATTGGATGGAAAAACTAGAATATGCGTCCCGTCCGGTTCATACAGAGATTCATATGTTTCGTTTGCTTCGGGAGCATTTCCTGAACCAATTGGAGATTATTCCGGGGGCGATGGATCATTATCTGGTATCTGAGCAGGGGAAAGTGGAAGTGCGCACGATGATGCAGGTGACAGCTGAAACCGCATGGGAGCAGATTCAGATACTGATGAGCACACGCCATATCAGAGAAAGATAAATCTAAAAAAGATGTTGTCGGTGATCGGCAACATCTTTTTTTAATGCAGGATTATTGCGGACTTCTCTACCCTTGTTATAAGGAAATAGTGGATAGGAATTTACTCAGAATATTTTTTGAGTTGTCGGTTCACCGTTTCCCGACTCATACCAACGAGTTGACCAATTTCTTCTTGAGTAAGCAGTTCTTCCACGGGTTGATCCCGAAAGTATTGAGCCAACCATTCTCGCAAAAGAGAAATTCGTTCGTGAGAGGGGGCGGTCACGAAATTCATCCGTTGTTGTACAATCCGGAGAGTATGTTGTAACGCTAGTGCTACTTCCCGGTATTTCAAAGGGTCTTTTTCCAATGATGTGTACCAGCTTTGAATGGAAACGGGTTCTACTTCACTGTTTGTGACAGCAATTGCGGTGGCAAAGTAAGGCTGTGGACTCAATAGGGAGTGGTGAGGAAAAAGCTCTCCCGGAACCAACAGATTGAACAGAAGAGAAGAGCCGTTTGGCTGAACGCGAACCACTTTCATCAATCCATTTTTTAAGCGATAAAGATCACCCATTTCTCCCTGGCGGAACAACACTTCTCCCCGATGCAGAATCAAGAGCATTCACCCCGAAGTCTTCCGATTGTTATCGTAAAATCCGTCCATATTATCATAAATGAAGAATGGTTTGGGATGCAATCTTTGCGATGATGGGTGCAGTTGTCTAACCGTTCATTCACGTCATTGTCATAGTTGGTGTGCGTTTCATCACAGAAATCGTTGCCACTCTCCGTTATCCTAAAAGCAAGAAAACGTATTAGCGGGGGAGGCAATATATGATGCTGGATGCAAAAACGATAGAGATTGTAAAGAGTACAGCGCCGATTTTGAAACAAGAAGGGGCAAAAATTACACAGCGTTTTTATCAGCGTATGTTTTCCCGTCATCCGGAGCTATACAATATTTTTAACCGTGCCAATCAAAAGGAAGGGAAACAGCCCCAAGCTTTGGCGGATACCGTGTATGCTGCTGCGGCTCACATCGATCAACTGGAAGATATCTTACCTGTAGTGGAAAGAATCGGTCACAAGCACCGCGCGTTGGGTGTTCTTCCAGAGCATTATCCCATCGTTGGAGAAAACCTTCTGTGGGCCATTGGGGATGTACTGGGCGATGCTGCTACCGATGAAATCCTAGAAGCATGGGAAAAAACGTATCAAGTGATTGCCGATGTCTTTATCAATGTAGAAAAACGCATGTATGAAGAGGCACGGGAACAGCCAGGTGGATGGGATGGATTCCGAAGTTTTCGGGTGGAACGTAAAGTCCGGGAGAGCGATGTGATCACATCTTTTTATCTGAAGCCCGTGGACGGAAAAGAGTTGGCGCCTTTCCAACCCGGCCAGTATGTAACCGTTCGAGTACAGGTTGAAGGAGATCCGTATACATCCCTGCGTCATTATAGTTTGTCTGACGCTCCAGGTAAAGACTATTATCGAATTTCGGTGAAGCGGGAAGAGGGTACCGATAACAAACCGGCAGGTGTGGTTTCCAATTATCTGCATCGGGATGTGCAAGAAGGGGATATATTGGAGCTCTCCGCTCCTGCGGGGGACTTTTTCCTAAAACAGGATGGAGAGGACCCGGTCATCCTTTTGAGTGGCGGGGTGGGACTCACTCCCATGCTCAGTATGTTAAAAACTTTGGCCGAGCAGGAGACCGACCGGGAGGTCACCTTTATTCACGCCGCTTTAAACGGACAGGTTCATGCTATGCGCGATGAAGTGAAATCGCTGGAAGAGCGCTTCTCCAATATTCGTTCTTTTGTATGTTATGAACAACCTACCGAAGAGGATCGGAATAGGAAACTGTTTGATAAAGAGGGGCGGATCGACGGAAACTGGCTTCAATCCATTCTTTCATCTAATCGAGGAGACTTTTATCTCTGTGGGCCGTTGCCCTTTATGAAAGCGATGTACCGGTATCTGAAAGAGTGGAATGTAGAAGAAGACCGGATTCACTATGAAGTGTTTGGTCCCACCCGTCACTTGGATGAGTCCCAGGAAGTAAAAACAGCGTAGATAGAATGGGTCTTTTAAAAAAGAGTGGTTTTTACCGCTCTTTTTTCTTTGGCTAAAATCAAGGGTTTCCCCGCTTAAACTGATATAATCAATAGATAAAAGTGTTTGTGATATGTTGAGAAGTGAGGATTGGAAAGTGGATAAAATCATGGGAAAACGCATTTGTATCCGTCAACTCAATTGGACAGATTTGGAAGATCATCTGAAACTCCGCATCGAGAATCGTAACTTTCTTCAGCCTTTTGAACCTCAGTTTACAGATCACCACTATACACTGGCAGGGCAACGGGAAGTGATCCGAAAAGTGATGGATCAATGGGAGACAGGAGCCAGCTATGGGTTTGGCGTGTATGATCGGGATACCGATCAATTGATCGGTCGGGTCAATCTAAGCAATGTTTCACGAGGCGCTTGGCAAAACTGTACCATTGGTTATTTCCTGGATCAGGAATGTTTGGGAAAGGGATATATGACGGAAGCGGTGCGTTTGGCGTGTGGGTTTGCCTTTCAGCAGGCAGGGTTACACCGAATCGAAGCTTCAGTGATGCCGCGAAATACTCCATCCATTCGGGTCCTGGAAAAAGTGGGCTTTCAGTATATTGGTCTGTCCAAGCATCATTTAAAAATTAATGGTGTCTGGGAAGATCATCATCTGTACTCGTTGACAGCGGAGATGGTTGAATGGACGCGTCATTATTAGGACATGTCTGTTTCCGTATCGGCATGGTGTAAACTCAACAAAAGAGCCTTGTTCGGTTGAATTTGACTGTCACAGTCCTAAATAGGATTGACGGCAATTCTTTCAAGGGATATACTCAGCCGTGACATTGTACCAGGAGTGAAAAATGATGACGGAAATAAAAGAGAGAAGATCCCCTCAAAAAAAACCTTTGTCAACGGAATGGGACCCGTGGGACCCTTGGTACATCCGTAACCGGACAGGTAGGCATCAACTGACTAGTGTGGAGTTTACCGTTACCCAACTGTGTAATCTTCGCTGTGAACATTGTGCTGTCGGAGAGATGCTGGTGACAGAGGAAGGAGTGCCGTTGCCGGTTGATCAGCTGATTCGTCGCCTGGATGAGGTGAAAACCCTCCAGACACTCAGCATTACGGGTGGAGAGCCGGTTTTAAATCCTCGCGTTGTAAAGAGGACCATTCAACCATTGTTGCGATATGCAAAAGAACGTGGAATTTATACGCAGATCAACTCCAACTTGACGCTTCCCCTGTCCCGATATGAGGATTGGGTTGAAGATGTGGATGTGCTGCATATTTCCTACAATTATAGGGATGCAAAGGATTTTCATCGAATCGCTTTTGAAAAATATGGGCGGGATGTTACCCCTGCAGTGGCGGAAAAACTGTTTGATCAGATGGTGGACAATGCAAAAGCGCTTTCCAGGAAAGGGGTGTTTCTTTCAGCGGAAACCTTGTTAAGCCCCTTTACGGTTTCTCATGTGGCGGATATGCATCGGGATGTGGCAGCAATGGGTTGCCAACGCCATGAGGTCCATCCGCTCTATCAAAGTGATTTTGCCAAAGGGATGGGGATTGTCTCTTTGGATCAATACCGTAAAACCATTCATCATCTGTTGGACAATCGGGAAGAAGGGGTTTGGATTTTATTTGGAACGCTTCCCTTTTATCCTTGTAGTGAGCAGGAGCCGGATCGGGACTTGTGGCTTCGTCTCCACCAGGAACAAAATGTGACTGTTCGACAGGATCCGGATGGCAGAAATCGGTTGAATATTAATGCATTCACCGGAGATGTCATTGTTACTGATTTTGGTGATGTTCCACCGCTTGGGAACGTGTTATCGGATCGTCTGGATGACATTTTCAATCGCTGGCTTAAACATCCTTTGGTGCATCAATACCACTGTTTCTGTCCGGAAGCTCGTTGTACGGGGCCCAATATCCTGGTTGCCGAAATGTATTATCCGGAAGCTGATTTTCAAAGCCGAAACGCTCTTGTTTCCGTGCAACCGGAAGAGTAAAGCGGAAAAAAGCTCCCGGTTTAAACCGGGAGCTGAAAGACTCAGGGTCTGCGGCGATATGGATAGGGTGGATAATATGGAGGGTAAGGTCTGTATGGCGGACGGTAAGGTGGATAGGGACGATAGGGTGGATAGTAATGGGGAGGATAGTAATAGGGAGGATAGTAGGGTGGAACATACGGCGGATAGTAACGGCGACGTTGCGAGGTATCGAATCCGTACTCTTCATCGGGATAGAATGATGTTTGGGCATATGGATCGGGGAACGGTTGAGTGAAGGGATTGTGAGATATATATGGATCTTGGAAATAACCGCCACAATCCTGCTGTGGATCAAATCCCCCTTGTGCGGATGGGTGCCAAGGTTCCTGATCCAATCCGTATTGACTGACAGCGGGATGGGTCCAATCATATCCATAAGAGTGAGCGGGATCAAAATTCTGCTGGTTTTGCCCTTGTGCGTCATTGCTGGTTGAAGCCTGGGGTTCCCAATTCTTTTTCTCTTTTTCAGACAATGGATGTTCCTCCTTTTCGCCGAAAATAGGTTTACATCAAAAATGTATGTGATGCCGGACATTATTTTGTTTGTCCAACCCAAAGTCATCCGGTTCTTTTTAAAGCGAAGTTGTGGAGAATGGCTCTCAGGGAGATAAGAAAGGGGCGTTAGAGATGATTGTCAGAGAAGAAGAAGATGGATATATTCTGATTCGTCAACATGATCATGGCAGAGTATCCGGAGATTTTGCAGACCATTGGAAGGACTTGCCTGACGCATCAACACGCATCGGCATCCGCTATCATGATGTAGGGTGGGAGGAATTGGATAAACAGATCAGATGGAACCCGATGACCGGCAAACCGTATACATTTGAGAATTATCCCATGGAACAGAAACTGGATGCGTATACTTCGGGGATCAACCGAGTGGAACGAATGGATGCGTTTTCTGCTTGCCTGTGCAGCATGCACTTTGTTTCTTTTTTTTCCAATCCGGTGGAATCGGTAGCCATTCAGTTTGTAGAGCGGGAAAAGGAGCGGCAACAGAGGTTGGTTCACAAGATGAAAAGGTTGGAACGCGACCGGTTGGCCCCTTGTCTTCGTATGTTGAAATTATGTGATGATCTCTCCCTCTTTCTTTGTCTCAATCCTCCGGGTAAAAATGAGCACCCTTGGTATCGGAAGGGGTTTTGGTTTGGTGATCAACATCTTTGCCCCATTTGGGAGAGTCCGAACGTTTTACGAATTGTCCCTTCACTCTTTGCGACTTCCTTTGAGGTAGTGATCCCCTATCAAATGATCCGTTTCTCTGGAGAACGACAAAAGGAAGGAGTCTATCGGATTCAAGTTATCGGAGGAGAGTAGGCTGAAAACATATCCGACTTTTTAGGAGGACGTGATCATGAACGTATCCGGCTTTAACCATATTACAATCCGCGTTTCCCGTTTAGAAACCTCACTCGCTTTTTACCGGGATATTCTTAAGATGAATCTTGTACACCAGGGACGGACGGATGTTTATCTTGAATGGGGAACGGCTTGGATTTGTCTGATCGAAACGGATGAAAGAAAAAAGGGTTCAAAGCGGGGGCCCGGTGTGGACCATATCGCTTTTTCTATCCAAGAAAAAGATTTTGATCAGGCAGTGGAACAGCTTCTAAGATATGAAATCCCGATTCTGCGAGGACCGGTTGAGAGAGGAGGAGGTCGGGTGGTAAACTTTCTTGATCCCGACCAAATTCAATTGGAGCTGAACACAGGAAATCTGTACACCCGAATGAAACATTGGAGATAGAGGCGTCATGGAAAGATCATCGGTTAAAAAACCGGTGCTTTTTTTATATAAAATCTGAGGTTAGATTTCGCAGAAAATCGGGGAAGGATGGTATTAAAGATCGTTGGCTCTCATATTTTCGTGGAAAAAGAATCTTGCCGGTGACATTGGAGGGTCAAGGAGTGATATACAGAGTATTTCTATTCATCGCCTTTCTTATGATATGTCTGGTTGTGACAGGTTTTGTTCCTTTATTTACAGACACCGGATCTGGATCATGGTATGATCAGTTACAAAAGCCATTTCTTTCCTTTCCCGGATCGTTGTTTGGATCGGTTTCAATGTTGTTTAGCCTCCTGATTGCATTTTCCGGGTGGAGCATTTGGCATAGTCAAGATACAAAAGAGCGAAGGGTTGCTCTTTTATTTTGGATAGTACAGTTTATTCTGTATGGTATCTGGAATGGGTTATTCTTTGTTCTTCGACAGCCTGGTATGGCCTTGTTGGAAATTCTTCTGCTGTGGTTTGCGATTGGAGGGTTTGTAATCGCTGCTTGGAAAGTGAGGCGGTTGGCTGCTTTCTCCTTTTTTTTCTATTGGGTTTGGATGACTTTTGTCACATTGCTGAATCTAAATATTTGGTGGCAGAATTGAAGCAAAATGGATGAGCAAAAAAGCGAACGACATCTTCTGAGGGGATATGATACATATAAGAAAAGCTATTGAAGGAAGGCGATTTCATGATACAGCGATATGGTGATTCTATCAAAAAAGGTATTGGGATTGTGAAGCTGGGAGATGGTTTGCAATGAAGAAATCCATTAATCTCTCTCAAGCCATCGCCCTATATATATCGGCAATCCTCGGCTCCGGTGTTTTGTTCTTATCAGCAGGAACAGCAACGGAAGCCGGACCGGCTTCCCTTTTGTCGTGGTTGATTGTGGTGCTGTTCAGTTTTCCATTGGCTTACACGTTTGCGTTTCTGTCCAAGGTCTGGCCGGATGCCGGAGGTGCTGCTACGTTTGTTCGGATGGCGTTTGGAAATCATGCCGGAAATTTGGTAGGGTGGTTTTATTTCTTGACAGCAGCTGTTGGTCAGGTGATTGTGTCTTTGACGGGTGCAAGCTATGCAGGTGTTGCCTTTGGATTGTCTGAATGGTGGGTTGCAGGACTGGCTTTAGTCATTCTGCTTCTCGGTGGCTGGTCCAATCACTGTGGCATCCGTGTCAGTGGTAAAGTGTCTCTGATTCTCAGTTCGATCCTTCTTTTTTTGATTGTTTTAACAATTATCTCCACTATTCCCTTTATTCGCTGGGATCACTTTCAACCATTTCTTCCAAATGGTTGGATTTCGGTCGGGACGGCTGTCATTATGATTTTTTGGTCTTTTTTTGGTTGGGAGGCGATTTGCAACCTGGCGGATCGATTTAAAGATCCTGAGAAGGATTCTGTTCCGAGTGCCATGATCAGTGCGGCGGTAATTGGTGTGGTATTTTTGTTGCTCAGTTGGATTACGATAGGCAGTGGAACTTATGGGGATTTGAATAGTGACTCCGCACCGCTGGGATTAATGATTCAGCGTTCATTGGGATTAGGCGCCCAGTGGGCAACTTCCATTCTCGCTTTTATTATTTGCACCGGGACGGTGAATGCGTTTATTGCCAGTCTGACCCAATTGGGATATGCTTTAAGCAGGGATCGGGCATTTCCATCCTGGTTCTATCATTTAAACCCCAAAACGAATACACCTACTCGTGTTGTATGGACGGTCGTGTTATTTGCCTCATCAGGTGTTGTACTTACGGTTCTCCGCAATATTCACTTTACCCAGTTGCTGTTTGTTCCCAATTCGCTTGGTATTGTGGTTTATATTGTTACGATGGGTGCATCTTTAAAACTGTTTGATAAATTTACCGCTCCTTGGATTACTGGGTTGGTTTCTTTCCTATTATTGATAGTCTTTGTTCCTTTTTTAGGATTTCATCTATTGGTTCCCATCATGGTTGGAGGAATGTATATGTTGTATATGAGTGTGCAAAAACATGGAAAGGGGCATTTGGGAGAAAGGAAGAGTAGGGATGAATCTGTCTGAACAGACCATGTGGAAAGCGGTGATTCACTGCGATCCATATTATGATGATTTATTTTGCTATGCGGTCAAAACCACAATGATTTTCTGTCGTCCTTCCTGCAAATCGAAAGAGCCCAAACCGTTTAATGTGGAGTATTTTTACCATCCGAAGCAAGCGATGCAAAAAGGATACCGCCCCTGTAAACGCTGCCGACCGGATTTACCAAGAGAAAATTGTGATATAGACGGAAAGACTGTTCGTATGGTAAAAACCATTCTGGACAGCGAGTATAGCCAACCGTGGACCTTGCAGAATCTGTCCAAGAAAGCAGGCGTCAGTCCCTGGCATTTGCAACGTATGTTTAAAAGCCGGATCGGAATCAGTCCCAAGCAGTATTTGATCAGGGTTCGTATTCAACAAGCAAAACAATTGCTTCTACAAGGTGAGTTAAACAATATGGAAGTCGGCTTTGAGGTTGGTTTTCAGAACGCGGGTCAGTTTTATAAAGCTTTTCGTAAAATTACTGGTTATACGCCTTCCAAATTTAAATGCCATTATTCACATAATTGAGCGAAAAATACAAAGAGGATCGGAATATATTCTCCGATCCTTAGATCACGTTACGCTTCTTTTTAATACAAACCGAATCCTCCGAAAGGACCTCCAAACCCTGGACTGAATCCTCCAAAGCCGGGACCGAAGCCCCCTCCATATTGCCCAAATCCTGGTCCGAATCCTCCGAACTGTCCATATCCATAAGGGCTTCCATATGAATCCCACCCACCATAATTGTAAGGGTTGGGTCCAAACCCATAGGGAGAGTATCCGAAACGGCGACCAAACCCTCTGCCAAAAGGAGGGCCATACTGGGATGCGTAGGGGGGATGGGTTTCAAACATCGATGAGCCATTGTGATAATCCTGCATTGCACTTCCTCCTCTTATGATGTTGACGCTTTATCCTACCCTTAAGAGGATGGGAATGTGCTTGTTTGCAGTGAAAAATGTATGATAAAGAAAGGAACAGGATCTATAAGTTCAAAAAATATTCCACAGGGGGTCATGAGAGGAACACCCTGTGGATATATTTAATAACGGATGGCACGATAGGCATTAATGCGTCCTTTCCGCCAGTAGGAGCCTGTTCCGCTGATCCGGTCGGCAGTGTTTTCGATGGCGGCACGGATATTGTTGTTCCTCCGACCTTGGGAATCTAAGAGGCCTGCCAGACCGGCAACATGGGAGGAAGCCATAGATGTTCCGCTTAGGAACCTATATCCACCAGAGTAGGTGGAGAAGATCCTCACACCTGGAGCGGCTACATCCACCCAGCTCCCGTAAGTGGAAGGAGAAGCTTTTCGATCGTTAGAGTCGGTGGAAGCTACAGCGATCACATTGGAATAGGCTGCCGGGTAGTGTTTAGCTGTGTTACCATTGTTTCCAGCGGCGGCAACAATGACAGCCCCTTTATTCCAGGCATAGTTGACGGCGTTTTCCAAGGTACTGGAATTATGTGCGGAGCCTAAGCTCAAATTGATGACATCGGAGCCATTGTTAGCTGTATGGATAATCCCGTTGGCTACATCTGACAATGTACCGCTTCCGGAATCGTTTAGGACCCGGACAGCGTAGATGGTTGCATTGGGTGCCATCCCCGCTACACCGCGGGAGTTGTTAGTGACAGCGGCTGCTGTTCCCGCCACATGGGTTCCGTGTCCATTCCCATCGTTGGGATCCCAATCACCATCTACATAGTCATAGCCACGGACGACTTTGCCGGACAAGTCGGGATGATTGTACTGCACGCCCGTGTCCACCACAGCAATCCGGGTGCTTTCGGAACTGCGGGTAATATCCCACGCAGCCGGAGCCTTCACTTTTTGAGGGCCATATTGGTAGCTCTGATAATAGGTGTCGTTGGGTGTCCAGTTTGCTCTAAAGATGTAGTTGGGTTCTGCGTATTCCACATTGGGATTCTTTTTATATTCCTTGACCGCCTTTTTGACGGATTTTCCCTTCACTTTTACCAGATCAAACTTTACTTTTTTTGTTTTGTTCCGTTTGATCAGTTTGGCACCTTCCTGTTTGTGGACCTTGGACATTTTACTTTGCTTGGTATCTGATTTAAATTTGACAATCACTTCTCCCTTTGCATACTTTGCCGGCTTCGGCTTGTTGGCAGCTTGTACCTCCGTGTTGGCCGGGGTAAAGAGAAGACTAAGTGTTAACGGAAGGACCAATAACACCGTAAGCGTTCGTTTCAAAAAGATCCCTCCCTATAAATGGAATGGATGCCTAATCTTCCTTTGGAGCCCATTTTGGACGTAGAGTGTTAATATATATCCAGGGCGTTCCATATGCAGAACGCCCTGGATATATTTTAGTAGTTGACGGCACGATAGGCGTTAATGCGCCCTTTCCGCCAGTAGGAGCCTGTTCCGCTGATCTGATCAGCGGTGTTTTCAATGGCGGCCCGGATATTGCTGTTGCTGCGTCCTTGGGAGTCCAGAAGACCCGCCAGGCCAGCCACATGGGGAGCGGCCATGGAAGTTCCGTTCAGATACCGATAGCCACCAGGCCAGGTGGAGAGGATATCGACACCTGGAGCGGCTACATCTACCCAGCTTCCATAGGTGGAGAAGGAGGCTTTGCGGTCGTTGGCGTCGGTGGCAGCTACCGAAATGGCGTTGGAATAGGCTGCCGGGTAGTGTTTTGCCGTGTTACCGGCGTTCCCGGCGGCAGCGACGACAACGGCTCCTTTGTTCCAGGCATAGTTGACGGCGTTTTCCAAGGTGCTGGAACCATATGCGGCGCCCAGGCTGAGGTTAATGACATCGGAGTCATTGTTGGCTGCATGGATAATCCCGTTGGCTACATCGGACAATGTACCGCTTCCGGAATTGTTCAGGACCCGGACAGCGTAGATGGTTGCATTGGGTGCCATCCCCGCTACACCGCGGGAGTTGTTAGTGACAGCGGCTGCTGTTCCCGCCACATGGGTTCCGTGTCCATTCCCATCGTTGGGATCCCAATCACCATCTACATAGTCATAGCCACGGACGACTTTGCCGGACAAGTCGGGATGATTGTACTGCACGCCCGTGTCCACCACAGCAATCCGGGTGCTTTCGGAACTGCGGGTAATATCCCACGCAGCCGGAGCCTTCACTTTTTGAGGGCCATATTGGTAGCTCTGATAATAGGTGTCGTTGGGTGTCCAGCTTGCTCTAAAGATGTAGTTGGGTTCTGCGTATTCCACATTGGGATTCTTTTTATATTCCTTGACCGCCTTTTTGACGGATTTTCCCTTCACTTTTACCAGATCAAACTTTACTTTTTTTGTTTTGTTCCGTTTGATCAGTTTGGCACCTTCCTGTTTGTGGACCTTGGACATTTTACTTTGCTTGGTATCCGATTTAAATTTGACAATCACTTCTCCCTTTGCATACTTTGCCGGCTTTGGCTTGCTGGCAGCTTGTACCTCCGTGTTGGCCGGGGTAAAGAGAAGACTAAGTGTCAATGGAAGCACAGACAGGACTGTAAGGGTTCGTTTCAAAGGAATCCCTCCTAAATGTGATGAAAATCGGAAGAACCATCTTTCTGTTCCTTTCGATTATTCGGAAAAATCGGTCGAAAGGAAGAAAATAGAAACACCGTCTTTTTGAATACAGTTTGACCACTGCATGTTTGTGACTTTTTAGTTCCCCTCTCCCTTCTGCTTAAATAAATTAAGAGGATCCTCTGGAAAATACTATAACATAATCTTGAGAAAATTTGAATATATTTTTTTATCTAAAAATAATAAATATAACAAATAAAGCCAAGATTGCTTTATTTAAGCGGGATATATATTATAATTTTTATTTTAAATAAAAACATACTTGGGAATTAGCAAGTTGTGGATTTGCTTTGTTAAGCAAAATGCTGGGATCTGAACGACTGCCGAAAATGTTGAAAAGGATCGGAGAGTATTCTCCGATCCGTGGGTCCCTCTTACTATAAATATATTTCAATAGTTGACGGCACGATAGGCGTTAATGCGTCCTTTCCGCCAGTAGTAGCCGGTTCCGCTGATCCGGTCAGCGGTGTTTTCAATGGCCGCCCGAATGTTGCTGTTGCTGCGTCCCTGGGAATCCAGGAGTCCTGCCAGGCCAGCCACATGGGGAGAGGCCATGGAAGTTCCACTCATGTATTGATAGCCATTCGGATGGGTGGATAAGATGTTTGTACCCGGAGCGGCTACATCCACCCAGGTTCCATAGGTGGATAGGGGATTTTTTCGATCGTAGGCGTCGGTATTTGCCACAGCGATGGCATTGCGATAGGCTGCCGGATAGTTTTTGGCAGTGTTGCCATCGTTTCCGGCGGCAGCAACGACGACTGCTCCTTTATTCCAGGCATAGTTGACGGCGTTTTCCAAGGTGCTGGAATAGTATGTGAAACCCAAACTGAGGTTAATGACATCGGAGCCATTGTTGGCTGCATGGATAATCCCGTTGGCTACATCAGACAATGTACCATATCCACGGTTGTTCAAAACACGGACAGCGTAGATGGTTGCATTGGGTGCCATTCCCGCTACACCGCGGGAGTTGTTGGTGACAGCGGCTGCTGTTCCCGCCACATGGGTGCCGTGTCCATTCCCATCGTTGGGATACCAGTCATTGTCCACAAAGTCATAACCACGAATCACTTTCCCGGACAAGTCGGGATGGTTGTACTGGACGCCCGTATCCACAATTGCAATCCGGGTGCTTTTGGAACCGCGGGTGATATTCCATGCAGCTGGAGCCTTCACTTTTTGAGGTCCGTATTGATAGCTACGGTAATAGGTGTCATTGGGAGTCCAGTCTGCTTTTACGATATAGTTGGGCTCTGCGTATTCCACATTGGGGTTCTTTTTATATTCCTTGACCGCTTTTTTGACGGATTTTCCTTTCACTTTTACCAGATCAAACTTCACTTTTTTGGCTTTGTTCCGTTTGATCAGTTTGGCGCCTTCCTGTTTGTGGACTTTGGCCATTTTCCCCTGTTTTGTATCTGACTTAAATTTGACAATGATTTCTCCCTTTGCATATTTTGTCGGTTTCTCTTTATTGGCGGCTGCCTGTGCATTTCCGCTCGCTGGGAAGAAGAAAAGACCAAGTATCAAAAGAAGAACAGACAACACTGTAAGAGTTCGCTTTAACAAAAGAATCCCTCCTAAATGTAATGAATATCGGTAACCATTTTTCTGTCCCTTTGCACTATTCGGAAAAGACGATCGAAGTGATAGTTATGGACTTCGCCATCGGCGAATGATTATGTTTGGATCGTGCCTTTCGATTAACCTCTCCCTTCCTCATAAAAAAGAGCAAATCAAAAGATATTTAGTAATATAACATAACTCCATTATGATTTAAATATATTTTTTGTTATAAAAAATAAATTTAACTTCATTTTCGGCGGGGGGTGTATATTTAATTCATATAGAAATATGTATGAATGGCGCTGTATAAGCCCCGGTATCAAATAAATATCACTTGTGGGGGCTCTGGAATGCATTCTAGAATTCCTGATTGTTCACAATAATTTTTTGTAAATGTAAAATTTTTGTGTGTATACCATTTCAAAACCTTTTTAGGGATCGAATGCCTAGGATGATCATTGTTTTTCTCAACATAGTAGTTTGCATAAACCGAATTGCTGTGAAGAGCAGGTTATCTGCTGAATGATACTCTTTATGGGATTCATTGGAATGAAAACTGATGGGATCGGAAAGCGACTCTTCCTTTCTCTTACTTTCACTGACAGATGCTACCACCAGGGTTTGAGGGGTTTATTATAAAATAAATAAAATTATATATTGTAATATGATATAAAAACAAGAAATTCGACAATATATGAGGGTGGAATGCGATTTGGGAAAATTATTTTTTAATATTTTTTTAGGAGGGGACAAGGATATGATTATCGTATATCTTAATAAGTATATTTCAGTGGATGGCTATTTGCTTTTGTAAGGAGAAGTAATTATTTGGAAAGGGGATTGTCATGTCTGCCATCGCGATTCGAGAAATTGGCGAAATTATAAGAAAAAACAGGAAAGAAAAGGGATTTCGTCTGGAGGATTTGGCTGACGAAAACATTTCATCAGCCACAATCAGTAATGTGGAACGTGGTATTCCGTATGTCAGTCTGGATAAGGTTCAATATTTGCTGGCCAAGCTGGGCATTGAGATGGACAAGCTTCCCAGTCTGTTAATGGATGAACAGCGGGAGAACAAAGATCTGGAATTTAAACTGTTTGCAATTGAGACCATGCGTGATGCATTTGGCAATACTGATGATCTCTTGAAAGAATTAAATGGGCTTGAATTGGAAGATTCCCATCCGTATGCAGCGACAGTTTGGTATTTAAAAGGGCGTTGCTACTGTCAAAACAGATTATGGGACAAAGCGGAGAGAGCATTGTCCAATGGTATACGCTTATCCAAGCAACACCCCTATGGAGAGAAAAGCAATATTGAAGCAGCATGCTTTACGGAGTTAGGACTCTGTAGTTACCATCAGAACAATTTGGAAACGGCATTGAAATTTACGGAAAGTGGTCTTGATGCTTTTCAAACGGAGGGGGACCGGAAGTTTATTCAATATAAGTTGTTACGGAATAAAGCAGTTTATCTAGAGCGATTGGGTCGGTTGAATGAGGCACTTCAGGTGGTTCAGGACACTTGGGATTACCTTTCCGAAATTCAACCGGTCAGTGTTGTTTTGAGTCTCTATTGTCTTCGCGCCGATCTATCTGTAAAAACGGGATTATACCAGGAAGCGATTGAAATTGCCAAAGATGGATTGAAAATAGCACAATTCGACCAACGGTATGGTCATCTGTTTGATTTATGGGCCATTCTCGGTAGTGCGTATATCAAGTTAATGGAATGGTCCATTGCAGAATACTGTTTTCGGATGGCATTGAAATTGAAAGACAAACCCATTCACCAACACTCACTGATTGATGCCTATACACGTTTGGGATTGATGTATTTGAAACAAGAACGCTGGGAAGAGGCTCGTGAGGTGATTGAAAAAGCAGTAGAAAATGGAAAGAAATTGAATCATGTACCATGGTTGATCAATGCGTATATCTCTTTGGGGGATTATTATCGGTTGCAAGGCGGAGATCAGCAGGCGATTTCTAGTTACCAAAACGCCTATGATCTCGCTTATGCGAACCAACTCCGTTACAAAGAGCAAACAATTCTCTTACGTCTCGCAAAATGTTGGGAAAAAATAGATGAGCAGGAATTTCAAAGATGTATGAGAAATATATACAAGGTGCAAGAAAAAATCAGTGAGGAGGATGATTTCCTTGAAAATCTCTAGTAAAGGGTTTTTGATTGGTGCAACTGTATTTGTTTTGGGACTCAGTATGACAAATATGCAAGGAGTGGACGGTTCCATGGAAGTAAGCCGCCATCCGGACGGTACGATGAAAGAGGATGTCCGTCACCCGGATGGCTCGATGGAAGTGAGCCGGCATCCGGACGGGACGATGAAAGAGGATGTCCGTCACCCGGACGGCTCGGTGGAAGTGAGCCGGCATCCGGACGGGACGATGAAAGAGGATGTCCGTCACCCGGACGGCTCGGTGGAAGTGAGCCGGCATCCGGACGGGACGATGAAAGAGGATGTCCGTCACCCGGACGGCTCGGTGGAAGTAAGCCGGCATCCGGACGGGACGATGAAGGAGGATGTCCGTCACCCGGACGGCTCGGTGGAAGTGAGCCGGCATCCGGACGGGACGATGAAAGAGGATGTCCGTCACCCGGACGGTTCGGTGGAAGTGAGCCGCCATCCGGATGGGACGATGAAAAAGGATGTCCGTCACCCGGACGGTTCGGTGGAAGTGAGCCGCCATCCGGATGGGATGATGGAGCAAAACGTTTAGCTGATCATTTATGATACATTGATGAAATATTCCAGATGGGAAGACCGGTCTCAGACCGGTCTATTTTTCTGGGGGGAATCGGATCTTTTTGGTACTTTTAAAACTAAAAAGATACAGTCAGCATGTTTACATCAGAGAAAGTAATTATAATGACCTATTTTTAATAGAACATGTGCAAAGTCAAGTCTTAAGATGATAGAATTTCATTTAAAGAGACAGGCGGTGGATTCATTTGTCTTTATTTATGTCTTTCTAGCTTCAGCTATCGGAGAGAAAAGCGAACGTACACAGGAACTTCCTTTGGTCGCACCATGAACACTTCCTTGGGTTGTGGTGAGAAAGGGGTGTTTTTTGCCTCTCTAACTTTGTTCATCAATTACGTGGGGTGTGTATGATGGAAGGACAACTAAATGAGCTGAAGAATCGGTTCAAAGATTTAAGTCTACACAATCGCTCCATTCGTTTGTTGAAGCTGGACAAAAAATGGGCGATGGATTTGTTGCAGTTGGATCAAGATCAGGAAGACGGAACAGCGGAAAAAGTGATAAAGGGGATCTTGTCACGCAGAGAGAAAGTATCCCTTTTGCGGATAAAAGGGGAGAATCAACGTTTGCAGTCATTGAGCCATCATTTGACAATGTTGTATCAAACGTTGAAAGAGGTTGAAGAAGAGACCGGTCTGTATGATCTGTATCTGGGTTATCCCTTTTTATCCGGAACTTTGGAAGATGGAACCTATATTCAGGCACCACTTTTTCTTTATCCCGTACGTTTGGAGAGACAGGATTCCAGTAATCGATTTTGGCGTCTGCATCGTGGAGAAGGAGGGCCGCAACTTAATCGGACATTGATGTTGGCGTTGAATACGTTTCATTCATTTCAAGTAGAGGATTCCATTTATGAGGAAGCGGAAAAGGAATCGCTCAAGGGAGACATCACACAGTGGACGCAGTGGCTACGTGATCTTGGTCTTCATCTTTCCGATCCGAATCCTGATATTCTCCCACTACCTGAATACAAAAAAGATGAACTTCCGGACCAAGCTCCTTTGACATTGAATCGTCATGCAGTATTGGGACATTTCCCCCAGGGAATGTCAGCGATTCTGAAAGATTGTCAAGAATTGATGTCAATGGATACGAAAGAGTTGGGAATGGTAGGAGAGCTTCTTCAAGCGGGAACGGATCGGCTGAAAGACGGTGTTTCTACAGAAGAGGATGAGGAATGCAAACGGGAGTTGCCGGAAAAAGAACGGTTTTATCTTCTCCCTTTCGATGTGTCCCAGGAACGAATTTTGCTGAATGCTCGCGAAAAGAAAACGTTGGTGATCGATGATCCGCCAGGTACCGGAAGATCTCAGATGATCGTAAATTTGATCGGAGATGCCTTGTCGCAGAGGAAAAAAGTGTTGTTGGTTTCACCGAAACGGGCGGCTTTGGATGGGGTGTACCAACGTTTGGATGGACTAGGGCTGAGCAAGTATACAGCTTTGGTTCATGATGAAAAGGCGGATCGAAAGAAGGTGTATACCCAGATTTATCATTTACTTTCTTGGTCGAAAGAAAGCCTTTCTGATCCAACGGAGCAGTTCGAATCTCTGTGTCAGCGATTGGAAGATCAAAAAGCCAAGTTGGACGCTGTCCAAAAAGGGCTGTATGAGCCACACCGCAGTGGATATCATGCCCATGAACTCTATTCGCGGGTTCAATCGCATGATCAGTTGAAAGATGTGATCGATCTCAGTGGGTTTTTGAATAAGTTGGATCGACACAGCCTGGAGGATGTTTTGCAGGAAGTTTCCACATATGCGTCCTTTTATCAGCGTTTCGGTCAAAGGGATTATCCTTTAAACAAGCGTCAGTCTTTTGCCTCTTTGGATCATCAGTCTTTTACGTTTATACGAGAGCGATTGGATAATATTTACCGCAAGGCAAAGAAAGCGGAAGAATACTTGAGAGCTTTGCATCATCCCAAGATCACCCCGGCCTATACATGGCTGGTAAGTGACCGACTGGAAAAGGTTTATTCGACTCTGGGGATTCAGAAGAAAAATATCATTCATAAAATACGCTTCTGGTGGTGGAGATCTTTTGCCGGAAAAGAGATCATTCAGAAGCTGTTGCAGGGGAACTCATTTCCCGGAACAACCTCAACATCGGAATGGACCCATATTCAAGACAGTCTACGGGTGATGTATGATCTGGCGCAGATAACAGAGCAAATGAAGCAGGAAATGGATCAGTTACAGCCCTATTTCCAGGACAACTGGATTCAGGATCTGAAGAATGCGATCTCAGAGGGGAATGTTCCAAGCAGCAAACTGTTGCAGGTAATTCAACATTTCGACTCAGATTTTGCTGATCTGCGGGAAATGGATCGTTTCCTGGAACAAACCTCTTCATTGGCGAGGGAAATGATCGCTTATGTACACAAGCAAATCGGGTGGCAGGCAGAGGGTTTATCCAAGCGCTGGACAGAGGCCATTCGACAAAATGCATATGTCCAATGGTTGGATGAAATAGAGAAACAGTATCCCATGATTGCCAATATATCTTCAGATGAATATGAGGAAATTCGTCAGTCATACAAAGAATTGTTGCAGGAAAAAAGAGAGATTGCAAGAAAGTGTCTGCTCCGAAACATTTCCCAACGAGTGGAGCAGCGGAAGAAAGAGTTCCCCAAAGCTGTAAAAGAGCTTCGGCATCAAGTGGGGAAAAAGCGGCTAATTTGGCCTCTTCGTAAGTTGGTTCGTCAATTTTCTGGGTCAGGGTTGTTGGAGATCGTGCCTGTGTGGTTAACGAATCCAGAGACACTTTCTTCCATTTTCCCTTTGGAAAAGGGAATGTTTGATATGGTCATTATTGATGAAGCATCCCAATGTAGAGTGGAGGATGGTCTTCCTTCTGCCTTTCGGGGAAAACAGGTGATTGTTGCAGGGGATGAAAGACAGCTTCCTAATTCCGATTATTTTCAAGATATGATGGCTGATGACGAAGAAAAGCCGGGATTTGAGATGGAAGCATCGGAGAGCCTTTTACGAATTGCACAAGTAAAGGGAAGGAAAACATGAAAGTAACTAAACTCCCCAACCGACACTCGTCGTATCTAGCTGTAAGGAGCCCGGCTGTTTGGCCGGGCTTTTCTAGTGGTACACGATGACACATTCCGGTCTGAAGGGGAGTTATTCTTGCTATTGGACTAGAAGGGCAATGAGATCCGGAAGAGACGGCTGAAGGCGATCTTCCATAGGAAGATTCGCATCCGTTTGATCTTATCGTTTCCGTTTGGTCAATGTACGTGGATTGACAGCATCGTCCGTCCACAACTCTGGACAAAAGGACTCTGCGATCGTTTCCCATCTTACCATTTTAAAATTTTGGTTGGCGATTCTGCCATTCTCCCGATTTTGTCCATCCTGGGCGATAAACAATCCATAGGGATAGGCATCACCCAAACCGAATCCAATGACATCGATCCCATCGGTTTCCTCCGTGCCGTCCGTTTTGTCACCATCGACAATGCGAAAGTTGCCAATGTATTTGTTTTTTCCCTTCCGATCATAAATCGCATAGCTGTTATCGCCTTGACTGGAGGCGATTAAATACCCTTTTCCCTTTGCCCCGTAGTACAGTGTCAAACCCTCAATATCCGCGTGCAGGTGATTTCCATCCGCACGATCCACGATCGTCGGCTCTCTGTCGCCATTCGGTTCAGCGTCATATTTCCAGATTGCCACTTCCTCTTCCGCTATGTAGAGATACCCGTATTCGTCATCGACGACCATCCCTTCCGCTTTTGACCCCAATTTGAATTCCCGCACTTTCTTGCCTTTTACCCTGCCTTTTCCATTGTCATAGAGTCGGTATTGTTCAAATTCCCCCTGTTTTCCCACAACCATCGCATAAAAATCTCCGCTTCGACGGCTCTGGTACAGACTAAATCCATACACTTCCGTCATATCCGCTTGGATTGGATGTGCTGCAATATTCTTCAATTTTCCGGTTTGAGAGATTGAAAAGATGTCAATCGTATTGGTTGTGCGGTTTGTACCTGCTACGATATCCACTTTTTTCTCTCCCAGCGGAAAGTTGTAGCGCACATCCACATTGTTGATTCTCCCTAGATCAACGGAGTTTACTTGTTTCCCTTCCAAATTGTAGATATTCAACCCTTTTTTCTTATCCGTTCCGATCAGAAGACTCTTTTCCGAATCGGTCGGATGGACCCAGATGGCGGGATCGTCCGCGGCATCCTCTTCGCTTTCCACCGGTTCCGTCTCCGCATCAGCCGTTACCTCGACATGGAGCGGCTTTGGAGATCGCGATTCTGGTCGTCCCTCCACCACTCCAGTAAACGAATGAAACACCATGAAAAACGTCAAGAGACAAGAGATAACGATTTTTCGCATAGTTGATTTTTCTTCCTCCCTTAGATAAGTTGTTGTCTTAACTTATAATAAATGGTAAATATGAAGTAATAGATAAATAATTATTAATATTTTTTATATTCCGCGAACCGGAAAAAACGCGTTCCTCAATGAATGTAGGCTACTGCAAAGGATTTTGAATCCGGTTTTGGAAAGCAGGTTTGGATACCCTGCGGGATATGGTGATCAAGTGGAGACACAGGTCGGGGTTTCTGGTGACCAGTGAATCTGGCAGCGATTGTTTCCAGGGACCCACAACGGAGCTCCTAGGGTGGTTTGTGGTGTAAGAAAGTGAGAGAATGAGATGCTTATTAATGGGGATTTATCTTTCCTTGAAGCAGAGAGAAAAGATTGAATCGCGTGGATGAAGCCCAATGATTATTTCCTTTAAATAACAGGTATCATTTGTGTAAATCCGGAGACAACAAGTGCAATATGTAGAGAGAAACCGGATATCCAATATATTTTGGTTTGATCCCGAAGGGATCAATGGTAGTATTAAAAAAATCAAGATATCTTGTATACAGAAAGGAGAGAATGAGTTGACAGAGACTTGGTTATCGCTCCTTCCGCCATTGATCGCGATTGGAGCAGCGTTATTGACACGTGAGGTGATTTTGTCCCTATTACTGGGTATAGCGAGTGGCAGTGTGATTTTAGCTGATTTTTCTGTCACCCAGGGATTGGCTGATTCATTTCAGGTGATTTTTGCACAGATTGCTGATCCGGAATGGTCGGTTCCTACCATTATTTTCCTTCTGATTTTGGGAGGACTGACCAATCTGATTGGTGAATCCGGTGGAGCGGAAGGATTTGGCCGATGGGCGATGTCCAATGTGAAATCGCGGGCTGGTGCACAAATGGTTCCATTTGCAGCAGGTTGCGCCGTCTTTATCGATGATTATTTCAACTGTCTGGCTGTCGGTCAAATTGCACGTCCGATTACGGATCGACAGGGTGTGTCCAGAGCCAAGCTGGCATATATCCTGGATGCTACCGCTGCCTCTGTCTGTATTCTGGTTCCTTTATCCAGTTGGGGAGCTTACCTGATGTCCCAGATCGCCAAGCCGATTCAACAGTATGGTGTGGACAGTTTGTCTCCGATGACAGCATTTATCTCATTAATTCCTGCCAACTATTATGCAATTTCGGCTCTCCTGCTGGTTTTTCTGACTGTCTGGCTCCGAATTGATTTCGGTCCGATGAAAAAGCACGAACAGAAAGCGATGCAGAGTGTTCAAAAGCAACGTGTTGAATCACAACAAAACGGGAAAAGCGTGATGGACCTGGTGCTTCCTTTGGCCATGCTAATCGGAGTAACCCTGTTTTTTATCTTGCAAACAGGAGGCTATTTTGAACAGAAGAAGGGGGTCATCCAGGTATTGGGTGATGCTGATGTCATGCTCTCTCTTCTATACGCCGGGGTCATTTCAATCATTTTTACCGCTGTTCTCTATATCCCTCGCAAACGGATTCAGGCTGGAGAATTTCTTTCTATATTTTCCAAAGGGATGGAGAGTATGCTTGGTGCGGTAGTGATCCTTGTATTGGCCTGGTCGGTAGGGGATATTGTGGAAAAACTGGGTACAGGGGAATATTTGGCCGGTTTGGTGAAATCGGCGAGTCTGCCATTGGAAATGATGCCGATTGTCCTCTTTATCATTTCCGGTATAATGGCTTTTTCCACAGGGACATCATGGGGGACATTTGCCATTATGATTCCAATCGGTGCCGCGATTGCCGGACAGTTTTCCCCGGACTGGGTTTTGCCTTTTATCGGTGCAGTTTTGGGTGGTGCCGTATTTGGTGATCACTGTTCGCCTATTTCCGACACCACGATTCTGTCTTCCGCCGGTGCTCAATGCGATCATATGGATCATGTGCGTACCCAATTGCCCTATGCTTTGTTGGCGGCGGGAACTGCCAGTGCAGGATATTTGGTTTACGGTTTGTTGCATGAGGTGTGGATCGGTTTGGTAAGTGCTGTGACCCTGTTGGTGGTTGTTCTCCTGTTTATCAAAAAAAGAAGCGTTCGTTATTGACCCTCTGATTTTGAATGCTGAAAAAACAGCCCGGTGGCAACTGGGCTGTTTTTGTTCAAGGTACGGTTTTTATTGAGTTTCTTCATACTTCATTTCAACGGAAAATGAGCCTATCGAAATGCCGTCAAGGGGATTATCAGATGATATGGACTTATTTCCGTGGATAATAAATCGATCTTTCTTTGCCAGCTCAATCACTTGATTTAAATCATCATCTTTTTTGAGTTTAATCAACACCTGGATGGTTTCCTCTTTTTCTTTTTTGGGTGGAAAATCATAGCTAAAAGGGTTTTTTTGAGTCCACAGTACTCTCTTCTTCATTTCCTCTGAGAAGGTGGGTTGGTATGCAAATCCAAAAATCCCGACAAATTTAGAGGTGTTGTTTAATTCACAGCGATACTGAATAAACCGATAACGCTCTGAATGTTGAAGCAGATCCTCTGCCTGTTTGGCATTTAGTCCAAAACGATGCATCCATTCATTTTTATCCATATTTAACTCATCCACTCGATCAATATTGATGCTTACTATTTTTGCCTTGATCGGTGAGCCGCTTAAAAGAGTAAAATAAATACCAAAAAACAAGACCATTACAATTAAGGTCACTTTTACATATATCTTTGGCTTTAGAAAAATTTTCATTTTTATCCTCCTGACACCGAAGAACATGGTGATCGTTCCCACTTATATATTTAAATCTATATTGATGTATGGATCAATATAGGGTATTTTTGGATAAAGGGCTGTCAACATCCCCTATCCAAAGGAAATATTTGAATCATTAAAATTGGTTATTGACTTTTGTTTAATTCCATGTAATCCTATAGTTTAACTAGGAAATAGAACATGCAAAGGGAACAGGTACCTTGTCGCTGTGGATGAGGTTTAAAAGGGAAGTCGGTGGAAATCCGACGCGGTCCCGCCACTGTAACAGAGAAGTTGACGCTTGTACATGTCACTGGTATTTACCGGGAAGGCAAAGCGTGCAGCAAGGATTCTGAAGCCAGGAGACCTGCCTGTTTCAACGCCACTGCTGGACCTACGGAGGATAGGGAGGTGTGCTTGGAATAAATGGATTCAAACCATTCGTATGGTTTGAATGTTTCAGGCATCCCTTTTTTCAGATTTCTGGGATGTTTTTTAATTTGCTTATAAGGAGGATGTTTAATGAAATGGGTGAAAAGCAGTAATCTTGGATATCCGCGCATTGGGGAACAACGAGAATGGAAAAAAGCATTGGAGTCTTATTGGGCTGGTGACTTAACCCAGGAATCCTTGATGAAACAACTGAAAACCATACGGCTCAATAATCTGAAAAAGCAGGCGGATAAAGGGATTGATTGGATTCCTGTCGGTGACTTTACATTATATGATTCCATGTTGGATACAGCCGCCATGTTTGGGCTGGTTCCTCGTCGGTTTGGCTATGATGGGGGGCCGGTATCGGTCAACACATATTTTGAAATGGCCAGGGGAAGTCAAGACCGTGTCGCTTGTGAAATGACAAAATGGTTTAACACCAACTACCATTATATTGTACCGGAGTGGGAAGGGCTCAAGCCTCAGTTGACGGAGAATCGGCCACTCAGGGAATACCGGGAAGCAAAAGCCGAGCTGGGCATTGAAGGAAAGCCTGTCTTGATTGGCCCCTATACGTTTTTAAAGTTGTCCAAGGGATATGAACAGAAGGATTTCAGCCAATATCTGGAAATTCTGGTTCCATTATATAAACAGGTGCTCGCTGAATTGGAAAGAGAAGGAGTGGAGTGGGTGCAGATGGATGAACCCATCCTAGTCACCTCTTTTCCCAAGGAAGAAATGAAAATTGTGGTGGAGGTTTACCAAGAACTTCGTCAGGCGGCTCCTTCATTGAAGCTGATGTTACAAACATACTTTGATTCCATTGAATACTATCCCGAAACGGTAGAGCTTCCTGTTCAAGGGATTGGACTGGATTTTGCGGCAGGCAAGAAGAATTTTGATCTGATCAAGTCCCACGGTTTCCCAGATGACAAAGTATTGGGAGCCGGCATTGTGGATGGTCGCAATATCTGGCACAGTCGTCTGTCAGAAAAGGCAGAGATTTTGGAATGGTTGACCTCCTTTGGATCGGGTGTGTTTGTTCAGCCTTCGTGCAGTTTGATTCATGTTCCTGTTACGGTAACAGCAGAGACGGAGCTGGACCCGTTGCTGAAAAAAGCCTTATCGTTTGCTGATGAAAAATTGGACGAAGTGGAAATATTAACCCAACACCTGCGGGAAGGAAGGGAAAAAACGGTTGATCGATTGAAGGAGAGCAATAAAAGGCTGGATGATTTGGATCAATCCGATCTTCGTCATCAACCCCAGGTTCGGGAAGCGGTTAAAGATGTGAAGCCTCAGGATACCGTACGCACTCCCTTTGAATTACGATGGGAGAAGCAGCAGAAACGGTGGAATCTTCCTCTTTTTCCGACCACAACGATTGGTAGCCTTCCCCAGACGAAAGAAGTCCGACGTGCCCGGCTGAAAAGGCGGAAAAAAGAGTGGTCAGAGGAACGCTACAACAAGTTCGTTCAAGAAAAAATCGTTGAGTGGATTCGCCTTCAGGAAGAGGTTGGTTTGGATGTTCTGGTTCATGGAGAATTTGAACGCTCCGATATGGTGGAGTACTTTGGAGAAAGGTTGGAAGGGTTTGCCTTCACCCGAAATGGATGGGTTCAGTCTTACGGCTCCCGTTGTACCCGACCTCCGATCCTTTACGGGGATGTTCGATTTGTAGAACCGATGACGGTTAGGGAGAGCTCTTATGCTCAATCCCTTACGGATAAACCGGTGAAAGGGATGTTGACTGGTCCCAGCACCATTTTAAACTGGTCTTTTGTTCGGGATGACATTCCTCGACGGGATGTTGCGTTCCAGGTGGCTTTAGCTTTGCGAGAAGAGGTGCAACATTTGGAGTCCGCTGGAATTGAAATGATTCAAGTGGATGAACCGGCTCTAAGAGAAGGGTTGCCTTTGAAAAAGGAAGCGTGGTCCGATTTTCTCGCCTGGTCTGTTGAAGCCTTCCGTCTGGCGACTTCATCGGTGAAGGATACAACGCAGATCCATACGCATATGTGCTATTGTGAATTTAGTGAAATCATTGACTCCATTCGGGACTTGGATGCAGATGTCATTTCCATAGAAACATCCCGCAGCCACGGAGAGTTGATTGAAGTCTTTGAAAAGCATACCTATGATCATGGCATTGGACTGGGGGTTTATGATATACACAGTCCCCGAATCCCTCAAGTGGAAGAGATGGAAAAGATTATTAACCAGGCGATTGGTGTGCTGGACCCTAGCCTGTTTTGGATCAATCCGGATTGTGGGCTAAAAACACGAAGGAGAGAAGAAGTGATTCCAGCGTTGAAAAATATGGTGAAAGCCGCGGTTGGTGTACGAGACCGTTACCGTCTCAGTAATCAACCCTGATGTGAACCAATAAATCCCAGTGCTTTTCAGGCACTGGGATTTGTTTCATCAGTTTCCCCTTTTCCCTGCGACACCTGTGTCCAAGTTCCTCCTCCATCACGGCTGGTATAGATGTTTCCATCAAACGTGGAAATGGCTAACGTTTCAGGATTGCTGGAGCTTTGCGCAATAAACTGAATGGCGTCGTTTGTATGATCAAAGGGGAGAGGGACTTCCTTTTTCTTTTTTGATCGGATATTCAGATGGTATAGATGGGGTTGGTCGGTGTAAGTACCAATCCATATTTTTTCCGGATTTTTGCGGTCGTGTAGCAAAGCGGTGGCTTGAATACCCGTCCATACGTTTTCAAAGTCTTTTTTATTTCCGCTTTTCAGATAAACACCTTGGTCGGTACCGACAACCAATGCATCTGCTTTTTGCGGATGGGCATCCATGGTGATCATTTTACCGTCGATCCCTTTTGTGGAGACTCTGTTCCACTTTTCTCCCTTTTTCTGTGAAGTATAAAGCCCTGTCTCCAATTCTTCATTGGGATGTTCATTCCAAACAAAGATTGCTCCTGATTCAAAACCGGCTGTCATATAGTGAAAATCGGATTCCCCTTGGAATTTGACAGGGGTCCACGATTGACCTTCATCATTGCTGATGATTAAGCCCAAAGGGTCCGGTAGATTGGAGCCTTCGGCCGGATGCCCGCTGGCGAAGATCCCATGTTGGGTGTAGGAGAAGCCCATGAGATCGTGGCTTTCTCCCACAGGACCGGTCCATGAACGGTTTTGATAGCGGTAGATTCCGTGGTGGGTTGCTGCGATCAATGTTTTTCCATCATCTGAATAGGAAAGACCATGGATATGTGGAGTACTTAGTGCACCTTTTTGCTCTTCTGTTTTTCCATCCCCAGCATTGCAGGCGAAAAGTGACAGAGATGCAACGACGGTTACAAGAATGATCCCTATTTTTCTCCGGCGTTTCATGAGCAGCACCCTCTTAGTGATTGTGAGATATTTTCCAGTGTAGCCGGAAAACGAATGGTTCATGCTTGGATAGGGAAGGTCACTTCTCAGGAATGGACTCTTTCACCAAATGTGCCAAGAACAGCTTTAAATAGAATAAGGGGTAAAACCATTCCAGTCCTGGTGGGGTATTCAGATAATACTGGATTAAAGCAAGGGATAGGGTATAAAAAATGAACGCCACCAATCGCTGAATAAACAGAGGAACGCTTAGAATGATCAGACTGGCAAGGAGTAAAAACAAATAGGCAACAGTCGCTTGAATCCATGTGATCTCAGTGAATAACAGTGCCAAAATAAAGGGTTGGATATGAATGAGCACAAAGTAGATATGATCTTTTTTGGTTTGAGAGGGGCGGTGCCACCATGCCTTTGCGGAATTGGAGGCATTGACGCTCACTCCTCCCGTGATATCCACAAAAATGAGAATGACGATCAGTAATTGCACCCATGACCATTGAATCTCCCGAATGCCCAAACTGATCAGAAAGGCAACAGCGGTTAGAATGATCCATAGTCCGTTGATCCAGTTTTCAACACGTGTAGACTCCGGCCCTGCTAACTGTGACCATGCTTTTTTTACCCAATTCTGTGAACTCATGTGTCAGTATCCCCTTTCTTTTACCGGGTTCACAAAGATGAATCAGCACTCATTTGGATCAGTATTGACCAAAAAATGAATTCGTTCAAAAATGAATGTATTCATATTTTAACGCTAATGAAATGCAAACGTCAACTCAAAAGTCTTTACTCCAAAAGAGATCTGAATTTTTGTTGAATAAAGAATAAAGATTCTCTTAAAATAGTAATACCAACTCAACAAACGTTTATAGGGAGGGGAAGATATGAGCCATCCGGTTTGGTTAACACTCAGTTCATTGCTGTTATTTTTTCTGGGGTACCGTATGTATTCAAAATATCTGGCTGAAAAAGTATTTCGCCTGGACCCGGAATTTCAGACGCCGGCTCATGAATTCCGGGATGGAGTGGATTATTTGCCGACGAACAAATTCGTCCTTTGGGGGCATCACTTCAGCTCGGTTGCTGGAGCAGCTCCGATTGTGGGTCCGGCGATTGCAGTGATTTGGGGCTGGGGTCCAGCCTTGTTGTGGGTGGTATTTGGAACCATCTTTTTTGCCGGAATGCATGATTTGGGGACGTTATGGTCTTCTGTCCGATCCAAAGGACAGTCGGTGGGTGTCATCACTCATTCTGTGATTGGCTCCAGAGCCAAAGGTCTGTTCCTTCTGATTATTTTCTTTTTACTGTTGTTGGTAAACGCGGTGTTTGCTGTTGTCATCGCGAACTTATTCACCGGATTTCCGGAAAGTCTGTTGCCTTATTGGCTTCAACTGCCGGTAGCCATGAGCATTGGCTATTTGGTGTACCGACGGGGAGTGGGGCTTTTCTGGCCGTCTGTGGTCGGTCTCATATTGTTGTTTACTTTTATTTTTCTTGGGTCCCAAATGCCTGTCCAGCTTCCAGAGTCGATTGCCGGTCTCCCAACAACCGGTTGGTGGGTCATTGTGATGCTTTTATATGGAGCGATTGCTTCCCGGCTCCCGGTATGGCTTTTGTTGCAACCTCGTGATTATATTAATTCACACATGCTGTTTTTGGGTTTGGGCGTTCTTTATTTGGGATTGTTTTTTGCCCAACCGGAATTTAATGCTCCCTTTTTCAACCGGGATGTTCCGGAAGGAACCCCTGACTTGGTTCCCCTGCTCTTTGTTACGATCGCGTGTGGAGCGATTTCCGGTTTTCATGGTCTGGTGGGGTCCGGAACGTCTTCCAAACAATTGAATAAGGAGACGGATGCACGATTTGTCGGATATTTTGGCGCTATGGGAGAGGGATTGCTTGCACTGGTTGCTGTCATGGCGACAGCGGCGGGCTTTGCCTCTCTGGATCAATGGTCTGAACATTATGGCACCTGGGAGAGCGCCAGCTCCGGAGGGGTTGGTGCTTTTGTTACCGGAGCAGGAAGCTTTCTTGCCAGTTTGGGAATCCCAGTGGTCATTGGAACGACTTTTATTTCGATTATGATTGTGGCCTTTGCCGCGACTACGTTGGATACCTCGATGCGTCTGCAACGTTTTATCCTTTCGGAAATCGGAGAGCAATATCAGGTTCGTGCCTTGAAAAACATCAATATCAGTACCATTGTTGCCTTTCTTTCCTGTATTGCATTGGCTTTTCTAGCAGATCCGGCCAATCCTGGACAAGGTGGAATGGTTTTATGGCCCCTGTTTGGAACGACAAACCAATTGACCGCAGGTCTTTCCTTGATTGTGATGACACTGTTACTGTGGCATAAAGGGAGAAACTATTTGGTTTCCTTGATTCCCCTGGTTTTTGTAGTAACCATGACTGCCTGGAGCATGGTTCTGGGGATTGCGGATTATATGAACCAAGGAAATATCATGCTGGTGATAGTAGGAATACTCATTTTGGCACTTAATCTCTGGATGATTCTTGAAGGGCTTCTTGCCGCACGTCGTCACCGCAGTCAATCGATTACAACGGATTACGGAAGAGACGTATGACAGGAGAAAGGGGGGGAGCATATGTTTTATGATCCAGCAAAAGTTCGTCAATGGTGGAATCAAATCAAATGGTTTTATGAGGAGATGTATTTTGTTCCTTACCGTCGAACGATGCTGAAGGAAATTCAGAATGAAGAAGATCTCTTTAAACTTCTCGCGTTGTGTGAGACGTTGGGAGTGCCAAACCCGGTTTCCTACTACACATTGGAGTTGATACCGTTTATGGTGGAGGATTTTCATCAGTGGCACCAAAGGATGGGTATGGAAAAATCTCCGTTGGAAGGATTTAAATGCTGTTAAGAGAGGGGAAAAAATGTTGGCATTGGAGAGAGAAAGAATCACCTTTTTCGGAGGGAAGGGTGGGGTAGGAAAAACCACCTGTTCGGTTGCTTATGCAGTAGCCTTGGCTCAACGGGGTTACCAAACATTGCTGGTTTCCACTGATCCTGCACACTCATTGGGGGATCTTTTGGAGTTAAAAACGGCGGCGGAACCGGTTCATGTAACCGCTCACCTATGGGTGCAGGAGATTGATCCAGAAAAAGTATCCCAACAGTATATAGAGGAAGTAAAACAGAATATGAAGGGGTTGGCTGCTCCGGGTGTATTGCGGGAAGCAGAGCGGCAGATGGATTTCGCTCTTGCTTCTCCCGGAGCCGACGAAGCAGCACTTTTTGATGCGATGGTTTCGGTTATTCTTGCAGCTGAATCCGATTACGACCGGATTGTCTTTGACACCGCGCCGACAGGGCATACCCTGCGTTTGTTAACATTGCCCGAACTGATGGGGGTGTGGGTGGAAGGAATGTTAAGCAGACGAAAGAAAACCCAGGAACTGCATCGAATGTTCCAGCATGTATCCAGAGGATCGGAAGAACCGAAGGATCGGGTTTATGAATTGTTGGAGAGAAGAAAAAATCGATATACCTCTGCACGGAAGCGTCTTCTCAATCCAAAAATCACATCTTTTTACTTTGTTCTCAATCCGGAGAGGCTCTCCATTTTGGAATCGGAGAAAGCGATGAAGTTATTGAAAAAATATGGCGTTCCCGTTTCTGGGATTCTTGTAAACCGTGTGATTCCTGATGATGCGGATGGTACGTTTCTTGCCGGAAGGAGAGCGATTGAAAATGGTTACCTTCAGGAAATTGAAAAACGGTTCGCCAAACTTTCCCGGACCGTGATTCCTCTTTATCCCGACGAGATTCGTGGACTGAACGGAGTGGAAAGAGTGGCGAAAGTGTTGGAGGCGGATGGATTTGGAACGCTACAGGAAATGGGAAGAAAAAACCTGGGCACAGGCCCAGGTTTTTAAAAAATCATCCCAATATGAGGCGACTTTCTGTTTTTCCCAAGACAGCGGAAAATAATTGTTGGTGATTTACTTTTTTGACTCCATCCTTTTTTACCGTGAATCCCAGTTGTCGCAAATTGTCAATAACCCATTCTTCATTCATATAATCGCCTTCTGTGGATTTTTCCAAAATCAATCAGCCCCCTTTCAATCTATAGGGTCATTATACGGTAAATGAAAAGTACTTTGCATATGTTTTGCAAACTTTTGTTGAATGCGATCCAATTCATTGTATTCATCATCTTCATACAGGATGTCAGGGTTCAGCGTCAGCATGAAAATATAGGGTGTTCCTTTAATTTCGGTTGTTCTTGTGAGATAGAGACGACCCCGTTTCCGACTGGTGCCTTTGTGTTCAAAGATATATACTTCTTCGTCCAGCAAGATTCCTCTTAAGATGCCCGTTCGTTTTTGTTCGTTCAATGCCATGATCAGATCTTCATCGAGCGGAAAAGAAACCTCGATGTTTAATTTGTTCTCCAAAAGATTGATACCCATGACCAAAAAAGCGTATTTTAGGCTGAGATTATCATTCACTTGATCACGGTTGCCATATTCCTTGATTTCATGATAGATTTCCCCGATCAAGGAAAGCAACGAATCCGGTTTATTCTTGTCAATATCCCTTTTGGCACGGAGAAACCGATAGTATAGATCTTTATCGATGTCAAAGATAATCTGTACCAAAGCATTTAGCTCAAAACCTTCCGAAACATAAGCTGTGATATGATTCACTTGAACTTTTACATGGCGGTGATAATGCTTCATATTGTATTTATACAACTGTGAAGCAAGTACATGAGGTTCATTTCGTGCGAATTTTTCCATTGCTTTTTCTATGGAACTTCTCCACTGCATTTCATTCAGGTGATCGTACAGTTCCATAAACGTCCGTGCCTTATCAGCCAAAATATCTTTGTAGACTTCCCCTCGCATTCGGGCGATCAGAATACAAAAAATCAGTAAAAGAAAAGTGACGATCAAGGGGAACCTGTACCCTAGGATATCTTCCAGATAATAATTGGAATAGACCGTACCGGAACCGTTTTCGATCCACAAATCCAAGATAAAAAGGGCGACAGCAGATCCTGCTACTAGCCAGTGCGTCAGTGCAAATTTAATTTTCAACCATATACACTCCAAATGAATAGAAAAATCTGTTTTGCATTTTAGCACAAAAAATTGTGTGGTTGCTTTAATTTTAAACTATAAATATTACTTTGATCATGGTTTTCTCATGGATCATAAAGGGATGTATTCCAGCTCGTTTGATACATGTGGAAATGAAGGAGAGAATTGTGTCATAGTAGAATCATAGGCTTGTTTTCTTTTGAACAGGATCTGGACTGTTCCGTGGAAAGAGAGGAACCGATGCAATGAGTGTGACGAAGGGTATTTCACAATATCTCACTTTTGACCGTGAACAGTGGATGCAACTGCGTGCCTCTGTTCCGATGCCCCTGACGAGAGAAGAATTGGAAGATCTTCGGGGGATCAATGAAAATCTATCTTTGGAGGAGGCCTCAGAGGTTTATCTCCCATTATCCCGTTTGTTAAATCTGTTGGTGACAGGCAATCAAAAAATGGCTGAGGCAACCGGACTGTTTTTGGGAGATCTTTATCCAAAAGTACCTTATGTGATCGGGATTGCTGGTAGTGTCGCCGTCGGGAAAAGTACGACAGCCCGTGTTTTAAAGGCTCTTTTACGCCGTTGGCCGGGACACCCTAAAGTGGATCTGGTGACGACGGATGGCTTTCTCTACCCAAATCGGGTACTGGAAGAGCGGGGATTGATGAAAAGAAAGGGTTTCCCCGAAAGCTACGATATCCGGCGATTAATCCGGTTTCTTACGGACTTGAAGTCTGGTCGGGAACGTCTGAGTGTCCCAATCTATTCCCATCTCTCATACGATATTCTTCCCGACAGAGAGAAAGTGGTGAATCAGCCTGATATCTTGATTATTGAAGGATTAAATATATTGCAAAATCTTTGTGTGGATAAGCAGCAATCACCTTGTGTGTTCGTTTCTGATTTTCTCGATTTTTCCATTTATGTAGATGCTCATGAAACGGACATCGCTCGATGGTATCAGGAACGGTTTCAGGTTCTCAGGAAGACAGCTTTTCGCAATCCGGCATCGTATTTTCGCCGCTACGCTGATTTGACGGTAGAGGAAGCGGAAAAAACGGCTCAAGGTATATGGGAGGAGATTAATCGGGTGAATCTGAAGGAAAATATCCTTCCGACACGGGAACGAGCCCGTTTGATTCTGGAAAAGGGACCGGATCATTCAGTAAAAAAAGTATACCTCAGAAGGATCTAAAGATTGAAACGCAAGGAATCATTTTCTTATTATCAATTATGATTGATGCCGTGCGGTTGAAGCCGCATGGTTTTTTCTTTTTGGGGCATATTTCCAATAGCAGTGGAGAGACTATGGGAAAATGTTTAAGGGAATGTCGAACAGATGGAGGGTGCGGGAATGCCAAAGATTGTTTCTGTCGGGACCGCTGTCCCGGAACATATCCTGGAACAGCAAGAGGCACAGGAGTTTGCCGTCCGTCTGTTTAAGGATTCCTTTCAGGATCTAGAGCGTTATCTGCCGATTTTTGCAAATTCTCGGATTCAAACACGTCGGTTGAGTCGACCCAGAGAGTGGTATGAAAAGGAGCGGGGATTTGCTGAACGAAATCGGGCTTATACCGAAACGGCTTGCAGATTGGGAGTTGAAGCGATTTCCCGCTGTTTGGATGCGGCAGGACTTTCCCCTGAGGAAGTGGACCATCTCTTTTTTGTTTCCACATCTGGATTGGCAACCCCCAGCATCGATGCAAGAATGGTCAATCAGCTGGGGTTTCGTCGCCATGTCAAACGGACACCGATCTGGGGATTGGGATGTGTGGGAGGCGCATCAGGGGTGGCACGGGCTTATGAATACACCCGAGCCTATCCGGACAGTCGGGTTGTATTGTTAACCGTGGAGTTATGCAGTTTAACCTTTCGTTACAATGATCGATCCAAAAGTAATTTGGTGGCTACTTCTCTTTTTGGGGATGGAGCGGCAGCCGTATTATTGGCGGGAGATGAAGCAGAACTTCCTGCAAACTCCTCCCATATACCCCGTGTGTTGGATACCATGACAACTACTTGGCCGGACTCTTTAAACGTTATGGGATGGGATGTGACCGATAATGGACTGAAAGTCATCTTTTCCAAGTCCATCCCTGCAATTGTAAAAAATGAGGTGTTGCCCGTCATTCAAGAATTTTCGGATCAAACAGGAGTTCCCTTGAATCAGGTGCGTCGGTATATTGCTCACCCTGGTGGAATGAAGGTATTGAAGGCCTATGAAGAAGTATTGGGACTACCGGAAGAAGCATTGGAATGCTCTTATGCCATTCTTAATGAGTATGGAAATATGTCTTCAGCAACTGTTTTGTTTGTTTTGGAACGGGAACTCCAACGGCGGCATCATCCGGGGGAGTATGGTTTGCTTACAGCACTGGGACCTGGATTTAGCTCTGAGCTTGTGTTGATACGGTGGTGAAAACAATGCTGGAAATGAACGATTGGTTTGTGGTGGTTATGATTGGAGTGATTCTACAACGGGGGATGGAACTGTCGATTGCGAAAAAACATACCGAATGGATTCGAAGTCGGGGAGGGTATGAGGAAGGAAGAGGTCATTATCCGTTGTTGGTGATCATTCATCTGTTCTTATTTATCGGGCTCTTTGTGGAGGTGACAATATTCCGCGTGACCCCTCCTTTTTGGTGGCCGGTTCCCTTTTTGGTGTTTTTAATTGCCCAGGGATTTCGAATCTGGTGTATTCGTTCTTTGGGTCCTTATTGGAATACGCGGATTATGGTGATCCCTGGTCATCAGCCAGTGGTTCGCGGCCCATACCGATTTCTGCGACATCCTAATTATTGGGTAGTCATTACTGAGATTTTAACTCTGCCTGTTATGTTTGGTGCCTATGTTACAGCAACCATTACATCGCTTTTCAATCTATGGGTTCTGTTTAAAGTGAGAATTCCCACAGAAGAAAAAGCGTTGGCCACTGCAATGCTCTATGGAAAAGAGACTGGAAGTTTAGAAGGTGATGAGACATAAATATTGTAGTGATCATGGGGAAGCTTCTTTCGCAAAAAACCGGGTGGTTGGTGCCCGTAAAGATGTAGAGTATATGGAGAAAGCCGTATTTATGTGAATAAGTCTTGTATTTTGCCGTTAGATCCGGTTTAATGAAGGGGTATTTTCCTTATTGAATCAGATAAGTGGAACTCATCATAAAGGTTTCTAAAAATCTATTTTCATTGTTGGGGGAGTGAGCTGATGTCGCAGGAAGAAGTGGAAGACCTAGAATTGCATGATCAGGTAAAAGCACATCTGTCTTACCGGGCAGCACAAATTTATTCGACGGCTTATCAACTGATTTGGATGCATGTTTCCGGCGAACAGGGTGAACGGGAAGAGATTGCCCACCAGGTTGCCTGGGATCGCTTAAAAGACGAGTACATCAAGCGATCCAAACGTATTCGCTTACATTCCAATATCGGTCAATGGAGCCGGAATTAACAAAAAATCATAAAATTAAGACAACCTCCCCGATCAAGGGGAGGTTTTTTGTTTTTGTAAAGATTAAATCATGAAGATTGACATTTTATCAGGTGAAGTTTAGCCTTGATTTTGTAAAATATAATAAAGGGGGATAATTTGTGAAAAAAAGAAAAGCGGGAATTGTTCTCTTGATGATCGTTTTGTCAATTGCTTTGATCGGTGGACAAATTCATGGTGTGCAAGCTGGCGGAAAGCAGGATATTTCCAATAAACCGAAAAATGTTATCCTAATGGTGGGTGACGGAATGGGGTTTCCCCAAGTGACAGCTGCCGCTTATACTAAACGTAAGCGGGGCTACTCGCCGGGTCATCTACATATGCAACGGCTAACACATTCCGGCAATGTCATAACACATTCCCATGACAGTGTGGTTACCGACTCTGCGGCTTCAGCTACAGCTTTCTCTGCGGGTCACAAAACGGATAATGGCTACCTTGGGCAAGCTCCTCGAAACAAACGACACTGGGATCACGAACATTTTTATAATGTTCAGACAGTATTAGAAGCTGCAGAAAAAAGAGGATTGAAGACAGGGTTGGTCACGACAGCCCGTTTGACTCATGCCACACCAGCTGCCTTTGCCTCCCATGTGCCGGATCGCGGGATGGAAAATGAGATTGCATCACAGATGTTAACGCAGGATATTGAAGTGCTGCTGGGAGGGGGACGGCGTCATTTCCTGCCAGAATCGGAAGGTGGACGCAGGGATGATGGACGTAATTTGCTGAAAGAGGCTGATCAAAAAGGATATGATGTGGTCCAGGATCGCAAATCCTTGCGTAAAGCAACCGGGGAAAAGCTTTTGGGCGTCTTTAATGATTCACATCTAACCTATGAACTGGATCGAAAAATGACCCGTGAACCCCACTTGAAGACCATGACAAAAAAAGCCATTCGTCATCTCAGTAAAAGCGATAAAGGGTTTTTCCTGATGGTGGAAGGGGGACGGATTGATCATGCCGGACATGCCAACCATCCTGCCACCAATGTGAATGAAACGCTCGCTTTTGATCAGGCAGTCAAAGAGGCAATTAAATTTGCCAGCAAGGATCAAAATACATTGGTTATTGTGACGGCTGATCATGAAACGGGTGGAATGTCTGTAGGAGCCAACAGTGAGTATGCTTATCACAAAGATGTGATTCGTAAGGTGAAGCGGACTCCGGAGTATATGTCAAAAAAATTGAAAGCAGACGGCAGCAATCTGGAAGCCGTTCTGGCCCGTTATGCCGGAATAAAGAATCTTAAACCAGAGGAAAAAGAGATAATTCGTTCTGCTGACAATACGGCGGATGGAATTGCAAAAGTAATCAGTGACCGAGCCTTGATCGGATGGACAACGGACGGACACACAGCACTAAACGTTCCGATATACAGCTATGGACCTTATTCGAACCGATTGACCGGCACCTTGGACAACACTTTAATTGCCAAAATCATTTTTCGTGCGATTGGCGATTAAAACGTAACGATCCAGCCCTTGACAAAGGGCTGGATATTGCTTTTGAAAACCCACCAGAAAGATGGACTCCATGAAGATGTGGTTGACGGTCTCACCCGCTTCAGCGAGAATAAAGAAGAGTGTTAAAGTGTAATGGAATGATGGTGATTCGATGAAATCCTCGATGCCTTCCAGACAAACCGCGGCGGGGTCCGTTCAGTGGTTTGTTTTTCTTGTGTCCAATACCGTGGCCATGCCGATTATAATCGGTCAGGTGTTTCAATTATCACCGGAAGAAGTAGCTGGTTTGATGCAACGAGCTTTTCTGGTAATCGGTGTGGCTTCCTTTCTTCAAGGTTGGTTGGGACATCGGTTGCCAATTGCCGACGGCCCTGCGGGAGTTTGGCTTGGAGTGTTTGTAATCACGGGAGAAACAGCGATCCGGCAGGGACAGGAGCCTTTGGAGGCTCTCCAATTGCTACAAGGCGGAATGCTGGTGGCAGGATTTTTTCTTGCCTTGCTGGGGGTATTTCGTTTATTAAGACGCATGCAGAACCTGTTTACCCCCTTTATAACCGGTGTATACTTATTGCTTTTGGTCATCCAACTAAGCGGTGTACTGTTGAAGGGGATGCTGGGAGCCGGTGGATCGGACATCAGGTTGAACAGTGAAACAGCTGTGATTTCACTTGGTGTACTGTTTTTGATATTGTTTCTTTCCTTTAGAGGCAAGGGGTCCTGGAAAAACTACGCCGTTTTGATTGGAATCGCGATTGGATGGTTAGCGGTGACCGTATTGGGAGAAAACCAGGCTGTGGGTGCCAAAGGAGCCGGAGTGGCACCGGATGTGTTCGCATGGGGAGAGCCTCGCTGGGATGCGGGAATTCTGCTTTCCGGTCTGTTGATCGGGTTGGTGCTGGTTTCCAACATTTTGGCTAGTGTTTCTGCTGTGGGTCAAGTGGTTGGGGCTTCTGAAAAGAATACCCGTCCTGGATTAAATCGGAGTGGGATGATCGCCGGGGTCGCTACGGTGCTGTCTGCTCTTTTTTCCACTGTTGGCTCGGTTCCCCTGTCCAACAGCGCGGGCTTTATTCAGATTATCGGTCAACGAGCACGGCGACCGTTTCTGATCGGGAGTTTTCTCATGGGAGTGGTAGCTTTTATTCCTCCAGTGATGATGTGGTTGGCAACCATTCCTTCGCCTGTCACACATGCTGCACTGGCAGCATCATTCACGGGGATTGCAGGCATCGCTGTGCGCAACCTCACCCGCCAACCTCTGGATGAGCGAAGAATCACCATTTTAGGTCTGGCACTGATTTCTGGTACCGGTGTGATGGTGCTGCCAGCTTCTTTTTTTCAATCCTTGCCTGCTGTGTTGCAGTTTGTCGGTGGCAATGGGTTGTTAACCGGAACCATGGTGGCGATGGTGTTGGAACAGGTGTGGCGTTCAGATGGTGAGCGGACACGACGCAAACGGAAACGTGCTTGACGTCTTTGAGATGGACGGGCCCTGATAGATGGAAAAATCATGTTGTTGAATGGTAAGATGACAGAGAGACTTATTGATTCTGATACATGTTGTGCTACTTAAATCTTAACCAAAGGAGAAATGGGATATGAAGATCATGGTGATCAATGGGAGTCCGAGAGAAAAATCTCTGACCGGCACCTTGGCGGACCGGGCGGAACAGAAGTTGGTAAGGGAAGGGGCGACGGTTATTCGCTTTGATGTGGGTCAAGCTGAAGTGCCTCTGTTCCGGGGTGGGACGGAAGGAGAAGCTGAGATTGTGCGCCAGTTGAAAGAAGATGCATTATCAGTGGACGGTTTTTTCATTTGTACCCCTGAGTATCACAATGGAATCAGTGGAGCGTTGAAAAATGTATTGGACTTTCTCAATGGTTCCCACTTTAAAGGAAAACCGACGGCGATCGCGGCAGCGGCAGGAGGTGGCCGCAGCGGGATCAATGCACTGAACAACCTGCGATTGGTGTTGCGCGGGTTGTATGCCTGGGTGTTACCAAGTCAAATCGTGGTGGATTCGGGGTCCTTTGATATGAAAGGAGAATGGTCTGACCCGGAGATTCGCGAACGCATGGACAATCTTGGAGCAGATTTGGTACATGCTGTCCGTGCTTTGGGGAATCGCTGACATTCGTATCCATATGAAATCGGAATCAGTGATAAGATCTACAATAGAGATCAGATAAACCTGACCGTGAAATGATTGAAATGAAGAACCTCCGCTAAAGGCGGAGGTTTTTTGTGGTTTCCGATCGATTTATCCTCTTCGTTTGGCATAGCGAGCGAGAACAGGATGATGCTTTTCCAATTCCATATATAACTGTTCAAATGTAGATCGGATATCCCATTGTGCTTCCGGACTGGTTCGCAGGTTGATCAAGTGATACAGCTCCCATAGGTTGGCGGTTGCTTTTACCATTCGATGATGGGCATTGGTGACACAATAGGAAGCGATGTTAGGACATTCTTGCTGCATCTGATCAAACAGCCGTTCGGCGTCCTCCATCAGTTGGGAAAACATTTCCGTCAGTCCTGCTTCCCGGACATGAGGTGGAATCGTATATCCCCAATCCACAGTGGGTTCTCCAAAGGTGAAATGAGTCCCTCGGTTGTGACGCAGCAATTGATGCCAATTCGCTTCTGACAGGGTCATCTCCATCGCATAGAAGAGATGACGGAACAGGTCTTTTGGATGGTCGAAAAAACGGATGGACTTTAATGTCTCTTCAATACGCTCCTCCTGTTCCTGAAAATTCATCTGCCGGGCTTTTTCAGCAGCTTGATCGTGGGAAAAACCGTATTCGCCAACAAACAGATGGGTGCAGAGTATCTCCAAAGCCTGGGAATAATCCGTTAATTGGACAAAACGGGCTGAAGGGCCGTCAAAAGCCTGACCGCGTGTTGAACTTTCCGGTCGAGGGAGCGGCTGGTTCTCCAGCTTTTCACGGGTGCTTAAAAGATAGTCGCTCGCTTTTACATGCTTTAACAAGGTAGGAATCACCTGACTGATTTCACGTTCCATCTCCCGTGCCAAGGTTCGCGATTCAGCATATCGGCTGGATAACAGCCTGACCAGAGTGTCCCGGAGAGCCCGTCCATTTCCAGTTAATCCAAGACTGGTTTGGGTGGCCAAGGTGAGCACATAGCGTGCGTCTTCAAAGGCGATTTTTTCCAATCGGGAAGAAAAACGTTTGTCACTTTCCCCTTTCTCTCGTGGAAGGGTATTTTCCAAGTAAGGGATCAGTCCAGCCAGAAGTTGCTCATATGTGTCAAAAGCTTTTTTATTCAATCGAATAAAGGCTTGTTTTAGTTCAGGGAATGAATCAAGTTCTTCAGGAACATGGAAAGATCCACGATTGGGACGTTGATAACGTTGACTGTATTCCGTAAAGCTGTTGAAGGTGTTGGCCAATTCCAGTTCTGCTGATGCCAGGCGACTGATTTTTTCCACTCCCAGATGGGCGACGGCGTGTTCGGCAACACTGCTGTGACCATAGCCTACCACCCATTTTTCATGGAAACGGGCGGCTTTTTCCGAATAGGTGGTAAAGGAACCCTCTGGCGTGTTTCCCACAGCCAAATCGTCGTCTTTCAGCAACTTAGCTAGGTTGTCTCGAAAACTGGCGGGACTTCGGCTTACATAGGCAAAGATGACAGCGATCACTTCTTCAGGCAAGTTATAAATGGTGTAAACATTCCGATCCAGATTGGAGACGTACCGGGTAAGGTCAACGGTTTCATTCTCAGTTTGTGTCATTTCCGTTCCTCCGTTTTTGCGTGTTCACTTCTCTTATTCTATCAGGAGGTTCAAGTTCCCCCAAGTGGAAAAGAACGGACAGCTACTGAAAAGGTACGGTTGTATCCAGTCAGTCATATTTACTAATGTATGTTTAGTTTCTTTCAAAAAACGTAAGCAAAAATTTAACGGGACTTTTTTTGCCCCTCGATTTCCTTCGTATAAGTTTGTAAAAAACATCTTGATCAGTTTGGTTATTTTAAAAAATGGAGCGGATAGATGGGTCTGAAATTTTTCTTTTATTAATAGCTAGGAGAAGGAATTGTCCCCTTTTCATCGAATATGAAAAATAGTCATGTATTTAATTATTTTGCAAGTGAATGACTTATTTATACTTTTTGATGAATGAGGTGTCTTCATGGCTGAACCGTTACTTGATATTTCTGAATTTAGAATGTACTTTCACACGGAAAAAGGGGTCGTGAAGGCTGTTGACGGTGTGGACTTAACGGTTCATGAAGGGGAAGTGGTTGGTCTGGTCGGAGAATCCGGTTGTGGAAAAAGCGTTACATCTCTTTCAGTGATGGGCTTGGTTCCTCAGCCGCCAGGAAAAGTGGAAGGAGGGAGTATACGGCTGACAGGGAAGGATCTGACCCACCTTCGTCAGAGAGAATGGCAAAGGATTCGCGGAAATGATATCTCAATGATCTTTCAGGAGCCGATGACTTCTTTGAACCCGGTATTTACAATCGGTGATCAAATTGTGGAAGCGCTTCAAAAGCATCAGAAAATCAGCAAGAAAGAGGCAAAAAAACGGGCTGGCGAGGCTCTAAAAGAAGTGGGAATCTCACGTAAAGGGATCCTTGGTGAATATCCCCATCAATTGTCCGGTGGAATGAGGCAACGGGTGATGATCGCGATGGCGATGGTCTGTCGCCCCAAGCTCCTGATTGCGGATGAACCGACGACAGCACTGGATGTGACGATACAGGCCCAGATTCTGGACTTAATGAGGCGGCTCAATGAGGAAACGGGAACCGCCATTTTGATGATTACCCACGATTTGGGTGTTGTGGCGGAGATGTGTGATCGTGTGGTGGTGATGTATGCCGGTGAAGTAGTGGAAAAAGCGGATGTTAAGACCTTATTTCAAGATCCCCGGCATCCCTACACCCAGGGTCTTTTAAAGTCAATCCCTCAATTGGATAAACGTTTTGACCGGTTGTATTCCATTCCCGGAAATGTTCCTGATCCCAGAAAAATGCCTGAAGGATGTCGTTTTTCTCCGCGGTGTGAATTTGCAAAAGATATCTGTATGACACAGAAACCGGATTTGCTGGATCTGGGGAAGAGCCATTTCAGCAGATGTTGGCTGCATGACGAAAAAAAGGGGGATGCGGATCGTGACCCAATCACAGTCACTACTTGAAGTAAGAAATCTAAAAAAATACTTTCCGATCCGCGGTGGGGTTTTTGGTAGAAAAGTAGGAGAAGTCAAGGCGGTAGATGATGTTTCTTTCTCTGTTAACAAGGGAGAAACCCTGGGAATTGTGGGAGAGAGTGGATGTGGAAAATCAACTACCGGTCGGGCGATTCTTCGCCTAGAGGAGCCTACATCAGGGAATGTGGAGTTTGAGGGGAATGAACTCACCCGACTGAAAAAAGAAGCGATGCGTCGCATGCGTCGGGAACTTCAAATGGTTTTTCAGGACCCTTTTGCTTCTCTGAATCCGAGAAAAACGGCCTTTGAAATCATCGAAGAACCACTAAAAGTACATGGCATCGGTCATGCATCTGAGAGAAAGGAACAGGTGATGGAACTTCTGCAAGTCGTCGGCCTTGACGTCTCTCATGCCGGCAGATATCCTCACCAGTTCAGTGGGGGGCAACGGCAACGGATTGGGATTGCACGAGCCCTGGCGGTTCGTCCCAAATTGATTGTTGCGGATGAGCCTGTATCGGCGCTGGATGTTTCGATTCAATCGCAAGTGTTGAACTTATTGGAAGATTTGCAGCATACATTTGATTTAACCTATGTTTTTATTGCCCATGACCTTAGTGTTGTTCGCCATATCAGTGATCGTGTGGGTGTGATGTATTTGGGGAGAATGGTTGAACTGGCCAATCGGGATTCACTATATGATCAACCTTTGCACCCCTATACTCAAGCGTTGCTGAGTGCGGTTCCCGTTCCGGACCCGGATTCGGTTCGGGAGCGAATCATTTTGAGTGGAGATGTTCCAACTCCCAGTAATCCTCCCAAAGGGTGCGCTTTTCACACCCGGTGTCCCCATGTAATGGATATTTGCCAAGAGGTGCGACCGGAATTTAAGGACTATGGGGAAGAGCATTATGTTGCCTGTCATCTGCTGGAAAAATGAGATTTTGTGAAGGAGGTGTTGACGGAAGGGCAGTGGTGATGGTGAACCATCAAAATTAAGATGAAGGGGGCAAACTGACAGATGAAGTTTCGCAAATCGGCTTTTCTAATCATTGGACTTCTGTTTGTTTTATCCACAGTTCTGGCCGGATGCGGGGGAAACAGCGCAGGAGGACAGGGAAAAACATTGATTTATGGACGAGGTGCGGATTCTCCCAAGCTGGACCCTGCACTGGTTACAGATGGAGAATCCTTTCGAGTGACTGGAAATATTATGGAGACGTTGGTTCAGTATGAAAAAGATAGCATGAATGTGACAGAGGGATTGGCCACCGAGTGGAAAAATTCCGAAGACGGAAAAAAATGGACATTCAAGCTGCGGGATGATGTGAAGTTTCATGATGGTACCAAATTTAATGCTGAAGCGGTTGTCTTCAACTTCCAACGGTGGATGAATCGTGAACATCTTGGCAGCAAGAAAGATGACTTTATCTACTATGGTTCCATGTTTGGCGGGTATAAAGGGGACAAAGGGCATGTTATTGAAAGTGTCAAGGCGGTGGATGAGTACACCGTTGAGTTTACACTGAAAAAACCGCAAGGTCCTTTTTTGCAAAATCTGGCGATGTCCCCCTTTGCGATCGCCTCTCCCAAAGCGGTAAAAAAGGACCCCAGTAAATTTGCAGAACATCCAGTCGGTACCGGGCCTTTTAAGTTTAAGAGCTGGAAAAAGAATGATTCCATTACCCTTGAGAAAAACAACGATTATTGGAAGAAAGGGTTGCCAAAATTGGATCGGGTCATTTTTAAATCGATCCCTGACAATTCAGCCCGGCTGACAGCTCTTCAATCCGGAGATATTGATGTCATGGATGGATTAAATCCGGACGATGCGAAAAGGGTGGAAAAGAATAAACAACTGCAACTGTATAAGCGTCCTCCCAATAATGTCGGCTACTTAGCTTTTAACATGGAGAAGAAGCCTTTTCATAAGAAAAAGGTGCGGCAGGCGATCAACCATGCTGTCAACAAAAAAGGGTTGATTAAAAGCTTTTATGCCAACTTGGCAGAACCGGCCAAAAATCCAATGCCACCCTCTCTGTGGGGATACAACGACAAGGTTGAGGAGTATGAGTATGATTTGGATAAAGCGAAAAAACTCTTAAAAGAAGCCGGATATGAAGACGGATTTGAAGTGGAATTCTATGCCATGCCGGAACCGCGTCCCTATATGCCTGACGGAAGAAAGATTGCGGAGTATATTCAGGCCGACTTGAAAAAGATTGGAATCAAGACGAAGATCGTCAGCCCGGAATGGCAAAGTTATTTGGAGGATACTCAAGAAGGTAAGCATGAAATGGCTCTTCTCGGATGGACTGGAGACAATGGTGATCCGGATAACTTCCTGTATGTGTTGTTAGATAAAGACAACACCAAAATCCCGGCCCAAAATATTTCTTTTTATAAAAGTGACAAATTACATGATATTTTGATTGAAGCACAAAAGGAAACAGATCAATCCAAACGCACAGAGTATTATCAAAAGGCGCAGGAAATCATCCATGAAGACGCCCCCTGGGTTCCGTTGGTGTATGCGACCCCGCCGCTGGCTGGACAGTCCTATGTAAAAGGATATGTTCCCCATCCCAAAGGAACGGAAAGTCTTGCGGAAGTCGACATCCAAAAGTAAATTCCAAAGGGCGGTGTTGCACTGGGCAATGCCGCCTTTTTCACACGGACCCTAAGAATTGACACAGGGATCGAAAGGTTGGTGAAAATGTGATTGCTTATACAATCCGGAGAATATTGATGCTGATCCCGGTTTTGATCGGTATGTCGGTCATCACTTTTTTCATTGTACATGCCATTCCAGGAAGCCCTGCCAAGGCTTTATTGGGAGAGCGGGCAAGTCCGGAAGCGCTGCATCAGTTGGAAGAGAAAATGGGGTTAAATGATCCTTTGTATATTCAATATTTCAATTATATCAAGAATTTGCTTCAGGGGGATTTGGGAACCTCCATCCAAACAGGTCAGCCTGTATCGGAAGAGATTATTCCTTATTTGGCGGCCACTTTTGAGCTGGCTTTGTTTGCTATGGTAATCGCTGTTTTTTTTGGAGTGAACCTGGGAATCTTTTCAGCGTGGCGGCAAAATTCTTCTGTAGACTATCTGTCTATGGTGATTGCTTTGATCGGGGTATCCATGCCGGTCTTTTGGCTTGGATTGATGGAACAATGGATATTTGCTCAGGAATTGGCTTGGTTTCCCTCGTCAGGACGTCTCGATTCACGGTTGTTTTTTGAGCCTGTAACGCACTTTTATTTTTTGGATGCTCTCATCCAGGGGGATTTTGTTGTTTTGCAAGATGCACTGAAACATATGGTCCTTCCTGCTGTTGCCTTAGGAACCATTCCCATGGCAATCATTGCCCGAATGACCCGTTCCAGTATGCTGGAGGTACTCCGTTCTGATTATATACGAACAGCCCGTGCCAAAGGGGTTGGAGAACTTTTGATCATCTATAAACATGCCTTAAAAAATGCTCTCATTCCTATTGTGACTGTTTTTGGCCTTCAGATGGGTCTATTGTTGGGTGGAGCGATTCTGACCGAGACAATCTTCAGTTGGCCTGGCGTGGGTCGATATCTTTACGATGCCATTCATGCCAGGGACTATGCCGTGGTTCAGTCCGGAATTTTGGTGGTGGCAACGATCTTTGTGCTCATCAATTTGATTGTTGATCTTCTGTATGCCTGGATTGATCCGCGGATTCAATACGGGAAGGAGTGAGAACCCATGAATGAACCCGTCCTGACAGAGCGACATTCTGTGACAGAGCTGAACCAAGAGAAGGTGGAATCTCCTTTTCGTGAAACCATGCGGGCTTTGTTACATCATCGTTCCGCAATGATCGGCGGAGGAATTATTTTATTCCTCATTCTGATTGCATTCATCGCCCCATTGCTTCTTCCTTTTGGATACAATCAGATTGATGCGGATGCCAGGTTACAGCCTCCGTCAGCTGAACACTGGTTTGGAACGGATGACTTTGGTCGAGATATCTTTGCCCGTGTGGTATACGGAGCCCGTATTTCCCTTTGGGTTGGATTTTTTGCCATTACCGGGTCGATTGTGATCGGTTCGGTTCTTGGATTAATCGCTGGTTATTATGGTGGGTGGCGTGATACGCTTATTTCCCGGAGCTTTGATATCCTCTTGGCATTCCCGGCTATTCTTCTGGCTATTGCGATTGTGGCAATGTTGGGACCCAGTTTGGAGAATGCGATGTATGCCATAGCCATCATTAACATCCCCACGTTTGGTCGTTTGATGCGTTCACGGGTTTTGGCTGTGAAGCAAGAGGATTTTGTATTGGCGGCACAAGCGATCGGCATGAAAGATACCCGGATTTTGTTTCACCATATTTTGCCAAATTCATGGACTCCGATTATGGTTCAGGGTACACTGGGATTTGCTACGGCGGTATTGGAAGCGGCTGCCCTTGGCTTTATCGGTATGGGGGCTCAACCGCCGGACCCGGAATGGGGAAAAATGCTGTCGGATTCCAGAGGTTTTTTTCAGTCGGCTCCATGGACGATGATCTTTCCCGGTCTTGCCATTATGTTGACCGTTCTCGGCTTTAATCTCCTGGGGGATGGCCTTCGGGATGTTTTGGACCCTAGGATGAAACAATAAACCATTGTTTTCGATTCTGAGATGAATCCGTTATGATGAAAGAAGCATCAGGGAGGAGGGCGGAGAACATGATGTCGTCTCACTTGTATGACTGGGGAAATCACATCCGGATGATTGATGGATATGATTTGAAACTGCCGGAGAGAACAGGGATATATGTGCTGGAAGCAGAAGAGTTGACACTGGTGGAGACCGGTCCCAGCATCTCCATTCCCTATCTATTGAAGGGATTGGAAGATTTGGGACATCGACCGGAAGATGTGCGAAATATCATTGTTACCCATATCCATCTGGATCATGCGGGGGGTGTGGGATTACTTCTGGAAAAATGTCCAAACGCGCAGGTGGTTGTGCACCCCAGGGGGGCACGCCATCTAGCCGATCCATCGCGGTTGATTCGGGGAGCCCGAATGGTGTATGGGGATCAATTTGATTCTCTTTTTGATCCGGTTCTTCCGGTTCCTGAAGATCGCATACGGATCAAAAAGGATGAAGAAACGCTAGCGATTGGTCCGGAACGGACATTGACATTTTTGGATTCTCCTGGACATGCGGCTCACCATTTCAGTATTTATGATCCAATCAGTCGTGGATTGTTTACAGGAGATACCGCTGGGGTAAATTACATTCGGTCAAAGGTGTTTGGATTCCCTTTTTATCTTCCTTCCACTTCACCCAATCAGTTTGATCCGGAAGCGATGAAAGCTTCCATCTCCCGTTTTCAAAAATGGGATGTTGAGCGGATTTTCTTTGGACATTTTGGTATGTCAGATAAGCCCGGTGTTGTATATGATCAAGTGACAAAAGAATTGGATACCTTTATGGAAATGGGTGAGCAGGCAATAAAGGCAGGAGAAGGAGCGAAAGGAATAGAGATCAGACTGAAAGAGCATTATCAGCAATTCCTATTGAACAAAGGGGTTCCTGAGAATGACGTTTTGTTCCAACTCCTTTTCATAGACTTAACGGTTTGTGCCAAGGGAATCGAGCATTATCTGGGCAAAAAGTGATCCTTATCGCTTGACTGGAGTTTAATAGGGATTCTTGGCGAGTTTCATCGTTGTATCGTTTACTCAATGGAGTCTGTAAGGACCGAACCGTGTTAGTGCCCACTAGGGCTGGGTTCGGTCCGAAGCAGACAAAATTCCCCGCACGATGTGGCAAATGGACAGTTACAAAGAATGGACCTGAAACGGTAATGAATGCAATTCCTGGATAGATGATCATGCAGTCGATTAGAATGTAATTGCAACTTTTTGAGATAGAGGAGGAGAAAAAATGAACGTGGTTGTCTACTCTAAACCCCACTGTTTGGAATGTAATTTGGTCAAACGATTTCTTCGTGATCATGGGGTGGAATTTGAAGTGAGAGATTGTGGGTCCAATCCGCAGTACTTGGAAGAAGTGAAGGAAATGGGCTTTTTGGGAGTTCCTGTGACGGTTGTGAACGGAGAAGCGATTCAGGGTCTGCAACCGGAGAAACTTAATGAATATCTCCATAAAACGTAAGAGGTTTGCCCGTCACGAACGGGCAACTTTGAATAATATGGGTATAAAACCATTTATTTTTATAAGAAAAGAATGGACAATTAAATGGAATTGAGTTAAAATTCAATGATATAATTACAGTAAAGGGGGAAAGCAATAGAGTGTGTCTGTTATCCTATTAATTTTCTGACTTTTGTTATCCTACAAATAACGATGTGTTTGGATGGAACTTATTTTTATTTATTTTGCATCAAATAGTAAGAGAAGAGGATTTATTCAGAAAAAATCGAATATAGTAGAGGTAAGGATTTAAGTATCAGGGGGGAACGAAATGGCACAGATAAGAGATCAATGGACCAGTCGAGCCGGATTTATACTGGCTGCTGTCGGTTCAGCAATCGGTTTGGGCAACATTTGGCGTTATCCCTATACCGTTTACGAACATGGTGGCGGGGCTTTTTTGATTCCTTATTTTGTTGCATTGCTGACGGCAGGAATTCCTCTTCTATTGTTAGAGTATGCGATGGGACACAAAAACCGAGGGTCTGCTCCACTTGCTTATCATAAACTGTCGAAAAAATGGGAATGGCTTGGATGGTGGCAAGCCGTCGTTGCCTTTTTGATTTCAAGTTATTATGTGATTATTCTGGCTTGGGCGATGAGCTATACTTGGTATTCGGTTGGTACTCAGTGGGGGCAGGATACGGAAAAGTTTTTCCTGGATCAATACCTGGGTGTCGCGCAAACGAATGGGTTTTGGGACTTTGGTGGATTGCAGCTAAGCGTTGTGATTCCATTGGTTATCATTTGGGCCTTTATTTATTTTGTTATGCGTCAACAGGCGCACAAAGGGATTGAGCGGCTAACGCGAATTGTGATGCCTGTTTTATTGGTGCTGATGGTGATTATCACCTTGAGAGGAGTAACACTTGAGGGGGCGACAACGGGATTGAATGCCCTTTTAACTCCCGATTTCGGTGCATTGATGGACCCCAATGTCTGGGTGGCTGCTTACGGACAGGTTTTCTTCTCTCTTAGTGTTGGCTTTGCAACCATGATTACCTATGCCAGTTATCTGAAGAAAACAGATGACCTCGCCAACAGCGGATTGATCTGTGCCTTGGCAAACTCGGGGTTTGAATTTATGGCGGCCTTGGGAGTTTTTGGGGCGCTTGGCTTTCTTGCTGTTCAATCAGGTGTCGACGTGCAGGAGGTTGTGGGTGGCGGAATCGGATTGGCATTTATTGTATTCCCCAAAATTATCAGTCAACTTCCTTGGCTGAATTCTCTGTTTGGAGTGATATTTTTCGGTACTCTCGTCATTGCCGGATTAACCTCCATTGTCTCTTTGGTGGAACCGGTTGTCTCCGCTGTTCGGGATAAACTGGGATTGGCCCGAACCACAGCTGTCAACTGGATCTGTGGAATCTCCTTTTTAATCAGTATTCTTTATGCGACAAAAGGTGGGATTAACTATCTGGATCTGGTAGACCACTTTGTCAATACGTATGGTCTTCTGTTCGGTACGATTCTGATGACCCTTGTTACGGCATGGTTCACTCGAAAAGTTGGAGATTTGCAAAATCATATCAATGAAGTCTCTGATGTTCACATCGGAAACTGGTGGATCTTCTGTGTCAAATATATGACACCAGTGATGTTGATCATTATTACAGGCGTTCATATCTGGGAAGAGTGGCTGGCTCCTTATGGAGGATTCCCGCAATCCGCTATTTGGGGAATGGGATGGGGAGCTCTGCTCGCTGCATTGATTACGGGAATTATTTTCCAACGAATTGAGTGGAAAACCATTGATCAATCGCTTCGGGATAAGGAGGGTGCTTAATATGACGGCTGGTGCCTGGGCAATGTTTCTCGTCGGTGCGATCACCCTTTGGGGAGGATTTGCTTACTTCTTATTGATTGCTTACAAAGCTGAAAAAAAAGGAAAAGCATAAAAATAAAAGGTCCCAAATCTGGGGCCTTTTATTTTTTACGTTTTTTGTTTTTGTTTAATTTGTATTCGGCTCGTTCCCAAGCTTTTAAATAGGGGTACGGGTCAAAAGAATACGTTGTTCGTCCATTAAATTTGTAGATTCCATAATGAAGGTGTGGAGGAAATTTTCCTGATGTACCGGGGGGGCCATATCCAGACGAGCCAACATAGCCGATCACCTGACCGGGCTCTACGATATCCCCTTTTTTGATTTTCTTGTTGTAGCGGCTTAGATGTGCATAGTAGTGGTAGTTGTTTTTTAAGTCACGAATACCGATCCTCCATCCTCCATAACGGTTCCATCCTTTTAACTCCACATATCCGTAAGTGGTACTTCTTACTGGAGTACCATAGTCCGCAAAGATGTCCGTACCTTCATGAATACGGAGTCCCCCCCATCCTCGCCGATCTCCCCACGTATTGTGATAAGTATAGTTGTACTGAAGTGGCATGATAAACCGATTCTTATTTAATTGTGTCGTTCCGAAATGAGCGTAGATATCTGCAAAGTGCGTAATGAGATCTACGGCTGTGGAATGCTGATAAAACTCCCACAAGCCAATGCGCAGATCATCACGGGTTAATCCGTGACGGGAAAGATACTGGGTAATTGTATAAAGTACATCAAGCGGTTCCTGCATATCCGCTTTGCCATCTCTGTTCCCATCCAGGCCGATTCCTCCAAAAAATTGGATGGATTCAGGAACCGTATCATAAGGGTCAGGGTTGGGTACTCCACTCCAGATTTTTGGTGGAAGGGATATGGCTACCAGGCCATCTTTTTTTTCAAGATCCTTGCGAACCTGTTGGATATTCCGTTCATATTGATCCATTGCGGCTATAAAATACCAGGGGACTCCGGTAAGTGCTTCCACCTTTTCAAAAAGAGCCTGTCTTTTCGCTTCAAATTGGTTGTCTGAGCTGGCATATAATTCAGTAACAGGACAAATATGCCCCAAAAGGGTTATCACCAGTAAAAGAGAGAGAACTTTTTTTCCCATTTTCTCAACACCACTTTGGTTCTTTGCTGTTACTAGTGTGCAACATGATGGAAAAAGTCATTTTAGAAAATAATGACAAGAAAAACCGGGAAGATTTTCCGGGTAATCCGATCTCTTTTTTCTTACTTTATCGCAAGAAGCTTTTGCTTTTGTGTTAAACTATCGGTGAGAGTTGTTTCAATTGGTTTGCTAAGAGAATAAGGTTTTCTATACCTTTTACTATTTATTACATAGGGGGAGGGTGCGGTTTGGCATACGAATACAAGCGCAAGCCGGAATGGCTTAAAACCAAATTGACAGTCAATGAAAACTTTCGTGAAATCAAGCGGATGATGCGGGGCAAAACACTTCACACGGTATGTGAAGAAGCCAAATGTCCAAACATTCATGAGTGCTGGGCGGTTCATCGAACAGCTACCTTCATGATTTTAGGGGATATCTGCACCCGTGCCTGCCGTTTTTGTGCGGTGAAAACCGGTCTGCCAACGGAGTTGGACTGGCAGGAGCCACAACGGGTGGCTGAGGCGGTGGAACAGATGATGTTAAAACATACGGTAGTGACATCTGTTGCCCGTGATGATTTAAAAGATGGTGGTGCCGCTATTTTCGCAGAGACGATCAAAGCGATTCGAAAGCGGAACCCTTTAACGAGCGTGGAGGTTTTGATTCCCGATTTTCAAGGGAATCCGGAAGCCCTAAAAACCGTAATGGATGCCCGGCCGGATATTTTAAATCATAATCTGGAGACTGTTCGTCGGCGTTCTGATCGTGTCCGGTCAAAAGCGAAATATGAACGGTCTCTGGAACTTCTGAAGCGTGCAAAAGAGTTCCAACCGGAAATCCCCACCAAATCCAGTTTGATGATTGGGGTTGGAGAAGAATGGGGTGAAATCCTGGAAACCATGGACGACCTTCGTCAAGTGGATTGTAATATTATGACGATTGGCCAGTATCTTCAGCCAACCAAAAAACATTTGAAACTGGAAAAATACTATACACCGGAGGAGTTTGCTCAACTCAAGGAAGAAGGACTGAAAAGAGGATTCGATCATGTGGAATCAGGTCCTTTGGTCCGAAGTTCCTACCATGCCCATGAACAAGTGGAGGCTGCGACGAAATCGTTACGAGCCAAAGCCCAATAATGAAAAAACAGCCCCCGATCATCGGAGGCTGTTTTCGTAAAATCAGTCGTTTTGATTGGTGACCGTTCCGGGAGAAGGGTTGTTGGGAATATGCTTTTTCATGGGGTATCCTTTATTCATTTGATCCGTCAGGTCTTCCATTTCTTCTTTGTTCATACGGATGTTTTGTTGTGATCCTCCCACCCGACGTCCAATCCGAAGCAACTTTTTTCGGGTGTTTTCATCGTTTGTCACATAAATTTGGTAATATCGTGGAGTCAGACTCCAAGCGGTTCGTCGAACTTCATAAAGGGTATCATCCAAGATTTTTTTGTTATGATTCTTTACTCCAATAAAAACCTTGTCATCGGTTACCAAGACGGTAGCGTCATCTACTGAGGGGAGTTTTGTGGATAAAAATGATATTTGCCGGGCGAGGGCTGTTCGGTTAATGTAAACATCAGGTCCAGGAACGGCACCACCATCGGTAGCATTATACAGTTCATTTCCTTTCTGATGGCTGAACCCAATGGTGTTGTAGCGATCTCCACGAGGCCTTCGCCCGTTGTTGGTTAAATAATCATATGCCCCTCCCTGGGGGTCCGGATATAGGGATTCATCGTAACCATCATTGGGTCTTTCAGCAGGTGCGCATGCTGAAAGGGCCAAACACAAGGCTAGAATGGGAAAAAGCAATCGCTTCATGTCGTCACCTCCTGGTCCTTAGGTTACCCATGAAATCCTTTGTTTGCTTCTGGGAAAAGAAGGATTCCCAATCTTTGTTGCGAATTGATTAAGGAAAGATGAGGGATATTGAAAAAGAGGGGTGTATTGAGGGGTTTTCAATGGAAACGTATGAAATACAGGGAAAAACGTATAAAGTGCTGATCAACCATAAAAATGGATGGAATCCCAAGGCATTCAGTAAGCGATACAGTGAGGTTCTGGATAAGTATGATTACATTGTGGGTGATTGGGGATATGGACAATTACGTTTGAAAGGATTTTTCTCCGATCGCCATCCTCGTGCCACTCGCGAAACTCGAATTGCACATGTGGAAGAATACATTCATGAGTTTTGTAATTTTGGTTGCGCTTACTTTGTGCTTGAACGTCTGAAACCGAGTACGGCTTCTCATTCACGAAACGGAAAGCATAAACAACGTCGCCAGCAAGGATAAAAGCCAACACCGTCGGTGTTGGCTTTTCATTATTGGTTTACTTCCTCATCTCGATCTGGATCATCATGAGTGGGATGGCTTCCGGGGACTTGTCGGGGAATGCCTTCATGAAATTCCCGCATTTCGTAAGTGAAACGCGGGGAGGCATGCTGGGATGCCCGCCAAGGGGATTCTTTACCTAATACGTCTTCATTGGTGGTGGCACCATAGGGACCTTCCGGAAATTCTTCCGGGACGAGTTCATTTCGCTGGGATTCCACAGATTTTAAATCGTTGTAGGAAGTATTTCGGCGTCGAATCACATTGAATCACCTCTAGCCGGTAGGATATCCCGTGAGGTGAGTATTTAAACGTTAGAACAGGGAGAAGAGAAACTGTTTGAGTTCCTCTGCCTCATCCGCATTTAAATGATATACTTCTTCCAAATACCCCGGTTCTTCTAAATCATCCGGACCGATAATGGCAAATCGGCTGGATTGAATGTTAAAAACCAGCAACTTGCCGTAAAATCGGTCCGTAATGGTAATTCCGAGGTCGAAACGACTGTTTTCCCCAATGAAACTGACAAATCGCGTACGCGTCTCTTCTGTTTCATCGTAGAGAAAAATCGGACTCTCTTGGGACATGGGAATAACTCCTTTTTAACAGGGTTCCCTATCATTATACAGAATTCTGTTTGTTTTCCCACTGCCCTTGTGAGGTTTATTCTGTTTAAAAGATTCCTAAAAATCGGGTTCGCTTCTGTCTTCTGGGAGTAAGTGGTTGCGTTTGGGATGTAGCGGATGCCAGACGGTGAGAGAACGTAGCGTTTCTCAGCTCCGCCTTCAGTTGATCCTGTTTTTTTCCGATATCCTCCATCATGTGCTGAACAGTAGCCACAGGCAACATGTTTTGTTGAGTGGCGATCAGTCTGTTTTCCATTTCCTCCACCATATCAAACATGGTAAAAACATGATCTTCCAGCTGGTCCAGTCGTGTAAATACAGCCTCCATCATTTCCCCGATCTCATCAATGCTTCCAACCAAGCGATATACGGGATATTCATTCATATGGGGAACACTTAGATTTTCATGATTCGTTTCCTTGGTGTCTGTTTCATCGATGGGCCGTTCCATTTCCCATTTCCCCTCTTTAATCAGATCCTGACGGATTTGACGCATGGATTTGTTGGTTTCCTGTAGACGTTGCTGAATATCTGAAAGCTTTTGGAAGCCATCAGAGGTTAACATATAGTGTCCACGGTCATTCACTTGAGGGGAAATATATTCTTCAAAAACGTCAATCCATTTTCGGATTGTACGTGCATGAACGTGGAGGCGTTCGGCGGCCTCCCGCGTGGAAATGCGCGCCTCTTCCGACATAGAATTACCTCCCGAATATACATTTTTAAAAGTATTTTTCGGGGATCTTTTGCGGAATCCTCCCTGAGCGACAAAGGGTGCCACTCAATGACAAACAAAGTGTCAGGTTGACAATACACGTAAAAAACCGACCAGACAGAGTGATATCAAAGAATTTAAGATTCGTTCTTTTCCCTGATTCCTAATATATCCCATTTATTTCCCCAGTCTTTCATTGCATCAAAAACAGGACGAAGTTCCTGACCTTTTTCTGTTAGTGAGTACTCTACATGAGGTGGAATTTCGGAATAAATTTTCCGCGATATAATCCCTTCCTTCTCCAATTCTTTTAATCGCATCGAAAGGGTTCTGGGACTAATACCTTTCAAAGATCTTTGCAATTCACCAAATCGCTTTGGCCCATAAAAAAGGTCTCGAAGAATAATGAACGTCCATTTTCCGCCAATTACACTTACTACTTTTTCAATCGGACACTTTTGTTCGTTGTGTTCTTGGGAGTCAGTCATTTTATGTCCCTCCAACGCTTTTTATAAATATAGTTCCTATATAAAAAGATTGTACTTGCAGATAAATAGCACTTTTAATAATTATAGTTTTATCTGGACTTTGAGTAAAGAATCTCTGAAATGTATGAGAAAAGCTTGTTACACTCATTAGTTCCATGGAACCGCTAACAATCGAGGTTCCTTTGCTAATGGATGCAACAAGCCAATCAGACCACCTAAAAATTTCCCTCCAAATACCTTTCCACAACCTCACTCATCCTTTTCTTCCAACTTCCCTGATGCGAAATCCGATTAATAAAAACAGGAATCCCATTTTGATAACGGGTTTGCACTTTCAAATAACCTTCTTTTTGAGTTTTTTCATATGGGGGACGCACTACTTTCTGAAATCCTTCTGGATGGTAGAAATAAGCGGCATTCCCTGTGCCTGCAAACTCTACCACGACGAATTCAGGAAAGAATAAGAATAGGACAGATTGCATTTTATGTAGCTCATAAATACTGACTTTATCCAAGTATTTTTCCCAGAATCGGAAGCGATGGGAGTTGTGGTCTTGGGCGAAGAATTTTTTAAGCTGGCTTTTCATATAGTACTGCTTTACTTTCTCTAATGATTGTTTATCTAGGAAACCCCAGTTCTCCTCCTTTTGTTGTGGATCTCCAAACCGATCCCGAAAGAACGTCATCAGTTCTTCGGCATAGAAGGTGTCGGCATTTCTGGATTGGACATATGCCACAACGTATGGTGTTAGTTGCTCCTTGGAGAGACGCTTCATCTGTTGGATGATCCAACGCTCTTTTATACGCTTGATCCAACGATCGTTTGATAAACCAAGGTGGATCATAGTATAGAGGAGCCTCTGCTCTAAAAGGGATTTAGGTTGAATGCGCCATGTTCGCAAAGTTTTACGTATGGATTGTCTTGAATCTACTAATTGTTGAGCCAGAGATTGGATGGGATCGATGTCGCTCATCGCTTGGGATAAGATACTCCACTGTTTTGATTCATAATCATCGAAACGAAGCCTGGGTTCTTGTACTTGAAAGGCATATCGCAAAAGAGCGAAAATCTCTGGATGTTCTTGATCATGTTGGTAATGCATCCAGACATGTCGTCCAATTTTAGGTGTATAACGTTTCATAAGAATGTGGGTGATCTTTCGAACCAGTACAGGCTCGTTACGATTTGCAAAGGGATATGGTTTAATGATGAGATCCAATTCCTCGATGCTTAATTGTTTAGAGAGTTGATCCAACTGAGAATAAGGTGTTCTACGGATTTTTTCCAAGAGAGAGGAAAATGGATCCGATTGGGAGTTAAGGTTATGTTTAAATAACGTTTGCAGCTCTTTACCTTGTTGGTTCAGTTTTTTTGGAAAAAAGACGAATGGAAAACGGTTTAAATCTGTTCTCATGGTTTTTCCCCTAGCAATTTATTCACGTAATTAGCCAGCTCATCATCTTTTAGACGAAATTTGAAGACGACTCGACGGGATTTCTCAGCATCAATGGATTTTGTCCCCTTGATATAGATTGGATCACTGTAAGAGCGCCCATTGGCAGTAAGAACTTTTTGTAAATCATCTTTTTGAGGGAAGTTTGGAAACTCCTTGCTATAAATTGTTCGGACGACAGAGGAAGCGCGGTCTTGCGATAGATCCAGGTTATATTGATAACTTCCTGTTGGATCTGTATGTCCTTCGATGATGATGGCACTCACGTGATTCTTAAATGGACCAGAAAGAAGTACATCGATATAGGTCGGAAAGAAGTCTTCTAACCTTTTCTTTCCGGCATCTGAAATGTTACTACTGTCTTTTTCAAAGAAAATGCTTCCACCAAAGGTGATATCACCCGTTTTTTCATCCAGATTGATGTGTAAGTCATTTTTGCGAAAGGTAGTGATTAACTCCTTGATTATCTTGTTTTTTACTCTGTTTTCCTCTTCGACTTGTCTCTGGGCAGTCTCTTTTTCTTGTGCTCGATTGTTAAATCCGATTGCGGTGTTACTGTTGACGATTACAGCTATGACGATAGAAAACATGAAACAGAGTAACAGAAAAGCTAAGAGTGTTGCATAGGAAATCCATGTTTTGTGTCCGTTGCCATGGTTGTTATGCAATCTACGTTGACGGCGTTTACGAATCATAAAGTACCTCCTAACTCCGTGATTTCTGAGAAAGTACTGTTTGATGTTGTACTTCCTGGATTGCTTGGAGAATACTTTCGTTAGCATCTGAGATCGATTTGCTTAGTTTGCCATTGATCTCGCCTACCTGATGATTGAGCTGTTCGACTTGAATAGGGAGCTCTTGAAACAGTGTTTCTAAGGTACCTACACCACTGGCAAGTGTACGAATCGCATTTGTGAGTGCAGTGTCAAACTGGGTGAACGTTTGTTCTAAACCCGAATGCATGTGCTGTACAAAACGATCTGTGGATTCGCTTAGTTGTTCATTTACATCTTTGATCATACAATGGGTGTCTGACCAGTGCTCTTTTAATTGAGCAGCACGATCATCCATTTGTTGAAGTTGCTTGATTAGTTGTTGTTCAATCTGTTGACGTTCAGCAGTGATTTTCGACAATAGATCGGCGAATATCATTTGTAATTCCCTTTGTTCATTCGTTGTTTCATTCAGTTTAGTAATATTCGGTTGAAGAGCAGCTTGATATTTAGAGAGATGTTTGGCATTTTGTTGAATCTCGGTTGCAAGAACCGTTGTTTTTTCTACCATCTTCGTTTGATGGGTTACGGAATTTTGAAGGGATTTCACGAGTTCGGCCATATCGCTATGTATTTTTTCTTGCCATTCCACCGATTGGTGGAGTGTTTTTCCAAGTTGCTGCATCGGTTCTTCTAGGGACTCGACAAGTTGATGCGCCATTTTTTCCATAACAGCTGTTTGGTTCTCCGTATTCCGGGTGAGAGTTTCTTTCATCATGGATTGAGTCGCTTGAAGATGGGATGTGAATGTCTCATTCATTTGTTGAAAACCATCTGCCAGAAATGTCTTGAAGTCTTCTAACTGCGACTTCAAAGTTGGTTCTTCACTTGGAAAAGCTCGTTGTAACACATTGAGAAACTTGTCATATTGTTGAAGTAAAAAGGGATAATAGGTACGATCATTGCTTATTTGCCAATATAGAGATAAGCCGATTGCAGTGATGGAGCCTACAAATGCAAATCCAATTCCATTCATTAGATAAGGCATTTGGTTAAAATCAACATATAGACCAGGTATGGATAGAGTAAGTCCTAAAAATGTGCTTAGGATTCCAATGCCAAGAAAAATCCCTGGTACCCATTCTATTACTTTGCGATTTCCAAGCTCTTGGGTAAACCCATACTCATCGAAGTGATCTTCAATCGATGGAATCATGGAACTTCCAGCTGTTTGGTTTCTATGGAACGCTTGATTAAAACGTTCCCAGGATTGTTTGATCCAAATGCAAACTTCTGTTTGTTTTTGCAGCTCCTTATGAAACAAATCAATAGTTTTTGAATCATTTGTCTTACATAATTGTTCGATCAGGGACACTTGATGACGAACCTGTTTCATGAGACTTTTTCGTTTTACTACGAAAAAAATGTGTAATCCAGTTAATGCAGTTACTAGAATGAAGAATTTGTATTTAATGAGCAAAATTATAAATTCCTGCATATCCTACCCTCCAAAAAGTATTTAATAATATATTTATTAAGGACAATATATAGTGCTTAAGTTTTATGTAATAACCATTATACATATACTCCAAAAGTATGAAAACAATTATAAGTAACCTCTTTTGTAAGATAAGGATGGCATCAGTAAAATGCTTAAGAACTTTAGATGTCCTAAAAAGAATGTGTCTTTAGAAATAACGAAACATAATCAAATAAAAAAACACACAATCAGCGACTCCAGTTGTGCTGAAAGCGATGTTTTAAAAATGATCACGTTTATTTACTTAAAAGAAGAGATGGACAGAATAACGGGAAGAAGGGCTCATATCTGTATTTGCTAACAATCTTAACGGAAGAGCAAATGACGAAATCATCAATGAACACCATTCACAATAAAAAATATTAACCATGAATCGACTCAGGAATGATAACAAGATACGTAATCTAGGGTTTCAAACAAAATATTCAATGACAGATGCAGTAGAAGCGGCGGTCAACAATTTAATGAGATGACAATCCAAAAAAATCCCCCCTTTCATTGAGAAAAAGGGAGGTATTTATTCATAAGACATATTTATAATTTTTCCAATTCCCCGGATTCGAGGTGAAACAGGTAACCGATAATATCCACTCCTGCTCCATATTGTAGATAAACGGGGTGTTTTTTTAGTTGCTCCATCTGTTTGAGTACATTGATTCGGGACAATGCTTCAGGGGTTAGATCGGGATTTTCTTTTGGATTCGGCAAGTGTTTGCGGATTTCTCCCACCCAGCCTTGCAGTTCCGGGTCTTCTATACCCTTCCACGCAGCGGCAATCCCACCACAACCGGTATGACCGTTAATAACAATCTGTTTTACTTTCAGATGCTTCAATGCATAAGTCAGACTCGCGGTAAAACTGGTGTCTTCTTCACTTGCCTGGTTGGCGATGTTGCGATGGACAAATAAGGAGCCCAAGGGCATTTTGGTAATGACAGAGGGATCAACACGTGAATCGCAACATGCCAATAGAAAGGTGTGGGGCTGTTGCCCCTCTTTTAGTTGGTTAAAAAAATCTGGATTCTGATCACGGGTTTGTTGAATAAACTGACGATTTCCTTTTACCAGATCATCGTTGTTCACAGTGGTTTCCCTTCTTTCTCAATGGAGGATTTCCAAAGCTTGTTTTACCGTTGGGTAGGCGATATTCTTTCCGAATTTTTCCTTCCAACCCGCTCTTTCTGCCAAATCCCGAACGGGACCTTTCATGGCCGCGATTCGGAAGTCAATACCTGCCTGCTTGTAATTATCCATAAGTTCCTGCAAAATGTCCAACGCAACAGCATCTATATCATTAACCCCCGAAAAATCCAGGATCACTTGTTTGGTGTCCGGTTTTTCCTCCAGTTTTTTGCGTATGATCTCTTCCAAAAACGACATGTTGGCAAAATACATTGATGCGTCAACGCGAAGGATGAGGGTTTGGGGAAAGGTCTGGGCTTCAGGAAATCGTTGAATGTTTCGGTAGATGTTTTGCTCTTCGACATATCCCAATTCCGCTGTATGGGGTTTTGCGCTTCGCAGAATAAAGAGAAGAAGCGAAAGTGCAACCCCGAACAGAATCCCTTTTTCAATCCCCAGCGTCAGTGTGGCGAAAAAGGTGGTCAACAGTGTCCATCCATCTGTAGATTTTACGCGAAACAGATGGATCGCCTCTTGTATATCGATCAATCCGAAAACAGCAACCATGACAATGGCGGCGAGGACAGCTTTAGGAAGGTAGTAAAAAAGCGGAGTGAAAAACAACAGGGTGACTATAATAATTGCAACGGTGATGATGGAGGCGAGTCCAGTTCTGGCTCCCGCCTGGTAATTGACAGCCGACCGGGAGAAACCACCTGTGACCGGATAAGAAGAGAAAAAGGATCCGACAATATTGGCCAATCCAAGAGCATTTAATTCCTGGTTAGAATTGATTTTATACTTTTCCCTGGAGGCAATCGCTTTAGCAACAGCGATCGATTCCATAAAACCGACAAAAGAAATCGTCAAAGCGATGGGCAGTAATGTTCCAATTGATTCCATACTAAATCCAGGCAAGGAAAAGCTAGGCACCCCACTGGGGATTTCCCCCACGATTTTTACACCGGACTGGTTTAAACCAAAGAAGTAGACAGTGAAGGTTGCGAGCGCAACGACTAGCAGAGGACCTGGGAACCGTGGCAGGATTCGTTTGAAAACCAACAAGAGAATCATACTGAGCAATCCGATGATAAAGGTAATCGGATGGGTTTTAGACATTTTTTGTATCGCATCCCACAAAAGGAGAAAAACATTTTGACCTTTCTCCAGATCCACACCCAACAGGTGCTTTAGCTGACTCAATCCGATAATGATTGCAGCTGCCGATGTAAAGCCGCTAATCACAGCGTGGGAGAGAAAATTGACCAAGGAACCTAATCGGAACAGGCCCATGGCCAGTTGAATGACACCTACCATTAACGATAACAAAAGCGTGTAGGAAATGAACGCTTGTGAACCCGGTTCAGCCAAGGTGGATACCCCTGTGAACACCAATAGAGAGACCATAGCCACCGGTCCTACAGCTAATTGTCGGGAAGAACCGAACAATGCATAAATCAGAAGAGGAATGGTGGATGAATAAAGGCCGATCACTGGTGGTAATCCAGCGAGCATCGCATAAGCCATACTCTGGGGAATCAACATGACAGCAACGATGAGCCCAGCTGAAATGTCACCACTTAAATCCTTTTTGTTATATGTGGATAACCAATCAAATGCAGGAATGATGTTTTTTAGTATGGACATTTTCGTTTCTCCTTTTCGCCTTAATCCGGTTCATATACATATACCCCTATATGTATATGATACAATGTTTTTTCGATCATGGCAACGATAAAAGAGGAGGGAAACCTCCCTGAGGTTCATGACAAAGTGATGAAGGGTAGATCCGTTTCCTCTCTTTCCTCCAGCAAAAAGAAGTGGGCTGTACCCTTACCTGTTCCAAACAGCGAACCAAATATCCGCTAAACGGTTAGGGGGGCCTTCAGTGGTTCCGCTGAGTCGTCGGAAAAGGATGTTCCACCAGAAATTTTTGTCATAAGTCTCAAAGGGGAACCCTCCCTTTTTATCATTATCTTTGCAAAGGAGAAGAAATTAACCGTGGTGATGTACGGCACAACGATTGGGGCCGATTTCCAGCTCCGTGGCTTCCGCTTCATCTACCTGTTTTTCTCCACGGTTAATGGCTACGATGGTTTCAAAGTTGGGAGGTGTTTCTGTGGCAGCAGCACTCGACACGATTTCGGTGAACGCTTTCTGTTCCTTCGTCTGCATCGCTTGATTACTGCTCCGGATTTCTCCTAATTGCGCACCTACAATACCATGTTCGTTAATCTCACTGATATCTGCATAATGAGCAGGAAGGACTAGCACATCATCCGGCAGATTTTTTATCTGGTTAAATACGGTTTTATACAACATTTCTGCCCATTCCTGGGCTTTACCACCTAGATCTGGACGACCTAAGCCGCCGACAAAGATGGTATCTCCGGATAAAAGGAATTTTTTGTTAATCAAGAAGGAGACACTTCCAGGGGTATGGCCGGGAGTTTGCAGGGCCAATACTTCTACTTCTACATCTCCAAAAGATATATGGTTGGTTTTTTCTAGCGGTTTATACGAGAAGGGAGGATTTCCTTGTAAGTCGCTAGTATTGATATAGTATATGGCTCCCGTTTTTTCTGAAAGAGCCGGTCCGCCGGAAATATGATCTGCATGAACGTGGGAGTCAAGAATATGGGTAATCTGAACGTTTTCCCGTTGAGCCATCTCCAAATAAACATCGATATGGCGGCCTGGGTCAACCACCGTTCCCTCGCCATTGGAGGCAATCAGATAGGAGAGGCATCCTTTGGCGGGGCGAATCACCTGGAACAGTTTCATTCGGTTTCCTTTGAATACCAGAGTGTCGTCATACACTTGGCTCCAGGCTTTCATTCCGCCTTCCAGAGACTTTACCTTGTATCCTTTGTTTTGCAAGATTTCCGCTACATATTGGGAGGAGCCTCCCTTGGCACATACCGTGATCACTTCAGTATTTTCGGCGAGGCGATCATCCGCTGCATTTTCATCATCCAGAAACTCAAAGTATGGAATATTTACGGATTCCACATTGCCGCCTTCTATTTTCCAATCCGTGTAATCCTCCTCATTGCGAACATCTAGGATGAGGATTGAATCTCCATCCTTGATCCGTTGTCTGAGCTCTTCTGCGGTAATCAAAGGTATTGACATGTTGTTCATCCATCCCCCTTGTTCAAAATGTGACGGTTGTGTCCGCATCATAGGCAAAGTCAAGGAAAGTAACGGCTCCACCTACCTCCACACCTTCTACCAGTTCTTCTTTTGCGATATTCATGACATCCATTGTCATCTGGCATCCAATCAGTTTAACATTGGAATCCTGTGCGATCTGCAGGAGTTCTGGGATGCTTGGAACATTGGCCTTTTTAAATCCTTCCACAAAGTGTTCTCTGCCAGGACCCATGGACAACGCCTTATGTCCTTCCTTGTGAATTATGTTTAAGCCTTCAAAGGTAAAAAAGACAGCTGCTTCAGCTTCGGTAGCCGCTGCTGCTGTGGCAATATTTAATACTTTGTAAGCATGGTCTAATCCGCCGTTACTGGCAATGATGGCAATCCGTCGGGTGGACATGGCTATTCCTCCTAGTCTTTTTCCATCTCTTTGTTCCATTCTTTCATTCCAGGAACTACATTTTTCACTTTGGAAAATCCTTTTTCATTTAATAACTGACAAGCAGCATCACTTCTTGTTCCTGTTTGGCAAATCACATAGTACTCCTTGGTGGGATTCAGCTCAGAGATTCTTTCCTCCAGTTCTCCAAGAGGGATGGACTTGGCTCCGGGAATGTGACCAAAGGTATATTCCATTGGTTCCCGGACATCAACAATCTCCACATCGGGGTCATTTCGTTTCTGTTCCATTTCCTCCAGGTTGGCTACATGGGGATATGTTTTTTCATGTTTTTCCTTTCCCTCTGCTGCCTTTCTCAAAAAATGACGAATCACGTCCCCGTCCTCTTTGGAACCAAGGTAATGATGTCCCGTCCGTTGTGCCCAGCTCTTCAAGTCGGCTAGCGATCCTTTGTCGGTAGCTTCCACTTGCAAAATCTGTCCCGGTTTCAACGCTTCTACCGCTTTCTTTGTCTGAATGACTGGCATTGGACAGGAGAGTCCTTTACAGTCCAGCGTTTTATCCACCTGATAGGATGTAGTCATAACATCCTCCTTTTTTTCATGAAGTTCATTTTGCTCATAACACGGGTTTAACGATTATGTTTAAACCGCTATCTCACTGATGTTTAAGGGAAACAGTTCTCCTTCCATAGCGAAGGAAGCATGACCTGTCTCTTCTGAGACAATCATCACCAAGGCATCGGTATTTTCTGTTAGACCGAGTGCAGCTCGGTGACGCGTTCCTAGTTTCCAGTCATCTATAAACTGGCGGGATAAAGGTAACAAATTGGCTGCTGAAAGAATGATATTCCCTTTTACAATGACAGCTCCATCATGTAAAGGACTTCCGGGATAAAAGATGGATTCCAACAACGAACTGGTTAAAGTGGCTCCAATGGGTGTTCCTGATTGGATTAAGTGATCAATAGGGTCGTTTCGGTGAACGACAATCAATGCGCCGTGCTTTTTTTGTGACATTCTTCGTATGCTGCTGCTTAACTCCTGATATTTATCTGTATAAGGAGAGAGATAGCATTGTAGATAAAAGGATGCCGCCATCGACTCCACTTGTGACAAGGTCTTGTGGATTTCTGCAATTTCCTGCAGTAAACAGTTTCGTTCCTCCTCCAAACCTTGCACAACTCGATAAATTTCGCTATGCAAGCTTTTAAGGTTGTCCTTGACCATTTTCTTCATGGGAGAAAAATCACAATCCGTTTGTTGCATCCCTTTCACCCCCCGAATAATTTTTAGCATTACCTGAATTTCAGAATGGATTCATTCCATAAAAAAAGAGAAAGGGAGTGATCCCCTTCTCTTTTGTTTGTTTCAATCAGCCTTTCCTTACATAAAACGTGTAGACGCCATCTTCTTCTTTGTGCTCCAGCAGTTCATGTTTGGTTTGTTTTACCCAACTTTGAAAATCTTTGACAGACCCTGGATCAGTGGTGATCAGTTCCATGATTTCACCGGTATTTAGGGAGTCAATCGATTTCTTGGCTCGAACGATCGGCATGGGACAGGACAATCCTTTGGCATCAACAGTCATATCCGCTTTCATTTTTAAAACCTCCTCAATTGTTAAGTAGTTAATTAACCATGGTGATGAACGGCACAACGGTTTGGACCGATTTCCAGTTCAGTAGCCTCTTCCTCTCCTGTTACTTTTTCCCCACGGTTGATCGCAATAATCGCTTCATAGTTCGGGGGAGTTTTTGTAGAGGCGGCGCTGGCCACCATTTCTGTAAAGGTTTCTTTTTCCTGAGTCTGCATCGCCTGGTTATTTTGACGAATGGTACCCAGCTGGGCGGTGATTAGTCCTTTTTCGTTCATCTCACTTTTGTCTGCATAGTGTGCCGGGAGGACCAAGACATCGTCCGCCAGTTGATTTAATTGATGAAAAACGGTGTCGTAGAGCATCTCTGCCCATTCCTGTGCTTTTCCTCCCAGATCGGGACGACCCAGCCCGCCAACAAAAATTGTATCCCCGGACAGGAGAAATTGTTTGTTGATAAAGAAGGAAACACTGCCAGGTGTGTGTCCGGGCGTTTGTAGTGCAAGTACCTCTACTTCAACATCTCCAAAATGAATGAATGGATGTTCTTCCAAAGCTTTGTACTCAAAAGGAGGTGTTCCTTGGAGATCGCTGGTGGTGATAAAATAGTCGGCCCCGTGTTGTTTGGCCAGAGCAGGACCACCGGAAATATGATCGGCATGTACATGAGAATCCAAAATGTTAGTAATCCGAGCGTGTTCCCGCTCAGCCAATTGCGTATAAAAATTAGTGTGGCGTCCGGGATCAACCACTGCGGCTTCACCATTGGAGACAATCAGGTAGGAGAGGCATCCCTTGGCAAGGCGGTTAATTTGGAACAGTTTCAATTTTTCATCTTGATATACCAATGTGTCACTGTACACTTGACTCCAGTCTTTCATTCCACCTTTGAGAGAAGCGACGTTGTAGCCTTTACCATCGAGAACTTCCCCCACATACTGAGAGGAACCTCCTTTGGCACAGACAGTCACGATCGGTGTGTTTTTGTCTGGAAGCTGATCGTCTGCCACATCTTCATCATCCAAAAATTCAAAGTAGGGGATATTGAGAGATTGAACAGTATTTCCTTCAATTTTCCAATCCTGATAGTCACTTTCATTGCGAACATCCAGAATAAACAGGGGCTCACCATTTTGAATTCTGTCGCGGAGCTCTTCCGCGGTCACTGTCTTTACGGCCATGTTGAAACCTCCTTAAAAGTCAGGATGAGGAGACATTTAGCTGTTGTCTGTAGGACCATCCCAGTCTTTCATTCCCGGAATCACATTTTTAACGTTTTGAAATCCCTTTTCCATCAAGATTTGGCAGGCTGTATCACTTCGGTTTCCTGATCGACAGATTACCCACGTTTCCTTGCCAGAGTCCAGCTCTTCTACCCGGCTTTCCAATTCACCCAGCGGAATGGAAACAGCTCCAGGAATGTGGCTGAAGTGATACTCCATCGGTTCGCGAACATCGATCAACTGGATGGAAGGATCTTCATAACGGATTTTTACTTTATCCAACTTGATCACCTCAGGGTGCTTCTTCTCTTGTTTTTCTTCCCCTTCTACAGCTTTGCGGATGTAATGGTGAAGCACCTCCCCTTCTTCCTTGGAGCCTAAGTACTGATGTCCAGTTCGCTCCGCCCAGCTCTGCATGTCAGCCAGAGAACCCTTGTCAGTGGCTTCTACATGGAGAACGTCACCAGGATTCATCCCTTCTATGGCTTTCCGGGTTCGCACAATTGGCATCGGACAGGAAAGCCCTTTACAGTCCAATGTTTGATTGGCTTGGTAATGAGACACCGTATTCACTCCTTCTGGTTTCAGATTGTTTCTGTTGTTGATAGGGCATATACCTATACAGGTATATTCTTTACAGTATTATACCCCTATGGGTATATTACGTCAATGTACCTTTGGATTTTTTTTATCAATGCATCATTTTTAAACCAGTTTGTCACATTAATGACATAAGGAAAGGAGGAATGATCATCATGTATTGGTTTCGTCTGTTTTTTGTTGTGTTACCGATCCTTTCGGGATTGTTCGTTTCCTTACCAGTGGCTAAGGCAGTTGAATCAAACGATTATATTATTGAAACGGTTCGTAGCGGGGATACACTAAGCTCCATTGCCAAGCGGTATGGAACGAGCTGGAAACAAGTAAAACAACTTAATGGTCAACCCCCATCCCAGTTGGTTCCCGGACAATCGGTGATTGTTCCCGGACATCGCCTTCTGGTTCGTTCCGGGGATACTGCTTGGGAGATTGCTCTTCGTCATGGTTTGCAACTCAGCCAATTGAAAAAGGTTAATCCACATCAGAATCTTACATCGCTTCAAACGGGAACATTTCTTAACATTCCTCAACCTCTGAGACGAAAGATCGATACGGGACTATTTTTCGACCCTTCAGGAAGCTCTTCCAAAGACCGCCAAACGATGAGCAAATACCGGGGATTAATTTCGAATGTCGGTCTGTTCCATGTTCCTGTAAATCCCAACGGAAGCTTAAACGTTCGCTCATTTGGCACCACCACCCATCTGATCCGGAAACAGGGTTATCAGCTCTATCCTGTTGTGACGAACCTGACGAAAAAAGGATTTGATTCAGAACGAATGCACCAAATCCTCTCTCAATCTTCCAAACGTGACGTTTTGGTGGATAGTATATGGCACTTTCTAAAAGCGAACCAGTTTCAGGGAGTTATGTTGGACATTGAAGGTCTGAAACCGAAGGATCGATGGTATTTTAATCGTTTCCTTCGCCAATTAAATGTGAAACTCCACCCTTCTGGAATGAAGATCGCAATATCCATTCCACCTAAACTCGGACATCAGGTTCCCGATTATTCAATGGCATATGATTATCCAATTATTGGGAAAAATGCAGATCAAGTTTTTATCATGGCTTACGACTGGCACCTTCCCAAGTATACGGGTCCAGGTCCCATCGCGCCCTACGCACAGGTCAAGGCGACAATGAAATATGCTTCTTCTGTTATACCAACGAAAAAGCTGTATTTGGGTATCCCTATGTATGCGTATGAGTGGGAATCAAAAACAACGCATGGGAAGGCATATTCACAGGCAGACGCTCTTAAGAAAGGGATTGATCATGGAAGTGTTATACACTTTGATTTGAAATCTCGCAGCCCCTGGTTTCAATATCAAGAAAATGGGCAAACGTACACGGTATGGTTTGAAGATGCACGCAGTTTGTCATCTAAATTTCAGTTGGTTCGATCTATGAACTGGGCGGGAATGGGCGGTTGGAAAATGAATTTATCTTTCCCTCAAGGGGAGAGACTTTTACGAAGGCAGTTTACAATTGAAAAATAAAAAAAGAGCGGATATCCTTTCCGCTTTTTTATCGGCTCTTCACCAGTAATCGGACAGCTTCTTCCAACATATCATCGGTGTTCCCCTCATTCTCTTTCTGAAGCTCTTCGATAAGGCACTGTTTTAGGTTGGAAGTGACCAAAACGGCTATGGTTCGATCCACCGCTTTACGGATGGCGGAGAGTTGAGAAAGGACATCGTTACACTCTTTCCCATCATCCATCATCCGTAAGACACCGCCGATTTGCCCCTCTATACGACGCAGTCGGTTCTGGATCTTTTTATTGTAGTCCATTGGATCGCCTCCTTAAATGATGATAAAAGCCCGAGGGAAACCCTCGAGCTTCTGGGGCTTTTTAGATAAACAGGTTGACCTTGGCATCATACGCTTCCCCCAGGTATGTGGCCACACCCCCATAATCGATTCCATCGATCAGTTCATCCTTACCGATTCCTAGGACATCCATAGACATGGTACAGGCGACAATATTGACATCCAATTCTTTCGCCATCTCCATCAATTCAGGAAGTGTGGAGATATTTTTGTCCTTCATCACTTTTTTCATCATTTTCGCGCCCATACCACCCATGTTCATTTTGGACAGTCCCAGCTTTCCCGGACCCTTAGGCATCATCTTACCGAACATTTTTTCCATAAAGTTCTTGTTTTCAGTGGAGGTGTAGTTCTCTTTCCGAAGAACGTTTAATCCCCAGAACGTAAAGAACATCGTTACACGGTCACCCATGGCAGCTGCTCCCGTAGCAATAATGAAACTGGCGATCGCTTTGTCCAGATCCCCGCTGAACACGACCATCGTGGTGTTGTTGTTTTCTTCAGCCATTATGATTCCTCCTTATGATTTATAGGTGCCAGATCCGAGTTATGACCTGTGATTCCAACAAGATGAACAGGCATTTTACTTATAGGGGTAAGGGTAATATATCAGGCGAAAGAAAAAGGCTACTTCCAATATACCCCTATAGGTATATGATGTCAAGCAACCTTGTTTAGATAAAAAGATGGTATGTTGGATGGACATATCTTATGGTTTATTGGGGTTCTTCTGAATCACTATATAGTTGTTCTGGTTGTTTGTTAAAGAAAATATAATTCTTTGTAAAAGAGATTTGCAAAATAATGTAGAATTAGATTATTATATTAAAATAAAGTAAAACATAACAAAGTTTGATTTCGGCCTTTTCACTCTATGAAGTGTGGGATATAATGATATTTTATAAAGGGGAATCTTTACTCATGGATAATATTTTGTTGAAAAGGGATTTGACTGGAGAGCAACTGTCTATGGTCCATTCTGAATTGGAGCGTCGTAAAAAAAGCAAAGGCGTTTTATATCTTATGTGGTTTTTTCTGGGTCTTATTGGTGGACATCGGTTCTATTTGGGGGATATTGGTCTGGGGGTTGCGATGTTATTCTTTGGATGGCTGACCTTTGGCATTTGGCCTTTTATCGATGTTTTCTTTATTGGAAGTCGTTTGGAGAAAAAAACGGAGATGTTGGAAAGGGAAATCATCCAAGGGGTTATGGTTGCTACGAAACAAAAACCTTCGGCTTAACCTGTTAACCTGTGAGATGTGTAACTTTGGATGGCAAGAGCTTTAAGATGGAAAGTCAGAAGCAAAAACCGGGTGAGGATGATTCCTTACCCGGTTTTTGTTTTTGCATCAAAAATCAGTTAGTAGGTTGCCTTGTTCCATTTGTTGTGCTTTGTGTGATGATAGATCCATTGGATATTTGGTTGGATCATGGGCTGGAACATCCTTTGAATCCATTGGGAGGAGAGCAATACTGTTAATAAAATCGCAAAAACCGTGACCAAGAGGTAAAAGGCAAGTCCAGAAAATTTGTCGTCAAGATCCATGGCATCATAAAATTTGATGAAGAATCCATGGATCAGATAAACATAGATGGATCGACTCCCCATTTTGCTGAAGAAGGTTTTTCTTTGGGGTATGATCGACAGCAGGAAAAAGGAAGCCACCAAAGCCAGAAGAATTAAAGCGATTCGAATCCCTCCCGCATACCATTCAGGGTGGCCGATGTCTTCATAGGGAAACTCAAAATATAGCCAGCGCCGTAAATCGAGATCGATGGAGGAATGAAATTCCAATCCATACATCATCAGAAAAAAGAGAAGTAAACCAGTATAACCGATGATCCGTTTCCTCGAAGTAAATAAGCGTTCAATGTGATGCCTTTTTAAATAAAAACCGAGCAGAAAGAATGGGAAAAAAGCAATCGTTCGGGAAAGGCTTAAAAAACCGTCCGCTTCATCAATGTAACCGATTCCAACAGAAAGAAGCACAGCAATGACCAATGAATATCTCAGATGAACGATGTATGGCAGAATTAAACGCCACAAAAAGAGGCTGAACAGAAACCACATAATCCAATAGGGTTCCAAAATGGTGAAGGTTACGGAATCGGTCTGATAAACCCAATGGTCATACAGTGAATACAGAATCTCAAAGATGATATAGGGAATGAGCACGGAATTGATCAGCTTTTTATTTTGTCCTTCTTTACTGTAGTTTTTTGCAAAATATCCGGAAATGAGAATAAACAAAGGCATATGAAATGTATAAATGGACAAATATATAGCCTTGATGATTTCGTTTTCGTCAATTAAAGGGCGATAGGCGTGACCAAGAACCACCAACATGGCCAAAATAAATTTGGCATTGTCAAAGTAATAATCTCTTGATTTGAGATTGTTCTGTTGAATGGTCTCTTGATTTTTGGTACACATAAATGGTTTGTTTACCCTCCTTAAAAAACTGTAAAACAAGGGTTAAATTTTATTGACATTCATCCCTTGAAAGAACCCTACTCTAGGAACGATGAGAATGAGCTGTCGGTTTCAGTTTTTCAGGAAAGTAGCTGATAAATTTTACCTTATAGGAATATTCAATCTAAAATTTCACAAATAGAAGTCGCCGACCGATAGAGATCGGTCGGCGATTCTGTTTATTGATATGGAAACTGGCTCTGATAGTTGGTAAATTTTTGAGCGGATTTGGCAACATGTTGTGGGTTAGCATTATCAAACTTGTACCAGCCTTTGGAATGCATCAGGTTAAAAATATCCCGTTGACATTGATGCAGTTCAGAAAGAATATTCATCTGGATTTGGTACAGGTCGTTGTTACTGGCCTCATTTGCGGCGATATTGTAGGCCATCAGCATATATTTTTCCATAGCCAATACATCATTAATCCGGTCGCGATCATTCATTTCCGGTCCCTTTACTTGGGGAGTCATCGTCTGAGCACCGGGTTGATTTGTCTGTTGTTGATTTTGCATCGGTGATTCCTCCTTATTGGGGCATATTGGGTTGTGTTCCACCGGTATTGTTGGCATTTAGGTATTGTAAAATTTGCTCATAGTGACGTTGATGTTTTCTGCCGATATCGTCAATCATCTGTTTGACTTGAGTGTCTTGGCACTGTTGGGCATAATGGTGGCATTTCTTAAACGCAAGCAATTCCCAGGACATTTCGTCTTTCAGATAGTTTAAATCCTTGGTACTGAGTGTCATGTCCTTTCACCCTTTCCGCTTTGGTTGTTATTCTTTTTTATCCTTTAACAGCAGAATAAGATTATACATTCAAGAGGTCTTTTCTTTTGGAGTGTAGGCTGAGATATAATAAAAGTGTTGTGGAAAAAGGGGATCATGAGAGAGAGGATGTTAAGATGATTTACGATGTGGATACCGAACGGATTGAAGCTCAACTGGGATGTTTAGAGCAATGTTTGGATGTCATGGAACGTTCGCGCAATGAGTGGAAAGGGAAGAGTGAAGAGGTGATAATCTTTGCGGCTTCCAGGGCCTTGCATATCGGGGTCGAGTGTGTCATCGACATCGGAAGCACGATGATTGATGGGTTTATGATGCGGGACCCAGGGGGGTATCTTGATATTATTGACATTTTGGAAGATGAAAAGGTGATTCCAACGGAATCTGTTTCCCGTCTCAAAGAACTGATTCGCTTTCGCGAGCGCTTGGTGCGTTACTATCATGAGGTATCAGAAGATGAGTTGATTCAGGAGTTGTCCGATATAGCGGTATTGGTTCACTATATGGATTGGGTACGGTCCTACTTGCGATGGGAGTTGGGAGAGAGGGACCCCAGTGGTGCTTCATGAATCACTTTGCGACACTCCCGCTCTCTGAATTTGCTGATCACATGGCTGAAAGGAAATTGCCCAGTCCCGCTGCGGGAAGCAGTCTGGCAGTCTCGTTAATGATGGCTTGTTCCCTTCTGGAGTTAACGATCTCTTCTCTGGCGGAAAAAGGAGAAGTTGCAGGAAAACGGAGTCCTTCCAGTGACCTTGCGCAGTTGTCCGCTTGGAGAAAAGAAGGGGAGGAATTGGTGGAAGCGGATATTCGCGTTGTAGAAACCATGTTGCGAGAGCCAGAAACAGCGAAGGCGGACGTTCTTTTGAGACCTGTGCGACGGTTGCATGAGATAGCCAAAGAGATCCTGGCGATCATTCCTGACTATTTGGCTGTATCCGGTTCAAAGGCGAGCGATACCTTGACAGCCTGTCTTCATTTACGGACGGTGCTTGTCAGCTCTGTTCATATCGCTCGCTTCAATGCTCAAGCCTTTGGTTGGCCCGATCCGTTGTCAAATGGTTGGGAAGAGGTGTTGACACAGACGGACCAACTGATCAAGGAAGCGATTCAATTGGTTGATATAAGCGATGAGAGGGGAGCAGAGTCCCCATCAGCAAAGGAGAAAGAGTAACCATATGGAGGATTCCAAATATGCCATGGTATGAGGAAAGTTTTGGGGAAGATTACCTGATCGTTTACCGTCACCGCAATCGATCAAAAGCGGAACGGGAGATCCGATCGGCTGTTGAGTGGCTACATTTGAAGCCAGGTAGTGAAGTGCTGGATCTGTGCTGCGGAACGGGCCGTCACTCCATCGTTTTGGAAAAAATTGGCTTTAAAGTGACCGGAGTCGATTTGTCCCCCGTTTTACTCAATTATGCTCAAAAGTATGCAAAAGGAGAAGGGATTCAATATGTACAAGGAGATATGCGAAATCTTCCCTTCAAACAGAATGCTTTTGATGTGGTCATGAATTTGTTTACCTCTTTTGGCTACTTTACAGACGATGCTGAAAATCAAAAAGTATTGGATGAGATTGCTCGTGTGACGCGTCCTGATGGACCATTTTTAATCGACTTCTTAAATCGTGAATATGTGAAAAACAATTTAGTTCCCGAAAGCCAGCGGGAAGAAGAGAATGGAATGAAGATTACAGAAGAACGTTGGATTGAAGGGGATTTTGTGCGAAAAAAAATTATGGTCACCGATGCGAAGGGACCCCGTGAGTATCATGAACGAGTAAAAATGTACAGCCGGGAACAAATGATGGAAATGATGGAGACCGCAGGACTTTTGGTGAAGGAGGTTCGGGGAGACTTTACAGGAAGTGCCTATGACCAAGAGACAAGCCCCCGAATGATTTTTACGGGGAGGGTCATGGGATGACACGTTACCGAGGGTATCTGATCGATCTGGATGGGACGTTATTTAAGGGTGAAGAGGTTATATCCAGCGGGTTGCGCTTTATTGATGAGTTGGAAAAGCGTGGACTTGCCTATCTTTACTTTACCAACAATTCTTTCCGAAAACCGGAGCAGGTTGCAGAGAAACTGCAGGGTTTCGGTTATCCGGCGACCCCGGATCAGGTGGTCACCTCTGCACAGGCAACAGCTGTTTATTTGCAAAACAGATTGGGAGCTCCTTCCGTCTACCCTGTTGGTGGGAAAGGATTAAAAGACGCACTGACCGAGGTTGGCTGTCGTTTTACGGAACATCATCCGGACGCGGTTGTTGTTGGAATCGATCCATCGTTTACCTATGATAAGATGAAAACAGCCTGTCTAGCGATCCGGGCAGGAGCGAAGTTTTTCGCGACCAATGGGGATTTAATGCTACCGTCTGATGAGGGACTGCTTCCGGGAAACGGTTCTCTGTGTGCGGGGATTACAGCTGCCACAGGGGTTCAGCCGACATTTATAGGAAAGCCGGAACAACCGATTGTGGATTATGCGTTAAGTCGGCTCCAGACATCCGTACAAGAGACATTGATTGTCGGTGATAATCTGCTGACGGACATTCAGGCTGGTGTGAACAGTGGGATGGATACATTATTGGTGTTTGGCGGGGTGACTACAGAGGAGGAATATCGGAAGAGTTCCATTCAAGCGACGTATAGTGTTTATGATCTGATGGAATGGAATTTTATTTAAGGAGGCTCTTCATGAACCGCTGGAATGATATCATAGAAGTCCCTTTGCCGTTGCCCTTTCCGTTGAAAATCATAAAATCCTATGTTGTGAAGGGCTCCACAGGTTATACCATCATTGATACCGGTCTTCATTATGAAGACAGCCTGAACACATGGGAAGAGGCAAAAGAGAGTATTGGGTTTACCTGGAGTGATGTGGAGCAAATTGTATTAACCCACTATCATCCGGATCACTATGGATTGGCTGGATGGATGCAAAACCAGACGGGTGCACCGGTAAAGGTGTCACAAACGGACTTTGAACAGGCGAGCCTGTTCTGGGCGAAAGATTCAGACCAGCCGGAAAAGATGGCTCAATTCTTTTCCGAACATGGACTGTCTTCGGAATGGGCAAAGGAGATTCCCGGTCACTTAAGAGCGTTTACCAAATGGGTGGAACCTCATCCTGAACCACAGTTTATTGAAGGTGGCCAGACCATTTTCCTAGGGGACCGGGAGTATCAGATTCTTCACACTCCGGGTCATGCTGACGGCCATTTGAGTTTTTATGATCCAAAACGGGGTTGGTTGATTGGCGGGGATTTTTTATTGCCCAGAATTACACCCAATATCAGCCTTTGGCCCGGATGTGATCCAAATCCTCTCCACACTTATCTGACGACATTGGATCAAATGGATCAACTTCCGGTCAAAAAAGTGTTTCCTTCACATGGTGAGGCTTTTGGGAATTATCATGAGCGGATTGAAGCATTAAAACGGCACCATCGGGAACGCCTGGAGCAGATGAAAGGATGGACGGAAGGGAACGGACTTACTGCTGTGGACATTTGTTATCAAATCTTTGGAAAAAATATGTCCATTCATAATCTCCGTTTCGCATTGTCCGAAACCTTGGCCCATTTGGAATATCTACGTATACGAGGGGAATTGGTTTGTGAGAAGGTTCAGGGAACATGGAGATATAAACGTGTATGAAAGGATCTGGCTGTCGTTGAAGAAGACCCGGAAACACCGGGTCTTCTTCATGATTCTTGTTTTGCGTCTTGCTGTTTCTTTCGGTTATGAGAAAGCCGGGCAGCAGCGGAAGCGGCCAGGGCCCCCACCAGATCATCGAGAAAAGTATGGATTTGATCACCGTCTTTGTTGTCCAGCCTTTTGAGTATCCCTGGTTTTACCCGGTCTATAAATCCGTAGTTGGTTAAGCCGATACTGCCATAAACATTAAGAATTGAAGTGGCCAAAATCTCATCGATCCCATAGAGGCTTTCATCCTTGCGAATGATTTCTAGGAGTGGTTCAGACAAAATGTTTTTTTCTGCGAGTATATCTAGTTCAATTCCAGTCAGTATTGCATTTTGAACCTCTCTTTTCCGAAGGACATGTTCCACATGCTCCTGGCACTCAGCAAGCGTGAGTCCTTGATGATAATCTTTTTGCAGATAAAATACCAGATCCGCGATTTCATCCAGGTTTACACCCCGTTTTCTCAGCTTGGAAAGCGCGATTTGGTATACCCTTTCTTCTTTCATATCCGTTTTCCTCCCCGAAACAAAAAGACACAAGGTTATTATGACAGAGAAGAGGGAAAAACATGCCCGTTATGAACGGTTTGCAATGGATGAGAAAGGGAAAAATTTCTATGGCATCTGAAGATCAGAGGAGGATCGTTTATGAATTCCGAAATCAGACGTGTGGTGTTGGTAACAGGGAGTTCAAGAGGGTTAGGGCGTATGGCAGCCCAGGTGCTTGCAGAGGCGGGATGGAATCTGGCGATTCACTGCCGCAGTCATGAAGATCAGGGACGCAATTTGGTGAAGGAGCTTTTGGAAAGTGGGAGCGAAGCAGATCTGTTTCAGGCCGATGTCAGTGTCCGGGAAGAGGCGGATGAGTTAGTAAAGAAAGTGGTGCAACGCTATGGGCGATTGGATGCGCTTGTTCATGCCGTCGGTCCCTTTATCCGGAAACGTTGTCGATTTGCTGATTATACTTCCCGTGAAATTGAAGAGCTGGTAAACGGCAATTTTAAAAGCGCTCTTTATACCACACATGCAGCTCTTCCCTTTCTTCGAAACGGGGGATGCGGTCGGATTATTTTATTTGGATTTGGACGGGTGGGTGAAGCTCCTGCCTGGCCGGACCGTGCTGTATATGCCGCTTCAAAGACGGGTTTGGTCTCTTTTGTTAAATCGTTATCGGTGGAAGAAGCCCCTTTTGGGGTGACGGTCAATATGATCTGCCCCGGAGATATTGTGGGAGAAAACAAAGAAAAGCGAATTTCTGAAGTGGCAGGGTTAAAAGATCATGAAGTTCCTCTCGGCCGTCCAGGTTCAGGAGAAGATGTCGCTCGTGTCATTCGGTTTCTTTGCGAACCAGCATCCGACTTTATTACCGGGAACATCATTCAGGCGACCGGAGGTCTGGATGTGATTCATCCTGTTTCCAAGGCAGAGAAATGAAACGGGGCATAGCATGGATTTTACCTGCCTATACATAAGGTAACTCTTGTAATGGGAGAGAGGAAAGGGGGGGAGCCCTTGACCGAAAAATGGACTGAATGGACGGGTGAGCCTCGGCTTCCGGAAGTGTTGTGGCATCATTACGGAATCCGGCTCAAAGATGCCCATCCTTCAGGTGGGGTTTTGCGTCTGGAAACAGACCAAGGGGTGTTTGCACTTAAACGTGTACAGGAATCGGATGCACTTCGTTGGCATCTTGTGAAGGAATTGGGGGATTACATTTCAGAGACTGGTCTGATTCAGTTTCCTGTTCCTGTGCTTACCGAACGGGATGGAATCATGGTATCAGGTCATCAGCGTCGATATGTTTTGCTTCCTTGGATTAAAGGGAAGGTCTATGATCTGCGGACGGAGAACCGCTGGCCTCAAGTAGTCCGAACACTGGCCCGGTTTCATTCCGCTTCCAAAGGCTTTTCTCCCTCAAGGGGAATGGTCGGCAGGTGGGTTCATACAGGGAAATGGAAAAATATTTGGGAAAATTTAAACCGGCAGATTCAGATGTTTAAACTGACCGCTGACTTAAATCATGAACCGGAACCGGTGGACCGTCTGTGGCTAAAACAAAGTGCGTTTGCAGAAGGAATGGTGGAGACGGCGATCCAATACCTTGAAAAACTGGGTGGAGATCAGGTGGTTCTTTCCACGCGAAAGGGCGGCGAAGCTTGTCATTGCAATCTCCATCGTCGGAATTTGGTCTGGGATGAGACCGGTGAGGTTCATTTTATCGACTGGAACCGCCTGGTTTTGGATGTTCGAAGTCGCGACTTGGCCCGGTTGGTTCTTTATGCTTATGGACGAACCGGTTCCCTGGAACCAGTAGAAAACATACTGAAGAATTACCGAAAGTTTGCTCCTTTGGAAGAGGAAGAGTATTCCCTGATTTATGCTCAGCTTCTTTTCCCGCATCGCCTGTTACGAACGCTCTCACGCATTTATCGGGAGCAGAAAGTTCCGTCTCATTTGACAAAGAATGATTTATCTAATTCCTTGGCACAAGAGGCCAAAAAAGAAGGACTTCTGCGGGAATATCCGAAGTTGGTGGAACGGGAGTTTGGTGTGACCATGAACCGGGTGGACTGGTTATCATAGTTTGGTGAAAGGCCCATCTTCCTGGAGGAATGGGTCTTTGTATTTTTCCGTAGCGGTGAGTGCAATCAAACCGACATCGAAACGTGATATATTGGATAGGGAAGAGATTTTACATGAAAGGGAAAAAAGCGGTGACAGAGAATATCCAGAGTCAACAGTGGAAGATGTTGCGCACGATTGCTGAAACTTTGAATCAATCCACAGAGGTCCAACCGATGCTTCAGTCGGTATTGGAAGAATTGCTGGATGTAACGGGTCTTTCCACAGGGTGGATTTTTCTTACAGATAAATTCTCTCTTTTTGAAACAGTGGCGGTACAGCGCATTCCGCCTGGATTGTCCTGGGAGAGGAATCGGCCATTGTGCGAGGGTTCTTGTTGGTGTCTAAACAAATATTGGAAGGGAACGTTGAATCAAGCGGTCAACATTATTGAATGCAAACGGTTGGATGATGCATTGAAGTACCATTGGGGGGACACTTGGGGAATTACCCATCATGCGACGATCCCATTGACAGCGGGCAGTCAGCGGATTGGTCTTTTAAATGTAACCTCTCCGGGAAAAGAGCGATTCTCTGATGAAGAGTTGGCTCTATTGGAAGCGTTTGCTTATCAGATTGGAATGGCGGTGCAGAAGACCCGGTTAATCCAAGTTCAAAAACGGCGTGCCCAGCAATATGCCAGATTGGATCAGGCAAGTCGTGCAATCTGGGCCATTCGCGATATCGATCACCTTCCGGAACAGGCAATCTGTGAAGTGGATCGGTCGTTTCCTTGGCCATTTGTAGCCATGTGGGTGAACAAAGGAAATCGGATGCAACTTGTTCAAGGGAAAAAACGACCCTCCAACGTGGACATTTCTTTGGAGATACCAGATCTCATCCGTAAATCTTTTGAAAAACAACAGTTGGTTCTGGTTCGGGAAGATGAGTCACTGGAGCACTTCCAATCGTTTTGGCCTGATTGTACGGGAGTGATCGCTGTTCCTGTCTCTACACAAACGGAACGAATTGGAGTCCTTTCCGTGGGGGGAATCCAAGGCAATGAAGTGGAAGAAGACGATAGCCAAGTGGTGAAAGCTTTGGGAAAACATCTCTCTCTTGCTATGGAAAGTGCCCGTTTGGAAGAAAAGCGTCAGCAATTGACTGTATCACAGGAGAGAAATCGGCTTGCACGGGATCTGCATGATTCTGTCAATCAGAAGTTGTTTTCTCTTTCATTAAGTGCCCAGGCGATCAAAGAATTTCCTCAAGAGGAAAAAAAGCTTTTTCAGGAGACATTGCAGGATATTCAAGATCTGTCCCAGGAAGCGTTAAAGGAAATGCGGGCATTGATCTGGCAACTTCGCCCGCCGGGGTTGGAAGCAGGAATAATGACTGCTCTTCGGAACTATGCTCATCAATTGGGACTGAGAGTAAAAGATGAAGTGGAAGGTGTTGATAGACTTCCCGGTCCGGTTGAAGAAGCGCTGTGGCGGATCGGACAGGAAGCCTTGAACAATGTGAGCCGTCATGCCGGGACGGATCAAGTCATTCTCCGTCTAAAGGTGAAGGAAGGTGAAGTTCGTTTGGAAGTGATCGACTTTGGAAAAGGATTTTCTTACGATTCAAAACAGCATCATCAACGTACTTTTGGAATGACCAGTATGAAGGAACGGGCGGAGATGTTAGGGGGAAGCTTTTATATAGAAAGTATACCGGGTGAACGAACCGTTTGTCGGACCGTCATCCCGATCAGGGAAAGGGGAATGAAAGATGATTCGGATTCTGATCGTGGATGATCATCCGATGGTATTGAAGGGTTTGCGCCTCTTTTTGCAAACCCAGAAAGACCTAGAGATTGTGGGAGAAGCCAGGGATGGCTTAAAAGCTCTGGATATGGTGGGAAAATTGTGTCCCGATGTGGTCTTAATGGATCTGAAAATGCCAAAGATGGATGGAGTGGAAGCCACCCGCAAGATGAAGGAAATCCATCCCGAAGTGAAGGTAGTGGTCCTGACCAGTTTTTCTGATCAGGATCATGTATTGCCTGCGATTCGTGCTGGAGCAGAAGGGTATCAACTGAAAGAGATTGAAGCGGAGGAATTGGCTGCTACAATCCGAAATGCATATCAGGGGAAGACACATCTTCATCCCCAGGCAACAAGACAGCTGGTTGAACAATTCTCGGCGGGGGAGAGCGATGGCTACAAGAAAGATGGTATGGAGATGCTTACCCGTCGGGAACGGGAAGTACTACAGATGATTACGATGGGGAAAAGCAATAAAGAAGCGGCGTTGGCGTTGGGAATTACGGAAAAGACAATAAAAACCCATGTAAGCAGCATTTTAGGCAAGCTAGGATTTCAGGATCGGACACAGGCAGCAATCTATGCAATCAAACAGGGTTGGTTTCATTAAGGGGAAGGTCCACGTTTTTCGGATATACGATCCGTATGTTCCGCTTCGCCGCTTTCATTGGTTTTATGGATCTCTTTTTGTTCTATCTCCTCCTTTTGGCGATCTCCAGAATTTGGGGAGTATGAATCCTGTTGGCTTTCCCGTTCGGAAGATTGATTCGGTTGATGAGTTGAATGGGAAACTGAAGCAGGTGATGAGGTGGGTTCGCTGATAAATCCGGCCAGTTTTTTTGCATACATCATATTGGAAAGACAAGCCTTCTTTGCGAGATCCCCTCTTCCCGCCTTTACGGCTTTTTGGTGGTGAGGGTCCCTTGAGTTGATTTCTATCAACCAAATGTGATGATTGTGATCAATGGCAAAATCCATCCCAAAATTGCCGTATTGGTTGGTTTGATCCATCACTTGGGCGGCTTTTAGGGCAATTTGGGACATCTTCTTTCTCAACTGCTTTGCTTTCTCTGGGTCGTCAACAATACTCTGAATGGTTGTCTCTCCAGGTTCCCGAAGTGCTCCTGTGATACTGCTGCTGACGATGGCTCCTTTTTTTCCAAGGCGACCGATTAAGCCCACATCTTCCCATTGGCCGGTTTGATTTTTGACCAGTATTAATCGAAAATCCCGAATCGTTCCATGGTATTGGATCTGTAGGATGGGCTGGAAAATATACTTTTTTCGCTGATTTAACCGGTAATTTAGAAATTTCAGCAAGGGCTGGGTATCCGAAAAGCTGATTTTTATATTTCTGCCCCCCTTGTTATATTTGATGGCAAGACCGGATGACTCCTTTTGAATGCAGCAAACATTTTTCCCTAAACTTCCTGTAACCGGCTTAATATATAGACCGTTCCATCGGTGGAGATAGGGAAGAAGATCGCTGGGTCTTCTTAACAGGTGAGTTTCAGGCACATGGTTTTGGATGGATGAATCTGCACTTAACACCTGGTACATTTCCCATTTATTAAAACGATAGTTATTAAAGAGTCTGTTATCCAGTGTTTTCGAGAAATGTTTTCTCCATTGTTTGTTTAGTGTAATCCGATTAAATACGGAATCGGGGTAGGGAGTAACGGTTGCTTTCCATTTACCGGTATCGGGTTGATACCAGTAACCGCTGATTTGTTTTGTATAGGGATTCACTCCGTAAAGTGCGAATGCCACAAGAATTCCATTGATAGAATGATAGTGCTGTGTGTATCGAGAGAGCGTCAGCAATCTTCTTTTCAGTTCTCCTTTGGAGATCGCAGCCAGGATTCCAATAAAAGGACCGATATGAAATTCTCCATTGGCGATCTTTACCTCATAGCGTGCTGGAAAGGGAATGTTCATGGATTGAAGGAGGTTGGATGATAATTGGATTTCTTTCGTCGGTACGTTTAAATCGGTTTGGACAAGGAGATTGTACTTAGCTTGCCCGAACCGTAAGTTTATTGCTTGATGCTTTTCAATGGCCATGAATGATGCGGTATCCGGATGCAGAAGTAAGCGGTCCGATTCAATCACCGGGTTTGCAGTTAATGTAAAGGGTCCATCCATTCCATATCCCCTTTCCTTGTTGCTGTCTTCCAATAACGTATGGGTATTTCAACCTTTTTGTCTATGCGGATACATCATGAAAAACACCCATTATCGGCCCCGCCCTTCCCTATGGTGGATCAAACACATACAGATAGAGAGATCAGCCAAGGTTGGGTGAGGGAAAATGAATAAAGATACCAAGTTGACCCGCTATCAGCTGCTGAAGGAGAATCCTTCGGTTGCGCACGCTCTTCCAGAGACCGCTTGTTTTACCAAGGAATCACTGTCAACCTTTTTGGAAAAATATGACCAGGTCATTCTTAAACGGTTTACAGGCAGTCGAGGAAAAGGATTGATGAAGATAACGGGTGTTGAAAAGGGTTTTGAGGTGCAAAACAATCACAGAAAGAAAATATTTGATGATTTGGACTGTTTTATTCAATATATGAAAAGTGAGAAGAAAAGCGAAAATTATTTGATCCAACAGGGTATCGACCTAGCTTGCCTAAATAATCGCCCCTTTGACTTGAGAGTGATTGTACAGCGTCGAGGGAATGAACCTTGGAAGGTCACAGGGAAGTATGCAAAAGTGGCACGCAAGGGTTTTTTTAAAACCAATCTGGCATTGGGTGGGGAAGTATTGCCGGCCAAGAAAGCGATCCGCCGTTCGGAGCTTGACGAAAAGCCCTCCAAGCTATTGGAAAAAGTGGACCAACTGGGGTTGATGACAGCAAAAGCGTTGGAAAAAGGTTTTAAAAGGCAACGGATTTGGGGAATGGATATAGGAATCAGCAAAAATGGGGACGTGTACTTGATTGAGGTGAATCGGGCTCCGGGTTTCAAGGGTTTTCGAAGATTGAAGAACCGGCGTATGTATGATCGGATTATGCAAGTCAGCCAATATAATCGGATGAGAAGGCAGGTTTGATAACCAGGCGTAATTCTTTTTTTTGAACAGATGAAACAGGCAGCCCGTTTTAAGGTGGGCTGCCTGTTTTTTATGGTCTCACTTTGTCCGTCTGACGTTGCAAACCCATGGGTTCGTCTTGCCGATCATCAATGGTGATATGAGTGATCAGACGCTGAATGCCGTTTTGAAGGGAGGTCCGGTGAATATCGGAAGCGACGGATATCAGGCTGTCCAAGTCTCCTTCCACAACTGTTGCTGTGGGGGTGACTTGGTAAGAAAGGCCGTTTTTTTGGACGATACGACAAGCATCTTTAACGACCGTGCTAAAACTGGGTGTTTCTCCACCAACAGGAACGATGCTAATTTCCATCAGGGGCATAGAACAATCACCTCATTGAGGATGGTTTGATAGGTCGAAGGTGTTTTTCCTCCGGTTTTCAGTATGCCCCATATATTCCTGTTACACGCCTAAAATTAAGACTTGCTTTTTAGGAAAATGGGATACTTTTTCCTTGATCGTTCTAAGGGCCTTTTTTGTGAAATATATACTGTGTAGAGAGAATATAAAGGAGGGCGGAGAGTTGTACACGTATCGGAAGGCGTATCGCCCCTTTGTCAGTCCGAATGATCCGTGTCCACCGATGTGGGTGAAAACGTATGAAACGCCGCCACAGTTGTACTTGGGATTTCAGCCGTATGGCATGCCCCAGTTTCCACCCATGGAAGCGCTGAGATGGGGAACATTGTGGCCGGCATTGTTTGCTCCATACAGCAACCCGTACAAACAGAAAAGAATGGGGGGATACAGGTGGAATGGACAGATGAACGGTTCAAGGTATACCAACAGTTAATGAAGGAAATCCAGGCTGTAGACTTTGTGCTAGTGGAATTGAACCTGTATTTAGACACCCACCCCAATGATCAGCAAGCTGTCGAGCAGTACAATGATTATGTTCGGCAGAGTGCAGCATTGAAAAGTCGCTTTCAGTCCATGTTTGGCCCCCTGTACGGCTTTGGAAACAGTTATACCACCTGCCCATGGTCATGGAAAGAGGCGCCTTGGCCTTGGCAGGTGTAATGTTGGACACAGGAGGTTTGCACCTTGTGGGTATATGAAAAAAAGCTTCAATATCCTGTCCGTGTCAATAAATGCGACCCTCGGATGGCAAAGTTTTTGATTGAGCAATATGGGGGAGCAGATGGAGAACTGGCAGCAGCGCTTCGCTATCTGAACCAGCGGTATACATTGCCGGATCGGGTGATCGGGATTGTCAATGACATTGGTACAGAAGAACTGGCCCACTTGGAAATGATTGCAACGATGGTTTACAAACTGACCAAGGATGCGACTGCCGAACAGATGAAGGAAGCGGGACTCGGTCCCCACTATGCGGATCATGATAAGGCCTTATATTTTCACAATGCTGCAGGTGTGCCATTTACAGCTACCTACTTTAATGCGAAAGGAGATCCCATTACAGATTTGTATGAGGACATTGCGGCGGAAGAAAAAGCGAGAGCTACCTATCAATGGTTAATCAATATGACGGATGATCCGGATCTCAAGGATGGTCTGCAATTCCTCAGGGAACGGGAAGTCGTTCATTCCCAACGATTTAGAGAAGCGGTGGAGATTTTGAAAGAGGAGCGGGATGCAAAGAGGTTGTTCTGAATCTCTTGCATCCCACTGCTCCATGAACCGGTAGATTAATTTGTCAACTCCTGAAGCGTTGCTTGCAGATCCGTATGTTGAAACTGGAAGCCTTCATCGAGGAGACGTTGGGGGAGACAGTTCCGACCGTGAAGTGCCAGATCGGGATCGGATCGCATGACGATGATGGCTCCCAGTCGCACCAGTGGAGCAGGAGTGGGAGGAGCCCAGCCTTTTCCCATGGCTTTTCGCAGTGTTTCCATAAATGTTCGATTGGTTACTGGATTGGGTCCGGTGGCGTTATAAATCCCTTCTGTTGGGTGATCCAGTATATATCTGAGCATGCCCTTCAAATCCTCCATATGAATCCAACTGATGTATTGCTTTCCACTTCCAACCGTTCCACCGAGACCATATTTGGTCAATCTTTGCAGGGGCTCTAAGGCCCCTCCGTTTTTCCCCAGTACAAATCCGATCCGTAGAGCCACTTGTCGTGTATTTGGCAAATTTTCTTTAAAGAAAGCACTTTCCCATTGTTTGCAAACATCTGCCGAAAACCCTTCTCCATGGGGAGCATTTTCATCACATGGATTCTGGGTGTTTCCAAAAATGGCCAGAGAACTGGCTTGGATAAACACTTCAGGGGGGGTGTCGCAGGTTTGAATGGCTTGATGCAGGACTTGGACGGAATCCAATCGGGAATCCAGGATTTCCTTGCGATTTTTTTTGGTGTACAAGCAGTTGACACTTTTCCCTGTTAAGTTAACAATTCCTTTTGCCCCATCCAGCTCGTGAATCCATGAACCCATTGTTTTCCCATCCCACTTCATATATCGGATGTTCCCATCTGTCCGTTCTTGTCCTCTGGTTAACACAGTGACTTGAACATTTCTGGAGGCTAAGTCGTTGGCAAATGCCTGTCCGAGAAACCCTGAACCACCGGGAATCACAATTTTACGGTTCATATCGACACCTCATTTGTGATAGTTTTCACATATCTGCCATCATTTTATCATGTTTGGAAGAAAAATAGGAAAAAAAAGAAAACCCTCTCATGGAGGGGAAGGTCTTGCGACCTTCGGGGGTCTCAGCGAGAAAAAAGAGGTGTGGAGATGAAAATTGAATTTCCGATTGTCAGTTCCTCGTTCTTTAAAAGTTTTATTTATGTTCCGCCAGTTTGGCAAAAACCGCCCGAATGGTTGTATAGGAAATGTGATTGGGGAGGGCTTCCTTAATGGGCTTGAGGCGGGTTCCTCCCACTTGTTGAATCGCTTGGCGGACGAAACCTTCCTGACCTTCAGGGATCAGACGATCCCAATCGATTGAATAACCTTCTCCAGCCGCATCAAAAAGGTGTTTTTCAACAGTGGAAATGACAATCCCCCGTTCGCGGCTGATGGATTCCAGATCCTTTCCTTCCTGCCAAAGCCGCCAGGTGATCAGGTGACTGGGTTCTTTGTCCTTTTTTTGCGAAGATGATGTATTGTCCCCAGCCAATTCACTGGTCGTTTGATCAGGGCGAAGTCCATTCTCCTCTATATATCGGCGGATAACGGTTAAGAATTTCTCCCCATACTTCTCCAATTTCCTCTCTCCAACACCACGGATGAAACGCATGCTTTCCCGGTCTGTAGGGAGGGTTCGGGTCAGGTCTGCCAACGTACTGTCAGGAAAAATTAGATAAGGTGGCACCTGTTCTGCTTCCGACAGCTCCCGTCGCAGGGTGCGAAGAACTTCGAAGAGATCTTCCCGAATGGAAGCTAACCGTTTCTTCCGTTTTTTCACCCGAAGGAGCACCTGTTTTTTTCCTCTTAGAACCTCGATGGCTTCAGGGGTCAAGGTGAGAACGGGATATTCATCTTCCGTCAGTCTGAGATAGCCTTCCGCAGTCAGAACGTGGATGCGATGCGTAATCTCTTTTTCTGTATACTCTTGAAGAATTCCATACGTGGGCAATCGGTTGAAACCCCATTCAAGAACACGCTTGCTTTTGGACCCTTTTAATACTTTGGCTGTCAGTGAAACGCCGAATCGCTCCCGCATACGACGGATACAGGAGAAAATTTTTTGTGCTTCCACCGTTACATCTGTTTTTTCTTCCTCCGCCGTGCAGTTACTGCATTTCCCACAGGGGTCCGAAGAGGTTTCTCCAAAGTAGCGGACGAATGTTTGCTGCAAACATTGCTGTGTATGGGCGAAACGGTACATTTCCTGCAATTTGGCGTGTTCTCGCATTTTTCGTTCCGGGGAAAGCTCGGATTGATCGATCAGGTACTTCTGAGTATGTACATCCGAGGGAGAAAAAAGCAGGATGCATTCACTCTCTTCTCCATCCCTCCCTGCCCGACCGGCTTCCTGGTAATACGCTTCGATTGTGCGGGGCATCTGGCAATGGATCACAAATCGAACATTGGATTTATCAATCCCCATGCCAAAAGCATTCGTAGCAACAATTGCCTGTACCCGGTCGTAGGCGAAATCCTCCTGTGCCTGTTTTCGCTCTTTTTCCGTTAATCCCGCGTGGTAGCGACCGACTGTCATCCCTCGTTCTGTTAAAAAACGGTGCAATCCATCTACATCCTTGCGGGTGGCACAGTAGAAAATGCCCGGTTGTCCGGGACGTTCCTTTAAATACTGAAGTGTGAAGTCCTGAACCGATTCTCCATGTAAAACAAAAAAAGAAAGGTTTTTGCGTTCCACGCCTCCGGAGAAAATCCGATCTGAAGAAAAAGAGAGAAGACGAGCGATATCCTCACGTACTTCCTGCGTTGCGGTTGCTGTGAAGGCGGCGATCACCGGTTTTTGCGGAAGCTCTCCGATCCAGTGTGCCAAGGCCCGGTAACTGGGACGAAAATCATGTCCCCACTGTGAGATACAATGTGCTTCATCCACTGTGACAAGAGATAGCGGAATCTTCCGGAGCATGGTTTGAAAGCGGAGTGATTCCAAGCGCTCTGGAGCGATATATAACAACTTGTAGGCTCCTTGATTGGCATCCCGCAAGTGCAGTTCCATCTCTTCAAAAGAAAGCGAACTATTGATATAGGCAGCGGGAATTCCCAGCTGATTCAGGTTATCCACTTGATCTTTCATCAATGAGATTAAGGGTGAGATGACCAAGGTGAGTCCTGATTTCATGAGTGCGGGGATTTGATAGCAAATGGATTTTCCTCCGCCAGTGGGCATAATGGCAAAAGTATTGTGTCCGTCCAGGATACTTTGAATGATCCGTTCCTGGCCCGGACGGAAGGAGGGATAGCCGTAGTATCGTTTTAACAGATCCAGCGGTTTCAAAAAAGCATGCTCCTTCCATCTAAGATAGTTTGCGACGGGTTATGGAATCATTATATCGGAGAGTTTGGATGCCGTACAGAAAGTACAGATGAAAAGGGTTTTCTATTAAAAAAAGAGTCTTGTATGCTATAAAGGGAGGATGATTCGTTGTTTATTATTTATTGGGAGGAGTCAAATCATTGAACCGTTTTCGATCAACATGGTTGGGGATTAAGTTGTTGCCTGACCCGGTGTTACATAGGATTGAGGAGTCCTTTCCAGAGCAAGATTGGGAGGATCCATGGCCAGATGTCCAAAAATTTAAAGGAGAAAAATGCTATATTTTCTATCGGAGATCTAAACCCCCCATTGTTATTTCCGAAACGGGGAAAATCCTATCTAAGAAGGGCTTACAGAAGGAGAAAAGTAATTGGAAATTTCTATCATACTTGCTTTCCATCGTACGGGGGATCGTTTCGCTTTTTATAGGGATCGTTTTTCTTTTTTCCATTATGGTGATCAGTATGGCGATTTGGGATATATTTGCGGACCCGCCGGAAAATGCGTTTATCGAGGACGAAAGCAGTGTTTGGTTAACACTGTTATTCGCTTATTTCACGATCTTTGCTCTTCTTTCTTTTCATTTTCTCCGCCCGATGAACTGGAACGTGTTAAAAATTCTGAGACGACGTATCTTTCTGGGTTCTTTGCTGGCTTTGGCGATTCTATTTTTCCCCTTTTTAGTGCTTGCCCAAGACGCTTATACCTTTTATACTCCCAAGGGAATTGTGTCGTCTAATTATTGGGAATGGAACGATCAACAAAAGGTTTCTTGGAAAACATTTAAAGAAGTCCGATTTACCACTCGGTGGGGTGAAGAATCGTTCTATCTGGTTTTTGAAGGAACGGCGAAAAATGGAAAAACCTTTTTATGGCAGGCTGATTCCCACGATGAGGTGAAGGGCTATATGAAACTGGTGAAAAAGGCTGATGAAACGGGAATTCAGAAAGTGGTCAAATGGATGACGGATGAAGAGTTATTTGATGTATACAGTCATTTTGGAGATGAACCCCGTAAGTTTTTTTATGAAAAAGCTCAGTATTTTGAAAAGAAATACCCGGGTCAATCTGCTGAAGACCATTGATGAACAATCTGTTGCTGAAAAGGCATCCCATTGGGGGATGCCTGAAAATGTTTACTGGGACGCGGTAGATGATTCTTCTTCATTTGCTTTCTGATGCAAAACGTTTTTCATCACTTTACCGATTTCATTCTTGGGAAGTTCCTCTGTAAATACGACTTCTGCCAGCTTATAGGGGGCGAGATGTTTATGAACGTATGTCAATACATCGCCTTCAGTTAAACGGGAGTCGGCTTTTTTTACAACGTAAGCACGGGGGATTTCTTCCCAAAAAGGATCGTTACGGGCAACAACGGCTGCTTCCAGAACCTCATCCATGTCCATCAGAACATTTTCCACCTCTACCGGAAACACTTTTTCAGCACCGACATGGATGACGTCTTTGTAACGACCGACAAGATAGAGAAAGCCGTTTTCATCCATCTTGCCGGCATCTCCTGTGAAAAACCAGCCATCCCGAAGTGCTTTTCTTGTTTCTTCTGGGTTTTTCCAGTATCCCTTAAACAGCTGAGGTCCCCGAATAACCACTTCCCCCACTTCTTTTTGAGGTAACTCGTTTTCTGTTTCGGGATCGACGATCTTTATCTGTCCGATTAGGTTCTTTCCTACGGAACCACACGTTTCAATTCCCATCAGATCTGGATGCCAAAATGTGGCCACACTGGTGTATTCACTTAAACCGTATATTTGGAGAACAGGGAAACCAAGTGCGTAAAACTGTTTGATGATGGGGACCGAAACCGCGGCACCTCCGCTGACAATCATTCGAAGCGTTTCCAGCTCCCGATTTTCTTCCATGATACTACCCAATATCATTTGTAGCATGGGTCCGATCCCGACAGCTTGGGTGACGCGTTCTTTTTCAATCAGATCCAGAATATGATGGGGGTGAAAGTGAGGCATACAGACAATGGTCATTCCAACATAGGGGGCGCTGGTAACCATGACGGAGCCACTGATATGAAAAAGGGGTGTGGGCAGCAATGCTCGATCCCCCATTTGAAATCCCACATGGGAAAATGCGGCGGGACCCGGATGATAAAGATTGGTATGCGTGGCAATCACCCCCTTGGGTTTACCAGTGGTACCGGATGTATAGGTGAGCATCGCCGGGTCTTCACCATCCAGTTCTACATTGGGCTCTTTTGTTGCATAGGTGGCAAAAATGGAAGAAAAATCGGGATGAAGCTCTCCACTGATAGAGACTTGAACCCATTCCCGAATAAAAGGGACTTCATTTGTTTGAGGCAATGATGAAGAGAAATCCCCGTCGTAAAAGATGGCATCGGGTTGGCTGTGTTCCAGAATCCATATCAGTTCATCAGGGTGTAAACGATAATTGAGAGGAACGGCGATCGCTCCGATTTTTAAAGCGGCCCATAAAATCGTAATGAACGGATGATCTGTCAGACAGAGAATGGCGATTCGGTCTCCTTTACGGATATTCCGTTCTTGAAGGTAGTGGGCGAGTTGATTGACACGTTGGTTTAATTTTCTGTATGTAAGGCGAACGGAGGGTCCTACCACTGCCTCCAGCTGGGGATGAAGATTGCTTCGGTTTTTCAGAATATCTCCCATGACAAGACTCAAGTATAAAACCTCCTTATCAGTCCATCTCATTTATGTCAAACGAGAAAAAGGAACTGATCGTTCCCATTATTACAAAATTAGGAGATAGGATGATGTTCATGACAAAGTCAGTAGCGGAGTTCGAGTGGAATCCCTCCGCTAACCGAATCACCTCCTTTCGTGAAGAGATGTCTTTGTCGGCAGTCCTCAGAATGCTTTGTTTGATTTGTTATGATGAGAGGAAGTGTCCTTTCTTTTCAAATCCATAAAAAGCCCCGCTGCAAACGGGGCTATAAAGAAGCATATTTTTGTTTGGATTTGCGGGAAAAAATCTCTGCGCATGAATGTGATCCATTTCTTTCACACATTTTTAAGTGGAATCCCTACATTATTACCTTGAAAAAACGAATTGTCTGCTACACTTGAAATGCATCTGCTGAGATGCTGTCTGTATGGACAACATTAGCAGATCCGTGTTTTGCTATTTAGGGCTGTTTGCAACATCAGACATAAACTGAACCAATCCCCAAAACCCGGCAACTACTGTCAAGGTCCATACAGGCAAACAAAGGAGCAACAATACCGCAGGAATCAAGGTATCCATTTTAGTGATTCTCCTTTTAAGAGGGATTGTTACTAATATAAATAATATTAATTACGAAAATAAGACAAAAGCATTAAATTCATATTACAAAAGTACTAGAAAATATCCGATTCTATTATATGATGAATAGTTTATAAATTTGTAATAATTGATGAAAGGAAATGGATGATGTTTGTAAAATTAAGGAATATAAATGATTATGAACGATAAAGGGGCGAATATTGTGCAGCAGTCTCTCGCGCGTTGGGACATTGATTTATTTTCTTCAGCGTTTAAAAAACATGCGTACTCCATTTACAAAGACCTCAGAGCCAATTCCCCAGTCCATCCTGTGAATATTCCTCTCGAACGAAAAGCTTGGTTGGTGACGAAGTATGACGATGTCGTTGCGATGTTAAAAGATCATCGATTAACAATGGATGCGCGTTCCGATTGTAGAACGGGTCCACTCCCACCATTTGTGGAAAAAAAATACTTGTCAACCAATATGCTCAGCTCTGATCCACCGGATCACACGCGTTTGCGAAAGTTGGTGCAAAAAGGGTTTACCCCACGTATGGTGGAAGGATTGAGAGAGCGGATTGAAAAAATCGCACAAACGTTGTTAGACCAGGTACAAGATCGGAAACAAATGGATTTAATCGAAGATTATGCGTTTCCTTTACCGATCATTGTGATTTGTGAGATGCTGGGGATTCCATCGGAGGATCGTGATCAGTTTCGGGAGTGGTCCAATACGATTGTGGATACCACCAATCACCCGGAGAAGTTTCAGATGTTCTCCCAACAAGTCCGGGAGTTTACGCAATATCTTCAGGAGATGATTGAGCAGAAGCGAAAATATCCAGAAGATGATCTGATCAGTCGGCTGGTTCAGGTGGAATCAGAGGGGTCCCATCTGACAGAAGCAGAACTTTCCTCGATGATTTTTTTGTTGATTGTTGCTGGACATGAAACGACAGTCAATCTCATTGGAAACGGGGGATTGGCTTTGCTTGAACATCCTGATCAGATGGAGATGTTAAAATCTGCTCCTGATTTAATGGAACAGGCGGTAGAGGAATTATTGCGATACTACAGCCCGGTTGAATTGGCAACCAATCGCTGGGCAAAGGAAGAAATTTGCCTCCGTGATACAGTAATTTCCAAAGGAGATATGGTGATTGCCTCCATCGCTTCCGCCAATCGGGATGAAGAGCACTTTGAATGTCCGGATGAACTGGATATTACCCGAAGAGAGAACCGGCATTTGGCGTTTGGGCAGGGCATCCATTACTGTTTAGGTGCTCCCTTGGCTCGCTTAGAAGGTCAGATTGCCTTATCGAATCTTATACAAAGGTTCCCTGACCTGAGATTGGGAGTTTCTGCTGATGCATTGAGATGGCGCCCCAGTTATTTGATGAGAGGATTGAAAACGTTACCAGTGCTCCTTTGAAGGGAATGCTGGTCTGTGGAAAAATTATAGCCCCCCGTCGGCTTTACGGTCCGGCGGGGGGTTTCGGTGTTCAGGAAGGTGGGGTGCGAAGCTTGACTTCCCGAATTAAAAATCGAAGAAAATGATTCATGGCTTGGGTGTGGAAAGAAGTGGCATGGGTGAGAGCAGTGAAGCGTCTATGTAAAGGGCAATCTTTTATTCGAATAGGAAACAGGGTTCCCCAAAACTGTTCCTTTCGGATGGCCCATGGAGAAAGAAGGGTGATCCCCATCCCTGCTTCCACGGATTCCTTGATTGTTTGGATGCTTCCAAATTCCATCACCTTGAGAGGGGTAAAGTGATTGTTCTGAAACAGACTGTCAGCTACCGCACGTGTCCCGGAGCCGGGTTCCCGCAGAATCCAGTTTTCATTCGCCAAATTGGTAAGCGGAGTGATTTGCTGACCAGACAGTGGATGTTCAGCGGGAAGAACCACCATCAGTTCATCATCTGCCACATGGCGGATTGTTAATTCCTGATGATGCACCTCACCCTCCACAATTCCGATATCCAGTCTCCTGCGACGCACTCCTTCTGCGATCTCTGTTGTATTGGCGATCGTTACTGAAGGGTTCACACCGGGATATTGGTTACCAAAGGCGGAAATGATCCGGGGTAACACATATTCACCAAATGTGTAGCTGGCACCGATTGAAAGCGGTCCACCCGTTCCCTGGGTAAGATCATGGATAAGGCGTTCCATCCGTTCATATTGGTGCAGTATTTTTTCGCCTTCCTGCAGAAGAATCTCCCCTGCAGGAGTGAGACGAACCGATTTGTTGGTTCGTTCCAGAAGCAAGGTGCCAAACGTTTCTTCCAAAGAGCGAATGTGTTGGCTGACAGCTGGTTGGGTGAGATGGAGTTGCTCTGCCGCCCGTGAAAAATTTTTCGCTTTGGCAACAGTGACAAAGACCCGCAATCGTTGTTCCAGATGAGATCACTCCTTATTTATAATATAAACTTATCATCGATATAATATATATTCATTTTACTTATAGTATGAACCGCAATAAGGTAAGGATGAGGTGATCTTCCTTGCATAAATTTTGGCATTGTATGATTCAGACTGATCAAGGGAAAAACCATGTGTTCATGAACGTTGGCGGTTTTCTGTTTACGCTGATTTTCGCGGGGGTAGGTTACGGACTTATGTTGTTGCCGGGTCTGGATCGGCTTGGTCCTCTGATTGTAGCCATTCTTTTGGCTGTGGGGTGGCGCCAGATTTTTGGTTACCCGGAGGCATTTCGCTCCGGAATTGTGTTTTCGTCCACAACGGTGTTGCGAGTGGCTATTGTTTTGTACGGATTTCGGCTGGATATTTCTGAATTGATCCGCCGCGGTCCGGAAATGCTCTTATTGGATACAGTAACGGTGATGATCGGGGTAGGGATCGTTTGGTTGTTGGGAAAAAGAGTGGGAATGGACAGTCGTTTTTCACTCCTGTTGGGAGCTGGAACGGGCATTTGTGGAGCGGCAGCCATTGCGGCTGTTTCTCCGGTACTGGGTAACCGGGAAGAGGAAACAGCGATGGGGGTTGGGATCATTGCCCTGTTGGGAACCGTTTTTGCTCTTCTGTATACGGTTCTGCTTCCTGAACTTTCCTTGACACCTGAACAGTTTGGCATATGGACGGGATTATCCCTTCATGAGATTGCCCATGTTGCCGCGGCAGCTTCCCCAGCGGGAGAGGGAGCTCTGACGCTGGCCCTGATGAGTAAATTGGGGCGCGTGTTGCTGCTCGTTCCCTTTGTTTTTATTCTTGTGGCCATTCGAAACCGTCGAACAAAAAAGGGGGAAAGCAACCGCCTGAACCATTTCCCCTGGTTTTTAGTTGGATTTGTCTTAACGAGTTTGGCCGGCTCCTATCTGTCCATTCCTTTGCAGTGGTTGCAGTGGTTGACTTATCTGGGGACATTTTTTCTGACTGCCGGTATGGTGGGGCTAGGATTAAATGTACAGCTTCGTGGGCTTAAAGGTCAAACATTGATCCCGATGGTGACCGTTGGTGTTTCTTCTATTATTCTATCATTCGTGATGCTGGGATTTACGGTTTTGGTCTGGTAAGGTGATTTACAGACTCAGCAGCAAAGAGAGAGCCGTATTGATGATGCCGACACCAAAGCAGACAGTGGCAATCCATGCCCAGGTCTGCTTTTTGCGTTTCTTCTTCTCCTCGCTTCCGGAACCGTCCAAGGGGTCTTCAAAGCCGTATTCTTCCTTTCTTTTGAATAATTGACCAGGTAGAATGTCCATCTTTTTGAAGCCAATGGCAAATGCATCAAAAAAACCGCCGTTAATTACAAAATAGCCCCCAGCTACCATAAGCGGAATAATTCCGGTCATAAACAGGGAATTGATAAAGTGTTCCCATTCACTCGCTGCCTGGATATAGCATGCGGTAATGCTGGCCAAGGTCAAAATAGCTATCCATAATATACGACTTTTCACAAAATCCTCTCCTTTTGTCCTAACCTATGGATAGTAAGCGTCAGCATTTGTATCATACCATAGAAAGAAAAACCGGTTGAAATCTTTCTATTTTTCAATAACTCTTTTCTATGATGAAGAATTCAATTATAATTGGACAAGACTCACAGGATTCAGCAATTAAATCGAGCTTATTATATTCTAAAAATCACCAAGGGAGGAAGAGACTGTTGGTAAGAAAACGGCTTATCCCTGTGTTGGCTGTGGTTACTGTGATCAGTCTGTTATTGACAGCTTGCGGTGGACTGGGACCGAGTGGGGCGACAGGACCGAAGAAGAAATCATTGGACAAAAAGCAAGTACTGAACATGACTTTTCCGGCAGAACCTCCGTCATTGGACAGTGCCGTGACGACGGATGTTACTTCTTTTGATATTTTGAATAATGTGATGGAAGGGCTTTATCGATTGGATAAAGATAATCGACCGGAACCGGCTATTGCCACTGGAGTGGATATCTCCGACGATAAAAAGACGTATACATTTCATTTGCGGGATGCCAAATGGAGTGATGACAAACCGGTGACGGCACAGGACTTTGAGTATGCCTGGAAGCGTGCGCTCAACCCCAAGACAAAGGGGGAGTATGCCAAAATCTTTTATGCGATTCGTAATGCCAAAGCATACAATACCGGAAAAGTTTCCGCCAATGAAGTAGGAATCCAGGCAGTGGATGACAAAACCCTTCGGGTGGAACTTGAGGACCCAATTCCCTATTTTCTCAGCTTGACCACGTTTGCCCTCTATCTTCCCCAGCGGAAAGATATTGTGGAAAAGTATGGGTCAAAGTATGCGACAGAACCGGAATATATGGTGTATAATGGTCCGTTCAATCTTTCGGAATGGAAGCACGAACAAAGGCTGATACTGGAGAAAAGCGACACATATTGGGACAGGCACACGGTTAGCCTGACAAAGGTGAACTTCGACATTGTAAAAGAGACCAATACAGGTGCCAATCTTTATACCACCGGACAGACGGATATTACCCAGCTGGATTCTGAATTGGCGGAAGCGTTTAAGAAAAGCCCGGAATTCCTTCCCGTATCCGGTTCCGCTGTCCATTATCTACAGTTTAATACATCTAACAATTTTTTTTCCAATAAAAAGATACGAAAAGCGATCAGTTATGCCATTGACCGTGAAGCCTTGGTCAAAGTCTTGAAAAACGGGTCCAAGCCGGCTTATGGTCTGGTTCCGCCCTCCATTGTAAACAGTGACAATAAAAACTTTCGCAAACAGGTGGGAGACGGACATCAATATAATCCGGCTGAAGCGCAACGCCTATTGAAAGAAGGCATGAAGGAGCTGGAAATTGAAGAGCTTCCATCGGAAATAAGACTGTTAAGCTATGATGATTATCGAAAAGATGCCGCCATTGTGATTCAGGAGCAATTAAAAACCAATTTGGGATTCAATGTATTGATTGATCCGCAGCCATTCAAGCAGAAATTGGAACTGGAGGCCAACGGTCAGTTTCAAATATCATTTGCCGGATGGTCAGCTGATTACAATGATCCCATGACTTTTTTGGATATTTTTGTAAGTGATGGGGCGTTTAATCGGGGAAATTGGAGCAATAAACAGTATGATCAACTCATTCAACAATCCATGGGTAATAAAGAATACAAGGCGCGTGCCAAGGACCTCGTGAAAGCGGAGACGATTCTAAATGAAGAAGTGCCAATTGCTCCCCTTTACTACGCAGGAACGGTTTACCTGCAAAAGCAGTATGTGAAGGAACTGGTTCGGCATCCGGTTGGTTCTGGACTCAGCTTGAAATGGACTTATATTGACGGAAAAGAGAAATAAACGGGGATCTTAAAGGCATCTGTGTATCATTCACAGGTGCCTTTGTTTACTGGATGATTCCCTTTTGTCATGATCATCCATTTATTTCTTCTTTGATTTCTGATCCAATTACGGTTATGATAGAAATAGTTCAGTATCACTAAACTTTAATTGTGCGAAAGTTATTTCCTTTTCTACTCCAGAAGTATAAAAGTTTCCTCTTAGGGAGGAAGCAGATGTTGAAGGTCGACTAGAAATGAAGTATTGTTTTCTATATGAAGTGTCAGACGATTCCTTCTACGTTTACATAAACTTCATATTTTTTTTGCTGGGATCTCACAATCGTTTTCATACTTGTGTTATCGACCCAGCTGGGTCATAACAATATAGAAGAACTTTTTTATCTCTTCAAGGGGGGAAAACCTTTATGGGCAAGAAGTTCACGATGACCCTGGCACTTTTGTTGGTCGCCAGTATGGTTCTGACAGCCTGCGGCGGCGGTCAGAGTGCCGGAGGGGACAAACAGGTATTGAACATTACGGAGACTGGAGAGCCGCCTGGTCTGGACAGCGCTGTTACAACAGACCAAATCTCCTTCGATATTTTAAACAACGTAACAGAAGGCTTGTATCGGGTTGATAAAAATAATCAACCACAGCCAGCGATCGCGAAAGATGTAGAGATTAGCAAGGATAAAAAGACTTATACCTTCAAACTTCGTGATGCAAAATGGAGCGACGGCAAGCCGGTGAAAGCGCAGGACTTTGAATATGCTTGGAAGCGTGCGCTGGACCCCAAAAGCAAATCCCAGTATGCTTACATTTTGTATCCAATCAAGGGTGCTGAAGAGTATAACACGGATAAAGGTGACAAAAAAGACGTTGGGGTAAAAGCCCTGGACGACAAAACATTGGAAGTCAAGCTGAATGATCCGATCCCATACTTCCTGACCCTGACCACCTTCGCCACCTATCGTCCCCAGCGGGAAGACATTGTGGAGAAGCATGGAAAGGAATACGCCCAGGACCCTGACAAAATGGTTTACAACGGTCCGTTTGTCATGTCGGAGTGGAAGCATAAAAAGAGTTTTCAATTGAAAAAGAATGATAAGTATTGGGACAAAGATGCCGTTAAACTGGATGAGATCAATGCCAACATCGTGAAAGAAACTTCTACCGAAGTCAACCTGTATAACACCAAAAAAGCGGATGTAATTAATGTAAACGGCGAGTTTGTGGATAAGTACAAAGACAGTAAAGAATTGGTGAAAGTTCCTGAGGCCTCTAATTTCTACTTCCAATTCAACACCAAAGAAAAAGTCTTTTCCAATGAAAAGATCAGGAAAGCGTTTTCTTTAGCGATTGAACGGAAAACCATCACTGAAAAAGTGACCAAAGATGGCGTTCCCGCCCAAGGGATTGTACCGATTACGCTGGACGTGAACGGTAAGAATTACCGTGAACAGGCCGGCAACATGATTGAGGAAGATGAGGAGAAGGCCAAGAAGCTGTTGGAAGAAGGCCTGGAAGAGCTGGATATGGATAAAATGCCCTCTATCGAACTGTTGGGTTATGATCGTGAGAACGCCAAAAAGACACAAGAGTATATGAAAGAACGGCTGAAGAATGTTCTGGGTGTCAATGTCGAGATTAAAATCGTTCCGTTTAAACAGAAGCTGGATCTTGAAAACGCTGGTGATTTCCAACTCTCCTTTGCTGGTTGGGGTGCGGACTACAACGATCCGATGACCTTCCTGGAGCTGTGGGTCACTGGTAACCCGTACAACCGTGGTGATTGGAGCAATAAAGAGTATGACAAGCTGATTAAGAAGTCGCAAACCAATGCAGATTATGAGGAGCGGGCCAAGGATCTGATCAAAGCGGAAAAAATCGCAATGGATGAAGCAGCGCTTGCTCCGCTTTACGATCGGCAAAGACTCAAACTGCAAAAGCCATATGTAAAAGGTATTGCCCGTCATCCCTTCGGTGCGGATAACACATACAAGTGGGCGTATATCGAAGGTAAGTAATAGAGAAAGCAACAGGCTGGATACCTAATAAAAGTACACAGAAGGTATATGCCCAGTCGGGTCATATACCTTCTGTGCGCTAATGAAACAATTTTTATCTCGATTCTGATATCTTCAATCAGAAAGGAGTGCAGTTTATGGGTCGATTTGTCTTAAAACGGTTGATCTATATGGTGATCACCCTGTGGTTGATTGCAACCATTACCTTTTTTCTGATGCATAATCTACCGGGCTCTCCGCTGCAAAATGAGGAGAAACTTCCTCCAGAGTTAAAGGAAATCATTTTGAAGGAGTATGGATTGGATAAACCCTTACCCGTTCAATATGTCAATTATCTCGGAAATCTGATCACTGGAGATTTGGGAAACTCCTATAAATATGACGGACGCAAAGTGACGGACATGATTATGGATGGTTTTTCAGCGTCTGCTACATTAGGGGTTCAAGCGATTTCGTTTGGGGTCGTCGTTGGCTTGATTCTGGGATGTGTTGCCGCTCTGCGCCGAGGCACATGGATTGATAGTGGAGCAACCGTTCTATCTGTATTGGGCGTTTCCATTCCCAGTTTTGTTTTGGGAGCGCTTCTCTCCTATTACGTTGGAGTTGAATTGCAATGGTTACCGCCCGCTCTGTGGGAGGGCTGGGAGTATACCATTCTTCCATCACTCGCTCTATCCTTCCTAGTCATTGCCCAGATTGCCCGTTATGTCCGGACGGAGATGCTGGAAGTATTGGGACAGGATTATATCAAAACCGCCAAGGCAAAAGGGTTGGGGCGTCCGGCTGTCATTATCCGCCATGCGCTGCGTAATGCACTGATTCCGGCGATCACCATCATGGCACCCCTGACTGTAGCCCTTTTGACCGGTACGTTGGTGATTGAGCAAATCTTTGCCATTCCCGGTATGGGATATATGTTTGTTGATTCCATTCAGACGAATGATTTTACAGCGATTATGGGTGTCACAATGTTCTACAGCTTTTTGCTGGTTGTCAGTATTTTTATCGTGGACATCTTATATGGAATTATTGATCCCCGGATTCGTCTGACGGGTGCGAAGGAGTGAGTGACGAAATGGCTATGAATACCGATCAGTTGTCGCCGGAACTGTTTCAGCCAGCAGAACGTGAACAGGGAGCAGAGGAAGCTGTCAGTCGCAAGCGCCTGTCTTACTGGCAAGATGTTCGACGCCGTTTTGTAAGTAACAAAGGGGCGATGATCGGTCTTTTGCTGATTGTGATTATTGGAGTCATGTCCCTTGTTGGTCCTTTAATGAATGATTTCACCTATTCGGATCAAAACACGGATATGATGAATATTTCTCCGTTTGAAAAGATTGAAGGGGATTACTGGCTGGGAACCGACCATCTGGGACGGGATCTGTGGACCCGCATCTGGTATGGAGCTGGAATCTCATTGTTAATTGCCATTATTGCTGCTAGTTTGGATTTGGTCGTCGGTGTGACCTATGGGGCCATTTCCGGTTATATGGGAGGCAAAGTGGATGATTGGATGCAACGGCTGGTTGAAGTGCTGGTGGGAGTTCCTCAGTTGGTTGTAATCATTCTTCTTTTGATTTGGTTGGAACCGGGGATTTTTGCGATTGCTCTCGCTTTGGCGTTAACCGGTTGGGTGAATATGTCCCGGATTGTTCGGGCACAGATGCTGAAATTGAAGTCACAGGAGTATGTGCTGGCAGCACGTACTTTGGGGGCCAATACGCGGCGAATGCTGACCAAGCATATGATTCCCAATGTGATGGGACCGGTTATTATTACGTTGATGTTTACGATTCCCAATGCCATCTTTTTTGAAGCCTTCCTTGGATTTATTGGATTGGGTCTCCGTCCGCCGCAAGCCAGCTTGGGTGTTTTGCTCAACGATGGGTACCAGATGTTGCAACTATATCCTTACCAATGCTTACTTCCTGCGACTGTGCTGTCGTTGCTGATGTTCAGCTTTAACCTGTTGGGTGACGGACTGCGGGATGCTCTCGATCCAAAATTGCGTCAATAAGGAAGGAGGGGACGAAACCATGGATCAGAATAACATGCTGGAAGTGCGTGATTTGCACGTATCTTTTCAAACCTATAACGGAGAAGTTCAGGCAGTGCGCGGAGTAACCTTTGATGTGAAAAAAGGGGAGACGGTCGCGATTGTAGGGGAGTCCGGTTGTGGTAAGAGTGTAACCTCGCAAAGCCTGATGCGATTGATTCCTCAACCGCCGGGCCAGATTAAGTCGGGGGAGATTTGGTTTGACGGAAAGGATTTAACCCAGGTTGCAGAGAAGGATATGGAAAAGATTCGCGGGAAGGATATCGCAATGATCTTCCAGGACCCGATGACCTCCTTAAATCCGACCATGACTGTTGGAAAGCAGATTATGGAAGGTTTGATCAAGCATCAAAACATGGGGAAAGATCAAGCACGGGAACGGGCGTTGGAAATGTTGCGTTTGGTGGGAATTCCCAGTCCGGAAAGTCGGATTCATCAATATCCCCACCAATTCAGCGGCGGAATGCGTCAACGGGCGATGATTGCCATTGCTTTGGCCTGTGCTCCGAAGCTGCTGATTGCGGATGAGCCGACTACCGCCCTGGATGTGACGATTCAAGCTCAGATTCTGGAACTGATGAACGATCTGAAGGAAAAACTGGAGACATCCATTATTCTGATTACCCACGATTTGGGTGTAGTAGCAGATGTAGCAGACCGTGTCGTTGTGATGTACGCTGGAAAAGTGATTGAGACAGGTACCGTAGAAGAGATTTTCTATCGTCCGCGTCATCCCTACACATGGGGCTTGATGGGGTCCATGCCACGCTTGGATTTGGAGCAGGAAAAGGAACTGACTCCGATTTTAGGAACGCCACCGGATCTTTTGTCTCCACCCAAAGGTTGTCCTTTTGCAGCTCGCTGTAAACATGCCATGAAGGTCTGCCAGCAGGAAATGCCGGAAACGACTGAGGTTGACAGCGAAACGCATAAAGTGAACTGTTGGCTGGAACACCCCATGGCACCTGCGGTGGAACCGCCGGCTGAAGTGGTAGGAGGGGGTTCAAAATGAGTGTAACCAAACAGAAAGTAGAAAAGATCCTGGAAGTCAACCACGTGAAAAAGCACTTTAAGATGGGTCGCAACCAAGTGGTCAAAGCGGTGGACAATATCTCCTTTGACGTGTACAAAGGGGAAACCCTGGGGTTGGTGGGAGAATCCGGTTGCGGAAAATCCACCATCGGCCGGACGATTATCCGTTTGTATGATACGACGGATGGAGAAATCCGGTTTAAGGGTGAAAGTACCAGGAACCTGAAGGGTAAGGATCTGAAGAAGTTTAATCGGGAAATGCAAATGATCTTTCAAGATCCTTATGCCTCGCTTAATCCCCGAATGACTGTGGCGGATATTATTGCTGAAGGACTGGACATCCACGGATTGGCTCAAGGAGAAGAGCGCCGTCAAAAAGTGACGGAGCTTTTGAAAACGGTGGGTCTCAATGAAGAACATGCGGACCGTTTTCCACATGAATTCAGTGGCGGACAACGGCAGCGGATTGGGATTGCCCGCGCATTGGCCGTCGATCCGGAGTTTATCATCGCTGATGAGCCCATTTCCGCATTGGATGTATCCATTCAGGCCCAGGTTGTCAATCTGATGAAAAAACTGCAACGGGAAAAAGGATTGACTTATCTGTTTATTGCTCATGATTTGTCGATGGTAAAATATATCAGTGATCGGATCGGAGTGATGTACCTAGGGAATTTGGTGGAGCTGGCAGACAGCCAGGAGTTGTATGACCACCCCCTCCATCCCTATACGGAAGCGTTACTTTCTGCCGTCCCGATTCCTGACCCCGATGTGGAAAAGGAGCGGGAACGGATTATCCTGAAGGGGGATGTTCCCAGTCCGATCAACCCTCCCAGCGGTTGTCGCTTCCGTACCCGTTGTCCTAAAGTGATGGATATCTGTGCCAAGGAAACACCGAAATGGCAGGAAGTAAAACCGATGCACTGGGTGGCTTGCCATCTGTATCAGGAAGAGTCCCTAAAAAAAGAGGAAGGGAACAAAAATAAATGAGTAAGCGATACGGCCCCTGAGCAAATGTTCAGGGGTTTTCATTCAGATTGGGCTCTTATTAATACTATAACGAGATAAATTGATAAAGTGTTTCCCGTGAAAAAAACCGTCAGGGCTACAGTCTGACGGTTTAGGGAAACAATTACAATACTTGTTCGACTTCGGTCACTCCCGGAACTTCTTCAACCAGTGCACGCTCAATTCCGGCTTTCAGAGTGATCGTAGAGCTGGGGCAGCTACCGCAGGCTCCGAGAAGGCGGACTTTGACAACCCCGTCTTCCACATCGACAAATTCCACATCGCCACCGTCCCGTTGGATAAACGGGCGAAGCTTATCCAAAACTTCCTGGATTTGTTCTTTCATGTTTATAATCTCCTTTCAGTGAGGTAGCTTTTCAAGGGATCCATTCTCTATCGCTTATTTTATAAGCTTTTTGTATAAGGATCAATAAGGGATGGTTTGGGAGTTCCTATTATTGTATACAAAAAAACAGAATTTGTCTTATATGGACAGTTTCCGTTTGGATGTTATGTTTATGTCACGGGGAAAGAAATGATATGATAAAGAGAGAGGGATTTATGTGAAAAATGTTTATGAAGATATAAAGGATGTTATCGGCTGGACACCCATGGTTCGGATAAAGCATTTTCCTTTGCCGGAAGGGGTTCAGATTTATGCAAAGCTGGAATATCTCAATCCAGGTGGCAGTGTAAAGGATCGTTTAGGTTTGGCTTTAATCCGGGCCGGGGAGGAAAGCGGCCAGCTGAAGCCGGGAGGCACCATTGTTGAACCTACGGCCGGGAATACCGGAATCGGTCTTGCGATGGCAGCGGTGGGGACAAGTTACCGGGTCATCTTTGTTGTACCGGAAAGGTTTGCTCAGGAAAAACAAATCCTAATGCGCGCGTTGGGAGCAGAGGTAGTGAATACTCCCACCGAAGAGGGGATACGAGGAGCCATCGCCAAAGCAAAAGAGCTTGCTGAGCAAACGGGGGCTTGGTGTCCACAACAATTTGGCAATCCGGCCAATCCTAAGATCCATTATGAGACAACCGGTCCGGAGATATGGGAACAAATGGATGGGAAAGTGGATGTTTTTGTAGCTGGTGCCGGTTCGGGTGGTACTTTTATGGGATGTGCCCGTTATTTAAAAGAACAAAATCCACAGGTTCGGACTGTAATTGTGGAGCCACAAGGCTCAATTCTTGGCGGAGGGGAACCGGGTCCCCACAAAACAGAAGGAATCGGAATGGAGTTCCTTCCAGATTACATGGAACCTTCGTTTTTTGATGGTATTCATACGGTGCAGGATGAAGATGCATTTCGGATGGTAAAGGAGCTTTCCAAACAGGAAGGAATGCTGGTGGCCAGTTCTTCCGGTGCGGCCTTTTATGCCGCTTTGAAAGAGGCGGAGCAGGCTCAGTCTGGCACCCGGATTGTGGTTATATTTCCGGACAGCAGTGAGCGATATCTCAGCCAGAATATTTATGGAGAAGGAGAGTAAACCATGCGCATTGATACAAAATTGATTCACGGCGGTGTCTTTGGTGATGAACGAACCGGCGCGGTCAGTGTGCCCATTTATCAGGTTTCCACCTATAAACAGGATGCAATCGGGAAACACCGAGGTTATGAATATTCACGAACGGGTAACCCGACACGGGAAGCATTGGAGAAATTGATTGTTGATCTGGAAAATGGGGTTCGGGGATTGGCCTTTTCTTCCGGAATGGCTGCCATTTCTTCCGTTCTGTCTCTGTTTGATCAAGGGGATCACCTGGTGGTGGGAGATGATATTTACGGAGGAACATACCGGGTGATGAGCGGAGTGTTCAACCGGATGGGACTTGACTTTTCCTATGTGGATACCAGCCGTCCGGAGGATGTGGTGGAAGCGATTCGTCCGGAAACAAAGGCTGTCTATATGGAAACGCCCAGCAATCCTCTTTTAAAAGTGACTGATATTCGAAAGCTGGTGGAAATCTGCCGGGATCGTGGGTTACTCCTGATTGTGGATAACACGTTTCTTACACCTTACTGGCAAAATCCGTTGGATCTCGGTGCGGATATTGTGGTGCACAGTGCCACGAAATACCTGGGTGGGCACAGTGATGTGGTGGCCGGATTGATCGCAGTGAAGGATGAATCATTGGGAGAACGGCTTCATTATCTGCAAAATTCCATTGGCGGTGTGTTACCACCCCATGATTCATGGTTGCTAATCCGAGGAATAAAAACACTGGGTCTTCGCATGCGGCAACACGAATCCAGTACAAGAAAGCTGGTCGAGTGGTTGCAGTCCCGATCGGATATTCAGGGAATTTATTATCCAGGATTAAAGGAACACCCTGGTTTTGGAGTGGCTGCTAGTCAAGCCCGTGGTTTTGGAGGAATGTTTTCGTTTGATGTGGGAAGTGGAGAACGGGCAGAAAAGGTGCTTTCCCGGACAAAGCTCTTCACGTTGGCGGAAAGTCTGGGAGCAGTGGAAAGCCTGATTTCCGTTCCTGCTCGAATGACGCATGCTTCCATTCCGCCGGAACGTCGACAGGAACTTGGGATTACAGATGGTTTGATCCGGGTATCTGTCGGTGTGGAAGATGTACAGGATTTACTGGAGGATTTGGAACAAGCGCTTAGGTGATAACAGGAGGTGGCATGATGACGACTGATCATGTGGAGTTGCTCGTCTATGGTGCAGAGGAGTTGTGTCCCAGCTGTGTGAACTTCCCCTCAGCCCAGGAGACAGCTTCCTGGTTGGAGGCTGCGTTGGAAAGGACATACGGGGATCAGATCTCTGTTCGTTATGTGGATATCCATCAGCCCTTGGGCGATGAAGAGAAGGCATTTTCTCAACGCGTCATTGATGAGGAGCTTTGGTATCCTGTGGTCGTGATTGACGGGGAGATTGTGGGGGAAGGAAATCCTCGTTTAAAGGATATTAAGAAAAAATTGGAATCGATGGGGTTGTATGCAGTAGAGACAAATCAATAATTGTGTAAGATGAAAGACCCATAGGTGTACATGGGTCTTTTTTATTTTTCTCCTTGTTTACTTTCAATCAGTTCTCCACGGATAATATATCGCTGGGGAGCACTTCCCACCAGATTGAAGGGGTAGCAGGTGATCAGGGATAGATTTGGTTTTTCATGAGGAACAATAACGCTACGGTCATCTTTATCGACAATAAAGGTTTTTCGAATCTGGTATGTATAGGTATATCCATTTATCTTTATATACAGTTTATCCCCTTTTTTCAGTTCTCCTGCCTGACGAAAAGTGGTTTCGCGGTGACCGGCCAGAACAGAATGACCTGTTTCTCCGGGAAGTACGGTTCCATGGCCGATATAATGTCCCACTCCCTTGGCAAGTTCTTTGTCTCCTGTTCCGTAGATGATAGGAAGAATCGCACCGATTCGGGGTATGACCAGCTCTCCAATTTTGTCTCCTTTTTTGGGTTGAAACGTTTTATCTGTTCCTTTTTCCAAGGAAGGTTTTTTCTTTCGGTCATCCCAGTCTTTCGAGATGGACTCGGACTTTTTGGGATCGTAAACAGCAACGTTGACTTGATCCCACCATTGATAGCCGCTATAGACTGCCAGGGAAAGACCTAAAATAATAAGGGATACAGCAATTCCCCGAATCATGATATTGGAAAATCACCCCTTCGCAAATCCTGAATACTGGAGTCGACATTTTTTACAAGCGTATCGTATCATCTTCATTCCTGGGATACAATCAGCCGGATGGAGTAGTCTTCCAATAAATTGCGGTGGCGGGGACTGTTTCTGTCAGAGGGCTTTCCGGGTTACAATATAGATTAATATTTGATGAGGGATGAAAAAAGTGAGGGCTGTTTTATGCGACCGATGGTTGAAATCTGTATCAATCAGCTGACACCGGAGCTGGAAGAGATGATTGAAGAGTTGGAGAATGATTCAGAGGTGGATGTGTTGGAATCGCCCTGTTTGGGAAATTGTGAGGTGTGTGCGCAGACACCTTACGCAATGGTAGATGGTGAGATCATTACTGGAAAAGATGGAGAAGAGCTTTTGAAGAAGATTCGACAGGCGATTAAGGAACAGGAAAAAAAACTGGATGATCTTTTGGATCTGCTCTAGATAAATGGTAGCCTTTGTAATATATGAAAAAACAGGGTATAATAACCGGAAACGGATGTTCTTCTTTTTACGACCCTTTTCTCTGGACATGCCTTGAAATACTTCTATCAGAGTAAAGGAGGAGAGAGAAGGGAGTTTTCAGGTTTGTACAAATATCAACTGGAAGAAGAGATGGAGCGATTAAGGGCGTTTATGTACACGAAAGCCTCACAACTGGGTTTGAATCACCCAACAGTCATTCAGATCAGTCAACGATTGGACGAGCTTCACAATCAGTGGAATCGTGAACAAGGACTTCATTCCAAAAAAAAAGATCAACAGATATATTTCATACAGCGGTATTCTTCAAACATTCGGGAAGCTGTACTCCATCGCGCTTAGAGTTCTATCGTAATGCCGGGGTGACTTTGGTTGCTTCTTCATATGCTGTATAATGGGAAGTAACCTGTATCAGGAGAATAAGGAGGAGTTTCGTGTGATCGAACTATCCGATCGAGCGGGTCACAAGATTAAAGAGATGCTGCAAGAGGAAGAAAATCCAGAAAAGCAGTATCTTCGAGTTGGTGTTCAAGGCGGAGGATGCAGTGGGTTTACCTACAGTCTCGGCTTTGATGAGAACAAGACCGATAACGATCATGAAGTGAACAACCATGGGATACGCATATTGGTGGATAAGGATAGTGCGGATCTGATCAATGGTTTGCAGATTGACTATAAAGAGTCCATGATGGGTGGAGGGTTTATCCTTCACAACCCCAATGCTGTAGCCACGTGTGGTTGTGGAACCTCTTTCCGAACGGCAACAAAAGAAGGAACTCCAGAGAAGTGCTGATATAACGGTTTTCAAACAGGTGCCTCCGACCGTGAACAGGTCTGGAGGTTTATTTTTTTATGGAATGGAGAAGGAGAAAATGGCGAAAACTATGTTTGGAGGTGTTATCCGTGTCGAATGAAAAGTCCAAAGTAGATGTTCAAGCTGAAAAGAAGGATCGTACGGACGAGGGAAGAGACAGCTATTGGATGGATGTGGATCGTATGATTAACGAAGGACTTGGTGGCGGAAATGTAGGTCAATGGTCAGGTCTGATTGAAGAGAGCCGTCCGCTGGAACAAGAAGAACCTCCCCAGCGTACAAATGATCTATAAAACCCGGTAATGGGGTTTAGGTTCATGACAAAATGGGGGAAGTCCGCATCTCTTTCCTCTACCAAGGTAGTGGAATGAGTCCGCTTTACCCCCTCTGGTCCGGCTAAACGGTTGGGATCTCCGGAGGTTCCGCTGGGTTGTCGGAAAAGGATGTCTCCACCGGAAATCTCCCTCTTTTTTCATTTTGTCTTTGTCAGCAGTCCAAAGCCCGTTATCGGGCTTTTTTATTCCGCTCCCTTTTCAGGTAAAGCGGTATTGATGTATGATTTGTAAAGGATTGGCTCGCAAAGGTTCATTACCTGTTGTGGATGAACTGCACCGTTGGGGGGAACAGACCTTGTTTGGAGTTTTGCTGTTCATTTTTTTTGTGCAGATCGCTTACGTAACTCTGTCCACCGTTCGGCTGATTATGATGATGAAAGGCAATGCGCGCCTCGCTGCGCTAATCAGCTTTTGTGAAGTTTTCATTTATATGCTGGGGTTGGCTACTGTTCTGGAACATATTGATGCTTGGTACAATTTGGTGATTTATTGCTTGGGATTTGCTCTTGGTGTCTATACCGGCTCCATTGTTGAGGAAAAAATGGCGATGGGATATGTAACGGTTCAGGTGATCACCCGCAAAGAAGATTCAAATATGCCGGAGGAGCTTCGTAACGCCGGATTTGGAGTGACGTCCTGGTTGGGAGAAGGATTGACCGGAGAGCGTTTGGTATTGATGGTGTTAACCAGGCGCAAAAAACAGAAAGAACTGATGAGACGTGTAAAGGAAATGGACCCACAGGCTTTTCTGGTATCCTATGAACCGAAAACATTTCACGGTGGCTTCTGGGTTCGGCGTGCACAATAGAGGTATCCGTTTCATGGTGTACTTATGTCTCCAAGGGAAATTTCTTCTACCATCCATATATTGGAATAATTGCATTGAGGACAATAAAGATGGTGGGGACATCGGTGGGTTTGCAAATCCTTTAGTCCATCACTTTTTTTCATGTCTTCGATGGGGCGATAAGGACTATAATCTGCTAATAAATCAAAGAATCGTCCATTATCTACCATATACTCATTGCAGTGGGGACAAGCAATTTCCAAGACATCAAATCCATTGCATACTGGACAACCGATCGATGCTTGCATCGGTCAGCGCCCACTCTGTCGAAGATTGGGGATAATCAAATAAGCCAGAAGGATGACAAAGGCGAGGACAGCACCAACCGTGCCGTAAAAGGACTCGGTTCCTTGTCCCCTGGTACCATAATAAATCAATAACGGAATAATCAATGTCGAGAGTACCATAAACAGGTGATAAGATCCAGCGATGAAACGGCGCGTCTTGTTCATATGTTCTCTGTCTCCTTTTCAGAAACGGTTGTTGACCTTTAACCGTAGTCTGTCACCGGAATGATCAAACATACATCGAACAACAAAACCGCCTCTCGAAGAGGCGGTTTTGTTCAAAGCTTCATATGGGAACTGTGTCCGGGTTGCAATCGTGCTTTAGGGTCCATAAACTGTTTGGCGTTGTTGACAGCTGTCGGTGCTTCACCAAAACCTACTGCGATCAGTTTGACTTTACCTGGATAGGTTGTCACATCGCCGGCGGCATAAATACCTGGGATATTGGTTTCCATGCGGGAGTTGACGACAATGGAACCTTTTTCAATCTCCAATCCCCACTCTTTGATCGGGCCCAACGAGGAGACAAAACCAAAACTGACAATAACTGCATCCACATCCAGCTCCTCAACCTGCTCCTTCTTTTTGTCGGCGATGACGACCCTTTCGATTTGATTTTCTCCATGAAGGGAAACAATTTCTCGTGGGGTGAGAACCTTGACACTGGATTGTTTCATTTTTTCCACACTGGTTTCATGGGCCCGGAAACGATCCCTGCGATGGATCAGAGTAACTTGTTCTGCAATGGGTTCCAGCATATTGGCCCAATCTACAGCAGAGTCTCCGCCGCCGGAAATTAAAACCCTTTTCCCTTTAAACTGCTCTAGGTCTTTTACAAAGTAGTGAAGATTGGTCTTTTCATACTGTTCCGCATTTGGAACCTTCAGTTTTCGTGGTTCAAACGCTCCCACACCTGCTGTGATAATAATGGTCTTACTGAGATGGACCGTTTGATCGGTGGTAATTTCAAAAATTTCATCGGAATTCTTTTCCACATGAAGTACTTTTTCATTCATGCAAAACAGGGGGTCAAATAACTTGCATTGTTCCAGAAGGTTATCGATGAGCTGTTGCGCACCTATTTTAGGAAATCCAGCCACATCATAAATATCCTTTTCCGGATACAAAGCGGAAAGCTGTCCCCCCATTTGAGGCAGACTTTCAATCACTTTAACGGATGCATTGCGCATACCGGCATAAAAGGCAGCAAAAAGCCCAGTGGGTCCGCCCCCGATAATGGTGATATCCATGATTTCAGGGTCACGTTGCAGATTGTTCGTTGTCATTGGCGCACCTCCATAGCGGAATAAATGATGGAATGCAGAAATGATGGAGTTTTCCAGTGGAATCTGTTGTATTCTATCATGAATCCGGACAGGAGACCATTGAATGGAAAAAAAATCAAATGAAGTAAACCAAGGGTTTTCAATTTCCGTTCATTTTGGTATATACACATGCATTGTGACGAATTTCACCAAGTATTTACCGGGATAATCAGAAGCACACTGGACAGAATGTCAGGCAGGAACCCCTTGTCAAACGAGAGAGAAACTTTTATCATGGTTTATAGTGTCTAATAGTACTTCTTATCTATGTGATTTTTTTAACATAATATAAATGGATGTGGTATAATGGCTCTTCCTAAAATTGTTGTTTTAGGTGCAGGTTATGGCGGTTTAATGACAACGGTGAGGCTCCAAAAAGAGCTCAACCATCATGAAGCGGAGGTAACATTGGTCAATTTAAATCCTTATCATTATGTTACCACCAAACTTCATGAACCGGCAGCTGGTACATTGCCGCCGGATTATGCACGGGTGGACATCGCTTCTGTTCTGAAGCAAGACAAGGTCCAATTTATTCAGGACCGAGTAACTAAGGTGGACCCGGAAAACAAGGAAGTTTCTCTTGCTGAAGGAGAACCCTTGAAGTACGACTACCTTGTTTTCGGATTGGGAAGTGCTCCGGAAACCTTTGGAATCAAAGGGTTATTGGAGAATGCTTTCTTTATTCGAAATCTCAACGGGGTGCGTTTCATTCGGGAACATATGGAGTATATGTTTGCCAAGTATAACGCGCTGGAAGAAAAGCGGGATGACTTATTAACCATTGTTGTAGGTGGTGCCGGGTTTACCGGAATTGAATATGTAGGTGAGTTGGTGGACCGAATCCCTGAGCTCTGCCAGGAGTTTGATATTCCTCGTGAAAAGGTTCGCCTGATTAATGTGGAAGCTGCCCCGACGGTGCTGCCTGGTTTTGATCAGGAATTGGTGGACTATGCGGTTGAGTATTTAAAAGAACGGGGGGTTGAATTTTATATTAACACCCCAATTGAAGAATGCACTGATGACGGAGTGGTGTTGAAAGGTGGCGAGAAGATTGATGCTGCCACTGTGGTATGGACCGGTGGTGTCCGAGGCAATCCCTTGTTGGAGGAAGCTGGCATTGAAACGGCCCGCGGTCGGGTGAAAGTGGATGAATATCTGCGGGTTCCTGGATATGAAGACTTTTTTGTCGTGGGTGACAGTTCACTGATCTTTAATGACGAAGGTCGTCCCTATCCTCCAACCGCTCAGATGGCTACCCAACAAGGTCAACATCTGTCCAAGAATCTGGTTTCCCTTCTCCGCGGAGGAAGCATCGAACCCTATAAGTTTGAGTCAAAGGGGACATTGGCATCGTTGGGTCGTGGTTCAGCAATTGGAATCGCTTTTGGAAAAAAGGTGGTTGGAAGCAAAGCATCCTTCTTGAAGCGGGTAAATGATTGGCGTTGGTATTATATGATCGGTGGTCTTTCCCTCATGTTTAAAAAAGCAAAACTGTAACTCCTGATTAAAAAACCCTGTCTGTTACGTGGACAGGGTTTTTTAATAAAAAACACCCGGCGGTGGCCGGATGTTTTTATAGGGTGTTCAGTGCATCCATCACTTGGGAATGGTGGATGCATGTAAACATGGGAACATCTCTGAGTGTATATCGGCTGGCCTCCGATTCCCGAAGTTCCTGAACCAATAAGGAGAAATCCGTAATCTCATCGGTTTCAAAGGCAACAACAAACTCATGATCATCAATTCCAAAACTATACGTTGTGTTTAGTTTTACGGATGGATATTTACTTCCCACTTGGATGTGCTCGTCCATCATTCCCTGACGGGTGGGATAGGACAATTGGTACCAATCACGGGTTTTAATAAAGGGATAGACAAACAGGTACTTCTTCATTCCAGGAATAATGTAGACTCTGGGATTCTGGTGTTCCGGGTCCATTTTATCCACATACATGCTCCGTTTGGTAAAGGAGAGATACGAATAAGTGATTTCCAGATATTTTCCCAGGCCTGTATGAAGTAGTTTGGTCATCATTTCCTGGAATACTTCCACCTTTTTGGAAATCCTCCACAGCATAAAATCCGCATCAGAACGAATTCCTACCATGGAATAAGAATTGACCATCATCCCTTGTTCCCGGTATTCTTCCACTACAGAAGCAAATTCCTGCTTGCCTGTTTCCTGCTCTTCACGGCTGAGACGTCGCCATGCCGGGTCAACTTTGAAAAATACGAAATTGACAAATTGGGTTGGCATCTTTTTCTTCTGTTGACCGTGATCTGTACTTTCACCTGCGGGTTTACCGGGACGACCCATCGGAGGGCGACCTCCAGATTGTGGACGCATGTTATGTACCCCCTCTTGTTTACAACATCACAACTCATTGTATCGAAAGGAATGGGCTCTCGCAAACGATGACCAAGGATTGTCGGCAGAATGCCACAAGTTGTTCATTTCTTCACACGTCGCCTGATGAGGGGAAACTGTGTTACAATATCCTGAGAAATAATGCCTTGGTTGTATGGCGGTTGAGGATGGAGGCAATTTTCAATGAATATGGGTCTGGTTCAATATGTGATCGGGGTTCCGTTGTTTGCCTTTTTGGCTTTTGGGATCTCGTTTATCCTGAATATGATTTTAAAAACCACATGGTTGCCTTTGATATTGTATCTGGGACTTCTCGGTTACTGTTTTTATTCTTTTGATATGAAGAGTGGAGATTATCTCATGCTGTCTGTGGGAATGATTGGAATCATCGGTGGTGCCTGGACGATTCGATTTATGCGGAAAAAAGGATATCGCATGTTTTAATGATGAAGGCGAAAAAGGGGATTTTGCAAGCTATAAGCATTGCAAAATCCCCTTTTTTCGTTAGATGGGTTGCTCTGGATTTGGGGGCTGAAATCGGTCCGGATACAGCACATGAGCGAGATGTTCCACCCCTGTAAGAATGCGAGGGGAGGGGCGACAGTACCATCCTTCTTCCAAAATATGAACGCGGTGCTCTTCAGCAAAAGGGAGACCTTGCCAGGGTGGGCGACCGGTTATTTTTTCCTTGCGGATCTTTTCCTTTGGTACCCCAGTCCATACAATCAGGGTAAGATCCGGATGTCGGTCTGCCACCGATTTCCAGTCGGTTTTGACGGTCTGCCCTTTCTCATCTCCAAATATATTTTTCCCACCTACGATCTGGCTTAAATCTGTAAGCCAGTTTTCTCTTCCAGGGGTAAATACGGGCTTGGGCCACCACTCCCAGTAAAGCCGGGGAGCAGCTGAATGATGGGGGACATTTTTGTGAATCGATTCCAATTTTTCTTTAAATTGATCGGCCATTTGTCGCCCTCGCTGTTCGATCCCGGCGAACTGGGCCACTTTAATGAAATCGGACGGGATGTCTTCCAGTCGGCCCGCCTCAAGAACGATAAAAGGGATCCCTGTTTTTTCGAGGGCTTCAATGTTTTTTTCCATTCCGGGAACACTAAGAGAGGCCAATACCCAGTCAGGTTGAAGGGCTTTCAGTTTATCCATGTCAATTTTTAAGTCGGGACCAAGCCGTGGAAGGTGATCGAGAGCAGGCGGCCAATCGGAGTAATTATCCACACCGACGATCTGATTGCCCAAGCCCAGTGACCAAAGGATTTCCGTGTTGCTTGGGCAGATGGAAGCAATTCGTTGCATCGGTTGCACCCCTTTGTATCACAAGTTTTTTCGATCCGCGTGAAAGGAGTCTCAATCTATGGTTGTTGACTTAAAACAAATGGCAAGTAAGCATCTGGAGAAAAATAACTATCGGGTAAAAGGGCATCAAGTGATCATCCGTCAAGCTGTACCGGAGGATGCGGAGGAGCTAAGAAAACGTTTTGCCCGCGTGGTACAGGAAGAAGTCTATCTGGACGAAACTCCGGATGACCTTCCAGATATCCGTGAAAAACGAAGAGAGATTAAAGAGATTCGAGATTCTGAGGGCATGTATGCGGTTGTAAAAGTGGATGGCAAGATTGCAGGTTCAGCTCAGTTAAAGCGGGGTTCTAAGGGAATCAGCCACCACACAGCCCAGTTTCGAACGTGGTTAACTCCTGGTTATCGGGGGATGGGACTGGGTAAAAAGTTAATGGAGTATACCATCAACTGGGCGAAAAAACACGGTATTGAGAAGATTAATCTGGACGTTTGGGATACAAATGATCGAGCGATCCGCTTGTATCGCAAATACGGCTTTCGGGTGGAAGGTTGCCGTCGCCGTCAGGCGATCTTTGATGGAAAGTATGTGGATGAAGTGTTTATGGCCCGTTTTCTTTAAGTCCAAAGGAAGTACAAAATGAGGGCAATACCAATTCCATACCAAGCTCCCACAAACACCTCAATTGGCTGGTGTCCCAATATTTCCTTTAACTTCACTCCGGTTTCACGGGGTGATTTTTGTTTAATATGTCGAAGCTCCTCCAATACTTGAGCAAAGTCCTCAGCGAGTTGGTTCAGGATCTGTGCATGCATACCCGCTTGCCGGCGAACGCCCGTTGCATCATACATCACAATAATCGCCAGTATGGTGGTGATGGCGAACAGGGAAGATCCCCACCCTTCCCATATGCCGACAGCTGTTGCAAGAGAGGTGACGGCTGCGGTATGGCTGCTTGGCATCCCGCCGGCGTTTAGGAACCATTTCGGATTCCATTGACGAGTAACGGTGTAATTCCAAGCAATTTTTAGCATTTGAGCGGAGACAATTGCCGTCAATGCAGCCCAGAGTGGATAGTTGTCCAATATGTTGGAATACATTACTTGAGTGCCGTCCTTTCAAATAAACCTTCAACCCGGAAAAAACCTTGGGTCAACTCTTCCCAGGGTCTTTATTGTATCATAAAACCACTTTCCGATTTGGAGATAAAAATCAAGATCCATGATCCAATGTCACGAACAATGAAGGATTTGTTTTTCCATTATTCCACAAGTGGGATGTATGGATTTACTTGTGAATGGACGATTCCCATATTGAGAATCGAAGAAACCTCTCCTGAACCCTATCAATCGATTGAATCATCCATGGCCAAGGCAGAAGGCTTCTTGAAAAAGTGAAAAAAACGGATGCTGGGTCGGTCACTCCAGCTTTGGAAGCGTTGTATGAAGCGGTGGAAACCTATGAAGCTACAGACATACTATCCCTTTCCAATGCTCCTGATCTTAGGGCTTTTCGGAATGTATCCCACACTCAAAGGATAGGATCAAACCCTTAACGACCATAAAAAACGCCCGGCTTGATGGCTGGGCGTTTTTTGCAATTAGGTGGAGAAAAGCTTTCGAATCTTTTTGTACGTTTTCCGGTATTTGCGCCGGGATGAGGAGTAAGAACGTGATGAGTAGGAGTAGCTTCGGGAATAGGAACTGGATGATTTATAACGACGATGACGACGACGTTTTCGTCTTTTGGAAGAAGAGTAACTGAATAGGCAGTATTTCAGATCTTCAAGGTCTTCCGTAAGGCGATCATGGAAGACTTTTTTCTGGTCTGTTGAATGGAACCGACCGACATCCACAATTTTGATATGATTATTCTGATCGATCATAATATTGTTTAAATGAAGGTCTTTAGCGATGATTCCCTGACGATAGCAGTGTTCCACACAGTCTTCAATCTGAGTATAGTATGAATCCCTAACATTCTCCCCGCTCTTCATCACCTGAGCCATGGTAAATCCATTGACTTTATCCATAACCATAAACTGATCTTCATAATGGTACAGCGTTGGAAAAGACGGATGGCTCTGTAACTGATTCAGTATCCAATGATCCTGACGTTCACTGCTATCTTCCTTAAATACTTTCACAGCGAACCTTTCAAATTCGTAGACTTTACCACTCAGCCCTTCACCAAGCAAAGGATAATGATCCTGAATCTGACCGGATGCGATCATGGAAGAAATATGATCGATGGCTTCTTGAGGGACGGAATGAAATGGTTCCACATGGACGCCTCCTTCGGTGTGCTGTTATATTAATTCTACTATTAGATAAGAATTCCTGTTTATCTTCCATTTATTTTGTGTGAATTTCTACCATTATTTCTTTTTATATGATAAGATAAGATTTGTTTTCTTAAAAGAAAGGTTGATTTCAGGAGGGGAAAGAATGCCTTCATATTTTTCATTGTTAAGGCAACACGGTTTAAAAATGGGTTTTGCCAATTTTCTTGGTTATTTAGCAGGATACAGTGCTTTTTACCTTTCAATGATTATCCTGGTGCTTCCCATTATACTGATGGCTGGTGGCCTAGGGATCGCTGAAGAGTCCTTCAGCTCAGAAATGATGGATGAAATCATAGCTGGGTTAAGCATGTTTGGCTTTATCGTTGTCGTTCTTTTATATTTGGGACTTGTTGTTTTCTCGGTTGCCGTTTCCTGCTTTTTAAACGGTGGAATCTATGGAATGGGAGCTCAGATTCTCCGGGAAAGAGTCGCCAAAATCGGGACGTACTTTTCCCAGGGTTTGCGTTTTATGTGGAGGCTGACTGGCCAATATTTATTGATGATGTTCATCTTGCTTCCATTATATATTCCTGTGGTTGGAATCATTATATTGGAAGAAATGTTCGGAGAAAGTCCCGTTTTAATGATATCTGCTATTTTTTTTATGTTCATCTTGTTTATTTTTGCCAGTCTATTCTATTTGATTGCTCCTGCTATTTTAGTTCATGATGATTTGCGGGTTTGGGAGTCCATCAAACGTACCTTTCATGTTGTCTTTCGCCATTTTGGTCACAGTTTGCTTTCTGTGTTGCTGGCAGGGGTTATTTTTATTGGGCTCAATTTTGTGTATTTAGCGTTTAGTGGGGTGATCATCCTTATTATCGCTGTACTGAAGCTTTTCCTTTCTCAAAACGTGATATTTATCATTATGGTGCTGGTTGGAATTCCATTGGCATTGGTGTTTATTGTTTTCGTCCTGCCTCTCTCTGTGGCGGCTGCCCAATTTCTGGTGCAGTATCGGTATGAAAAGCGGATTCGTTTTAAATATCTGCCACAAGAAGCTTAGGGTTTATTTTAAAAGATAAGTGAGGCATTTTATGAAACGAAAGATTCTGATCATCAGTATCATTTTGTGCGCTCTTTTGATTATCGGTGTTTTGGAGTATAAAGGGATCATCTGGCATAACGATTTGTTCTCTATGCACTATGAAGTCAAGGGGCTGGATGTGTCCCATCATCAGGGAACGATTGATTGGGAGATAGTTCAAAAGGAAAATGAATTTCAGTTTGTCTTTATGAAAGCAACAGAAGGTCATGACTTTATCGATCACCAGTTTCAAACCAATTGGAAAGAAGCGCGGAAGAATGGGATGTTAACCGGTGCCTATCACTTCTTTTCCATGCGAAGTTCAGGCAAAAAGCAGGCTGAAAACTTTATTCAAACGGTACCCAAGGAACCGGACAGTCTGCCCCCTGTGATTGATTTGGAAATCCACCTGAATCATGACAAGGAAGATGTTAGACGGCAGTTAAAAGAAATGGCGACGGAAATGGAAAAACACTATGGAAAAAAGCCGATCTTATATGTAACCTATGATACCTATCATACCTATGTGGAAGGATTCTTTAAAGATTATGATCTCTGGATTCGGGATGTTGTCAAGTTTCCCACTTTGGGAGACCGTCCATGGATCTTTTGGCAATACAGCAACCGGGGAAGAGTGGACGGCATTGATACTTATGTGGATATCAATGTATTCCACGGAGATCTGGAACAGTTCAATAAATCCTTCCGTTGACTCTTCGTGTTATGGATAGATCAATCAGATCGAAGGCGATCAAAAAACCGCTCACCGTTATGATGATAGGTGGAGCGGTTTTTGTGCAACAATAGTATGTTTTTCTATGGGGACGTCTTTTTTTCCACTGTGACAGCAGTGGAAAAAAAGACGGCACCTCCTCCCATATCTGCCTCCCGATCCGGTGTCAGTCGGTTAATACCCCCTTTTCTTGCTGGATGCGCATCATGCCACCACAAACCGGGTGCAACAACTACACCAGGGAGGACATCTTCAGTAACTTTGACGGTGAGCAGGCAGCTTCCTCGGTGGTTCTTGACACATGCGATGTCACCGGCGTTCAGTCCGATGTTTTGAGCATCTGTAGGGTGAACCTCCAACTCCGGTTTTCGTTCCATCTTGCGAAGATTAGAGATATTGCCCATGCTAGAATTGATAAATTGGTGGTTGGGAGGAGAGATCAACATAAATGGATACGCTTCCTGGTAAGCACCTGTTCCATCCCGTCCTTCTTTTACAGGTGCATATGATGGAAGCGGGTCCATCCCTCTGCTTTTCATGGTATTGCTAAAGAGATTGATTTTACCTTCCGGTTTCGATAAGTGATCCGGATAGATGGGAGCTTTTTTGTGATCCAGTTTTACAATGCCCTCTTTTTGCAACTGTTCATAGGAAAGTTCTTTCATATAGGGATTGTCCGGATTGTCCAGGATCTGACGAATCATCTCTTCCGGCTCATCTTGAAAACAAGATTCTGTAAATCCCATCTTGTTAGCCAATGTTTGAAAGAGGTAGTGGTTGGACCAAGCCTCTCCCTGAGGTGGAATAACAGGACGGGATAATTGAACATACAGGTGCCAATAGGACTTGTAAACATCCAAATTTTCAAAATGGCTGGTTGCAGGGAGGATCAGGTCTGCATACTTGGCTGTATCTGTAACAAACAAATCGTGAACGATAGTGAACAGGTCTTCTCGAAGAAGTCCACGAATGACCTTCTCTTGATCAGGAGCGACAACGGCCGGATTGGAGCTATATACAAACAAGCATTTCACAGGTGGCTCGGCAGTAAGCAGAACGCTACCCAAATGATTCATATTGATGCTGCGTACCTCAGGGTTCGGTAACAGGTCGGGTCGTTCCAGCCTTTCTTTGTTTACGGAGAAAAAACCGTTTCCTTTTAAAGCTCCGCCACCTGGATATTTCCACTGTCCTGTCAGTGCCGGAAGGCATGCGATGGTGCGGATGGTCATTCCCCCGTTGTCGTGATGTTGAAGGCCATTTCCAATCCGGATCAAGGAGGGGGATGTCTTGGCATACTCATAGGCCAGTCTCTGGATGGTATCTGCCGGGACTCCGGTGATTCGGGCTACAGCATCCGGTGGATACTCCTTGACACGTTCCTGGAATGCTTTCCAGCCTGTGGTGAACGTTTGGATGAAGTCATCATTCGTAAGTCCTTCATTGATAATTATATTCATGATTCCTAAGGCGAGAGCAGCATCTGTTCCAGGATAGAGTTGCACAAATTCATCCGCCCATCGGGCAGTTCGAGTACGCCGGATATCGATAGTGACAATTTTGGCCCCCCGCTGACGCGCTTTTTTCAGAAATATCATCTGGTGCATATTGGTGCTGACAAAATCTCCACCCCATAAGATGATATAGCGACTGTGGACTGTATCTTCGGGATCAACAGTTCCTGGTACACCCATGGTATACTGAAATCCCTCACTGCCTGCAGTATTACAGATGGTTCGCTTTAATCGACTGGCACCCAGTCGATGAAAAAAACGTCGGTCCATTCCTCCGTTACTGACCAGACCCATATTTCCATAAAAACTGTAAGGCAGAATCGATTCCGCTCCGTAGTCCCGAATGGTTTCCTTAAAACGGGTGACGATTTCATTTAAAGCCTCTTCCCAGGAAATGCGTTCAAAGACTCCTTCTCCTTTAGGCCCAACCCGTTTCATCGGGTAAAGGAGTCGATCTGGATGGTAGACCCGATTGGGGAAGTGGCGTACTTTATGACAGATGGTACCTTGGGTGATCGGGTGATCCGGATCTCCGTCCACTTTGCTAATTCGTCCTTCCTTCAGAGTAACCTGTAAACCACAGGTGTCCGGGCAATCCAAGGGGCAGACAGAACGAGCGATTTGTTTATCCGTTGACATACCATCACCTCAGTTTCTTTTCGTGGCTATTACGGGGTTTGGCTACAAAGTGTGGGGAGCCAATTTCCGTTCCCCGCACCTTTTGCTCCGGCAGATTCTTCAATATCCCAAGCGCTTTCTTTGGGTCCACAGCTACTCTCGATTGATCAAAAAAGGATAAAAACGATTTTTGTGTATCTTATCACTTTTGGGCTCACTTTTGGGTAAAACATTCAACAAAAAGAGACCGTCCAATCATTGGACGGTCTAGCATGTTTCTAGTTACTCTCCAATGGCCTTTTTAACCAAGTCCTTTACATCATCCCGGCTCAGTTTTTCCTCACCCGCTTCCAAAGCCTGAAGTGTACCATGGGCGAGCACCAACGGGATTTTGCAGAAATCCAGTACGGGAAGGGACTGAATATTTTCCGTGTAAGTATCCGCCAACGCAAGATTGCGTCGGGCATATGTAAACATTTCTGACAGGTTCCAACCCTCAGGGAAATAATCGACGCCACGGGAGAGATCTTCCTCCCGGTTGCGAATAATATTCACCGCCTGTAGTCCTCGACCATAGGCAACAGCCAACTCTTGATCCAATTGGGTTCCATCATACCAGTTCCAGAGATCGTTGAGCAATACACCAACCAAACCGGCTACATAATAGGTATAATCATCCAAATCCTCTTTGGTTTGGATATTCCACCCCTTGGAAACCCATTCAGCCATGCCTTTGGCCATGGTTGCTGTGGAATGGTAAATATCTGATTGAATGGAGGAAGGAACCAACTTTGCCCATTCATCCATACGTAGAGTAACCTCTGGCAAGTCGGACTGATAGGGTTCAACAATCGCCTTTAAATCAGCGTCACGGAAAGGTCCCTTTAAGGTTGTACTGATTGAACACAATAGGTTTATTTTTGTTTCAGCCGGGAGTTGAGGATGATCCTCGATTTCGTCTATTGCCCTCATACAGAGATATGAGGATGCAACGGCTTCTTTTAAACCGGAAGGCAGACGACTGATCGGAATGAAGAACGTCCGACTGGTTTCGCGCAATACATCCATCGCATCCTGATGTAGTTCACTCATTGGGACTGGCCTCCATTTTTAGCTTTATTATTCTACACATGTGTGCATATTAGACAGGAATTTCAAAACCTATATAAGAAATAACCCGCGCCTAGCAAAGGATCGCGGGTTGTTTTCAAGAATCTCTTTGCTCATCAGCATCACCAAAAGCAACGACACACCTTGCTATCCTGTATTCTCAGGATACTACAGATATACATACTTCGTCTAGTTGTTTGTAGTGGATGGGTCAAGAGGGATTGCCGGTTTTAAAAATCTGTCATGAAAAGATGATTGCGGCCATGAGACTCAAACCAAGTTGGCCGGGAAAAGGAGCAAAATAAGTCAAAATGGATGCTGATTTACTTGCTATAATTCTCATAGAAAGGAAGAAAGGAAATGAATGAGGAACATTGAGCCCGTATTCAAGAAAGCTTGACTTATATTGAAAGCAATCTAATGGAAAATATCCGATTAAGAGAGATAGCTGATTATATGATTTTTTGAAATGGACTAAGGATGTCAGACGGGTAGAACCTTTTCTAGACAAGTGATATGGTATATATTACTCCAGTAGAGAGAGTGAGGTAAATCACCGTTGGTTGACATCTGTTTTTATCAACCTGAACATCAAGATATTTTGAACCAATTTCAACTTTCTGAAAATCAATTGCCTTTTACGGAATTGCCTAGGCAGGCCCTGATGAAATGTCATCAGGATTCCGAGCGTTATCCAATCGTGATTCTCCATAAGAATGAACCTGTTGGTTTTTTTGTATTGCATATGGGCAATGGCATTCGGGGGTATACAGACAATGCACGAGCAGTGTTGATTCGCGCATTATCCATCACCCGGCATGCCCAGGGAAAAGGATTTGCCTTGCAGGCGATGAAGAGTTTGCCGACATTTGTTCGAAAGCATTTTCCAACGGTGAATGAAATGGTTTTGGCGGTGAATGAAGACAATGTTGCGGCCGAACAGTTATATCGAAAAGTTGGATTTCTGGATAGCGGTCTTAAGCGGGAAGGGCCGATCGGAGCGCAATCTGTATTCTATCTTCCATTATAGGGGATTTATAAGAACAAAAGCCAATTCCTCCAAAGGGATTGGCTTTTTTAGGCATCATCACTTCTCCTTGGTTAGGGGTTGAGGATCTTTCGCCCATTTGACCAGATTAGGTGCTTGGTAGTGTGAAAAACGATCCAACAGGGATTGGGGATCGGATTCGGAAATCACCATGGATTGGTATGCTTTCTTCATAAAGCCTTCTGTTGTCATATGTGTAAGCAGATCTAGAAGTGGAGTATAGTAATCATGAATGTTCAGTAACCCGCAGGGCTTTTGGTGATAACCCAGTTGAGCCCAGGTAAACACTTCAAAGAACTCCTCCAATGTCCCACTGCCTCCAGGCATGGCGATAAACCCATCGGAGAGCTCAGACATTTTGGCCTTTCGTTCGTGCATGGAGTTTACAATATAAAGATCGGTTAACGAAGCGTGCGCAATCTCTTTATCAACCAGCGATTGGGGAATGACACCAATCACCTTTCCTCCGTTTTCAAGGACACTGTCGGCGACTGCCCCCATCAGTCCCACGCTCGCACCACCATAGACCAAGGTGAGCTCCCGCTCCGCCAAAGCCTCCCCAAGCTTTTTTGCCCCTTCCAGATAGGCTGGATTGGAACCGGAACTGGACCCACAAAAGACAGCAATCGTTTTCATCTTTATCACTCCAACCTCCAGAATCACCTTTACATGATCGCATCCCTATAAGTATAACAGATCCGTGTCGGGAATGACCCGATCACTTTTAAAAGAGAAGAGGATTTCTGAGATAAGATGAAAGTATACCGTTTTCAAGTATTGCATTATGAAACTTACTGACAGAATCTTGATTGAAATAGGGAGGGAATATCCTTATTTTAATCGATGATTAGAGGATATAGTGAAAGAGTCAGAGTCCAGAATCGTAAAGAGAAGATTGAAAGCTATTGAGGCAAGTTGTACATTTTGATATGGGGAAATAAGGATTATATGTGTGGAAAAACAAAAAGGCGGGGGGTTGATGAAAAAAGATCATCCATCAAAATCGAGTCCGAACGCTTACAGAGATTTTATGGGCATCTACGAAGTTGAGGCTTCCATCGTTTGGGGGGCCGGTTGCACATTTGGCTTAATTATCTGTTCTCCATGATCCCTTGATGGTAAGAAGGGAAAAGAGTTAGTCATGATGTTTTTTTCTTCTTTTTCCTCTTTTTCTTCATGAAACTCCACACTTGTCTGACCAGCGATTTTGTCAAAAGGGGTATAAAGAACATCCACATTCTGTTTTTGAACAAACAGCCTGTATGAAATGACCTACGTTTGACACGAAGAGGCTTCCGGTAAATAGAATCGCAAGAATGCTGAAAGTAAACATAAAGATATCCTCCAGTAACATTTTTTTATTTTATTTGCTTAAATGGTATATTTAAACACTAAACTGTCAATTAAATGGATTTAACTCTATATAGATAGATTTTTCTTATTCATAGGTAAAAAAACAAAGTTAAAATAGTATGAAAGTTGGTGTTTCCACATGGAGTTATTTCATATAAAATAAAGTTTAACCACCGAAATTGAAGGAGTGTTTAACTGTGGAAGCCTTAAAAATAAAAGATATCGGTGAAGCGATTCGCAGGGTGAGAAAAACAAAAGGTCTTCGATTGGAAGATCTGGCGGATGACGGAATCTCTACCGCTACAATCAGTAATATTGAGCGGGGAGTTGCTCACGCTCATACTTCCAAGGTCTACTACCTCATGGAAAAGCTAGGTTTAAGTATGGAACAAATTCCGGAGATTTTGATGGGTCAGGAAGAAGAGTTGAAGGAGTTGAAATTTCGCTTAACTTCCATTGAGGCGATGATTGACCTTGAGAAACCAAGAGATGCTGTGAGTCAATTAAATCAGATAGATCTTGAGGATCATCATCCCTATGCTGCACTCGTCCAATATATCCGAGGCAAGGCATTTAGAGTGATGAAAAAATGGAAACGTGCCGAAAAAAGCTTTTCTTCTGCCATCGTTTTAAGTAAACAGAATAACGACAAGGAAAATATGGAAGCGGTTTCCTTTCTAGAATTAAGTCTGTGTTGTTATCTTCAGAATAATATGGATAAGGCTTTGGACTTTGCGAACAGTGGGTTAAAAGCCTTTGACCAAGAGGGTGAACGCAGGTATGTCAAATATGCATTGTTAAGAAACAAAATTATATTCCTTGAACGTTTGGGAAGGGTTGTGGAAGGATTAAAAGTCATCCAAGATGTCTGGGATCAGATTGATGAGATCAAAGATATGGAAACGGTTTTAACATTATATTCAACACGGGTGGATCTCCTTCGAAAAACGGGAATGATGGATGAAGCGATCCATTACGCAGAAGAGGGTTTGGAATTGGCCAGGATCAATAAGCACTACTCCTGCATGTTTGACATGTGGACAATCCTCGGAAGTGTGTATACTTCCAAAGGTCGATGGGAAAGAGCGGAACAGTGTTTTCATACGGCGTTGGCTTCTAAGCATTTGATTCAAAATGGAATGGTTTTGACAGATGCTTATGTTTGGCTGGGAATACTGAACGTGCAGCAGAAAAAATGGGATCAGGCAAAAGAATCGCTTCAACAAGCGATTGCCAATGCGGAAAAACACGATGATGCTCCCAAATTGATCTATGCACTACGGGTCATGGGGGACTTCTGGAAAGAGCAGGACAATAAACAAGAAGCGATTCCGTATTATGAACGCGCTCTTCAAATTGCACAAAAGTTTCATTATAAACCGGCAGAAAAGAAACTCCATTTTCGCCTTTCCCAGTGTTATAAAGACCGGGATCAGAAGGAATTCGAACGTTCCCTGTTGAAAATGTATGAGACACAAATGGAACTAAAACGAGGGGCAGGTGATATTCTTGAAGAAGAGTAAATGGTTCGCCGCCGTTATGGTTATTGCCGTGGCTTTTGGCTCTTTTGCATTTGTTGGTGGGTTGAAAGATGGAAAAACTGCCAACGAATATCTGCAACTTCGTTCGCAACCCAGAGGTGGTTGAGAAGGAGCGGAATAGTGGGGGAGAGCTGTGGCTCCCCCCACTTCATTTTGCTAGCCTTGGAATCCATCCAAGGCTTTTTATGAATCTTAAAATATGGCGTCGATATTTATAAAGGGTAGGAAAATCTGGATCATCTAACCCAACCATTTGGACATATAGATGTTTGTTGCTTGATAGTTCAGCTTTTGATATAGATGGATCGCCCGTTTATTATGAGCAAATACATGAAGGGATATTTTTTTCACTCCATGTTTGCCTACATGCTCCTCTAACGCTTGCAGTGCGTTTTGACCCCATCCTCTTCCCTGAGCATCTTCAAAAATGAGAAAATCATAGATAAACGCTTCCTTATGGGGATGTTTATTGACCAGCTTGTACCATATCCATCCAATCTTCTCCTCATGAACGGTATAGGATCGAGAACAGTTGATGTTCTTGGGTATTCAAGCCTTCCGGTAACAATGTATCAAATGTACCTTTCGCTTTGCCAAGCGCTTCTTCTTCGCTCCAGATTCCTGAGTTGATCTTTTCTCTGGCAAACGCTTGGGAAGAGTGTTCAATAAATACAGAAAAATCCTCAGAGGTCATTGGGCTGAAAGAAACAGACATATTTTCATTCTCCTTCATTTGTTCAGCTAATGGGGGGTTCATTGTTTAAGAGCTGTATTGACGATGAAAAGAACATTGCCTTTAAAATCTGCCAGTGACTTCATTGTTGTGGCTTTAAAGTCAAAAACGGTTGTCAATAAACCTTCCCTTCGATCATTGTAAACGATTCGTTGAAGTGATCACAGGGTGTATGCTCTCCTATTGCGTAGAAGATTCCATCTTTTTTTCTGTACGGCCAAAAAGCAGCATAAATATATCAGAATATTAAGTCATAAGCCGTTATATAATGATGCAAACGGTTTCCTAAAAAGGGAGGAGAATATGGTGAAATATTTAAGGAGTCAAGTACTTTTATGGTTGTTGGTGAGTGTACTAAGCGTTTCTTTTTCAGGACCATCAGTGCAAGCGTTTTCAAATGATGAATGGGAAACAAGGAGCATTTATTTCATTATGACAGACCGTTTTTCAAATGGAGACCCATCCAACGATGACTTTGGTGGCTTCCCATCGGACAAAAATGACCCACGGAAATATCACGGAGGAGATTTTCAGGGGATTATCAATCGGTTGGATTACATTAAAAACCTTGGATTTAGCGCCATTTGGATTACCCCGGTCACCATGCAAAGGAGTGACGAAGCGTATCATGGTTACTGGACCTATGATTTTTACAGTGTGGATGGACATCTGGGAGATATGAACAAATTGAAAGAGCTGGTGAACACAGCCCACTCCAAAGGGATCGCTGTCATGTTGGACGTGGTAGCCAACCACACCGGTGACTTTTTACCCAATAATGGAATGGCCGCTGCTCCCTTTAACCAGTATGATTGGTACCATCATAACGGGGACGTTCAGGATTGGAATGATCAATGGTGGCTGGAAAACGGAGATATTTTTGGACTGGATGACTTAAATCATGAAAATCCTGCTGTTCAGGAGGAGTTGAAAAATTGGATCCAATGGTTGGTTCAAACCACAGGGGTGGACGGACTCCGGGTAGATACGGTGAAACACGTGCCCAAATGGTTCTGGGATGATTTTAATGTGGCGGCTGACACGTTTACCTTGGGAGAGGTTTATCACGGAGATCCCGCCTACGTGGGACCCTATACTCATCACTTGGACGGTGTCCTCGATTATCCAATGTACTATACCATCCGGGATGTTTTTGGACAGAACCAGTCGATGTACCACATTCGCGATCGGTTTAACCAGGATCGCCATTACCGGAACAAGCACCTGAACGGGGTTTTTATTGATAACCATGACGTTCCCCGGTTTTTGCATGAGGCCTCAGGGAAATCTGGTGACCAATCGGGTAAGGAGTTACAGTTGAAAGCTGCTTTAGGGTTTCAGTTTACCATTCGTGGGATTCCGGTGTTGTATCAGGGAACGGAACAGGGGTTCAATGGAGGTCACGATCCATATAACCGTGAAGATATGGTGTTTAACCCTGACCACGAGTTGTACGGTTATATCGCCAAACTGAACCATATTCGCAACAACCACCCGGCTCTGAAGAATGGAAGCCAGCAGGAGAAATGGGTGGACGACGGGTTTTATGCTTTTCAGCGTTCCAAGAACGGAGATGAAGTGGTCGTCCTGATTAACAACACCTGGTCCAATCAGACACGAACCATTCCCAATCTAGACAATCTTCCTGACGAAACCAAGCTTTACAACCGGATGGGGTCTGATCACGTGATCGTGAGAAACGGCGGTATCAAGGCTACATTGAAGGCGAAGGAGGTAAAAATCTATACGAAATAACAGACGACTGATCCTTATATACGACGGAGTTGGTTTCGTTAATCCAACAGTTCTTTAATAAATTGCTTGTGATCGTTGATGACCCGTTTAGTAACAAAAAAGTGAGAGGTATCTTCATATTGTGTTTCAGAGATGGGGGATGTATCAAAGGTGTATATTTTAGCATCAGGATAGGTAAGCACAATTGGAGAATGAGTAGCATTGACACTCCCCATGCCTGAAGGCAGGGGATTCTTGGGAGCTCCCGTCTACTGATAGGATCATATCCAAGCTTAAACGGTCTGCCCGACCGCAAGTACTCGAAGTCCTTCTTGCAAGATGTTTTTGGATGCATTGATGTCTCGGTCATGGTGAGAGCCGCATGTAGGGCATGTCCATGCCCGAAGGTGGAGGTTCTTTACATCCTTGTTTCGGTAGCCACAGGAAGAGCAAAGCTGACTAGAAGGGAACTGTTTCCCCACTTTCACCACGTTTCTTCCATGCCAGGCTGCCTTGTAGGTAAGCATAGCGACAAACTCCGACCACGAGGCATCCGTGATCGATTTGGCTAACTTGCGGTTTTTCACCATATGCTTTACTTGGAGGTCTTCGATACA
>NZ_FXTI01000008.1 GCF_900182565.1 Melghirimyces algeriensis | reverse complement strand
CACCCGTTCCCATCCCGAACACGGAAGTTAAGCCCTCCAGCGCCGATGGTACTTGGGGCGCAGGCCCCTGGGAGAGTAGGACGTTGCCAGGCAATTCAACAGCCACCCATTCCGGGTGGCTGTTTATTTGTATTTACATTTATGGGATTTATTTTTTTGTTTTCATTATCGAATGCAGTGAATATAATAAAGTATTCCCTTGACCAGTGCCAAAAAAGGAACGTAACTGAGTAAAAGCCATTCCGCTATATTTTTGGCCATGGTTCGGATTCCCGCCTTCCCTTACTTGATTGATGTCCAAGTAGACTCTGATTCGGAAGCCTTTTTGTTTTTCCCAGATGGTTCCCGTGGTATACTGAAATGGTACATAAACGACAATGGTGAAAATTGTTGGGTATAAACAAGGGCAAATCCGGGAACAATGACTAAAAAAATGAAGAGGTGGGTCGATCTTGCAGCAGAGAAATGATCGGATCCGCTGTATCGTATGCAATGAATGGCAAGAAGACGGAATTGAGGTACTTGATGAGTTTATCTGTGAAAGCTGTGAACAGGAAATTGTCAAAACCGATGTAAAAGATCAGAAATATCCGTACTTTGTCACACGTCTCAGAAATCTCTGGACGCATGGACAAAGTCCGATGAAGCGGGGACTGTAGACAGTCCTCGTCTTCATTTTTTGGGGGAGGAGAAAGAAATGAAAGATCAAACAGAAGCTCCTTTGTTTCAAGCCCTTCTTCATCATAAAAATGAGATGGAAGGGAATTTTCATGTTCCAGGTCATAAACAAGGACAAGCTTTTGATGTTCAGGGGAGGAAGTGGTTTAAGGATATTCTGTCTGTCGATCTGACGGAGGTAGGAGAATTGGATGATTTACATGATCCTTCGGGTGCTATTCTTGATGCACAAACATTGGCTGCCGAGGCTTTTGGAGCAGACCAGACTCATTTTCTCGTCGGTGGGAGTACAGCCGGCAATTTAGCATTGATTCTCGGTACTTGCCGCGCAGGGGATCGGCTCATTGTTCACCGTAGTTCCCATCAATCCGTATTTCACGGGTGTATATTGGCAGGGGTTCGACCGGTATTCCTATCCGGGAGAGGTCATGAACCGTTGGGAGGGCAGCTTCAAGCTACTGACTTGGAGAACATGCTGTCCCGTTATCCGGAAGCAAAAGGGGTGTTGATTACCAGTCCGGATTATTTTGGCAGGGTACAGCCTGTATCCGATTTGTCAATGGTTTGTCAACGGTTTGGAGTGCCATTGATGGTAGATGAAGCGCATGGAGCTCATTTTGGCTTTCACCCTTCCCTGCCAAAAAGCGCGCTCAGGATGAATGCCGATGGAGTGGTTCAATCCACACATAAAATGTTACCGGCCATGACGATGGCTTCCATGCTTCATTTGCAAGGAGACCGATTGGATCGGGAACAAATCAGCTATTGGTTAAAAGTAATTCAATCGAGCAGTCCTTCCTATCCTTTAATGGCTTCACTGGATCTTGCCCGAAGGTTTTTGGTCCAAGAGGGAAAAGTTCAATTGCAGCGGATTATTGAAATGATTTCCCAAATGAGAAAAAAGATATGGAATTTGGAACAGTTGACAGAGGACTGGGTTCCCGGAAGCGATCCGCTGAAAATTTGTATTCGTTCTCGGAAATCCATTTCCGGCTATCGTCTGTTGCAATGGCTGGAAGATCGGAAACATTCTATGGAAATGGCGGATCATGAGAAAGTACTGGCTGTCATGACAGTGGGAACCAATCAGGATGATGTGGATCGCTTGACGGATCTTCTTTATCGATTGGATCGGGAGATGGTAACGATGGAAGAAAATCAACCGATCTCCATTCCTGAAAATCCCTGGTGGAGTGAATGTGCTATTTCTTTGGATCAACTGAGGATGAAGGAAAATGAACGTGTGTCTCTGGATCAGGCAGTAAACAGAATTTCTGCTGCAATGGTGACTCCCTATCCACCGGGAATTCCGCTTGTATTACCGGGAGAAACGTTTACCCAAGAGAAGGTGACGCAGATTCGCCATGTTCTTGACCACGGGGGACGCGTTCGCGGATTAACCTGTGGTTTCCCCCCCAAGGTGTCCGTGATACAATAAAAAGCAAATCGATGTTGGAGGAGCTTTTGTGAAAGGGTTGTTTATTACACTGGAAGGACCGGAAGGAGCCGGAAAGTCTACTCAGCTTAAACAGTTAAGTCAGCGCTTTAAAGCCAGTGATATTCCTGTGTTGACGACCAGAGAACCGGGAGGAACGATGATCGGGGATCGAATTCGGGAGTTGTTGCTTGACCCCGCTATATCCGGAATGACTCTCCGAACCGAGATATTGCTATATGCCGCTTCCAGAGCCCAATTGGTCAATCAGGTGATTCACCCCGCTCTGGAAAAAGGCATAACAGTAATATGTGACCGATATGTAGACTCCAGTCTGGTTTATCAGGCATTTGGAGCGTCAGGAAATCTGGACGAAGTGCTTCAGGTGAACAAAATGGCTACAGGTGGCTTAATACCCGACCGAACCTATCTTTTGGATCTGCCCCTGGAAGAGGGTTACAGGCGTTTAAAAGGACGGGGGGGCCATATGGATCGGATGGAAATGAAAGGGGAAACCTTTCACCGACAGGTTCGTGAAGGTTTTTTGCACCTCGCACATCAGGAACCGGACCGGTTTTGTCTGATTGATGCCAGATTATCTGCAGATCAAGTGTGTAATCAAATGGTTCAGGATTTAAAAAGACGTTTTGCTATTAATCTCCGATAGGGGAGGGTCATACGGGATGAAGATGATTATTGCGGTTGTGCAGGATAAAGACAGCAATCGACTGTCTGAGGCTTTGGTAAAGGAAAATATTCGTGCAACAAAGCTAGCCAGTACAGGGGGATTCTTAAAGTCCGGCAATACCACATTCTTAATCGGAGTCAGAGATGATCAGGTGGATTCTGTATTGAAGCTGGTCAAGGAAAATTGTCAATCCCGAAAGCAAATGATGGCTCCTATGTCCTCCATGGGAGGAAATGCCGATTCGTATGTTCCATATCCTGTGGAGGTGGAAGTGGGCGGTGCCACGGTTTTTATCTTGCCCATTGATCGGTTTGAACAGTTTTGAACGCGGAGGATTTGGCAGATGTCTTTTGAACGAGTAAAGGGGCAGAAACGAACCATTCAACTGTTGAAAAATGCATTAGAGATCGGTCGGGTAGCCCATGCATACTGTTTTACCGGGCCAAATGGAACAGGGAAAGAGACAGCAGCCATTGAGCTGGCCAAAGCGCTCAATTGTGAAACAAATGTGGGAGAGGCCTGCGACGATTGCCGTTCCTGCCGTAGAATTTCCCATGATAATCATCCAGATATTGTTCGTTTAAAACCTGACGGACAGAGCATAAAAATCGGGCAAGTGCGTGAATTGCAACAAAGGTTTTCGTATACTTCATCGGAAGGAACAACGCGTGTTGTCATATTGCGAAATGCTGAGAAACTGACGCTGCAAGCGGCGAATAGTCTGCTGAAATTTTTGGAAGAGCCTGTTTCCCGCATGGTCGCTATTCTTTTAACGGAAACGGCTCACGCTCTATTGCCGACCATTCGGTCCCGCTGTCAGATTTTACATTTTTCTCCCCTTCATCCCACCCGGATAGAAGAAACCTTGATTCAAGAAGGATTGGACCCAAACATCAGCCGGATTGTTTCCCATCTTGCCACCAATGTGGATGAGGCTCGTCAGTTGGCTGAATGTGACGAGTTTGCCCCGCTTTGTGAACGAATGGTAGAATGGAATGGGGAGATCGCTTCCGGAAAATCGGACCCCTTGGTTGAGATCCAAACCAAATGGATGGTAAGAGAGTCAAAACAGGAGGAGATAGAACAGTTATTGGATCTGTCTCTTTTGTGGCTGAGGGATCTTCTTCATTATAAATTGGCAACCAAGGAAGAATACGTTTTTTCCGGATGGAAGGATTCCCTCCGGCGCCAGGCGTCTCAGTGGACCTTGGCCAACCTGATGAGTGCGATGGATAAAGTGATCCAGGCTCGGAAGGCTTTGGCTGGTTCCGTTCAACCCCAGGCGGTGCTGGAACAAATGGTACTGGCCATGCAAGGGGGATTCAATCATGATGTCAGTCGTAGGAGTCCGTTTCAGGCAAGCGGGTAAAATATACTATTTTGATCCCGGGAACCTCGAAATCAGGAAAAATGACCCGGTTATTGTGGAAACGGTTCGGGGAGTTGAGTTTGGAACGGTTGTCACCGGGATTCGTTATGTCACGGAAGATGAAGTGGTTCTTCCCTTGAAACAGGTGATCCGGATCGCCACATCTGAAGATGTGAAGCAGGTGAAGGAAAATCAGCGGTTAGCACAAGAGGCACTGGCCACTTGTCAGGAAAAAATAAAATCCCATGAACTGGAAATGAGATTGGTGGATGGGGAATACACCTTTGACCGGAACAAGGTCATCTTCTATTTTACCGCTGACGGCCGGGTGGATTTTCGAGAACTTGTCCGTGATCTGGCCTCCGTATTTCGAACCCGGATTGAGCTTCGCCAGATTGGGGTTCGGGATGAGGCCAAGATGTTGGGAGGCATTGGACCTTGTGGTCGTGTCCTTTGTTGTTCATCCTTTCTCGGTGATTTTGAACCGGTTTCCATCAAAATGGCGAAAGATCAGAACCTTTCTCTCAATCCGGCGAAGATCTCAGGCCTTTGTGGCAGACTGATGTGTTGTTTAAAATATGAAAATGACACCTATGTAGAGGCCAAGAAAAAAATGCCGGATGTGGGTACCAAAGTGATCACACCCGAAGGGGATGGTCGAGTGGTGGTACTCAATCTTTTGGAACGTCGGGTACAGGTGGAACTGTCCGAATCAGGGCAGACCGTGGAGCATCCGGCGGAAGTTGTCAAGGCCCAGGTCTAAACCTACGGGAAAGCCTTGGGTGATCCTGAAGAGACAGCGGGTGATTTGAGGTGGGGGGCTTGGACAAACAGGCCATTTTATCCCGGATGACCCAGATCGATGATAAAATCGGGGAATTGTATAAAGAATTAGGTGGACTGAAAGAGCAAATCGTACAGATGCTGGAAGAGAATACCCGTCTGGTTTTGGAAAATGAAGCGCTGAAGGAGCAACTGCTGGAGCAACAAAACTCCAGAGAACAATCGGATGATCCGGACCCCGGTGATAAAGCTGGAGAAGGACATGACAACCTGGCTCGACTCTATCATGAAGGTTTCCACATCTGCAATGTGCACTATGGCAATTTGCGCAGCAATGAAGACTGTCTGTTTTGTCTCTCGTTTTTGAGTAAAACATCCCAGGAGGAAAAATAAAGTGCCGGAGATCCGGCACTTTATTTTTCAGTTTAAAACCGTTAAGCGGACGGATTGGATGGGAAAGATGGAAAACAACAATTATACCGTATATATTTTGGAATGCAGTGACGGAACGCTGTATACAGGGATTACAAACAACCTTTCCAGGAGAATGAAGCAACATCAGGATGGGACTGGAGCCAAATATACGAGAGGGCGCGGACCGTTTGTCCTGAGATGGACCGAGGAAGGACTCAATAAATCCCAGGCACTTTCCAGGGAACGGGAAATTAAGCAAATGGATCGAAAACGAAAAATGGCGTTAATCGGAAGGAGAAAGGCGGATGAAACGTCAAAAGAGTTTTGAATGCAATGAAGGGGTTTTATACATTGTGGGGACACCCATTGGAAATTTAGGAGATATCAGTGAGCGTGCAAAGGAAATACTGGGATCAGTGGATTTGGTGGCTTGTGAGGACACCCGGCATACGCGAAAGTTGCTTTCTCATTTGGAGATCTCGGTGTCCGTGATCAGCTATCATGAGCATAATCGATTTTCCCGCCTCCCCAGTTTGATAGAAAGGTTGCAAAAGGGAGAACACATTGCCTTGGTAAGTGATGCAGGGATGCCAGGAATTTCTGATCCGGGAGAGGAGCTGATCAAAGAAGCGATCCATATGGAAATTCCCGTGATCCCTGTACCTGGACCCAATGCAGCACTGAGTGCCGTGGTGGTTTCAGGCTTCCCTGTGCAGCCTTTTCTGTTTCTTGGCTTTCTCCCCCGAAATCAAAAGAAACGGATCAAAGCGTTAAAACAGTGGGAAAAGACTCCTGCCACGTTGGTCTGTTATGAGGCACCTCATCGAATCCGTGCCATGTTAAAGGATGTTTTACACGTCATGGGGGATCGAAGGATATCGATTGCCAGAGAGATGACGAAAAAACATGAAGAATGGCTGAGAGGAACGGTGTCTGAGTGTATTCAACAGATTGAAAAGGATGCGCTCAAAGGGGAGCTGACAGTGGTGGTGGAAGGAGCTTCTTTACATGAAAAAGAGGAAAGCGAGTCAGTGGAATCCTGGTGGGAATCCCTTACATTGAGTGAGCATGTGAATTGGCATATAAATCGTGGAAAAACGAAAAAAGAAGCGATTAGGATTACAGCAGAAGAGCGTGACCTTCCCAAACGGGAGGTTTACAATGATTATCATCGAAATGAGATGTGATAAAATATACCGCTCTTAAAAAGCTTCCATGACGAAAAGGACCTCTGTCAAAGAGGTCCTTGAGGCATAAATACAGATAATATTTGAAAGTTAGGCCAATTTATATGTGTTTATAACTGCCTGCATTCCAAAGTCTTAAGCCTTGACGCCTTCTTCTTCCTTCAACAGTTGATACATTTCTTCAATGCATTTTTTGCTGACGACTTTGCTTTTGTAACGTACAGTTTCATCCACTTCGCCGGTGAAGATGCAAGCAGGTTCGTACTTTTTCAGCACAATTCGTTCCCCGTCGACATAAATTTCAAGAGCGTCCTTTTCTCCAATTCCCAGGGTGCGACGAAGTTCAATCGGAATGACCACACGACCCAATTCATCAACTTTGCGAACAATTCCGGTAGATTTGAGCATTGCGAATATCCCCTCTCAATTTTTTTATCTGTTTTTTAGTCTTGGTCTCCAAGCCGTCAAATTTCGACAATGACAGCTTAAAAACATCATACCAACGATTCCCATAACAGTCAATAACACTGTTTGTATAAACATAAGGAGATTTTTTAACATCACTTCGTCTGAGAAAACAAATCCAAGGATTCCAGACCAATCATGGCTCTCTTTTCGAATCGGGGTGCCGGAAGGATTTTTTTCTTGTACACTTAGAAAGAAATGGTTGTCTGATTGAGACAGAAGGGAGGGAGATGCATTGCTTCCCGTATCGGAAGAGTTAAAACAAAAGCTGGAAGAAGCGAATCGGGATCTCAGAAATGCTTATTCCAATGAGGTGTTTCATACATCCAGTATTCGCAAGCGGTTGGAATCCATCGGATCGATTCTTCCTCTCCAGAAATGGAAAGGGGAAGAAATGAAGGAATGGCTGAATGGGCGTTGCTTGGTGGGAGTGGATGGATCGGTAAACTCCACTCCGGGTGCAGATCCACATATTCTTTCCATTTTTCAGGCTTTGGCTAAAAGTACACAGGGAGAAGAACATTGGGCTGCGGATCTCTATACCCCGCTTTTGGACAGGGAAATGGATTCTGAAGATGGAGTGTTGGCACGGGAAGCGAAAAATCGGGGGCGAATCCTCGCTGGGTTGGAGATTCAGGTGGCTCTGGAAGCGGTCCGCCGTTGGAAGCCTCGCGTGGTGTTAATGGATGGATCACTCCTTCACTTTCGAATTGATCAAGCTCAGGCTTGGGAACGGTTGGTTCAGGAAGCAGAACAGTCAAATGTCCTTTTAGCAGGGGTTTCCGAAGAGATCGGAACCAAGGGGTTGGCACGGAGTCTGTTTCCCGAACGGGATCACTACTCGGACAGAGATATTCTGTTTGGAACGATGAAACCAGGGGAAGTTTACTTTTCGTCACAGATGGACCCGGTTGGAACAGGCCTGTGGAAGGCGGTGCTATGTCCTTCCCGGAATCCACAACCGGTCGGTGTAGATGGATTGGAGAGTCAGTCCGAAGCAAAGGAAGAACTGATTCGTCTCATATACAGCCTAACTCCCGTTCAGGGGAGGGGGATTCCTCTGTGGTTGGATATTGTGGATCGGGAGGTTCGAGTGACAGACTCGATGGTGGCGGCTTTGGTGGAACAACATATTGACCCGGATCTGCGTCATCGTCTGTTGGTTCCCAAACGAAGCGACCGGGTGTTGTAACATCAGTCCAGAGTGGAGGAGATTTGATATGCAAATAGTGGGTGTGACCACACAACAGGAAGTGTATGTAGCATCCAAAGATCGGAAATTTCGAATAAACGAGATTTTAGTGATTGAAGACTCCGTTCTTGGAAATCCGAAGGGAGAAGTGGTGGAGACCCTTTCATACAACCGTTTGATCCCCATGGGTCTGGACAAATCGATGGTGGATACGGAAGTGATTCGATCGTTGGAGCAGATTGGTTATGATATTGGATCGGACGAAGTGAATGTCGCCAAGATGCGCTTGTTTTCCGAAGCTCCGCATCCGGTCAGAACGGGATGCGAAGTCCGTTGTCCACAGTTTGAAGAGGTTCGGCATCTGTTGGTGAAGACCACCCCGGAAGAAGGATTGATCCTGGGAGAAATTCGGGGAACGGAGTCCCTGGGGGAGTCGGTGGATACGGATCTCAAGGAACGATTGCATTTGTTGGAGGAAGGGGAAATCCTTCCGCAACGGGGTGTGCCTTTTCTTTTTGATATTCAGGCCATGCATCAATATCCTCATATTGGGGTTTTTGGGGGGTCCGGTTCGGGAAAATCGTTCGGTCTACGCGTGATGCTTGAGGAATTGATGAAGCTTTCCATTCCCACCCTGGTGTTTGATCCCCATTTTGAGATGCAGTTTGGACAGAAAAATCAGGAGTTGGCGCAAGAGGCCATTTCTTTTGAGGATCGATGGTTATCCGTTCAGGTGGGAAAGGAGGTGGGAATTCGCTTTTCCGATCTGTCCACAAGGGATGTGATCGACTTGATTGGAGCGGCTGGGGGAAACCTCTCGGAATCAATGGTCAATGTCATTCAATCGTTGCATCGACGGCGGGACTCCTATCCGTCTTTCAGCGACCGATTGAACAATGTGGCTCAGGCGATTGAAGAGGGAGCGCAGGGACTGAAGCGACGACTCAAAGAGGAGGATCTCACACCGACAGATGTACAGCGGATTAAGGACTTGATGGATCTGCATCAGCAGTATGGAACCCTTCCGCTCGCCTCTGTCAAAGGGGTTCAATGGAGGCTGAGCCGCTTGGACAAGGCGGGATTATTTCAACAGGACATTGTTCCGATTGAACAGGGATTGGAACAAGGTCGTCTGGTAGTTGTTCAGGGAGCCTCCTGGGTGTTGCAGGTTTTTTCCACTTATGTGATAGGAGCTTTATACCGGAAACGAAGAGATTATCAGGATGCACGGATGAATGGGGAAGAAGGGACATTTTTCCCTCCTTTTATCACGGTGACGGATGAAGCCCACAATTTTGCTCCCAAAGGAGTGGAGTCCCCGCCTAAACGGATTTTAAAGGAGATCGCTCAGGAAGGAAGAAAATACGGCTCCTTTCTGATTTTGGCTACCCAGCGCCCCACCTTGTTGGATGAAACGATTACCGCCCAGTTAAATACCAAATGTGTCTTTCGAACGGTTCGTGGAACGGATATTGCCACTTTGCGGGAGGAAACCGATTTAACTGCGGAAGAGGGAAAACGTCTTCCCTACCTTCGCTCAGGCGATACATTTATTTCCTCGGCAATATTCGGGCGAACCGTCCTTGTCCGGATTCGTGCCTCTTATACACACAGCCCCCATGTTTCCAATCCGTTTGATGAGTTGAAACGATTTAAGGCAGAAAGAGATGAACGTGTTCTTCAGCTCATCGATCAGCGCCTGCCTCTTTTTGATACCGATCTCTTGGATATGGTTGGTTGTATAAAACGGGAATGTGGCTTGGATTGGGATGTGGACCGTTTAAAACAGGAATTGGACCGTTGGGTGGCAGAGGGTAAGATCATAAAGGAGGAATCCCCTTTTACCACCCGCTATGATCGTGTCCGTTCCGGTGGATGAGCGATATGGTTGGATTTCTTTCATTTCCTTGATCAAAACAAAGCGTTTTGTCTATAATGAATGAAAAGAAAATCCCTCGTGATTTGATGACGGGGAAGAGTAACCTGGCGAGCCCATGACAGAGAGCCGGGGCAGGTGAAAGCCGGTATGGGCGCAAAGGGTGAACATGGCCTCCGAGAACCCGTCCTGAAGCCTTCATAGGTGTGTAGGGAAGGGCGTATACCGGCGTTAACGGGCGAGTATGATGTTGAAAGAGGGTGTCTTTTAAGAGACACTGAAATTGGGTGGTACCGCGTGAGGAGAACCTTTCGCCCCATGATTGGGTGAAGGTTTTTTTAGTTTTCAGATGAGGAGCGATGATTCATGACCAAACCTTCCTTCTACATTACAACGCCGATTTATTATCCCAATGACAAATTGCATATTGGCCATGCCTATACAACCGTAGCGGGAGACGCAATGGCCCGTTTTAAACGTTTGCAGGGATATAATGTAATGTATTTGACCGGAACGGATGAGCATGGGCAAAAGATTGAGCGTCGGGCCAAGGAAGAAGGAACCGAACCACAGCCGTTTGTGGATGGAGTCGTTCAAGGCATTCAGGAGTTATGGAAAAAGCTCGATATTTCCTATGATGATTTTATCCGAACGACACAGGATCGGCATAAAAAAGTTGCGCAAAAGCTATTTCAGCGACTGCTTGATCAAGGGGATATCTATCTGGATGAGTATGAAGGGTGGTATTGTACCCCGTGCGAGACATTTTGGACGGAGCGTCAGTTATCCGAGGGGAATTGTCCGGATTGCGCCCGTTCAGTGGAAAAAGTACGTGAGGAGTCCTACTTTTTCCGTCTGGGGAAATATGCGGACCGTCTGTTGAAGGTTTATGAAGAAAATCCTGATTTTATCCAGCCGGAGTCCCGGAAAAACGAAATGATCGAGAACTTCATTAAACCGGGATTGGAGGACCTGGCCGTATCCCGTACCACCTTTGACTGGGGGATTCCGGTTCCGGGAAATCCAAAACATGTGATGTATGTCTGGATCGATGCTTTAACCAACTATATTTCCGCTCTCGGTTATGGAACAGAGGATGACTCCAAATACCAAACATACTGGCCTGCCGATGTTCATTTGGTGGGAAAAGATATCGTCCGTTTCCATACGGTGATTTGGCCGATTATATTGATGGCATTGGATTTGCCACTTCCCAAAAAGGTGTTTGGTCATGGCTTTTTTCAAGTGAAAGGTGGGAAAATGTCCAAATCCAAAGGGAATGTGGTAGACCCTGTCCCCCTAATTGAGCGTTACGGGTTGGATGTACTTCGCTACTATCTGTTGAGAGAAGTACCCTTCGGCTATGATGGAGTGTTTACCCCGGAAGGATTTATTGAGCGGGCTAATGCAGACTTGGCCAATGATCTGGGGAACCTGTTGCACCGGACACTGACGATGGTGAAAAAATATGCCGAAGGTGTGGTGCCAGAGCGCTTGGATCAGACGATTGAAGCGGATGAGAAATTGAAACAATTGGCTCACTCCACTGTGCAAAAGGTGGAGAAAGCCATGGATCAGCTGCAATTTTCTGTGGCGCTAGGTTCCATTTGGGAACTGGTACGCGGAACCAATCGTTATCTGGAAGAGACGATGCCTTGGGAGTTGGCCAAAAATCCCGATCAAAAAGATCGGTTGGGTTCCGTACTGTATCATGTTGTGGAAAGTCTGCGCATGGTCAGCATTCTCATTCAGCCGTTTTTGGTGGAAACCCCGGCCCGTATGTGGAAATGTTTGGGCCTTTCTGAGGGAGAAGCCACTTCCTGGGACAGTTTATACCATTTCGGTTCCTATCCCGCAGGCACTTCCATCCAAAAAGGGAAGCCGCTGTTTCCCCGCCTGGATGTGGAAGAGGAGGCGAAAGCGATTGTTTCTATGATGGGTGGGACGCCCGTGGAATCTGCCGATCAGGAAAAACAGCCACAGGAAGAAGAATCGGCAAAGGATCTTGAAGAAGAGATTGCCATCGATGACTTCTCCAAAGTGGATCTTCGAGTGGCTGAGATTCTGGAAGCGGAAAAAGTGAAAGGAGCGGACCGTCTCTTAAAGCTTCGTTTGGATCTCGGATTTGAAAAACGGCAGGTGGTCTCCGGGATTGCCAAGCATTATCTCCCTCAGGATCTGTTGGGGAAAAAGGTATTGTTGGTTGCCAATCTAAAGCCGATCAAGCTGCGTGGAGAGTTGTCCCAGGGAATGATCCTGGCGGCCAACGAGGGGAAACGGTTGGTTCTTTCCACTGTATCCGGAGAGATTCCCAATGGAACACGCGTAAAATGATGGCCATATCCGCCCCCATCACAGGGGGCCTTGTTATTTTTGGACAGAACTCATAGGTGGCAGGGATTGGACGCTGGGGAGGAGAAATGTGTCATGAAAAAAGATGGTTTGGAGGGGTTTGATTGAGGAAACAAGTGAAGCGTGTTATCAGTGAATGGATGGTATCCATTCTGGTTGCAGCATCCATTATCCTCATCATTAAAACGTTTCTTTTTGCTCCCTATGAAGTCCATGGAAGCTCGATGTATCCAACATTTAAAGGCAAAGAGCTTTTAATTGTCAATCGGTTGATTTATGATATTTCCGAACCGGATTATGGGGATATTATTGTTTTTCACACCGCTGAAAACCGAGATTTTATCAAGCGGGTGATCGGAAAGCCAGGGGATCGGATCGCTTTAAAAGAAGGCAAAGTGTTTCGAAACGGCAAACTGCTGAAAGAATCGTATACGAATAAAAAATCCTACCAAGGGACTCTGACGAAGAAAACCATGCAGGAAAAGGTTGTGCCAGAAGGACACTTGTTTGTATTGGGAGATAATCGGGGGAACAGTACAGACAGCAGGGAGATCGGTCCCATACCGATCTCGGAGGTCGTGGGCCGGGCGGATGTCAATCTTCTTCCCCTGAACGAATTTAAGATTTTGTTTGAATAAAACGCGTGAGTCCGGTCTCCTGAATCAAACATGGTCACAACCTATTTTACAGAGGATACAGGAGGGGAAATATGTTATTTGACAGCCATGCTCATTTAAATGATGAACAATTTGCGAAGGACCGGGCCGAAGTGATTCAACGCGCCCATGAGGAAATGGGGGTCAGTCGCATTCTCAATGTTGGTTTCAACCGGGAGACGATTACAGCCACATTGGAGTTGGCGGAAACGTATGATTGGATCTATGCCGCCGTGGGTTGGCATCCCGTTGATGCGATTGATTGTCAGCCTGAGGATTTGGACTGGATTGAATCTTTGGCAGATCACCCCAAGGTGGTTGCCATTGGAGAGATGGGATTAGATTATCATTGGGACAAATCTCCCAAAAGGATTCAGGAGAATCTCTTTCGCCAGCAAATCCGTTTGGCACGCGAGTTAAATATGCCGATTATCATTCATAACCGAAAAGCGGATCAGGATGTGATCCGTATTCTTCGGGAAGAAAAGGCGGAAGAAATTGGTGGAGTGATGCACTGTTTCGGTGGGGATTGGGATACCGCAGAACAGTGTTTAAAAATGAACTTTATGATTGGATTGGGTGGACCGGTCACCTTTAAAAACGCCCAGCTTCCAAAAGAGATTGCCAAACGCGTTCCTTTGGACCGCTTATTGGTGGAGACCGATTGCCCCTATTTAGCTCCGCATCCCTATCGGGGAAAACGCAATGAATCGGGATATGTCCGGCTGGTGGCAGAAGCCATCGCGGAACTGCGCGGGGTTTCATTGGAAGAAATTGCACAACGTACATATGAGAACGCCTGTCGCCTGTTCCGGATCGGGATGGCATGAAGGGGATATCCCTTGTGATAAAATAAAAAGGTAGCTTGTGCAGGATTTGATGAGGCATGTATGGGGTAGAGAATACGCTGGGTAGGATGGCGAAGACCCCCCTTTTTCTCCAATTTGCCGCATCAATGGTCCTAGGCAGTTTGGGCAGGACAGGACGGTGAGGGTTTCATGAATCCGGCGGTCGGTGTGATGCTCCATTGGTATTTTGTCAAGCACCGCCGGATCTGTTCCTCACCCATTTTGTTATGGAAAAGGGTGGACATCATCGAAAAGAAAAGCGTGAAAGAAGTGGTTGTGGTAGAGGGTCAAAAGGATACGGAAGCACTCCGCAGAGCGGTTCAAGCTGATACAATAGAAACAAGAGGATCAGCTGTGGGTCCGGAGGTCATCGCTCAGGTGAAGCGGGCCCAGCAGTCACGGGGGGTGATTATCCTTACGGACCCTGACGGAGCGGGTGAGCGGATTCGACGAATTCTCTCACGGGCCGTTCCCGGTTGTAAACATGCATTTGTTCCCAGGGATAAAGCCGTGGGGAAAAGAGGACTAGGTGTCGAACATGTTTCTCCGAAGGAGATTGTTTCAGCGTTGCAGAATGCACGGTGGGAAGAAGGAGCCTCTTTTGAAGACGGGGTCACTTGGGAACGTTATCTGGACGCAGGGATGGCAGGAGGACCAGGTTCACGGTTCAGAAGGGAAGAAGCGGCAAACATATTGGGAATTGGATATGCCAATGCCAAGCAATTTTTCCGAAGACTTCACCTTCTTCGCATCACAGAGGAAGAATTTGAAGAAGTGTTGTTAAGAATGAGAAAGGATGACACCGATGACTGAAGGGTGGATTACAGGAAGAACCCGGCAGTTACTGGCGGAGAACGGAATCCGGCTGAAAAAAAGTCTGGGTCAGCATTTTTTGACAGATCAACATGTACTGGACAGGATGCTCCATGCTGCCGAATTGGGTCCAGAGGTCGGAGTGATTGAAATTGGACCAGGCATCGGTGCTCTGACGGAAAGGTTGGCAAAGGAAGCGAAAAAAGTGGTTGCCATCGAGATGGACAGCCGACTGATCCCCGTCCTTAAAGAACTCTTTGCGGATGACGCTCATGTGGATATTATACATGGGGATGCCTTGGAACTAGATCTGGTCCAACTGATTCATGAGAAGTTTCATGATTGTTCTTCTGTGAATGTTGTTGCCAATCTCCCGTATTATGTCACTTCTCCAATTTTAATGCGGCTGTTGGAAGACAAACTCCCCCTCAGTCGGATCGTGGTGATGATCCAGAAAGAAGTGGCCGAACGATTAACCGCGAAACCGGTGGGAAAAGCATATGGTTCTCTCACCGTCACGACTCAGTATTATACGGAAGCAGAGTGGGTATCACGTGTACCGGCCAACGTCTTTGTTCCCCGTCCCCAGGTGGATTCTGCGGTGATTCGTTTAAACGTTCGTCAGCAACCGGCTGTATCCGTTCAAAATGAACGATTGTTTTTTAGGGTGGTTCGTGCTGCCTTTGGCCAAAGGAGGAAAACATTAGCAAATGCTTTGGCAGCCGGGCTCTTCGCAGGAAAGAGAAAAGAAGACCTTGTTCGCTGGATTGGAGAAGCTGGAATCGATCCCAAGCGTCGGGGAGAAACCTTGTCCATAGAGGAGTTTGCTCAGTTGACCAACCATTTGGATGAAGTGATGCGGGATCTCATATAGTATAGAAAACAACCCGGGAAGGATGTCCGGAAACCTCGGAGGGGAATGAGGTTGCAATTCTACCATCCACGAAAAGGGCGCATAAGTCTTGACCGGATGATATCCGAGATTTATGCGTATATTGAAAACGACCGTAACGCAGTATACAAAATGGTGATTGGGACGGATTCCCAAACCAGTCATAAGGGAACACTGTTTGTCACGGCAATCATTCTGCATCGGGTAGGCAAAGGTGCTCTATTTTATTATTCCAAAAAGCGAAGTCGCCCGCTTATGGACCTTCGGTATCGGATCTATAAGGAGACAGAATACAGCTTGAACCTGATGGAGCGACTGAAGGAGAAAGGCTTCCTTGGGGCTTCTTTGGAGCTGCCAGTAGAAATACATTTGGATGTGGGACGTCAGGGAGAAACCCGAAAGCTGATTCAGGAAGTGGTGGGTTGGGTGACTGCGGTCGGATACACGGCCAAAATTAAACCGGATGCATATGCAGCGAGTGCTGTAGCGGATCGGTTTACGAAATAAGTGGAATATTACATTTGGAGAATCCTGTCGATTTTTTATCGATATTGTCATTTCGTTAAAAACCGTTGACACAAAGCTTGTACCCTTGCTATAATGCACTTTTGACAAAATAACCTCACTGTGTTACAATAGTCAACGAGTGAGGTGGTCGAGTGAAATGGGTAGAAATGCGTTGTCTGAAATAAAACGTACCTTGGATGGCTACATCGGAAAGAAAATCCGGTTAAAAGCCAACAGCGGACGTCGCAAAACCATTGAGCGAAACGGAGTTCTGGAGGAAACCTACCCCTCCGTATTCATCGTCAAACTGGATGAAGACCAGCACTCCTTTGAACGGGTCTCTTACAGCTATGCTGATATACTGACGGAGACCGTTGAATTAACTGTGTACCAAGATGAGGGACAAGTTCCCGTCAAATATGTAAGAGATGTTCAATAAATAACGGGAGTGATCCCGATTGCCTTGGATCCGACCCCTTGTGGATCGGATTTTTTATTTGCAAAAAAACCGGTTGCCTTGTATGATAGTAACATACATCTTGAAGTGAACTGCTTATCCAAACACAATATATTGTATTTTAAGGATTTCAGGTGCCTTTACAATGAAAAAGTTAATCCGGTGAAAAACGGGAGCGATTCCCTCACCGAATGGCCATTGCGCATAGCGGGCTCTTTTGGAGAATGTCTGATCACTTGAGAGTAACCGAGCGATTCTCTTTTAAAGCACCAACCAGACCATCTGACGCAGTCTACGTAAGGTTGGACCGTTTCGCACAGTTTCGCTTATACTGGTTGGGTCGGAAAAAAGGGAAGCAAACCATTTTTGCGGGACCGACAAAATGACCAGACGCATCCTAGAAGTATTGTGATAAATGGCTGGGCTTAGAAAGAGGAAAAACCAGTCAAGGAAGCATGAGCCAGCAAACCTGCCTGTCAAATCCATAATGTTTCCGGTCCCTGGGGGACGGGATGAGAGCGCCACATGAATTCGTTTGCTGATGGATGTTCTGATCCTATTGAAGCTTTTCTCCACCCTGGGAAACGGAGGTTTTTTTATGGATGGATCTGTTCCTTTCTGATTTAAATGAAGATCAGGAAGGGAAATTCTTGAAGAAAAGGCGGCGAAAAAGAATGACGATGGATTTGTTTGAACGGCAAATGGATATTTCCAGTGATAAGGATTCTCTGGAGCAGTTCTTATATCAGGTGACGGGAGAATTCCCTCGAATTCATTCAAAAGAGTACATTCAAAAGCAACTTCGTTCGCTTCGAGAAGGGGAAAGCGTGGAGCGAATCGCCAATCGGATGATCCTGGACGCTCTTGAGAATATTTCTGGAGAAGAGCCCGACTGGACTTTTGTCGCATCCCGGATCTATCTTTGCCTCCTGTACAGAGAAGCGGCCCATCATCGTTCTTATCCCCTGGAGCAGAGATACGGCTCCTTTTACGAGCTGATTCAAACATTGACGGAACAGGGAGTTTACTCTTCTCTGTTGCTGGATGCCTATAGCAAAGAGGAGATTGAATCATTAGGCAATCTGATTGATCCTGAGCGTGATCATCTGTTTACATATGCCGGATTGCGGACGTTGGCAGATCGGTATCTGGCCCGCAATCACAACGGAGAGCTGTTTGAGCTTCCCCAGGAGCGCTTTTTAGTCATTGCCATGACGCTGATGTCTGAAGAAAAAAGGGAACATCGGATGCTATGGGTAAAAGAAGCTTATTGGGCCCTTTCCAACCTGTATATGACGGTGGCGACTCCTACCTTGTCCAATGCCGGAAAAGCGATTGGACAACTCTCCTCTTGCTTTATTGACACGGTGGATGACAGCCTGCGGGGAATTTACGACAGTAACACCGATGTGGCGACCCTGTCCAAAGGCGGAGGAGGTCTGGGAGTCTATCTGGGAAAAATCCGGGCACGAGGCAGTGATATCAAAGGATACAAAGGCATCAGTTCCGGTGTCCTCCCTTGGATGAAACAGTTGAACAATACGGCTGTCAGTGTGGACCAGTTGGGTCAACGTAAAGGTTCGATCGCGGTTTATCTGGATATCTGGCACAAAGATATTCTGTCCTTCCTCGATGCAAAACTGAACAACGGAGATGAACGGCTCCGAACGCACGATATTTTTACAGGGGTCTGTATCCCCGATCGCTTTATGGAAGCGGTGGAAAAACGGGAAGACTGGTATTTGTTCGATCCTCACGAGGTGCGCCGAGTGATGGGATGGTCCTTGGAGGACTTTTACGATGAAGAAAAAGGAAACGGTTCTTTCCGTGAGAAATATGAGGCATGTGTTCAGCATCCGGAAATTGACAAAGTATGTATGCCAGCGATTGAAATCATGAAGCGGATTATGATTTCCCAGCTGGAAACAGGGACTCCCTATATGTTTTACCGTGATGAGGTTAATCGGATGAATCCGAATAAACACGCCGGGATGATTTACTCCTCCAATCTGTGCACGGAGATTATGCAGAATATGAGTCCCACTACCGTGATAGAGGAACGGACAGAAGATGGAAAAATTGTGATTACCAAACAGCCTGGTGATTTTGTGGTATGTAACCTTTCTTCCATCAATCTTGGCAAGGCGGTTCCGGAGGGTGTGTTACATCGGCTGATTCCCGTTCAGGTGCGGATGTTGGATAATGTGATTGATCTGAATACGATAGAAGTGCCACAAGCCCAGATGACCAACCAAAAATATCGCGGAATTGGGTTGGGGACGTTTGGATGGCATCATCTTCTTGCCAAACAAAAGATTCAATGGGAGTCGGAAGAAGCAGTTCGCTATGCGGATGAATTATACAGCGAGATCGCATTTCTCACGATTCAGGCATCGATGGAGTTGGCGCGGGAAAAAGGAGCCTATCCCCTGTTCCAAGAAAGTGAATGGCAAAGTGGAACCTATTTTGAACGTCGGGGATACCAAAGCCAGGAATGGAAGGAACTCGCCCAGGAAGTTCAGAAGTATGGGATGAGAAACGGGTGGCTGATGGCGGTGGCTCCCAATGGAAGCACATCCGTGATTGCTGGAAGTACCGCTTCAGTTGATCCGGTTTTTGCCAAGGAATTCAGTGAAGAGAAGAAAAACTATAAAATTCCCGTTACCGCTCCGGATCTGTCGCCTGAGACCGTGTGGTATTATAAATCGGCCTATGACATTGACCAACAATGGACTCTGAAGCAGGCGGCGGCCCGTCAAACGCATCTGGATCAATCCCAGTCCTTAAACCTCTACGTACGACATGATATCAAGGCCAGAGACCTTTTGGATCTGCATCTTTCTGCCTGGAAACTCAGGTTGAAAACCACATATTATATGCGCTCCACTTCTTCGGAGTATGTGGATTGTGACAGTTGCTCCAGTTAAGGAGGGCTAGTAACAGTTGACAAAAGTATGTAAAAAAGTCTCTTTGCTATTGATAGTCTAAGATAGAAAGGAGGGGAAAACCGTTACGGAAAGCGAATAGTTTTTATGCCTGGATGTCATGCCCATACGTTGCGAAAGTGGCGTAATCATCGGGTAGAACCGTGAGGGGTTTCCAGTGCGAGAACCAAGCAAAGCGTTCATGAGCGTAACGTCATCAACAAGACAACGCTAATATGTACCGTGGGTTACACGGGAATTTACGCCTGTGGAGTGTTAAACAAACCGTTGTAGGGAGTTAAGTGCCGAAGCGGGACACGATGAAACAGGAAGAAAACATGAACTCTCTTTGTAGGGTTTTGTAAGTTTTTCGTAACGGGGAACCGATGAATACGATGAATAAACGGAAACTGTATGATATTACTGCACCAAATGCCAGCACAGGGATTATCAACGGCCGTTCCTCCAATGTGCTGAATTGGGATGACTGCCGTTTCCCATGGGCCTATCCCCTGTATAAAAATATGCTGGCAAACTTTTGGACGCCTTTTGAGATCAATATGGCGGATGATATCAAGCAATGGCCGAAGCTTTCCGAAGAAGAACAATTTGCTTTTAAGCGAATTATCGGCCTGTTGGCGTTTCTGGATTCCATTCAAACGGATTATTCGTCCAAAGTGTCCGACTATCTTACAGATTCCAGCCTGTCCGCGCTGATGGCTGTGCTGGCTTTTCAGGAAGTGGTACACAACCAGTCCTACTCTTATGTTCTGTCTTCCCTTGTTCCCAAGGGGGAACAGGATGAGATCTTTGAGTACTGGAAACACGATTCCGTTCTTCGGGAACGAAATGAGTTTATTGTGAAGGGGTACGAAGCCTTTGTGGATAATCCCACCCCTGAAACATTCCTTCATTCCATAGTTTATGATGTTATTTTGGAAGGTCTCAACTTCTATTCTGGATTTGCGTTTTTCTATAACCTTGCCCGGAATCAGAAAATGGTGGCCACTTCAACGATGATTAACTACATCAACCGGGATGAACAACTCCATGTTCGACTTTTTGTCCAAATCTACCGGGAGTTGCTGATGGAGTATCCGGAGTTAAATACGGAAAAAAACCGGCAGTTTGTTACAGATGCTTTTCACAAAGCAGCAGAGTTAGAGACCCGGTGGGGACACTATATTCTCGGTAATCATTTTGATGGGATTGAGCCGGAGCAGCTTCGGGATTACATCCGGTTTATGGCCAATAAACGGGCCCGTGAACTTGGAGCAGAACCGCCTTTTGAAGGGTACAAGAAAAATCCAATGCGCTGGATTATTGCCTATCAGGATGTCAACCGGGGAAAACAGGACTTTTTTGAAGGAAAGTCCCGTCAGTACACGAAAGTCTCCGATGAAAACGGCTTTGATGAACTCTGAGGAGAGCAGGAAGTCATTGCTTGGTCTGTAACCCACAGTTTGGCTCATACTAAGAAAGACCCCTGTGGTTGGTGAGTAAAGGGGATGGATCAATTGGCACGACGGGGTGTCATGTCGGAGGATTTAAAGGTCGAGTTGGCCAAGGAACTGGGTTTTTATGACGTGGTTCAACGCGAAGGTTGGGGCGGAATCAAGGCCCGTGATGCAGGGAATATGGTGAAGCGGGCGATTCAGCTCGCCGAAGAGCGTATGGCAGACCGATAACCCTTTGAAACGTTTCGAAGTGATTCCATTGGAAGAAATGGGATAATATCAGCCAACTGCAGGGGACAATGGGCGGGGAGATTTCCCCGTCCGTTTTATTTGCTTTCACGGCACAGTGGCAAGTGTTACAATAAAAAAGCCAGCTTTTCGCTTCTTTCTGAGACTTGATACAGTCTGAATCGGAGACAGAAAGGGGGGCGAAATAGATGGATATCTCTGTAAAAGCTCCGGCGAAGATCAATTTAACGTTGGATGTCTTACATAAACGGGATGACGGATATCATGAATTGGAAATGGTGATGACAACCATTGACTTGGCTGATCGGATTGATTTAACGGAGAAGAGAGAAGGAATCGGTTTAGAGAGTACGTCGGGGTTTGTTCCCTTTGACAGCCGAAACCTTGCTTATCGGGCGGCCGCTTTAATCAAAGAACGCTTCAATATAAAAAAAGGGGTCCATATTAAGATCAACAAAGAGATTCCTGTAGCGGCAGGATTGGCAGGAGGGAGCAGCGATGCTGCTGCGACGCTGAAGGGTCTGAACCGGATGTGGGATTTGGGCCTGACAGTGGAAGAACTGGCAGAGCTGGGACTGAAACTGGGTTCAGATGTTCCTTTCTGTGTGTATGGGGGGACGGCGATTGCGCGGGGAAGAGGGGAAAAACTGACTCCGTTGCCTTCTCCACCGCCATGTTGGGTGGTTTTGGTAAAACCGCCTCACGGAATTTCTACAGCGGAAGTATTTAATGCATTTCGATTGGATCAAGTGACAAGCCGTCCGCAGTTAAACAACATGCAGGAAGCCTTGGAGAAGCGGGACTTTTCGGGAATCTGCCAGGAACTTTCCAATGTCCTGGAAAGTGTTACCCTGAAACAATATCCCAAGGTTCGACACCTGAAAGAGAGAATGAAAGCGTTTGGTGCTCCGGGTGTATTGATGTCTGGCAGTGGTCCGACCGTTTTTGGATTGGTGGAACATGAAAACACGGCAAAAAGAGTGATGAATGGACTGCGCGGCTTTTGTCGTCAGGTGTATACCGTCCGGATGCTTGGAGGGTTGGAAGAGCCTTCTCTTGATTAAATCCGTACAAAATGCTATATTTTTTTAATAACATTCGGATTTGCCGGAGGGTATTATGAAGAAGTGGAAACGCAGTTCACGTCTGGTTCAGATGACATGGGAATTTATACAACATCCTCATCGTTTGTTCTCCCTCGGTTTTTTTTCAGAGCGGTATCAAGCGGCCAAATCCTCTGTCAGTGAGGATCTCGCCATTATCCATGATGTATTTCAAAATGAAGGATGGGGGAAGCTGGAAACCGTCCCCGGTGCTGCCGGGGGTGTTCGCTATATTCCAGGGATGAACCGTTTGGCTACCCAGCATTTGATCCATCATCTTTGTCAGCAATTGGCGGACCCTGGTCGCATTCTGCCAGGTGGATACCTGTATTTATCGGACCTGTTGGGAGATACAACGATTGTCAGAAAGATGGGGCACACGCTGGCATCCGTTTTTTCCAACGATGGGGTGGATGCTGTTGTAACGGTGGAAACCAAGGGAATTCCACTCGCTTATGCCACTGCTTCACATCTTGGAGTGCCGGTGGCCATTGTCAGACGTGACAGTCGGATTACGGAAGGCTCCGTGGTGACCATCAACACGGTTTCTGGCTCAAGCAAACGTCTGGGTAGCCTCTCCCTGTCCCGTCGCAGTCTGAAAGAAGGGGCAAGAGCCCTGATTATCGATGATTTTATGAAAGCCGGAGGAACCATTCGCGGGATGGTGGATCTGCTTCATGAATTTCGTGCTGAGGTCGTTGGTGTCGGGGTGATGGCAGACGCGTTGGTTGAAGATCGGCTTGTGCAACATTATATTTCTCTGACAACGGTGACCGAGGTAGATGCAGAAAAAAGGAAGATCCAAGTGGTACCGGGAAACATATTGGATCGGGGAGGTTTCCAAAATGGATAAAGTGCAAACCGATAAAGCGCCTCAAGCGATTGGTCCCTATTCCCAAGCTGTTCGACAAGGTTCGTTTGTTTATACTTCCGGTCAGATTCCATTGAACCCGGATGGTTATTTGGTTGAAGGCGGGATTGAAGAGCAGGCGCGGCAGGTGCTCAATAATTTGAAAGAAGTATTGGAAGCAGCAGGAAGCGGATTGGACCAGGTGATTAAAACAACGGTATTTATCAAAGATATGAACGACTTTCAAACCGTAAACCAAGTCTACGCGGAGTTCTTTGATGCGTATCAACCTGCCCGTTCCTGTGTGGAAGTATCCCGCCTGCCCAAAGATGTTTTGATTGAAATCGAAGCGGTGGCAGTCATCGGTTAAACCATGAAAAAATCCAAATTTATGGCAGGAACCTTGAAGGAAATTCACCATCCTTGTGGAATATGTTGAAATACATCATCTCTGGAAATGGGTGGTGAAAAGTTTGGAAGTGACGGACGTTCGACTGCGCCGGGTTTGTCGTGAAGGCAGAATGCGGGCGATCGCTTCAATTACGATCGATGGGGAATTTGTAGTTCATGATATCCGTGTGATTGACGGAAACAATGGGATGTTTGTTGCCATGCCCAGTAAACGGAGACCGGATGGGGAGTTTCGGGATATTGCCCATCCCATATCTCCTGACTCCAGGGAAAAGATTGAGATGGCTGTTTTGGAGGAGTATCATCGATCCGGAGAAGAGGAGATAAATTCAGCGGTTGGAGGGAATGTATCATAAAAACAGCCCTCAGAATGAAGCGGATGGCAATCGAAGAACGTCCCACATGAAATGCAACAGAAGGGCCCGTTAAAGGCCCTTTTTCTCTTGAATTCATTCCAAATCATCCCTTTTATGGAATTTCAGTCTTTCACTTTGCCAATCTTGCATTGATCCATCCTTTGGGATATAGTCAGATGTGGAGTTTTGCAAGGAATGACGAGGGGGCTTCTCTCAGATGGAAAAATTGTATGCCGTCGTGTTGGCTGCGGGAAAAGGAACGCGCATGAAATCAAAGGTGCACAAAGTGTTGCACCCGGTCTGCGGAAAAGCGGTGATCGATTATATCATCGATCCTTTGATTGAGATGGGGACAGAAAAAAGAGTGGTCATTGTCGGGCATAACGCAGAAGCTGTAGAAAATCATCTGAGTGAACGGGTCACCTTCGCCCGGCAGGAAGAGCAACTGGGAACGGCACATGCGGTGATGCAGGCGCAGGACATCCTGTCTGACCAGGATGGGGTGACGCTTGTACTGAACGGGGACCATCCTCTCTTTACAAAAGAGACGTTGGAAGAACTCGTCAGAACTCACAAAGAGTCTGATGCCGCTGCCACAGTTTTGACGGCTGTACTTTCCGATCCGACAGGATACGGACGGGTGATCCGAAATGAAGATGGAACCGTTGATCGGGTGGTGGAACATAAGGATGCTTCTGAGGAAGAACGTACCATCCGTGAAGTGAACACCGGGACATTTTGTTTTGACAATCGGCTTTTGTGGAAGGCGCTTACAAGGGTGAACAATGATAATGCCCAGGGGGAATATTACCTGCCAGATGTCCTTTCCATTCTGAAGTCGGAAGGTAATCGAATCGGTGCCAAGATTGTGGATGACCCATGTGAGGCCCAGGGTATCAATAACCGGGTTCAACTGGCTGAAGCGGAAAGGGAAATGCGCCGTCGCATTTTACATCGGCACATGATGAATGGGGTTACCTTGATTGATCCGGATCACACTTATATTGAAGCCGATGTTGAAATCGGAATGGATACCATCATTTATCCGGGGACCATATTGAAAGGGACGACCCGGATTGGAGCGGATTGTATGATCGGGCCATCTGCCGATCTGACAGATATGCATGTAGAAGATGGGGCAGAGATTCGGTATTCCGTTCTGGAGGGCAGCACAGTGAGCCGTACTGCCAAAGTGGGTCCCTACGCCTATGTACGCCCCGGTTCTTCCCTTGGAGAAAACAGCAAGGTGGGTTGCTTTGTCGATGTGAAAAAATCTACTTTGGGACAAGGGAGTAAAGTCTCACATCTGGGTTACATTGGGGATTCCGAAGTGGGACAGAATGTCAATATCGGCTGTGGTGCGGTAACGGTAAACTATGATGGACAGAAAAAGCATCAGACGGTGATTGAAGATGGAGCTTTTGTCGGGTGCAATGTGAACATGGTGGCACCAGTGACCATCGGAAAAGGAGCTTATGTGGCAGCCGGCTCTACCGTAACGGAGGATGTACCAGAAAATTCCTTGGCGATCGCCCGCCAACGGCAGACCAATAAACCGGATTATGCCGATAAGCTTCGAAAGAAAGATTGAGCTTGTGACAGACACAAGAGGAATTGTCTTCTTTAATGAGATCATTTAATAAAATCTGGAGGGTTTAGGGAAGATGACCACGGAAACACAAAGGAGATTGCATGTTTTCAGTTGTAATTCCAATCCACAATTGGCCCAAGAAATCGCGGAGCATATCGGGGTTCCCTTGGGAGACGCCGTTGTCGGCAGATTTAGCGACGGTGAGATTCATGTCCGGCTCAATGAGAGTGTTCGGGGTTCGGACGTGTATGTGATTCAGTCCACCTGTCATCCCGTCAATCAGAATTTGATGGAGCTATTGGTGATGGTGGATGCATTGAAACGGGCTTCTGCCCGTACGATCAATGTGGTCATCCCCTATTATGGGTATGCACGGCAAGACAGAAAAACGAGAGCCAGGGATCCGATTACGGCCAAACTGGTGGCAAACCTGATTGAGACAGCAGGAGCAGACCGGGTGATCACCATGGATCTTCATGCCACCCAGATCCAGGGCTTCTTTGATATTCCAGTCGATCACCTTCTGGGTGTACCTATTTTGGGCGATTATTTCCAAAAAAAGAAACTGAGTGATGTGGTGGTGGTTTCCCCGGATCACGGCGGAGTAATTCGGTCACGGAAACTGGCAGAGCGCTTGGAAAGCCCGATCGCGATTATCGATAAACGTCGCCCGGAACCCAATGTGGCTGAAGTGATGAATATCGTGGGGAAAGTGAAAGGAAAACGGTGTATCATCATTGATGATATTATTGATACGGCGGGCACCATTACGTTGGCTGCCAATGCTCTGTTGGATTACGGGGCCAAGGAAGTATATGCTTGCTGTACCCATCCGGTCTTTTCCGGGCCGGCGATTGACCGAATTCGGGATTCCAGCATCAAGGAGATGATTGTTACCAATACCCTCCCGCTTTCTGAAGAAAAAAAGCTGGATAAAATCCGTGTCTTGTCGGTGGCTTCCCTGATTGGGGAGGCAATTATCCGTGTCCATAATGAACGGTCTGTAAGTAAATTGTTTGATTGATCAAAAGCGGTTATGTTTAACCTTTGTGTGAATAGGGAATGCATAGACTATTGAATGTCCATTTCTGGGTCTTATGTGTACTTCTATCATGCGAAGGAGGAACCGTTCATGACCAAATTAGCAGTCGAAAAGCGAGAAAAACGACCGCGCTCCATTCTTACCGGCTTGCGGCGCAAGGGTCGTGTTCCGGCTGTCGTTTATGGGAAAGAAATGGGTAACGAGTTAATTCATTTGGAAAGCAGCGAAATGATACGGGTGTTGCATCAGGAAGGCACATCCGCAGTGTATGAGCTTCAGTTTCCCGATGGAAAATCCCGCAAGGTCATGATTAAGGAATTGCAGAAGGACCGGATCAAGGACAGAATTCTCCACATTGATTTTAAAGAAATTCAAATGAATGAACCCGTCGATGCTGAGGTTACGATTGAACTGAACGGAGAGCCCAAGGGGGTAAAAGAAGGCGGCATTTTAAATGAGCAGCTGCGAACCGTACAGATCCGTTGCCTTCCCGGTGAAATTCCGGATCGGATTGAAGGAGATATCAGCCATCTTGATATTGGTGATTCCATGATGGTTCATCAGCTGAATATTCCTGATCGGATGGAGCTTCTGTCCGATCCTGAAGAAACAGTGGCCTCGGTGCTTCCGCCAACAAGGGAAGAAACCGCTGTTGAAGAAGGAGAGGAAGCGAATGAAGGTCAGGATGAACCCGCAGAGAAACAGGATGAATCCCCCGATGAAATAGATGGGACTGAATCATAAGTCCTGGTTGATCAAAGGAGGAGGGCGCAACGGTTCCGTTGCGCTTTCCCTGTGTTTACGAGGAGGACTGAAATGAAAGTGATCGTCGGCCTGGGCAATCCAGGGCTTAAATATGCCCATACCAGGCATAATATCGGATTCTGGGTACTGGATCAGTTGGGTGAGGAATGGGGAATTCCTATACAAAAGGAGAAATGGAACGCTCAGGTAGGAGAAGGGCACATCCGGGGAGAAAAGGTTGTTTTAATGAAACCGGAAACTTATATGAATCTGTCCGGGGAATCCGTCCGTCCCGCGATGGATTGGTTAAAATGCGGTCTGGATCAACTTTTGGTGATCTACGATGATCTGGATCTTCCTCCTGGCCGGGTTCGTCTCAGGTTGAAAGGGAGTTCCGGAGGGCACCGGGGGGTTCAATCCATCATTGATCACCTTGGTACCAATCAATGGAAACGGATAAAACTGGGGATTGGGCGGCCGACTCCGCCGATGACGGTTCCCGACTATGTTCTGTCCCGATTTACGGACGAAGAAGAACCTTTGATTGCAGATGCTCTTGAAAGTTCTGTGGAAGCCGTGAAAGCCTGGATGGAGCATCCTTTTGAGGAAGTGATGAATCAATTTAATCGATAACCCAGCGGGATGTATGGAAGCAACCTGCCAATGGAGATACTATAGGGGAATATCTTCATGGCAGGAGGCATAAAATGGCTGTAAAATATCTCTGCCGGTATTGTGATACCATGATTGGGACAATTGATAATGAAGAAGTTACAGAATTGCAATTGGGATTTCATTGGTTGACCCCAAAGGAACGGAAAGATATAATATCCTATGATCCGAGCGGTCAAACAACCGTTCGAGTGGTTTGTGAAACGTGCCAGGAGATGTTGAACAGAAATCCGGAGCTGTCCCTGTTGTCCCGTCCGTTTCAATAAGAAAGGCTGCTTATTTTAGGATGGGAGCGAAAAGCTTGACACCCGTCTTTGGGCAGTGACGGTTTGGCGGGATAAACGGATACAGCCTTAGCTGTCAAGCTGAGGCTTCTTTTTGTATGCCCTACACCGTTTTCGTTATTGATACAAAGTGGTGGGGAAAAATCCATCCCAACTATTTGAATAAGCAAAGAATAATGTTTCCGAATGGGGTGCCGGAGTGAATCTGGTCTCCGCGGAGGGGAGGATGAGACGTTTGGAAACCCTGATCCAATTATTTCGCAGGGATAATGAGTTTCAGTCAACTGTGGCTTCGCTTCAGCGTGGTTTAAAGGAACAATTGGTTGCTGGATTGACAGGATCGGCTCGCATGACATATGTGGCATCATTGCATCAGGAGACAGATCGTTCGGTTTTGGTGGTCACCCACAATCTTAACCAGGCACAAAAGGCAGTGGAAGATTTGTATGAATTGTTGCCCAAAGATCGGGTGATGCTCTATCCTGCCAACGAATTGGTGGCGACAGAAATTGCCCTGGATGGACACGAAACGTTGGGCGATCGTATTTATGCCCTTTCCCGCCTTTCCAAAGGATTTAAAGGCGTTTTTGTCGTTCCTTTTGCCGGCTTGCGAAAACTGTTGCCTCCAGCCCATGTCATCGCGGGAAATCACCGAACATTGAAATTTGGACAAGAGTATCCCATGGAACCCTTGATTCAGCATTTGGTCAAGGTGGGATATGAGCGGGTGGATATGGTGGAAAAGCCCGGCGAGTTTAGCCTGCGGGGCGGGATTCTGGATATCTATCCTGTCACTTTTCAGAATCCTGTCCGTATTGAATGGTTTGATGAAGAAGTGGACTCCATTCGTTCCTTTTCCGTCTCGGATCAAAGGTCTCAGGACAAGATGAAAGAGGTAGAGATTCCACCGGCCAGAGAGCTTTTTGCAGAATCGGAAATCATGGTTCAAGCGGGAAATGAAGTGGCAAAACTTCTGGAAGAGCGTTTGACCCAGGTGAAAGATCCCGATACGCGTAAAAAATTAATGGAAAAAATCTCATGGGAAGTGGACCAATTGAAATCCGGTTCCTATTTTACCGGAATTTACAAATATATCACCCGAATGTATTCCGATTGCCAAAGTATCTTGGATTACCTGCCGGACGACACGGTTTGGGTGGTGGACGAACCGGCGAGAATCCAGGAATCCGCCCGGCAGATGGAAAGTGAGGAAGGGGAATGGCAGACCGCTCTTCTCAGTCAGGGGGAGTATCTTCCTCAATTGAAGCTGTCCTACTCTTATGATGAATTATTTTCCCGACTGGATCATCAAAGGATTTATCTATCCTTGTTTATGCGACAAACGCCTGGTGGACAGCCCCAGAATATTGTTCAGTTCATCTGCCGTGGAATGCAGCAATTCCATGGGCAAATGCATGTGATGAAATCGGAATGGGAACGTTGGACCAAGTCCGACTATCGGGTTCTGTTTCTGGCCAGTACAGAGGAACGGGCAGAACGGCTGGAACGTGTCTTGAATGATTATGGAATGGATGTGGTTCGGGCAAAAAAAGAGAGCCCTTTACCACCTGGCAGACCGGTGATTCAGATTTCTTCCTTAGCTGGTGGCTTTGAAATGGGCGGCACCCGTTTGGCGGTTGTAACAGAAGGTGAGGTCTTTACCCAGAAACGGCGACGGGTTCGGCGTACCGCAAAAATGGACCATGCCGAAAAGATCAAAGATTATCAGGAACTGAAGCCCGGTGATTATGTCGTTCATGTCAATCATGGAATTGGCAGATATACCGGCACGGAGACATTGGAAGTGGGGGGAACCCATAAGGATTATCTGTTGGTTCAGTATGCCGGAAATGACAAGCTCTATGTTCCAATTGAGCAAATTGACCAAATTCAAAAATACTTGGGCAGTGAGGAGAAAAAGCCCAAAGTTTACAGTCTCGGCGGAAACGAATGGAGCAAAGTCAAAAACAAAGTCCGCTCTTCTGTGGAAGATATTGCCTCGGACTTGATTGATCTGTATGCCAAGCGTCAGGCGGCCCAAGGATATTCTTTTTCCAAAGATACTCCTTATCAGCGGGAGTTTGAGGCCTTCTTTCCCTATGAAGAGACACCCGACCAAGTCCGTTCGATTGAAGAAATTAAAAAAGATATGGAAAAAGTACAGCCGATGGACCGTCTCTTGTGCGGGGATGTCGGTTATGGAAAGACAGAGGTGGCCATTCGGGCCGCTTTTAAAGCGACAATGGATGGGAAGCAAGTGGCGGTTTTGGTCCCTACTACCATTTTGGCCCAGCAACATTATGAAACGTTCCGGGAGCGTTTTGCGGACTTTCCAGTGGAAATCCGGGTCCTTTCCCGTTTCCGTACCCGCAAGGAACAACGGGAAGCGATCAAAGGGGTCAAGGAAGGAACCGTTGATATTGTGATTGGAACCCATCGCCTGCTTTCCAAGGATGTGCAATTTAAAGACCTCGGTTTGTTGATTGTTGATGAGGAACAGCGCTTTGGTGTGAAGCACAAAGAAAAGATCAAACAGATGAAAAGCAATGTAGATGTCCTGACATTGACGGCTACGCCTATTCCCCGTACACTTCACATGTCCATGATGGGAGTCCGGGATCTATCCGTCATTGAGACACCTCCGGAAAACCGCTTTCCGGTTCAAACGTATGTGCTGGAGTATTCCGCAGCCCTGGTGCGGGAAGCCATTGAAAGGGAGATGGCGCGCGGGGGGCAAGTCTACTTTCTGTACAACCAGGTTTATAATATTGATAAAATGGCTGAGCAAATTCGCATGATGGTACCGGATGCCCGAATTGCTGTCGCTCATGGAAAGATGGCGGAGACAGAGCTGGAGAAAGTGATGCTGGACTTTTTGGATGGAGAGTATGATGTCCTGGTAAGCACCACCATTATAGAAACCGGAGTGGATATTCCCAATGTGAACACCCTGATTATTTATAACGCAGATAGGATGGGTCTTTCACAATTGTATCAGCTTCGGGGGCGGGTGGGTCGTTCCAATCGTATCGCTTATGCCTATTTCACATACCAACGGGATAAAGTGTTATCTGAGGCGGCGGAAAAACGTCTTCAGGCGATTAAAGAGTTTACAGAATTGGGGTCCGGTTTTAAAATTGCCATGAGGGATTTGGCCATCCGGGGAGCGGGCAATCTCCTTGGAGCAGAACAACATGGTCACATCGCTTCGGTTGGTTTTGAATTGTATACGCAAATGCTGAAAGAAGCGATTGCTGAACAGCAGGGAGAAACAAAAGAGGAAGCCCGACCGGACCCTGTCATCGAGCTGAATACAGATGCCTATATTCCTGCGGAAACCATCCAGGATGAGAAACAGAAAATCGAGATTTATAAAAAAATCCGTGCGGTTCGAACCTTGGAAGAAGCGCAGGATTTGGAAGAGGAAATTGAAGATCGCTTTGGTGACCTACCTCAACCTGTGCGAAATCTGCTTCGTCTGGCACGCTTTCGGGCCTATGCCATTCACTACGGAATTGAAGAGATTAAACAGGAAGGTCTTGAGATCCATCTTCGCTTTCACCCGGACCAAAACCAAGTGGTGGATGGTCAGCGATTGTTCCGGATCGCACAAAATTTTCCTGGCCGGATTCGCCTGTCCTCAGGGGAACGGATCGGGGTGACGTTTCGGTTAAAGGGGGTTCCGGCAGGGAAAGGACTGGAAATGGTCGAAGAGTTTTTGATACAATATGAGTCGGTTCCCAAAACGAAAGGAGCAGTTCAAAATGCGGCCAATGAATAAGCGACTGCTGATGGCACTCAGTGTCCTTCTGGCAGTTTCTATGGTGATTGCCGGTTGCGGTTCCGGCGAAGACGAGAAAAATGAACAGGATGCGACGGACTCCATGGGACAATCCAAGCCGCTTCCTACAGACAGTAAGAAAGTGGTGGCCGAGTATAAAGGTGGCAAAGTAACCGAAGGGGAACTTAACCTTTATCTGAATATTTTCCGCTTTTTCCAACCGCAAATGGCAGCTCTGGTGAATACCCCGGAAGCCAAAAAGGAGATTGCCAAGCAATATATAGCGGAAAAGATGATCGTCAAGCGGGTGAAGGATAAAGAAGAATTTGAAAAAGAAGCAGATAAATCCCTGAAACAGATAGAGAAACAGATTAAACAGATGAGTGCGCAGAATGAGGACAAAAAGAAGAAAAAGGATATGGAAAGCGTCTTGAAGGAAAATGGAGTGACCAAGGCGCATCTGAGAAGTTTCCTGATTGACAACAATAAGGTTTCGGCTTACTTTGAAGAGCAAGTGAAGGAGAAAGATCTGAGAGAGAAGTATAAGAAGTCGGATGACTTTTACACCATCAAGCTTCAGCATGTATTGATCTCCACGCAAGAGGATCCGGAAGGTAAAAAGAAGAAGCGTTCGGATAAAGAAGCGAAAAAATTGGCGGAGAAAGTAAAGAAGAAGCTGGAGGATGGAGAAACGTTCTCCAAGGTTGCCGAAAAATATTCCGATGATCCCGGTTCCAAGGACAAAGATGGCAAAGTGGAGGGAACACCGGATCAATGGGCTCCCGAATTTGGAAAAGCGGCCAAGAAGCTGGATTTAAACAAGATCAGTGATCCAGTTAAAACCCAGTTTGGATACCATGTGATGAAGGTGAATGAACGCAAAAAGCAACCTTTTGACAAGGTGAAGGAACAAATGAAACGTCAAGAGGTTCAGAATCTGTATCAGGAGTTTATCAAGGAAGAGGTTAAGGTCAAGAAACTGGATATTCCTGGATTGGACAAGGATAAGAAGGAAGAAAAAGATAAATAAACAGTTTATTGACAGGGTGTAAAATCCTGTCATTTTTTTATTGGTTCAGGGAATCGAATAATAAACTGGAAAAGGATGAATACTAGGAGCGTACCTCATGGTAAACACAGGGAAGAGAAAGAGAATCGGCCTGATTCGGAAAAATTATCGTGAAAGTGAGGCTGCCATATCCATGAAAGCAACCGGTATTGTACGTCGTATTGATGATCTTGGACGGGTTGTCATTCCCAAAGAGATTCGACGCACGCTTCGCATTCGGGAAGGGGACCCGTTGGAGATTTTTGTGGATCGTGATGGAGAAGTCATACTGAAAAAATATTCTCCGATCGGGGAGTTAAGCGATTTTTCTAAGGACTATGCAGATGCCATTTTTGAAAGCCTTCAACATATCACCCTGATCTGTGATCGGGATTCGGTCATTTCCGTCGCCGGAGCGTCAAAAAAAGAATATCAGGATAAACCGGTGGGCGAAATTGTAGAAAACTGTATGGAACAACGGAAGCCGTATCAGGAGATATCTCCTGCACGGGTGGAATTGATTCGTGACATGCCGGAGTCCTATGAATCCTATATCATTGTTCCGATTAATGCCGGAGGTGACCCTGTCGGGGCGGTCATTCTCCTTTCCAAGGAGGAAGACAGGAAAATGGGAGAGCTGGAGATGAAGATGGCCAGTACTGCCGCTGCCTTTCTGGGAAAACAGATGGAGCATTGATTTTCAAGAAAAGCGATTCTTCCCGATGGGAAAAGAAAGCAGGCAAAATGCCTGCTTTCTTTCGTCCCAAATATACAATTTGTTGCGGGACGTGTATACTGGATGATGTATTTTGACCGCTCCCCCATGTGTAAACGCATTCCTGTGAACACCAGTCCAACGACCAGTTAACCCGTGGGCCCCACGGTGAAAACCTTGCACTCCTACTTTAGCTTGGTTTTGCAACTTCGGAGAGCCGGATGGTTGAAGATTTTACACGACAGACCGATTTCCTGTAATAACCCTATATCTTCAGTTTTCAACGAGCTAAAGTAATTCTACCCAAAATTGTCAGACTTGCGAGAGGGTAAAAAGCACCCCTCCCTCGTCTGACGCTGGCTATCATGTGTTATAAAAGGAAAGGGGATCGACATGGTCTCGCCGGGGAAACAGTCATTTATGAAAGGAGCCGCCATCTTGGGGGTGGCCGCTTTTATCACAAAATTGTTGGGAGCGGTATATAAAATCCCCTACCAGAACATCACCGGTAATACAGGAATGTTCGTTTACCAACAGGTGTATCCTTTGTACAGCACCCTGCTTACCATTGCTACTGCCGGCTTTCCCATTGCGGTTTCCAAACTGGTTTCAGAACAGTTAGCCCAAGGAAATGAGCTGGGGGCTCGGAGAGTGTTTCGGATTGCGGCGGGAATTCTGTCCGCTGCAGGAATTCTTTTGTTTGTCATTCTGTATGGATGTGCTCCTGTATTGGCATCCTGGATGGGAAGTCGGCAACTGCTGACCTTGCCGATCCGTTCCGTTTCCTTCGCTCTGTTGGTGGTCCCTGTGATGTCGGCGATTCGCGGTTATTTTCAGGGTTATCAAAATATGACTCCTACAGCCGTTTCACAGGTGATGGAGCAGGGAATTCGTGTCATTACCATTTTGGTATTGGCATGGTGGTTTATGACGACGGGTGCTGGGGTAATTTATGCAGGTGCCGGTGCAGTGTTCGGAGCTTTTACCGGTGCGGTGGCAGGTCTTTTTGTTTTGCTCTTTTATTGGAGACGCATTCGTAAACAAGAATTATCTGTACAAAAGGCGGGTGTGCCTCTTCAATCCGCAGAACCAAAACCCCTTGGGATATTGGTTCGGCAATTAGTGGTTTTGTCGATTCCCATCTCTCTTGGAGCGTTGGTCTTACCGCTTTTTTCTCTTGCCGACTCCTTTACGGTGGCGAATCTCCTGGAAGTGGGAGGTTACACGCAGGAAGCAGCTGTGGAAGGAAAAGGCGTGTATGATCGGGGTCAGCCCCTGATCCAATTTGCTTCGTTTTTTGCCACAGCCTTATCTCTGTCGATTGTGCCGGCTATTGCAGAGGCCCAGGTACGCAGAGATGAACGGACAACGGCGGAACGTTCCGTGTTGGCGTTGCGTTTGACGTTGTTGATGGGCTTTCCGGCTTCCGTTGGTCTATTCCTGATTGCGCAACCTACGAATGTGATGCTGTATCGGGATGCGGCTGGGTCGGATGCCTTGGCGATTTTGGCGATGACGACGCTCTTTTCCACATTGGCATTAACCTCTTCCGGGATTCTCCAGGGGTTGGGACAGGTGGTGCTCCCGGCATTCAACCTATTGGTAGGTGTTGCCGTCAAATTGGTTGGGAACGGGTTGTTGGTGCCTCCGTTAGGCATCCAAGGAGCGGCCATCGCTACTGTTGTCGGATATGGAGCGGCAGCGGCCCTCAACTTAATGGCTCTTCGCCGGCGGATGGGTTCTCTTTTTCGTCTCGGTTCCGCCAAACTTCCTCTTGCCGGTGCTGTATTCCTGATGGGAGGGGCGGTCTGGTTGACCGTACAGGGAGTCCTCTGGCTGGTGCAGGATTGGGGACTCCGTTTGTCCATGAGTGTTGCTTCCATCAGTGGAGTTCTGATGGGAGGCATTGTATACAGCAGTGCACTTCTTCTTATGAAAGTGATCCAGCGTCAGGAGCTGGAGCGGGTTCCGAAAGTGGGAACCCGTTTGATTCCAATTCTGGAGAGACTCCGTTTATTAAAATGAGAGAGAATAAGAGGGGGATATCTGTTGGAGCATCCTTTTCCGACCGACCAGCGGAACCCATGGAGGTCCCAACCGTTTAGCGGATATTTTGTCCGCTGGTTGGGGCCGTAGGGGGTGAAGCGGACCCATTCCACTTCCTTGCTGGAGGAAAGAGATGCGGAAACGGAAATCTCCCCTTCACCACTATAACGATATGACGAAACCGACCTTGCCGGGTGGCAACCGCCCAACTGGTGGAATTTTCAAAAAGGAGTGTGTCCGGTGATGGGGAAAAAAATCACAGTAGTCGGATTGGGGTACGGTGACGAGAACAGCCTTTCCCTCGGAGTATACCGGCTGTTAAGAGAGTCAGACGATCTGTGGTTTCGGACCGAGGAACATCCCGTTGTTTCCTGGATCGCGGAAGAAGGAATCCGTTATCGTTCTTTTGATGGTATCTATGAAAGGCACTCTCAATTTTCCGCTGTATATCGGGAAATTGCAGATCAGTTGCTCAACCGGGTAAAGGAAGGACATCATCCGGTATATGCGGTTCCCGGTCATCCCATGGTGGCGGAGAAAACAGTGGAAATCCTGCTTCAAGAGGGAGCCAGCCAGGGAGTGACGGTGGATATCCAAGGGGGCTCCAGCTTTTTGGATCCGGTGTTTGCCTGCTTGAGTGTAGACCCGGTCGATGGATTTTTGCTTCTTGATGGAACAGATCTGAAAGAGGATCAGCTCAATCCACAGGTTCATCAGTTGATTACCCAGGTGTATGACCGAATGGTGGCATCTGAGGTGAAATTATCCCTGATGGAGTGGTATCCGGACGATTATCCGGTTACGATCGTTACGGCAGCAGGGGTGGCCGGACAGGAACAGGTGATTCAGATTCCGCTTTTTGAGTTGGATCGAAAGGATGCGTTTGGAAATCTGAGTACCGTTTATGTTCCTCCCAGTAACCATCCGGAAGTACTCCACCGTCAGTTTGGAACACTGAAAGGGATTATTTCCAGGCTCCGGGCACCAGGTGGATGTCCCTGGGATCGGAAACAAACCCATGAAAGCCTGCGTCCTTATCTGCTGGAGGAAGCGTATGAGTTTCTGGAAGCGGTTGCCCAAGAGGACAGAGAAGGTATGATGGATGAATTGGGAGATGTGTTGCTACAGGTTCTGCTTCATGCGCAAATCGCTTCTGAAACAGGGGATTTTACCATTCGGGATGTGGTGCGAAATCTGGCGGATAAGATGGTTCGGCGTCATCCGCACGTATTTGCTGACGATTCAGCTGAAGATGCCAGTGAAGTCAAGGAAAAATGGGAACAAATCAAACAACGGGAACGAGCCAGTGAGGAAGGAAAGAACCGTTCCATGTTGGAGGGGATTCCGGATTCCTTCCCCGCGCTTCTGCGCGCAATGAAGCTGCAAAAAAAAGCGGCGAGAGCTGGTTTTGGCTGGCGGAATCCAGAAGAGATCCACCATCAGTTGAAGGAGGAGCTGAATGAATTGTTTGCCGCCGCTTCTTCAGAAGAAAAAGAAGAGGAAGTGGGAGATCTCTTTTTTACCGCTGTTGCTCTCTCCCGTTACTATAATGTAGACCCGGAACAGGCGCTTTTGGGAACCTGCCGCAAATTTTTTCGGAGATTTCAGGCGATGGAAAAAGAAGCTCTAAAGTTGGGCCAACCGCTGGAAACATTTGAGCGGGAACAGTTGGAGCGTTGGTGGAACCACGTCAAACGGGGAGAGCCATCAGAAAAGTAGCGGGGAAATCATGGAATAGCAGAAGGATTTTATGAATTCGCCCAGAAAGTATATCCAACAACGGTTTTGTGAAGGAGGGTTTATATGAATAAACAGGATCTAATCAACAATATTGCCCAAAAAAGTGATCTGTCCAAGAAAGATGTGGAGAAAGTGATCAATGGATTTCTGGATGAAGTGACCAATGCCCTCAGTTCAGGGGATAAGGTTCAACTGATCGGTTTTGGCACCTTTGAAACCCGCAAGCGTTCCAGTCGCAGTGGTCGCAATCCACAGACAGGTGCAGTCATTGAAATTCCGGAATCTACGGTTCCCGCATTTAAAGCGGGAAGCAAGTTGAAAGAGGCGGTTAAGTAAACGATGCGTCTGGATAAATTCTTAAAAGCTTCCCGGCTTGTCAAACGTCGCACACTGGCCAAAGAAGTGTGTGATCAGGGTCGGGTTCAGATTAACGGTCGCCCCTCAAAGGCCGGAACAGCAGTAGCTGTGGGGGATACGATTTCCATTCGTTTTGGAAACCGGACCCTATGTGTCCGGGTGGAGTCCCTCAAGGAAACCACCCGGAAGTCAGAAGCGGGCGAGTTGTACACGGTGCTGGAACAAACAAAAGCGGATGAAACCAATGATACCGGGTCTTAACTCAGGATTTGCAACAGGGTCTTTCCGGACAGTTCTAAACCTTGTCCCCTGTCATAACATGTACCAAAGGGGGGGGACGTACAATGACGGAGGAATTGGTTCTGTCCGGAACGGCTAAGCATGAGGTGGTGATGGTGGATCGAAACACCTTGGATATTACCGGGGTGATTGGAGTGGAAAGTTTTGATAGCGAGGAATTCCTGTTGCAGACTGAATGCGGTTACCTGGGAGTCCGGGGAACAAACCTGCACATCCAAACCTTAGACCTGGAACAGGGAAGAGTAGCCATTCAGGGTGAATTTGATGAGATGAGTTACCTGGATGACGGATCATCCCACACTGAGAAAGCCAAAGGTCTTTTTGGCAGGTTGTTCCGGTGACATTTTATACCCAGTGGATCACGATGGGTTTGATGCTGAGTTCCGGTTGCTTGATGGGAATGATCCTGGATCTATACCGGATACTCTCCCGTCGGTTTCGGTTTAAGGGTTGGGTGGTTTCCCTGGTGGATCTCCTTTACTGGACGGTTGCAGCGGGCCTTGTATTTTCGCTTTTAATGTGGAGTAACTGGGGAGAACTCCGTTTTTATATTTTTGTGGCGATTTTGGCGGGATGGGCGATTTATCACCGATGGCTTAGCGCAAAGGTCAGCCGTGGCATCGAATGGGGAATGGGCATGGTTGAACGGACGCTTCAATTGTTTCTAAGGGTCCTTCAGATGATGATCTGGATGCCAATCCTGGCAATCTGGAATCTGCTGATGAACATTCTGTCCCGAATCCTTTCTTTGTTGCGTTTGATTCTGCGTCTGCCCCTGTGGATGCTGGCTCCCGCAGGGCGGTGGTTGAAACGCGTGGGAGGTCGCCTGTTTCGACCGGTGGTCAACATCCTGCGTCGGATCCGGAATTGGTTTCCGTAAGGAATTGTCCCGTTTGAAAATCGTCATACAAACCAGAGAAAAAGGATGATGGGAATGGTGAATCGAGGTTCAATGAAGAAGATTGTCTCCTTTCGTCCGTCCCAACCGTCCCAATCGGGTCAAGAACGATCTTCCCGCAGCCTCCTTCCTTTCGGCGTGCGTTGCCGGCGATGGATTTGGTTGGTTGTCATGGTGCTTCTTTTGATTTGGAGCGGAAACCAACTGTTTGTCCAAGCGAAGGCCATTCACACCAAGGAAGAGGCTCTTCTGGAGAAAAAGAAGCAGCTGGTACAATTGCAAAAAGAGCGGAAAAAGCTGAAACAAGATCTCAATCGCCTAAGGGACGAACAGGTGCTGTTTGAACTGGCCAGAAATATGGGCTACAAAAAGCCGGGTGAAGAGATGCTACAGCTAAAAGAATTGGAATAATGTACAAGCCGTTCGCCTTGTAAAGGCGGACGGCTTGTTTGATTAACCGATGATAATTTGCTCTCGTGGGAAGTGATAGGAATCCGGTGGGGATTGTTTGCGCAGGAGGAAGAGTAATGACAAAATCCCGACCCTTCCAATAAACATCATAAGCATAATGGTGAACTTTCCGGCAGATGTCAGATCCGGTGTGATGCCCATGGACAGCCCGGTGGTTCCAAAGGCAGAGGAAGCTTCAAAAATGGTTTCCATCAGTCTATTCTGGGGCTGTTCCAATGAGAGCAGAATGACGGCAAACGATACCAACATCACGGCTGTGGCAAAGACCACGGAAGCTTTGCGCACATCTTCTTCCAGCAATTCCCGGCGGAAGACACGAATATGCCGATATCCCCGCCCATAGCTGTAGATGGCAAGGGCCACCACGGCGAGTGTGGTGGTGCGGAGTCCTCCCCCCACACTGGATGGACTGGCACCAATCACCATCATGAACGATAAAAAGAGCTGGGTTGGAGTGGTATAATCATTGATATCCATGGTGGCTAACCCAGCGCTTCGGGTCGTGATGGAATTGAACAGGGAATAGAAAAATCCCTGATGCCAACTTTTGTCGGCATAGAAATGCTGGCTTTCCAGGATGCCCAGAATGACGGCCCCTCCTACCAATAATACAAAATAGGTGGTCACCGTAATTTTGGTAAACAGCGAAAAACGGAAGTTTCTGCGATTGCTGCTGAAGTACCAGTCTTTCAATTCAGTCAGTACCGGAAATCCAATTCCTCCCGCCACAATCAATACCATATTGACCATCTGGACGTAATAATCCTTTGAAAAGTCCATCAGGGAATTTCCAAAAATATCAAAACCGGCATTGGTAAAGGCGGAAAGCGAACTAAACAGGCCATAGGCAAAGGCATTCAACCCATATGGGTAGGCAATATAAAAATAAACCCCCAACATCAGGGCACCGACCGCTTCAATCAGCAAGGAAAGGAGCAGGATATCCCGCATCAGCCGAACCAGTCCCGCCAGATTGGAACGGTTCTGGTCTAACATAATCATTTTCCGTCGTTGGATTCCAATGCGTTGTCCCGTCGCCATCCAGAGGAACGTCCCCAGGGTCATAAACCCGATTCCCCCAAACTGGATCATTACCATCAGAAAAACAATTCCGATCGGGCTAAATGTGTCAGCGGTGTTGACCACCGTCAGCCCGGTTACACTGATGGCACTGACTGCGGTAAAGAGGGCGTCCAAATAGGTGATATGGACACCCGGTTGATGGGAGATCGGAAGATAAAGGAGGATACTGGAGATGATCGCTGCCACAAAATAAATCAGGACCAGCAATTGAACGGGTGTCAGTTTTTTCAGTTTCATAACATGAGCTTCCTTTTTTTCAAATAGTCATTGTCCATTTTATTACAAAAAAAGCCGATTTCAAGATACAAAAAAAGAGAGAAAAAAACGTTTTGGTATTGGATTCAGCTTGAATGCAAACGACGGAATGCATGGTTGGTAGATCGGAAATACTATGCACCAAATAATCTTATTCATTATGTTCTCCAGTATCTGTCGCAAAAAAAAATAAAAATACCTTGACAGATTCACAGTTACCTGTGTATAATAATCCTTGTGACTGACGCGGGGTGGAGCAGTCGGCAGCTCGTCGGGCTCATAACCCGAAGGTCGCAGGTTCAAATCCTGCCCCCGCAACCAAATCAATAGTTAGGGTGAGGGATTTGGAAATTCGCACCCAAAATCTGGATTTCCCTCAAAATGACGCGGGGTGGAGCAGTCGGCAGCTCGTCGGGCTCATAACCCGAAGGTCGCAGGTTCAAGTCCTGCCCCCGCAACCAATCAATAGTTAGGGTGAGGGATTGGGTTCCTTGAGGAACTTGTTTACTGACCGGATTCCTCCCCTTGTGATGTGGCGGCGTAGCTCAACTGGTTAGAGCGTACGGTTCATACCCGTGAGGTTGGGGGTTCGAGACCCTCCGCCGCTACCAGACGAAGGCGAGGTAAAGTCCCTTGAATCGGAACGTTCAGGGGATTAAATTCGCCTTTTTTTCTTTTTACCGGAGATTGAACGTGGCCCCTCCACGGTACTTACCGACGGCACACCGGGGAATCCTATGAAAGTTCCGGGACTTCGGGAGCGCGATTCAGGTGTAGGAGTGGTATTGTGGACGTTACGATAAAAAAGATTAAGTTTACCACCATTAATAAGTCGTATACGGAGAAAGTTCGGGACTGGCATGGACGGCATTGTTTTGCAACACAGTATCCCAACCCTGATGGAAAGCGGATTTTTCTCACCTATTACTTTGTGAAAAAGGGTTACACGATCTCCAAAGTGTTTCATCACTCCGGGGAATTCCTCTACTACTATTGTGATGTCATGGAAATGCGCCAAGTGGGTCGCCTTCGTTATGTGATGGTGGATCTCCTTTTGGACCTGATTGTCTATCCAGATGGAAGTTACCACTTGCTGGATGTGGATGAGTTTGCCACAGCGATTGACAAGGGACAACTGAAGCGACGGCAACAGGTCTATGCCCTCCGGACATTGCACAAAATGATCCGTATGCAGACCAACCGCTCTTTTATCCCGAAGTTCCTCCACGATGCCGGGATGTTTCCCTTGGATTCCCCGCGGAAAAAATAAATCATATGCATTGAAAAACCATCGGACAAAAATACCGGTGGTTTTTTTGTCCGATCCCGGCGTCAGGCAATGACTGATTTTTAACAGTTTTGTCGAGAGAATCCGGAAAACGGGGGAAATCGACAGAAAAAGCCAGGATGAAGGCACGATGTTTCGACAGTGAAAGGAGAACGTATGATCCCCGATTCATCGCCTTAATTTCTTTTTTTCATACTAACTGTTTTCGCTTTTTTTGCAAACGAAAAAATGTCGGAAAAATTTTTGTTGGATTCAGCAATTATGACAAACTTTCTTGGCCAAGCCCTCTATAATGAACTCTGAGATGTCTGAGATGCCGGGACGAGCCCACAGCCCGGAAACCTACAGAGAGGTGATTTTCGATGCGATCCACTTGGTTGACAGATATAGGGACCTATTTTCCCCGTTTATTTCAAAGATGGACGGAAGGGCAAAGGGATTGGCGTCATTGGAAAAACCGGCTTTTGACAACATGGAATCTGCCGGTGATGGTGATGGGATTTTTGCTTGGACGGGCTATGATCCTGGATGTCATCTCCCCGTTTGCGGTTGCTTATATGGGGGTGGTATTTCATCTTTGCAAAAGGCAGTGGCCCTTGGCCATGATCGCGTTGATTTTGGGTGCTTCCACACTGACCATCACGCATGCTGCATGGATTTCCGGCCTACTGGTATGGTTGCTGGTGGTTCAAAAGCTTTTTCATTTGGGAGGCAAAGGTCATCTCAATTTTTCTCCGTTTATCGTCCTCATTGCCGCCTCCGGGGCCCACCTGTTTCGCCTTTATCTGGAAGGCTGGACCACCTATTCTGCGATGATGGCTGGAGTGGATGTGTTATTAAGCTTTATTCTGACCTTTATTTTCGTTCAGTCTGTCCCGCTGTTTACCGTGCGGCGCCAAAGATATACACTGCGCCATGAGGAGATTCTCTGCCTGGTCATCCTTGCTGGTTCGGTGGTGACCGGGACGTTCGGATGGTCCATCGGAGAAATGTCACTGGTACATGTGGTCTCCCGCTATTTGATTCTGATTTTGGCCCTTGTTGGAGGGGGGATGTTAGGCGCTTCGGTAGGGGTTGTAACCGGAATGGTCCTGAGCATGGCTGAGCCCCAGGCGATGATCCAGACCAGTCTGTTGGCGTTTGCGGGATTGTTGGCAGGATTGTTTAAAGAAGCCCGAAAATGGGGAGTGGCGATTGGGTTTGTGCTGGGCAGTTCCATTCTGTCCCTGTACGGTCAAGGGGCGACGGAAATATGGATTTCTCTTCAGGAGTCTGTGATGGCGATCCTGTTATTTTTGCTTACTCCGGGTGGGTTATTCAAGGTGATTTCCCGGTTTATTCCCGGTACAGCGGAGAATGAGTCAGCGCACCAGGAGTATATTCGCCGGTTGCGGGATGTGACGGCAGCCAAGGTGGAACAATTCACCGAGCTGTTTACGGAAATGGCAAACAGTTTTCGTGAGGATGCTACTCGAAATCAACAGCGGGATGAACATTACATGAATCGATTCATTGATGGAGTGATGGAACAGTCTTGCCGATCCTGTCACCTGTATCGGCAATGCTGGGAAAAAAACGTTGTTTCCACCTATAACGGGATGACGGATTTGATGGCGCTGGTAGAGATGAATGAGGGGGACAAGCCGCTTTCTGTTCCGCGGTCTTGGTCACAACATTGTGTGAAATCAGAAAAAGTGTTTCAAATGATCCGGGAAGGATACAAATCGTATGAGCAGGATATGATCTGGAGAGAGCGATTGAAAAAGACGCGTCACTTGGTTTCCGAGCAATTGGATGGAGTTTCCCAGGTGATGGAGGAACTTGCGAAAGAGATCAAGAATGAAACACAGGTGATGGCTGCCCAGGAAGAACAGATCCATCTGGCATTGGAGGATTTGGGTCTGTCCATTCAGCAGGTGGAAGTGATTAATTTGGAGGAGGGGAAAGTGGAGATTGAAGTATCAATGCCACACAGTGACGCGTTGGATGAATGCCGCAAACTGGTCGCTCCCCTGTTGACGGAAATCCTAGGAGAACCGATCACTGTCCAACGAAAAGTGGTGCAAGGACGTTTGGATGGTGCAATGGTGACACTCGGTTCCGCCCAACGCTTTGAAGTGAAAACGGGATCAGCGGGTGCGGCGAAAGGTGGACACTGGTTGTCCGGGGACAGTTACTGCTATATGAACGTGGGAACGGGGAAATATGCTGTGGCAATCAGTGATGGAATGGGAAACGGAGCCAGAGCCCAGCAGGAATCCAGCGCTGCATTGCATTTGCTGAAACGACTGCTTCAATCCGGAATTCATGAGGAAAAAGCGGTGGAAACGGTTAACTCCATCCTCAGTCTGCGCTCGACAGATGAGATGTTTGCCACCATTGACTTGGCCATTATCGACTTGAATTCCGCTCAATCCCGGTTTATGAAAATCGGCTCAACACCGGGGTTTGTCAAGCGTGGAGATGAAGTGATGATGATTTCTGCCGGCAATCCCCCTCTCGGAATTTTACGGGATATTGATATTGAGTCGGTCGATTTCCAGCTTCAACCGGGGGATCTGGTTGTGATGGTAACGGATGGAATATTTGATGCCCCCCGCCATGCCAACAACAAGGAAGCGTGTATGAAACGGATGATCGGAGAGATTGCTACCAAAGATCCTCAGGGATTTGCCGATTGTTTGTTGGAACGGGTGATTCGGCATCACGATGGGGAAATTAACGATGATATGACGGTGGTGGTTGCCAGGGTAGAAGAATATGTCCCGGAATGGTCCACCATTCGGTTTCCTGGAATTTCCCGGCTGGAACGAAATCATGTGGCGGGTTTGTGACGGTTGTGGTTTATGGCGTGATTCAAATTGATTCCAGTGTGGAAAATCGCTACAATGACTCTAAGATTTACTGCAATCAATGGCTGAGACACGTTTTTGCCAGAGACGGAGTGAATCACCGGGGGAGAGCCTTCCCCGGATTTTCTGCTTGAGGGATACTGTGGACAGGAGGGCTATGATGCTGGAACGTGTGAAACAAACCATTGAGAAACATCAGTTGCTTTCGGGGGGAGAGAAAGTAACGGTGGCTGTTTCCGGCGGTCCTGACTCAATTGCCCTCCTTCATGCGTTAACATCACTTTCCACAACCTATCGCTTGGATTTATCCGCGGTTCATGTCAACCACCAGTTGCGGGGAGAAGAAAGTGATGCGGATGCGGAGTATGTTCAAACATGCTGTCAAGATTGGAAGATCCCCTGCCATGTGGTATCCATGGATGTAAAAGCCATGCATTCAGAAGACAAAGGAAACCTTCAGGCGTTGGCTCGAACCCTTCGCTATCAGGCGTTTCACCGTGTTGCCTCCCAGTTTGGAGCCAATCATCTGGCTCTTGCGCATCATGCAGATGACCAAGTGGAAACGGTATTGATGCGGCTGATTCGGGGGACAGGTCCCTCCGGATTGGCAGGAATTCCAATCTGCCGGGAATGGAAGGGCCTTCGGCTGATCCGCCCCCTTTGGGAAATCTGGCGTACTGAGGTGGAAGATTATTGCAAAATGCAAGGTTTGACCCCTCGACAAGACCGGAGCAATCGTGACCGGCGATACACCCGCAACCGTATTCGGTTGGATTTGATTCCACAACTGAAAGCGTATAATCCCCGTGTTCAACATAGACTGTTTCAACTGTCCCAAATCGTCCAAGATGAAGAACATTTTTGGATGAAAATGGTGGAAAAGGAATTGGAAGCAACCCTTATCCACCGCAATGAGCGGGAGATGGTATTGGATGTTTCCTCTCTGTTGAAACGGGACATCGCTTTACAAAGAAGAATGATTAAACTAATATTAAATTATCTTGTTTGCGATGAGGATCATGAAGAGATTACCTTAAATAGTGTGGAAAGAATCCTGAACCTGGCGACACAAGCGGACCCTTCGGCTCAGGTCCCGCTGTTCGGAGGATACCGGGCGGAGCGGGAGTACTGGAAACTTCGGATTGTGAAGCTCTCTGATACAATGGAGTCAACGGAAAACACACACTGCGCTCCGGTGATTCTCCCCATTCCCGGAAACGTTTCTTTCCCAGTTGGGTGGATTCGGGTCTGGGTGGATGATCGGATGTCTCTGGATCCCGCTGACCACCGGGCGGTCTTTGATTGTGACCGGCTGGATTTGCCCCTTGTGGCACGCTCCAGAAAACCGGGTGAACGAATCACTCCCCTGGGTCTTGGAGGGAGCAAAAAGGTAAAGGATGTACTGATTGATGCCAAAATCCCCCGGCGTTTGCGTGCAGGAATTCCTCTGGTGTTATCCGGGGAGCAAGTGATCTGGATTCCAGGGGTATGTCGGTCAGACATTGCCGGGGTGACGGATCAGACGCGTCGGTTTTTGTATCTGGAATGGAAGTGGGACAAAGAGATGCAAGAGCGTGGGAGAGTGACAGGGGAGCCTTCGCCAAAGAATACATAATCTGTTTTTTCAGGAGGGTACCATGCACGAAGACATCCGAGAAGTGTTGCTGTCCGAGTCTGATATTCAAAGAAAAGTGAAAGATCTGGGAGAACAGTTGACAAAGGACTACCAAGATCTGCATCCTTTGTGTATCTGTGTGTTAAAGGGCGCTGCCCCGTTTATGAGTGACCTGGTCCGGGCGATCCAAACCCATGTGGAAATGGACTATATGGCTGTTTCCAGTTATGGGACATCGACGGAATCCTCCGGTGTGGTTCGCATTATCAAGGATCTGGATACCAGTGTGGAAGGGCGCCATGTGATTGTCGTCGAAGACATCATTGACAGCGGTTTAACCCTTAGCTACCTTCTGGATCTTTTGCGTCGCAGGAATGCAGCGTCCGTCCGGGTGGTTACACTGTTGGATAAGCCTGGACGGCGCACCACAGGTTTAAAGCCGGACTATTGTGGTTTTGAGGTTCCTGACGAATTTGTGGTCGGATACGGACTGGACTATGCGGAAAAATATCGCAACCTGCCTTATATCGGTGTTTTGAAAGAAGAAATATACAGAGAAGATCCATAAGTTGTTACCTGCATTCGCCTGTGGTAAAATGATGAAAGTGGATTTTTGAGAGGAGGTCAAGGATGAAAAGCATCTTCCGGAATGCCGGATTGTATATAATACTCATCCTTGTCGCATTCGGGATCGGCAATGTATTAATGAATCCCGGAACGGAGACGGAAGCGATTTCATATACCGAGTTCCAGCAAAAGATGGAACAAGGAAAGATTGAAAAAGTAACTGTTCGCCCGGAAGGAAATACGTACTATATCGAAGGAAAGTACAAGGGGACGGACAAGACCTTTACCACCAGTGGACCTTATGGTGAAGGCAGTACACTTGTTAAGGATCTTGAAAAAGCAGGTGTAAAGACAAACTACGAGAAAGCGAAGGGTGATTCCTTCTGGATTACCCTGCTGACATCGATTGTACCCTTTGTCATCATCCTTCTCCTCTTTTTCGTCTTGCTCAATCAGGCGCAAGGCGGCGGAAACCGGGTCATGAATTTTGGCAAGAGCAAGGCCAAAATGTACAACGAGGAAAAGAAAAAGGTAAACTTTAACGATGTAGCGGGAGCCGATGAAGAAAAGGAAGAACTTGTTGAAGTGGTTGATTTCCTGAAAGACCCCCGGAAATTCTCCACCGTTGGCGCCCGCATTCCCAAAGGTGTACTGCTCGTTGGACCACCCGGTACCGGTAAAACCCTTCTGGCACGGGCAGTGGCTGGTGAAGCCGGTGTACCCTTTTTCAGTATCAGTGGCTCCGATTTTGTGGAAATGTTTGTCGGAGTCGGGGCTTCCCGTGTTCGCGACCTGTTTGAGCAAGCCAAGAAAAATGCTCCCTGCATCATCTTCATTGATGAGATTGACGCGGTGGGTCGTCAGCGGGGTGCCGGTTTGGGCGGTGGACACGACGAACGGGAACAGACATTGAACCAATTGTTGGTTGAGATGGACGGCTTTGGGGCAAATGAAGGAATTATTATCATGGCAGCAACCAACCGTCCGGATATTCTGGACCCTGCTCTGTTGCGTCCAGGTCGGTTTGATCGGCAGATTACTGTGAACCGTCCCGATGTCAAGGGTCGGGAAGAAGTACTGAAGGTGCATGCCCGGAACAAACCCTTGGCCGGTGATGTTCGGCTCAAAACGATCGCTCAGCGAACCACAGGATTTACCGGGGCAGACCTGGAAAATCTCTTGAATGAAGCAGCCCTTCTGGCAGCCCGACGCTCGAAGAAAAAGGTTACCATGGCAGAAGTGGAAGAAGCGATTGACCGGGTGATTGCCGGTCCAGAGAAGAAGAGTCGGGTGGTCAGTGAAAAAGAGAAGCGGACAGTCATCTATCACGAAGGTGGTCACGCTGTAGTCGGGTACTTCCTGGAGCATGCGGAAGAGGTACATAAGATTACCGTGGTTCCCCGTGGACAGGCGGGTGGCTATGTTGTCATGCTTCCCAAGGAAGACCGCTTCCTGATGACGAAAAACGAGCTTCTGGACCGGGTGACCGGATTGCTGGGCGGTCGCGCCGCAGAAGAAGTGGTTTTTGGTGAGATTAGCACAGGTGCACACAACGATTTTGAAAAGGCGACCAATATTGTACGCAGTATGATTACGGAGTACGGTATGAGCGACCGGCTGGCTCCGATGCAATTTGGACGGAGTCAAGGTCAGGTCTTCCTCGGCAGGGATCTGGGGCATGAGCAGAATTATTCTGATGCCATTGCCTATGAGATTGACCAAGAAATGCAGGAAATGATTAATAAGTGCTATGAGCGGGCCAAAGCCATCCTGAATGAAAAACGGGATAAACTGGAGCTTATCGCCCAGACGTTGTATAAAAAGGAAACCCTGGATGCTCAAGAGATTCGTCAGTTGATGGAGAATGGAAAGCTGGAGAAACCGATCAAGGAAGACTCCGAGGTATCCGTCAATATCCAGGGGAAAGAGGAAAACGAAGAAACGGAAACAGCCCATCATACCGATCGGACTTCTGAAGAGGAAGCCACGGATGGGAAAGATAAAGGTGAAGACGACAATAACGGATGATCCTGTAGAAAAGGGGATGCCATTCCATAATGGCATCCTTTTTTGTTGAGCGCTTTGGAGAAAAAAGTGTGATTTTATGATAGGATGCAAGTGAGGTGCTTTTCTTATCATAAAGTTGGACAACGGATGCAACCTATAGTGGAAGGAACAATCCATAGAATGAATCATGGGAGGAGCGTGTGGCTTTGGCACTGAACAAGACGAAGACGGCGGTTCCCAGTGATATTGAAATCGCTCAGCAGGCAAATATGTTGCCGATTGAGGAGATTGCTGCTCAATTGGGGTTAAAGGAAGAAGATCTGGAGTTATATGGCAAATACAAAGCCAAAATCTCTCCCGGTGTCTGGGATCGGATCAAGACCCGGACGGACGGTAAACTGATTCTGATTACTGCCATTAGCCCTACGCCGGCTGGAGAAGGGAAGTCCACGGTTACGGTGGGTCTTGGGCAAGCGTTGAACCGGATTGGAAAAAAGGCGGCTGTTGCACTGCGGGAACCTTCTTTGGGGCCCAGTATGGGCATGAAAGGAGGAGCCGCTGGGGGAGGATACTCTCAAGTGCTCCCCATGGAAGATATTAACCTTCACTTCACCGGGGATCTTCATGCGATTACCACCGCACATAATGCCATTTCTGCGATGATTGACAATCATATTCATCGTGAAAATGAATTGGGAATTGATCCCCGGCAAATCGTCTGGAAACGGGTATTGGACCTGAATGACCGAGCGTTGCGGAATATTGTGGTCGGTCTGGGAGGAAAGGCGCATGGAATGCCGCGGGAAGACGGGTTTGATATTACCGTTGCATCTGAGTTAATGGCCATTTTATGCCTTGCCAGCGATTTGGAGGATCTAAAAAACCGGATTGCCCGGATTGTTGTCGCTTACCGCTTTGACGGTTCCCCTGTAACCGTGGCGGATCTGGGGGTGGAAGGGGCGGCAGCACTTCTCTTAAAGGATGCCATCCAACCCAATCTGGTACAAACGTTGGAAAATACTCCTGCCTTTATTCATGGAGGACCCTTTGCCAATATCGCCCATGGATGCAACTCCCTGATCGCCACTCGGCATGCACTCAAACTCTCCGAATATACCGTGACAGAAGCTGGTTTTGGTGCGGATTTGGGAGCGGAGAAATTTCTTCATATCAAGAGCCGTTCCGGGGAGTTAAAACCGGATGTCGCCGTGATTGTGGCAACGGTGCGGGCATTGAAGATGCATGGAGGCGTTCCCAAAAACGACCTGACAACCCCCAACCTTGCGGCATTGCGCCAGGGAATGGGGAACCTGGAACGTCATTTGGAAACGATGGAGAACTTTGGTCTGCCCAAGGTGGTAGCGATTAATCGGTTCCCGACAGATACCGAAGAGGAATTGGAATGGATTCGCCAGTGGTGTGAAGAACGGGGCACCTCGGTTAATCTTACGGAAGTATGGGAAAAAGGAGGAGCCGGCGGTGAAGCACTCGCCTGGGAAGTCGTCCGCCTGGCGGAATCCGGGAAGTCCCGTCTGCAATACCTGTATGATCTGGATCAACCCATTCGTTCCAAAATCTCGGCCATTGCTCAGAACGTATATGGAGCCGAGGGAGTGGATTACACGCCCAAGGCGGAGAAACAGATCCGTGAGATGGAGAGCCACGGATGGGGTAACTTGCCGATTTGTATGGCAAAGACCCAGTATTCCCTCTCCGATGACCCCGCATTATTGGGTCGTCCGGAAGACTTTCGGATTCAGGTGCGGGAATTGCGTCCCTCGATTGGAGCGGGATTCCTCGTTGCTCTGACCGGGAATATGCTGACGATGCCGGGTCTGCCCAAAAAACCGGCTGCCCTTGGAATGGACGTGGATGCGGAAGGTCGTGTGTTTGGACTCTTTTAAAACGGCCGGACAGACTGGACATCTACATGAAACGATGGCTGACGATTCGTGTGGTTACGGACAGAGGTCATCGTTTTTGTTGATTTGAATCAGGCGTTCCCCATTGCTATGATGAGAATGAATGTCTACTCAAAGCAGGTGGATAGATTATGTTAATGGCAATGGATGTGGGTAACACGCATATTGTACTCGGAATTTATAAAGGGGATGAACTCCTGTATCACTGGCGGGTTCATACGGATAAGAATTCCACCGAGGACGAGTATGGAATGCGATTGAAAGGTTTGTTTAATCATGTGGGCATCGGGTTAGAAGAAATTGACGGGGTAGTCATCTGTTCCGTCGTTCCCCCTCTTACCCATGTTCTGAAAATGCTCATTCGCAAGTACTTCCGGGTGACCCCGGTCATTGTGGGTCCCGGAGTGAAGACAGGTCTCAACATTCAATATGAAAATCCCAGGGAAGTGGGAGCCGATCGGATCGCCAATGCTGTCGCTGCATTGGATCGGTATGGTCCCCCGGTGATTGTGGTGGATTTTGGAACAGCCACGACCTTCTGTTTTATCAATGAAAAAGGGCATTATGTCGGCGGGGCAATTACTCCGGGGATTTATGTATCCACGGAAGCGCTGTATCAACGGGCTTCGCAACTGACACGGGTAGAAATCGTCCAACCGGACAGTGTCGTGGGACGAAACACCGTAAAAGCCGTTCAGGCCGGTGTGTTTTACGGATATGTCGGAGTGGTGGATGGGATCGTCTCCCGAATGAAAGCGGAGATGAAGCAAAAACCCACCGTTGTAGCCACCGGCGGTCTGGCGGAACTGATCTGTGGAGAAACCCGAACCATTGACAAAGTGGACCCCCTTCTCACCTTAAAGGGGTTAAAACTGATCTATGAACGGAATCGATCATCGTAATATCTGAAAGGCCCGTAGAAAAACGGGTCCTTTTTTATTATTTTTTTCCATGCTAAAATGGAACAGATTTCTAGTTTGAGAGAGGAGAAAAAATGTTACAAAAAGCAAAGAAATATTTCTTGATCAGTTGGGTCTTTTTGATGTGGGGAGGTCTGTTGATCCATTTTGCTTTAACATCCTTATATTTAACACCGAACAATCCACTTAAAGAAAATGTAAAGTTTCCCCTTTATTTTTATATGGAATCTCTGTTTTCCCAAAATTGGAAACTATTTGCCCCTAATCCAACTTCCCAAAATGCAAGCTTGGAGTTAACAGCCAAAGTATGGGATGAAAGTCACAGAAAATGGATAGTAAAAGATTGGGTTAGCATTACCAACGAAACGATTCGCCCAATTCAAACCTATAGATTAAATAAAAATGCTTATATATTGGATTTACATTTGAAAGCGGCAGATAAGTTTAGATCGGATAGCCTGGAGAGCGAAAGAATAGGAAGGCAGATGCTACAGTCCATTGCGATAAGAGAGGCGAAAGAAATATGGAAAGGGCAACGAATCAAAGCTGTTCGAGTTCGCGCTGTCTATGCTACCATTCCTCCTTATGAAAAAAGAGATCAAAAAAGTAGCGAATGGCGTATTGAAAGAAAGGATACAGGATGGATGGATTATTCTCCACAAAAGGATCAGAAGGAGGGAATGAAGTGATTCAGCGCTTTATTGAATGGTCCAGTAAAGAACGGTTGCTGATCGGAGCAAGCCTCATCCGAGTTCAATTTGCATTGATTCTCCTTACCTTTTTCATTCTTAATTACGGACAGCGGGATCTGCTTTGGGGACCTGATGGAATCTGGTCTTATGGTAATTTTTTATCCTCTCACAATAATGGCATTCTGAATCTATTCCACTTCAGTGCCAGCAATCTTTTTTTTGAAATACTATTTCACCTCTTTATCGTGATTCTGGTGTTATATCTTTTGGGGATTCGAACACGACTCACGGGGCTCTTGGTGTTTATTTTTTTCTGGTCGTTTTATTATCGCAACCCAGCCATTATGAATGGGGGCATGAATCTTCTCCGATTGGAACTACTCTATTTGATGTTTGCCAATACAGGAGCATATTTGGCATTGACACCGGAAAAACCCGTCAGGGACATCATGAAAAAGTCTCTATTGGAAAAAATGATAGCAGTATTACATAATGTTGCTGTAATGGCAGTGGCATTGCAAATTATTCTTGTTTACTTTACGGCTGGGATTTATAAAGTGATGGGGTCCTATTGGCAAGATGGGACCGCGGTCTACTATGCTTTGCGCCTGCATGAATTTTACTGGCCGGGTGTTAATGATTGGATTTGGAATCAGACGTGGCTCGTCGTTTTAGCCAGTTATGGAACCATATTGATTCAAGTGATGTTTCCTGCTTTCATTGTCCACCCCAAATTAAAATACTTCGCACTGGCTGGAGTTGTATCCATGCATATTGGGATTGCGTTTACGATGAGTCTGTTTTTCTTCTCATGGATTATGATTGCTTCCGAAATGATTTTGTTAAATGATGAGGATTACCGTAAAATAAAACAGTGGCTGAGAAAGCTAAAAGAACTGGCGATATATTTTAGGGATCATAAATTGGTGTTCAGGTATGAGGAGGAGAAGTGATGAGTGACTATGTGATTCGAGCCACGGCGTATGAAGGAAATGTGCGAGGGTTTGCCTGTTTGACAACCGATTTGATGAATGAAATGCAGAAGCGTCATCATACCTGGCCCATCGCCAGTGCCGCTCTGGGGCGTGTTGTATCCACCGGAGCGATGATGGGGATGATGCTAAAAAATGATCAGGATAAAATCACCATCCAAGTCCAGGGAGATGGTCCCCTGGGTCAGATTATCGTGGATGTAGACGGTAAGGGTCATGTGCGAGGATATGTGGCAAATCCGGCCGTTGACCTTCCCAAAAACGCTCAGGGGAAGCTGAATGTCGGGGGTGCTGTCGGCAAAGGAACCCTGAATGTGGTCAAGGATTTGGGGCTGAAAGAACCGTACCGGGGAAGTGTCAAACTGGTTTCCGGTGAGCTGGGAGACGACTTTACCTATTATCTGACCGTATCGGAACAGGTTCCTTCCTCTGTAGGTGTGGGGGTTCTGGTGGCACCGGATGCAACCATTCTTCATTCCGGCGGTTTTATTATTCAGGTGATGCCGGGGGCGGAGGATTCGCTGATCCAAGAGCTGGAACAGCAAATCGCCCATATGCCTTCTGTGACCCGACTTTTGGAAAAAGGGGATCAACCGGAGGATTTGTTGCGCCGAATCCTGGGAGAAGACCTGAATATTATGGAAAAGCAATCCTTATCCTTTCAGTGTCATTGTTCCACGGATCGGGTCAAAGGCATGCTTCGCAGTCTGGGAAAAGAGGAACTGAAACAATTGATCCGGGAACAGGGAAAAGCAGAAGTGACCTGTCACTTTTGCAATGAAATCTATCAGATTCCCCAGGAAGATCTGGAGAAATTGCTGGACGAAGCCTGAGATTCAATCCGACCGGTCTCTTAAGAAAGGGATGGTCGGATTTTTCATTTTCAAAAAATGGGCTTGATTCCCGATTTGACAGCGGTGTCTGGAATTGGTACGATAAAGACATTAAAACCGATTGAATTACTTGGTATAAAGACAGGAGGTCCTTCCATGCTTGTGGCCAACACGATTACCGAGTTAATAGGAAACAGTCCGGTTGTGAAGTTAAATCGGATTGTGGGCAAGGCGGATGCCGATGTTTACTTAAAGTTGGAATATTTTCATCCAGGCAGCAGTGTGAAAGATCGGATTGCACTCAGTATGATTGAAGATGCCGAAAAGAAGGGACTGCTTCAGCCGGGAACCACCATTTTGGAACCCACCAGCGGAAATACCGGGATTGGTCTGGCGATGGTGGCAGCGGCCAAGGGCTATCGAGCGGTTCTGGTGATGCCGGACACGATGAGTACGGAACGACGCAACCTCCTCCGCGCCTATGGAGCGGAACTGGTACTAACTCCTGGGGCTGAAGGCATGAAAGGGGCGATTCAGAAGGCGGAGGAATTGGCCAAAGAAATCCCGGATGTCTTTATGCCACAGCAGTTTAAAAACCCGGCCAATGTAAAGGTTCACTATGAAACCACAGGTCCGGAGCTGTTGAAGCAGATGGACGGTCAGATCGATGCGTTTGTATCCGGAGTGGGTACTGGAGGAACCATTACCGGTGCGGGGCGGTTTTTAAAGGAAAACCTGCCCGATCTCCATATTGCGGCTGTAGAGCCTTCCGCATCTCCGGTGTTATCGGGTGGTGAGCCGAGTCCCCACAAAATTCAGGGGATCGGTGCCGGATTTGTACCGGACATTTTGGATACCGCCATCTATGATGAAGTGATTACAGTGGAAAATGAAGATGCCTTCAAATGGGCCCGCCGCATGGCCAGGGAAGAAGGAATTCTGGGTGGAATCTCCTCCGGGGCCGCTGTTTTTGCCGCACTGAAAATCGCCCGTCGGCTGGGTGAAGGCAAACGAGTGGTTGCGGTGATTCCCAGCAATGGAGAGCGCTATCTCACAACGGATCTGTATCAATTTGAAAAATAACCATGACTCGTTCCAAAACCTCGCATATGCGGGGTTTTTTTATTATCACTGCAACACCATGACCTCATGCCAGATTGCAGAAAAAAGGCGGGAGAAGCTTCTACCTTCCGGACCACAGGCGTAAAAATGTACATAGTTCATGATAATGAGCACATCAGCGTGTGTGGAGGTGGGGTAAGATGGCGGATCAACATCCATCCAGGAGAAAAGGCACGGATAAAGGAAGTGGGGAGCGAATTCATGACCTAAATCAGCGGATCAAGTATTTGCAGAACAAAGAGCAATGGCATCGGCGTTTACTGGAACAGAAGGAAAAACATTTGCAGAGGGTGGCAATGAAAACCAAAGAATACCGGACGTTGTTAAAGAAGTGGGATCATGTATACAAAGGCTGGCAAGCAACAAAAGAGAAATTCAAACAAAAGCTGGCGGAGAAAGATCGGAAACTTGAGCAATTACAGCAACAATTGCAAAAGATTTCGGTGGAAAATGAAACAATTTCCCAAGAGGCAGAACTGCGGGAAAAACTAGATGCCAAAGAGAAGGAACTGCATCAGGAACGGGAAGAAAAAAAGAGATTACAGGAAGAAGTAACCCGGCGTAATCACAAAATTCAACAAATGAATCAGATCCAAAAGGAGCAACGGAGAAAACTGGAAAAGCAGGAGCGATCGGTGGAAGTGTTACAAAAGGATCAGCGTTCCTTGCAAAAGATATTGAGAGAAAAAGAGGAAGCGTTCCAAAACCAAATGAAAGAGGTGCAAATGGAGAAAGAGCGCTTACAGCAAGAAGTGGAAACCGCACAGCAGGAAGGAAAGCGGTTGGATGAACAGGAGAAAAAACTTCGTCAAGTCATCAACACCCAGGAAGAAGAGTTGAAAGCGTTGCGTTCTGTGCGAAAAGCGCACCAAAAAGCGATGACGAAAGTGGACAAATTGCAAAAGGAATTACAACAGGCAACAAATGAGCGGAAGCAGCTCAATGAAGAAGTGGTCGCTCGGAAACAGGCACTGGAGAAAAAGGAGCAGGAACACCAGGCAACCTTGAAGAGGGTAGAGGACTTAGCCCGGAAAATGAATGAAAGGGAGGCATTCTACCAAAAAGCGTCGGATGCAAAAGAACGGTTGTTGCAAGAACAACGTGAGCGGGATCAGGTGAACCGTAAAAAGTTGGAACAGAAAGAGGAGATTATTGCAAGGTATGGGCAAAAGGAAGCAGAAGAATCTCAGAACGTCAAGCAGTCGGAGACGGAATGAAGCCCCATTTTATTTGTCATGGGGTTCTGGGGGTTTTTCTTGCCAATCTGGAATCTCCCAATCTATCAATAGATTCCTGTTTATGGTAGAATGGAAATGTTTAAAAACCATTGGAGCGGAAATTTGCAGGAAACCATTTAGGATGGAGATGAAATCATGCTTCTGTTTACCATTCTTTTCTCGCTTCTGTTTCTGACTCTGTATCCGTCAGCCTGGAAACATGGAGGCAAGGGGTTTTATTGGGTCCAGCTTCTTCGCTGGGTAGCAGGTTTATTATACAGTGCATGGACATTTTATGTGAAGCTGGTGGATCAGACACCGGAAGCCATGCTGGCCAACTTTGCCTGGATTGTGGCGGTTTCTCTCCTGATCGATTCTTTGTGGTTGGCTTCAGGGAAATGGGAGAGGCGCATCGGACAGTTGACCAGCGTAGCCATTTTGTTGGGCGTGGCTTATTTCCTTCTGATCTATCCGATCACCATTGCCCAGGATCAGTATGAATTTGTGGATGCCAAGGTTTCAAAAGAAAAACTGGAACCCATGAATGAAAAGCACCTTCCGGTGGTCCCCAGAGAATATGCGGAATATAAGATTGAAAAAGTATTGGGGAAGGTCAAAAACTATTTTTTCTATGATCTGGGCGAGCTGGCTATCCAAAAGATTGACAATCAACTATATTGGGTAGCACCCATTGAATACAAAGGATTTTTCAAATGGTGGCAAGGGGATACCGTTCCCGGATATATCCGGGTCAGTGCAGAAGATCAACGGGCGACGGCAGAAGTGGTAAAAGCCCGGATGAAATACGTCCCCAGCGCCTGGCTGGGGGAAAACCTGTATCGTCGGGTACGGGCGCAATATCCAGATGTGGTACTGATGAATGCCTCGTTTGAACCGGATGAAAAGGGAAAACCTTACTACGCCGTCTCCTATGGAAGCTATGAAAAATACAGACGGGTTCGGGATGTAGAAGGCGTTATCCTGTTTGATCCCTCCAACGGTGAGATGAAAAAATACGCTCGGAACAAGGTGCCCGCGTTTGTCGATCAGGTGATCCCCGCCGATGTGGCGATTGAGCGGAATCAATGGTTCGGAAAATACAAGCATGGATTCTTAAATTCCCTGTTTGGAAAGCGGGATGTACATATTCCCACGGAATGGGACGAAGGGGAAGATGAAGTGATTGCCGCTTTTGACCGATCCATGCGGATGCATTGGGTAACCGATCATACACGGGATGAAGAGGATGCCGGGTCCATGGTGGGATATACCATGATGGATTCTCGCACCGGAAAAATAACCTATTACACCGGAGTGGATGGACTGCTGAACGGATCTTCAGCGGCCAATGTAGTCTCCAAAACCTTCAAGGAGAAACAATGGGAGGCCCCCGCACCCATACTGTACAATGTTTACGGGGAAAACACCTGGGTGTTACCCGTGCTGGACGGCAATGATGTCTTTCGTAAAGTGATGTTGGTCAACGCCCGTGATGAAAAGGTATATGCCTATGGAGACACCAAACGGGAAGCATTGAATAAGTATCAATATGCCATCTCCACCAATCTGGAAAATGATGAAGCAACACCCACCAATCAATCGGAACAGAAAAAAGAGAAAGGCAAAGTCATCGCAGTTTATAAAGACCGGATTTCGGAGGAGAATGTCGTTGTACAGTTTCTGATTGAAGGAAACGACAAAATCTTTACTGTCAACTCCTCCAAATTCCCCTATGCGGTATTCCTGGAGAAAGGGCACAAAGTGGCATTTTCCTATCTGGAAACCAAAGAGAAGGTTGTGGCAGTGAAAACCTTTCAGAATGAATCCTTGGACAACAAGGGGAAAAAGAAAAAGGATGAATAGTTGGCACTTAAAAATATAAGATCACCCCACAATCAGGGTGATCTTTGTTGTACGATGAAATCGTTTTAAAAAAGGGTAGATCAGGATTTCTCTGTGTATGCTCTGCCTAACAGGTATCACGATATTTCATACCCAGTCTTCAGACTGGTATGTTTTGTCTTATGGTTTCCTGCCGGAAGGGAAACCTTTTTTCAATGGGGGATTTGTTGTAAACTAATGAAAGAATACATGCATGTATGTACAGAAACTGCTGAAAAAGGTAATAAGAGGGGGATTTTCGGTAGAGCATCCTTTTCCGACGACCCAGCGGAGCCGCCGGAGGTCCCAACCGTTTAGCGGATATTTTGTCCGTTGGTTGGGACCGGAGGGGGTGAAGCGGACTCCTTCCACTTCTTTGCTGGAGGAAAGAGATGCGGAAACGGAAATCTCCCCTTCAACACTTTGTTTATGCATGCATGTGGATCGTTTCTGCATGGACAGATTAGCGGAGGAAAGAAGAGAGGAGAAGAGGGGAGATGAGCGTATGATTCTGATGATCGACAACTATGATTCCTTTACCTATAACTTGGTGCAATATCTGGGCGAGCTTGGAGAGGAGCTTTCCGTCGTCCGAAACGATCAACTGGACACGGAAACCATTCAGCGCATGAACCCGGAGGCTATCGTTTTGTCCCCCGGACCGGGAACGCCGGATGATGCAGGGATTACCCTGGAAACGGTTCGCCGGTTTGCCGGGGAAATCCCGATGTTGGGCGTTTGTCTGGGACACCAGAGTATTGCCCAGGCCTTTGGCGGACAGATCGTTCAGGCGGATCGGCTGATGCACGGAAAAACGTCCCCGATTGTTCATGACGGAAAGACTTTGTTTCAGGGAATTCCCTCCCCGTTTCGGGCCAATCGGTATCATTCCTTGATCGTCGATCCTCAGAGTGTGCCGGAGGAATTTGAAATCAGTGCCCAAACCAGCGAAGGGGAAATCATGGCGATTCGCCATCGGGAGTTCCCGCTGGAAGGGGTACAGTTTCACCCGGAATCGATCATTACCGACCATGGAAAGCGGCTGTTGGCCAATTTCCTGAACGTATACAGCAGACGGACGACAGAAACGCGATAAAAAATATCAATGACATGGGCGGAATCCGCCCAACCCTGGAGGTGAACACCGATGGCCCAAGCAACCATGCAATCCAGAATGCAACCGATCCAGGCGGGTCCCTATACCCTTCCGGTCCACCGTCGCACCGTGGTGATGGGGATTTTAAATGTCACCCCGGATTCCTTTTCCGATGGAGGACGGTTCAACCAAAAAGAGCGAGCTATCCAACATGCGCAACAAATGGTCGCCGATGGGGCGGATCTGATCGATGTGGGGGGAGAGTCTACCCGACCGGGGCACCAGCCGGTTTCTCTGGAAGAAGAGCTGGAGCGGGTGATTCCCGTGATCCAGGCCCTGTCTCAAGCCGTAGACGTTCCCATCTCGGTGGACACCTATAAAGCAGAGGTTGCCCGTCAGGCGGTTGAGGCGGGAGCCCACATCGTCAACGATGTATGGGGATTGAAAAAGGATCCGGAAATGGCCCGGACCGTGGCGGAACTGGATGTTCCGGTGATTCTGATGCACAATCGGGAAGAAGCCCGCTACACCTCACTCATGGAGGAACTTTGCCACGACCTGATGGAGAGTGTCCATTTGGCGCGGACCGCAGGAGTGAAGAAAGAACGGATTATTCTTGATCCAGGGATCGGGTTTGCCAAATCATATGAGGAAAATCTGACTGTCATGCAAAACCTGGAGCAAATTACGGATTTGGGCTTTCCGGTGTTGCTGGGAACCTCCCGCAAGTCCATGATTGGGCACACCCTCAACCTCCCCGTGGAGGAACGGGTGGAAGGAACCGGGGCAACGGTAACCCTGGGGATCAGCAAAGGGTGTCAGTTTGTTCGGGTCCACGATGTGAAAGAGATGGTTCGGGTTTGCCGAATGACCGATGCGATGGTGCAGGCGACCGGAGGAGTGGAATAATGGATCGGATCTTTTTTAACCAGATGGCTTTTTATGCATACCACGGCGTCTTTGCTGAGGAGAATAAACTGGGTCAACGGTTTCTGGTCGATTTGGAACTGGGGTTGGATCTTGCTCCGGCGGCTCAGGGGGATGACCTCAACCAGACCGTTGATTATGGAAATGTTTACCAACAGGTGAAAGCCGAAGTGGAATCCGGTCCTTTTGCTCTCTTGGAAACCGTTGCGGAACGAATCGCGGGCAGCTTACTGGCCAATTTTCCCGTGGAAGAGGTGAAGGTTCGTCTCACCAAGCCGGACCCGCCGATTCCGGGGCATTATCAGTCGGTAGGTGTCGAGATCACCCGGAGACGCTCCTCATGACAAAAATCATCGCCTATATCGGTTTGGGGAGCAATCTGGGCCGCCGCATGGCCAACCTGGAGGAAGCTGTGGACCGTCTGCATCACCGCGAAGGAGTCCACGTGACCCGCCTCTCCCCGGTGTATGAGACGGCTCCCGTCGGCTATGTGAACCAGCCGGATTTTTTAAATGCCTGTGCGGAGATCAAAACCACCCTCTCCCCGATGGACCTGTTGCATACCTTATTGGATGTGGAACGGGAGCTTCACCGCGTACGGGTGATGCGGTGGGGTCCTCGCACCATTGATTTGGATCTGCTTCTTTATGGAGACCAGATCATTCAGACGGAGGACTTGACCGTTCCCCATCCCCGGATGACGGAGCGCCCCTTTGTACTGATTCCTCTCGCCGACCTAATACCGGAACGGATCATTCCGGGAACAGGAAAAACCGTGATCCACTGGGTCCGGGAAACCGGGCAGCCGGAAGATCTGGTTCGAAGCTCTGATACCTTTTGTTCATATACTGTGGCGAAAAAGGAATCCCTCCCTTCTGGAAGCAAGGAGGTGTCTGATGGATGAAAAAGAGAACGCTGAAAATTGGACCGGTGGAAACAGAAAACCAAGTGGTGCTCGCCCCCATGGCTGGTGTTTGTAACCCTGCATTCCGGCTGATTGCCAAGGAATTTGGTTGCGGGCTTGTCTGCGCGGAGATGGTCAGCGACAAAGCCATCCTTCACGGAAATGAACGAACCCAAAAGATGCTGTATGTGGATGAGCGGGAAAAGCCGCTTTCCCTGCAAATCTTTGGCGGGGACAAAGACAGTTTGGTGGAAGCGGCCAAGGTGGTAGACAAACAAACCAATGCCGATATCATTGATATCAATATGGGGTGCCCGGTGCCCAAGATTATCAAATGTGATGCAGGTGCCCGCTGGCTGTTGGACCCCAATAAAATTGAAGAAATGGTTTCCGCTGTGGTAAAGGCCGTGGATAAGCCGGTAACCGTCAAAATGCGCATGGGCTGGGATGATCAACACATCTATGCGGTCGAAAATGCGCAGGCACTGGAACGGGCCGGAGCCCAGGCGGTTTCCCTCCATGGCCGTACCCGCCAGCAGATGTATACCGGCGAAGCCAACTGGGATATTATCCGCCAGGTAAAAGAAGCCGTCCAGATTCCGGTGATTGGAAACGGCGATATTCAAACCCCCCAGGATGCCCAGCGGATGCTGGATGAAACCGGATGCGACGGCGTCATGATTGGCCGTGCAGCCTTGGGGAATCCCTGGATGCTGTACCGAACGATCCATTATCTGACCACGGGGGAATTACTGCCGGAACCCACCCCGCGCGAGAAGATTGAGATTGCCCTGTTGCACATGGATCGACTGATTGACCTGCGGGGAGAAGAGGTCGCGGTTCGGGAAATGCGCAAACACGCAGCCTGGTATCTGCGGGGATTGCGGGGGGCCGCAAGGGTGAAAGACCAGGTGAACGAACAGACTACCAGAGAGGGAATGGCACAGGTGCTGACCGCATTTGTAGAGAAACAGGAACAGCGCATGCAACAACGAAAGAAACAGTCGGCCTAGTCTCGGGTCCAATTTTGCAGGGTGGCTTACACACCCGTTATGAACATTGGACCCTTTCGCCGCCGGGAATCGGCGGCTTTCTTCAATGGACGATGAAACGATTTGACCCAAACGGGAAAGAACGAGAAAATAATGGATAAATATTGCCGGGAAGCGTTGTATTCATGCTTAGATAAGGGGTGCATTTACCCGAATTAGCGACTTTGCTGTCCTGCTTAGTGGAGAATGCCTGCAAGGGCGTTTAGGGGCAAAAGCTCCACTGTGATTTTGCTCCTGCCCGTAGAGATTCGGAGCGGACAATTTACATCTTTGATGGACAGCAACCGGAGCGAGTTTGGGTAAATGCCACCGCACACTCTCTTTTACAACGCTTTCAGACAGAGGAGTGACAGCTGATGAGCCAAGGAGAAGAGCTGAACGAACTGTTGCAGGTTCGCCGAGACAAACTGGAAACCTTACGGGAACGGGGAATCGCTCCCTTTGGACACCGATTTGAACGTACCCATACCGCACAGGAGATCCTGGATGCCTTTGATGCCCTAAGCAAAGAAGAGATTGAAGCGAAAAACCAACCCGCAGTGATTGCCGGACGGCTGGTGGCCAAGCGGAAGCAAGGGAAAGCCTCTTTTGCCCACTTACAGGACCAAAGTGGCAAAATCCAGATCTATGTCCGGAAAGACCAGGTGGGAGAGGAAGCGTATGAAACCTTTACCACCGCCGATTTGGGAGACTGGATCGGAATTTCCGGTGTCGTCTTTAAAACCAACCGGGGGGAGACCAGCGTCAAAGCCAAGGAAGTCACCTTCCTCAGCAAATCCCTGCGCCCCCTGCCGGAGAAATTTCATGGACTCAAAGATGTGGAGCTCCGTTACCGCAAACGCTACCTGGACCTGATTATGAACCCGGATGTAAAAGATACCTTTATCACCCGGAGCCGGATCATCCGTTCCATGCGTCAGTATCTGGATGGACAAGGCTTTCTGGAAGTGGAAACCCCGACCCTGCACAACATTCCCGGCGGTGCGGCGGCCCGTCCCTTTATTACCCACCACAACGCCCTGGATATGGACCTTTATATGCGGATCGCCATTGAACTTCACCTGAAACGATTGATCGTCGGCGGGATTGAAAAAGTCTACGAAATTGGACGGGTGTACCGGAATGAAGGCATCTCCACCCGGCACAATCCGGAATTCACCATGCTGGAACTCTACCAGGCCTTCGCCGACTTCCATGACATCATGGATCTCACCGAAAACGTGATCACCCATATTGCACAGGACGTACTGGGCACCGATACCATTACCTATGGGGAACATACCATTCAGCTGGGCAAACCCTGGGCCCGCAAACATATCGTCGATCTGGTCAAAGAACATACCGGTGTAGACTTCTGGCAGGAAATGAGCGATGAACAGGCCCGCCAACTGGCAAAAGAGCATGGAGTGGAACTGAAACCCGGCATGACCTTCGGTCACATCGTCAATGAATTCTTTGAGCAGAAAGTGGAAGAGAAACTGATCCAGCCCACCTTTGTCTACGGTCACCCGGTGGCCATCTCTCCACTGGCGCAAAAGAATGAACAGGACCCCCGCTTTACCGACCGGTTTGAGCTCTTTATCGTCGGTCGGGAACATGCCAATGCCTTTACCGAACTGAACGACCCCATTGACCAGCGGGAACGCTTTGAAGCCCAGGTTCGGGAGAAATCCCAGGGCAACGACGAAGCCCATCCCATGGATGAAGACTTCCTGGAAGCCCTGGAATACGGCATGCCCCCCACCGGCGGTCTCGGCATCGGCATCGACCGCCTCGTCATGCTTCTCACCAACAGCCCCTCCATCCGCGACGTCCTCCTCTTCCCCACCTTACGGGACCAGGGATAAACAGATAGACAAACGAGAGAAAAACCCGACAACCGACTCGGTTGCCGGGTTTTGTTTTTTGGATTGTATATTCAAAAAAATAGGATTTCATATAAATAAAGAATAAAATGAAGGGATCTATTCATTGTATAAAGGGAATAGATGCTTCAAATATTTTGTCCCATTCCGCAATCATACAGAAGAAAGTCGTAAATTCATCAGCCATAGGACCAATATGATTTAAAATATAAAACATTCACAACAAATTAGGTGAAATGCGAAAATATCTTTACAAATACATAGGTTTGCAGTATTCTTTGAAATCATCACTTTTTATTCAAAAACTAATCCGTAGGAGAAAAGATGTAAATTATAATCATAACCTTGAGTTTGTCGGATGATTTGGAATATAATAACTCAGGAATAAGAAATGCTTTCCAATTCCAGATACTTTTTTATTAAGGAATGAGTGGGTTGGCGGAACATATCATCTATCTGGTACTGATCCTCCTCTTGATTGCGGCAACCGTTACAGACCTCAAAGAACGCTTGATTTACGATCGGTTTGTTGTCATTGGACTGATGACTGCCGTCGTTGTTCGACTGTTCCACCGACCGGAACCCTGGTGGAATTATCTGTTGACAGGGTTGGGCGTCTTTATCGTCTTAATCATCTTTGCCGCGTTCACCGATGAACGATCCATCGGCGGAGGAGATGTCAAACTGTTTGCTATGATCGGACTGGCTGTGGGGTGGGAGCCATTTCTGCTGATTTTTCTACTATCCCATGTGTTGGCCGCCCTCTACGTTCTGGGTTGGAAGCTGATACAATGGAAAAATGTCTCAGGAAAGAGTGAATTCCCCTTTGCACCCTTTATACTGACAGCTACCGTGCTGATTTATGGACTTTTTTGGTTGTGGTGAATCGATTGATAGAAAAGAATACTTGATTAAATTGGATTGAGAAAAATTATGTAAGCGGGTGTCAACATTTATGCAGGATGCAAAAAGAAGAGCCATTATATTTTTGGTTATTGCGTTGCTGTTGGCTGGGATTGCCGGTTTTCTGTTTTTGCAAAAGGTGAGTGTGGTGGATTCCAGGTTGGGGGAAATGACCACGGTATATGTAGCCAAAAAAAATATTTCCTCCCGTGAACCTTTGCGACCGGAGTTTTTTGAAGCAAAGGAAGTGCCTGCACAGTTTGTTCAAGAATCCACGGTGACAAACCTGGAGGGGATCCAGGTGGGCGAACATACACTCCCCGTTCAACAATTGGTTTCTGTTGTTCCGCTTTCTGAAGGAGAATTGCTGACAGACAGTGTATTAAAGATGCAGTCATACCTTACGGCCAATGATAAGCGGATGGTGACCTTATCACAGTCCGACAAAGTACACTTTGATGGCTCATTGGAGACCAATGACCGGGTAGACTTGATTGTTTCCGACCAAAAAGATGGAGGACCGGAGACGACCATCTTTATGCGGGATGTTCCTATTGTTGGGGTAGCGAAAGATGAAAATGGAAATGTGACGGGAGTTGGTTTGGAAGTCTCCTTAAAAGAGGCAAAAAGGCTGATTCATAAACAGAACTTTTCCATGTCCATCCGTGTGTTGAAAGCCCCAAGCGAAAAAAAGGGAGCAGGAAAAAAGAAAAAGCAGAAACAAACAGACCAAAACGAAACAACAGGTAATTCTCCACAAACAGTCAATCCTCAGCAAGGTCAGACACAAGGGCAAACACCCGGTCAGACACCTTCAGGAGGAGAAGTTCATGATGACCGGAACCCGGCTGCTCAGACCAACTGATTTCATCTTGGGGACAGTCGCATGAAATGATCGTAGTCAACATAATACGTGGAAGATGGGAGCTGCAATATTATGGGAGCCCAAGAAAAAGTACTCATTGTAAGCGATGATACCACTTTGACGGAAGATCTGAGATCCAAAATCACCAATGAGTTTCCGCAGATTCAATCGATTGAATCACATGAAGTGCGCCGGGAAATTGTTCGCTTGAAGCCGGATATTGTATTGTTGCATGAACCCCAAGAGGGGACCAGCATACAGTTGCTTCCCTACATTTCCAAGGAAGTTCCGGATGCAGTCACCATTTTTCTGACTGAGCGACGGGACCCGGTTCGCACAAGGGATGTCAATCGGGCCGGAGCGTTTGACATCTTGTTTCTACCGGATGAGATTCATGCCTTGGATGATGTATTGGTCCAGGCAGTGAAAGCATTGCAGAGTAAAAGTGCCCAGGAAGAGGCAGCAGCTGCCTTCTCTTGGGCGCAAGGTCAAGTGGTTTCTTTTTACAGTGGAAAAGGGGGTAGTGGACGAAGCCTGACGGCGTCCACTTTGGCCCAAACAATCGGACTGGATTCCAATGCAAGCGTATTGTTGGTGGACTTAAATTTGCAATTCGGCGGTTTGGAAACCATTTTAAAAATTGATACGGGTCGACACATTTTTGATTTGGACCCCGTATTGAATGAATTGAATGACAACCATATTCGCAGTGTCACAGCGGTGGAAGAGCGTTCCCAGATCGAAGTGTTGCCCAGTCCCAAAAATGCTGAGATCGCCGAGCAAATCACGGAAGATCATGTTCAGCGTTTGTTGCGAACCGCACGCCTTTACTACGATTACATTTTGGTGGATTTACCGACGGAGATGACCACCGTTTCCTATACCGTGCTGGAGGAATCCGATTATATCTTCTATGTCATGATTCCGGATATGCTCTCCATGAGTGTCTTTCGGACAGTTCTGGATCTCTTCTCCAAATTGGGCATTGACCCCAATGACCGTTTGCAGATGGTGCTGAACCGGATCAGTCGGGATACGGAAATCGGGCATAAAGATGTCAATCGCCACTTCCTTTTTCCAGTCATCGCCAATCTGCGGGATGACACCAAACGAATTCAGCAATTGATCAATCAAGGGAAGCTTGTTCGAAACAGCCGGAAAGAACGTGGAATCCCCGTTTATGCCCGGGATGTTCAAAAACTGGCCAGTTGGCTGTTGAAACAGCAAACCAGTCAGACGGTGTAAAGGAGGGAGAAGATTATGGGGTTGTTTACCCAATCCAACCAAAAAGGGAAGCGACTGCCCCGCCGTACTGCGAGTGAAGCCCGCTCAAGCTTGCATGACACCCGGGTGGATGAACTGGCGCAACATTTTAAAGCGAGACTGTTGCGGGAGACAGATCTGGAAAAATTGACCCAAATGCCTTCATCTGAATTACGAGTAACGCTGGACCGGATTATTGGCCGATATATGGCGGATGAGCAAGTGGTTCTTCCCCAGCAGGATCGTGAGCGGCTGATTTCACGGATCATTGATGAGTCGGTCGGTTATGGTCCCTTGGAGACTCTGTTGGAGGATGATGACATTACGGAAATTGTCGTCAATGGCCCTTATGAAGTCTTTTATGAAAAAAAGGGGAAGCTTCACAAGACCGACATCCAATTTCGCGATGAGGAAGCCCTGCGGCATGTGATCGATCGCATCGTAGCACCGGTCGGTCGGCGGATCGATGTAAGTTCCCCGATGGTGGATGCGCGTTTGCCTGACGGAAGCCGGGTGAACGCCGTGATTCCGCCGATCAGTTTAAAGGGGTCTCTGCTTTCCATTCGGAAATTCCGGAAAGAACCGATTCAACTGGATGATCTGATCTCCTTCGGCAGTCTCACCCCGGAGATGGGGGAATTCCTGACCGGGTTGGTCAAGTCCAAGCTGAACCTGATTATTTCCGGGGGGACCGGCAGCGGGAAAACGACACTGTTAAATGCCCTGGCTTGCTTTATTCCGGAGAATGAACGGATTGTGACTATTGAGGATATGGCGGAACTGCGCATTCCTCATGGTCATGTGGCCGGAATGGAGGGGCGACCGGCCAATGTGGAAGGAAAAGGGGAAGTCAGCATCCGTCAGTTGGTGCGAAATGCCTTGCGGATGCGCCCCGACCGGATTATTGTCGGTGAGGTTCGTGGCTCTGAAGCTTTTGACATGTTGCAGGCGATGAACACGGGTCATGAAGGCTCTTTAACCACCGTTCATGCCAATACGCCGAAAGATGCTTTAAGCCGTTTGGAGGCGATGGTGATGATGTCCGGAATGGACCTGCCCACTGAAGTGATCCGACAATATATCCTGGGTGCAGTGGACCTGATTGTCCAGATTGGCCGGTTGCCTGATGGACAACGGAAAATGCTGGCCATCTCGGAGGTTATCCAACAAGAGGATGGCAGTGTCCAAGTGGTGGATATTTTCCGCTTTCAACAGACCAATGTTTCCGATGACGGTCGTGTGGAGGGACACTTTACAGCCACCGGTCATCTGCCTTCTTGCCTGGGCCGGCTCCAGGCCTATGGCACGCCCGTCGATCCCCAGATCTTCACCCCGGTTCAGGAGGTGGAGAAAGAATGATGATTGCCCTGCTTGGGGGCGGAGCAGTTTTCTGCTTCTTCATGGTGTTCTATTTCTGGATGCAGTACCGGCGGGAAAAAAAGCAGGTTCATGAACAGTTTGATCAATTTGCTGAGATTGCTTCCCAGGATCGGTGGTCGGACCGACTGGCCGATAAACTGGACGAGACGCAGTGGGCCAAACAACTGGAACCAAGGCTGAAAAGGGCAAGCATCAAGATTCGTCCCTCAGAATATGGAGCCATCCTGTTTATGGTGGGTTTCTCGTTGGTGCTGTTTTTATACTATGGCATGGGGGCTCCGCTATGGATCGGTCTGATGATAGGAACTACACTGGTTCCCTTTATCTCCAAAATGTTCCTGGAATCCCGTAGAAATATATATGTACGGAGAGTGGAGAGTCAATTATCCGAAGTTTGTCGCCTGTTGAGCAGTGCTGCAAGAGCGGGGCTGTCCATCCCCCAGGGATTGGAACTGGTAGTAAAGGAAATGGCACCACCGGTAAGGGATGAGCTGGCGATTGTGGTTCGGGAGTTGCAGTTGGGCAAGGACCTGGAAAAGTCCTTGCAAGACTTGTATCGAAGGGTGAATAGCCGGGATGTCCGGATCTTTATCAATGCCTTGATTATTCAGCAACGGGCGGGCGGTGACTTAGGGGCTGTGCTTGGTGAAATGGCTGGAACGATGGAAGAGAGAAAGATTATATCCAAGACGATTGATGCTTCCATTTCCCAGTCCAAATATACCGCTTATTTTCTACCTGTAATATCTGCTCTGATGGTTTATATGATGAGTCAAATGATTGATGACTTTTTTGACTTTTTTACCTCGATGATGGGATTGGTGGTTCTGACTATCTTTGTGGTGATGCAAGTCGTCGGATTCCTTCTCATTAAGAAAATTTCGGATATCAAGGTTTAGAGGGGATCGAGATGAGTAGCATAGGGATTTATATGATGGTCGTCGGTTCATGGTTTTGCCTCTTTTTTGCTGCTGCCTCCTATTATGGGTATCAAATGGAGAAAAAACGAATTCTGATAAATCTGGATGAACGTATTCCTCCCTGGAAGGTGATGAAACAGACCCGAAGCAAGACGGATCTTATACGTCATTGGATGGATCAGTTGGCTCCCACAGGAGAGAAAATCGAGATATTAAGTGATCCGGTGGAACTGGAGGATCATTTGGTGAAAGCAGGTCATCCTTATGGGCTGACCGTCAAGCGGTTACAGGGAGCCAAGCTTTTAGGGACATTTTTTGGTTTGGGATTGGGTGTACTGTATTGGTTGATTGGCTTGCCTTTCGCTCCGATCATGCTTGTATTTTCTCCGTTTATCGGCTATATGGTTCCAATATATGGGATTCGATGGTTGGCGAAAAGGCGACAGGAACAGATTCGATATGAGCTCCCGGACTTTTTGGATATGATGAGTATTACGCTTCAGGCCGGGATGGGATTGGATCAAGCACTGACCTATTATGTGGAAGCGACTGAAGGACCGCTTAGTGAGGAATTTTCCCGTTTAAATCAAGAGATTCAGTTTGGTGTGCAACGGGAAGCCGCTTATCGGTCATTGCTTCTTCGCACCACTTCCCCAGAGTTGGAAGCTCTGATCCAGTCCATGATTCAGGCCCACAACCTGGGTACTCCTATTGCGAAAACCTTTGCAGAGCAAGCGGAGGAGATGCGCCGAATGCGTGCCGAACGGGCAAAGGAGGCTGCCGGAAAGGCTTCACCCAAGATTTCTCTTGTTTCCGGCTTTATCATCGCTCCCTCCATTATGCTCTTGATGCTGGGGGCGATTGCTTACAGCTATTTTATCAAGCAAAACCTCTTTGGAGGATAAACTCTGAAAAGGAGGTGAGGTTGTCCAAAGCAACAGTGGAAAAGGTGTTTTGTTGGTTTTGGCATTATATTTTCATTAGGAGGCGTTTGTATGGACAAAAAGATGGAGTGGAAACTGCGTTGGGAGGCAATGAAGGAATACTTGCCTTCGTTCAAAAAACCTTTTGCCAGTCAAAAAGGTTCTCCCACGTTGGAGTATGTCACCATCCTGGCAGCGGGTGCAATTTTGGCGATGATTGTAATTAATGTGTTCCAGGCTGATGGAGACGGAAGTGTTAAAGAAACAATAAAAACTGAGATTAAGAAAGCAGTTGAAGGAGAGGCGGGCGACGGAGGTGATGATGGAAACGATGATGAATAATAACATGGTTGAAAGGGCCGTCTGATGACGGCCTCTTTTCCCAAAAGGAGGAGAGTCCAAGATGAAAAACCGTTTATATCCGTGTCTGACCATCCTTTTCTCCATATGGTTGGTGATCAGTGGTTGCAGTACGGGAGAAACGAATGGAGACAAGAAAACAGCGGAAAAGAAAGAAGAGAAAATTCCTGAAGCGGCCCATGATCCCAAGGAGATTATGAAGCAAAAACCGGGGCGTTTTTCTGGAGAGAACTATGACCAAAAGAAAGTGGAAAAAGCCTTGGACCAGTTTCCAGACAATCTGAGCACTGAAGAGGCCTATGACCGGTTGGTTTATCTGTTGGGAGAAAACTACCGCCCCAAATACGAAGAAGTAATGAACCTGGATCCCACAATCCGGGTAAATGAGAAAACACCGGATCAGAAAGTGGATGTTCCCTCGATTGAACGGATGAATGTGGAGATCGTGTTGGATGCCAGTGGCAGTATGGCAGGGGAGGTGGATGGCGGGGTCAAGATGGACTTGGCTAAACAAGCGATCAAGAAATTTGTATCTGAACTGCCGGAAGAAGCCCATGTGTCCCTGCGGGTTTACGGTCATAAAGGGAGCAACGAGAAAAAAGAGAAGAAGGTCTCCTGTCAGAGCAATGAGCTGGTCTACCCCCTGAAATCCTACAACTCCGACGAATTTACAGAGTCGTTGGATCAATTTGAGCCCACGGGTTGGACCCCATTGGCATCAGCGATTCGAGCGGCTAACGACGATTTGAAAGAGTGGGAAGGAAAAGATACGAGGAATATTGTCTATGTGGTGAGTGATGGAGTGGAAACATGCGGAGGCGACCCGGTAAAGGAAGCAAAGAAACTGGGAGCATCCGGGATTGAACCTATGGTAAAGATTATTGGATTTGATGTGGACAATGCCGGTCAGAAACAGTTGAAACAAGTGGCCAAGGCCAGCAACGGATCTTATCAGACGATTCAGTCCGGAGATGATTTAAAAGAGTATTTGGAGGCGGAGAAGAAGAAGCTGAGGGAAGCTTGGAAAGGTTGGTCAACTCACAGTTATCTGAAAGCTGGAGAGAAATGGGGAGGGAAAATTCGTAAGCTAGAATCCCTTCTTTATAAAAAGCCAGATGGAAAGGAAAGAGGTTTAGCGTATATAGTAAATCAAGAAATTGATCGATTAAAAGACGCTGCAAAGTATCTTGAGAAAAATGAAAAACTGAAAGAAAGAGCTACTAATGTGAGACATCCACTTCTGGGTAAAATATATCGAAGAGAGACAAGTATAGATAGCTTTATTGGTGATTTGGAGGTGACGATGATAAATAAGCTGGATAAAGAAAAGAAAAAAGAACAGAAAAGAATTAGAGAAAAAGAAAAAGAGATGACGGATCAATAGAAGAAGCGGTGCTCAACAAAAACAATGGTCTCCACCTTTCCTAGAATTGTCTGTAAGTTGCGAGGAGAGTCCAAGATGAAAAACGGTTTATTTAAATCTCTGTTGATTCTTTTCTCCACATGGCTGGTGGTCAGTGGTTGCAGTACGGGAGAAACGAATGGAGACAAGAAAACAGCGGAAAAGAAAGAAGAGAAAATACCTGAGGCGGCTCATGATCCCAAGGAGATTATGAAGCAAAAACCGGGGCGTTTTTCTGGAGAGAACTATGACCAAAAGAAAGTGGAAAAAGCCTTGGACCAGTTTCCAGACAATCTGAGCACTGAAGAGGCCTATGACCGGTTGGTTTATCTGTTGGGAGAAAACTACCGCCCCAAATACGAAGAAGTAATGAACCTGGATCCCACAATCCGGGTAAATGAGAAAACACCGGATCAGAAAGTGGATGTTCCCTCGATTGAACGGATGAATGTGGAGATCGTGTTGGATGCCAGTGGCAGTATGGCAGGGGAGGTGGATGGCGGGGTCAAGATGGACTTGGCTAAACAAGCGATCAAGAAATTTGTATCTGAACTGCCGGAAGAAGCCCATGTGTCCCTGCGGGTTTACGGTCATAAAGGGAGCAACGAGAAAAAAGAGAAGAAGGTCTCCTGTCAGAGCAATGAGCTGGTCTACCCCCTGAAATCCTACAACTCCGACGAATTTACAGAGTCGTTGGATCAATTTGAGCCCACGGGTTGGACCCCATTGGCATCAGCGATTCGAGCGGCTAACGACGATTTGAAAGAGTGGGAAGGAAAAGATACGAGGAATATTGTCTATGTGGTCAGCGATGGAGTGGAAACATGCGGAGGCGACCCGGTAAAGGAAGCAAAGAAACTGGGAGCATTAGGAATTGAGCCCATGGTAAAGATTATTGGATTTGATGTGGACAATGCCGGTCAGAAACAGTTGAAACAAGTGGCCAAGGCCAGCAACGGATCTTATCAGACGATTCAGTCCGGAGATGATTTAAAAGAGTATTTGGAGGCAGAGAAGAAGAAGCTGAGGGAAAAGTGGGAAGCGTGGTCAACTCACAGTTATCTGAAAGCTGAAGAGAAATGGGGAGGGAAATTTCGTAAGCTAGAGTCTCTTCTATATAAAAAACCAGATGGAAAGGAAAGAGGTTTAGCATATATAGTAAGTCAAGAAGTTGATCGACTTAAAAAAGCTGCTAAGTATCTTAAGAAAAATGAAAAACTGAAAGAAAAAGTTGATGAATCTTACGAAACACATCCTCTGCTAGAAAAAATAGATGATAGAGAGATGGATATGGATAGCTTTATTGATGATTTGGAGGTGACGATGCTAAATAAGCTGGACAAAGAAAGGGAAAAAGAACAGAAAAGGATTGAAGAAAAAGAAAAAGAGATGACGGATCAATAGAAATAACGGTGCTCAACCCCAAAACAATGGTCTCCACCTTTTCTGGAATCGTCTGTAAGTTGTAAGGAGAGTCCAAGATGAAAAACCGTTTATATCCGTGTCTGACCATCCTTTTCTCCACATGGCTGGTGATCAGTGGTTGTGGTACGGGAGAAACGAATGGAGACAAGAAAACAGCGGAAAAGAAAGAAGAGAAAATACCTGAGGCGGCTCATGATCCCAAAGAAATTATGAAGCAAAAACCGGGGCGTTTTTCTGGAGAGAACTATGATCAAAAGAAAGTGGAAAAAGCCTTGGACCAGTTTCCAGACAATCTGAGCACCCAAGAGGCCTATGACCGATTGGTCTATCTGCTGGGGGAAAATTATCGCCCCAAATATGAAGAAGTAATGAATTTTGATACTGCAATCCGGGTGAATGAGAAGACACCGGATCAGAAAGTGGATGTTCCTTCGATTGAACGGATGAATGTGGAGATCGTGTTGGATGCCAGCGGCAGTATGGCAGGGAAGGTGGATGGCGGGGTGAAGATGGACTTGGCCAAACAAGCGATCAAGAAATTTGTATCTGAACTGCCGGAAGAAGCCAATGTGTCCCTGCGGGTTTACGGCCATAAAGGGAGCAACGAGAAAAAAGAGAAGAAGGTCTCCTGTCAGAGCAATGAGCTGGTCTACCCCCTGAAATCCTACAACTCTAACGAATTTACAGAGTCGTTGGATCAATTTGAGCCCACGGGCTGGACCCCATTGGCATCAGCGATTCAAGCGGCTAACGACGATTTGAAAGAATGGGAAGGAAAAGATACGAGGAATATTGTCTATGTGGTGAGTGATGGAGTGGAAACATGCGGAGGCGACCCGGTAAAAGAAGCAAAGAAACTGGGAGCATCCGGGATTGAACCTATGGTAAAGATTATTGGATTTGATGTGGACAATGCCGGTCAGAAGCAGTTGAAACAAGTGGCCAAGGCCAGCAATGGATCTTATCAGACGATTCAGTCCGGAGATGATTTAAAAGAGTATTTGGAGGCAGAGAAGGAGAAGCTGAAGGAAAAGTGGGAAGGTTGGTCAACTCACAGTTATCTTACAGCTCAAAAGAAATGGGGAGGGAAATTTCGTAAGCTAGAATCTCTTCTATATAAAAAACCAGATGGAAAAGAAAGAGGCTTAGCGTATATAGTAAATCAAGAAGTTGATCGACTTAAAAAAGCTGCAAAGTATCTTAAGAAAAAAGAGAAACTGAAAGAAAAAGTTGATGAATCTTACGAAACACATCCTCTGCTAGAAAAAATAATCAATAGAGAGAGAAGTATAGATAAGTTTATTCTCAATTTACGGGTATCAATGATGGACAAACTAAGAGAAGAAAGAGAAAAAGAACAGAAAAGAATTAGAGAAAAAGAAAAAGAGATGACAGATCAATAGAAAAAATCGTGTTCAACCCCAAAACCAATCCGTTCACTTTTGGGGAGAAAGCTTAAGTCTCCCCTTCCCATTTTTGTTTTGTTCGAAATCAATATCGTTTATAGGTTTCTACGAACTTTGTCTTATTCATTTTGAATATTATGACATAGGTATATTTGATGAAGAAGGGTTTTCTAGGAGGCAAGGCTATGTTTTCTATTTATAGGGTCTTGCGGCGTCGACGTGGCAATGTCACAACCTTCTGGGTAGCTGGATTGCCCGTATTTATGATGATGTTTATGTTTCTTGCAAGTATGGCTGTTGTTTGGATGACACAATCCACCTCTCAAGTGGCGGCGGATGCGGCCAGTTTGGCTGTGACCAAGAAGTTGGATCAGATAGTGGAAGAGGAGAAGCAACAGCAAATGGCTGCCGTAGCGAGACGGAACGAGGGAAAAGAACCGGGCGACCCAGGGTATATAGATCCTTATTATGCGGTGTTGGGAACCGAACAAAAGCGTCAATCCTTTATGGAACGGGTGGTTTACGGACATAAGGCGGAGCTGATTGCGACCGTTCGTTCCTATGCGAAAAAAAATGGTGGTGGAAAACATGGCGTGATCCGTCTGTCGGTTCACGATCGGGTAGAAGTGGTGGTGAAGACCAAATTTGAGCCTCCCATCTTTAAGGAGGACTTTAAAAATACTGATGTTCATGGAAATGGAACGGGTCCCCGACGGGAATATATCGCTTGGACCGAAGAGGGTTCCATTGAAGTGAAATATTAAATCATCTCTGGATAAGGGGGGATTCATATTGGCTGTTATCGACCGTGTGAAACGGTTGATCTCAAAGGGCAGAAAAGGAGCGGCCACGCTGGAATTTGTCATGATCCTGCCTTTGGTGATTCTGATGTGTGTGGTCGTTTGGCAATTGATCGTGGCTGGCATGGCTTTATGGGAAGCGCAGTCGGCATTAAAAAATGGAGTGCGCCTGGCGGCATCCTCTGGTAGCGCAAAAGAGGCGGAGCGTGAAGGTCGCTCCTCCTTTCAAGGGTCAGACTATTATTCGCTGGATTCCTATAAGGTAGAAATCAAAGACAAACAGGCGATTGCCAAAGCCAAGGTAAAAATTAAAGTCCTGTTTATGTCTTCCTCTCCCATTACTTATACCAGTTCAGCCAAAACACCCCTTTATGATGATGCGCGCAGCCAACTGGCTGGGAGTATGACATTGGCGGGGCCATTGGTGACATCCGGGGGAAGATTTGGACCTCCCGTTAAAAATATGAATGTCACATCTTCCTTTGGAATGCGATTCCATCCTGTTAAAAAGGTATATAAATTGCATACGGGTACCGATTTTGCCGGTGGGGTGGGAACGCCCATTTATGCGGCCGGGGATGGTGTGGTCACCCGGGCCGGTCCTTCCAGGGGATATGGAAACCTGATCATTATCAATCATGGGAATGGTTTGGAAACATGGTATGCCCACATGTTCTCCCATCAAATCGGTGTCCGTGTAGGTGATCGTGTGAAGCGGGGAGATCATATTGCCGGGATTGGAAATGCAGGGTATTCAACCGGTGCCCACTTGCACTTTGAAGTCAGATACAATGGGAAACCGGTCAATCCCATGCCGTATCTTAATGGAGGATAGAGGATTTCCTTTAAAAACCTTCGTTTATGGAGGAGGTTTACATGAAAAAACATATCAGACGATGGATGTTGCACAGTCAAAGGTATCGTCGGGGTGCAGCCACGATTGAATTTATGGTCATCTTACCGTTATTTTTCTTGTTGGGTTTGGTCGTCTGGCAATTGGTATTGACTGGGATGGCTGTAGTGGATACCCAAGCAGCGGTTCGGGATACCGTCCGTGTGGTTTCCACTTCAGGGGATAAAGAAAAGGGGGTCAAGGAAGGAAAGGATTCTTTTGGTTCCCCTGAGGGCTATTCGTTAAAAAAATTAAAGGTGAAGATTGAGGGAGAGGAAGTGCTGGTCAAGGCAACCACAAAGATTCCCTTGCTATTTATGGATTCCTCTCCCTTTACCTATCAGACACAATCAAAAGCACCCATGCTGGCACAACCTGTATTTGGTCAAGCGAATATGGAAGCTCCTAAAGGGGCTACATCCTTGGGAACATTTACATTGACGGCGTATACAGCCGGTCCGGAATCTACCGGGAAATCCCCCGGAGATCCCGGATATGGGGTGACAGCAAGTGGAGCCCCGGTATCCGAGGGAGTCACCATTGCGGTGGACCCTTCGGTCATTCCGCTTGGTTCAAGAGTCTATATTGAAGGGATTGGATATCGGACGGCACAGGATACAGGAGGAGCCATCAAGGGCAACCGCATCGATGTTTATATGGATTCACTGACGGAAGCGCGTCTGTTTGGAGTGAAAAAAAATGTCCGCGTAATGCTGGTGGACTAAATGACCTGCAATGAATAGAGATGCGATGTTGAAGGGAGGAATGGGGATCACTAGGTCCCCAACCTCCCAAACCGTAATCTACATAAGTTTTAAAGATATACGGCTTATAAAAGAGGCTTAAGAGAGGAATTTAATTGATTGTGAAATGAGCAGGGGCTTCAATCCCCGTTCGATGGATTCAGTTCATACAATTCATTCCTCCGTTATTTATTGATCAAGGGAGGTACAAAAAACGATGCAAATGAGGCACAGACGGATATGGGCGATATCGGCATTAATTGTACTGGCAACCTTTCTTTTTGCACCTTACGGTGTAGTTTTTGCCATCGGAGATCCCTATATTCCCAATAAACCTTATGTCCCCAATAAACCCTATGTTCCCAACGATCCTCATATTCCAAACGATCCCAAAATCCCCTCTAAGCCCAATGTGGGTTCAGGGGAAAGTTCTGAGGGACAAAATCAACAAAATAATCAAGGTGGCGGCAACGGGGAAGGAAACGAGAATAAAGATAAGAAGAATGAACCGGATAAATGGACAAACAGTACCGAGTATAAAGTGGCTAAATTTGTTTATAAGGATCTGATGGTAGGAAACCTGAAGGATCTCAGCGAAATTGAAATGGACTTTTCGCGGTTTGATACGAAGACAGCCTGGCAAAAAGGGCTGAGAGGCTTCGGGAATGTCATTTTCGGTAATGATTTGTTTGGAAGAACGGCAACCATGGTGTTTGATGGCTTTCAAGCCTGGGATAACTATAAACACGTAAGCCAATTTGCTAGATTATCTCCTTCAGAAATTAGAGGGTTATGGAACACTGCAACGCAAGGACGACAATTTACAACATTTTCTGGTTGGAGAAATATTGGATCACAGATTTCCAAACCTTTGAAAGTAGGGGGGGATTATGTTGCTCGCCCTCTAAGGGTTGCGGGAAAGGCGGCTCCTATATTTGCCGCAATTGATGTGGGGGTTTCAGGGTTGGAAGCAGTGGAGAACTTCAGCAAAGATGGCGTGGGCAGTGTGGATGGTTGGGCCAATGTGGGCGAAGTGATGATGTCCGGGGCGGTTTTGATGAGCGCCAGCGGTGTGGGAGCTCCAGTGGCAGCCGGGGTTGCGGTGGCTGGAGGTTTGATTTGGGCAGGAGCCAAAGCCGTTAAACATTGGGATACCATTAAAGACGTGGGGAAAAAGGCATGGGATGTAGGGAAAGAAGTTGTTAAGGATCCGAAGGGTACAGCCAAAAAAGCGGTCAAGAAAGTGGGCGAAAAGCTGAATGGAGCCAAGGAAACTATCAAAGGATGGTTTAGTTAGTTTCACTCTGGTATCATCGGGCGGATGCTCGATGATACCATGGTTAAACATATGGAGGAGGGTTACAATGATTAAATTAAGCAACCTGCCAATGCATATTTTGGAAATGGCGAAACGTTATGAAAAAAAAGGCGAGAATATGGAAGTATTTCCTGCCAAAATGGTGATGGATGGAAAGTCATATTATTATTTTTGCTATCCTCCTTCTTGGGGTCAATTAATTGTTCGAGAAGACGGTGTGGTGCCACCTGTGGAAGAAATTAAAAAGGTATTTATTTATAGTAATGGTTTCAATGCCTCTGTTGATGCCTTAGGAACCGGTGGGGAATCATTGAGAAAGCGCTCGATGAAAAAGTATACTCAATTACAGACATTGCTTAAAAAGGTGGAACAACTGTTTCAAGATATTGAAGCACCGGATGATGTACAGGAATCATTGGCATCCTTTCAGAAGGCACCGGATGTGATTATTAAGCATCAAGAGGTGATTGAACGGTCAGTAAACAGTGCTCGAAAACTGACAGTGGATACCCGAAAGCGAGGGGTTGTTACTCTAGAAGAGGATTATCCCAAAATGAGAGGCTATCAGGTGGAGATGGTTCGCAGTGCTTACTGGCAGAATATGATTCAATTTCGGACGGCGGCGGATCGGGAAAAAGTGATGGAGTATTTAGCTTCCATCCGATCCCTTTCCAACTGGAAAGCATGGTGGCTGTATCTTCAATTAAAGACATATCAAAAAAACATGTATACCCAGGCGAAAAACCCAAAGGAGTATCAAGAGTTTCAAGAATTGGGCGAGGAAATATTTGAGGACATTCCACTGGGGGAAAATAAAGAGCTTTTGGAAGAAGTGCAGTATTTACGAAATCCGCGGAGGTGAATGAGAGATGACACCGGTAAAGGATGCCTTGCAGTTGTTTAAAGAGAAGTTTCTGCTAATTCTTTTGACGATTCTTCTCTTTGTGGTTCCTATTCAGTTACTCTACACCTTGGTTGTTAATTATACCACATTGCCCTTTCAGTTATTTCACATTCCATTATGGTCAACGATGATCCAAGCCTTCTTTATGTTTGTGGTTCTGTTTATCATTCAACTTCCATTTATCAGTATGGCGCTTCAGTATGCACGAAATGAAGATGTGAGACTAGGACAGACCGTGATCGATGCGCTGAAGCATATGTTTCCGGTCTATGTGTTAAGTCTCTTCATCGCACTTTTGATTGTAACCGGCTCATTGCTGTTTGTAATCCCTGGATTTGTGCTATTGATTTTGTTTTTTGGAATTTCGTATACAGCCGTAATTGATGACAAGACGTGGTTTAGTGGGATCAAACAGTCTTGGGCCTTTGGAAAAGCCTATTTTTTTAAGTTATCCGGGTTGTTGTTTGTCTTTGGCATCATTGATGTGCTGATTAGCTTGCCTGTATTGTTTATTGTTTATCTGTTTACTGGGCTATATATCGTGTTTAACCTGGCCTTAATCATTACCAATGGGCTGGTCTTCTCCGTGTTATTCTTTATCGTTACTTTCTATTACCTGGATTGGCCGGGTGCAGGGGGTGTGGAAGTGAGATAGTCGGATATGGCTGGATATAGAGCCCCAACGCCTGTTTGTGGACAGGCGTTTTTTGTGAAAGTTGAAAACAAAAATCTCTTCTATCAAACGATTAATCGATCAGCAAGACACGATCAGGTACATGAAAAAGTGTATAACGTTGCCAAGGAAGAGTTTAATTCCTTGAAAAAGAAAGGGGTTAAAAATTATGTAAAAGATAAATTTTCCAGTTGGTTTTAATCAAATGGAAGGAGTGATTTCTGATGACCCGATGGGAGAAAATAAAGGAAAATATGGCTGGGGCGTTAATCGTAAATATACTCTCCGTTGTACTGATTGGTTTGTTTGGCTCTGTAGCGGCCTCCATTCCGGAGAAGTCAGAGTTTTGGATGACTGTTATGCAGGGTACCTTGCTGGTCATTGCTATTGCATCGATCATTGCAGCCCTCTTCCAAATCTATCTTGATCTTATTTATGACTTTATATGCAAGTTAGTAGTAATAAACATCTGGTTTTTATATGGGATGATCACTGCCTGGCGCTGTGCAGGGGAATCTCCGTTGTTTGGAGCAATTCTGCTACTGTTATGGGGACTTTGTATCTTTTTGGGGATTCGCTATCGGACGTTTGTTCAGGAGGAGAGTTTCCATCCCAAAACCAAGATCGGGAAAGTGATTGTCTCCATCGGGGTGCTCAGTTCCGGAGCGGGTGGTTTTGGGTATGGCATTGGACGTGCAGATAATGAGTTTTGGTTTGCCGTAATCTTTGTTCCCATCATTTCTTGTTTGTTGTCGTTATTTTTTAATTCAGGTCTAAAACAGATTGAAGATCAAGTGGAAGAGGCGAAACAAGAAGCACAACAGTGAAAGGGGAAAGGTGTATGTTGGTCAAGATCATGCAAGGAACCGGGTTGGGGCTGGTTTCCAGTATTATTCTGGGTATTCTATTTGGCGTGACAGGGATGGGGATGACATGGTTCACCATCGCGGTGATGGGGCTCGTCGTTTATTTCGTTACCGGGTATGTGGCGGGACGTCAGACGGATCATCCGTATACCGGGAAGATTTGTTTTTCTTTATCAATGATCATGCCATCTTTTTAAGTTTATATGCAATATAGCCAATCAAGGAATGTCGATCCCATACAGGAGAAGGCACATTTTGTAGTTCCACGTGAAACATGTCGAAATTTGATGGTAGATAATAAAGCTTCTTTCGATTGACACCTGTTTGAAACAGGTGCTTTTTTATAAGAAAATACATTGAAGCGTAGGGGGGGTTGTTTTGTATAGAATGATAGGGAAGAGGTTATTGAAAAGAGGGTGAAAAGGTGAGACTGTTTGTTGCTATATTGTTATCATTGTTGCTTCCAGGTACGGGTCAGTTTGTAAACGGACAACGCTGGAAAGGGGTTCTGTTTGTTGCGCTGGATATTCTCTTTATTATCCTGAAGTATACAGTGTCACTCATTCCGATGTATCTGTTATATATTGTGGTCTTGGTGGATGTAATTATCGTTGGCATACAGATCATAAAAGGGAAGCGGGAGGTACCATCCGGGAAGCGATATCTCGTGGAAGTCATTGTGGCTACTATTATAGCAGTGGCGCTCACTTGGGCAGTGGACGCTGGGATGGAGAGATTGACCAGGGTATCATTGGATCCGTTGGATGCTAAGATGTCGAAAGAGGAAAAACAGAAGATGAAAGAGGAGGCAGAAGCTTATCTGAAAGAGAAGTATGGGAAAGAGTTTTACGTGGATCAGATCAAGTATATTCGGCAAATTTCCGTGTATACGATGCAAGGACATTTGAAAAATGATAAAGATTCTAGCTTTGTGGTAGAAAAGGAAAAAGGGAAATTTACGGATGGTTATTTTTTCTATAAACTCTCAGTTGAGGGAAGGGAAGAGATTCAACCTCATGTGGAACGCATCTTTAAACCGATGATGAACTGGGATTCGAAGGTTATGGTGACAGATCAGGTGGAAGAGCGGTTTGCCGGTCAGGACATCACCTATCCTGAATTGCGTCAAGAAACAGATGGATTTAAGCAAAAAGTGAAGGTGAATGTTCCAGTCGCTTTGTCCGAACAGAATAAAGCAGAAGAAATGAAGAAAGTGTATCAAATGGTTGAACATTTCAATCAGAATAAGATTGATGCCAGTTTAAAAATTTATTATTATGATCCATCCCTCAAAGATGAAAAAGGTGTAGATCAAGTGGACTTTACAAACCGGAAATATGGAGAATATATTACAGCTATATTGGAAGTTAATAAAGCTGCTCAAATCAGATCCGAACAGGATCTGGAAAGCTCCGTTATCTATAAATAATAAGATATATTCCAATAAAATGCGCTTTTTTCGCACCTGTTTAAACAGGTGCTTTTTTGTCGTTTTTCATAACAAGTAAGAGTAAGTGAAGCCAACAATGAACATATGGAAGTGTTCAAAATGGTGGAAAATCGTATTGCTGTCTTTCTTCATTTGGTCCATTCATTGTTAGAGAAGATGAAGGTAGAGGAAATATTTGAGGATATTCCATTGGGGAAAATAAAGAGCTTGTAGAGGCGCTGGATGCTGGAGTTGCGTGGAAAAAGGCTATGGGCATGATGCATCCATAGCCTTTTTTCTTCGGTCTTGATACATTCCGTCGACTTATTGCTCTTTTTCCAGATAAAATCCAACATTTTGTTCTTCCAATGCTTTTATAAAGCTTTCCTTTTCCTTTAAAGTATTTAAGGAAACATTAATTGCTGGATATCCTAAACTTCTGTTTGCTTCTAGAATCTTACGATTCATCCCGGTGAACTTATTTAAATACTTCTCTTCATCATACAAAATAAATCCAATTAAATTCTGTCCTTTTAATGAATAGGGGATACATCCATCAATATCTTCCCAAGGAATAAACCCTACTTTGGGAACATAACCGTTCATTTCAATCCCTTCTGCACTTACGATCACAGTGGGTTCATTCCGCTTTACCTTACTGATTAGCTTTACAGATACGGGGATCATAATCATTGTAATAATCATAGATAAGAAAAACATGATCCCATTCATTTTGATGATCCCCATCATCATACATATTGCTACTGTCCCAAAAACCAGAGATAGAAAAATGCCAAAGGAAGCAAGGCCTATCAATTTGGCTTTGGACTCATAAAATAATTTTCGGTTCATTTTTCCCCTTTCCTTGTCTCAATCCATAACTTTACTTTTTATAATATACCACCAATAGAAAGCGGACAAGGTTCAGAAGCGATTCCAGGTTCGTCTAGAAAAAGATAAACGAAGAATATATCCTACAGATGTTTTAAGCTTTTTGGTTTGGGGTGAGAAGATGCACCCCTGTTCTGCTTTACGCGCGCTTTTTTCCTCATCGACCATACTCAAGGACAACTTCAATTCATATAGGATATTTCCAACTAGCGGGGTGTTATCAATAACTCTATTGAGGTGGATGATGTGATGCACTTTTACCCATGTAGATAAAAGTCTTAAAATGAGGAAATCGAACGATCAGAGGGGAAGAGGATGGGCTAGTCTATAGGGAAAAATATATAGAGTGGTTCTGATGTTTGATATATGGAAAAAACACTCCCTTTTGCTAATAGTCTGATCGCGGTTTTTGCCTTAGTATAAACAGTGTCCCGCAATCACCCATTGATCCCTTCATAAGCTCTGTGTTTGATGTCGTTAAGTACATTTGTATCATCCCTCCTCATGTTGTTTTCTATAACCAATCCCCCTTTGTACAGAGGGGGATTTTCTTTTTCCATTTGATCTCCATTTTGATAGAAATGTTTTATCCCCATTTTTATTTCGAATATGGAAAAACCGGGGTGTTTTGAAGGTTTCCTTCATGGTAGAATATACCCAAAGTATTATGGTGTGGAAATTTGTTGAATCATATCGAAGGATGGCCGGATCTCGTTGGATTAAATGGTATATTCTGCAACTTGCGATAGATTCAAGGAGAAAGATGGTGTATGAAGATGAAGAAAAAGGGTGAACGGATCCGGGACTTGTACCGGGTGCTTCAGGCGTTTCCTTTTATTCAGGGGATTCTTTACTATACTGAAGTGGAACCTCAAACGGCACAGGGATCTGCCGGTCCGCTTCCAACCCGTTTTCTTCACGGGTTGGATGTACGGTTGGTTCGAAAGGGACTGGATTTTAAACAGATCCTTAAGCGGGATCGAAATGCATTTTTTCCGCTTCAGGGTTTGTTTGTGGAAAAAGGATTTCTGTACCAGGTATTTGGGCGGCTGGAGGGCACATTGTTGGCGCATGAATTGTATCGCTCCGTTCCCTTTACCGGACGGGAAGTGGTGCATATTTTGCGGAGTGCTTCCGGTCATTTGCTTCGCATTTATCAACAGGATCTATTTACCGTTGTCCATCCGCAAAATATGCTGTTTACAGGGGAGTCCGTTCGGTTTCTGTATGGAGGTCCATCCGGATTCCTTCCCAAGTTGGGAGGAGAGCAGGGGAGACCGCCCAAGGAAGCCAATCCGGAGGAACGAAAACGGAAGGAACAAGCGGTGGATGCCTATTCACTGGGAGCGCTCGCCTATACGATGCTGACCGGAAAAACGCCATCTCCGGGAGGAAATATGCCATCTGTCCGCACGGATCGTGAGGAGATCCCACCGGAGATGGAACGCTTGGTGATGTACAGTCTGCATCCCAATCCCCGATCCCGTCCACGGATTGAGGATTGGTGGGGGTATCTCTCACATTTACCCAATGCACAGGAAGCACAGGGAAGGATGACACTGCGGACGACCTGATGGGAAGAAGGGGTGTTCGTTTGGGCAGGGACAGAGAGTGGAAGGGACCACAGTTTCATCTTTTGGTCAAAGGTTCTGAACATGGACGAACACCCCAGTCTTTCCTTTCATAGCGATTGGGTTTCCAGCATTGGTATTGTCAAAAAACTTCGAGAGTGAATCATTGGTTTGGGATTTCCATCCTGGGAGGGAGGTCGGTGATATTGCGAGTCCTGATGGTGTTGATGAGGGATATTCACTATGATTCCAGAGTACAGAGAGAAGCGGTGGCATTGGCCAAGGAAGGATGGTATGTGGATATCGCTTGCTTCCATACCTCCACTGAGCCACCGCCGGAACTTCATGAGCGGGTGCGGCTGCTTCGGTTTCCGGTTCGCATTAAGCGGGTGAAACGGTATTTGGAAAAAAATGTGGATCGGAAGGTGAAGGAAGGGGTTTATCGGATTGTTCGCAATCCGGTGGTGAAGTTGGCCAAGGATGCTGTCATTCAGCGGAACTTTGCCCTCCGGGTTTGGGAACTCTGTGAAAACGCTTCTTATGATGTGGTTCACTGTCATGATTATCATACCTTGGGAATCGGGGTGTATCTGAAACGAAAAAAGGATATGAGCTTGGTCTATGATCCCCATGAACGGTTTAGTGAGATGAACGAAAAGAACCGTTGGGAGCGAATCATGGATGATCGGCGGAAGTCCTGGAAGATGGAATGGGTGGATCATCTGATTACAGCCAATGAGCTGTTGCAACAGGAGTTTCAGTCGCTGTATCCTGACCTGTCCATCACAGTGATCCGAAATATTCCTGAATCCTTGTCAGAACTTCCCTTGGAGAAAAATTATTTTCATCAAACCTTTGGTTTGTCGTCCAATGATCAGGTGGTCCTTTATCAAGGAGGCTTTTTTCCAAACAGTGGTTTGGAGGAGCTGGTTTCTTCCATTTCCTATCTGCCTGAACATTGTAAACTGGTGTTGCTTGGATTTGGTACATGGGAGAATCGGTTGAAACAGTTGGTCAAGCAAAAAGGGTTGGATCACCGGGTCTTTTTTCATCAGCCGTTGTGGCCTCGCGAACTGCTTCGGGTGACCGCTCATGCGGATCTAGGTGTGGTCCTATCTTCCCATACGGACCGCACCAGTCGCTTGACCCCTCATAAGGTGTTTGAATATATCCAGGCGGGGATTCCCGTTGTTGCCAGTGACCAACCGGGAAAAGCCATTGTGGTGGGTACTTACCAGACCGGTAAACTGGTGGATTCTCGGAATGTGAAAGAGGTTGCCGGGGCAATTCAGGAGGTTCTCGCCGATCCGGACCCGTGGCTAATCGGAACGCACAAGGCCAGAAAGCGTCTTTGTTGGGAAAAGGAGCAGGAGCGGTTGACCCGTCTCTATCAGCAGATTGATCTGGCCCGGTCGGAAAAGAAAGCAGAAAAACGGAAACAGGAGGATGTTGTTTCGATTCAGCCGCATCTTCGACAACTTTGAACCGGCTGACTGCTAAAGCCGGTTCTTTGTGGCTGGCACCCTTGACAATATAAAGGCAACACGGTAACATAGTGACTGTGTCTCATTTCAATCTTTTTGGGGCTGTAGCTCAGCTGGGAGAGCGCCTCGTTCGCAACGAGGAGGTCGGCGGTTCGAGCCCGCTCAGCTCCACCAACCAGAAGAGGCTGACTCGATATCCGAGTCAGCCTCTTTTTTTGCCAAATAGAAAACGCTGGATGTTTCATGTTAAAAACGGATTCAAACAATCTGAAACCATTTCACCCACAATTTGAAATTGTCGGGCCCGCCAATTGAAACTTTTGACCTGATCTGTCCATATACCCGTAAACTGGCAGTTCACGTGGTAACTCCACTTCAAAGGGATATGTTGGCGGGTGATATGAGTGGCTTTGTTGAATGCTTTTGGTTAGAGAACGATTCTAGGTCGTCGCCCGTTCTGTTCATGGCCTTGTTGTGGCGAAAAACTTAGAATAACAAGATCACCGCGGTCGGGCGTCGTCATTAGAGCCGTTCATTCCCTTTCACACCAACATCCAGTTCATTATGGCGGTTTTCTTCTGTGATTTGTGACAATCGTTCTTCCAATGTTGGCTTTTTCTTGGTGGGCACCAGTTTCAGTTCTTGATCCTCAACCAGCAGTTCAATTTGAGACCCCTGTTCAAGATGAAGCTTTTCTGCGATATGGGTAGGGATACGAACGGGAAGACTGTTGCCCCACTTTTCGTGGTCATTCGTAACACTCTTTTTGTCGGTTTGACTCCATAATACCTCTTCGTCGCGCGTTTGTATACACATGGTATATACAATAAAACCAAAACCGAGTATTCACCATTTTGCAGTTTTGAAAACCCTGTTTCTTTGTACTTTACATGATGTCATGCAATCGTTTGTTCTATCTATCTAATCCATTTCATCTAGATGTCAGACGATCGAAGGAGAATGATGTATATCGATTTAAGAAATTTGTAATTTTATCATGTATTTTCGAATATTTTTCGTTATACTGGGGTTGGAGTTTACTTCCATCATTTGAAAAGACCTGTGATAACCTCAAAACCTTCCGGTTGTTATCGACAGTAAAGAGAAAAAGGATTTATGTCCGGAGGAATGAAAAAGAAGGGTGTCAAGTTGGGTCTAATGGAAAACTCCTTTTATGAGAAGGGATTGTATGAAAAACCGGAGGTGGAATGATGCAAACACAGACAGTATCACCGGAACCCACGGGTCCTAAGAAACCTTCGATTTTGGGGATGATTACCGATCCGGGTAGTCAGTATTCCAGGATTGCACAACATCCTGTTATCTGGAAACCCTTGCTGATCCTTACCCTATTTGCCATGTTATTCACGGTGGGTACAGGGTTGGTTGTGGGCGATGCCATGGATTCGGGAGAAGGGATACCGGAGGGGGTCGATGAGGCTCAGTTTCAGGGAATCGTGAAGGGTTTTCAAATAGGGATTCTCATCATTAGTGGACTGCTTGTCGTTCCTCTTACTACGCTGTTTATGAGTCTGATTTACTGGCTCTTTACCATGCTGTTCCGAGGGGAAGCAACCTATCGACAGATTCTTTCTCTCAACATTCACACCTATGTCATTCCCATTATAGGAATGGGTGTCCAAACGCTGGTATATCTTACGGTGGGGGTTGGTGATCCAACGGGTGCCACCTTGCCGACGAGTTTGGCAGGATTGTTACAGATGGAAAATGGAGCACTGAAAAGTGCTTTAAACAGCATTGAGCTGTTTCAAATCTGGCAAATGGTGTTGATTGCAGGTGGATTGGCTGTGGTGGCCAATCTAAGCAAAAAACAGTCCTGGGTGATTGTTATCACCCTGTTCCTGATCGGGATGGGTCTATCGGCTCTTGGAGGATGGGTAAGCACTTCCATATCCAATATTCCGATGCAGTGATCGGAGGTATACGTTATTCATGAATCGAAAGAAGTGGTTGATCGGAGCCGGTATCACGGTTTTGGTCGGTGCAGCGATAGCTGTTTACAGTATGCAGGTGACACAGGGTGATCCCGCAGTCAATGTGGAGAAACCCAAAAAAGCCCCGTTTTCTGAGAACGTGATGGCATCCGGTACGTTGGAATCGGAAAAGGTGCAACATGTGTTTTTGGAACCGGAACGGGGCAGTTTGGATAAGGTCTTGGTGAAACCGGGAGACAAAGTGAAAGAGGGGACCCCCCTGGTTCAATACCAATCGTCTGGACGGTCTGAGATCCGACAGGCTGAGCTGGATCTGAAGCGTGCCAAGCTGAATCGCTCCCAGCTATACCGGCAACTGAAAGAGGTGCAACAAAAGGGAGCACCGACGACGGTTTCCGGTGAAAACGGGCCCCAAGCTGTTTCCGAAAAAGAGATCCGCCATCAGATACAGTTGGCAAATGTAGAGGTTCAGCAGGCGGAAGAGCGGTTGAAACAGGCCCGGTCCAATGAAGCGAAACGTGTGGTGAAAAGCCAGTATTCCGGTACAGTCATTCGGGTGAATCAATCCAGCGAGGCCACCCAGGGAGGTGGACCGCTGGTCACAGTGGCGGATCTGGAGGAATTGATGGTTCTGTCAGAGGTATCGGAGTATGATGCGCTGAAGATTAAAGAGGATCAGAAGGTGGAGATTCGTTCGGATGCATTACCGGACAAAAAATGGTCCGGAACGGTAATGGAAGTGGCACCTGCTCCAGAAGACAAAAACGCATCCAATGGCGGCGAATCCCAAGTGGTCTATCCGGTAAAGATTGACCTGAACGATAAGGTTTCCGTTAAATTGGGTGCCCGTCTGATTGTGGAAATCACGACCTCTACCAAATCGGCACTTAGTGTTCCCGAAAGTGCTGTGGTAAAGCAGGGTTCGAATGATGCAGTCTATGTGGTGGAAAAAGGAAAGGCCTACAAAAAGAAAGTGAAAATCGGTGCGACGGACGGGAAACGGGTGGAGATTGTTTCAGGAGTGGATGCACACGATAAGGTGGTCACCCAGCCTCCAGCTGATCTGTCCAACGGAGCGGAAGTGAAAATTCAGTGATTCAGCTGATCAATCTTCAGAAGCGTTATGGAACAGGTGAGATTGCTGTGGACGTCCTGAAAGGGATTGATCTGGAAATCAGTGAGGGGGAGTATCTTTCCATTATGGGTCCCTCCGGTTCCGGGAAATCCACATTGATGAACATCATTGGATGTCTGGATCGCCAAACCGAAGGGCGCTATCTGTTTCAGGGACAGGATGTGTCGGAGGCCGATGAAGAAAAAAGGGCCCGTCTTCGCAATCAGAATATTGGTTTTGTCTTTCAGCACTTTCAACTCCTTTCCCGAATGAATGCCCGACAAAATGTGGAGCTACCATTGATCTATGCCGGAATGTCACCTGCCCGGCGACAAAAATTGGCCAAAGAAGCGTTGGAACGGGTTGGGCTTTCCGATCGAATGGAGCATTTACCATCGGAGTTATCCGGGGGGCAACAGCAGCGAGTGGCGATCGCAAGAGCATTGGTGAATCGTCCCCCTTTGTTGTTGGCGGATGAACCGACGGGGGCACTGGATACTGCATCAGGGGAAGTCGTGTTAAAGCTGTTTGAAGAATTGCATCAGGATGGATGTACGGTGGTCATGATCACCCACGACCCGGAAGTTTCCGCTCATGCAGAACGTCAGGTTCTGATCAGGGATGGAGCCCTGGTGGAGGATCGACGGTTTGCAGAGGAAGGAGGGGTCGGATGAGCTTATGGGAAAGTGTGAAAATGGCACTGGAAGCCATCCGCGCCCATAAAATGCGTTCCATTCTCACCATGCTGGGGATTGTGATTGGGGTCTCTTCCGTGATTGTAACCGTGGCGATCGGTCAGGGAGGACAGGATAAACTGACCGAGGCGTTTGCCGGTTCTGGCAATATCCTGAGCATCCAGCCTTCCGCGGATGTCTTTATGGAGAATAATGGTGTGGTTCCACCAGACTTTTTTACCCAAGAAGATATCCGGGGGCTGGAGCAGCTCCCGCAAGTGGAAAAGGTGATCACAACCAGTTATCAATCCGCAGATGTGGGGTTTAAGGAAGAGAAGCTCAACGGAGCGATGGTGTATGGAATCAATTCCAATGCCATGTTTGAGACAAATAACCGGGAAGTGAAAAAAGGAACCATGTTTCAGCCTTCTGATTTTCAGGGAGGCGGTGCATCCGCTTTGATTAACAACAAGGCGGCTGAAGAACTTTTTGAAGGGAAGAACCCCATCGGTAAGATTATCCGCATCAATAACTATCCGTTGGTGGTTTCTGGGGTGTTGGCTCCCCAGGAAGGGCTGTTCGGTTCATTTGAATCAACGACCATCTATATGACAGACCGGACGTGGGCAAGTGTCTTTGGCAACTATGATATCAATCAACTGGATCTTGAGGTCAAAGATGCCTCCCAGATGAAAGAAGCCGGTGATCGGGCGGTTGATTTGTTGCATCGCAACCATCATACGGAAGATGAGTATATGGTGCAGAATATGGAGCAGATTACCAAAGGCATTAGCCAGGTCACCGGAATCATGACGACGGTGATCGGGAGTATCGCCGGAATTTCTCTACTCGTTGGTGGAATCGGTGTGATGAATATTATGCTGGTTTCGGTGACGGAACGCACACGGGAGATTGGAATCCGGATGTCTGTCGGAGCGACCCGCCGAAATATTATGACCCAGTTTCTCATTGAGTCGGTTACGCTTTCCGTGATTGGAGGATTGATCGGAATCTTGCTCGGCGTGGGCATTTCACAACTGGTCAACCTGCTTTCACCACTGCCTGCTACCGTCTCACTTCCCGTGGGAATTGGGGCCGTGCTTTTCTCTATGATGTTCGGTGTGGTATTCGGTTTGCTTCCGGCCAATAAAGCGTCCCGTCTAGATCCGATCGATTGCTTGAGACGGGAATAATCAAATAATGATACCATGATCTCCGGTCTTATCGACCGGAGTTTTTATGTCGATATGGAGTAGACAAGCAGGATCAGGGAAGTATATTGTAGAAATGCATGCATATGTTGATTCCCCTTGAAAAAGGAGGGCGCTGTTTGCATCAGAATGAAAAGGAAGGTCGAAAGAGTCCCTGGGGGTGGATTGGAGGGTTTGGTGCACTGATTGTCAGTGGACTGAAGTATATCCCCGCCCTGTTGAAAATGGGGAAATTTGGCGGAACGTTTATCAGTATGGCGGTGACAGTGGGAGCGTATGCGCTGCTTTATCCGTGGTCATTTGCCATTGGACTGGTACTTATGATTTTTATTCACGAGATGGGTCATATTTGGGCCGCAAAACGAAAAGGTCTCCCGGTTTCGGCGCCGGCGTTTATTCCGTTTCTCGGTGCATTGATTATGCTGAAGCGACAACCGCAGGATGCGGTAACGGAAGCGTATGTGGCGTTTGGTGGCCCATTGATCGGTACGGCAGGTGCCTTTATGACTTGGCTTTTGGCGGGATGGACAGGCTATGAGGTTTTGTATCCGATTGCGTTTATCGGTTTTTTCCTCAATCTGTTTAACCTCCTGCCCATGCATCCCCTGGATGGTGGACGCATTGTGACGGCCATTTCCCGCTGGTTATGGGTGGTGGGACTCATCCTGGGCTTGGTTTTGATTATCGTCCTCTGGAGTCCCATATTGTTGTTCATCTGGATCTTGTTTGCCTTTCAATTGTGGCAATCGTTTTTTTCAAAGAAGGGTCAGTCGGATGAACAGAAAGTACGTGTTGTGGCAGATGTGAACCCAGATCTCTTTGAAGAAGCGAATATTCCCGTACCTGGTCATGAGCACCGCCGGGATCTTCCCTTTGTTTCGTATTGCACCCTTGAGGATCGGGAACATCACTGTGATGTGTATTATCCGTCAGTGGGCGTGATCCACCAGCTGAAAGGGTGGAAAGGTGGATTTCTAAACGTTCGGTTGACAGGGACGCATCGGGTGGAAAAGGAAGGGGAAAACAAGCTCCAGATGGCATTGGAAGCGGATTATATCCGAGCGGCAGAGGAACAAATGCTACGAAAAGATCAGGAGTATTACAATGTTTCTCCCCGTACCCGGTTGGGGTTCGGATTGGCTTATCTGGGATTGGTGGTCTTTTTAGGATATATGTTGTTTGCATTGGGTCCATACTCGTTGATGAGCCCTCATGTTGTCAGTTGAAAAACCCGTGGCAAACTGCCGCGGGCTTCTTCATAGGATGGGGATTTTATTGACTTGGACGGTTTTGTTTGGAAGAAAACCTTCTGTACGAATGCCTTTGGTACAACTTCAAAAAATGAAGATTACTTGGTTTTGGTGGAAAAGGTACAATTTCAGGGGCCGGGTTCTTCTGCTCTCTGACAAGGGGTGGAGTTTGAGTAAACCAGCATCGTATTCGGTGGTATATAGAAGGGCGTGCCTGTTTGGGGATGGTTCGACTTTCGATCATCTCCGCATGTTTTTTCCGGCTTTCAATCTGTAAAAGATAGGGGTCCACAAGCATAGATTGATCTCTCCTTAAAAAACACCACAAACCGTTCCGGTCCGTGGTGACATAAAAAACACAGGCCGGAGACGACCTGTGGTGGTATTTGATCCATAATCAAAGTCTGGGAATAAAGTATTCCGAAGGAAGGTCGTCCAGCTGTTTTCGGTTTTGAGACATACGAATCCCTTTAACAACAGATGCAGAAGCATGAATGAGCATTTTCATAGGGACGACCTCCTTTGCAAAGCTTTGTAAAATCATAACAGCTTAATATTACCAATCAAACAAACTATTGTCAATATGGGAAAATCACCAATGATTCATCGTATTCACTTTTTCCATGAGCGTATGACTAAGCCTGCAGAAATAAAATATATATCATTAAAGGAGATTCGGTGAAATGACAGAGAATCGTGGGAATACAATCATTTTTGACTTGGACGGCACGTTGTTTCAGACAGAAAAGGTGGCAGTACCTGCTTTTCAGCGTACATTTCGCCGGTTGCTGGAGAAAGGGTTGTATCGGGGCGAGTCGCCTTCGAATGAACAGATTCAATCGGTTTTTGGGATGACCTTATCGGATATTTGGGAGCGGTTGTTGCCGGGAGCATCTGAGGAAGCAAAAAGAAAGGCGGATGATTGGTGGCTTCAGGATGAGCTGGATTGTTTGGCCGAAGGGATGGGAACATTATACCCAGAAGTTTCCGAAGGGATGGAGGAGTTGTCCAGCCGGGGATGGCAGATGTGGATTGCCAGCAATGGATTGGGTCCATATGTGCGTGGGGTTGTGGATACGTTTGGTCTAGCCGATCGGTTGAAAGGAATCTATACAGCCGGTGAACAGCGAATCGCAGAGAAGGATCAGTTGGTGAAGCGTCTAATGAAACAAAATGGTATTTCTTCCGGCTGGATGGTTGGGGATCGTCGTTCCGACATCCATGCGGGAAAAGCGAATGGATTAACAGTTATTGGGTGTCGGTATCCGGATTTTCCCCGCTTTGGCGATCGGGGCGAGTTGGAGGGAGCGGATCGGATCATTGATCATTTTCATCAACTGTTGGATGTGGTAGGGTATCCTGCTGGGAAATGATTGTTGGATCATGTTCTGATAAACAGGATTGATCCAACGCAAAGAGAACCTTTTGACCGACAGACAGAGGTGAATAGATATGGAAGTGGATCAAATATGGGTGATTTCTCACGGAGAAACGACGTTGCGTCTAATTATTGCAACCGCTTTGGGAGGATTGATCGGTTGGGAACGGGAGCGCAATAAACATCCTGCTGGTTTCCGAACTCATATTCTGGTGTGTGTCGGGGCTACGTTGATTATGTTGCTGTCGATCTATGGGTTTCCGCAGTTTATGGATCAGGATCAGGTCCGCTTTGATCCCGGTCGGATTGCTGCTCAGGTCGTGAGTGGTATCGGTTTTTTGGGGGCGGGTACGATTTTGCGTCAAGGATTGACCGTGAGTGGTCTGACCACAGCCGCATCATTGTGGGTTGTGGCGGCCATCGGATTGGCGGTCGGTGCAGGGTTTCATTTTCCTGCTGTACTGACCACGATCTTGGCTTTGGTCAGTCTGGAATTTTTAAATAAGTTGGAGGATTGGTTGTTTAAAAGCAACCGAAAGAAGCTGCTTCGCATCTATGTGGTCAACCAACCGGGAAAGTTGGGGGAATTGGCCTCTTTGTTGGGAGATTTGAATATTCCCATCAGGAAAGTGCAAATCGATGAAGGAGAGCCCACGGAAGCGGTGATGGAGATTGATTTTGTCATTCGGATTCCGCCAAATGTAGAGATTTCCGAAATTGTGGAGCAGGTTCGGGAAGCAGAAGGGGTAAAGGAGGTGCATCTGGACTGATGGTTAAAAGACTGTATGAAAAGAAGGGTTGAAAGGGAAACATGATAAAAGTGACGGTTCCCTCTTGGCAAAAGTGGCAAGAATCCATTATAATGAATTTGTAAGGTCAAAGTCAGTCAAAGTCAGCGGGAGGTTGTCCGATTTCATGTCTAGCGTTTCGGACATCATTGAAAACTATCTCATCAAAATATTGAAAGAGGCTCCTTCCGGTACCATTCAGGTGAAGCGAAGTGAGCTGGCAGAATTGTTTCAGTGCGTGCCTTCTCAGATCAACTATGTAATCAGTACCCGTTTTACGGTGGAAAAAGGGTATATTGTGGAGAGTAAGCGGGGCGGAGGCGGTTATATCCGTATTCGAAAAGTTCAATTTTCCAAACCCAAATCCTACTACGATGTACTTCTCCGGTTGATTGGGGAACAGATCACTCAGCAGGCGGCAGAGGATCTGATTGAGCGGCTGATGGGTGAAGGCTTGATGACCCAGAGGGAAGGGCGCATGGTGAAAAAACTGATTTCCCGGGAAGTGCTCAACTTGCCGGTCTCCCTTCGGGATTCCATCCGGTCCCGGATCATGCGCACTGTGGTGACGACTCTATTTACGGATAAAGGAGAGTGACCCCCCAATGCAGTGTCAAGAGTGTGGGAATCGTCCGGCCACGCTTCATTACACCAAGATTATCAACGGCAAAAAGACCGAATTTCACCTGTGTGAGGTTTGCGCCAAAGAGAAGGGGGAGCAGATGCCCGGAATGGATGCCGGGTTCACCATCCACAATCTTCTCTCCGGACTGTTGAATCTCGATGGGCAAATGACGGAAGAACATCCATCCAGTCAGTCTTCAGCGACTGTTCAAAGGCTTCGTTGTCCAACCTGCGGTTTAACATATAACCAATTCAGCAAAATTGGACGTTTTGGTTGCAGTGACTGTTATCAAGCGTTTGCCGAACGTCTGGACCCTTTATTCCGTCGCGTTCACGGTCATCGGTCACATCGGGGCAAAGTTCCCAAGCGTACCGGTGGAAAGTTGCGGATGCAAAGAGAAGTGGATGAGCTAAAACAGCAAATGGCGATGTGTATAGAGAAGGAAGCTTTTGAAGAGGCGGCCCGATTGCGCGACCGTATCAAGGAGCTTCAGAAGAAACTGGATAGCTAGGGGGAAGGTCGGTATGTCACTCCAAGACTTTACTCAACATGCGCTCAGTGAATGGATGCGTGGTCAAGGTCCAAGATCGGACATTGTGATCAGCAGTCGGGTAAGGGTAGCACGCAACCTTTCCGGATTACCCTTTCCCATGTTGGCGACTTCTTCTCAGTCCTCCGAGATCGTGCGACGGGTGGAGGATGCCCTTCGGAGAGAGGATAAACCCTCCATTCTAAAAGGGGCAGAACTGATTCGAATGGATGATTTGAGTGATCTGGAAAAGCGTGTCTTGGTGGAAAAACATCTGATCAGCCCCCATTTGGCGGAAGAATCCCGTTATGGGGCGGTGGTTCTCAGCCAAAACGAAGCGGTTAGCATTATGATTAATGAAGAAGATCACCTTCGAATTCAATGTTTGTTTCCGGGCTTTCAACCGGAAAAGGCTTGGGAACTGGCTGATGAACTGGATGATTGGTTTGAACAGGAGCTTACGTATGCATTTAGCGAAACCAAGGGGTATCTGACCAGTTGTGCAACCAACGTTGGGACCGGGATTCGGGTGTCTGTCATGGTTCACCTTCCCGCGTTGGCCATTACCCGGCAACTGAACCGCCTGTTTCCTGCGATTACCCAAGTGGGCCTGGCCGTCCGGGGCATTTACGGGGAAGGAAGTGAAGCACTGGGGAACCTTTATCAAGTTTCCAATCAAGTGACGCTGGGGCAAAGGGAAGAGGATATCATTCAGAAACTGACCGGAGTGGTCCGGCAGATGATCCAGCACGAACATAACGCTCGAAGCCGGCTGCGTGAGACATCTCTTACCAAACTGGAAGACCGGGTCCATCGTTCTTACGGTATTCTGGAGCATGCGCGGGTAATCAGTTCCAAAGAAGTGATGGAACGACTCTCCGATGTTCGTCTGGGTGTGGATATGGGACTGATTTCCGGGATCTCATCCCAAGTGATGAATGAATTGATGGTTTTGACCCAGCCCGGATTTCTTCAGACCCGATCCAAGCAACGTCTCGATGTGGATGAACGGGATGTACGTCGGGCACAGATGGTACGGGAATACTTGTCACTTAAGCGAAATGAAGGGAACCATTGAGATGTGTTAAAATCCCCTGAATGAGAGGTGTATCGATGATGATGTTTGGACGATTTACGGAACGGGCACAGAAAGTGCTTGCCCTCGCTCAGGAAGAAGCAGTGCGATTGGGGCATAACAATATCGGCACAGAACATATTTTGTTGGGATTGGTCAGAGAAGATGAAGGCATTGCCGCCAAGGCTCTCATGGCGTTGGGGCTCGGTTTGGAAAAAATTCAAAACGAGGTGGAGTCCCTGATCGGAAGGGGACAGGGGGAGCCCTCCAACATCGCTTATACTCCCCGTGCCAAAAAGGTGATTGAGCTTTCCATGGATGAAGCCCGGAAGCTGGGACACACCTATGTAGGAACGGAACATATTCTCCTGGGACTGATCCGTGAAGGGGAAGGGGTTGCCGCTCGTGTACTGAACAACCTGGGAGTAAGCCTGAATAAAGCCCGTCAGCAGGTGATGCAACTTCTGGGAAGCTCTGAGGCGGTCTCTTCCCATCAGGGTACCAGCGCAAACGCCAATACCCCCACCCTAGACAGTTTGGCCCGCGATTTGACATCTGCGGCCAGAGAGGACAATCTGGACCCGGTCATCGGTCGGAGCAAGGAAATTGAGCGGGTGATTCAGGTTCTTTCCCGCCGCACAAAGAACAATCCGGTGTTGATTGGGGAACCCGGTGTAGGGAAAACGGCGGTTGCTGAAGGTCTTGCTCAAAAGATTGTGGACGGAGAGACTCCGGAAACCCTTCGTGGAAAACGTGTGATGACCCTGGATATGGGAACTGTGGTTGCAGGGACCAAATACCGTGGAGAATTTGAGGATCGATTGAAAAAAATCATGGAAGAAATTCGGCAGGCGGGTAATATCATCCTCTTTATTGATGAACTGCACACCCTGATCGGGGCCGGTGGTGCGGAAGGAGCCATTGATGCCTCCAATATCTTGAAGCCCGCCTTGGCCCGTGGTGATTTGCAGTGTATCGGTGCCACCACATTGGATGAATACCGCAAGTATATTGAAAAGGATGCTGCATTGGAACGGCGCTTTCAGCCGATTACCGTAGAAGAACCCTCTACGGAAGAGGCCATCCAGATACTGAAAGGTCTGCGTGATCGGTATGAAGCCCATCATCGCGTCAAGATCACGGATGAAGCGATTGAAACGAGCGTAAAACTGTCTGATCGATATATCACCGATCGGTATCTTCCGGATAAGGCCATTGACTTGATTGATGAAGCGGCTTCCAAGGTGCGTCTTTCTTCCTACACGGTTCCTCCGGATTTGAAGGAAATGGAGCAGAAACTGGAAGAGGTTCGCAAGGAAAAAGATGCAGCAGTACAAAGTCAGGAGTTTGAAAAAGCGGCTTCCCTTCGCGATCGGGAGCAGAAACTGCGGGAAGAGCTGGAATCTACCCGTAACCGCTGGAAAGAGGATCAAGGAAGGACGGATTCCGAAGTGGGACCGGAGGATATCGCGGAAGTGGTTGCCAACTGGACGGGGATTCCCGTGAAGAAACTGGCCGAAGAGGAATCCGAACGCCTTTTGAATATGGAAGAAATTTTGCACAAAAGGGTGATTGGACAGGATGAAGCGGTTCGATCGGTTTCCCGTGCCATTCGTCGGGCACGTGCCGGGTTGAAGGACCCCAAACGTCCCATCGGTTCTTTCATCTTCCTCGGACCCACCGGTGTTGGAAAGACGGAATTGGCTCGTGCTCTGGCGGAAGCGATGTTTGGAGATGAAGAAGCCGTGATTCGGGTGGATATGTCTGAGTATATGGAGAAACATTCCACCGCCCGATTGGTCGGTGCCCCTCCGGGATATGTGGGTTATGACGAAGGTGGGCAACTGACTGAGAAAGTCCGTCGCAAGCCATATTCCGTGATCCTGTTTGATGAGGTGGAAAAAGCACACCCCGAAGTGTTTAACATTATGCTCCAGGTGTTGGAGGATGGCCGGTTGACGGATGGGAAAGGCCGTACGGTGGACTTTCGCAACACCGTAATCATCATGACATCCAATGTGGGAGCGGACTTGATCAAACAGAACAAACGTCTAGGATTCACGGTGGGCGATCAGGCAGAGAATGAATATGAATCGATGAAAGACAATGTGATGGAGGAATTGAAGAAAACCTTCCGTCCGGAGTTCCTCAACCGGATTGACGATGTGATTGTCTTCCATTCTCTGAAAGAAGAACACCTTCAGCAGATTGTCACCCTGATGTCGGATCAACTCAGGAGACGCTTGCAGGAGCAGGAGATTGATTTCACCCTGACGGATCAGGCAGCCAACTATCTTGCCAAAGCCGGATTTGATCCGACCTATGGTGCCCGACCGCTCCGCCGGGCGATTCAAAAGCATATTGAGGACCGGTTGTCGGAAGAGCTCTTGAAAGGGAACATCAAGCATGGAGATACGGTGAAAATTGATGAAAAAGATGGGGAGCTTCTCGTGCAAAGAATGGAAATGGCTCCTTCAGGCAAAGAGAATTGAATTCTTGCACCTCCCAGCTTACGGGAGGTGCGTTTTTACGTAGAATTTTGATATAATGGATTTTGGAACCAAATAGAATGTGAGAAGGGGTCCCTCTGTGGCAAAGTATAAATCAAAATTTGCATGTCAAGAATGTGGTTACGAATCACCCAAGTGGTTGGGACGTTGCCCTGGATGCGGACATTGGAATACGCTGGTGGAGGAACGGGAATCCCGAAGTGGAAGCGGTCGACCGGTTACCCGGCAGAGGCAATCGGCAACTCCCATCACGGAAGTGAGGGGAATGGAAGAACCTCGATTTGACATGGGCATCCGGGAGCTGAACCGGGTTTTGGGAGGAGGTTTGGTCCCCGGTTCCCTGATTCTCGTGGGAGGAGATCCGGGGATTGGGAAATCCACACTGCTGTTACAGGCATCTTATCGATTGGCTGACCTGGGGATGCCCATTCTCTATGTGTCTGGTGAAGAATCTGCTGAACAGACCCGTCTTCGGGCGGATCGGCTAAATGCTTTACAATCCCGGCTTTTTGTCGCCGCAGAGACGGATCTGGAGGCGATTGAGTCGTTGGTTGAAGAGGTGAATCCGCGTCTTTTGGTGATCGACTCCATTCAGACGATCCACCTTGCCGAAGTAACCTCCGCTCCGGGGAGCGTTGCGCAGGTTCGCGAATGCACGGGGCGCTTGATGCGGATAGCGAAGAATAAAGGTGTGGCCGTAATCATTGTGGGACATGTAACAAAAGAAGGAGCGATCGCCGGTCCCCGAATGTTGGAGCACATGGTGGACTGTGTGCTTTATTTTGAAGGGGAAAGACATCACACCTACCGTGTGCTTCGGGCGGTCAAGAATCGTTTTGGGTCAACCAATGAAATCGGATTGTTTGAGATGAAATCAGAGGGTCTGACGGAAGTGGATAACCCCTCGGAAATGTTTCTCTCCGAGCGACCCACAGGGGTATCCGGCTCTGCTGTCACAGCCAGCATGGAAGGAACGAGGCCTGTACTGATTGAATTGCAGGCTCTGGTAGCTCCCAGCAGTTTTGCCACACCCAAACGGATGGCATCCGGATTGGATCATAATCGCGTAACCATGATTATGGCTGTATTGGAAAAGCGCTTGGGCTTGTTTATGCAAAACCAGGATGCTTATGTCAATGTGGTTGGAGGCGTTCGCTTGGATGAACCGGCCGTTGATCTGGCTGTCTGTGTCAGTTTGGCCTCCAGTTTTCGAAATCGACCCACCCGTCCAAAAGATGTGATGATCGGCGAAGTGGGTTTAACGGGTGAGGTGCGTGGTGTTTCCCGGTTGGAGAACCGGGTGGTTGAAGCGGCGAACATGGGTTTTGAACGAGTCATTTTGCCTGCCAAGAACAAAAAGGGCTGGACACCGCCAAAGAGTCTGGATATTGTATGGGTTGAATCGGTGGAAGAAGCTTTGGAAGCGGGATTGGGAGGGTAGGAGATTTGAAAGAAGAAAAGAAAAACCATTTTGAAAGCAAGATCCTTCGTCGGGTAGCCCCTGGAACCCTGTTTCGCGAAGGGTTGGACAATGTACTGGGAGCCAATACGGGGGCATTGATCGTCGTTGGCTATGATGATGCGGTCCGGGAGATCGTGGACGGAGGATTCCATATTGATTGTTCCTTCTCTCCCGCTCATCTGTATGAACTTTGCAAAATGGATGGAGCCATTATTCTGTCCAATGACGGGCGTCGCATTCTGTATGCCAATGCACAGTTGGTTCCCAGCTCCTCGATTCCTTCAACCGAGACGGGGATTCGACACCGGACTGCCCAACGAACTGCCCGCCAGACTGGAAAACTGGTGATCTCCATTTCCCAGCGTCGCAATGTGATCACCCTGTACCAAGGAAACTACCGATATGCTTTGAAAGATATCGGAGTGATTCTGACCAAGGCCAACCAAGCCATTCAAACATTGGAAAAATATAAATCGGTTTTGGATCAGTCCATGACCAACCTGAGTGCGTTGGAGTTTGAGGAATTGGTCACACTAAGCGAAGTAACCATGGTGATTCAACGGATTGAGATGGTATTGCGCATTAAAAGTGAAATTGAACGATATATTAACGAGCTGGGGACGGAAGGACGGCTCATCAGTATGCAACTTGAGGAACTGGTGGTTAATGTGGAAGAGGAAGCCCATCTGGTGATTCGGGATTATTGTTCCGATCCCAACTGTCAGCCGCCCGCCAAGGTGCTGGAACAATTGAAGAGCCTTTCGGCTGATGAATTGCTGGAACATAGCAATATCGTTCGGATTCTGGGTTACGACCCGCACCATAATCTTCATGAGGAAGCAGTGGCGCCCAGGGGATACCGGATTCTGAACAAGATTCCCCGTTTGCCGTCATCCATTATTAAAAAGTTGATTGAGCGTTTTGAATCTCTTCCCCAAGTGATCATGGCAACCATTGAAGAACTGGATGATGTGGAAGGAATCGGGGGTGTGCGGGCTCGCGCGGTTAAGGAAGGAATCAAACGAATTCAGGAGCAGGTTTTTATTGATAGGCATATATAAATTTCACGAAATCATGTAAACTTATGTTATAAGGAGAGGAGGTATACTTCTCCGTGACATGGTGTTATTTAATTTTTTAGGAGGTTCCCTTTCATGTTTGCTAGAGCGTTACCGAGTATGTTTACTGTCGGGAACTTATTTTTGGGGATTGTAGCCATGATTCTCGCTGTTGAGGGTGAATGGAAATACGGTGCGATCATGGTGATTATCGGAATGCTGTTGGACGGATTGGATGGTCGTGTTGCCCGTATGCTGAATACCCAGAGCGAATTCGGGAAAGAATTGGACTCTCTGTCAGACGTAATCTCCTTCGGAGTGGCTCCTGCACTGATTATGTATACTTCAATTCTTCATCATTTAGGATTTATGGGTTGGGTGATCATGGCCATCTTTCCGATCTGCGGAGCTCTTCGTCTGGCCCGCTTTAATGTAAAACCGGGGATTCCGGGTTACTTTATCGGTCTTCCCATTACTGCTGCGGGTGGGGTACTTGCCACCATGGCCTTGTACGCTGAAATGGCCGGGGTGGGCTTTATGATCATGGGAATGATGTTTTTATCCTATCTGATGATCAGTCAAGTAAAATATCCGAACTTCAAAAAATTAGGAATCCCGCGTCGTACTTATTGGGTGGCTCCTTTTCTGGTTATTTTGATGGGATGGACAGCTGTTCGTTTTCCGGAGTTGTTCCCCAAGCTCCTGTTTATTCCTCTGGTCATGTATGCTTTCTACGGGGTGAAGCATTCGGTTTCCAGAAAACGAAGACAGAACGGAGAAGAGCCGATTGAAGAGTTTAAACCATAAATTGAAAACACCCCTGAAACCTGGGGGTGTTTTTTTATCGTTCATAGCAGTAGATCGATCCAATTGAAAAAGATGAATGACCCGTCTTTTTTATTTTTACATTTTTTGAAAAAAAAGGAGGGGGAGAAGGGGGGAGTATCGAATGTTTGAGTAGGTTCCTGCGCCTGTTCATTCCCCTGCTAAAATTTTTACCGTAAGTTAAATACACCAAGAGTGGACAGCTTGTTCGATTCCTGTTCCACAACCTCGTCCAGCTTAATATCCAACAGGTTGCACATCGCAGTCAGATAAAAGAGATTTTTTCCCATTTCTGCCCGGACAATGTCCTGACAGTGATCACACAGGTTTCCTGTTAAGTGGCTTTTTGCGGTGAACTGCATATCGTCGAGAGGCATTTCCTTCTCAAAGGGCTGACGGGAGCCCTGGATTTCAATACAGCCGCACTCGGTGACCGCTTTCACCAATGCCCGGTTCACACGGCTGTTGGATTCCTGAAACTTGGAGGACACGTCCAAAACACTTCTGTGTCTCAAAAGCAAATCTGACACTTGTTGTTGAAACGTTAGCAGAGCGTTGTTTTCCAACGATTTCACCTCTTCCATTCTGAACATCGGGATTGGGTGCTAGATCCGAAGCGACTGAAGATTCGTTCACGAAATCATTATAGCTGTTATTTCTAGAATGTGTCAATTTAACCGGTCATTTCGGCTCTAAATGTATATTTATCAAAAAACTGTTGACTGTTGTCCGTTATGTATGCTAAGATATCTATTTTAAATTTATTGACTTTTCTCCTCGGTTGTGATATCTTGGAAATGGATATTGCCCTTGGAGGTGGGTTTTTTGTTCAATATCGGCGACAAAGTGGTCTACCCCATGCATGGTGCAGGCATCATTGAGTCAATTGAGGAAAAGGAAATCCTCGGCGATAAGCAAAAATACTACGTGATGCGGATGCCCGTCGGCGATATGAAAGTGATGATTCCAATGACTCAAGTGGACAATATTGGCTTAAGACAGGTGGTGGATGAGCAGACGATCACGGAAGTGATTGATCGTTTGGCGAATTCGGCCACTGATTTGTCCAGCAATTGGAATCGCCGGTACCGGGCGAATCTCGATAAGATGAAAAGCGGGGACATCCACGACATCGCTGACGTGGTTCGTTGCTTGGCTCTGCGTGATCGGGAGAAAGGTCTGTCCACGGGGGAGAGCAAGATGTTGGACAATGCCCGCCAGATTCTGATCAGCGAACTTGTTTTGGTAAAGGGAATGGATGAATCTCAAGCTACCGGTTTGTTGGATAAAACGATTTTTTCTGGGAGTAAAGCTTCAGGATAAGGTGTGGGGGGAAGGAACAGGGGGTTTTTCCTCATCGGTGTAAAAAAAGGGTTTTGATCTCTGAAGTTTGTCTATAATGCTAATGAGGAGGTGAAGCCCCGTGCTGAAGAGATCGATCCAATTGGCTTTTATATTGGTCGGAGCAACATTAGGTTTTTACTCAGGCCCTGAATTGTTTAAGATGCTTGGCCAATCGCCTTTTCATTTCGGCGACGTTCCGGCTCCCCATTTGATTGGAGCCTTTCTGGGAGCGCTCCTTTTATATGTATGTACCTTCTGGTTCACCGAATATGTGGTTCGGTGGATTCAGTGGAGTGAAGAGCGCCTGGTTAAGATCCCCGCTGTCGATACGCTGTTTGGTGCAATGGGTTTGATCTTCGGTCTTATCGTAGCGTTTTTGATCCAACCTTCCCTCTCTGAATTACCATTGCCGGGAGTTTCATCAGTTCTCCCTATTATGGTATCTGCATTGCTGGGTTATCTCGGATTTCGGGTTGGAAACAAAAAGCGCGATGAACTGATCGCTATTTTCACCATGGGACGTCAGACGAAAGACCGTGGGAAGAAAGAGAGAGAGTTGCACGATAACGTAGTGGAGCATAAAATTTTGGATACCAGCGTTATTATTGATGGTCGGATCGCTGATATCTGCCGTACGGGATTTTTGGAAGGTACATTGGTGATTCCTAGTTTTGTTCTGGAAGAGTTACAACATATTGCTGATTCTTCCGATGTCCTAAAGCGGAATCGCGGTCGACGGGGATTGGATATATTGAATAAAATCCAGAAAGAACTTAATGTACGTGTTCTGATCTATGAAGGGGATTTTGAAGAAGTTTCCGAGGTGGACAGCAAACTGGTAAAGTTAGCCAAGGTGTTATCTGGAAAAGTTGTAACCAATGACTTTAACCTGAATAAAGTTTGTGAGCTTCAGGGTGTGGATGTTCTCAATATCAATGACCTGGCCAATGCTGTCAAACCGGTGGTTCTTCCCGGAGAGGAAGTAAATGTGCAAGTGATCAAGGACGGGAAAGAACATGGTCAGGGAGTTGCCTACTTAGATGACGGTACCATGATTGTCATTGAAGGTGGACGGGAATACATCGGTGAACAGATTGACGTCTTAGTTACCAGTGTGTTACAAACATCTGCAGGAAGGATGATTTTTGCCAAACCAAAGTTGCTGGAAAAAGCACTTTAAAACGGTTTGTTGCTGCCCCGGCGTCGGGGGAAACCTCGTCGCCGGGTTCTTCTTGTGTTTGAAAGGAGAGAACGACGTGAAAGCAGGTGTGGTGATTCCGGCGGCGGGAAAAGGACAACGGATGGGGGGGACGGTTTCCAAACAGTTTCTCGATCTGTGTGGGGAGCCGGTTTTGATCCGTACGCTTCGGGTGTTTCTTGAGCATTCCTCCATCGCCCGGATTGTGTTGGCTGTCAGTTCTGGGCAGGAGGATTTTGTGCATAATCTGCTGGGTCAACACAATGTTTTATCCGATCAGGTAATTGTGACGGTCGGTGGAAAAGAACGTCAGGACAGCGTCTATCATGCCCTGAAAGAGGTGGACCAGGATTGGGTTTTGGTCCATGATGCGGTCCGTCCCTTTGTCACATCCGAGCAAATTTCCGCTCTTTTGCAAGCGGTAAGAGATGGGGGAGCGGCGATTCTGGCGGTTCCTGTCAAAGATACGATCAAGGAGGTTACTCCAGAGCACATTGTAGCCAATACACCGGATCGGAGTCGGCTGTGGGCGGTTCAAACCCCTCAGGCCTTTCGGTGTTCTCTGTTGGTACAAGCCCATGAAGAAGGAAAGCGTAAAGGGATTGTTGCTACAGATGATGCCATGCTGGTGGAAGCAATGGGTGTGAACGTTCGGGTGGTCAAGGGAGATGGCCGGAATCTGAAATTGACTACACCCGAAGATATGATTTTGGCTGAAGCAATTTGTAAGATGAGGAGTCATGTATATGATTAAAGTGGGACAGGGATTTGACGTACACCGTTTCACCGAAGGGCGTCCGCTGATTCTGGGTGGAGTAAATATTCCTCATCCCAGGGGATTGGAAGGGCATTCCGATGCGGATGTACTGTTACATGCCATCACCGATGCGATTTTGGGCGCTTTGGGAAAAGGGGATATTGGAACGCATTTTCCGGATACCGATCCGGAGTTTAAAGGGGTAGACAGTGCCAAACTATTGGAGAAGGTTTGGACGATGGTGGAGGAAAGCGGGCTGATGCTGGGCAATCTGGATGCGACCGTTATTGCCCAACGCCCCAAGATGGCCCCTCATATTTCCCGGATTCGAAAACGGGTGGCCAACCTTTTGCGAGCCGATGTATCCGATATCAATATCAAGGCAACCACCACTGAACGCCTCGGATTTACCGGACGGGAAGAAGGAATTGCTTCCATGGCCATTGTTTGTCTGACATCCAGAGAATGAACATTTTACATAAGAGGGGTGGAGAGAATCGATGACAAAAGTACGCACGCGTTACGCACCCAGCCCCACCGGACATTTGCATATCGGGGGAGCGCGGACAGCGCTGTTCAATTATCTGTGGGCTCGTAAGAACGGTGGATCATTTATTGTACGTATTGAAGATACAGATCTGGAAAGAAACCTGAGCGATGCGGAAAAAAAGCAGATGGAAGCATTGAAATGGTTGGGGATTGAATGGGATGAAAGTGTGGATGTTGGTGGTCCGCATGCTCCGTATCGTTCGATGGAACGTTTGCATCTTTATGAAACGTATTTGAAGAAATTGATCGATTCCCAAAAGGCTTATCCATGTTATTGTACACAGGAAGAATTGGATGCAGAGAGAGAAAAGCAGCTGGCTGAGGGTGTTGCTCCGAAGTACAGTGGCCGTTGTCGCCATTTGTCGAATGAAGAGCGAATCGCTTTTGAAAAAGAAGGAAGGACTCCCTCGATTCGGTTTCGCGTGCCGGAAGGGCGAACGATTACCGTGCAGGATGAGGTGCGCGGGGAAGTCCGATTTGAAACGGATGGGATCGGAGATTTTATCATCCAGCGCCCCGACGGTCGACCGACCTACAATTTTGCGGTGGTCGTTGATGACGCGTTAATGGAGATCACCCATGTGGTTCGGGCGGAGGAGCATCTCTCCAACACTCCGCGGCAGATCCTGCTCTATGAAGCATTGGGATTCACCCCTCCTGTGTTTGCTCATGCCTCATTGATCTTGAATCCAGAAGGTAAAAAGATGAGCAAACGGGATGAATCCATTATCCAGTTTATTGATCAGTATCGGGACCTCGGATATCTCCCGGAGTCTTTGGTCAATTTCCTGGTGCTGTTGGGATGGGCTCCGGAAGGAGAAAAGGCGGAAGAAGAGATCTTTTCCAAAGAAGAGTTAATCGATCTTTTCACATTGAAACGAGTCTCCAAGGCTCCGGCGGTTTTTGACAGCGGGAAACTGAAGTGGATGAACAATGCCTATATCAAAGCGTCTTCCCTTGAGCGGATTACAGAGTTGGCTATTCCCCATCTCGCCAAGGCTGGTCGGATTTCTGAAACAGTACGGGGAGAAGAGCGGGAATGGGTGAAACGGCTGGTTGGTCTCTACCAGGAGCAACTGGATTATGTCGCCCAGATTGTGGACCTGACGGAGATGTTTTTCCGGGATGAAGCGGCTTATTCCGATGAAGCCAAACAGGTTCTTTCCGGGGAACACGTTTCTGAGGTGATCGCCGCCTTTGTTCGCCAACTGGAAAGCTCAGAGGAAGCATTTACACCGGATCATGTGAAGAAGCTTCTAAAGGCGGTTCAGAAGGAAACCGGACAAAAAGGGAAAAATCTGTTTATGCCCGTTCGAGCGGCGGTGACGGGAGAAGTTCATGGTCCGGATTTGCGGGAATCAATGACACTTCTGGGGAAAGAAAAGGTGATTGCCCGTCTAAAGGATTTTTTGGATCGGAAACCCCAAATTTTATCCGAGTAAGATCCCCTTTTGGTTGCTGATTGGATGGCAACCGTTATATAATTATTTGGAGATAATGATTCAGATCATTGCAATGATCAGGAGAGTACGATGGGTTCAAAAACGACAGAGAGGGACTTCAAAGGCTGGAAGAGTCCTGTTTTTGATCCTTCGGAAATGCACCTGTGAGCTGCCCTCCGAAGCCTTATGATGGTGGTAGAAAGGGCCGGCACCCACCGTTACAGGGAATGAGTGGGCTGGAGCGTTCTCCGGCCAAGCAGAGTGGAACCGCGGAAAAAACGTCTCTGCAGCCTTGGGGCTGCGGAGACGTTTTTTATCATGAAAGAAGGAGGGGAGACCTGTGAGCTTTCTTCAATGGTTTAAAGACGTTCGTTTGACGATGAAAGCTGACATCGACGCCGTATTTAATCGGGACCCTGCTGCCCGGAGTACATTTGAGGTGGTTTTAACCTATTCCGGTTTGCACGCGATCTGGATGTATCGCGTGGCTCACTGGTTCTTTAAAAGAAAGAGGTTTCTGATTGCCCGGATCATTTCACAGGTGGCCCGCTTCCTGACCGGAATTGAAATCCACCCTGGAGCTAGCATTGGCCGAGGGTTGTTTATTGACCATGGAATGGGTGTGGTGATCGGGGAGACGTGTGAAATTGGAGACCATGTTACCATCTATCAGGGGGTTACCTTGGGCGGAACCGGGAAGGAGAAGGGAAAGCGTCATCCCACAGTGGAAGATGGTGCCCTGATCGCTTCGGGTGCCAAAGTTCTCGGCTCCATGCGGATTGGGCGTTGTTCCAAAATCGGTGCCGGGTCGGTGGTGTTGAGAGAGGTGCCGCCCAATTCCACAGTGGTTGGCGTTCCCGGACGTGTGGTGATGCAGGATGGAGTGCGTGTCGATAACGCTAGCGATTTGGACCAAGTCAACCTCCCAGACCCGGTGGCTGAAACCTGTCGTGAGCTGGAAGCGGAGATCCAGTGGATGAAAGATGAAATCCACCGTTTGAAAGCAGAGTTGGAAATGACACGGAAGGAGAGAATAGAAAATGCACGTGTACAACACACAAACCAGAAAACGTGAGCTCTTTCAACCTCTTCATGACAAAAACGTGACCATGTATGTCTGCGGGCCAACGGTATATAACTATATTCATATAGGAAATGCCCGTGCCTTTCTCTTTTTTGATGTGGTTCGTCGCTATCTAAAATATCAGGGATACCATGTCACATATGTACAAAATTTCACGGATGTAGATGATCGGTTAATTGAAGCGGCCCAAAAGGAAGATACTACAGTGAAAGAACTGGCTGAACGGTATATCCAGGCCTATTTTGAAGATATGGACGCCCTTGGGGTTCAACGTGCGGATCATCATCCCAAAGCGACCGAACATATCGATGAAATGGTGGAGGGCATCCAGACTCTGATTGAAAAGGGCTATGCCTACGAACAGGATGGCGATGTCTATTTCCGGTCGCAGTCAAAAGAGGATTATGGAAAACTTTCACACCAGTCTATGGAAGAGTTGAAATCGGGAGCGCGTGTGGAAGTAAATGAAAAGAAAGAAAACCCGTTGGACTTTGCTCTGTGGAAAAAGGCAAAGCCCAACGAGATCAGCTGGGACAGCCCTTGGGGAAAAGGTCGTCCCGGATGGCACATTGAATGCTCCGCTATGTCCCGGAAATATCTTGGTGATACGCTGGATCTCCATGCCGGGGGAATGGACCTTTGCTTTCCCCACCACGAAAATGAAATTGCCCAAAGCGAGGCTTGGACAGGAAAACGCTTTGTCCGCTATTGGCTTCACAACGGGTATGTCAATATGGGCAGTGAAAAGATGTCGAAATCGCTGGGGAATGTTGTGCGTGTGGTGGATCTCCGTAAAAAGTATTCTCCGCTTGCTCTTCGTTATTTTCTGTTGTCAACCCATTACCGAAACCCCATTGCCTTCAGCGATGAAACCATCCGTCAAATGGAAAGAAATCTAGAGCGCTTTGAGACTGCAACAACCAACCTGAAACATCGGATGGAAACAGCGATGGAGGGGGAAGCAGAACCTGAGGTAGAGGAGCGGTTGAATCAACTCACACAAGCTTTTGAAGCCGCCATGGATGATGATTTGAATACAGCCAATGCGATCAGTGTTCTTCACGAAGCAGTCAAGTTTGCTTTTGAGACCGTCTCCCGTCCCGTTGTCCTTCAGGGCTCCTTGTCAGCGATCCTGGATTGGCTTCGGAAATTTGGGGGCGATATTATGGGATTGGTGGATGTCAAAGAGGAAACGGATCTGGATCAAGAGATTGAAGCCTTGATCGAGGAACGGCAAAAAGCCCGTGCAGCCAAGGATTTCCAGCGTGCCGATGCCATCCGGGATCAGTTGACTGCTCAGGGAATCATACTGGAGGATACACCTCAGGGCGTTCGCTGGCGGAGGAAATGATATGAAAGAAATTTTTGGACAAATTGGGCGCGACCGTTTGAAAAAACGCCCAGGGGAATTTAACCCTCTCCTGTTGGCATATTTGGGAGATGCGGTTTATGAGATGTTTATACGGTATCATCTTTTGGCGAAGGGGCAAAACCGCCCGAATGACATTCACTCGGAAGCGGTTCAGTTTGTTTCCGCAACAGCTCAGGCAGAAGCACTGCGACAAGTGCAAGCCAAGCTGACAGAAGAAGAAAAAGATGTGATTCGGCGTGGAAGAAACGCCAAATCAGGAAGTGTGCCAAAGAATGCAAAAATCGTGGATTACCGTTATAGTACTGGCCTGGAGGCACTGATCGGCCATTGGTATCTCAAGGGAGACACGGACCGGTTGACAGAGGTGATGAAACAGATCATTGAAAAACTGGAAGGAGACAGAGAGAATGGAAAGTGAATGGGTGATGGGCCGTCAGGCTGTCCGGGAGGCGTTGAAGGCTGGGCGGAATATATCGAAGCTGTTGGTTGCCGAAGGAGCGGATCAGGGTAGGGGCGGAATCGGACCGCTGATCCATAAGGCCAGGAAAAGAGGGATTCCTGTACAGCAAGTTCCAAGGAAAAAGCTGGACTCGTTGGCTGAAGGTGATAATCATCAGGGAGTGATCGCCCAAACAGAGCCCTATCGTTATGTGACACTGGACGATCTTTTCCAACGGGCGGAACGAAGAGGAACCCCTCCTTTTTTTCTGTTGTTGGATGGGATTGAAGATCCCCATAATCTTGGGTCTATTCTTCGGACAGCAGATGCTGCCGGTGTGCATGGGGTTGTCATTCCGAAACGGCGGGCAGTCGGACTTACACACACGGTGGCCAAAACGTCCGCCGGTGCTATTGAGTATGTACCGGTAGCCAGAGTGACAAACCTGAACCGTGTGGCGGATGAATTGAAGAAGCGGGGAGTCTGGTTGGTCGGAAGTGATGCTGCTGCAAGGGATTCCTATGATGAAGTGGACTATTCGGGACCGACTGCTCTTGTTATCGGCAATGAAGGAAAAGGAATCAGTCGCCTCTTGAAAGAAAAATGCGATTTTCTGGTTCGCCTGCCGATGAAAGGTACGGTTTCCTCACTCAATGCATCTGTGGCAGGAGCCCTTTTGATGTATGAAGTAGTCAGAGGCCGGAAACATGACAGGTGAGATAGATGGAAGAATGGATGATTGTGGATGGTTACAATGTGATTGGAGCCTGTGATGCCTGGTCCGGTCTTTCACTGGAAGAGTCACGGGATCGCCTGATCATGCTCCTTTCAGAATACCAATTTACATTTAATCGACGGGTGATTCTCGTCTTTGATGCCCATCGGACGCCGGGTGCGGGGACCCGTCTGTCCGATCAGGGGCTAACTGTAATCTTCACCAAGGAGCATGAGACAGCCGATCAAATGATTGAACGTTTGGTCAAACAAAAGAAAGTCACAGGACGGAGGATTTATGTCGTGACTTCGGATTATCTAGAACAGCGGATGGTATTCGGTCAAGGGGCTTATCGGATTTCCTCCCGTGAACTTTTTGAGGAATTTGCGCGGATGAAAGGGGAAATTGCTCAAAAAATCGAAGAAACAAAAATCAATAAATGGAGGTTACACCAAGGATTGGAAGGTGATGTACTGAAACGATTGGAAAATTGGAGACGGAAAAAATAGGTGAAAATTTGACGTTTTTGTTGCAATTCCGCTATAATATATTTATCATGGCTTTCCAGCCTACGGGTCGGAGGGATGAAGGTGAGCATCGATCTTCAGTGCATGGCGATGGAACATGAGGCGATGTCCGACGAAGAGCTGGTGGAGAGTGTCCGTATGGGTGACAGGACATCATTAGAGATTTTGATTAACAAATACAAAAATTTTGTCCGTGCTAAAGCACGCTCCTATTTTTTGATTGGAGCCGATCATGAGGATATCGTTCAGGAGGGGATGATCGGTCTTTACAAAGCGATTCGCGATTTTCGCGGAGATAAGTTGGCATCGTTTAAAGCCTTTGCAGAGTTATGCATTACTCGTCAGATCATCACTGCGATTAAAACAGCGACCCGTCAAAAGCATATTCCGCTCAACTCCTATGTTTCTCTGGACAAGCCCATCTATGATGAGGATTCCGATCGAACCCTGATGGATATCCTGACAGGCGGACGCGTGTCCAATCCGGAGGAGCTTTATATCAATCAAGAAGAGTTTGATGATATTGAAGATAAGATGTCGCAAATTTTGAGCGATTTGGAGCGGAAAGTTCTGATGCTGTATCTGGATGGACGATCCTATCAGGAAATTGCTGTTGACCTGAATCGACATGTCAAGTCCATCGATAATGCCCTTCAGCGTGTAAAGCGGAAGCTGGAGCGGTATTTGGAAGAAGTTAGGGAAGTTTCGATCTGATCTTCGTATTTACCGTTATTACTGGGGTTTCAGGGGGAACCCCAGTTTTTTCTTTCTGTTGACTGTAGTCTTCGACAACAGACAACAAAATCCTTCCCTGATCTCAAAAAAATAAAAAAGAATTTTCTGGTGGTTTAAAGTGCGGTTTTCGTCGTCTATAATGTGAGGTGTCTGGATTTCATTGACAACCCTACTTTCATATGATAATGTTGTTTGGGTATTTGTATGATGCCTGTCATTTAGTTGTGGGCGCGGTTCAAGGAGGTGTTTGATCGTGCGCGTATTGATTACGCTGGCATGTACGGAATGCAAGGAGCGAAATTATTCGTCCACTAAAAATAAACGAAAGCATCCCGATCGGATGGAGTTTCGGAAGCACTGCCCCCGTTGTAACGGGCACACCCTGCATCGCGAAACGAAGTGATCATTCGAGATTCTCAGGGGGGAACACGCATGGGTTTTCTCGGCCGACTCGGAACCGGTATCAAAAAGAGTGTGACCGGGACCGCCAATTTTATCCGAACCGGTGTTGCGGAGCTTAAAAAGGTTCGTTGGCCTACGCGTCAAGAGCTTTTCAGCTATACCTTGGTGGTGCTCTTGACGGTCACCTTTGTGACGCTCTTCTTCACCGTCATCGATCTGGGCATTGTCAAGCTGATCGAGCAGATTACTTGAACCGATGGCGAAATATGTCATAAGGGGGGACGGGGCTGAAGGCCCTGATTTTACATGGAGAAGAACTGGTATGTTGTTCACACCTACTCGGGCTACGAGAATAAGGTGAAAACCAACCTGGAAAAACGCGTCCATTCAATGGACATGCAGGATAAGATCTTTCGCGTTCTGGTGCCGACTGAAGAAGAGATTGAGCACAAGGATGGAAAGCGGAAAACAGTCCAGCGGAAGGTTTTCCCGGGGTATGTACTGGTCGAGATGGTGATGACCGACAACTCGTGGTATGTGGTACGAAACACCCCAGGGGTGACAGGATTTGTGGGCTCTCCCGGGGGTGGAGCAAAACCGACCCCTCTTATGCCAGATGAAGTGCAAAGAATCCTCAGCCAGATGGGGGTAGACGAAGCCCGGCCCAAATCTGATTTTTCCGTGTCTGAGAGCGTAAAGGTGATGGAGGGACCGTTTGCCGACTTTGTCGGTTCAATCGAAGAGGTAGACTCTCAACGCCAAAAGCTGAAGGTACTGGTAAATATGTTTGGTCGGGAAACCCCGGTGGAGCTCGATTTCAGCCAGGTGGAAAAACTTTAATGGAATCATTTCTTCCATTATGGCATCAGTTGTGATATTGTATCTATGTTTGAGTGTGTCTGATTCGGGATCAGTGCCACGTCCCGGATGGCGTTTGTCTTTTGTTTGACCGTGGGAGGGTTGGACCCGAGGGAACCACATTACTGAAGGGAGTTGGATGATGTGGCCAAAAAGGTTATCAAAGTTGTGAAGCTGCAGATTCCTGCTGGTAAAGCCAATCCGGCACCGCCGGTCGGGCCCGCCCTGGGGCAAGCCGGTGTGAACATCATGGGATTCTGTAAGGAATTTAATGCTCGCACTTCCGACCAGGCGGGTATGATTATTCCGGTGGAGATCACTGTATATGAGGACCGCTCATTTACGTTTGTGACAAAAACTCCTCCGGCTGCCGTCCTACTGAAAAAAGCGGCCGGCATTGACAAAGGTTCTGGAGAGCCTCACAGAAACAAAGTTGCTACGATCAAACGGGATAAGGTCCGTGAGATCGCCGAATTAAAAATGCCTGACCTGAATGCAGCCGACGTCGAGGCCGCAATGCGGATGGTGGAAGGAACCGCCCGAAGCATGGGGATCGTAGTCGAAGACTGATTGGTCGGGGTCGCGTCGTCAGCCGCCACGGGTCGGCGATGCGAGTGGGAGGATCATCCGTTATTACCACGAAGGGAGGAAACACCGTGGCTAAACGTGGGAAGAAGTATCAAGATGCATGGAAAAAAATCGACCGGGAACAGGCTTATGAAATTGAAGATGCGCTTCGGTTGGTGAAAGAGGTGGCCCCTGCCAAATTTGACGAAACGGTTGAAGCGGCTTTCCATTTAGGAGTGGATACCAAGCGCGCCGACCAGCAAGTTCGCGGAGCGGTGGTATTGCCTCATGGAACAGGTAAATCCAAGCGGGTTTTGGTATTTGCCAAGGGAGATAAGGCAAAGGAAGCCGAACAAGCCGGAGCCGACTTTGTCGGTGAAGAAGATTTGGTGAACAAGGTTAGCCAAGGCTGGCTGGACTTTGATGTTGTGGTTGCCACTCCGGATATGATGGGGCAAGTGGGTAAGCTGGGACGGATTTTGGGACCTCGTGGCCTCATGCCCAACCCGAAAACCGGAACCGTAACCTTTGATGTGGCTAAAGCTGTGGAGGAAGTGAAAGCGGGTAAAATCGAGTATCGCGCTGACAAAGCCGGTAACGTGCATGCCCCGATCGGTAAAGTCTCCTTCGATACGGAGAAATTGGAGGAAAACTTCCAAGTTCTGGTTGAAACGCTCATCAAGGCAAAACCGCCTGCTGCCAAAGGGCAATACATGAAAAACGCAACGGTTTCATCAACCATGGGGCCTGGTGTAGCGGTTAATACTTCCCGTTTCACTGGTCGTTAAGCTATTTTCAATCATGAACCATCCAACGGACAGGATGACAAATGAATAAGTTTACCGTAGACAGCCGGGGCACCGGAGGGTGCTTAAAGATCCTGCCGAGGTAAGAGATCGTTCCTCATCTTAGCGGATGGGAACTGTTCCCGGCCTTCGTCTGTCTGCGAAGGCTTTTTCATTTGCTTCCGGATCACTTTGCAAGGAGGTGTATTTCATGTCCGCGATCATTGAAAAAAAGAAGAAAATTGTGGCTGAAATCGCTGAAAAGCTTCAGGACAACAAAGCGACGATTCTGACAGATTACCGCGGTCTCAGTGTGGCGCAAATTAACGAATTGCGGAAACAACTCCGGGAAGCTGGTGTCGAATACCAAGTGCTGAAAAACACTATGGTACGACGTGCCACTGCTCAAACGGAGTTGACGGAGCTGGATGAACACCTGGTAGGACCGACTGCTGTCGCTTTCTCCCGTGAAGATGTGGTTGCTCCGGCGAAGGTATTGAACAACTTTGCCAAGGAAAACGATGAATTGGAAATTAAAGGTGGCGTGATTGAAGGACGGGTGGCCACGGTTGATGAGATCAAAGAACTGGCATCTCTGCCGTCTTACGAAGGTCTCCTTTCCATGCTGCTATCTGTTCTGCAGGCGCCGATGCGCAATTTCGCCTTGGCTGTCAATGCGGTGGCCGAAAAGGATGGCGATGGGGAAGCTGCAGAAGCTTAATCCCAAACGAAACATATAGGAGGTAAGATCATGAGTAAAGAGCAAATCATTGAAGCGATTAAGGGCATGAGCGTCCTTGAACTGAACGATCTGGTTAAAGCGATCGAGGAAGAATTTGGTGTAACCGCCGCCGCTCCGGTTGCTGTTGCTGGTGGAGGTGCCGGTGAGCAGGCTGCTGAGGAACAAACGGAATTTGATGTCATTCTCAGCGAAGCTGGTTCCTCCAAAATCAACGTGATTAAAGCCGTTCGCGGCATTACCGGGCTGGGTCTGAAAGAAGCGAAAGCCCTGGTGGATGGTGCACCGAGCCCGGTTAAAGAAGGTGCTTCCAAAGATGAAGCCGAAGAAATTAAATCCAAACTGGAAGAAGCCGGTGCCACAGTGGAATTGAAGTAATATCTGCTGGACAGCCGGACCTGCCGGCGCCCCCGGCAGGTCTTTTTTCATTCTGAGGTGAGGGTTGATGTCAGAGCATTATTTTTCAAAAGAGCCAGGTTCAACAGGAGAAGAGCGGGAAATTACCGCCCAACTGGGAAAGCAGATGTTTCGGTTCTGGGTGGATGCCGGTGTGTTCTCCAAAAGGGGAGTTGATTTTGGCACTCGGCTGTTGATTGAGACGGCAACACTTCCCGAACAAGGGGAGATTCTGGATCTCGGTTGTGGCTATGGACCCGTCGGGGTTGCTTGTGCAACGTTTTCTCCCAAATGCAAGGTAACCATGGTAGATGTCAACCGCAGAGCACTCCAATTGGCGCAGAAAAATGCGGAATTAAACGGTGTGAGTGACCGGGTGGAAATCCTAGAGAGTGATGGCCTTCAGGAAATGGGGAACCGTCGTTTTGCAAGCATCTTAACCAATCCTCCGATTCGGACCGGAAAGCAAACCGTATACCGACTGTTTCGGGAATCCCACGAACAGTTGGAACCGGGTGGATCATTATGGGTGGTGATTCGGAAACAGCAGGGTGGTCCCTCAGCCAAGAAAGAGTTGGAGTCGCTTTTTTCCGAAGTGGTCCTTGTTGAAAAAAAGAAAGGCTTTTGGATATTGCACTCTCGTAAAAAAGGTTATTGACACGGGTTTTCGCATGTGGTAAAGTTTTAGAATGCTAAACCCACTGCTGCCAATTTTGGGATGTTATCAGCATAAGGGTGTTTTTTGTGTGAATAAAAAAATCTTTTTTTGGTTAATCTGTGTAAATAGACTGTTATGATTGGAAGAATCAGGTTTTAATGGTTAATTTGTATAGATGATGAAAGAGAGTTCAAAACAGCGAACAACCGAGTCAGTCTTTAACAGGTTTATGGAAATGTGGCTCAATGGGTCACGGACCAACCGACTGGGTTCGAGGGGGGAGCTCGTTTGGCAGGTAAACTAGTCCAATACGGTCGGCGTAAGCGGCGCAGTTATGCGAGAATTGATGAGGTGCTCGAACTGCCCAACCTGATCGAAATCCAGCAAAAATCATACGAGTGGTTCCTGGATCAGGGCTTAAGAGAGATGTTTCAGGATATTTCACCGATTGAGGATTTTACAGGTAATTTGGTCTTGGAGTTTATTGACTATACTTTGGAGGAACCCAAATACTCCGTTGATGAATCCAAGGAGCGGGATGTGACTTATGCCGCGCCTCTTCGTGTGAAAGTACGCCTGATCAACAAGGAGACGGGTGAGGTCAAGGAGCAGGAAGTTTTCATGGGAGACTTCCCTTTGATGACCGATACGGGGACATTTATTATCAATGGGGCGGAACGCGTGATCGTCAGTCAATTGGTACGTTCGCCCAGTGTTTATTATAACAGCAAAGTTGACAAGAATGGGAAACCTACATATACAGCCACGGTTATTCCCAATCGCGGGGCTTGGTTGGAATTTGAAACCGACGCCAAGGATATTCTTTATGTACGGATTGACCGTACGCGAAAGATTCCGGTGACGGTCCTTTTGCGTGCTCTTGGTTTTTCCAGTGATGCGGAGATTCTCGACTTTTTTGGTGAGGACGAGTATATCCGAAACACGCTGGATAAGGACAACACCGGGAACACGGAAAAGGCATTGATTGAGATCTATGAGCGTTTGCGCCCCGGCGAACCGCCGACAGCGGATAATGCCCGCAGCCTCTTGTACTCCCGCTTCTTTGATCCCAAGCGGTATGACTTGGCCAATGTGGGCCGGTATAAAATGAATAAGAAATTGGATATTAAAAACCGTCTTTTAAACCAACGTCTGGCAGAGCCAGTGGTTGATCCTGACACGGGCGAAATCATTGCCGATGCCGGTCAAGTGGTAGACCGCAGGGTGATGAACCGTTTGGAGCCCTTGCTGGATAAAGAGGGAGGAGTGGGTTGGACGGAGTACTCGACACGCGGAGGTGTGCCGGAAGATGGTCTGCTTCAGCTCCACTCTCTCAAAATCTTTTCTCCCAAAGAGGATGGAAAAGCGATTAAGTTGATATCCAATGGGCGAATCGGCAAGGATGTCAAGAATATCACTCCGGAAGATATTATTTCCTCCATCAATTATTTTATCAATCTTCTTCATGGTGTGGGGATTACAGATGATATTGATCACTTGGGGAACCGGCGCCTCCGGTCAGTGGGAGAGTTGCTTCAGAACCAATTCCGGATCGGTCTTTCCAGGATGGAGCGCGTCGTCCGGGAGCGGATGTCCATTCAGGATGCCAATGCGATTACGCCTCAGGCATTGATCAATATCCGTCCGGTGATCGCATCCATTAAAGAATTCTTTGGTTCCAGCCAGTTGTCGCAGTTTATGGATCAGACCAACCCACTGGCGGAGTTGACCCATAAGCGCCGTCTTTCCGCTCTGGGACCGGGTGGTTTGACCCGTGAGCGAGCAGGCTTTGAAGTTCGGGACGTGCACCATTCGCACTATGGGCGGATGTGTCCGATTGAAACACCGGAGGGTCCGAACATCGGCCTGATTAACTCTTTGTCCAGCTTTGCCAGGATCAATGAGTACGGGTTTATTGAGACGCCGTATCGCAAAGTGGACCCGGAGACCAACCGAGTGACCGATGAGATTGTTTACCTGACCGCTGACGAAGAGGATAACTATTATGTGGCACAAGCGAATGCCCCTCTGTTGGAAGATGGTCGGTTTGCCAATGAACAGGTGATTGTGCGGTCCAGGGAAGATATCTTTCCTGTCCCCAGAGAGCGCGTCGATTTTATGGACGTCTCTCCGAAACAGGTTGTTTCGGTGGCAACCGCGTGTATTCCATTTTTGGAAAACGATGACTCCAACCGGGCGCTCATGGGCTCCAACATGCAGCGGCAAGCGGTGCCACTTCTCAAGCCGGAAGCACCCTATATTGGAACGGGGATGGAACATAAATCTGCCAAAGACTCCGGTGTGATGATTCTGGCCAAGCGCCCCGGCGTTGTGGAACGTGTGGCCGCAGACGAGATCTGGGTGCGACATGAAGAAGAAGTGGACGGTCAAGTGGTTCGAGGGGATCTGGATAAATATAAGCTTCATAAATTTATCCGTTCCAACCAGGGAACCAGCATTAATCAGCGACCCATTGTGCGTGCGGGTGAACGGGTAAAGGCTGGAGATATTCTTGTAGATGGTCCTTCCACCGACACCGGGGAATTGGCCTTGGGTCGCAATGTGGTCGTCGCCTTTATGACCTGGGAAGGTTACAACTATGAAGACGCCATCCTGCTTTCCGAGAAGTTGGTCAAGGAAGATGTTTATACATCTGTCCATATTGAAGAGTATGAGTCGGAAGCCCGTGACACCAAGCTGGGTCCGGAAGAGATCACTAGAGATATACCCAATGTGGGTGAAGAGGCCCTGAAGAATCTGGATGAGCGGGGGATCATTCGTATCGGTGCGGAAATTAAAGCGGGTGATATCCTGGTAGGAAAAGTGACTCCCAAGGGAGTTACCGAGTTGACCGCAGAAGAACGTTTGTTGCATGCGATCTTTGGTGAGAAGGCCAGAGAAGTGCGGGACACCTCTCTTCGTGTCCCCCATGGAACGGATGGAATTGTGGTTGACGTAAAAGTGTTTGAACGGGAAAACGGCGATGAACTTCCGCCTGGAGTCAACCAACTGGTGCGCGTCTACATTGCACAAAAACGGAAGATCTCCGAAGGGGATAAGATGGCGGGACGTCACGGAAACAAAGGGGTTATCGCACGGATCTTGCCTGAGGAGGATATGCCTTTCCTTCCTGACGGCACCCCGGTTGAAGTCGTTTTGAACCCCTTGGGTGTGCCTTCCCGGATGAACATCGGACAGGTGTTGGAAGTGCATCTTGGAATGGCGGCGCGGGCCATGGGTCTTCATATGGCGACACCTGTTTTTGACGGGGCGACTGAGCAGGATGTGTTTAATGCATTGGAGGAGGCCGGACTGGACTCTGACGGCAAGACGCTCCTGTTTGACGGTCGGACTGGTGAACCGTTTGAAAACCGTGTGACCGTGGGCGTAATGTATATGATTAAGCTGGCCCATATGGTGGACGATAAGATCCACGCTCGTTCCACCGGTCCATACTCCTTGGTTACGCAACAGCCACTGGGTGGAAAGGCCCAGTTCGGTGGTCAGCGGTTTGGGGAGATGGAGGTGTGGGCCCTAGAAGCCTATGGTGCGGCCTATACACTTCAGGAAATACTGACTGTGAAATCCGATGATGTGGTCGGACGTGTAAAAACTTACGAGGCCATCGTCAAAGGAGAAAATGTTCCTGAGCCCGGTGTACCTGAATCCTTTAAAGTGTTGATTAAAGAGCTGCAAAGTTTGGGTATGGATGTAAAGATTCTGGCCAAAGATGAACAGGAGATTGAAATTCGGGAACTGGATGATGAAGACGAACCGTCCAATGAACGAAATGGCTTGGATATGGATGATAATCAAGCGAAATAACCGGTTCTCCGGGCCTCGATCGGAGGCGTTTTGCCAACAAAGGATCTCCGCTGGACGGTTTTGGAAAAGGGATGATCCTGAGGGAGGGAATGCCCTGTGCTGGACGTCAACAACTTTGAGTTTATGAAAATCGGTTTGGCTTCGCCTAATAAAATTCGTTCCTGGTCCCGGGGAGAAGTGAAAAAACCGGAGACCATTAACTATCGAACATTGAAGCCGGAAAAAGAAGGTCTCTTTTGCGAAAAGATCTTCGGTCCCACCAAGGACTGGGAGTGTCATTGCGGAAAATACAAGCGGGTGCGTTACAAGGGTGTGGTCTGTGACCGCTGTGGCGTGGAAGTAACCCGCTCCAAGGTGAGGCGGGAACGGATGGGCCACATTGAGCTGGCCGCTCCTGTCTCCCATATCTGGTACTTCAAGGGCATCCCCAGTCGGATGGGGCTTATTCTTGACATGTCTCCCCGCTCTCTGGAGGAAGTAATCTATTTTGCCTCCTATGTTGTGGTGGATCCTGGGGCGACTCCCTTGGAGAAAAAGCAGCTTTTGTCGGAAAAGGAATACCGTAACTATCGCGAAAAGTATGGCACAGCCTTCAATGCCATGATGGGTGCAGAGGCGATCAGGCGCCTGCTTTCTGAAATCGACCTGGATAAAGAAGTGCAGGTCTTGAAAGAGGAAATGAAAACGGCCCAGGGACAGCGGAGGAATCGGGCGATCAAACGGCTGGAAGTGCTGGAAGCATTCCGTGCCTCCAAAAACAGTCCGGATTGGATGGTGCTCGATGTCCTTCCGGTGATCCCGCCGGAATTGCGCCCAATGGTGCAACTGGATGGTGGACGTTTTGCCACCTCCGATTTAAATGACCTGTATCGTCGGGTGATCAATCGGAACAATCGGTTGAAGCGTTTGCTGGACTTGGGAGCCCCAGATATTATCGTTCAGAATGAAAAACGGATGCTTCAGGAGGCCGTGGATGCCTTGATTGACAATGGACGCCGTGGGCGTCCGGTTACCGGCCCCGGAAATCGACCCCTGAAATCTCTTTCCCATATGCTGAAAGGGAAACAGGGAAGGTTCCGTCAAAACCTGTTGGGGAAACGGGTGGACTATTCCGGCCGTTCGGTGATCGTGGTTGGACCCAACCTGAAGATTTATCAGTGCGGTTTGCCCAAGGAGATGGCACTGGAACTCTTTAAACCGTTTGTGATGAAGGAATTGGTTTCCAAAGGTCTGGCCCACAATATCAAAAGCGCCAAACGGAAAGTGGAAAGAGTCCATCCGGAGGTATGGGATGTTCTGGAGGAAGTCATTAAAGAGCATCCGGTGCTTCTGAACCGTGCTCCAACGCTTCACCGTCTGGGGATTCAAGCCTTTGAGCCCATCTTGGTGGAAGGGCGCGCCATCCGTTTGCATCCTCTCGTCTGTACAGCTTACAATGCGGACTTTGATGGAGATCAGATGGCTGTTCACGTTCCGCTCTCTGCTGAAGCACAGGCTGAAGCGCGTTTGATTATGCTCGCGGCGCAGAACATTCTGAACCCCAAAGACGGAAAACCTGTCGTGACGCCATCGCAGGACATGGTGTTGGGAAGCTACTATCTGACATTGGAGCGTGCTGGCAGCAAAGGGGAAGGGAAGGTGTTCACCGGCCCTGGGGAAGCCATCAACGCCTATGTTCAGGGTTATGCCACCTTGCATACCCGGATTGCTGTACCGGTAAAAAGCCTGAACAAACCCTCTTTTACGGAGAAACAACAGGAAGCCTATCTCCTTACAACGGTTGGAAAATTGATTTTCAACGAAATCTTTCCACCGGAGTTTCCTTATATCAATGAGGCATCCAAGACCAATTTGGTGGATGGACCGCCTGAAAAATATTTTGTCTATGACAAGGGCGTTGACATTCCCGCGAAAATCAAGGAAATGCCGGAGCAAGATGCGCTTAAGAAAGGATTTCTGGGTAGCTTGATCGCGGAATGCTTCCGCCGTTTTGGGACAAAAGAAACGTCTGTTCTTATGGACAACATGAAAGCCCTTGGTTATTCCTATTCCACCAAGGCCGGGATTACCATGTCCGTCTCCGACGTGTTGGTTCCGGAGGAAAAACAGGCGATTCTGGACGAAGCGGAGAAAAAGGTGGGCATGGTGCTCAAGCAGTACCGGCGCGGTTTGATTACCGAGGAAGAGCGGTATGAACGGGTCATCTCCATCTGGAGTCAGGCAAAAGATGACATTACGGAGCTTTTGATGGATAAGATGGGTAAATTTAATCCGATCTATATGATGGCCAACTCCGGGGCACGGGGGAATGTTTCCCAGATTACCCAGTTGGCCGGGATGCGTGGCTTGATGGCCAATCCATCCGGACGGATTCATGAACAGCCCATCAAATCAAACTTCCGGGAAGGATTAACTGTGTTGGAATATTTCATCTCCACCCACGGTGCCCGAAAAGGTCTGGCTGATACAGCCCTTCGGACGGCTGACTCCGGTTATCTCACCCGTCGTTTGGTAGACGTCGCCCAGGATGTCATCGTTCGGGAAGAAGACTGTGGGACCGACAAAGGATTGCCGGTCACGAAGATCACGGACGGTGGCGAAGTGATTGAAAATCTCTTTGACCGGATTGTGGGTCGGCTTGCTTTCCAAACCGTGCGTCATCCCGAAACGGGAGAAGTGCTTGTGAAGCGCGATGAAATGATCGATGAAGACAAAGCGTTTCAGATTGTGGAAGCGGGCGTCGAGAAGGTCTATATTCGGTCTGTCCTTGATTGTCGGACTCAACACGGGGTGTGCCGGAAGTGCTATGGTCGTAACCTGGCCCTTGGAACCCATGTGGAAATCGGTGAATCTGTGGGAATTATCGCTGCCCAATCCATTGGTGAGCCGGGTACCCAGCTGACCATGCGTACCTTCCACACCGGTGGGGTGGCCGGCGATGATATCACGCAAGGTCTGCCCCGGATTCAGGAGCTGTTCGAAGCTCGGAACCCGAAAGGTCAGGCGATTATCACGGAGATTCCCGGTGTTGTCAAAGAGATTCGCGAAGTCAAGGATCGTCGTGAGATTGAAATCGAAGGGGAAGTGGAAACAAAAACATATCAAACCCCCTATGGTTCCCGCTTGAAGGTCGCTCAGGGAGACCAGGTGGAAGCAGGGGACGATCTTACGGAAGGTTCCATTGATCCCAAAGACCTTCTGCGGGTCAAAGGTGTTCGTGGCGTTCAGGAATATATCCTGCAGGAAGTGCAGAAAGTGTACCGGCTTCAGGGTGTGGAAATCAATGACAAGCACGTTGAAGTGATGATCCGGCAAATGATGAGGAAGGTTCGGATTACAGATTCCGGAGATACCGATCTGCTTCCGGGTGCTTTCGTTGATCTTCATGATTATGAAGAAGCCAACCGCAAGGTTCTGTTGGAGAATAAAGAGCCGGCGGTGGCCCGTCCGATCCTTCTGGGAATCACCAAGGCTTCTTTGGAAACTGAATCTTTCCTTTCTGCAGCCTCTTTCCAGGAGACGACCCGTGTGTTGACAGATGCGGCGATCAAAGGAAAGGTGGACCAACTCCTCGGTCTGAAAGAGAATGTGATTATCGGGAAATCCATTCCTGCGGGTACAGGAATGTCCCGATACCGGGATTTGGTGGAGGATATGGAAATGAAGCCATCTCTGGTGGAAGGCGATGTGGGTGAAGACAAGATTTTGGTGGAATAAGTGAAAGTGGAGCCGATTCTGATTACCGGATCGGTTCCACTTATCCACTTGTTGACAACACCTGATTCAGGTGGTAAGATGTCGTCGTGTGCTTGGGTGAATTCACTTTGGAGGGCGTTTTCTATGTCTTATGATAAAGTGAAGAGCGCAAATCGCCTTTTGATCGGAGCCAAGCAGGCGAAAAAGGCGATTCAACAGGGGAAGGCAACCCGGATTGTAATTGCGAAAGATGCTGAAGAGCATATTACACAATCATTGATTGAACTGTGCCGGAACCATGGAGTGGCCGTTAGCTACGTCGATTCGATGCAGGAACTGGGCAAGGTTTGCGGAATTGATGTAGGAGCGGCGACGGCTGCAATATTGGATTGAATGAAACAAAATTGGAATGGCCAGTCCAGACCTGATCGTGCTTTCCAAGAGATGGCACGGTCAACGTTTGGATATGGGTTCCCATTTTGTGCAAAAAAATGATCCGCCTGGCTCTGTGGACTTGAAAATGAGGAGGTGACACTCTATGCCTACGATTAACCAACTGGTTCGTAAAGGTCGGAAGCGTAAAATCGAAAAATCGACTGCACCAGCGTTGCAATTCGGCTATAACAGTTTCCGCAAGGAAGCGACCCGGCAAAGGTCTCCTCAAAAACGGGGAGTTTGCACCCGTGTGGGTACACTGACACCGAAGAAGCCGAACTCCGCATTGCGGAAATATGCCCGTGTCCGTTTGACCAACGGCATTGAGGTGACGGCTTATATCCCTGGGATTGGTCACAACCTCCAAGAACACTCGGTGGTACTGGTTCGCGGTGGACGGGTAAAAGACCTTCCTGGTGTGCGTTACCACATTGTGCGGGGAGCGCTTGACACCGCCGGTGTGCAAAACCGGATGCAAGGCCGTTCCAAATATGGAACGAAGCGTCCGAAAAAATAACTTCTTTGAGTTTGCCATCTCAGAGATAAAGGAGGGGAAATGATGCCGCGTAAAGGACCTGTACCGCGCCGGGAAGTGTTGCCGGATCCTATTTACAAGAGCAAGCTCGTCACTCGTTTGATCAACCGTCTGATGTACGACGGGAAAAAGGGAAAAGCCCAGCGCATTCTCTATGATGCCTTTGACAAGGTGCGCGAACGTTCGGGCAAAGACCCCATGGAAGTGTTTGAACAGGCAATGAAAAACGTCATGCCGGTGCTGGAAGTAAAAGCACGTCGTGTGGGTGGAGCCAACTATCAGGTTCCGGTGGAAGTCAAACCGGAACGGCGTACCAGTCTTGGACTTCGTTGGCTGGTAAGCTATGCGCGTCTGCGGAATGAAAAGACGATGCAAGAGCGCCTGGCAAATGAGCTGATGGATGCTGCAAACAACACGGGTGCCGCCGTCAAGAAGAAAGAAGACGTGCACCGCATGGCTGAAGCCAACCGTGCTTTTGCTCACTATCGCTGGTAATCACTTGCTAACTTATTTTTGTCAACATGAAAGGAGACAGATCCGATGGCACGTGAGTTCTCCTTAAAAGACACGCGCAACATCGGGATCATGGCTCACATCGACGCTGGTAAGACCACGACGACGGAACGGATTCTGTTCTACAGTGGCCGGACACATAAGATTGGTGAAGTGCATGAAGGTGCCGCCACGATGGACTGGATGGAACAGGAGCAGGAACGGGGAATTACGATTACTTCCGCAGCGACGACCTGTCAGTGGAACGATCATCGGATCAACATTATTGATACCCCTGGTCACGTGGACTTTACCGTTGAAGTGGAGCGGTCCCTGCGTGTATTGGATGGAGCCGTTGGGGTCTTCTGCGCCAAGGGCGGTGTAGAGCCTCAGTCGGAAACCGTATGGCGTCAGGCGGACACCTACGAGGTTCCCCGGATTGCCTACGTGAACAAAATGGACATTGTTGGTGCGGACTTCTTTGGAGCCGTCCAGCAGATGCGTGATCGACTCGGGGCCAATGCAGTTCCGATCCACCTTCCGATCGGGAAAGAAGATACCTTTGAAGGGATCATTGACCTGATCAAGAACGTCGCATTCTACTATGTGGACGACTTGGGAACCCGTACAGAAGCACGGGAGATTCCGGAAGAGTACAAGGAACAGGCGGAAGAATACCGCACTCAGATGATTGAAGCGATCGCTGAGTTGGATGAAGAGTTGATGATGAAGTATCTGGAAGGGGAAGAGCCGACGGAAGAGGAACTGAAAACGGTTCTCCGCAAAGGCGTTTGCAATGTGGAAATCATCCCTGTCCTCTGTGGTTCTTCCTACAAGAACAAAGGGGTTCAGCTGATGCTGGATGCGGTTGTGGATTACATGCCGTCTCCGCTGGATGTGCCCCCGATTCAAGGGGAGCTTCCGGATGGTACGGAAGCCAAACGGAAGTCGGATGACGAGGAACCCTTCTCAGCTTTGGCATTTAAGATCATGACCGACCCCTATGTGGGTAAGCTGACCTTCTTCCGGGTATACTCCGGAACGCTGGATTCCGGTTCCTATGTGATGAACTCCACAAAAGACAAACGGGAGCGTGTGGGTCGGATTCTGCAGATGCACGCGAACTCCAGGGAAGAGATTAAAACGGTTTACGCAGGAGATATTGCGGCTGCAGTCGGTTTGAAAGACACCGGAACCGGTGATACCCTGTGTGATCCGAAAAACCCCATCATCCTTGAGTCAATGGTCTTCCCCGATCCGGTGATTGATGTCGCCATTGAACCGAAGACGAAGAGCGACCAGGATAAGATGGCTGTAGCTCTCGCCAAACTGGCGGAGGAAGATCCAACCTTCCGGACCGCAACCAATGAAGAGACCGGACAGACGATTATTTCCGGTATGGGTGAATTGCACCTGGATATCATCGTCGACCGTCTGAAGCGGGAGTTTAAAGTGGATGCCAATGTGGGGAACCCGCAAGTGGCATACCGTGAAACCTTCCGTTCCTCAGCGAAGGTGGAAGGGAAATTTATCCGTCAGTCTGGTGGACGGGGTCAATACGGTCATGTCTGGGTGGAGTTTGAACCATTGGAAGAAGGTCAAGGCTTCGAATTCGTCAACAAAATCGTTGGTGGTGTGATTCCCAAAGAATACATTCCGGCGGTGCAGGCGGGAATCGAAGAATCCATGCAAAATGGTGTGTTGGCCGGTTACCCGATGGTGGATGTCCGAGCCACTCTGTTTGACGGATCTTACCATGATGTGGACTCCTCCGAGATGGCCTTTAAAATTGCAGGTTCTATGGCATTGAAAGCGGCGAAGGGCAAGTGTTCTCCGGTTCTCTTGGAACCGATCATGAAAGTGGAAATCACGGTGCCTGAAGAATATATGGGTGATGTGATGGGGGATGTCAACTCCCGTCGCGGACGTGTGGAAGGAATGGAAAGCCGCAGCGGGGGTCAAGTGATCCGGGCAATGGTTCCGATGTCCGAGATGTTTGGTTACGCCACCACCCTCCGTTCCCGCACCCAGGGTCGCGGTGCCTATGTAATGTACTTCGATCACTATGAAGAAGTGCCGAAGAATATTGCAAATGAGATTATCAGCAAGGCTTCCGGCGAGTAATTTACTGGCTGGACAGTCAACCGATTTAATGAGAAAGGTTATGGGGCGGACCAACCGCTTCATGGCTTTCTCCCTATACATCAATCTTTCATTTGAACATATTAAAGGAGGCTTTTGAGCTCATGGCCAAAGAGAAGTTTGAACGCACGAAACCGCACGTTAACGTTGGTACCATCGGTCACGTTGACCACGGTAAAACCACTCTGACCGCTGCGATCACCACAATTCTGTCACAAACCGGCGGATCGACAGCGATGGCTTACGATCAAATCGATAAAGCTCCGGAAGAAAAAGAGCGGGGCATTACCATCTCCACTGCACACGTGGAATATGAAACCGAAAAGCGCCACTATGCACACGTGGACTGCCCCGGTCACGCTGACTATGTGAAAAACATGATTACCGGTGCGGCACAAATGGATGGTGCCATCCTCGTGGTATCCGCCGCTGACGGTCCGATGCCGCAAACTCGTGAACATATCCTCTTGTCCAGCCAAGTGGGCGTTGAGCATATTGCCGTCTTCTTGAACAAAGTGGACATGGTGGATGATGAAGAGCTTCTGGAATTGGTAGAAATGGAAGTGCGTGAACTGTTGTCCGAATACGACTTCCCTGGCGATGATGTCCCTGTGGTTGCCGGTTCCGCTCTGAAAGCGTTGGAAGATCCAAGCAGCGAGTGGGCTGAAAAAATCCTCGAACTGATGCGCGAAGTGGATGAGTACATCCCCAGCCCGGAACGGGATAAAGATAAGCCCTTCTTGATGCCGGTCGAAGATGTCTTTACCATTACCGGTCGCGGTACGGTGGCTACCGGTCGTGTGGAGCGCGGTGTGATTAAAGTTTCCGATGAAGTGGAAATCATCGGTCTGCAAGATGAAACCCGCAAAACCGTTGTTACCGGGGTGGAAATGTTCCGTAAGATGATGGATGAAGCGGAAGCTGGAGACAACATCGGTGCGCTGTTGCGCGGTGTCAACCGCGAAGACATTCAACGCGGTCAAGTGTTGGCGAAACCCGGTACAGTGAACCCGCACACCAAGTTTAAAGCCCAGGTTTATATCCTGAGCAAAGACGAAGGTGGTCGTCACACTCCTTTCTTCAACGGCTACCGTCCTCAGTTCTACTTCCGTACCACGGACGTAACCGGCGTCATCCAACTGCCGGAAGGCACTGAAATGGTGATGCCCGGCGACAACATCGAAATGGATGTTGAACTGATCGCTCCGATCGCCATCGAAGAAGGTACCCGCTTCGCCATCCGCGAAGGTGGACGTACCGTTGGTGCCGGTGCAGTTACCTCCATCGTTGAGTAATCTTTAAAATACGCGTATCGGTCTGGAAGAGTGTCCTATAAGGGCACTCTTCCTTTTTTTAATTTGGAGATACTTTTTAACAAGCCTCTGTCAATGAAAAATGTTTGATATTTGAATCTGTCCAAACTCATGGTATAATCACAATGGGAACAAACATTCCCGGTAATTTATAAAGGCGTTTAGAGATGGTCGTCAAAACAATAAGTTTATCCAGAAGGTCGTACTTTGGGAAGGATTGCACGACACTTTACAAGTGAAAACAAATGTAGCAGAACGAAGGGTAAAATGTTATTATTTTTATCTATATAGTTGACCCTGGGGAGGAACAAACGTGAAAAACTATTTTCGGATCGGGATGATGTCCCTGTCTTTGTTGCTTTTGCCTGGATGTGCACTGTTTGCAGATAAAGCGACGGAGAGTGTTGAAACGAAAAAAGAAAAGAAAGAAACCGCTATGGATCTTCTGAATGAATCCAAAGAAGAGATGAGACAAATGAAGGGCTATCGTTGGGATTTTCGTGCTAAACAACAGATGGAGATCCCTGGGGAAAGTAAAGATCCGATAAACAGACTTACTGGGACCATGGAGTTCCTGGATGAGAATCGTCACGCCACGGAAATGGATATGAAGGTGGATGCGGGCGATTTACAGGAACGCATGCAGGTAAAGGTGATTTGGGATGGAAATACAAACTATATTCAAAACAAAGAGGATGGGCGGTGGATTCGGCAACCGGAAAGTGTTAGCGAGGTTTTAGGTGGCAATCACAGTGGTTATATGGATGCGGAAAAGGTTTTGGATCAAGTCCTTACTCATGGCGAGGGGGATGTAACAATGGAGAAAGGAGAGGGTGTCCGAAAATTGACATTGAAGTTGGACAATCATAAACAGATTGAACCCTTTGTGGAATACGCAATGAAGAACTTCCGAAATGATGATAAGGTAAAAGCAGAAGGCGTGACGTTTTCCGACTTCAAACTGGAATTGAGTATTGATGAGTCAACGAAGAGGTTGACACAAATCAATCAGGATACGAAGCTTTCCATCCCATTTATCGATGGAGTCACCACGGAAGTGGATCAGTCATTTGCAATGAAATTGATGGGTGAAGTGAAAGAAATCCCCATTCCGGAAGAAGCCAAAAATGCGATTCAAGTGAATGAATAATATGGAATCAACGGAAAACTCCCCTTTTGCTGGGGAGTTTTTAACCTATAGTGCCTTTATATGAAGCATTATAGTGAGATACGTATAGATTTGACTTAGGGAGGAACAGATGAAAAAGTTGCTTTCGGACCGCGATGATGTCTCTAGCATTGCTGGTCTTGAGTCTAGGAATTCCAATATAGAAAAATATGAATTTGCTTTTGAAATGGTATTTGATGAGACTTATGAAGAAAATCTGGTCTATACTGAGCTGTGGATCAATATGGGTTCATATTCAGATGGAACGTTATTTGGTAGGAAAGGAGTTGGTGGAAGATGTCTCTGGATATACTTTTATATCAAAACAGCTCCTTGGTGAATCGAGAGAGTTTCACAGAATCATTACACGAAGCACTATTTAAGAAAAACAGGAATTGGGCAAGTTATCTCACTCTCAGGCGCTTGCACGATTATTATCGAGTGATTGGACAAAAAGGAGATTGATCAACTTCTAAAGGGGATTGAACAAATGAAAGTTTTTGTAAGCGAGCACGAGTTAATGGAAATCGATCGTCTAAAAAATATTTTAAGCAAACAAGAATATGACAAGGTTTGGTTTGTAGGGGATTAATTAAATGTAATGAATTTGGAGGTAACAGGTGCTTTTTTGTCAGAGCGATTAACTTACATCTTTCCCAAAAAGATAGGAAATAGGAAACGAGCTGCTGGAAGGTGTCTCTGGATTATAAAGTAATCACTTAACGATTGTTTGAATTGCATCCATTACCTCTTTCGGATGATTTTGAGGAATCATATGAGCCACATTCGGCAATATCACAAGCTTGGCGTGTGGTATATCTTTTTGTAATCGGTAAGCTTGCTCTTTTGTTCCAAATGGATCATCATTACCAACGACAATGACCATTGGATGTTGGATCGTTTTATACTTGCTGCTTATTTTTTCTGCAGTCGGAGAAAAAGCGAGAACATCTTCTCGATTGGCTTTAAAATGGCCTGGACGAAGCCAAAGAGCGAGAGCGGCTTCACGATAATCGGAAGGTACGGGTTCAGGAGCGAAGGTTTCTTTCAATATATTTTTGGCCAAACCGGTTCCCAATGGGCTTTTTAACACCGTATTAAGAAAGGCATCTCCTATGATCGGTGTTGTTACAAGAGCTGAAATGGGGTCTCCGTTTTCAGCTGGATACCCTTCCTTGTACATGGCGGCCCCCAGGGTTACGATGCCGGAGACGTCATCCGGATAGGAAAGTGCATACGAGAGAACTAAAATTCCGCTCCATGAATGTCCAACGAAAATCGGTTTTTCAATCCCTAATTTCTTTAATGCACCATGAATCAGTCTAGCTTGAACGATCGGCGTGACTTCTTCATTTTTGGGTCTTTCACTATATCCATATCCCGGCCGGTCAAAAGAGATCGCTTGATATCCTTGCCTTGCAGCCATTTCCATCACTTTCTTAAAATCATTGCCGGTCAGAACCCCTCCATGAAGAAAAACAATGGGTTTACCTGATCCCTTTTGGATATAGTGCAATTTTATCCCTTCTACAGTTACAAACTTACCGTTTGGTGGAAAATTGACTTCCGCTTTTCGAAATTGATATTGGTTATACCCAAACAATCCCGCCAGCAAAAAAACAATAATCGATAATGTGATGATCAATTTTTTCAATCCTTTCTTCATTTGATTACTCCTTCACCAAAAATATGATATAAACATACTTATGAGTATGTTTATGTTTTTGAAAAACCCGTATATTACGGGTGATTTTCTTTTTCTTGCTCATTCGGTTGTATTCCATGCCATAGTATTTTGGACACGGCCTCTGAAGCTGATTGAAATGAGACATGATTCGGAGCAACGATCCACATCAGTACAATGCCATTGATCAGAGAATGGAGAACGACGGATAGATCATGAGAGTCAACATCTGAAGTTAATAACCGTTTCTGTTGCATTTCCTGCAAACTGTCAGAGGTTCCCTGAAATAATTTGGAGAAGGCTTCACACAGTTTCTCTCTTACAGACGGGTCCCGGCTACTGGAAATAAATTCGAAGAAAAGCATGGGTTGCTCGCCGTTTCTCTCTTCACAAGAGGAAAATTGTGACTCCAAAAGCGTTCTTAAGGCCTCCATTGGATTGGGTGCATTGAAAATATTTTGGATCTGATCGGGAAGTCCTTGCAGAAGCTGTGTCAGGCTTCGTTCACAAAGAGCGAGATATAAATCGCTTTTGCTGGAAAAGTGCCAGTATACAGCTCCTTTGGTCAATCCCGCATCGTTAGCTACCTGATCCAATGTAGCCCCTTCATATCCGTATTTTGCAAATACCCGCCTTGCCGCTTCCAGGATTTTTGTCCTTGTATCCGCCAGTGAATCACCAAGCTGCGTTTGTTCCTCTAACAAAATTTTTCTCATTTCTTCTTTACTGCCAAAATATCTTTGTACAGTTGTCCAATGGACACCTGCTTCTTTGGCTATATCTGCATAGGTAATTTTGTCATACGGAAGATGACGAGCTAGCTCAAACGCTGCTTTTGATATTCGTTCAGCAGATCTCATATCTCCATCCCCCAATGATATATTAAAATACTGTTGAGTATGTTTTTATTGTATTTTTAGCCTTTGTGATTGTCAAGGGTTTTCAGATAGCAATTGAAAAATCCGCAAAGAAAGAGCAAGGTCTACCTCATCCAAGGATCGCCGAGTTATTCCACGTGACCCGGCCAGCTCTACATTTGTTTATTTGGGTTATATAATGTTGTTATGGGGTAGCATTTTACAGTTATCGTGTATGGTTTCTCGGTTTATTTCCATCTATAACAATCGACAACACGGATTGGGGAAATCGCTCTCCGTCATCCTAAAGTCTACCTTTGGATGGGTATCAGTCTGTTAAAAAACGCAAGCATCATATTTTCTGATTGATAGTAATTTAGAGGCTGTACCTTTCCAGTTGGAATCGAGTGAAGAGAACATGGAGGGGTTGTTTTTCCGTTTTGATGAGGGTAAGGCAAAGTCAATCCGTCAATTTTACAATCAAAACGTTGGCGTAACTCCAGTATTGCGTCACAAAGAGTGGGTACAGATGGGGTGTATGCTATGCACTTTGCACCGAATAGTGTATTGGGGCTTCATCAAACACCGGGACCACAGTTGTTTATGGTGGTGGCGGGAGAAGGCTGGGTCCGTGTTGAGGGAGAAGAGCCGATACCGATCCGGGCGGGGTAGGCTGCTTTTTGGTTATCAGGTGAAAATCATGAATCGGGAAGCGATTCGGGGATGATAGTCGTTGTTGTTGAGGGTCCTCAATTGGAGCAATCCCTTTTGATGGAAGAAATAGGAATGATAGATTTTGAATAATAAACCCGTTGGTGCAGATAGAGAGAGGCTTTGAAAAAATGTCAAGATCTTATATAAGAGTCTGCTACGGCTGATCTGGTCCAAACCGAGCACAAAATGACAGGATTTTTATAAAGGTGGCGGTTAGTATGAAATCGAGGAGTGAGCAGTGTGGGATGGGTTGAATCCTTGCAAAGGGCGATTAACTATATGGAAGATCATTTGTTGGATGATTTGACCATGGAACAGATCGCGAAAGAAGCCAATCTGTCGATCTATCATTTTCAACGGATTTTTACCATTTTAACCGATGTTTCTGTGGGTGAATATATTCGTCGCAGACGTTTGACACTGGCTGCCCAAGAGCTGTCCCGTACCCAATGCAAGGTTATTGACCTTGCCCACAAATACGGCTATGACACTCCGGAAGCATTTACCAAGGCGTTTCGCAGGCAACATGGGGTGACACCCAGTGAGGCACGAAAGCACAGAGGGAAGCTGGTATCTTATAATCGCCTGATCATCCAGGTGAATCTGAAAGGAGCAAAGCCGATGAAGTACAGGATTGTGGAAAGGGAAGGGTTTCAAGTCGTGGGTATCAAGCGGCAGTTTTCCATGGAGAATGAGGAAAATTTGGTGGGGATTCCGAAGTTTTGGGATGAAGTGAACGGGAATGGAACAGATGAGTTGTTACATCAGCTCAACAACGGCCAGATCAAGGGGGTATTGGGGATCTGTGTGGCGGATCATGAAAATATACAATCGACACAAAAACTGGATTATTGGATCGCCACAGAATATGACGGAGAACCCCCCGACGGGCTGTCAAAACTGGAGATCCCTACATCCAAATGGGCCGTGTTTGAAGTGGTCGGTCCCATGCCGGATGCGATGCAGAAAGCTTGGAAACAGATTTTTTCAGAATGGTTTCCATCAAGCGGGTATAAACATGCAAACACCCCTGAGTTAGAGGTATATACAGATGAAGATCCATTCAAGGAAGATCTATATTCTGAGATCTGGATTCCCGTGAAATAAAAATTTATCAAATCACTGCACTGTTTTGTGCGGTGATTTTTATGTTTCTATCAAAAAAAGTGCACTCCCAAATTTGAGATAGATATTGTATCAGGACTCAGATGAGGCTGGGAGTTGAAATTATGATTGGTTCCATTACTTCAGCCAACTTCGAAGAAATGATCAAAAATCAGATTGCCACTCTGGGTGGACTTCTCCGTTCTTTTCTTCCAGTGTTCATGGGAATAACCAATTCCAATTCCATTCCGGATGAGGCCATGCAGGAGATTCTTCTGAACTGAAGGTAGAGGAAAAAATGGCCCGGTTGAAAAAGAGAAGGGTGCGAGGGATGGACTCCATTTCTCTCTTGCAAAAGGTGGAAGACTATATAAAAGGTAAGATAGAAGAGGTGATCCTTCATCAGAATCCCTGGATCAAGCTATTCAACAGTTCCGCCTATGGCTGTGGAGTGATGGAAATCTCCCGACAAAAAGCAACCTGGTCTGCCTATCAGGTGAACGATATTAAGTCCCCATCCCGTTCTGAAAAGCGTTTGCTGTACCAGTGTGAAGTACCGCGGGATCAGGCAATGTTGAATATATTAAAAGGTTGACAGACATCAAAACGGTCTCCTCTTATTGGGGAAGACCGTTTTGACGTTGATCAAAAGTTATGGAAGATCAGTTGCCGGTGCGAATTTCATTATCCGTTATTTTTCCCCATGCGTTGCACCGGTTTCCGGATACGCATTCCAGGGTTACATAATAGTGACCTTTCATTTCTTTTCGGATTTTCTTATATGAATGGGCTTCAATCTTCATTTCATACACCACCCGGTCATATCCCCAGATATCTTTCCGAACCCGCAGGATGACATCTTGATCTCCCCGGTTGTTTCCGGAGATTGCGACTGTTCCTTCCACATAAGCGACTTCACCGCTTGCATTCACTTCCCCAGGTGAGTGACAGCGGCACTGGCAGCTGCATACGCATTGGATACTCCTGTTACCATCAAGGCTCCTACCACAAGGGCGGTGAACAGTTTCCTTTTCATGCTGGATTCTCCTCTCCATCCTTTTATTTCCATCATAAAAAACTTTATCGAATATATAAAATATCTTCAATTATACTCGTATATATTTTTTGTAAATATCGTGTTGCAAGGTATTTTATACGCACAATTTTAATGAAATATATTTTATTATATTAACTATGTACATTGATAGAGGGATGTATTACTCTCCATGTATTTGCATCTCTCTGTTCTGCGTGGTAGGATGCATAATTGTCTATTGCATGTTGGAATACGGTTTGTAGTGAATGGCGAGCGCTCGTAAAATCAAATTCTTATGCGTGTTTTTTCTTGCAATGGTGGAAGTGATCTCGTATAATAAGGAATGTTGGTTTTGAACGGCGATGATGTGGAAGGTTGCCGACACACCCGGCCCCTTTGCCATGGTGTGTGGGGAAATTTCTGCGGAGCAAGTTCATTTATAAAAAATGAGCGAAAAGGAGGGGCATGCATGGCAAAGCAAAAGATTCGCATTCGCCTGAAGGCGTATGATCACCGTGTGCTGGATCAATCAGCGGAGAAAATCGTTGAGACGGCGAACCGGACGGGGGCGGATGTGTCTGGACCAATCCCGCTTCCGACAGAACGGGCCGTTTATACGATTCTTCGAGCGGTACACAAATACAAGGATTCGCGGGAGCAGTTCGAGATGCGGACCCACAAGCGGCTGATCGATATCGTCAATCCGACACCGCAAACCGTGGATTCGTTGATGCGACTCGATTTGCCGTCCGGCGTTGATATTGAAATCAAGCTTTGAGACTCCGAAAAACCAGCCGGTAGGAGGTGTGCGACGTGAAAGGGATTCTCGGTAAAAAAATGGGGATGACACAAGTTTTTGCTGAAGATGGTACAGTGATCCCCGTGACGGTGATTCATACCGGTCAATGTTCCGTCCTTCAGAAGAAGGAAGTGGAAAACGACGGATATGAAGCCGTACAACTGGGTTACGGTGACAAAAAAGAGCACCGGGCCAATCGTCCGGAGATGGGTCACGCCAAAAAGGCTGACACTGCTCCTAAGTATTTTGTTCGTGAGATCCGTGGAGTCAACCCGGCCGATTTTGAACTCGGTCAGGAAGTAAAAGCGGATTTATTCAATGAAGGTGAACTGGTGGATATCACCGCCACGTCGAAAGGGAAGGGGTTTGCCGGGGCAATTAAGCGGCATAACCAAGCCCGCGGTCCGATGACCCACGGTTCCCGTTACCATCGTGGTCCTGGTGCTTTGGGTGCCATTGATCCGATGCGTGTTTTCAAGGGGCAAACGTTGCCCGGCCGTATGGGTGGAGAAAAAGTGACGATCCAGAACCTGAAAGTGGTTAAAGTGGATGCCGAAAAAGGCCTGATTTTGGTAAAAGGGTCGATTCCGGGTCCGAAGAACAGCTATGTTGTGATTAAATCTGCGGTAAAAGCCGCTCAGTAATCGTTGACGGGAAGGAGGAGACGACATGCCGAAAGTGAATGTACTGGATATCAACGGCAGCCAGGTGGGCGAGTTGGAATTATCCGATTCCGTATTTGGGATTGAACCCAATGAAGCGGTTTTGCACCAGGCTGTGGTGATGCAGCAAGCATCGCTTCGTCGCGGGACCCACGCTGTAAAAAACCGTGCTGCCGTCCGGGGTGGCGGACGGAAACCCTGGAAACAGAAAGGGACCGGCCGTGCGCGCCACGGAAGTATCCGTTCACCGATTTGGGTTGGCGGTGGTGTGGCCTTTGGACCGACTCCCCGCAGCTACAGCTTTAAATTACCGAAAAAAGTGCGCCGTTTGGCGATTCGTTCCGCGCTGTCTTCAAAAATGAAAGCAGACGGACTGGTTGTACTTGATCAATTAACCATGGACCAGCCGAAAACCAAGGAAATGGTGAAGATTCTCTCCAATCTGAACGCAGATCGGAAAGCGCTGGTCGTGGGAAGTGAGTATGACGAAAATGTTGTTCTTTCCACGCGGAACCTCCCTGGTGTGAAATTTATCGATGCCGAAGGGCTCAATGTCCTGGATGTGTTGAATCACGATAAATTGATTATCACCCGGGATGCGGTCTCTCGCGTAGAGGAGGTGCTCGGTAAATGAAGGACCCTCGCGATATTATCCGGCGCCCGGTGGTGACAGAGAAGTCCACTGATCTGATGGAAGAGAACAAATACGTTTTCGAAGTGGACCTTAAGGCCAACAAGACCGAGATCAAAAATGCAATCGAAAAGATTTTCGGTGTCAAAGTGGCTCAGGTGAACACCATGCGGGTGAAAGGGAAGCCGAAACGTTTCGGTCGCTATACGGGTCGCACCTCAGACCGGAAAAAGGCGATTGTGAAACTGACGGAAGACAGCAAGAGCATTGAGCTCTTTGAAGTCTAATTATCCAAAAGCAAAGGAGGGAACAAACCTATGGGTATCAAACATTTTAAACCGACCTCGCCCGGACGCCGGCAGATGACGGTTTCCACCTTTGATGAGATTACCACGGATCAGCCGGAGAAGTCCCTGACCACCAACTTGGTCAAAAAAGCTGGACGGAACAATCAGGGGCGGATTACGACCCGGCATCAGGGCGGCGGTCATAAACGAAAGTACCGGATCATCGATTTCAAGCGGAACAAAGATGGCATTCCAGGCAAAGTTGCCACGGTAGAATACGATCCGAACCGTTCCGCCAATATTGCTTTGATCCATTATACGGATGGTGAAAAGCGTTATATCTTACATCCCAAAGGGCTGAAAGTGGGAGAAACGGTTCAGTCGGGCCCTGAAGCAGACATTAAAGTGGGGAACGCGCTTCCGCTGGCAAACATTCCGGTGGGTACCGTGATCCACAATATTGAGCTGAAACCGGGTGCCGGTGGACAGATGGTGCGTTCCGCAGGAACTCAGGCGCAACTTTTGGGTAAGGATGGCAAATACGCCATTATCCGTCTGGCTTCGGGTGAAACCCGCATGGTTCGTCAGGAGTGCCGGGCAACCATCGGTCAAGTTGGAAATCTGGATCACGAACTGATCAATATCGGAAAAGCGGGGCGCTCCCGTTGGAAAGGCAAACGGCCCACGGTTCGCGGATCTGTAATGAACCCGGCTGATCACCCTCACGGCGGTGGTGAAGGTCGTGCCCCGATTGGGCGTGTATCTCCGGTTACTCCCTGGGGTAAACCGACGATTGGTTATAAGACCCGTAAGAAGAAAAAGCCGTCTGACAAGTATATTGTACGTCGCCGCAAGAAGTAACCGACAAGAATTGACGTCAATAGCGGAAAGGGGGTTGGATGAATGGGTCGTAGCCTGAAGAAGGGACCTTTTGCCGACGACCACTTGCTGAAAAAAGTGCGGGAAGCGAATGACAAGGGAGACAAGAAGGTGATCAAAACCTGGTCTCGCCGTTCTACAATTTTCCCGGAGTTCGTGGGTCATACGATTGCGGTGCATGATGGTCGCAAGCACGTACCGGTTTATGTCACGGAAGACATGGTTGGCCATAAATTGGGGGAATTTGTTTCCACCCGGACATTTAAAGGGCATGCTGGTGACGATAAAAAGACACGGAAGCGGTAATTGACGGATGTTGACACGTCAGCCAGAGAGGAGGTCAGGTGATGGAAGCGACAAAAGCTAAAGCCGTTGCGCGATATGTGCGGATTGCGCCCCGCAAGGCGCGTTTGGTCATTGATTTGATCCGCGGAAAATCCGTGGGTGAAGCCTTGTCTATTTTGCGGTTCACCCCTCGCGCTGCGTCGCCGATCATCGAAAAAGTGCTCCGTTCTGCCATTGCGAACGCGGAACACAATCAACAGCTAGATCCGGAAAACCTGGTGGTGGAGAAAGCGACGGTGGATGAAGGTCCAACCATGAAACGGTTCCGTCCCCGCGCCATGGGTCGCGCCAGCCGGATTAACAAGCGCACCAGCCACATTACTGTGGTTGTATCTGAAAAATAAGGAGGGATAGAGTTTGGGTCAAAAAGTAAACCCCGTGGGTCTTCGTGTGGGCGTCATTCGTGATTGGGAGTCCAAGTGGTACGGCGACAAAGATTACGCTGACATGTTGCACGAAGATATCAAGATCCGCGAATATCTGGCGAAGCGTATGAGTGACGCAGCCGTCTCCAGTGTGGAGATTGAGCGGGCAGCCAATCGCGTCAATATGACCATCAACACCGCGAAACCGGGTATGGTCATTGGGAAAGGCGGCTCCGAGGTGGAAGCTCTGCGTAAAGAGTTGAACAAACTGACCGGCAAGAAAGTACACATTAACATTAATGAAATTAAAACCCCCGAACTGGATGCTAACTTGGTGGCGGAAAATATTGCTCAGCAGTTGGAGCGTCGCATTTCTTTCCGCCGGGCCATGAAACAGACGATCCAACGGACACTCCGGGCAGGTGCCAAAGGGGTGCGGACGCAGGTGAGCGGTCGTCTGGGCGGAGCAGATATCGCCCGAACAGAAGGCTACAACGAAGGAACGGTTCCACTTCACACATTGCGTGCAGACATTGACTATGGAACTGCGGAAGCCCACACTACCTATGGACGAATTGGAGTGAAGGTGTGGATCTACCGCGGTGAGGTGCTCCCGTCCAAGAAAAAGGGAGATGCGGAAGGAGGCAAGTAACGATGTTAATGCCGAAGCGCACCAAGTTTCGTAGAGTGCATCGCGGTCGGATGAAGGGTCGCGCCAAAGGTGGAACGGAAGTCACTTTCGGCGATTACGGTCTGCAGGCTTTGGAACCCAGCTGGATCACAAACCGGCAGATCGAAGCAGCCCGGATTGCGATGACGCGTTATATCAAACGTGGCGGTAAAGTATGGATTAAAATTTTCCCGGATAAACCGATTACCCAAAAGCCGTTGGAAGTTCGGATGGGTAGCGGGAAAGGTTCCCCTGAAAAGTGGGTAGCTGTTGTAAAACCGGGCAAAATCATGTTCGAACTGGCGGGTGTACCGGAAGATGTGGCTCGTGAAGCCATGCGCCTTGCTGCGAACAAACTTCCGATCAAAACGAAATTTGTAATCCGAGATGAAGCGGGTGGTACGGATGAAAGCTAAGGACCTGTTTGAAATGACCACCGCCGAGATCGAACAGAAGCTGGCTTCGCTGAAAGAAGAGCTGTTCAACCTCCGGTTCCAAGCTGCGACCGGGCAGTTGGACAATACGGCCCGGATCCGTCAGGTTCGCAAAGACATCGCTCGTTGCAAAACGGTGATGCGTGAGCGCGAACTCGGGATTGAAAGGAGGAAACAGGCATGAGCGAAGAACGCAACCGTCGCAAGGTTCGCGTGGGTAAGGTTGTCAGCGACAAGATGGACAAAACGATCGTCGTTGCGGTGGAGACTTACAAGAAAAGTCCTCTGTACGGCAAGCGTGTAAAATACAGTAAAAAATTCAAGGCTCACGACGAAGAAAACAAAGCCAAAAAAGGTGATGTCGTAAAGATCATGGAAACCCGGCCGCTGTCCAAGGATAAACGGTGGCGTCTGGTGGAAGTTGTAGAGGAGTCCGTGATCCTTTAAGGTCTATAACCTGACTGGCGGAAGGAGGGGTACCGATGATTCAGCCGCAAACCCGTCTGCGTGCTGCGGATAACTCCGGAGCAAAAGAACTGATGTGCATTAAAGTGCTGGGTGGTTCCAAGCGCAAATCGGCTGGAATCGGCGACATTATCGTTGCCACGGTAAAACAGGCTACGCCCGGTGGTGTTGTCAAGAAGGGTGATGTTGTGAAGTGCGTGGTGGTTCGTGCCAAGCGCTCAACCCGCCGTCCGGATGGTTCCTATATCCGGTTTGATGAAAATGCCGCTGTGGTGGTACGAGATGATAAAAGTCCGCGGGGAACCCGGATATTTGGGCCCGTGGCGCGGGAACTCAGGGAACGCGAATTTATGAAAATTATATCGCTGGCTCCGGAAGTGCTTTGATTTTCCAAAACATTTCGGAGCGCCGGGTAAAGGAGGTGCCAATATGGCCAAGCGTCCGAACAAGCTGCATATCAAAAAAGGTGACACAGTAATCGTGATGCGCGGGAAAGACGCCCCAACCCAAGATAAGAACGGAAAGAGGATTCTCACCAAAGGGCGTGTTCTAAAGGTGTTTCCGGCTGAACAACGGGCCCTGGTGGAGGGTGTTAACATGGTGAAAAAGCATGTACGCCCCTCACAGGACAATCCTCAGGGAGGCATTATCGAGCAGGAAGCACCGGTTCATATCTCCAACCTGATGTTGGAAGATCCAAAGACAAAAGAGCCTACACGTGTAGGTTACAAGTTTGTTGAAGGAAAAGACGGCAGTGCGAAAAAAGTTCGCTATGCCAAAAAGTCCGGTGAAATGATTGACTGATTTCATGGCCGGAAAGGAGGATGGAAATCGTGGCAGTACCTCGCTTGAAAGAACGGTATCAGAAAGAGATTGGTCCAGCGCTGATGAAACGGTTTGAATATCGCTCCCCCATGCAAGTGCCCAAGATTGAAAAAGTGGTCATCAACATGGGCGTTGGCGAAGCAGTTCAAAATTCAAAGGTGCTGGATGGAGCCGTTGAAGACCTTACCTTGATTTCAGGTCAAAAACCGGTGGTGACCCGTGCCAAAAAGTCCATTGCTGGATTTAAACTGCGGGAAGGAATGCCCATCGGGGCGAAAGTGACGCTCCGTGGTGAGCGGATGTATGAGTTTCTCGATAAATTGATCAATGTGGCCTTGCCCCGTGTGCGTGACTTCCGCGGGATTTCACCGAAAGCTTTTGACGGTCGTGGAAACTACACGCTCGGCTTGAAAGAGCAATTGGTATTCCCGGAGATTGAATATGACAAGGTGGATCGCGTGCGTGGGATGGACATCGTGATCGTCACGACTGCCGATACTGACGAAGAGGCGCGTGAACTCTTGACACAGATGGGGATGCCCTTTCGTAAGTAACAGACGGTCAATGTAAATCACAATTTAAATGCAAAGGAGGGAACCCGTTGGCCAAAAAATCGATGATCGCCAAGGCGAAACGCAAACCAAAATTTAAGGTGCGTCGGTATACTCGCTGTGAGCGTTGTGGTCGTCCGCACTCCGTGATTCGGAAGTTTCGTCTGTGCCGGATCTGTTTCCGTGAATTGGCCTATAAAGGGCAGATTCCTGGTATCAAAAAAGCGAGCTGGTAATCGAAGTGGAAGGAGGGATAAAGCATGGTTATGACAGACCCGATTGCTGACATGCTGACCCGGATTCGTAACGCGAACCTGGTTCGTCATGAGAGCCTGGAGGTTCCCGCATCCAAGTTGAAACGGGAGATCGCGGAGATTCTGAAACGAGAAGGGTTTATCCGTGATGCGGAGTATATTGAAGATAACAAACAGGGGATTATCCGGATCTTTTTGAAGTATGGACCCAATAGAGAACGGGTCATTACAGGTCTGAAACGGATCAGCAAACCCGGTTTGCGCGTTTATGCCAAGAGTGATGAGATTCCTCGCGTTCTTCGCGGACTGGGCATCGCTATTGTGTCGACTTCTAACGGAGTCATGACCGACCAGCAAGCCCGGAAAGCCAAAGTGGGCGGCGAAGTTCTGGCATACATCTGGTAACAAATCGGATACGGATGGAGGTGAACGTGATGTCCCGTGTCGGTCGAAAGCCGATTGCCATCCCCAATGGGGTGGAAGTGAAATTGAACGGTACGGAAGTCAGTGTGAAAGGACCGAAAGGAACGTTGACCCGTACATTGCATCCGGAGATCACTGTCAAAATGGAAGACAATCAAGTGATCGTCGAGCGTCCGAGTGACTATCGCAGACATAAGGCACTGCATGGCACCATGCGCAGTTTGTTGGCCAACATGATTGAAGGGGTCAGCAATGGATACAGCAAAACGCTGGAACTGGTTGGTGTCGGTTACCGGGCTCAGAAGAAAGGCAACAAAGTTGTGATGAACGTTGGCTATTCCCACCCGGTGGAAGTAACACCCCTGGATGGGATTGAGCTGGATGTACCATCCCAGACACAAATCGTTGTGAAAGGGATTGACAAAGAGCTTGTTGGTGCCCAGGCGGCCAATATTCGTGCGGTACGTGAACCGGAGCCCTACAAGGGGAAAGGGATTAAGTACGCCGATGAGAGAATTCGTCGTAAGGAAGGAAAAGCCAGCAAGTAACGCTGACAGGAAAGGAGTGATCGCGGCATGATTCAGAAGGCAGACCGGAACAAAAGCCGGAAACGGCGTCATTTTCGGGTGCGGAAAAAGATTGTGGGCACTCCGGAACGTCCCCGTCTGAATGTCTTCCGCTCTTCTAAAAACATGTATGTCCAGGTAATCGACGATCTCAACGGTCATACCTTGGTATCGGCTTCCACCCTGGACAACGAGCTCAAAGAGTTGGGCATTTATGGCGGCAATGTGGAAGCAGCCCGCAAAGTGGGTGAATTGATCGCCAAACGGGCGAATGAAAAAGGGATCCAAAAAGTAGTCTTTGATCGGGGCGGCTATTTGTATCACGGTCGGATCAAAGCTTTGGCTGAAGGAGCCCGCGAAGGAGGTCTCAACTTTTGAGCAAGGGAGGTAGAACGATGAAGAACGATCAGGGCAAAGACGATATGATTGAAAAAGTCGTCAGCATTAATCGCGTCTCCAAAGTGGTTAAAGGCGGTCGGCGCTTTAGCTTCAGTGCCCTGGTGGTTGTCGGCGACGGAAAAGGCAAAGTGGGCGCAGGGATCGGTAAAGCGACCGAGGTGCCTGAAGCGATCCGCAAAGGCGTAGAAGTGGCCAAGAAAAACATGATCCGTGTACCACTTGCGGGAACCACCATTCCTCATGATATCATTGGGCGCTACGGTGCCGGACGCGTTTTGATGAAACCGGCGTCCAAAGGTACTGGTGTCATTGCAGGCGGTGCTGTTCGTGATGTATTGACAGTAGCCGGTGTCGGTGACATTCTGACCAAATCTACTGGCTCAAACAATCCGATTAATATGGTTCGCGCAACCCTTAACGGAATTCAAAATATGAAACGGCCGGAAGATGTGGCCAAATTGCGCGGCAAATCGGTTGAAGAGTTACTGGGATCATAAGGAGGGATGACCATGGCAAACAAACTGGCTATCACCCTCAAACGGAGCATGATCGGCCGTTCCGAACCCCAACGGGTCACCCTTCGTACCCTGGGGCTCAAAAAACGGGAACAGACCGTGATCCAAAATGATTCACCCGCCATTCGCGGGATGATCAATAAGGTGAAGCATTTGGTAGAAGTGAAGGAAGTACAGGACTGAGAATCCTCTTGCTATCCACAAGAGACGAAAGAGGAGGTGTAAAGGGTGAAACTTCACGAACTGAAACCGTCCGCTGGCTCTCGCAAAGAACGTAAACGTGTGGGTCGAGGAATTGCAGCGGGACAAGGGAAAACGGCCGGGCGTGGCCACAAGGGACAAAAAGCTCGTTCCGGCGGCGGTGTACGCCCTGGTTTTGAAGGGGGGCAAAACCCCATCTACCGGCGTTTGCCGAAACGAGGTTTTACCAACCCCAACCGTAAAGAGTATGCAGTTGTAAACATGGATACCTTGAACCGGTTTGAAGAAGGCGCTGTGGTGACACCTGAACTTCTGAAAGAAGCCGGTGTGGTAAAAAATCTGAAAGACGGTTTGAAAGTCCTGGGCAATGGGGAACTGAAAGTGAAATTGACAGTGAAGGCTCACAAGTTCTCTAAGAGTGCGTCGGAAAAAATCGCGAATGCAGGAGGCACGACGGAGGTGCTCTGATGTTTCAAACCGTGAGCAATATTTTAAAAGTGGAGGATTTACGGCGCAAGATTCTCTTCACTCTGGCCATGCTGGTGGTTTTCCGGATTGGCAGCTACATCCCCGTCCCCAACACCAACAGTGATGCTTTAAAAGCATTTGCTGAAAATACGGCGGGTGGCGGTGGTGTATTCGGCTTGATCAACACCTTTTCCGGCGGTGCCTTCCTCAACTTTTCCATCTTTGCCATGGGGATTATGCCCTATATTACAGCATCCATTATTGTGCAACTCTTGACGATGGATGTGATCCCCAAGTTTGCCCAATGGGCTAAAGAAGGTGAGGTGGGGCGGCGGAAACTGGCCAAGGTAACCCGTTATGGGACGATTATCTTGGGGTTGATTCAGTCGATTGGTCTGACCATCGGATTTGACCGGATGGGTGGCAGCATGGGGATGGATTTTATCAACAATCCCAGTTTTGCTACTTATGCTTTGGTCGCTCTCACCTTGACGGCCGGAACCGCGTTTTTGATGTGGTTAGGTGAACAGATCACGGATAAAGGGATCGGCAATGGGATCTCCATTCTGATCTTTGCCGGGATTATTGCAGGAATTCCGCCAGCAGTACAACAGATCTATGAATCGGAGTTTGCTGGAGCTGGAGAACAGATCTTCCTCAGCATTGTGAAGATTGTCATCATCCTGGTGGTCCTGCTTCTGATTGTGGCCGGGGTGATCTTTATCCAACAGGGAATCCGCAAGATTCCGGTGCAATACGCCAAGCGTGTTGTAGGACGTAAGATGTTTGGTGGACAGTCCACCCATATTCCGATGAAGGTGAATGCAGCTGGGGTGATTCCTGTCATTTTCGCCATGTCATTGTTGATATTTCCACCAACCATCGCAAGCTTTTGGCAGGGAAATGCTGTGGCAGACTGGATCATTACCAACTTCACCTATACGCAACCATTCGGCATGGTGGTCTATGTCTTTCTGATTATCGGGTTTACCTACTTCTACACGTTTGTGCAGATTAACCCAGTACAGATGGCAGACCAGATGAAGAAAAACGGTGGGTATGTTCCCGGTATTCGACCCGGTAAAAATACAACCATCTACCTGACGAAGATCATGAACCGGATTACGTTGGCCGGTGCGCTCTTCTTGGCGGCGGTATCCATTCTGCCGGTTTTCTTCACAACGGTTGCAGACCTTCCGCAGAGCGTGCAAATCGGTGGGACTTCTCTGTTGATCGTCGTCGGGGTTGCGCTGGAAACCATGAAGAATATTGAGAGCCAACTGATTAAGCGACATTACAAAGGGTTTATTAAGTAAAACGAGACCCCGGAACATTCCGGGGATCATCCTTACACCGAACCCTTTATCAAGAGCGGTTCGCGGGAGAAAAGAACCGCTGGCTGATAGCTCGCGAACCACCGGGAGGGAAAAGGCTTGAATATTGTGCTGATGGGACTGCCCGGTGCCGGAAAGGGTACTCAAGCCGACCGGATTACTGAGGCACTCCACATTCCGCACATCTCCACGGGAGATATGTTCCGACAGGCGGTTAAAGAGGGAACACCCCTCGGTATGGAAGCAAAGAAGTATATGGATGAAGGGCAGCTGGTCCCGGATCGTGTGACAATCGGTATTGTTCGGGAGCGGTTGGGCAAAGATGATTGTGCTGAGGGCTTTTTGCTGGACGGATTTCCAAGAACCGTCCCTCAAGCGGAGGCTCTGGATGAAACATTGAGAGAACTGGGGAAGTCTCTTGACCACGTATTATATATTGAAGTGGGAGAGAGCGAACTTCTGAAACGATTGACCGGCCGCCGCATTTGCACCAATTGTGGTGCCACATACCATGTGGTGTTTGACCCGTCGAAGGAAGAAGGGGTTTGTGACCGCTGTGGCGGTTCTCTCTATCAGCGGGATGATGACAAGGAAGAGACCGTAGCCAAACGGCTGGAAGTGAACTTGGGAAAAACCCAGGAGCTTGTGGATTACTATCAAGAGAGAAAGAATCTCCGCAGGATTGATGGAGAGCAATCCATTGAACAGGTGAGTGAATCCATTCTTTCACTGCTCAGGGGTACAGACCGATGATTATTTTGAAATCATCCAGGGAAATCCAGTATATGCGTGAGGCCGGACGTCTTGTCTATGAAACCCATCAACTGTTGAAAAGTGCGATTCAACCGGGGGTTACCACAAGGGAACTGGACCGGTTGGCGGAAGAGTTTATCCGCAAAAACGGAGCGACCCCTTCCTTTAAGGGCTATAATGGTTTTAAAGGCAGCATTTGCACTTCGGTGAATGAAGAGCTGGTTCACGGCATCCCCGGAGAGCGTACGCTTCAGGATGGGGATATCATTAGTATCGATATCGGAGCCTGTTTGGAGGGTTATCATGGCGACTCTGCCTGGACCTATCCAGTGGGTGAGATATCGGAGGAGGCTTCCTGCCTTTTGGAAGTGACGGAGGAATCACTGTTTAAGGGCTTGGCTGAAGCAAAACCCGGAAACCGGATCGGGGATATATCCCACGCCGTTCAGACCTGTGCTGAGCAGGCTGGTTTCTCCATTGTTCGGGAATATGTGGGACACGGAGTGGGAGAGAACCTTCACGAAGAACCCAGCATTCCCAACTTTGGGCCACCGGGAAAAGGTCCGCGCCTAAAACCGGGAATGACCTTGGCCGTTGAACCGATGGTGAATGCGGGGAAACGTTTTGTGCGAACGCTGGCGGATAACTGGACCGTTGTGACACAGGACGGGTCCTTGTGTGCCCACTTTGAACACACCATCGCGATCACAGAAGACGGCTATGAAATATTGACCACAGCGTAAAAAGGTGAAGGGTGATGGATGTGACGGAAGCCGAACGACGGCCCCGACCAGGACAGGTGGTTCGCGTACTCAGGGGTCGTGAGGCGGGTAGGTATGCCATTGTGATTGATGTTGTGGAGCCCTGCTTCGTCCTGTTGGTAGACGGAGATAAGCGGAAGGTTGGGCAGGCAAAGAAGAAGAATATAAAGCATATCCAGCCCACTAATTACATCGCCCGGAATGTGGCACAGTCCTTGGAAGCGGAAGGACGGGTCAGCAATGCCAAAATCCGCTACGCCCTGAACCAATACCTGCTCCGCCAGGAGCAGAAAAAAGGAGAGTGAGTCAATGGCCAAAGAAGATGTGATCGAAGTGGAAGGGAAAGTGATTGATCCTTTGCCCAATGCGATGTTCCGAGTGGAATTGGATAATGGTCACAAAGTCCTTGCTCATGTATCCGGCAAGATTCGCATGCATTTTATCCGGATTCTGCCGGGCGACCGAGTGACGGTCCAGCTCTCCCCGTATGACTTGACCCGTGGCCGTATTACCTACCGTTACAAGTAAGAACGGTCCAGAGGTCCGCTCGGATGTCGCAAAATTTGACTGGAGAAAAAAGACACCGAGTGGGAACAGGAGGGAAACGAGATGAAAGTGCGTCCTTCGGTGAAACCGATCTGCGAAAAATGTAAAGTGATTCGCCGCAAAGGAACCATCATGGTTATTTGCGAAAACCCTAAGCATAAGCAAAAACAAGGATAAGACAGGAGGTGCTGTACATTGGCTCGTATTTCGGGTATTGACCTTCCCCGTGACAAACGGGTGGAAGTGGCGCTGACCTATATCTATGGAGTCGGTCGTTCTCTTTCACAAAAGATCTTGAAGGAAACGCAAATCAACCCTGATACCCGGGTTCGTGACCTGACTGAAGATGAGGTTACGAAGTTGCGCAGTTACATCGACAAAAACCTGATGGTGGAAGGAGACCTGCGTCGTGATGTCGCTTTAAATATTAAGCGTCTGATCGAGATCGGCTCCTACCGCGGGATTCGTCATCGTCGTGGCCTCCCGGTACGTGGTCAACGGAGCAAAACGAATGCCCGTACTCGCAAAGGACCTCGTCGAACAGTTGCCAACAAGAAAAAATAAGGAAAGTAAGGAGGGAAAAGAATGGCTGCAAAGAAACGGACAACAAACCAGCGCGTCAAGCGTCGTGCTCGGAAAAATATTGAGTCGGGTGTCGTTCATATCCGTTCAACCTTTAACAATACCATTGTCACCATTACTGACAGGCAGGGAAACACGATTTCCTGGGCCAGTGCCGGTACCTTGGGATTTAAGGGTTCCCGTAAGAGCACACCTTTTGCTGCTCAAATGGCTGCGGAAGCGACTGCCAAACAGGCGATGGAACATGGTTTGAAGACGGTTGAAGTAATGGTGAAAGGGCCGGGTGCGGGCCGCGAAGCGGCAATCCGTTCCCTCCAGGCGGCTGGGTTGGAAGTCAACCTGATCAAAGACGTCACCCCCATTCCCCATAATGGGTGCCGCCCGCCGAAGCGTCGCCGTGTCTGATGCGTGACGCGGGTTGATTCCGGGTTAGGCATTGGTTTATACTGGGAGAACTATGTGTATAATGGTACTGGACAAATCTGACTTGATCGTAAGCCCGCGATCCTTTTCACCGGGGCCATGCATAGATATTCACCATGATTGGACAAATGTCACCCGGAACGCGACGTTCTTAAGGAGGGTTTCATAACCGTATGATTGAAATCGAGAAGCCGAAAATTGAAACCGTGGAGATTAGTGAAGACGGCAAATACGGAAAATTTGTCGTGGAACCCTTGGAACGTGGTTACGGCACAACGCTTGGTAACTCGCTCCGGCGTATTCTCTTGTCGTCACTTCCCGGTGCGGCAGCGACCTCCATTCAGATTGATGGGGTTCTCCACGAGTTTTCCACGATTCCTGGTGTGGTTGAGGATGTCACGGAGATTATTCTCAAGATTAAACACTTGGCTCTAAAAATTCACTCTGATGAAGAAAAAGTGTTGGAGATTGATGTAGAAGGTGGCGGTGAAGTCAAAGCTGGTGATATTCGGGCAGACTCCGATGTGGAGATTCTCAACCCGGACCTTCATATCGCCACGCTTGCTGATGATGGACGTCTGCATATGCGGATGACCGCCAACCGCGGGCGGGGATATGTACCCGCCGAACGGAATAAACGGGAGGAGCAGACCATCGGGGTGATCCCGATCGATTCGCTTTACACTCCCATTGAACGAGTAAACTATCAGGTAGAAAACACCCGGGTGGGTCAGGTAACCAACTTTGACAAGTTGACACTTGAAGTCTGGACAGACGGAAGCCTTCATCCTGACGAATCCGTCAGCCTTGGTGCCAAAATCCTGACAGAACATCTCATGCTCTTTGTCGGTCTTACAGAAGAAGCCAAAGAGACCGAGATCATGGTAGAAAAAGAAGAAGACAAAAAAGAAAAAGTTATGGAAATGACGATTGAAGAGCTGGATCTGTCGGTTCGCTCCTATAACTGTCTGAAGAGAGCCGGGATTAACACGGTTCAGGAGCTGACACAAAAATCGGAAGAGGATATGATGAAGGTTCGAAACCTGGGACGTAAATCGCTGGAAGAAGTGCAGGAGAAGCTCGCCGAGCTGGGGCTCTCACTGCGTAGCGAAGACTGATGGTCAATTTGTAGACGAGGGAGGGGAAATCCATGGCACATTCCAAACTGGGTCGCAATACGGCAGCACGGAAAGCCCTGCTTCGGGACCTCGTGTCTGACTTGATCATTCACGAACGGATCGAAACAACTGCTGCAAGAGCCAAAGAAGTCCAGCCCGTTGCTGAAAAAATGATTACCCTGGCAAAACGGGGAGATCTTCATGCCCGTCGTCAGGCAGCTTCCTTTGTACGTACCAACCGTTCCCGAACCGAGCGGGAAGGGGAAAAAGCCAACCACGAAACGGTTGATGCGGTGAAGAAGCTGTTTGATGAAGTGGGTCCTCGGTATGAGGAGCGCAATGGTGGCTATACCCGGATTATCAAGATTGGGCCTCGCCGGGGAGATGCAACGGAAATGGTATACGTGGAACTGGTGAAGTAATCACTTCTTGGGTTCAAAGGGAGAGGGCAGGACTTATCGGTCCTGAAATCTGCCCTTTTTCTTTATAAAGAGAAATGGTGCTTACTTGCCGAAAACAGTGGCAATCATTTGAGGTGGATGGGTTGGAACCAATCATACAGATCACTGACGCAGGTTATCGATATGATTCTCTCCAGGAGGTAGATCACTCCCATTGGGCTGTACGTGAGGTAAATCTTGCTGTGAACAAGGGAGAATATCTTGCGATCATGGGTCCCAATGGGTCTGGTAAATCCACCCTGGCCAAAATGTTAAACGCTCTTTTGCTTCCAGTCGAGGGAAGGGTTGAAATTCAGGGCCTGGACACTCGCCAAGAAGAAAACCTGTTCCTGATCCGCAGAATAGTGGGGATGGTTTTTCAAAATCCGGATAACCAGATTGTAGGAACCACCGTAAAGGATGATGTCGCCTTTGGACTGGAAAATTTGGGTGTCCCTCCTGAAGAAATGGTAAAACGGGTAGAAGAGGTACTCAACCAAGTCGGGTTAAAAGGGATGGAGAAATCGTTTCCTCATCACCTTTCCGGGGGACAGAAACAGCGACTTGCCATTGCTGGGGTGATTGCGATGCGACCGGATGTAATTGTATTTGACGAGGCGACATCCATGCTGGACCCCATTGGCCGGGATGAGGTATTAAAGGCAATGAAAGACCTCCATCAAAGTGGTATTACCGTCATCCACATTACCCACTCCATACGGGAAGCCCTTCATGCTGAACGCGTAGTGATTGTCGCGAATGGCAGGGTTGAAAGGGATCAACCATCCAAGGAGCTGTTCCGTCAACCGGAAGACTGGGCCCAATGGTCTTTGGAGACCCCGTTGTTTGTGGAGCTGAAAAACCGCCTGCTGAAGAGAGGATTGCCTGTTCGGCAAGAGATCACCGGGATGGAAGAGCTGGTGGAGGAATTATGGAGATTGATGTCCAGAACGTGACCCATGTCTATAATGCTGGAACTCCTTTTGAACATACCGCCCTTTCCAATATAGAACTGAAGATTGACTCCGGAACGTTTGCCGCCATGATCGGGGCAACGGGTTCCGGAAAATCCACCCTTATCCAATTGATTTCCGGTCTGATTGTTCCTACAAGTGGTCGCATTCGGGTCGGGGACTGGGAGATCGGACCGGAAACCAAGGATTTCTCTGAGCTTCGCGGTCGAGTGGGAGTGGTCTTTCAATATCCGGAACATCAGCTGTTTGAGGAAACGGTGGCCAAGGATATTGCTTTTGGTCCAACCAACCTGGGCTTGTCTCCAAGTAAGGTGAAAGAGCGTGTCAGACATGCGATGGAGTGGGTGGGTCTGTCTGAAAAGCTGGCATCCCGCTCCCCCTTTCATTTGAGTGGAGGACAGATGCGACGGGTGGCCGTGGCTGGGGTATTGGCGATGGAGCCGGATATTCTGGTATTGGATGAGCCGACAGCGGGACTGGACCCGGTTGGTCAGCGGGAATTGTTGAACCGGATTCGGGATTTGCATCAGAAGCGTCGAATCACGGTGATATTGGTCTCTCACAGCATGGAAGAGGCGGCTCGGTATGCCGATCAACTGTTTGTATTAAACCGTGGAAAAAAAGTGCTGGAAGGGTCGCCGGCATCCGTGTTTGCAACAGGGGAGCAGAAACTGGCCCAATGGGGTCTGGAAGTTCCTGAAGCGGTTCAACTGGCGACTCGATTGAATGAACGGCTCAACCCACCCCTTGCAAACGATGTGCTAACGTTAGAAGACTTGGAAAAAGAGATTGTTGCTCGCTGGAAGGGGGATTCCTGTTGAGCAGTTTGACGCATCCTGTTCTGGGACAATACATTCCTGGAGATTCGCCCCTTCATCGTATGGACCCCAGATCCAAGCTGGTCTTTATCTTTATCTTTATGATGATCGTATTCTTGGCCAATAATGCTGCAAGTTATGGTTTGCTGTTGGGGATGACTGTGCTGGGAGTTCAACTGTCCGGTATTTCCCTTTCCATCATCATCAGAGGTTTGAAGCCGATTCTGTACCTGATTTCCTTGACAGCGGTGCTTCATTTATGGTTGACACGTGGGGGAAATGTTTTGCTGCAATGGGGGCCCATCACCATTTATGAAGAGGGAGTGATTCAGGCAATATGGATTTCACTTCGTTTTCTCATTCTCGTGTTGATGGGAACTCTATTAACCCTGACCACCTCCCCAATTGACCTGACGGACGGTTTGGAGCGACTGTTGTCCCCTTTGTCCAGGTTTCAGGTGCCTGTTCACGAGTACGCCCTCATGATGTCCATCTCGCTTCGCTTTATCCCTACGTTATGGGAGGAAATGGATAAAATTATGAAGGCGCAACGGGCACGGGGGGCTGACTTTACACGCGGAGGCCTTCTGAAACGGGCCCAAAGCTATATTCCAGTACTGATTCCGCTATTTATTTCCTCTTTTCGTAGAGCTGAAGAATTGGCTTTGGCTATGGAGGCTCGTGGATATCGGGGAGGAGAAGGAAGAACTCGCATCCGAACGCTTCAATATCGAAAGTTGGACGTCTTCCTCCTTATCGTTTTAGGATGTCTTGTAGTGGCTCTCCTATGGCTTCGTAGCCCATCATGACATTCCGGGAGAGGGGAAATGGATTCATGAAACGATTGAAAATGACCGTGGCATACGATGGAACAGAATTTGCCGGTTTTCAACGCCAGCCCGGAAAACGAACGGTTCAGGGAGTATTGGAGGACGTATTGACACGTTTGACCGGGAACGATGTTCAAATCACCGGTGCCGGTCGAACCGATTCCGGTGTGCATGCTTTGGGACAAGTGATTCATTTTGATACATCCTGCCCGATTCCGATCGATCGTTGGGTGCGTGTACTTCATCATACGCTTCCCTGTGATTTGCTGGTGACAAAAGCGGAAGAGGTATCTACCGGTTTTCACTCACGAAAGAGTGCCTGTTGGAAGCGATACCGCTATACACTGGATACAGGAAAACTCCCTGATCTGTTTCAACGAAGATATCGTACCCACTACCCTCATCGGCTCGATTGTGCCCGGATGAATACAGCTGCACGCCACCTGCTGGGTACCCATGATTTTACTTCACTATCGGCAGCCAAAGCCCAGGTAAAAGATCGGGTGCGCACCTTGTATCACTGTGAGGTGCGGGAGAAGGACTCTCGTATTGTAATGATTGAAGTGGTGGGAAGCGGGTTTCTCTATCATATGGTGAGGATCATCGCTGGAACATTGGTGGATATTGGAGTTGGGAAAACCGCTCCAGGAGACCTTCCGGGCATACTTTCAGCCAAAGATCGATCCGCTGCTGGAAAAACATTTCCTCCGGAGGGTCTTACGATGATGGAAGTGGGATATACTCCGTGGTTCATATCTTGACTTCTAACCGTGGTTGGTGTAGTATGGTCGTTGGTATTTTTCCATCTTGCCCCGGTGGAAAACAATGTTCGGCGCAGTACAAGTGAGAAAACGCATCCGGCAATGCCCATAAGAAATACAGAATGATTGTTTTTGACATAAGGAGGGAAAAAATTATGCGAACCACATTTATGGCCAAACCGAACCAAGTGGAACGGAAATGGTATGTGGTTGATGCAACGGATCTGCCCTTGGGCCGACTGGCCACTGAAGTGGCCACCTTGCTCCGTGGTAAACACAAGCCTGAATATACTCCCCATGTAGACACGGGTGACTTTGTCGTTGTCATCAATGCTTCCAAAGTACATCTCACAGGGAAAAAACCGGCGAAAAAAGTATACTATCGCCACAGCGGTTATCCAGGTGGTATTAAGTCGATTACGGCCGGTGAGTTGCGTGAAAAAAATCCGCAACGCATGATTGAATTGGCCGTCAGAGGAATGCTGCCGAAGAACATTCTGGGTCGTAAGCAGCTGAAAAAGCTGAAAGTATACGCTGGTTCAGAACATCCGCATCAAGCACAACAACCCCAAGAGTGGGAAGTACGCCGATAAGTAAAGGAGGGAAAGTACCTTGGCACAAGTTCAATTTTACGGAACAGGTCGTCGCAAAGAGTCTGTTGCCCGTGTACGTCTTGTACCCGGAGATGGTCGTATTGTGATCAACGGCCGGGATATGGATAGCTATTTTGGCTTGGAGACATTAAAGGCGATTGTAAAACAGCCCCTGGTTTTGACTGAGACCGTCAATCGCTATGATGTTTTGGTCAATGTCAACGGTGGCGGGTTTACCGGGCAAGCAGGTGCCATTCGCCATGGAATCGCCCGTGCACTTCTGAAAGTGGACCCGGATCTTCGTCCGGCACTGAAAAAAGCCGGCTTTTTGACTCGGGACCCACGGATGAAAGAACGGAAAAAATACGGACTTAAAAAAGCGCGTCGTGCGCCTCAATTCTCCAAACGGTAAGAGACCCGTTTCCCCGCATGTTTGCGGGGTTTTTTAATGCCTAATTTAACCGTAGTAACCCTTGCACCCTCCGGCAACACTATAAATACTTTAAGCGGGAGGGAGGACGATTTCGAAGTGGGTAAAGTCGTTTGGTTGGAAGCATGGCGTTTAAATCGTGTGGAAAAGCTGAGACAAGATGCCTTGTTCAGTTTCCCATGGAACAAGCTTTCGCAAATCATTGACCATATACTGGACCCTTCATTGCAAATCCTCTCATCCCGACAACGGTTTGTCGTAGATGAGGCCATTTATCGAATAGCATTTGAAGCTTATGTATACGGGATGGAAGCCAGTCGAAAAGGGGAAGCGGAATGTCCTCCCGAACGTCCTGAGGCAGAACGCAAACAATGGTGTGAACGGGTTTTTGGATTTGAAGGGAGCCGGTTGATCGGAAGAATTGTGGAAGACCTTCATTTATTTCGGCAGTTGGATGAATGGACCATTCAATCCATGATGTACTTTTTTGAAGAAGTGACTTCCAAGTGGTTTTTGGAGGGAGTGGATTATGGAATTCGCCTTCGCAAACAGGGGCTTCATAAAACATAACTGACAGTCTCGTCCCATATAATGAATCAAAACAATGTTGTACAGGCAGGAGGAAAAAGGATGGCAACCATAAAAAGGTGGTTCCAGGGACGGTATGGGCTTCTTGTAGGGGTTTTAGGCCTGGCGACGGTCATTCTCTGGGGGGCAGTCGCTGGAGGTTTGCCCGGTTTCAGTCGCAATACATGGAGCATGCCCCTGTCAGGTCAGGTGATTGTTTTGGATCCCGGACACGGCGGACAGGATGGTGGTGCCAGAAGTAAAGATGGCATCCTGGAAAAAGATATCGCACTAACCATCGCTCTTTTATTAAGGGACTATCTGCAAGAGTCCGGCGCATTAGTAATTATGACTCGTGAACAGGATCATGATTTGGCAGATCAGGGGACCAGTCGGCGAAAGGCTCAGGATTTAATGCGCAGGGTGGATATTGTGAAAAAAAGCAAGGCGGATGCGTTTATCAGTATACATTTAAATGCGATCCCTTCGCCGCGGTGGTCCGGTGCACAAACGTTTTATTATCCAACGATGGAGCAGAATCAGCAGTTGGCGAAGAGCATTCAGAGTGAACTGATCCGCAACTTGGAAAATACAGACCGAAAAGCCCGTCACAGTGGAGAAGTATACATATTGAAAAGTTCCCCTATCCCTTCTGCTTTGGTGGAAGTAGGTTTTCTATCCCATCCAGAAGAGGCACGTATGCTGGCAGAACCGTCCTATCAGAAAAAGATGGCTGCTTCGATCTATCATGGCATCATTCGATACTTTACCGGACAAGGGAAAGAGAAAGGAAAAAACTAAATGTGTTATAATCGGTGAAGAAATCCGCTATATTGCTGAGGTGTGGACTGTTATGAACGTGGAGAAAATATTAGAGGCTCTTCGAAAAGTGGAAGAGCCGGAATTAAAAAACGACCTCGTGAAACTGAATTTGGCACGAAACATCCGAATCTTTGGGGATCGGGTTCAACTTACCATTATGCTGATATCTGAGGACTCACCACACCAAGACCGTTTAAAGGAGAGTGTACACCAGGCATTGAAGGAGGCGGGAGCTTCCGAAGTACAAATCGAATTTGAAGTGCTCACTTCAAAAGAACAAGCGGCTCTTGCAGAAAGGGTTCGTAAAGAGCATCAGGAAAAAGTGAAAGCCAAACGGGCAAAAGGGAACCCTTCCATTCAGCAGGAAGTCTCCCCCCCTCCCTTACTTTCCAAAGACTCCAAAACTGAATTTATCTCCATTGCCAGTGGCAAAGGAGGGGTCGGAAAATCAACCGTTGCAGTGAATCTGGCTGTGGCTTTAGCGAGGGAAGGAAAACGGGTCGGCTTGATCGACGCCGATATATATGGCTTCAGTGTTCCGGATATGATGGGAATTGAAGTGCGTCCTGAGGTCGTGGACAATACAATTTATCCAGTGGAGCGTTTTGGTGTGAAAGTGATTTCCATGGGCTTTTTTGTGGAAGAGAATGCTCCGGTGATATGGCGTGGTCCGATGCTGGGGAAAATGCTCCGCAATTTTTTCCATGAAGTGCAGTGGGGTCCGCTGGATGTAATGATTCTCGATCTCCCTCCGGGTACAGGGGATGTGGCGCTCGATGTCCATCAAATGATCCCTCAGAGCAAAGAGCTTCTGGTTACCACTCCTCATGCCACCGCCGCTTTTGTAGCAGCGCGTGCAGGAGCAATGGCTATACATACGGAGCACCAGGTGTTGGGTGTGGTTGAAAATATGGCCTACTATCAATGCGGTTCCTGCGGCAATAAGGAATTTGTTTTTGGGCGTGACGGTGGACAAAAGTTGGCCGAGGAACTGAATACGCAACTTTTGGTGCAAATTCCCCTTGGCCAACCGGATGTAGGACATCCTGACGACCCGGATTTCTCTCCGTCCGTCTATCAAGAAGATACCTCAATAGGCAAGCTCTATCGTGATCTCGCTCAACAAGTGATTCAAAAAATTTGATTCTATTTTTTATTACCGGTGAATGATTCACCGGTTTTTTTATAGAAAAAAACACCGGATACGAATCCGATGTTGATCATGTATCTTCAGCTGGAGGATTGCTCCCCTTCACCTGAACCTCCTTGTTGCCCTTTTTTCTTTTTTTCCTTCTCGCTTTTTTTCACAGCTTCTTCGAGCAGTTTGCTAAATTTTTCCTTAAAGGTGGGGCTCTCCAGTGCCTCTTCCATGACTTTTTGAATCTCTTTGCGGCTTTTTTGCCCCTTTATCACTTGGTTCAATTGCTTGCTAAATTCCGGGTCCTTTAAAATATCCAGCATCATCTTCTGATATTCCGGGTCTTTCATTAACTGTTTGATCAACTTTTTATGTTCTTTTTTGGTGGCTTTGGCAAAGCTGGATGCAACTTTTGGTTTTTCAAACAGCTTTTCAAGCTGTTTTTGCATCTTGGGATCTTGCATGGCTTGGGTAATCGACTTTTCTATATCACTATCGGAGATCACGATCTCCTTCTTAAATTCCGGGTCTTTCATCACTTCTTGCAGGGCTTTCTTCCCATCTTTTGTGTGTAAAACGTCCATTACCATCTGTTTCATCTCGTTATATTCCGGTTTTTGGTTTTCCTGTTTATTGTTTGGACTGCAGGAGGCTGTAATGAGAAGAATCAGTGATAAGGCCAGGTTGGTAAGTAACCTCCGTTGTATTGACATATAAAGGCCGCCCTTCTTTTGGTTCTTCATCTTATAATATGGTCAGGGATTGGATGATTTATGCCGAAGTTGTATGGGATGGTTTTAAATTGGGTAGCAGCATCGGTATAATAGAATGAAGTGGCCTGAAGGAAGTTGTCAGGGACTGATTGAAGGAGAGGCTGAGTCAATGACGATTCGAAGGATGTTTTTTCTGTTTTGGACTACATTGGTTTTGGGAACCGTGACAGCTCCCCTCGTCGGCTTTTTAGTAGGAGGAATTGTCGGTTCCGTGGGGCTAGATATGATCAGCCAGTTGTGGGCGGGGATCATGTATGGAGCGGTGGCTCAGATGGGCTTTTTTTGCTACCTTATTTTTAATATGGTGGCGAAAGGGTTTATTCGAAACCCTTATGTGTATCAAGCGATTCAATTGTTTTTGACACTTGCCATTTTGTGGCGGACATTTGGAGTTTCCAGCGGAAAAAGTGGTTTTAATGGATTGGGTCCGTGGATTCTTCCAGCAACCATCCTTGTTGTTGGGTTGATTGTGGCCTGGTTCAAGGTGAAAGCGACACATTCCATGGCTTTTATCCCTGCACTATTTTTTATGGTCTCTACAACCGTATTGGAAGCCATTCCTTCGTTGGATCAAGAATCGCTTCCGATTATTATGCAAATGGTGTTGACCCTTTTGGTTTGCAATACATGGCAAGTGATGCAACTTCATCGTTTAGTCGCTCCAATATCGGAAAAAAGTAAGCAAAGAAGCCAGACATCGAAGCCTGGCTCTTAATCTACAGGATTCAGCTCGACTTGCGAACCTGCAATCAGCTCAGAGACAGTGACAAACGTGTATCCCTTTTTCTTCAATTTGTCGATGATTACTGGGAGCGCTTCATGAAGTTGCTTGCTGGAGTCGCTGGCATGCATCAAAATGATATCACCGGGATGTGACAGGTTGACAACCCGGTTGATAATTTTTTCTTTTCCGGGATTCATCCAATCGCGGGAGTCGGTATCCCACTGGATGGAGGTATAACCCAATTTATCTGCGATTTTGAGTACCCGTTTGTCAAAATCACCATTTGGATACCGGATCAAATTGGGTTCGGTTTTGGTCAGCTTGCTTAAAATTTGGTGCGATTTACGAATCTCTTTGCGAATCTGATCCTCATTAAGTGTGCTGTAATTGACATGGCGATGACCATGACTGCCGATCTCATAACCCATATCTGCAATCCGTTTCACGGTATCCGGATGGGCTTCTGCCCAAGGGGAAGAAAGGAAAAATGTTGCTTTTTTCACCCCTTTCTGTTCCAAGACGTCCAGAATGGGTCCTGTTCTTTCTTCGCCCCAACTGATATCGAAAGTCAGTGCAAGTTGCTTTTTATCCGTGTCCACACTGTATACCGCTTCAGGACCCGAATCAAGAGGCATAAAAACTTGAATGTTTTGCTGTTCGGCATAAAAAATCCCTGCAGCAAAAAACAGCGCCACCATGATGATCAAGGCCTGTCTTATCTTTTTTCCGGATAAAACCCAGAAAAAACGCATCTCTTCACCTCCGACCGCTTTGGTATGGAAGGTTTGGCACCTGTCCCATACTAATGTATTCCGGTGGACGAGGGTTATGAATGGAATGCGTATGATCGAAAGGGAGAGATGTTCTTGAGGCGTTTTATGCAAGCCATTCGTTTTGAAAAGAAAGTGATTCTCATTGCAACCCTGATTTTTATCCTCTTTTCCATTGTTGGTTTTGTTGCCAGCGACCCGATCAATGAATCCTTGAAACAAGCAGGAGTGTGGGAGCAATTTCAACAGAAAGTGGAGGATATCAAACAAGATCCTGGGCTTCTCAATGTTTTTCAAGTGATTCTTTCCAATAATTTATTGGCAACGGCCAGCATGATCGGGTTGGGTTTATTCTTTGGTGTCTACCCTGTTATTGGGTTAGCGTTTAATGGGTTACTGCTGGGGGTGGTGATTGGGATTTCCTCTGAACAGACCGGTTCAAGCCCAGTAACATTGTTTGTGACACAAATTCTTCCCCATGGCATTTTGGAGTTGCCGGCCCTGATCTTTGCAGCTGCTCTCGGAATCCGACTAGGGATTTTGTCCATGGGAACATTGGCTGGTTTGGGATCAGCCGTTATCAGGAAGCGAAATCAATCAGCTTGGAAAGCTTACCTGGAGCGGGTTCCTTCATTGGTTATCGGAGTTGCAGTTATGCTAACGGTAGCTGCTTTTATTGAGTCCTCATTAATTGTTTATTTCAGCTGATATATGGAGGGGATCATATGAAAACGACATTGCAGTGGAAAGGGAAGATGCAATTTCAGGCTTCTACACCTTCCGGGCATGAAATAAACCTGGATGCTTGTGAAGAGGCTGGCGGAGAGGACCAAGGCCCCCGGCCGACAGAGCTTCTGTTGTCCGCTGCTGGAGCCTGCTCTGGGATTGATATCGTCAGCATTCTGGAGAAAATGCGCTTAAAAGTGGAAGGTTTTGATATGGAAGTCTCCGGAGAGCGGGCAGAGGAACATCCACGTCGGTTTACTCAGGTACATATTCATTACCGGTTGGATGGAGATTTGCCAGAGGACAAAGTTAGAAGAGCAGTGGAACTTTCACGGGACAAGTATTGTTCGGTTTCCCAGTCGTTAAATGCAAACATTACAACTAGTTTTGAGATTAATGGAACCCGGTATGAGTAAAATCAATCGGTTCGGACAGAGTCCGGACCGATTTTAGATCCAGGAAGGGAATGAATCCTGCTCTTTATTGGAAGAAAAAAATTTAAAAAGGTGTTGACCAAATGAGAAAGCCATGATATATTATTACCTGTCGCCGCGAGATGAGGATCAACAGTCTGAGCGGCAACAAAAGAAATAAAAAAGTTGTTGACAAGATCAACTGAGGATGATAAGATAGATTTTGTCGCTACGAACGAGTGGCAGTCGCGGAAACATGCGACAGACAGCGAAAAAGCGTTCCTTGAAAACTGAAGAGCGAATGAACGACCTGTCGATTCATTTGAGCGTTTCAAGCTCGAAATGTAGCCCC
>NZ_FXTI01000007.1 GCF_900182565.1 Melghirimyces algeriensis | reverse complement strand
CAAACCGTTGTAGGGAGTACGTGCCGAAGCGGGATACGATGAATCAGGAAGAAAACATAGACTCTTTGTAGAGTTTTGTAAGTTTTTCGTAACGGCACCATGACCATACCGTTTGTGCAAAAGAAGATGGATGCCGGTGGGCAAGTGATAGATGTAAAAACGGAACAATATTTACAATTATTGGTTCAGACTCTCTTGCGCGATCTCAAACAATGAACGTCAGTCCTGCCAAAAAAGAAAGGTGAACAGATGATGACAGCCGACCACCTCAGTGCTCTTATTGTAAAACTTCGGGAAGAACGCCCACTTGTACATAATATGACGAATGTAGTCGTAACCAACTTTACAGCCAATGGATTGTTGGCATTGGGTGCATCTCCAGTGATGGCCTACGCCCGTGAGGAAGTAGCGGATATGGCGCGGATCGCAGGGGCATTGGTGCTAAATCTGGGCACTCTGTCTGCAGAATTGGTCGAGTCGATGATGATTGCGGGACAAGCAGCAAATAAGCATGGTGTGCCTGTGTTGCTTGATCCAGTGGGAGCGGGAGCGACTCCTTATCGGACGATATCCGCTCAACGCATTCTTCAGGAAGTAGATGTGTCACTGATTCGGGGAAATGCAGCCGAAATCGCTCATCTGATTGGAGAGGATCATACAATCAAAGGAGTGGATGCCGGTGATACGAAGCTGGGGGACGAAAGGAGGGCATTAGCCGTTCGCGCCGCGAAAAAGCTGAATACGGTTGTTGTGGTGACTGGGTCGGAAGATGTCATTACTGATGGCCAGTCTGGCAATATGGTAAGAGGTGGTCATCCATTGTTAACGCAAGTAACGGGGACGGGATGTCTTTTAACTTCGGTGCTGGGCGCTTTTGTTGCAGTGGAAAAGGATCGCTTGCTTGCAGGAACCGCTGGGTTAGGGTTTTATGGAGCGGCAGCACTCCGGGGGGCAGAGCGGACGGAGAACCAGGGGGTGGGAAGCTTCCAGATTGCGTTTTTGGATGAACTCTCAAGGTTGAATCCGGTTTCATTGGCAGGGAATGTGTCCATCCGGGAATTTGTCATTTAAGAAAGGCGAATCGTTGTTGAACCTTTCGTGTCCCTCATTCACACCTCCATGATTAGGTCTCAAATAAGGCGTTTTCAGTTGTTCTTTCCTAGGAGTGTACTTCGTTTGGATGATCTTATTAGCAAAAATCACGGAAAGGAAGAATCAAGTGGAACTTCATGGGTTGAAATTATATGAATATCACGCATGGTCGAACAAGAGGTTACTCCATCACTTAAAGGAACTTCCGCCAGAGCTTTACAAACAAAAGATGCCAAGTGTTTTTCCTTCCATCTCCCAAGCACTCGCCCATATCTATGTTGTCGACAGCCTTTGGTTAAGTGTGATGTCCGGTGACAGCTTCAACCAGGTGATGATGATCATAGATCAAGCAGAGAATGAGGTCGAAGGAAAACGGATCGAAGATATGGAAAACCTGTTTTTACATTTGTCCGAACGGTACCGGACCTTTTTGCGACAGCAACCGAATTGGAATGAACCACTGTCCATCGAACACCCACGTTATGGGAAGTTGAAGACCAACCTGTTGGATTTAGTGCAGCATGTCGTCAACCACGGTACATACCACCGTGGAAACATCGCTGCGATGCTCCGCCAATCCGGTCATAGCGGGGTACCGACGGATTATCTATTTTATCTGTTTGAAGCGGGAGACGGACAAACCTGTTAAATCGATGGGGTGGTTGAAAGGGCTATACCATAAATTTGGCAGTCACCCTTCCAAGAATTCCTATAAGGATGGGCCCTAGGGGGATGAGAAGAAAGACACTCATTGAGTGTCTTTCTTCTCGTTTGTCTGTTTTTACTCAACTGGCTGTTCGTTTTTGGATGGCACCATAAACTGCGCCGGTCATTCCTCCGTAAATCAGATGCCCCATGAGACTCATCATGCTGGACATATTGATCGGGAAGGGAGGCATTCCCATCATCATCGGCATGAAAATAAAGGGGAACAATACCCAGAGAACGAATCCGAAAATCAAACCTGGAATCAGTGCGGAGCCTTTGAAGAAGCTCACAAATACGGTAAAGGTGAGTCCAAAAATGAAACTGATGATGATGTGAACCGCAAAACCTACCAATGATGATTGACTACCGACCAATCCAGCGACCATCGGGAGCATCCCCATCATGGCCATCATGATTCCAAACACCAAACCGCCGCTCAGACTTCCAAGGATGCCCGCTTTCCAATTGAAATGACGCGTCATTTCCTATCCACCTCCATGTAGAGTTAACATGATTAAAACACCTTCGGATAATGGTATCTGTAATCTTCCTTACAATCATGAGAGAGGAGGTTGTAACATTCCTTACAGCGTTTTTCGGCAGTCATAAGATAAAATCATGAATAAAGACCCGTAAGGAAAGGGGTAGGATACCTTGATTAAACTGTTGACTCATCCGGGCTGTCCAGGGGGACGCCGTGCAAAAATCTATTTTCAACGCCATCAAATTCCATATGAAGAAATTCTCTGGTCGGAAGTGGAGAAATCGGGGATCCGTAAAGCGATGGATTCCCCCGTGATGGTCAGTCCGATGATTCTGGTTGGGAATGAAGTTTTGCGTGGGTTTGATCCAAAGCATTTTCAACAAGTGTATAACCGGAAGGTTGAGAAGGATGAATAAATTGTGGTACCTGTCTCAGATCAACTTGATGGAAGAGCTTCCATTGGAAGATCTGAAAGAGATCGAGCGAATGGCTCCCATGTCCAAAATCCCCAAGGGCACGATCATTTCTTCCCCTGGAGAGGCTCCACCTGCTCTGTACTTACTGAAAAAAGGGAAAGTGCGATTATACAAACTCAACCGCGAAGGAAAAGAATTTACCTTGGGGATTCTCGGAGATGGAAACATTTTCGGGGAAGTGGAGACGTTCTCCACAGGAACGCGGGATACCTATGTGGAGGCGATGGAAGAAACCCTTTTATGTGTGTTGAACAAAAAGGACTTTGAGGAATTTATGAAAGAACGGCCCCAGTTGGCCATTAAATTGATCGGCATATTGACCGAACGGTTGCGGGAAGCGGAGGAAATGTTGGAGAACCTGGCATATGGCAGTGTCCAAAAGCGTCTGTTGTATCTTCTTTCCAAGCTGGTTCATCATTTCGGAAATCAAAAGGGAGCGTATTGGGAACTGGATCTACGGTTGAGTCATCAGGATCTGGCGGCGATGATCGGGGCGACAAGGGAGACGGTCAGCGCGACGCTTTCGGAATTGACGCGACAGGGTGTAATCTCGAAAGAGAGAAACAAGCGGGATTTACGAATTCATCGAAAGAAGATGGAATCCATGATGAATGAGAAATAAAAATACAGCACCCACAAAAAGCCTTGATCACTTTTGTGGGTGTTGTTCCTTTAAAGTGTATAGGTTTCACCATCAGATGGGACGAAAATATGGTTGGAAATCCCGTTTTCATCGATGAAGCGATTTAATTCTTCTCGTGTTAACAGACAGTGGTTCAAAGCTTCCATATGGCAAACAATCATCGTGGCTTGGGGGGCTGCCTGATGGGTTTTATAAATGTCTTCTTTCGTCATGATAATCGGGCCCCCTTCCAGAAACTGCGCTGCGCCTCCATTCACAATAATGACATCCGGGTGATGTGTGTGGATGGCTTCCTCAACATCACCGCACCATACGGTATCTCCTGCCACATATAGAGTCTGTTCATCCGGATGATGAAATACCACACCGGATACTTCTCCAGTAAACTTGGTGATTTCGCCTATTCCATGTTGCCCATTGGTTCGGGTAAGTCGGATCTCTCCCATATAGGCAGCAGGGTGTAAGGATTCTGCGTTATAAAACCCGTCCTTTTTGATGGCTTCCACATCGTGTTCATTTTGTGCGAAGATTTTTATATCTTTCGGTAGAACCTCTTTGGCAACCTCGTCAAAATGATCTGGATGTAAATGCGTAACAATTACCGCATCAACATCGATGATTTCTTCGATTGAAGAAGGTAAGCTGACTAATGGGTTTGATTGATCTTGATTGGGTGTATTGGGGAATGGTGGTATGGATCCTTTTTCCGCTAAGAAGGGATCAATTAAAAACTTCCTGCCTGCATATTGCAAAACCAATGTTGCATTTCGTATGAGTTGAATCTTCATTGCGGGTTCCTCCCTTGTGTACGATTCACTCATAGTATAGAGTATAAGCAATATCGGCTGACATAGATGAAATCAAGTGCTTGTGGGATTTTCCTTGAAATGTGAAAGGAGTTGTCGCAATGCTGGATGCTACAGACAAAAAAATACTGGAAGAATTATCAAAAAATGCTCGTATAACCATGAAAGAATTGGGAGAGAAAGTCCATTTGACAGGACAGGCGGCTTCATCCAGAGTCATCAAGTTGGAAGAAGAGGGGATTATTGAAGGGTATACAATCCAGTTAAATGAAAGAAAAATAGGCTATCCTGTTCATTCATTTATCAATATATATACAAAACATATTCAACATCAGCCCTATTTGTCGTTTTTGGGAAATCAATCGGAGTATATTATCAATAACTATAAAATTAGCGGTGAAGGTTGCTATCTTCTGGAGTGTAAGTTTCCATCCAATGAAGTACTGGATCATTTCCTAACCCAGTTAAACAAATATGTTAATTATAAACTATCGATCGTAATTAATAATAAATAACTAAAAAGAGAATGAATAGGATAAAAGCCCGCTGTTAGCGGGCTTCGTGCGGAAGAGTGCATGGATGTAAGGATTCAGCTTTTACCTTGGGCGTGATTTCGCTGATAACGATCCCGAATGCGTTTTAGTTTGGCATGGTACTCCAATATTTGGATTCTCGCCTTTTCTGCCATTGGTGCGATGGGTCGTAAATCATGGATTCCCCAGTATTTTACGACAACATCCAAAACCTGGTCAAAGTACTGAAGGGGTCCATAATTGGCTTCCTTCGATATAATACCCATTCGGTCTTCAAAATCCGGCATGACAGCACCGGGCATTTTAAAATTCATTATTACATTGGCAATATGGTAGCAATAATTGGGTTCCAGCTCAAGGTGAGTACGAATAACGTCTCTGTAAAAGGCATAGTGAAGCGTTTCATCTTTGGCCAGACGGCGTAGCAAAGTAGCCAGGTCACGGTCATGTTTTCCCACAGTTTTTGCTACATTGTTATAGAATACCATCGTCGCAAGTTCCTGTAATGTGGTATACGCCATTGCTTCAATCGGGGTATGGAAATCAGGGACAAATCCACCTTCGAGCACTTGTTTTCTCAATTGGTGCAATCGATCCGGGTTAACATTGCGGGTCAGTAGCAGATACGTTTCCAATAGATTGGAATGTTGGTCCTCTTCCGCTGTCCATGTATGGATGAAATCTGTGATCACGGACAACGATCCCCTAAATGTTTCGGAAAGATAGGTGGTAAACCAAGGTAAGTTGACCTCCGTTAGCAGTGCTGTTTCAACGGCGGTGATGATTCCGGAAGGCAAAGTGATTTGGCTGGGGTCCCAAGGAACGCGCTTGAAATCCATTCCTTTATCCCATGGTAAAAATGCATGATAACTCCAGTCGATCTTATCGGCCCGCTCTTTATGTTGATCATATAATGCTTTTAAACGTGGTTCTAAACGAAAATCCAAGTCATTTGTTAACACATGTTCCCCACCCGTCTGAAAATAATGTAAATTATGACCTGGTCACAGTATAACATAATGAATGAGAGCTTTGTACAGTTTGATATATTTGGAAGCGAGTATCCGATTGATGTTTTTTAAAAAACAATAATTTTCTTTGTTATAAAAATATTGAATAACGAACAGGCATACAGTATTATGAAAAGAAAGTAATACTTAATAAGTAATTATTTTTTATACATATGAAACTTTGATTATATCAGGGACAAGCATTGATCATCAAATAAGATTGCAATCCCCCCGAAGCTCTAAATCATTTTTCTCTAAGAAAGGGGACTATTTCAATGAGCAGTGTGTCTGATCGTCCTACTGGCAAGACAGAACGTGAAATGGTTCGGGAAGTGATCGGGAAGTACCGTACCAAAATCAGTCCATCGTTGACCCGCCTTGTAAAGCGCTCGGATGCCGTGGCAAAACAATTTATGCCCAGCCCCTTTGAATCACTGAACTTCGGGACGGATAAGCCCTTTGAGGAAGGGAAGAACAACCAAGGAATCTACGGGTTGGAACGAGTATACGAAGACAGAGCTGTTTTGACTCCGTATTTTGAATGTTCAGCCTATTGCCGCTACTGCTTTAAAAAGTCTCGGACTCTGGCCGGAGAGGCAAAACGAATGTCTGATGAAAATATTGACCAAGCCATCCGTTTTATTGAAAGTGATGACCGGATTCGAACAGTTCTTATTACCGGTGGGGACCCTTTCGTAGATGCACCGCTGTTGGAAAAAGTGTTGGATCGAGTATTTCCGATTCCTCATATTCGAAACATTCGCATTGGAACCCGCAATATTCTTTTTTCACCGGAGACTGTGACGGAAGAGCTTGCGGATATGATCGCCCGTTATAAACGGATTGATGAGGGACAGCCCCATCTGTCCAAAAATATCTCCATCGGATTGTCCATCAATCATGTGGATGAGTTGACACCCCAGGTGGTTCAGGCGTATCAGCGTTTTATCCGGAGAGGGGTTTCCGTTCGGGGACAGGTGGTCCTTCTTAAAGGTGTGAATGATAACGCTCAGGCGATTCGGGAATTGGCGGAAGCATTCCTCAGTACGGGGATCGTGCCCTATTATTTGTTTCATTGTATGCCTGTGGTGGGAGCCAAGCACTTTCGGACCAGCGTTCAGAAAGGAATCCAGATCATTCAAGATCTGGCGGCCTATTCCGGAACGACAGCGTTCCAATATGTTTATGTCACTCCTGTGGGCAAACATCGAATCGGCCCCAATCACCCGTTAGACTATGTAGAGATCGATGGAGAACGTTTTATCCGAGCGACAACCCCCTACAAAGCAGCGGATTATCTGAAGTTTTCGGATAGTGAGAAGTTGCCTCCATTACATGATGTGGACGAAAATGGGTATATTGTATCCCATTATTTGGATGGTCATGACGAAGAGGAGGTTTTGAGGTGAAGGAAGCCGTTCTCTTTATGGACAGTGGTGCCTTCCGTACACTGACAAAGGTCGCCGAACAGGCTATAGACAGAGGATACAGAAACCTCCTGATCTTTCGGCCATTGCAAGATAAGGAAAAAAAGATATTGGCTGATTATCGTGAAGAGCATGGCCGTGAGTTGTTTGATCGGGTAGTGGAAACGGATCGTTGGGATTTGGAAACACTTCGTGTCCATGTGGAATCGTTTGAAACATCCTGGAATATCAAAGGATTTGCCACAGTAGCCGGTTTATTTAATCGGGACGGGATTCTGGGGGCGCAAGTGGCTCGCTTGGCTGAAGAAAGGGGACTCGCATCCCAGTCGGAAGAGGGATTGTTTAGAACCAACAATAAATATTTGACCAGGGATGCGTTGGTTCATGCGGGTGTGCCCACGGTGGATTTTGGATTGGCGGTGGATGAAGAAAGTCTTCTTGCCCATGCTCATCGCATTGGATATCCGGTCATCTTGAAACCATTAAATGGAGCAGCGTCCCAGCTTGTTCTTAAGTGTCAAAATGACAGAGAGCTTGTGGAGAAATTCCGAATGGCTTTGCGTAAACTTCCGCATACCACGTATCAGGATATGTATGCCTGTGAACATACCTATCCGGATAAAAAAGGGAAGCAGATTCATTTTTCTCCCATGAATTCGATGCTGGTGGAAGGGTATATCGATGGGCGGGAAGCCAGTGTCGAAGTAGTGGTGGCTGATGGGAAGGCAATCCCTTTGCTGGTTCATGACAAGGTTTTGGTGACTGAGCAAGAGCGGGTTGTTTATGAACATCTACTGATGGTTCCTCCGGTCCGTTTTACGGAGCGAGAGATTCAAGCGATGAAGGATTATGCAGTCTCTGTTGTCCAGGCGACAGGTGTAGATTATTCCCTTTGCCATGTGGAACTCCGGTATGGGAAAAACGGTCCACAACTGCTGGAGATCAATCCCAGGGTGGGAGGAATGATGGTCACACAAAGCCTGAAAACGATGATCAACTTTGATCCGGTGAAAGCGATGCTGGACTTGTCTCTCGGAACATTCCGACTAGAGGAGGCGCCCCCCTCCATATCGGAGCCCCACGCCATGTTTACCCTGTATCCATACGATTCCGGGCGCTTGGAAAAGGTGGAAGGGTTGGAAGAGCTGGAGCGGCTTCCAGGGATGATTTCCTCCACGCTTCTTTTTCCGGAAGGGTCAATCATTCAAGGGGAGGATGAAGAAGTCTTTCTCATCATGTGTTGGGTTCGGGGAAGCTCACAGGAGGAGCTTTGGGAAATCTACGAACAGGCAAAAGCGACGGTCCGCTTTCAAATTGGCGAAACGGAAGAAGCCGGTGTCAATAACTGAATCGATAGATAGACCGCCTCAACCCCATGGTGAGGCGGTCTGTCTGTCGGGAGTACATGACTTAAACAAGGTAGATGGTGGGAGTGAATAAAGGGAGGGTCATTCATGAAAAAGGTAGACAAGAGGGAGAACTCATTTTTTTATCTGTACCTGTTGACTGCGGGGAAAAGCATATCTGATATCGGTAACTTTTTAAATATGGTGGCCATCAATATGTATGCGTATTTTTTGACCGGAAGCGCTTGGATGATGGGTTTATTCATGGCTGTCCGTCTGTTGGGTGGTTTTATCAACGGTTACTTTTCGGGAATATTGGCTGACCGGTTCAATCGGAAAACCCTTATGATTACAGCGGACGCCATTCGCAGTGCGGCCCTCATTCTGCTTGTGGTCAGTCCGGCCTCCTGGAAAGTACCCTTGCTGTTTTTCGTCTCTTTTATGATCGGAGCGTTCAGTCAACTGTTTAATGTAGCCCTGCAGTCCAGCATTCCCACTGTTGTTGGTCCGGAAAACCGGGTACGGGCCAACGCTATTTTGACTGCATGGCAATCTATTGCCATGGTGATCGGTGTGGTTACTGCCGGAGTGACATTGGATATTCTCGGCTATGAAGTGGTTTTTATCATTGATGCAATTACCTATTTGCTATCCGCTTTGAATCTCTTTTGGCTGCCGATTCGCACAAAAGAAGGGGAGGAGTCAACTCCTGTTTCAGGAGTGAAAGCAGGTTTTTGGCATGAGGCGAAAGAGATGTTCCAATATATGAGGGGTCTGCCACTGCTGTTGGGGTTAATGTTTATTCGCCTCATCGATACCTTTGGTTCTGCCTCCCATAATGTGGGGATGCCCATATTTTCAGCCGAGTTGGATCCTGACAATCCTTCGCTGTACATGGGTTTGATCTGGGGAGTATGGGCTGTTGGGAATCTGGCGGGATCTAAGGGAATGTCTCGCTGGTTTCGTGGGGAACGGGAACGGTGGAGCGAAATTGCTTTTGGTATTTCCACGTTTCTGATGTCCGGCTTTTTTATCCTTCTGTTTTGGGGAGAGAGTTGGTACACCCTTCTTCCTTTTGCTTTGATCGCAGGTCTATCGGATGGTGTTTCCTCCATCTGCTTCAATTCGCGTCTTCAACAGGAGCCGGATCGTGTTCGTGGAAGAATTTTTGGTGTTGCGTCCACCTTTCACACGATTGGGTTTGGGGTGGGAATGATCCTTTGTTCCCCTTTGTTTGAATGGTTTAGCCCATTGGTTGTAGTTGGATTGATGCATGGAATTCCACTGGTATGTTCCTTCCTCTTTTCCTTGCATTACGTTAAACGTTATCGTCAAGAAGGAAGCGCCGTGCTTGAACAGGAAAAAACGAGAACTTCTTGACAAATCATGACTGAAAAAGAAGATATATGGTTTTTAATGTTATAATAACCATATATTACATAAGAAGTGGAGGGAGAGAGTTGAAACCGTGGATTTCCTGGATGTCGGTTTTTATCTTGGTGACTGCTCTGTTTCCGGCAGGATCAAATGCCTTTGCCGCAGAGGAAGATGATGCCTTCCGGCATGTGAAACGGTCCGATCCGTGGGTGGAGTATGTGGTGGAAGGAGAAGCGCGTGTTTTTGAAGGAACCTATCACTACCGGGTAAAAGATGAGGAGAAAATTCTTGCAGAAGGTTGGGGAACGGCATCAGAAGGTGGGCCGGAATGGGGAAGCTTTAAGCAGACCATTCAAATTCCGACATGTAAAGCTGCTCTGAAGGAAACGCTTCAACTGGAGTTGTTTGAGCGATCCGCCAAGGATGGTTCAGAGGTGCATCGTTTGACGATCCCTTTAAGGGCTGGAGATGTTGCGGAAAAAAATGATGCTTTCCGAAAGATTCAGATTCAGGAACCTCAGGTAAAATATCCGGTTGGTGGTGAAGCGAGGGTATTTGAAGCCAACTATCATTATGTGGTCAGTGATGGGCATTATGAGTTGGTTGAGGGTCATGGAACAGCTTCCACAGGAGCACCGGACTGGGGAGTGTTTCAGGAAACAATCGTCGTTCCCTTGAAAAGAGTTCCGATCAATGGTGCATTAGTCTTGGAGTTATATGAGCTGGATGGGAAAAACGGTCAACGAAGTCGCTTCCACTACGTGCTGTTGGATCAGACACCTTGGCCGGAATGCAAGTAATCACTCTATTGAAACAGAGGCGATCAGCCTCTTTTTTTTTATGAAAAAAATCGATATTATTTTTTCGGTTCAAATACCTGTATATTCTGGTTATAATTAACTCATAAATGACACAAATCTAAATATTTAAAAAAGGAGGCGCATGATCGTTATGCAATCTTTGTTGTCGGGGTGGATGGTTGTCGTTCTTTCGCTGCTACCACTGGGTACCTTGGAGGCTTCTACTTCTTCCCCCAGTTTGCCTGACAGCGTACATTCCACTGAGAAAGAAGAAGAACGTAAGATCAAACCCAATGTTGACGTCGAACCGGAAAAAAAGCAACCGAACAATACCTATCCCATCATTTTGGTACATGGGTTGGGCGGATTTGACACCCTTTACGGATTTCATTATTGGGGAGGCAGTCGCAGTATCGCTGAGTCATTGAGGAAAAAAGGCTATGAAGTCTATACAACGGATATCGGCACATTCTCCAGCAATTGGGATCGAGCGTGTGAGCTATATGCCCAGATTAAAGGGGGACGGGTGGATTACGGGAAAGCTCATTCTGAAAAACATGGACATGCCCGGTATGGTCGCACATATCCGGGATTGTATCCGGAGTGGGGAACCGTGGACCCACACACAAACAACGTTCGAAAAGTACATCTGATCTCCCATAGCATGGGTGGACAAACCGCCCGAATGCTGGTTCATTTGTTGGTACATGGAGATTCGAAAGAGCGTAAACATACACCGAAAAAGAAGGTTTCCTCCCTTTTTGCTGAAAAAAAACGGTCTTGGGTCCACAGTATGGTGACACTTTCAACACCTCATGATGGAACACCCTTTTTATATGAAGTGAGTGAAAAGTTCCCTTATATCCAGCAAGTAATCGGAGCGATGGCGGCGGTGTTCGGTAATCGTCCCATCATTGACTATGATTTTAAACTGGATCAGTGGGGGTTGAAACGAAAATCGGGTGAGTCCTTTGACAGTTATTTGAATCGGGTGATCAACAGTCGTTTCTGGGAAAAAACAAAGGATACCGCTGAATGGGACTTGAGCCCGGAGGGAGCCAGAGAGATCAACCGTCTGACTTCGGCTCAACCGGATATATACTATTTTTCGGTTGGGAATGAACAAACGTATCGAGATCCATTTACCGGATATCAGCGTCCAGAGCTTTGGATGAATCCGTTGTTTTACTATCCCGCCATAGTGATTGGACGTTCGAACCGAATAAATGGTGACATTGTCATTAATCAAAGTTGGTGGGAAAATGACGGTTTGGTCAGCACAAACTCGATGGATGGACCAGAAATCGGTTCCACAGATGAGATTGTTTCTTTTGATGGAAAACCAAAAATCGGAAAATGGAACTATTTAGGGACCCTAGATTCCTACGACCATCTGGATATTGTCGGGATTGGCATCAGGGATATGAGAGATTGGTTTGGCGATTTGGCTCAACTCCTTCAATCCCTTCCGCGATAGTTTTTAAGGAAATAAATGTAAGCGTTTTCTTGTAAGCGCTCTCAATTTTTGCAGCTGTCCCTTAGGGGACGGCTGTTTGATTGTTTTATAATGCTGAGGTTTACTCGTTTTGTTTTGACTCTTTTTCCATTTCGTTCAGTTTTTTTGCCAGTTTCACACGGGTTAATTCATCTTCCAGTTTTCCAATTCCTCGATTCAGGGCTAAGGCTGCAAGCTCTGAGATTGTCCCATGGTGAAGGTCAAATGCTCCCACATTTTTTCCTTCTTTTAATAGCTTCTTCAATCGTTTGATTTCATCGTTAGGGATTACAACCTCTCCTTCTCCAGGTATGCGAACGTTCATTGTGATTCTCCTTTCTCTCCTATCTATGGCAAGGGATTGAGAGCCCTCCCTTGGGGGCTTTACATTGAAATGTTACATAATGAACGGAGTATTGACAAAAAAGCATATTTTTATTCGAATAACGTTTATAGGGAGTCATCATTGTGATGGCTATTTAGAAATGGGGTGTTCTTTAAACGGTTTGGCTTCCGATGAAGACTCATGAGATTTAAACTGGTGCCCAATAAGCATATAGGACATCTGGCTGAGAATCAATAATCGATGAGTATGAGGGTTGGGATATAAGGGAGGAAGCAGATGGAGACGGAATATGAGCTATGTAGTGAATGGGGAAGGGGTGAAGGCGTTGCGTAAGGCAGTAATCGGAGTCAGTCTGATATTGGTTATTTTCATCGCAGTCATTGTCTACAAATTGACAGGAGAAAATGAACACAAACAGAACATTCAATCAGAAGAAGCTTTAAAGCAAGCCTATCTTCATCTGGAGGATGCAAAGGGACTGGAATATTATACAACTGGAAACCGACGATCCCAGGTGAAAAGCGAAAATGTAAATTCAGATACGGACTATAAAATCAACATACGGTCACAGGTTGGATACTCCCCTTATATCATGCATGTGGTCACGAAGAATGACGCCTTTGGAAAAGAAGAGTTTTATCTCGATCAAAATGCAATATATGTCCGATTTCCGGGCGGTCTTCAATGGGAGAAGGTGTTGACGGAAGAATCGCAAAAAGGAAAGATTGATCCCTCAGATCCCAAGGCGATCTTGCATTCGCTGAGGTCCATGACACAGGAAATGAAGGTGAAACGGGATAAGGGCCTATACATTCTGGAACTAAATCTGTCCGGTGACCGCACCAAGAAGTATATTCGTGAAGTTTGGGAAGGACAGAAGGATATGGCATTGATGAGCGTGGCACCGATGGGGTCCATGGGAATGATGCCGCCGGAATGGGTATTGGATGTTCCGACTCTGGAAGAAGAGCCAGAGGAAATGACGCAAATGTTTCAGCAGTGGATGAATTCCATCCAAGTGAAAAGTATCAAACAAAGCATTCGACTGGATGCGGAAACACTGAAACCGATTCGAATGGATCAACACATTGTGACGGAAATGAAGACAGATGATATCCGCGTTTCGTCAGATCTCCATCTGAAAACGGATATCCGGGAAGAAGCAGGAGATATTTTTATTCCGGAGAAAGTAAAGAAAACCGCCAAAGTCATTCCTTAATTCTGCGGATATGAGCAAAATAACCATTGGAGGGAGAAATGTGTGAAGACAAATAAACGTGTAATGTCTGCCTGGTTATTGCTCTTTATGTTGCTCTTTATGGCTTCACCTTTTCAAACATTGGCCTATGAGAGCGCAGAGGAGTCCATGGACAGACGTCCTTCAAAAGAATCTGGTTCAGGAGCAAGTGGGAAAATCCAGACTGCTCCTCCAGTGGATGAGGGAAACAAACCCAAAAAACCTGTTTTACCGCAAAACTTACAAGTTGATATCACTCCGGAAGTGCAAAAGGATAAGGATGAAAATGTTACAGGGCTGAAAGTGACCGGAAACCTGACCGGAATGGTTCCCGATGGCTCGGTTGGGTCTGGTGTCAAGGGAACATGGAACTTTATCATTCAGGATCACGAATCTGGGAAAACCCTGATGCGCGAAGTTCAGAAAAATGTGATTGGCGAAGGGGCAGAGCAGGAATTTCCCTGGAAGGATGCGGGGACATATCGTGTCATCGTTCAATGGAAAGGAGAGTGGGATCGGCGCCCTCTGGGGGCGAAAGGGGAGGCGTTATTTACGGTTGAAGAGCCGGTTGACGAAAAAAAGTATTCTGTAAATGCAGATCATACATTTGAAGTTCTTGGATATGATGATCAAACAATCGAAGATGTGGTTGCCCATGTATCCGCCAAGCTGGAAGATGAAAACGGTTATGTTCCGGAAAAGGTTCAGGGTACGTGGAGCTTTGATATCAAGGGAGTAAAAGGGGATCAGGCGCATCAGGAGTTTACCCATGAGGATGGGAGAGTGACAGCGGATTATTCCCTTCTCCATGATACAATGTCAACTGGCAAGATGTATGACATTGAAATCAGGTTTGAAGGCAATGTTGCTGGACAGGATGTTTCAAAAACGTTTACCTATCCACTGGCTGTTCCGGGTTTAAACGTGGACTATGATGACAACGACGAAAAACATACCATTAGCGGTGAAATCACGTTAGGCAAAAAAGCTCAGGGTGATTGGGTCATTGGGATCTTTACCCCGGATGGTGAGCAGGTGGCTCAAGAAGTGTTGGATGATCGTGAAGGTTTAAAACAATCGGTTGACTTTAAGGAGCTGAAGCCCGGTAAATATGTCGGGGTCGTGGTTTTTCGCGGAAGTGTGGATGATAAGGAACTGGGTTTGTTCCACTCTGTCTCTTTTCAGGTAGATCAACAGGGAGGAGATAACAAACCAGACGATGATTCCAATTCCGTTGTAAGTGATCCCGATACAGGTGAGCAGATCATGGATGATGTAAAAGGCGGGAAAATACCTCAAACCTCGACACAACAACCGCAACGTATGCTGTATGGTGTGATCATTGCTGGCATTGGTTTCTTCCTGCTGGGCTTTGTCTATCGACAAAAAATAGGTTCATGGTTGGGCATCTAAAGAGATGAAGCGGACAGAAAAAATGCATTGAACCTCCCACTTTACTGAACGGGTACGATGGGGAGGTTATTTTTTTGGGAAAATCCTTGACAAGGCGATCTGTATTCTATACAATAGTTAATGTCGCTGAACGAGATAACACTTTGCGGGGCATTAGCTCAGCTGGGAGAGCGCTACACTGGCAGTGTAGAGGTCAGCGGTTCGAGCCCGCTATGCTCCACCACACCAAACCCTTGAGAAATCAAGGGTTTTTTTGTATGTGTAAGGAAATGGAATCGAGTGAAAGAAGGAAATGAAAAAGACATCATTTATTTAATCAAAATTGCATACAAAAGAGCCTGACTTTTTCGTCAGGCACCCTATTTCAGCTAAACACTTGGCACACGTATGCCGGCAGATAAACTTAAGGTAAATCAATCAGCATTAATTGAGCGTTTGAATGGGCTTCAATCGTTAATTCTGTTATATCGGTGATTCTTGCTGAATCACGCTTTTTTAACCGGTGTTTATTGACGGTCACATCCCCTTCCATCACAAACAGAAAGGTTTTCCGATTCGTTTCCTGATGAAAGGTGAGAGCATGATTTTTATCTAACTCGGACAGGTAAAGCGTCAGATCTTGATGGATCAACGCTACATCTTTTGCTTGAACCCGATTGGAAACAACAGGAAGCAATTGGTTTCTCAAGGCATTCCGGTCATAGGCGATTTGCTCATAAGAGGGGGTTAATCCCTTTTTCTCTGGCAGAAACCAAAGTTGTAAGAGGTTGACCTCCTCAGTGCTGGAAGGGTTGTACTCGGAGTGAATGATTCCCGTTCCGGCAGTCATCCGTTGGATTTCTCCAGGTCGAATGATCCCGGAGCCTCCCGTATTATCTTCATGTTTTAATTCCCCCTTGATCACAATGGAAACAATCTCCATATCCCGGTGGGGGTGTGCACCAAATCCCTTTCCTGGGGCGATAAAATCGTCATTGAGTACGCGAAGCGGACCAAAATTCATGTTATTCGGGTCGTAATAGTCAGCGAACGAAAAGCTGTGTGAAGTTTTTAGCCACCCGTGATCCGCTGTATAACGCGTTTCTGCTGGATAGATGTTAATCATGTGTACCTCCTGTTTTGTTCATTTATAGGGTCAACGCATCAATAAAAAACTCCTAATGAGGGTTAAAGAAAACAAGATTTGTTGAGTATCTATATCTTTATTTTTGTTATTAACTTACTTTATGTTAGTATAATATATGATTCGGTCATTTTTGTCAAATAATCGTGTTATGACTCCCATTTCAATAAACAGCTTTATGGAAGAAGCACTACTTAAGGGTGCTAAGCTCACTTTTCTTTAAAGAATGCAGAGAATGGACCGGAGTGTATCTTACAAGATCAGCCTCAAATGGATGAGCGCATTAAGGTGAGGCAATCAGCTGATTCAGTAGCTGAAGATCAGTATGATCCTATGATTATCATTGTGGCTCGACCACATTTTGTCCATACATCATTGCGAAATATAGTGATGCACAAAAAAACCTCCATTACATGGAGGTGACCCAGAAGAAAAACATGAAGCTACACTGGCGGTGTAGAGGTCAGCGATCCCGCTATACTCAAAAACCAAACCCTCGTATTTACGGGGGTTTTCGTGTTTTTAATGTAATGATTTACGGAGTGGAAAATCAAATTGACCACATTTTGACAACAAGCTTTGGTCGATACTTCACAGGAATTGGGCTTCAACATAGCTTGACTAACGAACATATGTTTTCATACACTGAAGTGGAGAGTTAGCTAAGAGGGTGTAATTCATATTATTGTAAGGAGATATTGACATGAAAAAAGTGATATTTTTTATTTTGGACGAGTATGCAGATTGGGAAGGTGCTTACTTAGCTCCTGAACTGATGAAAACCGGAAAGTATGTGGTTCAAACGGCTTCATTGAGGAAAACACCAGTAAAATCGATTGGTGGATGGACTACACTGCCAAACTACGACATTACGAATATACCGAATGATTATGAGGCGATAATTCTTATTGGTGGGAATTCTTGGGGGATTGATGATCACAGGATCGTAAATCTGATAAAAGATTCGTTAGAAAATCGTGTTGTTACCGGGGCGATTTGTGGAGCAGTGGACTTTATGGCTAAAAACGGATTACTCAATGAGTATAAGCATACAGGGAATTCATTAGAAATGTGGTCAGAGTATCAACGTTACACAAATCGGAATCATTTTATTAGACAACAGGCCGTTAGAGATCGAAATCTTGTTACAGCAAATGGATCTGCTTCGCTTGAATTTGCAAAAGAAATTTTGCAAGCTTTACACGCAATGGATCACAAAGAGATACACGATACCTATGCATTTTACAAATTAGGCTATTACGAATTTTTGAATAAACATTAGACGATGCAGGTGAGTAGCTTTACTGAGCTGTTCAGCGGCAGCAACTCTGACATTTGTAAACGGAGCGGTAAACTCAAGAAGATAAAGCATTACGCAAAGGATTCACTGCTCAGTGCGTTTATACTTCTGGATCTGGGGCTATTAAATGAAACGGACGCTGGGGCTTCAACGTCGCTTCTTGCTGTAACGCTTTTCATACAGTCTAGGAAGGGGTGAGCAATAACACGTACGCCTCCCCCTTTGCCGTAAAATTGGCTTAGGCGTATATAGATCTCAAAAAGCCGGACGGGGATGATATTAAGCATCTCTGCCCGGCTTTTTGGTTTTTAAGAAACACTTATCCATCCATTGAACCGATCATCCTAGCATTTCTTTTTTTCTCAAGGCATCCAGCTTTTCCAGAATGCGACGTTTCCGGTACAGCATTTGTCCCGCTTCCGCCACTTCCTCAATGATGGACTTGTTCATCCAGGCACCAAAGAGAGCACCGGCGATGGGAATCATTTGAAACAGCTTTTTCCATCCATAGTTATCGCGATAAACCGTGATGACTTCTCTCCACCCTTGAATCTGGGAGAAGGATTCAGGTTCCGCATTTCCATGGTGATAGTCGGATAGATTTTTTAAGACGGCCTGTTTTCCGACATAATCAGCGGAAGCGAATTGCAGGCACTGAACGATAAAAATGCGTTCTTTTTTTTCTCTGGGGTTATAGCCATAGGAAAGAGCCATTTCCTGAATGATCTTCAAGGAAAGACCAAGCAGATACGGGATGTCAATGGCAAGGGTGAAGACACCTCCCAAGCCAGTGGCAGCACCCTGATAGATGGCTTGCTGGGTCCGGGCTTCCTTCATTTTGTCGGATACTCGGTTCATCACGGTCAATGGCAAGGCAGGAACATGCTCCAAAGAGAGCGATTTTATGGAGGGACCGGCTTCATCGGCCAGCATGTCCAATATCTCTTGTTCATTGATCAGGTATTGGCCACCCGTTTGAATATAGGCTCCAAGTTCGTCAAGCAACTTGCCGATCCGTTTTTGTATGATCCGGGGGGTGATTCGATCCAACAGTACAAAAGGATAACGACCGATTCGTTCCCAAAACCACAAATCTTTTTGTTCGTTTTCCCAACGGATAATCAATTGAAGTTCATCTTCCAATTGTTTTTGGGAATCTTCTGCATTCTGGGCGTACAGAGCAACCACCTCATCCATCGGTTTCCTGTGAATCACAGTACGTATTTTAGTATAGCCTGTTGGAAGTAGAATGGACAGGGGGATAGAGCAATCCATTGTGAAAAAACATCTTTGAAGGTTTATGGAAACGTCTGACGGTGAGTATGGGGTAATTATTGAATGAAGACAATAATGCCTAATCTGATCCTCTCAATCCGTGCACACAGGTTTTTCCCGTGGGTGTTTGTTTTGCTTGGGAGTGGGTTGATGTTTTGCCAGCTCCATTTCTTCTTTAAAATACCAAATGCCCATAAACAGCAGAACACCAACCACAAACAGGAGAATGCCCAGATCCAGAAGCGTCATGAGGGATCAGCACCTTTCGTTCCTTTGTCTTAAAGGTAACACATCCAACAGTATGCTTTTTTAAGCCTGTGTTAATTCCTGTTGTATTTCTTGTTTCAAAGGAAAATTGTACATATGGGGAAGGGGTTTCCCTGTGAAAGGGAATGGATGAGTGCTTTTCAGTGATGAGGTAAAACATTTGATATGAAGAAACCGCATATTTTCTGAATAGAATAACGATATTTCGCAGTGGTCATACTGGAGAAAAAAAGGGGGGGAGATGCAATGGAATGGACTAACGGTTATGTAATCGTTCCATGGAACTCAATCCTTGGAATAAGCAAACCTCCTATCAAAGGAGACTTCATTCAATATACGCAACGGTATGCTCTGGTGGATCGTATTGGAAAAGGATTGGTGGGAAACTACCTTTCAGTTATGGAGGCGTCTTGGGAAGCGACTGTTCGATATGCCCAAGAGGTGCATAACTATCATGTGGACCCAATGAAGTGGAGGCCAGCGGCTATTGAACTGGCATCCTGCTTTTATTCCACAGAAGAACTGGCTTGGATGACCGATCGTGAGTTGGGAGATTTGCTTCATCAAACGGATTGGTATCAACTGAAAACAGGAAGCTGATGGGTTCTTAAGGGTTGACAATTGTACGATCTTTCCATATAGTAAATAGAAATTAAATGTTGTTCACAAATGGATATTCTTGATTTCTCTTATCAAGAGTGGTGGAGGGACTGGCCCGATGAAACCCGGCAACCTACTGTGCATGCACGGTGTGGTGCCAATTCCTGCAGAGTAAAAATCTCTGGCAGATGAGAGATCCGTGTTGTATGAAACCAACGATCAGGATCTTTCATCTTCCAGGATGAAGGATCTTTTTTATTTTTTGTAAAGGGTTGATGAATCCATGGTGGGCACAGAGGGGAAAAAACCGATTCAAGAGCGAATGAAAGAGAAGATCCTGATTTTGGATGGGGCGATGGGTACCCAACTGCAAGTGATGGATCTTTCGGCAGATGATTTTGGAGGAGAGGCCTATGATGGTTGTAATGAATACCTGAATATCACACGCCCTGAGATGATTGGCAACATCCATGAACGATATTTGGAAGCCGGAGCGGATGTGATTGAAACCAATACCTTTGGAGCTACATCTGTAGTGTTGGCAGATTATGGTCTGGAAGATCATACAGAGGTGATCAACCGTGAAGCGGCGGTCTGTGCTGTAAAAGCGGCCGAACGATACTCCACACCACAGCATCCCCGGTATGTGGCAGGAGCATTGGGGCCAACCACCAAGACTCTGTCAGTTACAGGCGGGGTGACGTTTGATGTGTTGGTTCAGGCGTATCGGGAGCAAGTCCGGGGCTTGATCCAAGGAGGGGTGGATGTTCTTCTATTGGAAACCGCTCAGGATACACTTAATATTAAAGCGGCAGGGATCGGAATGGAGCAGGCTTTCAAAGATCTGCAAAAGGAGCTTCCCCTGATGATCTCCGGTACGATTGAGCCCATGGGTACGATGTTGGCTGGTCAAAATGTGGAAGCTTTTTATCTGTCTATTCAGCACCTCCATCCGATTACCGTGGGATTGAATTGTGCGACAGGACCGGAGTTTATGCAGGATCATCTGCGGACGTTATCAGGTTTGGCACATTGTGGAGTCAGCTGTTATCCCAACGCCGGCCTTCCTGATGAAGACGGGAATTATCATGAGACACCGGAAGGGCTGGCCAAAAAATTGGCTGCTTTTGCGGACAGGGGTTGGCTAAATGCTGCTGGAGGATGCTGTGGAACGACTCCGGAGCATGTTCAGGCCATAGCAGAAGCGTTGGAAGGAAAGGTTCCACGCCAGCCCCGAACAGAACCACTGTCTGCCATATCCGGAATAGAACCGTTGTTTTTGGAAGCGGACAATCGGCCTGTTCTGGTTGGAGAGCGGACCAATGTCATTGGGTCCCGAAAATTTAAGAGACTGATTCAGGAGGGGAAATACGAGGAGGCTTCCGAGATTGCCCGACGTCAGGTAAAGGGCGGAGCGCAGGTGATTGACATTTGTTTGGCTGATCCAGACCGGGATGAGGCCGAGGACATGGAGAAGTTCCTACACTATGCGGTCAATAAAGTAAAAACGCCTTTGATGATCGATTCTACAGATGCGACGGTGGTAGAGCAGGCTCTGAAGATGTGTCAGGGCAAGGGAATCATTAACTCCATCAATCTGGAAGATGGTGAGGAACGTTTTTCAGAGATGGTTCCTCTGATTCATCGTTATGGAGCAGCGGTGGTTGTCGGTACCATCGATGAAGAGGGCATGGCTGTCACTGCGGATAAAAAATTGGATGTCGCCAGACGTTCTTATGATCTTCTGGTGAATCAATACGGAATCCCGCCGGAGGACATCATTTTTGATCCACTCGTTTTTCCCGTTGGAACGGGTGATACGGCTTATATTGGCTCCGCTGGAGAGACAGTGAAGGGAATCCAGCGAATTAAGGATGTTTTACCCGCCTGTGGGATTGTGCTCGGTGTTTCCAATGTCTCTTTTGGACTGCCTCCGGCCGGTCGGGAAGTGTTGAACGCTGTTTTTCTCTACCACTGCACCCGTGCAGGATTGGACTACGCTATTGTCAATACGGAGAAACTGGAGCGTTATGCCTCCATTCCTGATCAAGAAAGAAAATTGGCAGAGGATCTGTTATTTCAAACGGATGCAAACAATTATGATGCGGTTTTGGCGGAGTTTACCGCTTTTTACCGGGAAAAGAAACCAGAGAAAAAAGCGATTGAAAAAAACCTGTCGCTGGAGGAACGACTGGCCGGTTATGTGGTGGAAGGAAGTAAGGATGGCTTGATTCCCGATCTGGAAAAGGCGCTTGAAAAATACCAACCGTTGGAGATTATTAATGGTCCCTTGATGGAAGGGATGGATGAAGTGGGACGTCTCTTTAACGACAATCAGCTTATTGTGGCAGAAGTTTTGCAAAGTGCTGAAGTGATGAAAGCGTCGGTAGCGTTTTTGGAGCCGTATATGGATCAAGCAAGTACGGAGACGAAAGGAAAAGTGGTGCTGGCAACCGTTAAAGGGGATGTTCATGATATTGGAAAAAACCTGGTGGAGATCATTTTGTCCAACAATGGGTATCAGGTGGTAAATTTGGGAATCAAGGTTCCACCAGAGCAGTTAATTGAGGCTTGCAGGCGAGAAAAGCCGGATATGGTGGGTTTGTCGGGATTATTGGTCAAGTCTGCCCAACAAATGGTTCTTACGGCCCAGGACATGAAAGAGGCAGACCTGGACCTTCCCATCTTGGTGGGCGGAGCAGCGTTGACTCGGAAATTTACCGATCAACGAATCGCTCCTCAATATGACGGATTGGTTCTGTATGCCAAAGATGCGATGAACGGTCTGGAGTTGGTCAACCGCTTGAAGGATTCAAAGAAGCGTCAGCATCTGGCGGACGAATTGCGCCGTACGCGGCAGAAAGCGTCCCAACGGGAGGAAAAGCGCCGTTCCCTGGAGGAGGAAAAGGGCGGTGTGGCTGTTGCGGTTCGTACATCCACAGTGGACCGAAATGCTCCGGTTTACCTCCCTCCAGACATGGAGCGCCATATCCTGAGGGATTATCCTCTTTCCTATCTGGAGCCTTATATCAATAAACAGATGTTGTTTGGAAAACATTTGGGTCTGAAAGGAAATGTGGAGCAGCTTCTATCCGAGGGGGATCAAAAGGCCGTTACCCTGAAACGGGAGTTGGATGATATGATTACGGATCTCCGAAACAACGAGGGGATTCGAGCAGATGGAATCTACCGATTTTATCCGGCTCAGTCCGATGGGGATACCATTCAAATCTATGATCCGGAATATCCGGGAGAAAAAATTCTGGAAACCTTCTCCTTTCCCCGTCAAAGCAAATCTCCCTATCTTTCGTTGACCGATTTTCTGCGCTCAAGGGATTCAGGCGTAATGGACTATGTTGGTTTTCTGGTGGTGACTGCTGGCTCAGGAATTCGCGAATGGGCGGAGAAGTGGAAAGAGGCAGGGAATTATCTGCGTTCGCATATGGTTCAGGCATTTGCTCTTGAGCTGGCGGAGGCCTTCGCCGAACGCCTCCATCATATCATGCGGGATCGCTGGGGATTTCCAGACCCTGCAGAGATGACGATGCGGGAGCGTTTTTCTGCTCGTTATCAGGGAATTCGGGTATCATTCGGCTATCCAGCCTGCCCGGATCTGGAAGATCAAACCAAACTGTTCCGGTTGTTAAGACCGGAGACAATCGGTGTGCGATTGACGGACGGTTTTATGATGGAGCCGGAAGCGTCAGTTTCAGCCATGGTGTTTTCCCACCCTGAAGCGAGATATTTCAATGCAATGTGAGAGAGGGGGAAGAAGTGTGGCGAAACGTCAGGATCTGGGCACTGCCCTGACGGGCTCATTGTTGGTGGGGGACGGAGCGATGGCCACTTATTTGTATCAATTGGGTATTCCTGTGGGGATACCGGTGGAAGAGCTTTCTCTGACACGCCCTCAGTGGATTGAGAAGGTACACCGTCGTTATCTTCAAGCCGGGGCGAAAATCCTGGAGGCAAATACGTATGGTGCCAACCGAGAGCGTCTGGCTCGATATGGATTGGAAGGAAAAGTGACTCGTATCAATCGGGAGTCTGTGGCGATTGCCCGGCGGGTTGCGGGGGATACTGCTTATGTCGTCGGAGCGGTGGGTTCCATTAATGCCGGTCGCGTCCCCAATTGGTCCCGGTCAGAATACCGGGATCTGTATGAAGAGCAGGTAACCGCTCTCCTGTATGCCGGTGTGGATGGTTTGATCCTGGAGACCTTTCTGGATCTGGAGGAATTGATTTTGGCACTGGAGACGGCCCGAACACTTACAGAGAAACCGATTTTGTGTCAAATCACGATGATGGAAGTGGGACGAACCCGCGATGGATATACCTTAACGGACGCTTTCGAACAGTTGAAAAAACATGGTGCTGATGGGGTGGGACTCAATTGTCGACAGGGGCCGTTAGAAATACAGCGAGCACTAGAAAAAACGGTGGTTCCCCAAGGGCTGATTCTTTCCGCTTATCCCAATGCAGGTCGGCTTGGAATGACGGATGAGGGGTTCCAATACGCTTCCACACCGGACTATTTTAAAGATCGGGCTATGGCTTTGCGCGAACAGGGTGTTCACCTGATTGGAGGGTGCTGTGGCACCACGCCGGATCATATTCAGGCCATGTCTGAAGCCCTTGAGGGCTTATCTCCCATGCCACGGATAAATCCGGACTTGGTGGAAGAGAAGATGGAACGCCCTCGGTTGGAGGTGCGCACCCAACCCACTTTGGTAGAAAAGGTGCGCAATGAGACAACGGTTATTGTGGAATTTGATTCCCCAAAAGATTTGGATATTCATGATTATCTATATGGTTGCGAACAGTTAAACAAATCAGGAGTGGATGCCATCACTTTAGCAGACAATTCTATGGCGACCACCCGAATGAGCAATATGGCTCTTGCTTCTATTATGAAACAACGGACAGAATCGGAGCCTTTGGTCCATATTACCTGCCGGGATCGAAATCTGATCGGTCAACAGTCGCACCTGATGGGGCTTCATGCACTGGGAATCCATCAAATTTTGGTGATTACGGGCGATCCGACCCGGATTGGGGATTTACCGGGGGCCAGTTCCATTTATGATGTAAATTCTTTCGATTTGATCCGCATGGTAAAACAATTGAATGAAGGAATCTCTTTTTCAGGTAAGCCGTTGAAGCAGAAGGCGCAATTTGTAGTGGGAGCCGCGTTTAACCCCAATGTTTCGCGGATGGAAGCGGCAGTGGGAAGATTGAAGAAAAAGGTGGAAGCTGGAGCGGACTATATTATGACCCAACCCGTCTATGATGTGGAATCCATCCAAAATGTTTATCAAGCGACAAAAGAGATTCCTGTTCCCATTTTTATCGGAATTATGCCATTGACCAGCTACCGAAATGCGTTATTTCTTCATCATGAACTGCCTGGGGTGAAAATTCCGGATCGGGTGATCAAGCAACTGGAAGGGATGAATGCATCTCAGGCACGTGTTCTCGGAGTGGAAATGGCCAAAGAACTGTTGGATGAGGCCATGAAATATTTCAAAGGGATCTACCTGATCACTCCTTTTCATTATTGGAAGATGACAGCGGAGTTAACCCGGTATATCCGGAGCCGACAAAAGCAGAAGACTCCTGTTGCGTTCGAACAGAAGTGATATGTTCACTTTCTTTGGAGTATATTTTTTCCTGTACAAACCGGTAGACTTTATAGTATATCTTGGTAGAACTGAAATTCCTTCTTTTGGAGAGGAGGCTTGGGATTGTCTTTTGCCGGTTTGTTGAATACGGAGATTCTGTTGTTTTTTATGATGATCGTTTCTGCGATTCTGATGGTTCTTTATATTCGGGAACGAGGAAAAAACAAGAACAAATAAGATCCAAATAACAAAACCTCCCTGAGAAAAAAGGGAGGTTTTAAACAACGGACTTAACAGCCACAATGGCTGCTTTCACGGTACATATCGCAACTGGAACTTTCATAAGGTGGGGCTCCACATTGCATCATATAGTCTTTCATCATCTGACGCTCCATCCGGTGGCACATTTTCATGTAATTGTACATCATATGTGGATTCATGTAGGTTCCCATATGAGGGTTCATATCCATATGATAGGGATTCATGTCCATATGATGAGGGTTCATCATTGGCATGTAGGGCATGTGCATGGGCGGGCACTTGGGGGGCATGGGTGGATATTTTGGAGGCATCGGTTTTTTCTTGTATGGATATTTGGGGTGCATGGGCTTTTTCGGTTTTTCACCCACGGGAATCACTCCTTTTAAGTGGATAAAATCTCAGGATACAATGCATTTTATGTTTTTTCTGGGGCAACTGTACCTGTTAAACATGCCTATTTTCAATGAAGTACTTGTTAAAACCGGGTCTTGTTTCTCCTTGGTCATCCCTTTGAAATGCGATATAATGACAGGGAATGTTTTTGAACGGCCAACAGGTCGGGGAGGGAATACCGATGGATGTATTGCGAATTACCCCCCGGGGTTATTGTTACGGTGTTGTGGATGCCATGGTATTGGCCCGTGAGGCGGCTAAAAACCTGGATCTTCCACGCCCGATTTATATCTTGGGAATGATTGTTCACAATCAGCATGTTGTAGAGGCTTTCAAAGAAGAGGAGATTATTACTTTGGACGGCGAAAGCCGACTGGATCTTTTGGAAAAAGTGGACAAAGGAACGGTTATTTTTACAGCACACGGAGTATCTCCGGAGGTCAGAAAGAGGGCCCGCGAAAAGGGTTTGACTGTGGTGGATGCCACTTGTCCGGATGTGACACGGACACATGATCTGATCCGGGAAAAAGTGGCTGAGGGTTATGAAGTGGCATATATTGGCAAGAGAGGCCATCCTGAACCGGAAGGAGCGCTTGGCGTGGCACCAGGTCACGTCCATCTGATCGAGAGAGAAGAAGATGTGGAAACACTCAACATCCGGTCTGATAAAATCATTATTACCAATCAGACAACAATGAGTCAGTGGGATACCCGCTTGTTGATGAAAAAGGTCCATGAGAAGTATCCTCATGCTGAGATTGTAAATGAAATCTGCCTGGCCACTCAGGAACGGCAAGAAGCGGTGGCCGAACAAGCGGGAAAGACCGAATTGGTAATCGTTGTGGGTGATCCACGCAGTAATAATTCTCGGCGTCTGGCTCAGGTAGCGAAAGAGATAGCCGGAGTGGAGGCTTATCGGGTCAGCGATGTCACAGAAATCGATGTGGAATGGTTGAAAGGAAAAAGTTATGTAGGAGTTACAGCTGGAGCCTCTACACCAACACCGATTACCCGTGAAGTAATCAAGTATCTGGAGCAGTTTGATGAGAATGATCCTTCCACTTGGACACCGGAACGGACGCTTAGAAAAGGAAAGCTGCTTCCTCCAATACGCAAAAAGCGTACTGCGAAAACAAGGTCAAACGGATAAAAAAGCGCTGCCGTCATGGCTAAGTTTTCATGCTTGCCATTCAAGCCGATTGAATATGCTGGGTGGCTTGGGATGTGTACTGGAATCCTCGATCGCATTGGAGAGGTTCTGACACATCCTTTCTTTTTTGGACAACGTGCTTTGGGGGAGTCTGGATGGTTCTGGGTTTCTTGCTTTGATTCCCTGATGGTAATCTGGAAGCAGTGAGTCATGGTGAGGGACTGAGTGGTTTTGTTATGAAAGAATGGTTAAAATATGATTGATGTTGGCGTCGCTCGAACTGGATTTTTTATCCTGTTCTTCATTGATGTCTTGTTCCTGTCTACTGTTTCTAACGCTTTAGACTTGAATGTTGGAATAGGAAAGAAAAAAGGAGGAAGAAAAAAATGATGATCGTGACGACTGAACAGGTGCCCAACCGAACAGTCAAGGAATTGAAGGGCTATGTAAAGGGAAGCACAGTTCGGGCAAAACATATTGGTCGGGATCTTATGGCCGGTCTTAGAACGCTGGTGGGTGGTGAAATCAAAGATTACACCGAAATGATGGCAGAGGCACGTCAGATGGCTATTGAGCGGATGGTAGAAGAGGCGGAAAAAAAAGGAGCCAACGCTATTGTTGCCTTTCGCTTGCAAACCTCTGCTGTGATGGATGGGGCTTCTGAGATTATTGCCTATGGGACGGCCGTATTGTTAGAAGAGGAGTGATGTGGGGGAAGTATTGACAACCCACTTTGGCTTCACAGGTTTAGTACCTTTTTTACGGAAGCACCACCCCTTAAAAGCAGTCCATGCTTAAGGGGTGGTGCTCATTCATTGTTTCTGGAAATATTCTGTCAAATAAGAGGGTGTTGTGGATTTTGCTCTCTTCTTGAAACATAGGAGTAACATTGGTTCATCGAACCCCTGAATTCCACCCGATGGTCCCGCTTCATTGGATTATACCACTGGAAATACTGGTCTTCATGAAGAATGGACAGGGGATATTTTTCTGAATCAAGAATGACATAGTACATCCGAACCCACCTCCTATCCGGCAGTGTGGCCCAAATGCACGCTGGTTAATCATGGGCAGAACGATTTTTAAGCTTTTTCTAACATATTCTAGTTTTGGAATGGCTGAAAAAGAGGTTGAACGGTTAAACGCCATTTTGAACGCAGAGCCCAGGGACGTTCGGAGCGCTTTTTGTATTTGGGCAAGGATTTGTAGATTTCAATGGCTTCCTGGTAGGCGTTCCGGCTGTCACTTTGACGCCCCAAGTCCGCGTAGATTCGACCCAGATGATAGTAGGCCTCACTGGAGGAGGAATGGATTTCCGGGAATTTTTTCAGATAGAAAAGTGCCTTTTCCCGGTTTTTAGAGCGGTATGCCTCACCCAAATGCAGATAAGGCTCTCCGTAGTGAATTCGAGGGTCCTTTTCCAAAGCGTCAAGGATTGCTTGCTCACCCTCTGAAAGCCGTCCCAATTTCAAAAGGCATCGTCCAATGTTCGCCTGAACATCAGCCGAATCGGGAATGATATCTTGGACCTCTCGCAGAAAAGAGAGTGCTTCTTGGTATCGCTTTTTTTCCATTAGATATTCAGCCAATTCCTGTTTGTTTGAGGTATGATGGGGGTTTAACAACAGGTTCTGCTTTAATTGTCGGATGCGGCGGTTTCTGCGGATGGGTTGAACCATTCCGGGGAGTAAACCGATAAAACGCCGATCCAACAGATATAGGATGATGAAGAGAATAAATAGCGCAAAAAAAGGATTCCCTGTAATCAGCCACAGAATCCAAAAAATAAAAAACTTGGCCATAAACCATCCCTCCGCGATAAAAAAGAAGCCCGCTGTTATTGAGAACGCGGGTGATGTTCATCTTCTTCCGGGATCTCATCGCACCATTGTTCTGCCCAGGATTGTATCTCGTCCAACGCAGATTTCAGCGCTCTTCCTTTCTCGGTTAAGGCATATTCAATCCGGACTGGAGTTTCCGGATAGATATTCCGGGTTAAAATTCCGGCAAACTCCAATTCCTTGAAGCGTTCTGCCAACATTTTATCACTCATGTAGGGAATCATCGATGATATTTCCTTGAACCGTTTGGGCCCATCCAATAAGACTCGGATGATCAGTCCGTTCCATCGTTTGCCCAAAATCCGGAATGCATATTCAAACTTGGGGCAGAGTTTTTCGTTATGGGATTCAGGATTCTCCATTTGCACCACTCCTATCCCTATTTTATCATAATGGATTGAAGTTTGATGGGGGTTCACGGGAAGGCTGGGATGATGCTATGCCATACTCTGCGGCGATTGACTCCTCATTCATTTGCGGTTCACGAGGTTGCCCTTAAACTCCAGATCCTACGCTGGAGGATGGCAAAGGTCACTTAGGAAACCAATTATACTTCCAACCCCGAAATATTGTATCATGTTCCTCAAACGTCCTAAAATCGGGTTTCACGGTTGACGAACCCGTTTCATACTTCCGATCGGCACAGCAGAGGAATGGGTTTCATTTTCCCATCTTCCCCAAGCCATTACACCGTTTAATCGATCTACCTGAAACAGGCGTTCTTCCCCTTCTACTTCATACCATTTGCCAGGAAGGATGGTATCGGGATCCATAAGGTAGGATTTAGCAAAATGAATCTTTTGTCGGATAACAGCTTCCTCAAAGGGCATGGAGGTGCGCCGAGCTCGGAGTTCTTCTTTTTCCAGATTACGGATTTCTTCATGCAACTCATCATGGGTCATTTGGCTGTAGTGTTTCATGCAATCGCTCCCTCATGCAGGATAAACGTATTATACCAAATGAGGATCTGTGTTGTTCCTGTGATACAATGAAAAATAAACCCGTACAAAGGGGGAGCGTGCGGGATGACGGTTTATTTATTGTTTATTGACGGAGTCGGTCTGGGGGAGAAAGCTTCCTATAATCCTTGGTATACGGAACCCACCCCCGGTATACATAACATACTGGGTTCTCCCTTGGTTAGAGAAGCGGCAGGACGAGTGTCAACAGAGGTTTTGTTGCTGTCAACGGATGCCTGCCTGGGAGTGGAAGGACTGCCGCAAAGTGCGACAGGACAAGCGACCATCTTTACGGGTCGCAATGCTCCACAGGCTATGGGAGAGCATCAGAGCGGGCTTCCGTTTCGACGTCTCAGGGAATGGGTTCAACGGGAGAATCTGTATCTCCGGGCGGCTGTTTTGGGATGGCGTGCGACGTTTGCCAATGCGTATACGGAGGAATATTTTCACCTCCCCAAAACCAAGCGAGGATGGGTCTCGGTATCCACAGCTGCCATACAGAGTTCTGGACAACCTTTGCGAATGCTGGACGACTTGTTGGAGGGAAACGCTGTTTATCATGATTTAACCCGATGGACGCTTGCCAAGAGACGACCGGAAGTGGAGGTGATCCGCCCGGAAAAGGCAGCTCAAGATCTTCTGAATATTGGTGTGAAACAGGATTTGGTGGTTCACGAATTCTTTTTGAGTGATTTGGCGGGGCACCGACAGGATCGGGAGCTGATTGCAAAGGTGATCCAAGACTATGACCGGTTTCTGAAGGAGGTCATTCAGCGAATCGGTTCCGAGGATACGGTAGTACTGGTGAGTGATCATGGAAATAGTGAGGATTTTCGGTTCAGGACTCACACGGCAGCTCCTGTTCCCACTTTGGTGATGGGAAGATCTGTGGAAAAGGCCATTCAATTTACGTCTTCCCGTGAAACGTGGGACCTGACCGGAATCACCCCGCTTTTGCTTCATTTGCTATCGGACGTAGGGAAAACGAAAGGGTGAGGAGAATACAATGGCTGAGCGGTATGTACCTCAAGTGACAGAAGCGGCAATCCCTGTGGATGGCAGTTGGGCACATTTGAACGGGAAGAATGTTCTGATGATCCAGGTGCCGGATTGGAAGAATACAGTTCAACGATCTTTTGAAGGGGCGCGCAGGGTTTGGATGTATGATCGTAGGGAAGATGCCTATATCTTTTGCTTTCAATTGAGGGATGGGTCGGAATGGGCGGTTGCTTTTGCCAAAGATCATGGCGGTAGACTTCTGAGAGATGAGCGGGCCTATGGGTTCTTCTCCATTTTAATCACTTCAGATGATTTGGATCAGCTTACGGATGAAACGGGGATGCTTCTTTTTCAAGATCTTTACTTAAAACGACATCCCAAGGCCGGTTGGTGAAGGTGATTGTGATCATGTTAATTAAGGGCGGATGATCACCTGGGTTCCTATGGGCACTCGGCGGGCAAGGTTTTCCACGTCCCGGTTGAACATACGAATGCATCCTTTGGAGACCTGCTTTCCAATGGAGGCGGGATTGTTGGTTCCATGAATACCGTAACCCGGTCGGGATAATCCCATCCAAAAGGTTCCGTAAGGAGTCAATCGGCCGCCAGGTCGGGAATAAGGATAAGGAATCTTATTGATGATGCGGTATGATCCAGTTGGGGTGGCAGTCACCACTTTTCCCACGCCTACAGAGTAGGAGCGGATGATCCGATTTCCACTCATAAGATACAAAATGCGGTCTGATAAATCCACGATAATATATGGCATGAATAACCCCCTCCTTCACTCTTTATTTTATGGGTGAAGGAGGGGGTTGGTTCATTTTTTTCGATATACGGCATGCTAGTAAAAAAGGGGGCTGGATGATGAACTTTCTTTTAAAAGTGGCCATGTATACTACGGTTTTTCAAGGGGCTTATCTGCTGCTGGGTGGTCTGAACTATTCCACATGGCTTGTTTCGGCAGGGGTGATTCTCTTTCTGGCGACTGTGGGACATTTTGCCGATCAATGGATCTTGCCCCGCTGGGGGAACATTTTATCCACCATCTCCGGTGGTTTGTTTATGATTGCCGTGATTTGGGGAGTTCAATTTGTTTTTCCGGGATCAGAGGTTTATTTTTCAGTAGCTGTGGTAATCGGTGTGGTTCTTGGGATTGTTGAGTATCAAATGCATCAGGAACTGTTGGCAAAAGGCAGTTAATACAGATCAAACATGTTAACCGGATGTCCCAATTGCTTCAGATAATTAAACAACTGAGCTCGATGGTGAAAGACGTGGGTGACAATTTCCACTAACCATTTGGATTGTGTGGAGGCATAGTCCAAATAGAATGGACGTGTCTTTTTGTGCAGAAAGTCTTCGGTGGACAGACCTTTCATATAAGACTCCACTTCGTGGTAGCCTTTCTCCATAAGCGTGGATAACTGCTCTGCTGTTTGATAATTCAACGTTTTCTCCAGTGAGTGCACCTCTTCTTCGGACTGTTCCTGAAGAATGGCGAGATGAATCATTGGGGATAGAGCCAGGTGACGGGCCAGTTCCAGAAGGGACATCATATTTTCTCTGGGTCGGTAGGACCATTGCTGTGGCTCGATCTTGGAAAACAATTGTTGTGTTGTTCGAACCCCTGTTTTCAGTTCTTCCAACCATACGTCGCGCAAGATGGATACATCGGACATCAGAATCATCCTTTCATAACCGTAATAAAAGAACATATGTTCCTTTATGACTTATTCCACATTCATTCCTTCCATTCCTTCTTCGCAATGCAAAAAGATTGATGTAACAAGCGAATCAAATTGACATTCCTGATGGTTTCCGATACGCTGTTACTGGTTTAGTAGCAGGTACTAAAAACGGTGTTTGATACATAAGGAAGGGGCAGACGATTATGAACTGGATGGACGGAAAACGGGCTGTGATTATGGGAGTGGCCAATCAACGGAGCATTGCTTGGGCCATTGCGAAAGCACTCCATGATGCGGGGGCAGAACTGGCCTTTACCTATCAGGGAGAGCGTTTGGAGAAAAAAGTGAAAGGTTTGGTTGAAAAAGAGATGCCGGGTTCCCTCTGTGTTCCCTGTGATGTGACCTCAGATGAAGATATCAAAAATACCTTTGCGGTGATTGGTGAGAAGTGGGATCGCATCGATACCCTGGTTCACGCCATCGCTTTTGCCAAAAAAGAGGACCTGGAAGTTCCGTATGTGGAAACGTCACGGGACGGGTATGCCTTGGCTCAGGATATAAGCGCCTATTCGTTTGTGGCTAGCGCCAACGCTGCCCGTCCCTTGTTGAAGAACGGCGGCAGTCTGATTACACTTACCTATATGGGAGCGGAACGGGTGATTCCCAATTACAATGTAATGGGGGTAGCCAAGGCGGCTTTGGAGGCAAGTGTCAAATATATGGCTCATGACTTGGGTTCAGATAATATTCGGGTGAACGCCATTTCCGCAGGCCCCTTGCGCACACTTGCCGCCAAAGGTGTGAAGGACTTCAATTCCATGTTGCATGTGGTGGAAGAGCGCTCACCGTTAGGCCGGGGGATTGACGCTTCTGAGGTAGGTGACACCGCTTTGTTCCTGGCGAGCCACATGGCACGGGGAATTACCGGCGAAGTCATTCATGTTGACTCCGGATATCACATCATGGGAATGTAATTTTCCATTTAAAAAAGATTGCACCCTGCAAAAAAGTGTGGTAAGTTGTTTCTTGTGATATCGCGCTAGAAGGATCCAAGATTCACTGAAAGGGTTGGGACCTCTATGGACTAACCTTCCCCCGTGGTGAACGAGCAGATCCTAGCGGAATATTGGGCTCAATACCATATTTCCTAGGAAGGGGGCCGAAGGGGATGGAATATTCTACTTTCGGGCGTCATGTTGCCATGGATGCTTGGGGTGTCGATTTTGATCTGCTCAACGATGCCCCGCTGTTGGAGAAGCATATGAGAGCCGCTGCAAAAAAGTGCGGAGCGACGGTGCTGTCTTCACAATCCAAATTTTTTGAACCGCAGGGAGCGACGGTGCTCCTTCTCCTGTCGGAAAGCCATTTATCGATTCATACTTATCCGGAGAAAGGATTTGCCGCATTGGATTGTTACACTTGTGGCCATGACGTGGATCCTGTGATCGCCATTCGCTACATGGTGGATGTGCTGAAGCCCACGCAGGCGTTTGAAAAGGTGATGAAGCGTGGCGATGGACCCATCGAGGTGATCCAGCCGGATATGCCTATTCATGTCAAAAAAGTGATTTGAACCCTGAAGCCCAAACGCCTCCAACCAAGCGGAGGCGTTTTCTTCGTGCCAAAAAACAGGTGACATCCTGTATATTGCACAGGCGTCACCTAAAAAGCGTTACCGATTCTTTTCCACCAAGGAGCGGATTTCTTCCGAGCTGTTTCGCGTCAGTGCCTGATCGGATAGGCGTTTGGCTTTGTCCGTCTCGATCAGTCGGATGTTTTCCTTTACGTTTGGAATCGTTCCAGCACTCATGGAGAGTTCATCCAGCCCAAGACCGACCAACACTTCTGTCATTTTGGGATCACCGGCCAGTTCTCCACACATACCGGCAATAATTCCTTCTTGATGAGCCGCTTCGCAGGTTTGGCGCACTAGACGAAGGACAGCAGGGTGGATCGCATCATACAGGGGTGCAACCAACTCATTTCCCCGATCGGCAGCAAGCGTATATTGGGTGAGATCATTGGTGCCGATACTCATAAAATCCACCTCTTTGGCCAGGAGGTCGGCAATGATTGCAGCGGCGGGCACTTCAACCATGATCCCCACTTTGATGTTTTCAGCCGTCTGGGTCCCCTCATCTTCCAACTCTTTTCGAGCTTCTTTCAGCAAGTTCTTGGCTTGCCGAATTTCAGATACCGTTTCCACCATCGGAAACATAATCCATAAATTTCCGTGGACACCTGCCCGTAAAAGTGCACGAAGCTGGGTTTTGAAGATTTCAGGGTTCGCCAGGCAGAAACGAATGGCTCGATGACCGAGAAACGGATTTTCTTCCTCCGGCAGTTTAGCGTAGGGAAGGTTTTTGTCTCCACCAATATCCAGCGTTCGAATCACGACGGGTCGATCCCCAAATGCTTCCAGGACGGTTCGATAGGATTCATACTGTTCTTCTTCAGTAGGCCATTGACTGTTTTCGAGATACAGAAATTCAGTACGAAAGAGACCGACACCTTCAGCCCCATTCTGCAATGCACTGTCCACATCTGCGGGTCTGCCGATGTTGGCGAAGACCTGGATGCGCTTTCCATCAGACGTTACAGCATCTGTATCCGCTTTCTTCAAAGCCGCTTCTTGAAGTTCCCTCTGACGTTCCATCTCGCCCTGCGCTTTTTGCTCTGTGTCAGGGTCAGGGTTTACGATGATATATTCTTCATCTCCATTGACGATCAATATATCGTTGTCTTGAATCTTGTCCAACTCTTCTCCCAAACCGAGAACCGCTGGGATGCCCAGTGTTCGGGCCATAATGGCTGCATGGGCTGTCTTGCTTCCCCTGGCGGTTACCATGGCGGCAATTCCAGGTGGAAATTGGGCAGTATCCGATGGTGTCAGTTCTTCCGCCACAACAATACTCCCCGGTGAAAGAAGAGAGGGATCAAACGGGGCGATTCCGGCGAGAAGCAGATGAATCCGATGGCCTACGTCCCGAATGTCATCCGCTCTGGCTTTCATATACTCATCGGGAAGGGAAGCTAACATGTTGGACATTTCATCCGTAACTTCCCGGCAAATCGCTTCTGCGTTTTTCTTTTGATCACGGATTCGGTTTTTCATCTCATCGATGTATGCGGGATCTTCTAGGAATGAAAGGTGGGCATCAAAGATGGCAGCCTCTTTGTCCCCCATCCGCTCCTTTGTGACTTCCCGAAGGTGAGCAATTTGCTCCTTTGCTGAGCGAATAACCGTTTCCAATCGGGAGATTTCTTGATCGGTGTCTTCTACAGTGTAGATTTCAGTTTGGGGCTGTTCTTTCCGCCAGTGAACAGCTTTGCCAATCGCCAGGCCCGGAGAGGCCCCGATGCCGTTTAAATGCTTCGCAGACATACGTTCCCTGCCTCCCTCAAGGTTATTCATTGAAACCGGATTCAATCAGTTGGCGGAGCGTGGTCACGGCTTTTTCTGCATCCTCACCCTCTGCCTTTAAAGTGATTTCATCCCCTTTTTGGATGGAAAGAGACATGAGGCCCAGAAGGCTTTTGGCGTTTGCTTCCTTTCCGTTTTTAACCAGTTGAATCTCGCTTGAAAAATTTCCAGCTTCCTTGACCAAAAGCGCCGCAGGACGAGCATGCAATCCGGATTCGTTTTGGATGATTACGTTTTCCTGATACATATTCATCATTCCTTATCCGTTAGTTTTTCATGTCAAACTCCGGGGAAAAAGGTCATCATTCATTTATTTCAACCAGGTTGGGAGCCGATAAAATCGGAGCGTGACATGGGTTGAACTGAAAGCGAAACCCAGCGATCATCCTTGGTTGATTTCCAGGTCAGCTTTCAAAAGGTGAAGGATTTGGTCCAGTACGGCATCTCCGTCCATCGTTGCAAAAGAGCGAGGATCTACGGCTCCTAGCGCAATGCCGTCCCTCTTTGCAACAGATTGTAACTCTTTTTTCATATGGCGGACTTGAGGTTCAAGCAAAAGAACCTCAAATTGGGTGAGTCGATTTCGGAAATCCAAAATGCTGCCTGCCTCCACATCAAACGAAATGTTGCGTCGTTGAGCCGCTTCTTTCACTTTCTTCGCCAGGAGATGGGAAGTGCCTCCCAATCCACATATGATGAGCACCCGTAGGGGTTTTTTCATGGTACATTCCCCCTGTGGAATCAAGAAAGTGCGATCCCAGTCCGTTCCACTTTGACTAATATAGGCTCTTTCCTATCATGACCCGCTGAAAAAGTGTCATTCAGACGGATGATTTGCCAGACCTCATCCAAACCTCATTTAAATATAATGCAAAAATCATGCCAACTCAACATATCTCGCCAATAGGAATCAGTGTGCGAAGTGAAACATGGTTTTGCACAAAAAGTGTGTAGAAGTTTTGACACAGTTATATGACGGAAAGGCGTGAAAGATCTTCAGCCATTCCATCGGGAAAAGAGATTGAAAAAGCGGAGGAAAGCCGATTGAGAAGGTCTGTCCAAGCCTTGATCAGGGCAAAGGGAATCTGATTTTCTTCAGAAGAGTGTGCAATACGTTGAGGCACTTCTCCCTGGATAAGCCGATCCATTAAAGCTCCCAAATGCATCCAGAGGCCTGTCTCACGAGCAGGGTCCAGGTTTGCTGCCTGACGTACGGACGGCATCGTTTCTTTGAGAATTCTACAGAAAAGTCGAGGGTTCAGATGAGAAGTAGTTTCCATCAGACCTTGCTCCACCAGGGTGGGGATTTCCTCCACTTGCAATGAGGTTTCCTCACTTTCAGTCTCTCGATCATCCCGCGTTTTTTTCAATAAATCTTCCAGTCGTGCGACTCCCTCAGGCTGAAGCAATTCCCAGGCAGGAAAGAAGGGGACGTCGGGCAGATCCGGTTGCACCGTTCCCACGACCGCAAGAAGCTGGTGATTTTCCCGCAAGTGTTCCAACAGAGGGGAGCGACGGTTTTGAAGGTCGATTTGAACAGGACGGATCTCCACATCATCGTCTACGGTGGACAGATGTTCCTGTAGCCAGGAATCAAGAGTAAGGGCTGCCCCTTCCCCAGTCAGACAAACGGTTGCGATCAAACGACGTTTTTGCAGGTTTTGTTTGGAATCATCCTGATGAACAGAAATTCGCTGAACTGAACGGTTGCGGATGGTTTCTGTCAGTAAGGGAAGATCCCATCCCGGAAGAAGGGACCTGCGTCCGGCATCAATCACCATCGACAGATGAACATCCGCAATGGTTGAAACGGCGATTCCGGTTTCTTTGCTGAGCGATTCTCCCATCGTGGTGAGTGATCCCAGATCAACCAACATCAGGACTCCATGTCCTTCGTCGATTTCCCGCAGGGTTTTTGCCAACCGATTGTAAGCGACCGTGGTCGGTTGGTGCAGTGGAATATCCACTGCGTGAATGTGTTGTTCTCCCATCAAGGCATTGGCTACGTCCGCCATCGAGCTGGCCGATGCATCGCCGTGAGCGGCGACCAATACGGCGATTCGTCCGTTTTCAGGGGTTTCCACTCCATGTTGCAGAAGTCTGGCTATTCGATTTACCTCCACTTCAGGAAGGGGGTCTGAAAGGTATGGCAGGAGTGATTGGGCAATCAGTTCGGCGGCTTCACGGAAGGGAGGGGGAGAAGAAGATAGATTCCCTTCATCTGTTCGAGCCGGCTTTCCCGCTTTCACCCAAGCCTGAATATGAAGTGCAAGAGTTGTTAAGTAAGAGAGAGGGATCGTTCGTTCAAGAAGTGCTTCCACCTGGTTCCATACCTTACGAAAACAATCCATCAGCGATGCTTCCAAGAGACTGTTTTTTGGGGGAGCAGGGATGAATTGCGATGAATCGATGCGGGATTGGACAAAGGGTTCTGCCAACTGTTGCAGTTTGCGGGCTTTTTCGTATGCGCTCAGACCCTTGGACTCCAGTTCATGTTGAAAATGAACCAACCGGTCATAAAAGGATTGATCCATTTTTGGGGGTTTCTCCGCTAAGGAGTTGCCAAGGGAGGGTTGCTCATCGGTTGAGTCCCCATCCTTTATGTAACGCACAGAATGAGGGAGATCATCGGGAAGAATTGTGACCGTGGGTTCATTTCGATGGAGCCGACGCAGAAATGCTTGGGCACAGGCAATTTGAATGTCACTTTTCAGTTGTCCGACATTTCCCCGGCAATCATATGTCAAAAAAGCTTCCCGGCATTCCGGCTCCAGTATCGGCCTTGCTCCCATCTGTTCCCCTTCAATGGAGAGAAACAGGTTTACCAGTTGTTCCCTTTCCTGGCGGCTTCGTTTCCGAAGGGGGGGCAGTGTGATTTTAACCGGGAATCGGCGGGAAAGCGTTGGCAAAAGGGCGTGATCGGGAGGCTGCGTAGTTGCTCCGATCAAGAGAATATTGACGTTTCGTTGTTTACTTTCCCCCAATCGCCGATAATAGCCGGAGTCAATGAGGTGAAATAACATTTCTTGTCCGGCTTCAGGCAGTCGGTGGATTTCATCCAAAAACAGAAGCCCCCCGTTGGCCTGTTGGACAAGACCGGATCGGTCTGTATCCGCGCCGGTGAAAGCTCCTTTCTTGACTCCGAACAGGTGTCCCATCAGCAATTGGGGGTTTTGGGCGTATTCTGCACAGTTAAAAGAAACAAAAGGAAGATCGTGACCGAGGTATTGGGCGGTTACTTCTGCCAGATAACCCGCCATATAACTCTTTCCAACTCCTGTTTCACCATACAAAAGGATGGGCAATCCCCGTGGAGGGTACAACAAAGCAGCTTTCGCTTTTTCAACAATCGGTTGAAGGCTTTCTTGATCCTCAGGTTTAAGAATATTTGGTCGGCTCAACGTTTCCGAAGGTTTCTTAAGAGATGAAAACCGAACAGGACGGCCGGGGTGTTTTTCAACGACTCCCATTTGAACCAGTTGGTTAAGGTAGCGACTGGCAGTGGAGCGATCAATGTGAAGGAGAGAGGAAATTTCCTCTGCAGTCGTGCCTTCTTGATTGTTTTTTGTAATCCGGTACAGGGTTTGTTCTACCAAATCAATTTTTTTCACCGTTCATTCCCTCCCATACCCAATATCATACACAGATTGCACACAAAAAGAAGAGAAAACTCTATATATATTTTTTTACATTTCTATCCTTTATATGGAATTGAAAAGAGCTATATATATATTTGCATGTTTAATAGATGGGATGGTTTCAAGGTTTTCAGACGAATCTGGTCCAATTGCCCGTAATAGGTGAAAATCACCCTGAATCTATGAAATGGATTTGTTTCAATGATTTTCCTCCCAATAATCCGGATGATCTATGCTAGGATATCGATGAACATGAAAGATCAGTAGAAAAATCAGTAGAAAAGGGAGGATATGATGAGACAGATAAGTCGATTGAAGAAAGTAATTCTTGCAACTACTGCCGTTGTCCTGGTGGGCACGACCGTACCCTTTACCGGGGAAGCGCATGCTGCCAGTTCCAATAATGTAAATGCCCATCGCATGGTACAAGACATTTTTTCACAGGTGGGTTTGGACTCTCCTTTCAAAGGTAAAACACCCACGGTTCAAAAGCAGAAGGTTCAAAAACAGGAAAACAATCAGGAGAAAGAACAAACTTCGCAGGAGGATTCTTCTGCAAATCAGCCGGCACAATCCGTACAACCGGCACAACAACCGGTTCAGGAGTCGGTAAAAGAGCAAACGACGGAACAACCAAAACCGGAGCAGAAAACGACCCAAGAAGAAGCGAATGATAGCTTTGGCGATCAAGTGATTGCAACCGGTGAAAAGTATCTGGGCGTTCCCTACAAATTTGGCGCCGAATACCCAAGCAGCGGGAAATTTGATTGCTCTTCCTTTACGCAGTATGTGTTTGCCAAGCATGGGGTAAAACTTCCCCGAACATCAAGACAGCAGTCCAAAGTAGGTGTGGAGGTTCCCAGAAGCCAAATGCAAAAAGGGGATTTGGTCTTCTTTAAACTGAAAGGCAGATCTGGAATTAGACACGTCGGGATCTACGCTGGGAATGGAAAGCTCCTTCACACATGGGGTCCTGGTGGTGTTCGCTATGATGAGATGAGTGATCGTTGGTTGGATTGGGGATTTGTAAAAGCAACTCGCGTCCGTCCCTGAAGACTTGATCGTTGACCCTTGTTCCTGGATGGAGCAAGGGTCTTTTATTTGTATTGTTTTTCTAAAAGATGATCCAAAAGCTGAAATTTTTCTTGTAAATCGCTGGATGACGGGACGTAGACAGAGTGAGAAGGCTGAAAGCCAGTCTAAACCGGGTTTTTCCGTTTTAAAATCTGGGGTTCATATTAAAAAAGGTGATTGCGGGGATGTTTTGAATTCATATCCGCTTCTATATAACTTTATGTTTAAAGTGACGAGAAATCATAGTCTTTCTGGATAGTTTTTTTTAAATAAGTGCTTTTCTGTGTACAAAATGATATGATAAACAGGATATAACTCTTACTTTGTTCGCGGGTGGGTCACCGAGAGGAGGTTAGAGTTGACCAAGCGAATCCCAGTCTTTATCTTCATTCTGTTATGCAGTTGTTTCTTGTTGCTTGGATGTGCAGGGAACAAGGATGACAGGGAAGTGGTGATTTTGGCGGCTTCCAGTTTGACCGACGCCGTTGGTGAGCTGGAGAGGGAATATGAAGCTCAACACCCGGATGTGGATCTGACAGTAAGCTTTGCTTCATCGGGTAAACTTCGTCAGCAGATTGAACAAGGAGCTCCTGCCGACCTGTTTCTTTCGGCTGGCAAACAAGAAATGGACAGGCTGGAGAAACAGGGACGAATCCTCTCTTCTACCCGAACGGAATTGTTGAGTAATCAACTGGTGCTCATTGTTCCTGAAAAACAGGGCAGAGAAGTTTATCCGGTTAAGCACCTTCGAGATCTTTATCCTGACAAAGTGGACAAGCTGGCGATTGGCGAACCGGAGACCGTTCCTGCCGGACGATATGCAAAAGAGTATCTGATAAGGAGTCACCGTTGGGACAAGCTTCATCCCAAAATGATTTTAGCAGGGAATGTTCGTCAGGTTTTGACTTATGTGGAATCCGGCAATGTGGACGCAGGGCTTGTCTATCAGAGCGATGTTCAACAGGCGAATGTCAAAATGGTGGACACGGTTCCCTCACAATTCCACTCTCCGATTGTTTATGTCGCTGCAATTGTTGAGAGTGCAGACAATCCACAACAGGCAAGAAGTGTTTTGCGTTGGTTGAAGGGAAGCCGTGGAAAGGATGTTTTTGAAAAACACGGCTTTAAAGGAGTGCCTGCTGAATAGCCATGATTGCCAATGATTTTTGGTCACCTGTATTCTTGTCTCTTCAGGTAACGATGACTTCCAGTATTCTTACCTTTTTATCCGCTATGGTTTTTGCCTGGATAATGACAGGTCGATGTTTTAAAGGGAAAATGCTTTTGGAAACCGTTGTGATGTTGCCGATGGTTCTTCCTCCAACAGTTGTCGGATTTGGGTTGTTGGCGATTTTGGGAAGGGAGAGCTGGCTGGGTGTGTTGCTGGAGCGGATGTTGGGACAACCACTTATATTTCATTGGTGGGCAGCAGTAGCAGCAGCTTCTGTCGTCTCTTTTCCATTGGTTTATCAGACGGTGAAAACCGGATTGGAAAATGTGGATCAAGAGCTGTTGGAGGCCGGAAGGGTGCTGGGAGCAAGAGAGTGGCAGTTGGCTTGGAAGGTTACGCTTCCTTTGTCTTGGCGATCGCTGTTGGCGGGTTACACTTTGGGGTTTGCCAGAGGGCTGGGAGAGTTTGGTGCGACACTGATGGTGGCTGGAAACATTCCAGGGAAAACCCAAACAGTGCCCACTGCCATCTATCTGGCAGTGGATATGGGTCGTTGGAACCTTGCGGGAGCTTGGGTTCTGGTTGTTGTGTGGATCTCTTTTTGTTTGTTGGGATTGGGGCATTGGGTCCGTTCTCGCGGTGCTTTGGGAACACGGTAAGCAATGAGTTTTTGTTAACCGGAGCCAAAAACTTTGATTCCTCCCATTAACAGTAGGAGAAAGATCAGTCCCAACAGAATGAAGAGATAGATATTGGCTCCCAGTTGCTTTAGCCAGTTCACAGAGATCCCTCCTGCAAAGTAAGTGTTTATTTACCAGTATATCGTATGTATGTAGGAAAACCCAGACTTGATGATCCGGAATAACTGACAGTTCAGCCCAGTGAATATGTCCACCGCCTGTACAACTTTTTTGACGGATAAACAGGATCTGGGCAAGTGAATCGGGAAGGATTTAAGTAGTCGTTAACCGGAATTGACAGCGGAGGTGGTTTGAGTGTCAAGAGAAATTGGCGCCCAGCTGAGACAAGCCCGGGAAGAGGCAGGATTGTCTTTGGAAGATATAAGGGAACAGACCCAAATTGATTCAGTAACACTGAAATCGTTGGAGAATGGGGATTTTCACAAAATATCCAGTCCATTTTATGTCCGGTCACATATTCGAGCCTATGCCAAACTTGTGGGGTTGGAGCCTACAAACTTACTGAAAAAATATCGTCCAATACCGGACGGAGATGATTGCAGAAAAAATGGCAATCAAACCAATGATTCGATCGGACAGCAGACAAGTGTTTTTCGGCCTGTCAATCAGGAAACGGGGAATCAGTCATCAGCGGAAGGTCTGCAAAAGACTTCTGTATTTCATGGCATACAAAAGTCCAAAATGGGTCATTCCAGCGGATCAGGTTCAATCAACCCAGGGAATCAGGAAAGTCAAAAACCTGTTTCCGGATCAGGCAATTCCTCTATTGAAGAAGAAAGTCTGCCGTCCCGGTCACAGTCTCAGGGAAAAAAGTGGTCGGCTGCCCGTTTGACAGAAACCCTGAAGATGCCGGCGTTGAAACTGAAGAATGATGAGCAGGAAGTAGATGATCATCTGGAAGAATCTGGAGAACAGCCATCTTTGTCAGGTCAAGAGGAAAGCCCGTTGGATGGAGGTTTGCCGTCCCGGTCGCAGAAAAAGTCTTCTTCCCGTCTAACCGAAACCCTGAAAATGCCGGCATTGAAACTGAAGAATGATGAGCAGGAAGCAGATGATCAGCTGAAAGAATCTGGAGAACAGCCATCTTTGTCAGGTCAAGAGGAAAGCCCATTGGACGGGAGTCTGCCATCCCGGTCGCAGAAAAAGTCTTCTTCCCGTCTAACCGAAACCCTGAAGATGCCGGCGTTGAAACGGGAGAACGATGAGCCGGAAGAAGAAAACCAACCAAAGGAATTCAGCGAACAACCCACTTTGTCGGGTCAAGAGGAAGGCCCATTGGATGGAAGCCTGCCATCCCGGTCACGGAAAATGGACCATCAACAGACAGAGGTATTGAATGTAGAAGGAGAGAATCAGAAAGAAAAAAGGAGGCTTTCCCGCTCCAAACAAAAGAAAACGGGTACCTCCAATGGAAAATGGAAGATCTGGACGGCAGTGGCCTCCATCATCTTGGTGGTTCCCGTTTCTGTTTGGATGTTTAACAGTGGTGCGGAAGGGTCGACCAAGAGTAGTGCGGACAGCAAAAAGGAGCAACCGAAACAAACCGAAATGGCTCAGGATGATAAGGGAAGTACCAAGCTGGCAAAGGTTGAGCCGGTGCGGAGTGATGGAAAGCAGATTGGAGAATACAAAGTAAGCCAACCAGGTATGGTGGCCATTCATATTAAATCCAATGGAGAAAGTTGGGTACAGATTCGCGAGACAAAAAAGGCAAATGATCGTTATTTAAAAGATGTGACACTGAAAAAAGCTGGAGATACCGTTGAATTTCAAGAGTCTGATATAAAGAGCGATTTGTGGATTCAGATCGGTTCTCCAGAAAATGTGGAGATTACAATCAACAATCAACCGATTCAACCCAAGTCGCTGATTCAACTGAAGAAATAGAAATGACGTCCCTGCAAGGGTATGAGCTTTCCAACTCATTGGAAGTTTAAAGTCTTTATTCAGCAGTCTTTCTCACGCCCCTGCAAGGGCGTTTTTTTTTGACGGTTTATGGTTTACATGATATACTCATGCCGCGATTGTAAACCTATTATATTACTTTGGTTTACATATTTGAATGGTTGTTCGACGATTCTGCGGATGATTTTATGTTAGGATGGAGGAGATAATATGTCTGATTTATTAGTGAATAATCCATGGGAAAAATGGGCGGAAAAAGCCTTGGAGGGAGGGTGGATTGACAAGGACGAGGCTTTACGTGTACTGGAGTCCAAAGATGATGAATTGCTTTTATTGCTTCACGCAGCTTATCGGGTACGGCAACACTATTTTGGAAAAAAAGTAAAGCTGAATATGATCTTTAATGCCAAAAGCGGTCTCTGTCCTGAAGATTGTGGCTATTGCTCCCAATCCATCGTTTCGAATGCCCCGGTTGAAAAGTACTCCTTTCTAAAAAAAGAGGTGCTGGTTGAAGGAGCAAGGGAAGCGATTAAGCGGAAGGCGGGAACCTATTGTATTGTGGCCAGTGGAAGAGGTCCTGGAAAGCGGGAGTTGGATTCGGTTTGTGAAGCCGTTCAGGAGATCAAGGCAGAGACAGATCTCAAGATTTGTGCCTGTTTGGGTCTGTTGACGGATGAACAGGCAAAACGGCTGAAAGAAGCGGGTGTAGACCGTTATAACCATAATTTGAATACGAGTCGTGAACACCATGAAGCCATCACGACGACACATACGTATGACGATCGTGTTCAAACCGTTACGAAAGTAAAACAGTCAGGGATCTCTCCTTGTTCAGGTTGTATTGTCGGAATGGGAGAGACGAATGAGCAGATTGTGGAACTCGCTTATGAATTACGATCTTTAGACGTTGATTCCATTCCAGTCAATTTTCTGCATGCCATTCCGGGGACACCATTGGAGAATATGGATGAACTGGACCCTGGACGATGTTTGAAAATACTGTGTCTTTTTCGCTTCCTGTGTCCTGACAAAGAAATTCGGATATCTGGAGGAAGAGAGGTTCAGCTGCGCACCGTTCAACCCTTGGCTCTCTATCCGGCGAATGCTATTTTTGTGGGGGATTACTTAACGACAGAGGGGCAGTTGGTGAAAGAAGATCATCAAATGATCCGGGATATGGGGTTTGAGATTGAAGGAGAAGAATGTTGACTTTGCGACGGAAAAACTGGGTGGAACTGGGAGTCAAACACATCCAAACGCAATCACCTTCGGTTACACGTTGTGTTCACCTGTGAGGTTGATCTATTTGGGAAGAAAGCGAATCACGTTGCCTGAATGATCCAGTGCAGGTGAAGAGGGCAGGGTGCTTGGGGGAATCTGTACGTTGAAGATCCACAGGCGTATTCCCTGCCTTTGTATATGGAAGAGATGTTTGATGCACAGCTCAATATTTTTTGTTAGGGAGCGGTGGAAGGTGAAGCCTGAGAAAAACAGAATTGCTTCTCAATTTAGTCGGTATGCACAGGAATATGATGGGCATGCTGTGGTTCAAAAGCGAATGGCACACCGGATCATCGAAACACTGGATGAACATGGAGTGGAAGCAAAGGAGATTCTTGAAGTGGGTTGTGGGACCGGATATTTGACTCAATTGCTAGTGGAACGGTTTCCCCATGCTTGTGTAACCGCAATCGACTTCGCAAAGGGTATGATCAAACTGGCTCAGGGACGTGTGGATTCGCATGTAAGATTCCAAATGGAAGATATTGAAATCCATTCTGTGGACTGGGAGCGGTACGATTTAATTGCGGGGAATGCTGTTATCCATTGGTTTCATCATGCTGAGTCCACCTTGCGGCAACTGGTGAATGGATTAAAACCCGGAGGCTTTATGGTGTGCTCTGCTTTTGGTCCGGATACCCTGAAAGAACTGGACTGGGTGTATCAACATATTACACAAGCGGTTGGGATCGCACATGGTCAAAAAGTAAAAACCCTTCGCACAATGGAGGAGTGGGAAAAGATATACAGAAACGTTGGAATTTGTAATCTCGCTTCTCTTCAGTGTTGGCATCGGATTGGCTATTCCTGTGTACGGGAATTATTGGATTCCATTCGTGCAATGGGAGTGGTTGCGATTCGGGGGGATGATCAACCCATCTCTCTTTTTCAGAGCAGTCACATAATGGAAGAGATCATCCATCGGTACAAGCGAGCCTTTCGAAATGTTGATGGGGGTGTTTATGCGACTTATCAGCTGATTCAATTGTATGGCTGGAAAAGAGACGAACGTTTGTTCCTGTTGAAATGAACCTACGGACGAATACAAATGGATCGATAGAATAGAGGGAGAAAAGATGGAAGTTGTTTTTTTGGGGACAGGAGCCGGGGTTCCGTCCAAGGATCGAAATGTTTCCTCCATTGCCCTGCGTTGGACAGAGTCAGGAGGAGATACTTGGTTGTTTGATTGCGGAGAGGCCACACAACATCGGATTCTTCATTCATCCGTCCGTCTATCCCGAATCAGTCGGATCTGGATCACTCATCTTCATGGTGATCATATTTTTGGCCTTCCAGGTCTATTGGGGAGCCGTTCCTTTCAGGACGCAAAGAGACCGCTTACTTTGTACGGACCCGAAGGATTGGAAAAATTTATCCAATCTTCATTGGAGGTAAGTGGGACCCATCTGCGCTATCCCTTGCACATTGTAGAAGTGTGTGATGGGGACCATCTGGAGTGCGAGGGAATCCGGGTTCAAGTCGCCCGTCTGGAACACGGAATCCCTTCCTACGGTTACCGGATCAAAGAGCCGGATGGGCCAGGTGCGTTGGATGCAGAGCGGTTAAGACGGGAAAGGGTTCCGCCAGGTCCGCACGTTCAACAGATTAAGGAAGGAAAGAAGGTTTCTCTTCCTGATGGTCGAATGATTGATGGTCGAAAGTATCTGGGACCATCACGCTCAGGAAGACATTTGGCCATTCTGGGAGATACGCGTCCCACTCCGGCAGCGAAAGAACTGGCTCATGGAGTGGATCTTCTTATACATGAAGCCACATACGCGGCCGATCAAGAAGCGTTGGCCTGGAACTATTTCCATTCCACCTCTGTTCAAGCTGCGGAACTTGCCTTGGCTGCTGGGGTGAGACGTTTGGTCGTGACCCATATCAGTCCCCGCTATTCATTGGACGAGGGAAAGCGCTTGGCTGAAGAGGCTCAGGCTGTATTTTCCGATACAGAGGTTGCCAGGGACGGCTTTGCCATCCGTATAGAGAAGAGAATTGTAAAGTGAATTGGGAGGGGACCCGGTTTGTCATCAAACATTATTCGATTTTACAGAGTAAAGGATCAATACGGATTCTTTTCCAATTTTGCTCCCTATCCGATTAAACGAAAGGGAAAGGTCTGGCCCACTTCGGAACATTATTTTCAGGCACAGAAATTTGCCGGGACCGAGTGGGAGGAGAAAATTCGGAGGGAGTCCTCCCCCATGAATGCCGCACGGATTGGAAGGAGTCGCAAGCTTCCATTAAGAGAGGATTGGGAAGCGGTTAAGGATGAGGTGATGAAGGAAGCTGTCTATGCGACGTTTACCCAGCATCCTGATTTAAAAAACGCCCTCTTGAAAACGGAAAGGGCAGTTTTGGTGGAACATACGGACAAGGACCACTACTGGGGAGACGGGAAAGATGGGATGGGAAAAAACAGACTGGGTGAGATTTTGATGGAGGTAAGAGAGCTCTTGCAAAGAAGTTGATCTTGTTGATGTGAGACCATTATAAAAGAAAACCGACCTTCTTTGGATGAAGGCCGGTTTTTAAATTATAGAATGCGAGCGGGAAAACCCACACCGATGCTTCTTGGTCTGAATTTGTAGCCATGTTGAAATATAAGGCTAAATGGTACGGTAGAACCATTGTTAAAGTAGGTAAAACCTTTCCATCTAGCCAACTATGCTCCAACTGTGGGCATCGCCATAAAGAGGTAAAGAACCTCAATCTAAGAGAGTGGACATGACCGGAGTGTCAAACTCACCATGACAGAGACATCAATGCATCCATCAATATCTTGCAAGAAGGTATGAGGCTTTTCACCGCTGGACTGGCGGGTTGAGCTTGGTCAATATCCTGTCAATTGACGGGAGTTCCCAAGAATCCCACGGCTTCAGCTGTGTGGAGTGTCAAGGTGTGAATTCTTTTGCCTGGTCTTTAATTTCTTGGGGTACTTCAATGGTTCCATTAAACTCGCCGTTGCGCTTCATTGTCATGGCTTGTTCCACCTTAATCGTACTGGATTGGTCACCTTGAGATACAGGAATCTCCAGAATGACCGTTTGCTCAGTCTTGGAGTTTTCAAACGATTTTTTATCAATATGGATCAATTGTTCCACTTTTGTAAATTTGATACGGTCTTCTTGAACGGGAAGGCCACTCTGCTTCAAACCTGGCATCATTTCTGCCTTGAACTGTTTCATAAACTCCTGATGAATTTTTCCACTCTGTGGATCACCGATATCCAGTGTCAAGAGATATTCATCTTCTGTTTCTTTCATGGAGAGAAAGTCGAATTTTTCATTTTTGTCTCCGGAAATCAGATCAATCAGCTGTTTCAGTGTCTGATTTGGTTTCTGCATCTGGTTTTTGGGAACTTGCAGATTAGCCCCTTTGCTTTTCAGCCATTGATTATTGGGTGCTTTTTGGTAGATTTCATCCCCGACCTGATACATTTCCATGTCGATGGTCTGACCGTTTCCTTGAATGGCTCCCTTGGTATGAACGGAAGCAGGGTCATTGGTCATTTTAATGTCCATTTTCACGGTTTGGGATATCTTTTGGCTGGAACCATTGGCCTCAATGATAAAATCCTGTGTGCCCTCCGTGGTATAACTGCTTCCTTTGTTTTCCTGAAGTGCTTTTTGGTTTTTTTGGATGACTTCCGTCACAGATAATTTTTCAGCTTTGGTCGACTTTTCAGTATCCTCTTTTGCTTGCGGGTCCGATTGTTGGCATCCACCCAAAACCAGTGCAATGACCAAAAAAGGAATCAAGTAATGAAATTTTCGATACATTATGCCCCATCCTTTTATGTATTTATAAATTCATTATCACATAACATGGATATAGACACAATATAAAGAAGAGGGTTTGGGGGAGCAAAGGATTTACTTCAAAAGGGGTTCCGCCAGCAATTTGAGAAAATCCTACGCTAAGCGGAAAGTTAGAGTAGGGATATACTTAAAAAGATGGTGCCTGGTGGCCGGATTACCGTCGCATCCCCAAAACCTAGCAAAAACCCCATTGCTTCACAACATGTGAATTACACTTTCTATCGCTCGAAATCCAAAGAAGGCTCCAAACCCGATAAGGGCAAAGCCAGCGGATACCGAAACCCATTTCATATACTTCTGGTTTATAAATTTGCGACCGTAATGAACAGAGATAGAAACAAACAAATCCCATACAATGATTCCAATAAAAATCGCGCTACTATACAACAAAGCATTACCTTCCCCAACTGACTCTACAGTTGAAGCCAGCACCGATCCGTATATCCCGATCCAGAATATGATATTTTGCGGATTGGATATGGCAATGAGGAACCCTGAAAAGAATGCCTTGGATGTTTTAGAATCTAATTTACTTTGAACAGCAACATCCACATCCTTAAATGCTTCTTTAATACTCTCGTAACCTAGGTATAGGAGAACAAAGAAGCCGGCGACCCATAGAATCAGCTTAGCCAATGGATAGGTTAAAACCGATGCCACTCCAAAATAGATTAAAAACATTAAAACCACATCAGCCGACATTCCACCAATACCCACTAACCAAGAATGGGTAAAGCCATGCTTCATACCTCTCTTGATCATCTCAATCGTTATGGCTCCAATAGGCACGGATAGAGACAAACCGAGTAAAACAAAGCTCAAGAAGGTACCCATTAATCTCTCCCCTTTTTAGTGAAAGGACACCGAACAACACTTTCTTCATTGGTATCAGGCAGAATGTACTGCATCCACTCCCTTGTCTGTTCCGTCCCGTAATCCCCGATATCCGGATGCGGGGGAATCAGATCATACTGCTTCAACCGCTCCCGAATAGTTTTTCTTACTTGCTTCCCTTTTTTTGTATCACCAGTGATATCATCAAGCGTACCACGAGGCTGCATTGTAATTTCTAAGGCATATGGTGTGTATCTGCTTTTTCTTGCTGAATAAAAAGGAGCTCGTGCTACTACAAAAATGGGTTCCCCTGCAAAACAAAATTCCCACTTAGGGTCTTCCGGGTTATGGGGGATATCGGACGGCCAAGGATCGGGGTCATGATTAGCTAAATACTGAAGTACGTGCCAGAATTGACGTTTGTAGTCCTCAGCTTGGAGATTATTGCTAGATGGCTTGAAAAAGGTAATGAATGTCGTTCTCTTCCCTATTTTCTGATAAACCTGGATATACTCATATAAACCATCCCTTAGCCGATTCAATTCGTTCTTGTCATATGGAGAGTCAATAAATATGTATCTTGCTAATCCTTTTTTCTCGGCTTCTACGGCGAAGTAGCAGGGAAATGGCGAGCTTTCATCAAGGATGTTTTCTTGGAAATGAATAAAACTTTTACATCTCCAATCTTCCGTTCCATACGCCTCAATCAACCCTTGAATGTGCCTTGATCAAGCAAATGATCGTTTTGTGTTATTTTCATCTCTATATGCCCCTTTCCTTTTCTCTTGAAGAAAATATAGCATATTTGGGAAAATTACCAAAAATCAATTGCCGACTTGCATTCATCAAAAAATCGTTTTCAACAGTCCTGTTTTTATTATTTCTTCATTTTATTGTAAATATCGAGCTGACATAATAATCCTTCCACCTTATACGTATGGATTGCTTCTTCGGCGGGGTGCCGAATGATATCCCCGATGAATCGAGAGGGAAGCTTCTCCGGGAGAGAGCTGACAAGATCGAGGAAACCATCCGGGAGGAATACGGTATCATCCTTTCACGTTACAGTAGTATCGGCTATTGGACCAAAGCATTGTTACTACGAGCAATGAAAAAGGATCATGTCTTACCCTTGATCCACTGGGTCCTTCGCTGGCTACAGGAACGAAAAATCATCTTCCCGGCCATCACCACAGTGGGGATACATGGCGTTGAGCAGAAGAAAATATTTACTGCTTTTAACATATACTAGAAATCAGATCGTAGAAAAGCTGCAACAAGTGATGAACAAATCGCTCTCTGCCCGTTCACTTTCCAAATGGATGTTGCGGGGGATGGGGTGGTTTTATATTGATATGCGTGAGATGGTGGAATTGTATTATCTTTACAATCACCGGTTTGTATTGGATACAAAGAAATATGAAAAATATATCGGCTCCCTGCCAGTAACTGAGCTAGAGGAAGGATTGCGTGAAACAGTAAACGCCAAACAGCAAGGGATGTAAGTATCATTGTAAGGAGGTTGTCCGCTTGTGGGACGGAAAGTGAGAGATTTTTCTCTCGTCAAGTCCCCCCTTTTTTTGTTATCTTAAATGTATAGGTGAAAACTCGCTTATATGAAAAATCTGTGTTTTCAGTTCCTTTCCTCCCATTCCACTATCAGCGTTTTGAATCAGGACTGGACGGGGAATAATATGCGGAGAAAGATGTGATCTGAATGGAGCGGGCCGGAAACAAGATTTTTCCTGAGAAAGGACTCGTGGACAATTAAACTGAAGGGGGTAATTTAATTTGGCCTTTGTAATCACTTCTCCCTGTAAGGATGAAAAAGCGGCAGAGTGTGTGGAAGTATGTCCAGTGGATTGTATTCATTCGGACGAAGTCATGTTTTATATTGATCCTGATACGTGTATTGAATGTGGAGCATGTGAGCCGGCTTGCCCGGTGGAAGCCATTTATGAAGAAGAGATGGTTCCAGAGGAAGAGAAGGAGTATATTCAGATTAACGCCGATTTCTTTAAAAAATGAATGAATAAAGCGGGCATCTTTGTGCCCGCTTTATTTGCGATTTTCTGGCAAATCGAAAAAGTTGAGTAGAAACCCTTGACGAAGAGACCGAAGACGGTCAATAATAATATTTGAAGAATAAAATAGAAGTAGGGAGAAAGAGGTTGTGGATGGATGAGTCATCCCTACCTCCACCTGTCCACATTATGGAGAGGTTTTTTTCTACCCTTTAAATGAATGACCATTCATTCAACAGGGCCTTTGAGAGGAGGAGTACTCTTGGTGAGAATCAAGAAAGCGGCCGTGATCGGAGCTGGCGTCATGGGGGCTTCTATCGCCGGTCACTTGGCCAATGCTGGGATTCGCACAGTCCTTCTGGACATCGTACCCAAGGAATTGACAGAAAAAGAGAAGGCAAAAGGGTTGACGTTAAACGACAAGGTGGTCCGCAATCGGATTGCTCGGAATGGAAAAGAACGGCTTTATAAGGAGAAGCCCAGTCCGATTTTCCATAAAAAGACCGCTGATCTGATCGAGGTTGGGAACTTGGAGGATGATCTGGAAAAACTGGGTGAAGTGGACTGGATTATCGAAGCGATTATTGAAAACTTGAAAATTAAACAGGGTTTATTCGAAAAAGTGGAAAATGTTTGGAAGCCGGGCACTCTTGTCAGTTCCAATACGTCCGGAATCTCCATTCACGACATGGTGGAGGGGCGATCGGCTGAGTTTCGATCCCATTTCATGGGAACGCACTTCTTCAATCCACCGCGATATATGAAGTTACTGGAGATCATTCCAACAAAAGATACTGATGAACGATTCGTCAATGGAATGAAAGCGTTTGCCGAGTCTGTGCTGGGCAAAGGTGTGGTCAATGCCAAGGATACGCCCAACTTTATTGCCAATCGAATCGGTGTATATGGATTGCAGATCACCTTTCAAAAGATGTTGAGAGACGGATTGGGTCCGGATGAAGTCGATTCCATCACCGGTCGCGCAATGGGGCGTCCAAAAAGTGCCACCTTCCGGACCTTGGATCTCGTCGGACTGGATACATTTGTTCATGTATCGGATAATGTGCGTGAAAATGTGCAAGATCCTAATGAGAAAAAAGTATTTGAAGTGCCAGAGCTCCTTCGGGAGATGGTGGAAAAGGGTCAGCTTGGGGCCAAAAGTGGTGAAGGATTCTTTAAAAAGGTAAAAAGTGATAAAGGAAAAGAGATTCTTGTTCTGGATCCAAAGACGAAAGAGTACCGTTCCAGAAAAAAATTGAAAGCACCTTCTCTGGAGATGGCCAAACGGGCGAAGTCCATGAAAGAACAACTCCGGGCGTTAGTTTATGCGGATGATACAGCGGGACGCTTTGCCTGGTATATTGCGAAGAAAGTGCTTCTTTACTCTGCGGAACGGATTCCGGAAATTGCGGATGATATTGTAAGTGTGGATCAGGCCATGCGGTGGGGTTTTAACTGGGATCTCGGTCCTTTTGAATTCTGGGATGCCATCGGCGTGGAGAAATCGGTGGCACGGATGAAGGAAGAAGGAGAAACGATTCCACCGTTGGTCGAAGAACTTCTGGCTTCCGGATCCAAGTCCTTCTATAAAAAGACAGAAGATGCTTCAAAAGCGTTTCATATTGGCGGTCACTATCAAACGGTGGATGAGCATCCCAAAACGATTGATTTGGCCCGTCTAAAAGAGCAGGGACGTGTGATCAGGTCCAATAAAGGGGCCAGTTTGATCGACATTGGGGATGATGTCGCATGTCTGGAATTTCATTCCCCGAAAAACGCCATTGCCGCAGATATTATCCAAATGATACACACTTCTGTTAAAGAAGTTTCTGCCAACTACCGCGGTCTGGTGATCGGAAACCAGGGAGCCAATTTCTGTGTTGGGGCGAACTTGATGTTTATTCTGATGGAGGCCCAGGATCAGAATTGGCCGGAATTGGATTTGATGGTTCGACAATTTCAAAAAGCGATGGGATCACTCCGTTATGTCGATAAACCTGTTGTGGCTGCGCCATTTAATATGACGCTTGGAGGTGGGGTAGAGGCTTCACTGCCCTGTGATCGAATCCAAGCTTCCTCTGAGCTGTATATGGGATTGGTGGAAACCGGCGTCGGCTTGATTCCCGGTGGTGGCGGCAACAAAGAGATGTTGCTTCGTTGGATGGACGGGGTGGACCCGAAAGAGCGGATTTCTCTTCAGCCGCTGGTGAATCATGTGTTTGAAACGATTGCTATGGCCAAAGTTTCGACCAGTGCTGTGGAAGCACGGGATTATAAGTTTTTGCGCCGTGAGGATGGAATTACAATGAATGCCGATCATCTCCTGTATGATGCCAAACAACAGGTGTTGGCCTTGGATGCGTCAGGATATCAGCCTCCACAACCGAAAAAGATTCCGGTGGTCGGTGAAACGGGCTACAACACATTGCGTTTGGGAGCTTATGGGATGTTGCAGTCCGGTTATATCAGTGAACACGACTACAAGATTGCCGGAAAATTGGCCTATGTATTGGCTGGAGGAGAAGTGCCGGAAGGGACCTTGGTGGATGAACAATATCTCTTGGATATTGAGCGGGAAGCGTTCCTCAGCTTGGCAGGCGAACCCAAGTCCCAGCAACGGATGCAACATATGTTGACCAAAAATAAACCCCTCAGAAACTGAAGGGTGCCGGGGATGCCAAACCCAACTGAAGGAGGAGAGGAGTATGCGTGAAGCAGTCATTGTGGCCGCGGCACGGACCGCTGTGGGAAAAGCGAACCGTGGCTCGTTGAAAGATACCCGTCCTGATGACTTGGGAGCGTTTGTTGTCCAGGATTTGATGAAGCGGGTACCCCAGTTAGATTCAAACGAAGTGGAAGATGTGATTATGGGGTGTTCCTTCCCTGAAGGAGAACAGGGGATGAACCTGGCCCGTGTGATTGCGATGCGGGCGGGACTTCCCACAAAGGCGGCAGGGATGACCATCAACCGGTTCTGTTCTTCAGGACTTCAGTCCATTGCCCTTGCTGCCCAGCATATTATGGCCGGTTTTGCCGATACCGTGATTGCAGGTGGTGTGGAGAGTATGAGCATGGTTCCGATGGGGGGGTACAAACCGGCGCCCAACCCGTGGTTGATGGATCATGCTCCTGAACTGTATATGTCCATGGGACACACAGCAGAAGAAGTGGCGAAACGTTATAACGTGACGCGTGAGGATCAAGATCAATTCGCCCTCCGGAGTCATCAAAATGCCCTTCAAGCCATTGATGAAGGAAAATTCAAGGATGAAATCGTTCCAGTAACCGTTAAAAAACGGTATGTGGGCGATGACAATCGGTTACATGAAGAATCGTTTACGTTTGATACAGATGAAGGTCCTCGTCGGGGAACCTCTTTGGAAGCATTGAGCAAATTGCGCCCGGTTTTCCGGGTCGGTGGTTCTGTTACAGCCGGAAATGCCTCTCAGACCAGCGATGGTGCTGCCGGAGTCATTGTGATGTCACGGGAAAAAGCGGAATCTCTCGGTATTCAACCGCTCGCAGTCTTTCGCTCTTTCTGTGTCGGTGGAGTGGACCCCGATGTGATGGGGATCGGTCCGATCGTCGCGGTACCAAAAGCTCTTGAAAAAGCAGGTCTTACCTTGGATCAAATTGACTTGGTGGAGTTGAATGAAGCTTTTGCTTCTCAAGCCATTCAAGTGATTCGTCATTTGGATATTAATCCAGATATCGTCAATGTCAATGGCGGGGCGATCGCATTGGGTCATCCGCTGGGATGTTCCGGAGCCAAACTGACCGTGACCATTCTAAATGAGTTGAAGCGCAGAAAAGGCAAATACGGTTTGGTCACCATGTGTATGGGTGGAGGTATGGGTGCAGCTGGTGTGTTTGAAATGGTGAATTAACCGTCGATACCAAAAAGGGAGGAATGAAGAAATGGCGGAAAAAACCATTACCAAAGGGGGTAGCTATCTCCTCGAAGAGCATAGCCTTGAGGATGTTTTTACCCCGGAAGAGATCAATGAAGAACAGAAAATGATCGGCAAGACGACTGAAGACTTCGTAAAGGATCAAGTATGGCCTGTTTTGGAAGAGATCGAAAACCATAACTTTGACCACACCGTCAATTTGCTGAAGCAGGCCGGTGAGCTCGGTTTGCTGGGTGCGGATGTGCCGGAAGCTTATGGAGGATTGGGTCTGGACAAGATCTCTTCCACACTGCTCACAGAAAAGCTCGCTGTGGGCCGTGCCTTTGCCTTGAGTCATGGAGCCCATGTCGGCATTGGTACATTGCCGATCGTCTTTTTTGGCAATAAGGAACAGAAAGAAAAATATCTCCCAGGATTGGCCACAGGTGAGACGTTTGCCGCTTACGCATTGACGGAACCGGGTTCCGGCTCGGATGCTCTCGGTGCCAAAACGGTTGCAAAACTTTCCGAGGATGGTAAGCATTATCTTTTGACCGGGGAGAAGCAGTGGATTACCAACTCTGCCTTTGCTGATGTTTTTGTCGTTTATGCCAAGGTGGACGGAGAGCATTTTACAGCCTTTATTGTGGAACGGGACTTTCCAGGTGTTTCCACCGGTCCGGAAGAGAAGAAGATGGGAATCAAGGGCTCTTCCACTCGAACACTGATCTTGGATGAGGCCAAAGTTCCAGTGGAGAATGTATTGGGGGAAGTCGGAAAAGGACATCTGATCGCTTTTAATATCCTGAATATCGGCCGTTATAAACTGGGAGTCGGCTGTGTTGGTTCATGCAAACGGGCGATCGAAATTTCAGCCAAGTATGCCAATGAGCGCAAGCAATTTAAGCAACCCATCGCCAAATTTCCGCTGATTCAGGAGAAATTAGCGGTAATGGCTGCAAAAACCTATGCTTTGGAAAGCAGTATTTACCGTACAGCAGGATTCTTTGAAAAAGGCCTTTCCCATCTGGATCATGCGGAAGGTGCCGAGGCGGCCAAGGCAATTGCCGAATATGCTTTGGAGTGTTCCATCACCAAAGTGTTGGGCTCGGAAGTACTGGATTATGTGGTGGATGAAGGGGTCCAGATTCACGGCGGATACGGTTTTATGCAGGAATATGAAATTGAAAATATGTATCGTGATTCCCGGATCAACCGAATTTTTGAAGGAACCAATGAGATTAACCGTCTGTTGATTCCCGCCACCCTGATGCGGAAAGTGATGAAGGGTGAATTGCCGTTTATGGAGCAAGCTTCTGGTCTTCAGGAAGAGCTGATGATGATGATGCCGACGCTTTCTGAAGAGGAGCCGGGGCTTTTGGAGCCAGAGGCGGAACGAATTGACTATGCCAAGAAAATCTTTATGATGGTAGCGGGTCTGGCTGTGGAGAAGTATCAGACGGAGTTGGAAAAACAACAGGAGATTATCCGGGATCTGGCGGATATCGCGATTGAAATCTTCGCCATGGAAAGTGCTTATTTACGGGCGAAAAAAGCGTTACAGAAAGAGGGAGCGGAAAAGGCTCAAGCCAAGGTGGATATGACGACGGCTTATGTCTATGAAGCGTTCCCGCGCATTGAACAACGGGCCAAGCATACATTGACGGCTATGGAGGAAGGAGATACCCTGCGTACCCAGCTTTCCATCCTGAAGAAATTGACCCGATATGAACCGATTAACGAAGTGAAATTGAAACGTATCATTGCCAAAAGAATCCTGAAAGCGGAAGCGTACGAGGTTTAATAAAAAACTGTCATGGGTTTGGTCAAGTTCCTAATTTGTAGACACGTGTAAAAAGCCCCATGTTAAGCTACAATTTGGCGCCTGTATTCTACAGGCGTCAAATTGTTTCATTTCAGTTGAACCCGCTGTTCAATGTAGAACACGGTTCAATCCGTTTTTGCAATTTTACTACATTTGGGATAATATACAGGTAGAGAGCTTCTTTCTTCAAGTGGGAAAAGAAGCTTTCCATGCAGGCACTGTCAAAGCAAATGCCTTGTCATTTTGTTTAGGAGGTAGATATTATGACGAACAAAAAATATATTGGTCTGAAGAATACTAAGGGGAATACGGCTAAATAAAAAATTATGGCGTTTCCCCACATTTGAAAGGGGAAAATCATTTGAACCAATCGTTGTTAATTATTGATGCCCAACAAGAATTAATTGATGGTAATCAGGAAGCAAGTGCTGTTTTTGGCAAAGAGCAACTTATCAGGAATATCAATATAGTGATCGGAAAGGCGAAAAATTACAATATTCCAATTATTTTTGTAAGGGATCTTGATGTTGCTGAAGGTAGAGGTAAAGGATTTCAAGTTCACGATGAAATCAATGTACCTCAGGAGGCAGAGATTTTCGACAAAGCTGCAACGAATTCCTTCCATGGGACGGAACTTTTAAGTCATTTACAATCTAAAGAGATAGAACATGTTGTTATTATGGGCTGTGCAACACAGCACTGTATAGATAGTGCAGTCAGAACAGCAACGATTTGTGGTTTGGATGTCACATTAGTAAGTGATGGACATTCAACAACGGACAGTGATGTTCTAAGTGCAGAACAAATTATAAAGCATCATAATGAAACGCTTCATGGCCATTACAATGTTGAACACTTTTCCATTGTAAGAAATGCAGAAGAAGACTTGTTTAATCCAACTCATGATTCATATAGATAAAAATAAAAGTCCGGTACAAAACCATGAACGAAAACGGATGGACTTAGTTGAAACTAGCGGGAAAACTGGGAGTACCACAAGAGTCCATTCGTCGTTTAGATCGAAACCGACGACATAAAGGTCACTCGCTTTAGGAGTAGACGTTAAGAGAGGTAACATACGGGTAGAGAGCTTCTTTCTTCAAGTGGGAAAAAACAGGCATTGTCAAAGCAATTGTCTCGTCGTGACATACTGCGCCCGATCAAGCATGTCGTGGTACGCTTGGGATGTGGACAGGAATCCTTGGTCGCTAAGGAGAGGGTTCCGGACACATCCTTTTTTTTGAATCGGTTTGTTCCAAGTTTGAAGGAGCAAGGCATTGTCGTTTCGTTGGCTGATCTGAAAGGCGATAAATCTCATTGTTGAACAGATCTATGATTGCAGACAAGATAAAGCTATATCTTTTTGTTTGTATTGATGTATCAAACGTCCCGCATCATGGATTTCCCAGCTTTTCCGCTGTCTCAGGGGTTTCCAGTGTCTACCTTAAGGGGTATGCACATCAGTTTGCCCAGGGAGTTTTTTTGTGGATGGTGCGTCAAAATTCCCATACTCTGGATCAATCGATCTTTGGTATGATATAGAGAAAGACTATTTGACTTAGGTGTTGCATATGGCGGAATCCAAAAACTTTCACACACCCGAAAGAAACCACCGGGAACGTTTGATCACAGCTTATGGATTATGGCTTTTTTTGGGTGTGTTTGGAGCTCATCGATTTTATTTGGGAAGAATCCAAACCGGATTACTGATGGCTTTGGTGGGTCCTTTTTTTCTGGCTTTCGGTTTGTTCTTTTATCTGTTGCCAGGATTAAACATTTCTCCATTGCTGGTCATCTCACCATTTCTCCTTTGGTTGATTTCTGATGCAATCAGGCTTCCAAAGTGGCTGGCAGAACAAAAATAAAATGAGACTGCTGACAAAGGTCAATTCTAGAAAAGTGGAAGATTTCCGGTGAAGCAGAGGGATTCGACTTCTTTGTGGAGGAAAGAGGTGCAGAGAACGGAAATTATACTCCGCTACCTTGTCTTCAGTCTCCAATAAAACGGAGATATTTTGCGAGAAATCCTTAAGGGATTTCTTTTGTTTTTTTCAGATACAATTAATATTCTCTCTATTATTTCGACAATCTTTTTATAAAAACGATGAAATTAGCGGTTGATATTTTATAGATTTACTCAAAAAAATATAATAAAATAAAAAGTAAATAAATGGTATACAGATCCGGAGGTGATTCAAATGCATCGTTGGGTAGGTTATTGGCTGATGATTTGTTTTGCTCTTCCCATCCTGTTGGCGCTCATGTATGTATGTGTCTACCAGCGTTTGTTAGATACTCCGGATTATTATCCTTTTTGGTTGGCGGAGTCCTATTTTTATCTGGGACTTCCTGCAGTGGCTCTCTTGACTTGGAAAATACACTGGGGAAAGAAACATCCAGTTCAATATTTGACCATCACAGTGATGATGTTGATCGGAATCCTCTATCTGGGAACCAAGGAAGTACAGGATCATCTTGGGGATGTGACAACCGCTCAGGTGCACCCGTTGGGGCTGGTGGAAAAGCAATTGATTGCAAAAGAAGGCACCTATGAGATTCCTTACTTTCCTGTTTCTCAGGAAGGCTTGGTGAAAGCCATTAAGGAAGGAGAAAACCTGGACGTTACTCTTGTTTCCGATCAAGGGATTATCCTTTCATTTGCAGACAAAAGCTATGCTTCCTATACTCTGTTGGATCGGTTGCTGGATCAAGCATTGGGCATTCTTGCTGTAGGCGTCTTTAGTGTTTTTTTCTATGTTGTGATGTCTGTTTGGTGGAGAGAGTTATATATAGATAACAATGAGCTTCGTATTCAGCGTTGGTGGAAAGTGAAGCAGATTCCATTTTCGGATATTATTCTTATTCGCCTGGATTCCTTTGAAGAAGAGATTCAGGTGGAAACGGAAGAAACAGTGTATAACTTTCCCTATGATACAGAGCGAGCAAAGATGTTGGCTCAAGCGGCGGACGAAATAGGGTTGGATTCCATCCGGAATGGAACACAATGGATTCGTGCCGCACAGTATCGGGAAGTTCGATTGGAAGAGAATCAGGTGATCCTTGATGGTCATCAACCGATCAACCTTCCCTATGAATGTATAGCCGCCCTTTACTGGGACCCTGTTGTGCAGATTACGCTTCTGGATGATTCACGTTATACGATTACAGACGTTCGGTATACGGATCGGGCCTGGTTTGAAGAGTTGGCCCGGAAAGTGCGCAATGTGTGGGAAAAAGATGGACTAGAATACTCGATGGAAGTGGAACCGAAAGGCGGGGCACTGGCGCTTACTCTTCATGAGTGGCTGCATTGAGACTCCACACGCCTGAAGGTGCATTCTTGGGTAGTTAGCCCCCTCTACCCAGCGGGAGAGATGCGTTCGCGCTGAACCCCATACCATAACCTTTTCAAGGCACAGCCCGCTACGAGTGGGATGAGCACCGCTCATACATTCGATTGTCCTGCGACGGGGTTGCTCTTGCTATCCCCTAAAAGGGAGGCTCTGAGCCATCTTTCATCCCACGGTTCAAACCGTGGGTTTTCAGAGGCCGTTTCTGTCAGAGCGGATCTCAACCAGATAGCGGTGGGAGCAGCAAGTGCTGAAAACCTCAAGACTTCTTATAACCGGTTACGGAAAGCGCGAGCCACAAGACGGGTCATCCAAGAGCGAGGCAAGAACCGGGGCAGAGTGGTAAAAAATTTATTTTCCGCTCCAGTGATCACTACAGTACGTCCTTTTTCCCACGCAGACAGGCCCATACGGGCAACTTTTTTTGCCGGTTTGGCAAATGGTTGTCGAAACCCAGCTTGAGTGGCGAATTCACTTTCTGTGCTCCCAGGACAGACGGTGGTCACCGTAACACCCGTTCCTCTCAATTCCATCGCCAAAGCCTCGCTGTAATGGAGGACAAAGGCTTTGGTTGCCCCATATCCGGCCATATAAGGAGTGGAAAGGAAAGAGGCAGTGGATGCGATCTGGATGATTCCGCCGGAATTCCGTCGGATCATCTGCGGTAGCGCTGTTCGGGTGAGTGAGACAAGGGCATTCACATTAAGCTGAATCATATCCTGTTCCTGTTCCTCATCCACATGGATGGCCGGACTGTAAACCCCGAATCCAGCATTGTTGATGAGAAGGTCCAGTTGGTTTTCATGGATAAACGTCCGCGTTTGCTCCAATCCTTCCTGTGACACCAAATCAGCAACCATGGCCGTTGCGGAACCGCCATTTCCCTCGATTTCGTCGGCCAACTGTTGAAGGCGATCTTTCCTTCGGGCGACTAATACGACATGATAATCCCTTGTGGCCAATAAGCGGGCGAAAGCTTCCCCGATTCCCGATGAAGCTCCTGTAATCAATGCATGCTTCATTTTTTTGAAAGCACTCCTTCTTCTACCTTGTGTGTTTATGGATGAAAGAGGGAATGATACCATTTATTTTATATTTAAACATTTTAATTAGAAATTATTATATATTCGTTAATAATTAGGTATTTTGCGCTCATTATATCATTTTTACGAGTAGATATTTATATCACAAATAATTAGTACCAGGTATTATTATCAGATGTTATAATAGACCGGCAAGGGAGGAGACATCGATGAGTAACCATGCATCTAACGCCCGGTTAACAGCCATTGGAACGTATGTACCCAAGCGAGTCATGACAAATTTTGACCTGGAAAAAATAGTGGATACCAGTGATGAGTGGATTTGGACACGAACAGGGATTCGTGAACGGCGAATTGCAGATGCAGAGGAATTTACGACGGATCTATGTGTGAAAGCAGCCAAGGACTTAATGGATCGTTCGGGGAAATCCTTGGAAGATGTAGATCTAATTCTGGTTGCTACAACTACACCCGATTACGCCTTTCCGAGTGTAGCCAGCCAGGTTCAGTCACGACTGGGGATTAAGCATGCAGGGGCATGGGATTTAAATGCCGTATGTGCAGGGTTTGTCTATGCGATGCAGGCTGCCAATGGATTGATCACTTCCGGTATGCATAAGAAAGTGTTAGTGATAGGTGCGGAAACTCTTTCCAAAGCCATTGATTATACCGATCGAACCACATGTATCTTGTTTGGAGATGGGGCGGGTGCTATGCTCCTGGAATACGATGAAAACAATCCGAGCTTTCTGTTATCAGATGCCAGCAGTAAAGGGGAGGGAGGGATTCACCTTTATCGAACCGGACTGTCCAATCAGATGGATGGGAAAAAGCTTCATGACACAGGTCATATTGTTCAAAATGGCAGAGAAGTGTACAAATGGGCTGTTTCTTCCGTTCCTCAAGGAATGAAGCGCCTGATGGAAGCTGGTGGTTTTACTCTGAAGGAACTGGACTGGTTTGTTCCACACAGTGCCAATTTGCGGATGATTGAGGCGATTTGTGAAAAAAGTGGCTTTCCGTTGGAAAAAACGTTGTATAGCCTGGAGTATTACGGAAATACCTCTGCAGCCACCATTCCTTTGGCTTTGGATAAAGGGTTGCGGGAAGACAAGCTAAAAGCGGGTGACACAGTTCTTCTGTATGGATTTGGGGGAGGGTTGGTACAAGCCTCCTCGCTGATCCGATGGACGATTTAATGTTGATGCAGGACGGAGCCGCTTTCTTTGTCCACTGATGTAGTTTTGATATCATCGATATAATGATTCGTTACCAAAGCCCTGATGAGATTCATCGGGGCTTTGGTAACGTGAAAAGATCTATGATTTTCGATGCTCAATCGAACAGTGTTCGTTACACCCTCCTGTGGGAATGATCGACTGGCGATCCAATCATAAATCTGTAGTCCAACACCCAAACTTCGGCAGAGAAGTGAAAAAGGAAGGAAAGGACAAGGCAGGGGAAGACGGTATATATCTGGATCATCCTACCCATTCCCTCATGGATTCTTTTTCCATATTTTGTCGCCTGACCAGAGACACTCCCTTGGAATAAAGCGTTTTCCACCGTTTTATCAGACGGTGATATTCAGAGTCTGTAAGTAACAACCATTCAAAAGAGATCATATACCAAGAGAAAAGTGCTAGATTCATCACCAGGCCAACCCCGGTATGAAAGCAAAAGGCTCCCAGAAGTGCCAGATACTTTGTGTATCGGTTGAGCAGAAGAAAGGGAAAAGAGACTTGGAACAATACGGATGAGTATGTCAATAAGACGATCAACCCTTCTGATTGCCAGATCCACTCACTTACCCCAGGCCAAACATAGTCCTGAACCCGCATGGCATAATAAACCGCGGTTCCGCCTTGCCACATCGACCCCATGATCTTATAGATACCGGATGTGGTATACAAACATACCAACTGAAGAATCATAACAAGCACTGCAAAATTGTGCAGGATCGAAGAATAAGGTTCTAACCTGGACTTGGAAGAGGTTCGTCTCTGTGAAAGCATTCGATCCAAGGAAAAATGCGTTCCCGCTTGGGCAAACAGGAGGAAAAAAAGCTGGATGCGCACGATATTATCCCCACCATTGGTGATAAAGGGATTTCGGTAGTATAAGGACCAGAAGATCAGGAACGTGAAAATGGTGGCGAGTCTGGTTCGAAAGCCGATGGTAAACATGACGACGGCAAGGATTCCGATATGGTAGATACCATCCAGAAACCAAGGAGCATCCGAGAGATGGAACAATGTAATGATTCCTCGTTCCCCACTGGATTCCATGAATTTTTCCGTGGGCCAAAGCCCTTCAGATCCCCATAAAAGATGACGTTCCTGGTAGTGATACAGCAGATAAAATAAAATTCCTGTTCCCAGACTGAATCGCATCAGGCTGGTACCAATCAGCACACGCTTCGTTGAGAGAAAGTGATTCAGCCTATGAATCATTCGGGCCACTCCCTAGCTGTCCCCGATGGAATGGGTTGGATCTCCAACCAGTCCGATTCCTGAAAGTGGAGCGGGGTGGTGTGATCCCCCTTTTGTCGCTCCTTGAAACGGGGAAAGGTATTGGTAACCACTCGAAATTTAATCTGTTGGATCTCCTGTTCGGAAAACATTTGTTTCAAAGCAGTGGAAGCGACTCGTTGCAGCATCCACTCTCCCTTTTTCTTGTTTGAATCCTTGTCACTTTTGAATAAACGAGCTCCCGATATAAAATAACGGTGCACTTTCTGGTCCGAACCGATCCGACGTTTTTGTTTTTGGCGAATCAGGGGTCGGGTAATATTTTTCCAGTCTGTTTCCTGAAATTGGCCGGTTTCATTCCGTATCCGACCCTTGACCCAGATTTCCCGATGTTGAGAGACGGGGTTAGGCGCGAAAAATTTCCAGTTTTGAGCGAATAGTGGGTCCATATATGCGTACAGTGAATCCCACCATCGGCTTTTAACCGGATTATCCGGTGTCAGATAGAGAGAGGTCACAAAAAAATGGAACAAAAGAGCAAATGCTAAAAATAAAGCCCATACCAGCGGCAGATAACGTTTCATATTCTTCACGGAATCACCTCAGCAGGGATGTAAAGCCACTAGAGCAATCCTGGCCATTACATAGGTGTCGAAACTTTTACTCTGTCTCCTATGGGGCAGTCGGCTGGGAAATCGGTTCCAGCTCCTCAGAACACAACCTCTTCCTATCATATCACAGGATCGATGGATAGGGATTCCAGCATCATGTCTGGGTGAATAAAGGTTAGAAATAAGCCTTTCTTCATAGAGCTTTCCTTACTGCGGATAGGGGGTGGAAGTTATTCAATTTGTGCTATACTGTTAGGAAAGGACGATTCCATTTACGAAATCATCTGCGGCAATATGCCGCTTTGTTTCTTTCATTATCAGTAGGAAATGAGGTGGAAATTTCATGGCGATTTCCAAGGAGCAGGTAAGACATGTGGCAAAACTGGCTCGGTTGTCTCTGACAGATGAAGAAGTTCAGATGTATACAGGGCAAATGAATGATATTTTAACGTTTGCTGAAAAGTTGAATGAGCTGGATACAGAGAATGTAGAGCCTACCAGTCATGTTCTGGATATGGCCAATGTCTTGCGTGAGGATCAAAATCGTCCCTCTCTCGACAGGGATCAAACGCTCCGCAATGCACCGGACAAACAGGATGGAATGTTTCGCGTACCGGCCGTTTTTGAAGAGTAAAGGAGGAAAAACATGTCGCTTCTGAAACAACCGATTAGAGTGTTACATAAGCAACTGAAAAACCGGGAGATCAGTGCTGTCGATCTGGCAGAGGATTCATTGAAACGAATTGGGGAAACGGATGATCAACTCGGCACCTTTTTGTACAAGGATGAAGAAGGAGTGCGGGAACGAGCCAGGCAGCTGGACGAGCGAAAGGGTGATTTGACTCCTTTGTCTGCGTTGCCTTTAGGGGTTAAGGACAACATTAGCACCAAAAATATGTTGACCACAGCTGGTAGCAAGATTTTGGCGAATTATACACCTCTTTATAATGCGACAGTGATGGAGCATTTGGAAAAGGAACAGGTTAACCTGGTCGGCAAGATGAATATGGATGAATTTGGGATGGGATCTTCCAACGAGAATTCCGGATACTTTGAAGTTCGAAATCCATGGGATCTGAATCGTGTTCCCGGAGGTTCCAGCGGCGGCTCAGCAGCAGCGGTTGCTTCCAACCAGGTCTCCTTCGCCTTGGGTTCAGACACGGGCGGATCGATCCGACAGCCGGCGGCTTTCTGCGGAGTCGTTGGATTGAAACCAACCTATGGACGTGTTTCACGGTTTGGTCTGATCGCTTTCGCTTCATCCCTGGATCAAATCGGACCGATTACCCGTAATGTGGAAGATGCAGCTTATGTCCTGCAAACGATTGCGGGTCATGATCCCATGGATTCCACATCGGCAGATGTGGATGTGCCGGACTATCTTTCCTCCTTAAGCGGGGATATCAACGGTTTGCAGGTGGCCGTTCCACAAGAATGGATGGGAGAGGGAATTGATTCTGGCGTCAAAGAAAAGGTGAAAAGGGCCCTTCAAGTATTGGAAAGGGAAGGAGCCGTAGTGGAAGAAGTTTCTCTTCCTCATATGGATTATGCTGTGGCAGCCTACTATCTACTGGCTCCCGCAGAGGCCTCTTCCAACTTGGCTCGCTATGATGGCGTTCGTTATGGACACCGGATCGAAGGGGAAAACCTTGTGGATATGTTTGAACGTACACGTAGCAACGGTTTTGGTGATGAAGTGAAACGGCGCATTATGCTGGGGACATATTCCCTCAGTTCGGGCTATTACGATGCCTATTATCTCAAGGCGCAGAAAGTGAGAACACTCATCCGTCAGGACTTTGAAAAGATCTTTAATCGGTATGATGTGGTGGTAGGTCCGACTGCGCCTACAACGGCTTTTAAGATGAAAGAAAAGACGGTTGACCCATTAACCATGTACTTAAATGACATCTGCACGATCCCAGTGAGCCTTGCTGGCCTTCCTGCCATCAGTCTGCCTTGTGGTTTATCCGAAGGGTTACCGGTGGGGCTTCAGATCATTGGTCGTCCCTTTGATGAGACAGGCGTGCTGAAAGTGGCTCATGCTTATGAACAACAAAGAGAACCATTGCCCGAGCCAAACGCGGTGGGGGGTGAAGTCTGATGGGGAATTCATTTGAAACAGTAATCGGACTGGAAGTTCATGCTGAATTATCCACAAAATCCAAGATTTTCTGTGGTTGTTCCACCGAATTTGGAGGGCTGCCCAATACACATACATGTCCGATTTGTCTCGGCCATCCTGGAACATTGCCTGTATTGAACCGGCAGGCAGTGGAATTTGCTATGAAAGCGGCACTGGCGCTCAACTGTCAGATTGCGGATGTCAGCAAATTTGACCGGAAAAATTACTTTTATCCCGATCTACCCAAAGCCTATCAGATCTCTCAATATGATCGGCCGATTGGAGAGAGTGGTTGGATAGAGATTGAACTGAATGGTGAGAAAAAACGTATTGGCATTACTCGGGTTCATCTGGAAGAGGATGCCGGTAAACTGAACCATTTGGATGACGGCAACAGTTCTTTGGTTGATTATAACCGTGTGGGCGTACCATTGATTGAAATTGTATCCGAACCGGATATGCGATCCCCGGAAGAAGGACGAGCCTATCTTGAGAAGTTGAAGCAGATTCTTCAGTATACCGGTGTGTCCGATGTGAAAATGGAAGAAGGCTCATTGCGTTGTGATGCCAATATCAGCCTTCGGCCGGTGGGAACGGAAGCTTTTGGAACCAAAACGGAGATGAAAAATCTCAACTCCTTCCGAAATGTGGAACGCGCGCTGAAGTATGAAGAACAACGTCAGGCTCAAGTGCTTGCCGAAGGTGGTACCGTGATTCAGCAAACCATGCGTTGGATGGAGAATGAGGAACGGACCAAAGTGATGCGTTCCAAAGAAGAAGCTCATGACTACCGTTACTTTCCGGAGCCGGATCTGGTGCAACTACAAATCGATTTAGCTTGGAAAGAAAGCGTGCAACAATCGCTTCCGGAATTGCCGGATGCCCGTAAAAAACGGTATAAAAAAGTGTTTGGTCTTTCCGATTATGATGCGGGACTGTTGACAGCAACAAAGAAGACAGCTGACTTTTACGATGAAGTGGTGGCAGCAGGGGCCAACCCCAAAGCGGCGGCGAATTGGGTTTCGTCCGAGGTATTGGGGTATCTGAACAATCAGGGAAAATCACTGGACGAAACAGCGATTACACCCGAATCCCTGGCTGAGATGATTCAATTGATTGAGAAGGGAACCATCAGCAACAAAATCGCTAAAAAAGTGTTTAAGGAATTGATGGAAAAAGGTGGGAACCCCACCTCCATCGTGGAAGAAAAAGGTTGGGTACAGATTAGTGATGAAGGAAAACTGAAAGAAATTGTCCTGGAAGTGATTCAAGCCAATCCACAATCGGTGGCTGATTACAAAAACGGAAAAGATCGGGCATTGGGTTTTCTGGTTGGTCAAGTGATGAAAGCGACCAAAGGAAAAGCCAATCCCAAAATGGTCAATGAATTGATCCTGAAGCAGATGGACGGATGATGGTGCATCCCCCGACAGGCGGAGTCCTTTAAGGGGATAAATGAGGTGTTTTACATGCAGATTTTGTATGGGGTCTTTGTTCTGTCCTTTTTGGGTGCAGGCGTGTACTACTTGCAGGAAGATCCCCCGAATGCGGTTCACTTTTTTGTCATTGCGCTGTTTTTCTTTGTTGTGCTATTTGAATTTCGTGGGAACCCCTTTTCCCGAAAAATGTATGTTTTGGTCAGCTTGATCCTTGTGGGAAATGCGATGATTCAGTTCTTTGTCGCATCCAATAACGCCGTTTTAGGACTGGTTAGCCTCTTTTTGGCTTACTTTGCGTTACAAGCCCGGCGCCGCGTCAAACACTAGATATCACAACCCGTCCGTTTTGGGCGGGTTGTTTCTTTCGGCATAATTTTGGTTAAGGAGAAGCACAATAGGTTTGGTGGGTTTTCCTTTAGCCACCCACCAAAATCATATAAGGGAGCGTTTGTTTTTATGCCGCAACAGCAGAACCAACAGCAACAACAGCTTCAACAGGCTGTGCAAAATGCTCGTCAGGCCATGCAACAAGTACAGCAGGCTCAATCCCAGGCAAACCCGCAGGCTTTAAACCAAGCTCAGCAACAATTGCAACAGGCTCAGCAACAGGTGCAGCAGTTGCAACAAAGTCAGGGTGTCCAGATGAACGCTCAACAGCAGCAGGAGTTGCAACAGGCCGTGCAGGAATTGAATCAGGCCCAGCAGCAAATTCAGCAGGCCCAGTCCATCAGCAAACCTGCCGATTACCAGCAATATTAAGTCCAAAAAGGCTAAAGGCTTTGTTCTAGGGCCAAAGTAAAGGTCGATGGGGCGGAAAGCGTGCATTTCCGTCCCCTTTCATTGAATACATTGGGAAAGAAAAAGCAAGTGTGATACCATAAAAGAAAATATACAGCCGACTTTCACCATGAATAGAAAAAAGGTCACAAAATCCTGTGGCCTAGGCACTTCTGAACAGCTTCAAAAAAGGAGGGCGGTTTCCGGTAAGCATCCTTTTCCAATTACCCAGCAGAGTCCTGCAGGTTCCAACCGTTCAGCAGACAGAGATGCGGAGACGGAAATCGAACCCCCTACCCCAGTTTGTCAACCACTCAAGGCCACAAAAACTTGTGGCTTTTTTATCGGGGAATAAACCGGTTCCAATATTGTTTTCCAATTAACTCCTGAGTGGATACCATCGCTTTTTGGAGTGTATTTTCCGAGTAATCGAGCCAATGAATCCAGTTTTCCACTGCTGTTCGTGCATCGACAGGGACAGATCGTTTTAACTCCATCAGTTGTCCGCGTTGAATTCGGTCATGACGACGAGCTTCGTACATACTTTGAACCAGATGGTTCAGGTTGGACTCATGCCAATCCCCGCTGCTGATCCGTTCCAGACATCCTTTGGCGGTCAAACGGTGCGTTCCTGTTTCTCTGTTCACCTCATGGATAGATTGCAGCCTGTGGAGATGGGTGATTCCCGGAAGGGAAGAGATTTGTTTCGATATGCTGAACATGATGGATTCAGCAAACAGACTTTGGGCCAGAGAAGCCTTCGCTTTATGAATCCATTCGGGCTTGATGGATGAGGAAGAGGAAGGCTTCAGTCTATGTTCGGGCTGGTCGGGTCGTTTTCGGTTGGGATGGGAGTTCATGGTCTTGCATCAGCCTCCTTGATTTCTTTGGTTTCATATGTATGCTGTAAAGTCCGGTTTCATATGTTGGTTGGTGAGGGAGGAAATCGTCATGCGGAAACGAGCGCGTATCATCTATAACCGAACAGCAGGTCGTGAAATCTTTCAACGGCATCTTTCACGTATTTTGGACCGATTGGAACACTTCGGTTTGGAAACTTCCTGTCATTCTACCCGCTTTCCGGGAGATGCTGTCGATGCTGCGGAACAGGCGGCAAAGAGTGGATTTGATGTTGTCATTGCCGCCGGTGGTGATGGAACGGTCCATGAAGTGGTCAATGGTCTTTCTCCACTAAAACAACGTCCTCCCCTGGGGATTTTACCCTGTGGGACAAGCAATGATTTGGCCCGTGCTCTGTCCATTCCTAGGGATTTGCTAAAAGCGTGTGATATTATCGGTTCAAGGGAAACCTCTTGGATTGATGTGGGGAATATAGCGGATCAATACTTTGTGAATGCAGCAGCGGCAGGCGTTGTAACAGAGGTTTCTTATGAAGCTCCCAGTCGACTGAAGGCTTTGCTTGGGCAGATTGCCTACTATGCCAAGGGGATGGAAAAAATCGGTGAGCTTCTGCGTCCTTTCAGGGTTCATCTGCAGACATCAGATCGGGTGGTGGAGGAGGAGATTCTACTTCTTTTAATGGCGAACAGCTGTTCAATCGGTGGGTTTGATAAACTGCTTCCCCAGGCCCGGATGAATGATGGTCTCTTGGATGTACTGGTTGTTCGTAAAGGGGGGTTATCCGACCTGGTTCATTTGGTCAGGGCAGTTCTACGTGGGGAACATTTGGAGGATGAACACATTCTTTATTTTCAGACAAATAAACTGCTGGTTACCCCGGAAGAAACGATGAAACTAAACCTGGATGGGGAATGGGGAGGCAGTCTTTCCGGTCAGGTGAGCATGCTGGGAGGGCATTTGGAAGTCTTTTGTCCAAAGCCCATCGGTGAATGATTGTAATGGAACAAGGAGGAGACAAGAAGATGGTAAAAAAAGGGCTGGGATCTGTTCATTTTTCAACGGTTGCACTTGCTTTAATCCCGGTGGCAGTTGGCATTAATTATATCGGTAAACTGTTTGCGGGAGTGCTAAAGTTACCGTTGTGGTTGGATGCGATTGGTACGGTGTTGGCAAGTATGTTGGCCGGGCCTGTGATCGGAGCGATTTCCGGGGTGGTGAACAATATCATTTACGGTTTAACCGTGGACCCCATCTCATTTGTCTATGGAATCACCAGCCTGTTTATCGGACTGGTTACTGGTGTGATGGCAAACAGAGGATGGATTCAGAGCTGGGGGAAAGCGATTGTTGTTGGACTGGTGGTGGGGTTGACAGCTGTGCTGGTTTCCACTCCGCTCAATATTGTGTTTTGGGGAGGACAGACCGGAAACTTATGGGGGGACGCTCTTTTTGCGGTGGTTATGTCCCAAACATCTTCTGTGTGGCTGGCTTCTTTTTTGGATGAGCTGGTAGTGGACTTGCCGGATAAAGTATTGGTTGTGTTGTGCAGTTATGCCATCTATCGGGGGTTGCCGCAACGTGTCACGCAACTTTTCAGCAGGAGCAATCAAATGGAAGAATTGGATTGATCAATGGAGAAGGTGACAGAGTATGAATTCCATCAGTCTTTATACAGAACGTGATTCCATCATTCATCACATCCACCCCACCAATAAAGTCATTTATATTTTTGCATCGATCCTTGTCCCCATCCTTCTGCCTTCCTTCGCTGTTTTGCTCGGTGGTGCATTGTTTGGGCTCATCTTGTTGCTGATCGGTAAGGTTTTTAAAAGGGCTTTGCCGATGATAGGATTTGTTTTTTTGATTTTGCTTACCGTAATTATTATCCAAGGTCTGTTTCATCCAACGAACAGTGTATTGGTTTTTACCATTGGTCCGGCAGCATTCTACCAGGAAGGTCTTCTTTATGGGTTAACCATTACACTGCGGGTGATGAACATTGTTGGTGCTTTTTTAATTCTGGTGCTGACAACCAAACCTTCCGACTTGGTGGATTCCCTTGTGCGCAGAGGGTTGTCCCCGCGTTTTGGGTATGTACTGAATTCCGTATTTCAAATCCTCCCGCAAATGATGGTATCAATGAAAACCATTATGGATGCGCAGCGTTCTCGCGGATTGGAAACAGAAGGAGGGCTGAGGGTAAGGATCAAGGCTTTTTTACCCTTGATTGGACCCGTTGTGCTCAATGCTCTCACTCATGTGAAAGAGCGGGCGATGGCTTTGGAAGTAAGGGGATTTCATGCAGAGGGAAAGAAAACATTTTTGTATGAAGAAAAGTCGTATATCGCCACAAAACCGATTCAATGGGGGATATGGGCGGTTATCGGGTTGGCTGTCATCGGGAGGTTGATGGGATGAAGCAAATCATTGTGGATGGTTTGAAATACCGATATCCCGGAGCGGAAACATTGGCCCTTCATGATGTCTCTTTTGAAATCAGCAAAGGGGAACTGATTGGGGTGATTGGACGCAATCTATCGGGAAAATCTACATTGTGTCAGTCTTTTGTGGGATTGGTTCCGCATTTTTATCGCGGGGCTTATGGAGGAAAAGTGATCATTGATGGAATCGAAGTGAAGAAAAGTACAATTCGAGAGATGTCCAGGATTGTGGGAATGGTGTTTCAAAATCCTTTTACTCAAATTTCTGGCTCCAAAGAAACGGTATATGAAGAAGTGGCCTTTGGGTTGGAGAACATCGGGGTCAGGCGAAGTGAGATGATTGAGCGAGTCGAACAAGCCCTTGAGATGATGGATATGGAACGATACAAGGACCGAAGCCCGTTTGACCTTTCCGGAGGACAGATGCAACGTTTGGCTATTGCCAGTATGATTGCCATGAAGCCTCAAGTGATTGTTCTGGATGAGCCAACCTCTCAGTTGGACCCGCAAGGTGCAGAAGATGTATTTCAGGCCGTAGAGCGATTGAGCCATGAGGGATGGACCGTCATCGTGGTGGAACATAAGCTGGAGAAGATTGCACAATATGCTGATAAAGTCTTATTGTTAGACGGTGGACGACGGGTGGACTTTGAGATCCCGTCCAAGGTGTTTTCCAGGGGAGATTTGGAGAAACATGGAGTGACAGCCCCTGTCTATACCAGGGTTTGCCGAGCGTTGGACTGTCGGATGAAGGATTCAGATGTGTACCCAGTTACCCTGGATGCGGCCTGTGAGGTGTTAAAAAAATGTCCCTGATCCAAGTGAAAAACCTGTCTTTCTCCTATGACAAGAAAAGACCGGTTCTTGCAGACATCACCCTTGACCTGGACGGTCGTTCCACAGCCATTGTCGGTCAAAACGGTGCGGGAAAAACAACCTTCGTCAAACTGTTGAAAGGCCTCTTAAAACCGGACTTTGGAGAGATCCACATCGGAAAGACCTCTGTAAAAGAGGCGACCGTTGCTTCTTTGGCACGTAAGGTCGGTTTGGTATTCCAAAATCCGGATGAGCAGATTTTTAAAGGGACGGTACGGGATGAAGTGATGTTTGGTGCCCTGAACCTCGGCCAAGATAAAGAAACGGCAGAAACACGTGCGAGGGAGGCTCTGGAAAGGGTGGGCCTGGGGCATCTGTCGGAGACGAATCCTCAAGACCTGAGTCTGTCAGAAAAAAAGCGGGTCTCAATTGCTTCTGTGGTGGCGATGGACCCGGAGATTATCATCTTTGATGAACCCACAATTGCCCAGGATCATGCAGGAAAAGAGCAGATCAAGCATTTGATTCGGGGGTTGCAGGAGCAAAACAAGCTTGTGATGACGATTATTCATGATATGGACTTTGTAGCGGAATGCTTTGAACGAACATTGGTTTTTAATGAAGGGAAACTTTTGATGGATGGGTTGACAAGGGATGTTTTTTCCAGGCAGGATGTACTCCATCAAGCTCATCTGGAACCGCCATCTGTTACCCAATTGGGGAAAAAACTGGGGTTTGCAGAGACCTTTTTGACTGTGAAAGAACTGGTGAGTGGATTGCGAAATGGCGGTAATAGATGACTGCGCTGTGGATTCTGAATGGGGGAAAATGAAGGCATATGGATTTTGAATTGTGGGCAATATGGGTAACGTGAGGTGAAACAATTGTGGTTTTTGAATTTCGTGGGGAACTGATGGCGGATGATCTCCCGCTGGGTTCCGTGTCCGATTATGAGCCGGATGAGAACCGGGCGAGTGAAAAACTGTTCCAAAAGGGATGGAATCAGGCACCACCAGACACATGTTGTATATGGATACCCAAATTGGAAAAGCATCCGTTGAGGGGATGAATGGGTTGAAACGAAGACTTCACTTCCCAATAGGAAATGAAGTCTTTTTGTTGTAGATGGATCATCCTATCTTTTATTCAGATGTGAAAGACTGATAAAATAAAATCTTGATCAAGTGAACAAGGAGCCGGAAAGATGCCAAAGATCAAACCCCCGGTGCGTCCGGGTCAAAAGATTACGCTTACCATTTCAGGTCAAAGTCACACCGGAGATGGTGTAGGAAAATATAAAGGCTTTACCATCTTTGTTCCCATGGCGGTTGCTGGAGAACAGGTGGAAGCCAAAGTGACTCAAGTGAAGAAAACCTATGCTCATGCCCGGTTGAAACAGTTGGTCGAAGTGAGCCCCGAACGCGTGGATGTACCCTGTCCGGTTTTTCAACGGTGTGGTGGATGCCAGATTCAGCATATTTCTTATTCTGCCCAATTGGAGAGTAAGCGTCAGCAGGTAATGGATGCGTTTGCCCGGATTGGCGGGTTGGACCATGTGAAGGTACATCCTGTCCTAGGCATGAAAGATCCATGGAATTATAGAAACAAAGCTCAGGTTCCTTTCGGTGGAAGCAACGGGCAGATTCAAGCTGGATTTTATGCAGTTGGATCTCATGAGATTGTGGAGTTTGATCACTGTATGATTCAGCAACCGGAAAATGACCGTGTTCTTCAACAGGTGAAGGAGTTGGTGAATGAATTGGCCATCCCCCCTTATGATGAAAAGCAACATCGTGGAGTTCTGCGCCATGTCATGGTACGAACGGGAGTCCACACAGGGGAGATGATGGTGGTTTTGGTTACAAAGGGTCCGCATCTTCCACAAAAAAAGAGGCTGGTAAAAGAAATGAGAGAGCGGGTTTCGGGATTGGTTTCGTTGATCCAAAACATCCAGCCGAAACGGACCAATGTGGTTCTTGGAAAGGAGAACCGAATCCTGTGGGGCGAACCGGTAATTCATGATAAAATTGGACATGTATTGTTTTCCATCTCACCCCATTCCTTTTTTCAGATCAATCCGGAACAGACGGAAGTTTTATATGATCAAGTGAGAAAAATGGCGAATCTGACTGGAGAAGAGACAGTGATTGACGCCTACTGCGGGATTGGTACCATTGGTCTTTATTTGGCCAAGGATGCGGCCCGTGTGTTGGGAGTGGAGTCCATCTCACAGGCAGTGGAGGATGCACGGAACAATGCAAGGTTAAATGGAATCAAAAACAGCTTTTTTGAGGCTGGACTGGCTGAAACCGTTATGTCCCGTTGGGCCGGAGAAGGGGTTCAACCGGATGTCATTATTGTGGACCCTCCCCGAAAGGGTTGCGCAACGCAACTTCTGGATGCTGTGGTGAAAATGGCCCCTCAGCGCCTTGTCTATGTCTCCTGTAACCCTGCCACCCTGGCACGGGACGCCGCCTATTTGAAAGAACGGGATTATGAGATCCGAAACGTTCAGCCTGTGGACATGTTTCCGCATACTAGTCATGTGGAGTGTTGTGCATTGGTGGAACGGAAATAAGGCATTCAAACAGGGTATGATCTTTCAAACCAATAATGAATGGGCATGTCTGGGATGTCGATTTCCCAGATATGATCCTATTCAGATATATTATCGAATAGGTAATATTCGTCCGAAGAACTGAAGAGTATATTTGTACAAGCTTCATATCTGCTCAAAAGGACATAAAAAATAATGATTTTCGATTTTTTTATTATCCTATATAATCACCTTAAACAAAAAAGGGGAAGAGGGAGTGAGAAAAATGACGCAGCCTGGGATCAATGAGATTGGTGCCATTATTCGAAATATACGAAAGGAAAGGGGACTGCGATTAGAAGATCTGGCAGATCAAAATATATCTCCCGCGACGATCAGCAATATTGAAAGAGGAGTACCTCATGTCAGCTTGGATAAATGTATGTATGTATTGAACAAGTTGGATATAGACCAGAATCAGCTCTCTGATTTACTTGCGGATAAAAGACAGGGAATGGATCATCTGGAGTTTGAATTACTGTCGATTGAAACCATGAATGATATCGGAAGTCCAAATGATGCGCTGAAGGAATTAAATCGATTAAATCTGGCAGATTCTCATCCCTATGCAGCGGTGATGTATTATATAAAAGGGAAATGTTATAATAGTTTGAAAAAATTACATAAAGCAGAGAAATGCTTTCATAATGCGATTCGACTTGCCAGCCAAAGTGATGCATTGGAAAACAGCAATATAGAAGCTGCCAGTTATACAGAATTGGGGCTTTGTCACTATTACCAGAACAATTTGGAAGAAGCACTTTCCTTTACAGAAAATGGGATGGAAGCGTTTGTTTCAGAAGGGGAGCGGCCACACTTTCGTTTTGTGTTACTCCGAAATAAAGCGATCTATCTGGAACGGTTAAATCGGTTTGGAGAAGCTTTAAAGGTTGTGGAAGGAGCATGGAAGGAGTTGGACCAAATTGGGCATATGCAGGTGGTTTTGGGTTTTTACTGTTTAAAAGCGGAGTTGTTATACCGAACCGGCCAGTATGATGATGCGATTGAGGTCGCCCGGGAAGGGTTGGACAAGGCCCGCATGGAATGTAAACACGATACCATCTTTACACTCTGGACGATTATGGCCAGCATCCATATGGCAAAAAGGGAATGGAGAAATGCTGAGCGTTGTTTTCAATTAGCATTATTCCTGAAAGGGACATCGGTAAAAGAGAAATTTTTTGCATTTACGTATTCCCGGCTGGGTGTTCTGTACATACACCAAGAAAGATGGAATGAGGCTGAAAAAGTGATTGATTTGGCGATCCAGATTGGTGAGCGATATCATGATGCTCCCCGTTTATTGGATGCATTTGTGATAAAGGGTGATTTCCACCGCATCCAAAAACAATACCGTGAAGCGATTCCCTTTTACCAAAAAGCAGAGAAACTGGCCCATCAGTATAAATACAAAAACAAATTGGGCAAGATTTTATTCCGTATGGCCAAATGTTGGGAGTTTCTAGATGACAAGGAATTTCAAGCTTGCTTGCAAAATATGTATAATATTAAAAAGGAAACAGAAGAAATGGTGGAGGATGACCTTGAAGAGATTAGCTAACATGTTTCGAATCCTGTTGACAGTGACTGTTTTCGTATTTGTTCCTGTAAGTCATGTGCCTGCTGATCTCAATATGGACTGTTATGCCGTTCCTTCCCAAAAGGCTAACCTTGAACCGGGGGGAGGGTAGCACAGGCTGGTTATTGTGGGATGAAGGGAGTCGGCTTTGGCCGGCTTGTTTTTTTATGGGAGCACTCATCGGCTGTCAGGGAACGAAGATGGCTCTTTTGTCCGAATATTTTCTATCGGATGTAACCATTTGTGTGAAAAGAAGCGATTCAAAGCAAAAAACTGTTCCAAGCTCTCACTTGGAACAGTTTTTTTGAAAGGTTTGTCACCTGTCGCGTTTCTTCTTTTTCAATCTTGGCCAAAAAGGTTTTGGTACAAATTGAATCATAGTTTTATAAACCATTGCCCATTGTTCTTCTGTCAAAGAGCTAATCATGGATTCACTATCAAGGTTTAGCTTTCTTTTTAAATGTTTGAATTGAGGAGTGGTGAAGATTTCTCTTAACACATGATTCACTTTCGCCTTGGGATATTTCATCACATATTCTGCAAGTCCCCAAAAAGCTTTCTGATCTTGGTTTGACAAAAACGGTTTTTTCTTTCTCATAATCAAAACCAAGGCAGAATCTACTCTTGGGGGTGGCGAAAAATTAGATATAGAAATCTCTTTTATATAGTGAATATCAAACCACATTCGCCACGCTAGAACGTACGAATTTTTTATATGTGAAGCTGTAAACCTTTTTGCCGCCCCTTTTTCCATTATGATGGCTCCTCTTTGGAAACCGCTTGAAGGGTTGTTTAGAAGCATTTTCATAATTGGAGTCGTTATTGCGTAAGGGATATTGGAGACCACTACAAATGGCTCTTTTGGCAGATGGATCTTCATAATGTCTTGTTGAATGATGATGGTATTGGAACTGTTGGCTGTTTTACGTTGAAGAATGTTGACAAGTTCAGCGTCGTATTCCACTGCTAGTACCTTTTTCGCTCTTTGATTCAATATTGTCGTCAGTGCACCTTTTCCGGCTCCCAATTCTAATACGGTTTCATGGGTTTTGATATTTGCCCTGTTGACGATTTCATTTAACAATTTCTTGTTATGCATAAAATGCTGACCTGAAAAGTTTGGGGGTTCAACCCGATTGAATATTTTTTTGTTGTATTTATCTCCCTTTTTCATCATCAGTTCATCCCTTCTGAAATCAAAAAATCACAGGATGCCTGTGACAGAGTAAAGGGATGTGGTTTACTTCATGATGAAAAGGGTAATAAGATTTCAGTACTTAACGAATGCTTTCTTAATCCAAATTTTTGCATGAAAAAAAGAAAGGCAGACCAAGTCTCCTCCCTTTTTTTCAATACATGTTTTATATATTTAAAAAAGGACAGACTGATCCCGTTACTCTGCATACACAAGCAGAGCCTTTGAACGTATTTATTTACTTGTTCAAAGTTGGGAAACGCAGTCTGATGGAAAAGATCATTCTTTTTATAATCCTCCTTCAATGTAAAAGAACAACTAAAGTATATAGATACGGGTAGGGAAAGTCAAGAAATGCAAGTTGGCAACTTCTTGTTTGCTCCCTGTAGCACATATTTGTCAGCAAGAAAGGAGCAAGCTGCTTTGGCTAAAGTTGGGATGCCGATAAGCTGGGGGATTTGGCTATGAAAAAACGCACAGAAAAAGAGATTAGTCGTTCAAAGACCGTTCCCTTGCAGAGCTTGGAACGGTCTTTTTTGATACTTATGGATTGTTTGACTTACCGCAGAAAGCATCGTATTCCTTTACCAGTTGATCGATGACTTGCTGTAACCGCTTGGCCACATGACGGTTGTGAAAACCGGGGCTGAGCGAAAGCAGGCAAATGCTGTGGTCCTCAATGTAGTCCACACTTTCTTTTGGATGTTGTTCAGGATAAAGGGCCCAAACCTCCCGAATGGCTTGGCGCCATTTCCAATCCGGTGTATACAGGAATGGAGAACGAAAATCAGATCCATAACTGTTTAGCTGTCGCATGGTATCGGTTTGCCGGTTATTTCCGATCCGATTCGGATTCCAGACAGCGATTTTTGGACGATATTTAAAGTCCATAACCTGCCCACCGATATAGGTGCCTCGTTTGTATATATCCAACCGTGCATCGGGACGGTTGTTGGTACCTCGCGTGTAAACCGGGGTACCATATAGCGTGGTTTGTTTGCTGTTTGTGGGAACAGTACCGTCATAGGTCAAATGAAGTCGGATCTCTTCCTTTTCAAACACAATCTTTTCTCCTGCCGGAAGAGAGGGGATATGCATGGTCCCGTTGTTCATAACGGAATGAACCATCCATCCGCTCACCGGACGGTAACCGAGAGGCTCCCTTGACAGCAATTGAATCAATTGAATCATACTCCAGATTTCATACAATTTATCTGTTCGTTTCCATTGATATTGGAGGGATTCGTCCAGAGTAATGGTGATATCTTTCTGCTTCCACTCCCTGTATAACTGATAAATTGCCCGATACCGTGCGTCACTGTTCATGACATGGGAGACATTGACAGACCATGTATCCGAAATATTTGAATACCATGGAGCAGATTGAATGCGCTGGAAGGATCGTTTCAATTTATGTGCTTGACGAAGGGTATCATTTAGATCTTTTAATACGTTTTGTTTTTGGCGAACAATTGTACTGTTTTCAGAAAAGGATCCCAGTTCATCGTTGATTTTTTTGCGATATTGATCCGCACTGTCATTGAATTGATGTAGCATCCGGGTGATCGACCGCGTGATATGTTTTAACAGTCGATTTTCCGGAAGATCGACATCAATCACTCGGTAAGGTGTTTTTAAAGTCATAGTGTTTGCTGGTTGTGTCAAATGCTGTTTAACAGTAACATTGTCAATCACTTTGCAGCGCTCCACAGGGAGGTTTTTGTATGCCTTTTGGACGCGGTAGTGAATTTTTTCGCGAAGGTCATTTAACGCAGAAATGGCCTTTGGAAAATGACGCTGAATCATCATGGATTGCAACATCAATTTGGGAGGGACCGTTGTGTCCATTGCCATTGGACGGTTGACCATATTTTTGCGATACCAGTTTAGAGCCAATCCCTGAAGAACATGTTCTACTTCCTCACGCATCTGTTCCAATTGCGACACTTGGATTTGCTTGGGCAAAATGCGTAATCCGGCATAGTAAGACTGTTGATGGGTGGATATACGAATACGGTAATAACCAGGGATAAAGGGATAGACATCATCCCGTGGATCAAACAGCGTGACTGGATAGGGGGAGGGTGACAAATATATCCCACCCTCTGGATCTGTTTTAACCGTTGTTTCAGGTAAACTGTCCAATCCATCCATATAAAAACGGACAGAGGGATCATTGCTGTGAAAGATAACCGTCAAAGGGATGTTTTCAGTCAGTTGAATGAGTGCCCCTGTATGCTTGTAAAAATCGGTTTCGTCTGTAAAAAACCGATCCAATGTCTGTTGGTGTCCCTTTTGTTCAAAATGAATTTCAAACGGTATATCCATTGATCTCCAACTCTTTCGTCTTATGTTGCAAGGCTTTTCGGGTTTCTGTAAAGAATGAAATATCCCGGAAATCATCGAGGATGTTTAGTAATGGACTGTCTGACACCTTTCCAGTCTGTCGGTTGTAACGTCCAAGTAAATCGCACAGAAGATCTTCTGGCCCCCGGATTTTGGTTACAATCCGTTGGACAACTTGAAGATCCAGGGCATTCTGTCGGTTTAATGGGCCGTGTTTCGGTACATTGTTTAAATAACGTCCAATTTGCCGGACAATACGGGGGCCGATACCGATGTTGTTATTCACCTGTTGAATTGCTTCATGACAAGTCCATAAAAATTCCAATTCCCGTTCGGTAAGACCATTTAGATGGTCTTCTTTTTGGAATGATTGATAAGTCGAAAGAGAGATTTCAGGAAGTGTTCGATTTGCATGATGAACGGTCTGTTTTCGTTGCTCCAGTTCTTTCAGTAAATGAAAAGGCATCACATGTAAGCGGATAACATTGGCTCGATCCAGCACCTTATCGGAAAAATGGTAAGTGGATTCATCCAGATTTACAGTTCCGACGAACAGAACATTATCCCCAATGGGGATGGTTGGCGGATACAGTGTGGAGTTGTACAAACATTGGGTGAGATCATCGTTATACAAACGGAGCTCCCGATTGTGTTCCTTTTCAAGTACGGACAGAAATTGTGAAAAATAATGCTCCACACGGGACAGGTTCATCTCATCAAAACAGACAAGATAGAGCTTGTCCCGGTTTTCTTCTTTGGCGGCGTCCCGGAGAACATTAATCAAACCGGAATCCCCTGGTCGGTATACCTTGTGAAGCATGTCTGTGTAGCCGATCAGATCCGTGTCATCCGACCAATCAGGGCGAACGGATATAAAGGCCAGTTGATGATCTTCCAATCCCAAAGCACGACTGTAAGTCTGAACCAAACAAGACTTCCCGGTTCCGCTCATACCAGCTAAGATAACCAAATTTGATGACTTCATGGCTGTATGGAAGTTGTAAAGGTCTGTTTCGTCATATAACAATCCCTGATCTTTTGTCAGTTGTACAAAATCAGCCAGGAAATTTGTTTCCTTATCAGCAATAGTTGCCGTTTCCGTTGGGACAGTGACTGCGACCTGTTGTTGTGTTTGATCCAATTCTTCGATGGCGTTCACTTTTTGCTGTTTGATGGGAGGAGCTTCTTTCAGAGCATCCGAAATTTCTTGGCAAACTTCTTTGGTTACCAAAGCAATATTTTCCAGGTTGAGTTCGTTTAAATAGGAATGATGGCTCCAGTCCGTCGTCATATCCATCATCCGGATGTCTTCTCCGTAATATCGAAAACCCCCGTATGCATAATGATGAAAGGTGAATTCTCCAAGGACCTTAAAATGTTCACCAGGGTCTTTCCACAAGATGAATGGCGGGGTATCATTGGGTTCTTTGGAGATATGTTCTATATGACCAAGATACTTTTGGTTCATCAGTCGATTCAAAAATTCCTCAAAAGTGATTCCATGCGATTCTTGGCTGAAAACGGGAAGAGGAACAAAAAACTGATTTGGATGAAAACGGTCTGTCTTGCCGATCAATCTTAAATGCGTCCCCACATAAAATTGAGTTCGACCTGGAAGTCCAGTCGTTTGAACGTGAAATACAATGAGACTGTCCTTGAGAAAAGACCTTAATTCCTGTTCCCGGATCATAGGATGTTGATGAATGGGATCTTCAAATCCCCATTTTTCTTCAAGCGCATCCCCATAACAAGTGATCAACTCCTGATCTGGGAAACTGGCAGGGGGTTGGGAGATTAATCGAACATAAAACTGAATCACATTTTGCGAATTGACAAAAACAGCCTCTTTACCGATCTGTTCCTTTACAAACCCTTCTTCAGCCAATACGCCGACCATATCTGTATCCCAGCGATTATGGCTCATACTTTGTCATTCCTTCCTTGTGCCAATGTTTTGAGATGGTTGTAGAGCGATTGAAAATTGGAAAACTCCTTTAAGTTCTTTTCTTCAACATGCGTCCGCACCAAATATTGCTTTTGTGGAGAGGTATTATACGTTAAAAGCCAGATTTGATCGGATGTTTGAAGTTTGTTTTCTTCAAAAATGCTCTCGATTTCCGATGAGTCAACGATCAGGGATGGAAATTGCTTTAGTTGTTGATTTATTTTTGAATTTTTTGGGTTTCCCAAGATGACGATCCTTTTCCCTGTTTGGACGGAGAAGCTGGTTGAATGGGATTCCGGTTCAGTTCCCTTTTTTCGCTTTCGCAGTTCCCGATTTTCCTCTTCCAATACACTCATTTTTTCTTTTAACTGATCCAGTTTCTTTTTATTTTTAAAATCCTTTTCCCTCTGTTCTGCCAGTTCTTTATCCCGTTGTTGCAGTTCTTGTTTGGTTTGTTGGATGCTTCGCATTAATTTTTTATTCTCCTCTTTCAAACGATGCAAGTCATTGGTTAACTTTTGGGTTTCCTTCTGCAAACGTTGATATCGTTCAGACCACTTTTTTTCTGTCTTTTTAACTTTTTTTGTTGCCTGCTCGGCTTCTTGTTTCAGTTGTATCATCTGCTCTTTATAGGACTGACTATCCAATTCTTCCGTATCATATTCAGCGATCAAATGTTTATATTGGTGTTGCCACTTCTCCAAATGCCCACTCTTTGACAATTCCTCATACAATGATTCAGCCAAGGTTTGATGCTCGGCTTCCGAACTGGTGATCAACGCGGTAAGAACCAGGGAGGGCTTCATTTCTCCCTGAGCCATCCGATCATACAACGTTTGTCGGTTCATATGGCGAATCTTATCAAAGTCGCCCTCTGATTCAGCCATTAAACCGGCCAGTTTTAAATTGGATGGCTTTAACATTTGATGAATCAATCGTGGACGCAGTCGTTTCACATGTTCCGGATGAATTTGTCGAAAACCATCCAGTTTGATGTTCATGGTCTGGGTCAGGCCTGCAAGATCCTCATCTGATAGCGTGTTTAATATCCATTTACAGATATCCTTTTTCATTGTGCTCCTCCTTTCTTTTCATCGGGTGGGTTCTTATGAATAGAAATGAGGGAGCGCGAATACGTAAGTTAGTCAATATTCAATCCCTTTCATTTTAATATGTTCTATCACAATCATTCTAACGGTAATGGGATTTGAATGAAATATGATCAGAGTGTTACGAGCATTACTTTTATGTGATTGTGCTGCATTAGAATGAATTATCCTGTTTTTATTTTTAAGTTTCGACTCTCTCTTTTGTAAATTCATCGGATTGTGTATTGTATTTAGAGGGGGAGGGCGAAAAATCAGATGAATACCCTATTACTGCGATCAACAAAGTAGATATTTTAAAAAGTAAGTGAAGTGATTATTTTTTATGCTTAAGAACGGTTACAGGAGATAAATTGGAGAGTAGAATAGGGGGATGAAAACAGAATGCCCGGGCTTGGGATCAATGAAATGGGAGAAATGATACGAAAGATTCGGAAGGAAAAGGGCCTGAGGTTGGAAGACCTTGCTGATGAACATATTTCCACGGCTACAATCAGCAATATTGAAAGGGGAATCCCTTATGTTCATCAGGAGCGTGCTTTTTATCTGCTCAAAAAATTGGAGATTGATATGGAAAGACTCCCTGAATTGGTGATGGGTGAACAACAAAAAACAGATGACTTACGACGGTATTTTGCAATGGTAGAAACGATTCGGCAAACTGGAGACATTGATGAGGCATTACGTCGGTTAAATCAATTGAGCATGGCAGATTCCCACCCAATGACTCCCACTTTATACTATCTGAAGGGACGGTGTTTTTTTTCTGATAATGACTGGGATCAGGCGAAACAGTCCCTTTATCGGGCGATTCAACTGGCAGGTCAGCACTCCCCTCAAACTGTATGCAATATTGCATCAGCTTCCTATGTTGAATTGGGATGCATCAGTTATTATGAGAACAATTTGAATGAAGCCTTAAAATATACGGATCAAGGTTTGAATACGTTTGTTCCGGATGGAGAGCGTCCGCATTTGTGGTTTATCATTCATCGAAATAAGGCGGTTTACTTGGAGCGGTTGGGACGGATCGGAGAAAGTCTTGCAATAATTGAACAAATGTGGACAAAACTTTCCGACATAGATGACATGGAATCGTTGTTGACATGTTACTGGCTGCGTTCAGAGCTACTCCGAAAACACAAAGTATATGATCTTGCTACCCAATATGCAATGGAAGGATTGGATCTTGCACAAAGAAACAAACAATATGACTATATGTTTGATCTCTGGACGGTATTGGGCAGTGTGTTTATGTCCAAAAGAGAAATTGACCGAGCACAGTCATGTTTTGATACCGCATTGAAGTTGAAAGAAAAGCTGACGGATCGAACATCGATTACAACCATTTATCTAAGACTCGGAAGTCTGTACCTGTCTCAACAGCAATTCTTAAAAGCGTCCGAAGTACTTCAACGGGCTACCCAATCCGCACAAGATTGCAATGATATTCCCCGTCTTTGTACAGCGTTCATGTTAAACGGGGATCAGTATCGTCTGCAAGATCGATTTGATGAGGCGATTCCATTTTATCAGAAAACGCTGGCGTTGGCGGGGAAACATGGTTACCGAAAAAGAGAGTATTGGGCCTCCTATCGATTGGCCCAGTGTTATGATGGGCGAGATGAACAGGCGTTTCAAAAGTCGCTGCAAACCATGTATTACACCCAATTGGAATGGAAAAAGGAAAAGGGAGAAGAAATGAGCATGCTTTTATAAATAAAAAACAGAAATGAGACTGCTGACAAAGATAAATAAGAGGGGGATATATCCGGTGGAGCATCCTTTTCCGACGACCCAGCGGAACCCCTGGAGGTTCCAACCGTTTAGCGGATATTTTGTTCGCTGGTTGGGACCGGAGGGGGTGAAGCGGACTCCTTCCACTTCCTTGCTGGAGGAAAGAGATGCGGAAACGATATCTCCCTCACCACTTTGTCATGAACCTCAGAAATGACCCTTGCTTCGATTCTCAAAGGGTCATTTCTGTTTTTGGTCATTTCATGGGTGTTTGCAAGTCAATCCCCCATACGGCGGGGAGCAGAATATAAACGGAGACAAGAATCACCAAGATGGAAATCAGATTCATCCAGATGCCCGATTTAGCCATATCTCCGATTTGAACAGACCCAGAACCAAAGACCACTGCGTTGGGTGGAGTGGACACAGGAAGCATGAATGCACAAGAGGCTGCCAGTCCTGATGCCACCATCAGTCCGTATGGATGGACATGAATCGCTGCTGCCAGGGAGGCCATAATGGAATACATCATCGTTGAAGTGGCGGTGTTGGAAGTAATCTCCGTCAAAAAAGTCACCATAATGGTAATGAACGCCAGGATGAAGATAAAATTCACACCATGCAACAATGTTAACTGTTCTCCCATCCACTGGGCGAGACCGGATTCTTTGAAACCAGAGGCAATGGCCAACCCACCCCCAAACAGAATGAGGATGCCCCAAGGGAGTTTTTTTGCTGTTTCCCAGTTTAATAAGAAAGTGCCTGGGTAATTGGGTGCTGGAAAGATAAAAAAGGTGACTGCGGCGATGATCGCGATCATCGTGTCATTGATTTCCGGAATAAGTGGCTTCAATAGAAAATCTCTCGAAATCCAAGCCAGGGCGGTCAGGCAGAAAACGATAAGCACGGAGCGTTCTTCCACTGTGATTGGTCCTAGGGCTCGTTTTTCATTCTCGATCATCTGTTTTCCGCCAGGAATATTTTTGCTTTTCAAAGGATAGGCAATCTTGACCAGATAAAACCAGGCACCAACCAACAGTAGTGTTGAAACAGGGAGGCCGAATACCATCCAGGATGCGAAAGATATTTCCACACCATAGTACTTTTCTACGGTAGCGGCAAAAACAGCGTTGGGTGGTGTTCCGATCAATGTAGCCATCCCACCGATGGATGCGGAGTAGGCGATTCCCAGCATCAAAGCTGTGCCAAAGGGAAAGCGTCCAGGTGAGGTATCGATCGTTTTATCCTTTTTCAAGGAGTCTGATACCTGATAAATGATAGCCATTCCAATGGGAATCATCATCATGGAAGTGGCGGTGTTGGAAATCCACATGGATAAAAATCCGCACGCAATCATAGCTCCGAGAATGATTCGGTCTGTGTTGGTGCCGATGACAGAAATAATGTTTAAGGCCATTCGTTTGTGCAGATTCCATCGTTCCATGGTCAGGGCAATCATAAATCCACCCATGAATAAAAAGATTTTTTCATCTCCATATGAACGAGTAGTGATATCCAGTTCCAACGCACCAGTCAAAGGGAATATAACAACCGGCAACAGGGAAGTGGCCGGGATCGGTGCAGCTTCAGTCATCCACCAGACAGCGATCCACAAGGTGCAAGCCAACACGGCCTGGGCCTGTGCGGGCATTCCCGCAGGAGACAAGCAGAAATATACCAAGGTAAAGATCGTCGGTCCCAATAGGAGGCCAACTCTTTGCCGGGTTCCATAGGGAGGTTTGTCTTTTTTTTGCGCACCCGAAGATGTTGTGGGAACCCTTCCAAAGGAAGGGGTTTTTGTCTCTGATTTGATCGAGTCAAACATAAGTGCATTCCTGATTTCCAGATGCATTCTCCATAGTTGATTCCACAAAGAACGTAATCGGTATATGTACATCTGTTATCCCCCTCCATCGAAGCGCTTGCAACCTCTTTTGAAGAAATAGAAGATTAACTGTGAATATAAAATAGTTTATGATTATTCATAATCAAAATCAATTGAAATGTCATGTTTATCTTTGTAACTTTTTATTCAATGTATGAATTACACTTAGTGTCAGGGTTTAAGTCTCAATTGCATACCCCTAAATATACACACTTTCTTCTGGGGGAAAATAATTATACTCAAAAAGAAAATAGGATTATCCAATAAAAAAATATAAAATTATTCTTATATTTCTGTAAATGTTATTGACTTGTCGATTCTTGTAGTTTACCATTTTACATGCAAGATAACTGAAAATTTTATCAAAGGAGTGTTTTCTGTGAAAAAACTTTTGGCAACTGGGATTGCTCTTTCTGTCTTTCTCGGAAGTGCTGCCGCAGGATCTGTCTTTGCCAGTGCTGAAATGGATTCCAAAGAATTGGATATTCAAACGTCTCATGCCGGGAAAGATGTGGTGAAACCTGAAGCGACTCCTGCCGCTGTGGGAATGGCAGCATTGACTGGGGCAGCCGCAGCCGTTGGTGCCGAGGCTGGAAAAGATGCATATAACTGGGGAAAAGATCAGTTGTTTGGAAGTGAGAAAAAAGAGGTTGAGAGCATGAGCAGCGCTCAGAAGGAAAAACTGGACGTCGTGTTTGATTAATCTCACAATTACGGGCACAGCGGGGCTTTCCGCTGTGTCCGAATAAAAGATGGTGAAGAGTAGAGTACTGCACTCCCTATAATTAACAATAGAATGAAATGTGATCAGGCATATAAAGGATATTCTGTGTTCCATCATATGGGAGAATATCATTTTCAACATGATTATTAAGCATTGATAAACCATATGGTGAACATCCTAGATATAGAAGATTGTATAATTATCTATTTTTAATAAATTATTTTCGGAACATTTATTGACCTGTCACATTTTAAACTTTAAAATATGAAGTGCATCAAAAAGTAAAGGAGGTGTTATTTTTATGAAAAAGCTTATAGCGACGGGGGTTGCTCTGTCTGTCTTTATGGGTGGTGTCGCCGTTGGGTCTGTGTCCGCCAGTGCCGGGATGGAGACCAAGGAAGTGGCGATCCAAACATCCCAGGAGAAGGAAGGTGAGATAAAACCTGAAGCGACCCCTTTCATGGCCACAACAGCACCAGCGGTAGCAGCAGCCGCATACGTTGGCGCCGATGCTGCCAAGGATGTTTATGATTGGGGGAAAGACCAACTCGGTGATCAAACCTCTCCGGAAAAACTTAAATCAGGAAAGTTAGACGTCATTTTTGATTGATCTCACTTGACAAGGGTAAGAGAGCTATGGACAGGATTTTTGGAAATATGATATTTCTTTACAAAAAATTTATTGACTTGTCACTATCGTCAATTTTAAAATATGGATATATTAAACAGAATATTCAATAAAGGGAGTGTTTTCTGTGAATAAGCTTTTAGCAACTGGAATGGCTTTGTCCGTTTTTGTGGGAAGTGCTGCTGCTGGGTCTGTGTCCGCCAGTGCCGAGATGGAGTCTAAAGAATTGGCGATTCAGACATCCCAAGCGAAGGAAGATGTGGTAAAGCCTGAAGCGACCCCAGCAGCTGTGGGAATGGCAGCATTGACTGGGGCGGCCGCAGCCGTTGGAGCAGAGGCTGGAAAAGATGCATATGAATGGGGTAAAAATCAATTGTTTGGAAGTGAGAAAAAAGAGGTTGAGAGCATGAGCAGCGCTCAGAAGGAAAAGCTGGACGTCGTGTTTGATTAATCTCACAACTGCGGGCACAGTGGAATTTTTCCGCTGTGCCCGCAAAAATGGATGGAGGGTGGGAAATTGGTTAAAAAAATATTATTTCTTGTGACAGGAATGGTTTTTGTATTTCATTTTACATGGACTGCCTTATACAATTTACCCCTTAATCCGGTGAAATTAAAATATTCATCCGTGATATCCGGTTATATTGAGCCACTTTTCACGCAAAACTGGAGGTTGTTTGCCCCTGATCCTGTAACGGAAAAAAACCGGATTTATGTGAGATTGAAACTGAAAGAAGAGAGTGGAAAGATACGTAAAACAGGATGGATTGATTTGACCACCTTTATGATCGAAAAGAATCAAAAAAACCGATTTACTCCTTATAATCGCCTGGTGCGGATTCAAAGGGGCGCTGTAACGGCGATGACGCGTAAAAATGATATTGTGTATGAGTTAAAGGACAAGGTGAAGGAGAAAAAATTGGACGAGAAAAAATATAAAGATATTATCCAAAGTGATTCGGACGACCTCCGAGTCAAACTGGGTAAAAAAATGTTAAACCGATATGCACAGGCATATGCCAAAAGCCTTTATCCCACAGCAACGATTGAAGAATCGCAGGTATTGATTAAAAGAATCTCTTCCGTTCCTTATTCCAAGCGGAACAAAAGCGATTATACACCCAAGGAAACGGTTACGAACTTGGAATGGACTCCTTACCAGTCGGATGTTGCACCTATCTTTTAATTGAAAGAGGTGAGAGAGATGCTGAAAATGTTAAAAGAAGTGAATAAAAAGAAACAGATGTTAATGGGAGCGAGTATCTTAAGAATCTCTTTTGGGTTACTGATTCTCTATTTCTATCTGATTCACTACAGTCAACGTTACTTCTTGTGGGGACCACAGGGAATGATTCAGCATAAAGATTTCTTGACGGAACTTTCCCTCAGTTCGAAAATATCCCTGTATCAGTTTTCTGATTCAGTCGCATATTTCGATGTAATCTTTCATTTGGGGATATTGGCAGCGCTCCTTTTTACTTTAGGATTTAAAGGTAGAATCATTTCCATTATCAACTTTATATTTACATGGTCCATCTTCTCACGTAATGGGGTGATTCTTGACGGTGGAGATAATATCATGCGGATTCTGTTACTCTACTTGTGTGTAGCCGATACCACCGCTTATTTCTCCATCGACTCCTATTTGAAAAAGAAGAAGGGTCCCACCTTTGATCCTGGAACAAAAGCTTCTGCGGTAAAGTACCGGTATTATCTGCATAACCTAGCGATCTTGGCATGTATTGTTCAGGTAAGCATGGTATATTTAACCTCCGGGTTGCATAAAGCGATGGGAGAGTTGTGGCAGAAGGGAACAGCCTTGTACTATATATTGCAAGTGGGGGAATATACCCACCCATTCTTTCGGGATCTCATTCATGGATTTGAGATTGCCATGGTTCTCGGAGCATATTTTACCGTCTTGGTACAGGTTTCCTTTCCCTTCCTATTGTTTAATCGACGGACGAAATATGTGGCAATGGCTGGGGTTATTTCGATGCATGTGGGAATTGCAATCGTTATGGGATTGATCTCTTTCTCCGCCACCATGATTAGCATTCAACTTCTGTTGTTGACTGATGGGGAATACCGTATGTTAAACAGTATGCTTCGAACATGGAGGAGTCGAATACAGGCTTTGATTGGTAAAAAAAGAGAGTCGTCTGTACCGCCGCAGGCTACTGCCATTGTTCTGTATGATTCTTGGTGCCCTTTGTGTACAGGAAGCATCAACAATATTAAAAAACTGGACTGGTTTGGAGTCATGGATGTTGCTTCCTTTCGGGATGAGGAAGTTCTCTCCAAATATCATATTTCGCCGGAAGATGCGGAAAAGAGAATGCACATGGTTCTTCTGAAAAAAGGAAAAACCGTGAATGGAATCCACAGCCTGATTGAAATTGCGAAACGAGCTCCGATCTTGTGGTGGGGAGTACCTGTAATGTACCTGGGAGTCTGGTTGGGACTTGGGCAACGAATATATGATTTTTTCGCCAGCAGACGGACGATTATTCCTCAGGGACAGTGCCAGGGGAATGTCTGTAGGATTGAGCAAAAATAGAAAAAACGGGGGTTGGGACTTGCGTAAGAAAAAAGCCCAGGATCGGGAAGTGACTTATTATTTTCAGTTTCGAAACAGGAGAAAGGGAAAAACAAAGGTTTGGTTGTCCAAACTTCCCACCAATCACGCCCAAACCGCAACGTTGCTTCAACGTAACCGAGATCCTTTATCTGTGAATAATACTGGGGGAAACACCATTGAGTATTATGAGTTGGAATCCGGAGAAAAACTGAAGCTTCGCTACCGGGTCAAAATCCATTCCTCCCCTTCCAGCCATCAAACGGTTTCATTAACTTCAGAGGAAAGAGAAAGGTATTTGCGGTCCACCTCATTTATCACGATTAACCAGGAAATCAAGGATGTAGCACTCAATATTTGCAAGGGTTTAAACACGGATAGAGAAAAAGCCTATGCGATTTTTCAATATGTCTACCGTCAGTTTTCATACCGTGTTCGAGTAAAAAAAAGGGGGAGCATTCATTTTTTGAAGACAAAAAAAGGGGACTGCGGCGAGTTTTCTGCCCTGTATGCTGCCTTGTGCCGTTCCATTGGGATTCCTTGCCGAATGTTGTTTGGTACCTTTGCTGTGGATGTATTTCAACCGCATGCGTGGAATGAGGTGTTTTTGGAAGATAAAGGATGGATTCCTGTGGATGCCAGTATGGCCAATGTTCAGAGAAAACAGATATGGCGCTTTTTTTTCAGTAATATCCGTACACTAAAACCTTCCCATTATTTTGGAAACACGGAAGGGCAACGGGTGATTTTTTCTGTTGATACAGAGCATCCCTGTATTCCCCGTTATCCTGACACTGTGTCGCACCATTCTGGTAAGATGCGAGAGTTTACTATGGTGTTTGGGGAAGAGAGATTGGTATGGGGAAAAGAATTATTGAAAGATAAAAAAATACCTTATTATCAGCCGATGTATCTATACAGCTCTTCGGAGCGATTTGCCCCCAAGGGGGAAGATTATCTGGGCAATTGGAAGGTAGTTGAAAGAGGGAAAAGCAGGCTGTTTCTCATCTTGAAAAAAACAGCCGCCTGGTTAACGATCTTCTTCATGGTCTGGTCTATGATCACAGAGTCCACTCTGTTCAGTGTTCTCTATGCCGTCTCTGTTCCTTTCTATGGATGGATGTCCGCCTTGAGGGGGGAGAGAACCCTGGTCTTTTCTTCCATTGCTCTATTTTTTCTGGCAATAGATCTGTTTGTTTTATTTGTCTATCTGAATGTCAACTAAATCATATTTCTTTTCCTTCATTGAACCTGACGTTTCTGTTTTTTCAGAGATGGATGCAGGTTTTTTTCTTGTGCCAAAAATCCCATCCCCGTTAGGACTGCGAAAATCCCGATCCCGTGGACCCATGTGATCGTTTCTTTCAGGAAGAAGGCGGAAAACAGAACAGCGCTGACAGGCATCAGAGCAGTTAACATTCCGGCTGAACTGGCGGGAATCCGGGAAATACCCGCATACATAAGCAGAAATCCCACAACGGTAACGATCACACCGTTGTAAAGAATGAGAGTCCATCCTCCCCAAGTAACCTCTGCCCAATCAAAGGTGCGAAGTTCCCATAAGGCTCCCGGTAGGAATAAGAGAACACCATAAACGCTTACCATGGTGGAAACATATAATGGAGAGACGCGACCGGTCGCCTTTTTTCCCAGTGTAATAAAAAGTCCCTCACTGAATACAGCAGCCAAAACGAGCAGATTGCCCAGACCGGGGTGGGGCGCTTGTCCGGCAGTTCCTGCTTCAGCTCCAGGAATCTGGATGACTCCTGTTCCAAGGATGACAAAAAGAATGCCGGTGATCTTTAAAAGACCAAGTCGCTCTTTTAGCAAAAGGAATGAGAGAATCCCTACTGCTGCCGGGGTGACACTGGTGAGAATACCGCTTTCTACACCAGTGGTCCACGATACACCGTACATCAACAGTATATTAAACAGAAAGGTTCCGGAAAAAGACAGGATGAATAAAAGCGGTTGATGGGGACGGTTTTCAGTAAAGCAAACTCCGCCTTCCTTGAGAACTAGCATCGGAAGAAATATAATGGATGCAATCAAAAAACGGAATTCATTGGCTAAAAAAGGAGGGATTTGCTCCATGGTCATTTTGCTGGCAGTTACCAGACTGCCAACGATCATCATGGATAATCCCATCTGAACATAGGATATCCCATGTGTTCGAAACAAAGAGGCTTCCTCCTTCCCTTTATATATAAAGTAAATAGAAGAGGGGTGTCCTTCTATTCTCTCTTTGGTCTCCATGTTACAATAGGTGGGAGTTTACAGATTAAAGGACGGATGATTTTATGATCACGGTGCAAGGTGTCAGCCTGCAATATGGTGGGCGAAAGCTGTTTGAAGATGTGAACATCAAATTTACACCAGGGAACTGTTATGGTCTGATTGGGGCTAATGGTGCAGGGAAATCCACTTTTTTGAAAATATTGTCCGGGGAAGTTGAACCCAACAAAGGGGATGTTTCCATTACCCCTGGACAACGATTGGCTGTTCTGAAACAGGATCACTTCCAATATGAGGAAAACCAAGTGTTAGAGACAGTGATTATGGGTCATGAACGATTATATGAAATTATGAAGGAAAAGGATAGCCTCTATGCCAAACCGGACTTCTCGGACGAAGATGGGGTTCGGGCAGCGGAATTGGAAGCCGAATTCGCGGAATTGAATGGCTGGGAGGCGGAGTCAGAGGCAGCCCAGCTTTTGTCTGGACTTGGGATCACCGAGGATATTCACAATAAGAAAATGAAAGATATTGATGGAAATGACAAAGTGAAGGTTCTCTTGGCTCAGGCATTATTTGGGCAACCGGATATATTGCTTCTGGATGAGCCGACCAACCATTTGGATATTCAGGCGATTCGGTGGTTGGAAGATTTCCTTCTTCATTTTGATAATACCGTGATTGTGGTCTCCCATGATCGACATTTTTTGAATACCGTCTGTACGCATATGGCAGATATTGATTTTGGTGAGATTCGGCTATATGTTGGAAATTATGATTTTTGGTATGAATCCAGTCAGTTGGCTCAGCAGATGGCCAAAGAAAAAAATAAAAAGATAGAAGAGAAGCGGAAGCAACTGGAAACCTTTATTGCCCGTTTTAGTGCGCACAAAGCGAAAGCGCGTCAGGCAACTTCCCGGAAGAAGATGCTGGAGAAACTTACCCTGGAGGATCTCAAGCCATCCTCCCGCAGATATCCGTTTATTAAGTTTGAGCCGGAACGGGAAGCGGGGAATGACCTGTTGCGGGTAGAGGGTCTTACCAAGAAAGTGGAAGGGCAGCATGTGCTAAATCAAGTTAGCTTTACCATCAACAAAGGGGATAAGGTAGCCTTTGTCGGACCGGATCATTTGGCAAAAACAACGCTTTTCCAGACTCTCGCAGGAGAGTTGGAACCGGATGCCGGTGAGTACCAGTGGGGAATTACCACTACCCAGGCGTATTTTCCGAAGGATTATAACGCCTATTTTGATGGTGTGGAACACAATTTGGTGGATTGGTTGCGTCAGTATTCCGCGGATCAATCCGAAACATTTATACGGGGATTTCTTGGGCGAATGCTTTTTTCCGGAGAAGAAGTGATGAAAAAGGCACATGTATTGTCGGGTGGTGAGAAGGTACGCTGTATGTTGGCCAAGATGATGCTTTCTGGTGCTAATGTTCTGATTATGGATGACCCGACCAATCATTTGGATATGGAGGCAATTACAGCTTTGAACAAGGGTTTAGAAGAGTTTCCGGGAACCATCCTGTTTACCTCACACGATCATCAATTGGTTCAGTCTGTGGCAAACCGGATTATTGAGATGACCCCGAAAGGTCTGGTGGATAAGATGATCACATATGATGAGTATCTGGAAGATGAAGGCTTGCAGGAAAAAGTACGAAAAATGTATGAAGCATAAGCAATAGGCAAGTGAAAGAACAATCGGCGAACCTCCAAGGTTTCGCCGATTGTTCTTTTAAGATGCTGATTTATTGTTTTTTTCTGTTTGAATTCGCTTCAGGATATGGGTTAGTTCCATAAACCACTTTTTGTCCCTCGAAGAAAGAGCGAGATCGATACAGTTCAGGATCTGTCCTTCGTGATCCAAAGGTTCGGTATATAGTGGTTGGATGCGATCAACGGTACTGTCTGAAACTTTTCCGATGTTCAACTGATTATCCGATTGAATAATCCGAACTTTTACGGTTCCCTCAACGGGATGAATGGACTCAATATATCCATGAAATAGCTCATCATTTATTGTTTTACCTTTTACCCAGTCTCCGTCCTGCATATTAAAGTGAAGCAAGGTTGTCATGGTTTTCACCGCCTTTGGAATGGATGTCGGCTGATTGGACCGAACTGGAAGCCAGTGTCAGGGGTGAAGGATAAGCATAACGTTTCTAGAAATGATAACGGTTGTATTTCCCTTCGTCAAGAAAAGTGTGGTGAGTAGTTTCTGGAAATTCGGCCTTCTATTATGAATATTCCCGTTTTAGTCAAAGATATAACCTCAAAATAAGATCATTGAATACATTTGCGAGAAACTGCATAGCTTGCAGCTTTTGTCGGAATGCATATCTAATACACTCGGCTACTGAATCACTCCGATTCTCATTCCTTTAGCAACAGCTTCAGGACGGTTTTTAGCATTCAACTTTTTCAGGACTGCCTGAGCATATTCTGCTACAGTATGTTCACTGATATAAAGCAGTTCTCCAATATCCTTTGTGGAATATCCATAAGAAATCATCTGTAAGATTTCCTGTTCCCTGTGTGTAAGAGATTGGAATGAAGGGCTTTCCTTTGCAGCAGGGGAATGTTCGTATAATTTTACTCTGAGAGCCATACATACCCTTGATACTAAGCTTTCCACCAACTGAATGATTTCGACATCGGGTTCAAAGTGGTCTCCGTTCTGGTCCAATAAAAGGAATCCAATCGGTTGTTTGTTTTGTCCGTGTAAAGGTGTGACCAAGAGGGATGTCAACTGAAACTGCTTTACATATTGAAGAGGGAAAAAAACTTTTGCATCTCTCATATATACAGGACGGGTTTTATGGATAGCTGATAACAATCCTGGAATGTTTGACTCCTGAGCCCGAACCCGACGAACCTGAGTAAGATCTACCTGGTACGAATAGATTCCTTCCACAATTCGGGTGACAGAGGAATACCAGAACAGGGCTCCTCGCTGAAAGTCAGCAACCTGGGCAATGAAACGGACAGAGTCAGTCAGAAGTTCCTCCAAGGAGCGGGATGTTAACAATAATTCATCCAGTCGAAGGACGATTTTTTGTAGAGAGGCAAAGGATTCCTTTTTGGATGTTTTGTTGGTGTGTGGGTTTGTGGATGGATATTTTTTGCAATCATTAGATTTTTCATGAAAAAAATCAAGGGTGAGGGTTATGATAAGAGAATGAAGCCAACGATAGCAGGTTTGGATGTTGGGAATCTTGCTCTCCAAAAGCAATCCCATAAGAATTTCCTCGAACATTCCCAGTGAAAGCACCATATGGGCGTTGTTCAATAAGGGTTTTTGCCGTCGGATAAACTGGACAAATTTCCGTTGAAACTGGTCGTAATCAGAAGGGATTAAATTCATATTACGTATCAGAAGTTGAAATAGTTCATAAAATGATTGTTTTTCCTCTTCCGAGATCTGTAAGGTGGAGAGTTTAACTTTCCAGCTCGCCAACCCCTCTCGATACCCTTGATGAATCACGTCCATAAGTTGCTGCAATTCGGATCGTGAGATGCAGGGAGCGGATAGGAAAACAGGAAGTCGCATCCCAGACAATTCCTTTCTTTGTAAATCATCCAGTTGATCCTGATACATGTCAGGATCTATGAGGGAATCGAAGAACCATGCGGTTCGTATCCGTTATCTAATAATTATACAATAAATAGTGAATATAATGAATAAAAGTTTATGCAAAAAGAGAAACAATTGTCTTTGAACTGCTGATAACCGATCTTGCAGTGAGAAAGGGAGACGGAAAGCTCCAATGCACTCTTTTTTTCCATTTATCTCATCCCCCTATACATAGGGAAATTCATTCCTTTATTTTCAGGGTTGTTGACAAATCAGAATGATTATACAATTCGAAACAACCAATAAAAGGCAATTTCGATTTCATGGGGTTGCATATAGGCAGTTTACAAAATATTTCCCATGAATTGAAAGCGTTATCACTGGGTGATAGGCCAAGGTCTTTGGTTGGTTCGAAGAAGACAAAAATAATGGAATGAGGTGGTTTGGTTGAATTATCGTGGAAAATTGTTTTGGTCCAGTATCACGATTTCAATGGCTGTATTGATGTTTTTCCTGTCCGCTTTTTATATGGGTGGAGTGGCGTTGGCGGTTCCCATTGCCGGTGTTGGAGGGTTTAATATCGAGGCCGATCGGATTATGATTACAGACTTTCGCTTATTGCCCACTGTGGGGGAAACAAGTGAAAAAAAAGCAATTCCTCAAGCGAATGCTCAAATGAACGCAAAAATCAAGGGACTGAAACTGTATAAGGATTTAAATGTGCCAGGTCAAGGAAAAGTCCGCGTGATGGTAACCTCATCAGGAGAAGTCAAATCCAATGGAATGGTGCTGGATATGACTCGGCTGATCGGTGATCACTCATTTAAAAAATTAACGATTAAGGAGAACTATTCGCACGATGTCCGTAAGAAATTTGAGATGAAGTCCCCGCATCTGGTTCTGAAGAATCCAAAAATACGGGCGCACTATCTGTATAACAACAGCATTACACTTCCTGGAATGAAATTGGATCTGCACTATCTGAAATAAAGAGGAAAGGAGGATTTGTATGGGGGAAGCTCAGGCATTGGGTGACAGAACCATTGAAAACCAAAGCGACTCACTGCAACATAAAAGAAAATCAAAGCGACCCAAAGCAGGATTGATTTTGTTGACCCTTGCCGGATTCATTACACTGTATATCCCGTTGCACTTGTACTGGCTGGCCTTTGTTCCGGGAAACTTTGCCTTTACGGGAGTCCTGTTTGGTGGTCTCCAGCTGGCTTGCGGTGTTATCGGGTGGTTTTTTCCAAAATATGTTCGATTACTGGGTATTTTCGGGGTGTTGATCTCCATTCTTTCCTTGATAGGAGCTTTGGGAGGGATGTTGGTCGGAATGTTGTTGGGGATGGTGGGAGGTTGTCTCTGTTTTGCCTGGGATGAAAAAAAGGATTCCAATAAAGGAGAAAAAGATAGGGAGAAGTTGAAAGAGAAAGTGGCCGTTTGAGACTCCACACGCCTAAAGGCATTGGATTTTTGGGTAGTTAGCGCCCTCAGTCCATTTCTTGTTTCGGACAACTCCCAAATCAGCCCGTCCCATGCAGTTCTACGGCTAGTTCGCATGTACCCGCATGGGCAACGTATCTGTTACCAGTACGCTGGTTCCTTTCACTCACTCTTATGGTTTTACCCAGCGGGAGAGACGCGTTCGCCGCTGGAACCCCATACCATAACGTTTTCAGGGAACAATCCGCTACGAGTGGGATGAGCACCGCTCATACGTTCGATTGTCCTGCGACGGGGTTGCTCTTGCTCCCCCTCTAAAAGGGGGGCAAGAGCAACGCCATCTTTCATCCCACAGTTTGAATCGTGGGATGAAAGACAGCAGTTCTGTAAAGATATAAAAAACTAAAGAGAAGATGTAGTTGGTATGGTTCTGACCGGCGGTCAGGATGAATGAAACGAGGGAATGCTTTTGAACAAGGGAAGGATCTTCCAGGTTGTATTCTTGATATTGTGTCTTCTTTTTGCTTCTTTTCCATCGGCATCTGCGATTCAATCCCATAAAGTATCGGAGGCCCTGGTAATTCGTGCAGATCGAATTGAATCCAAGGGATTAGGGTTGGGATTGGGTCCTGGAAATCATGGTTTGGTGATAAAACTTAATATTCAAAAAGCTGTGGTTTCCGGTATGAACATGGGTGGTTCCTATGTGAATGGACAGAGCCGATGGAATGTAAATGTAAAGGATTCAGAAGTGGTGACCATTCATGGTTTATCCCTAGATGTCAGTGCGATTGGATTCAAAATGAAGCCGGATGGCATTCATCAACTGAATGCGCCTTTGCAAGTGGATTCCCTGCTGCCTACCATTGTTCTTCATGATGTCTATCTTCGAGTGGAACATATGAAAGCCAGGGATGCCAATATGTCTTCTCTTGCACTGGACACCACAAAAGACGTATCCTTGGAACGGCCAAAAGATGGGATCTTTATTGATCTTCGCAGCATTTCCACCAAGAACAAAGAAGAGATGAAGCATAAGATCAACCAGATGCTTTCTGGAGAAATGGAAAAGGACAAAAAAGATAACACTTCTCAAGAAAAGGAAGGAGTCAATGATCCTGGAAAGGCTCCTCCCCCAGACGGGGAAGACCCTTCGGATTCTGAAGAGGGTTTAAAGGAACCGGACCATAATGATGGTTCCAAAGAAGAAAAAATCACCCTGAAACGATATTTTACGGCTTTGGAAATTGTGAAGACGGCAAAAAGGTATCAATCAACTATCGTACTCAAGCAAGAAGAAAAGGAATTTAATGCGAAGGAATGGGGGAAAGTGGTTTTAATGAAGCGATTTCCCGGAACCGTTACAGAGGTTGTCGCCAAAGGATCAGACGCAAAGAAAGCCGTTCAGGGTATGGTTCAGTTTCTGACAGAAAAGTAGAGTAGAGACTGACAGAAATGAAGCAGGCGAATCACCGTCTGCTTTTTTGTTTGGATAACAATAAACGACAGGTATATTATACAAAAAATGTATATAACAGTAAGATCAAAGGAATGCCGTTATGTTAGATGGAAGTAAATAATTGATCAACCTTCCTATGATTACGAATAAGATGTCCTAGCTTTGACCCCCTTTGGTTTAAAATGATAAAGTGGCGTGAGAGATTTATTCATCAGCAAAAAGATGTATCCAATCCAAGAGGTTTAATTCGTCCATTGGCATAAGTTAAGATCCTTCTTATGTTATAGATCTTGTTCTTTTGTTATTGGATGGATATAATGCTATAGTATCGTAATTTCTGGTAAAGGGAGTCTTTTAGTTGGGTACTGACTCACGAAAAGATAAAATCAATAAGCGATGGATGCAATTATTATATATCATGATTTTGCTTTCCCCGATTTTTCCTGTGGTTGTTTTATTGTTAATCGGTGTGGGAGTCCTGTTATTCCACAGGGGGAAGTGGCATGTATTCGGATGGCCGGAACGAATATTCCTTGGGTTTGTTTTTTGGTCGTTAATCAGTTGGTTCTTTAACCCCTATCTGTTATTTGGATGGTTGCCGGTTGGTTTTGTTCCCATCTTTTTTTTCGGTCTGTATTATTTGCTTTCTGTCTGGGTAAAGGAGATTCTTCGTTGGGATTGGCGGGAATTTCAGAACCTTTACCTGATGTTCTGGTTTTTTGGGCTGTATGTTGCGATTGTTACGATATTTCAGCGTGTGGATTGGATTCCCACAGAGAAGTCCACTCTTTTTTATTTGTTGGGCTTTTATCCGATGCAACAGGCTGAATCCGTACGAAGCATTGGAACAGCATCCAATTCCAACTTGGCTGCGGCGATGTTGATCTGTCTGTCGCTTCTCAGCATCTATGCTTCGTCTGTACTGAAAACACGATTGATGAAATCAGGGGCGCTTCTTTCATTTGTTGTATTTTGCGGAGCCATATGGTGCACCGGTTCCAGAGGAGCCTGGGTAGGCTTGGTGATCGGCCTGTTGATTCAGGTGTGGATGACTGGAAATCGTACACGTGCCGTGTTGCTGTTTTTGGGACTGGTTACTTTGGGGATGGTTATTTATACCAATAAAACCTTGATTCCCCGTGAAGAAACACTTTTTGCCACTGCGGAAGTCCGGATCTTTGTGTGGCAAAACAGTTTTCAGTTGTTTATGGAAAATTGGCTGACAGGCGTGTTACCGCTCCATTTCAGTTATCTCTTTGATCAGATGACGGGAAAATATTTGTTTCATGCTCACAATATTCTTTTGGGAATTGCTGTGGAATATGGAATCGTTGGATTGACTTTGCTTCTCAGTCTAATCGTGGTAACCACACACCGCGCCCGGCGTTGGAGAAAAACAGCAAATACCAAAGAAGAGAAACGATTGGCAGGGTCACTGATCTCGATTGTTTTTGCCCTTTTGGGTCATGGAATGTATGATTATCCGATCATTGCTCCACAGATTGGGCTGATCTTTATGTTGGCCGTCATCATTATTCATCAGCAATATGAAAAACGGTGTCTTCATCGACCGGACTGGTGTTCGGACAGGAAGAAAAGCGAATATTGACTCTTACTTTGTGGACCGATGGGTCCATATTTTTTCTTCTTTGTGATTGACGATTGAGAATTGGATCTTTTCAAACTACAATGGAATGAGGAATATTTTTAAAAAATAAGTCTATAGGATTGGAAGTGCAACACTCGAATGATTTGGATTGGGAATGTCAGTAAACGTTACGCAAAAACAGGTCCTCTGGCAGTAGATGGTCTTCAGTTAACGGTTCCAAAGGGTGAGATTTTTGGATTTCTAGGGCCCAATGGAGCGGGAAAAACGACGACGATCAAAATGATTACAGGTATATTGAAGCCGGATGAAGGAGATATCGAGGTGGATGGTGTCTCCATTTCCAGAAATCCAATAGAAGCCAAAAAAAGGATTGGATATGTACCGGACGGTGCTGATCCGTTTTCCCGCTTGACTGGAATGGAGTATTTAACGTTCATGGCGGATGTATACCGGGTTTCCAGAGATGAGCGTAATAAGAGAATTCCGGAATTAGCGGAGCGATTTGAAATGCAAGATGTTCTCGGAGATTTGATTTCCAGCTATTCCCGTGGTATGAAGCAAAAGATCAGCGTGATTGCGGCTTTGATCCACTCTCCCCCTGTCTGGATTCTGGATGAACCCATGGTTGGATTGGACCCGAAATCCTCCTCCATTCTCAAGGATGAGATGCGAAGGTATAGTGAAAACGGGAAGACGGTTTTCTTTTCCACCCATGTTCTTGAAGTGGCAGAGAGATTGTGTGATCGCTTGGCCGTTTTGAAGGAAGGACGGTTGGTAGCTGAAGGAAAATTGGAGGAATTGCGACAAGGCACCGGTGGTCAAATGAACGATGAACAAACATTGGAGAATCTGTTTTTGGAGTTGACATAAATATGGGAGTTTGGCGTGCTTTGTTGTGGTTGGCATTCAAAAGTCAATTCCGTTTGTCACTTATGAAGCATCGATATTTTGTCAAGAAAGAACGTCAATGGGAACTTGCCATTTATATTTTCTTACTGATCGCTTTGGTGCCCGTTTCTTTGTTTATTGTTGTATTTTATCAGGGATTATATCTGGGGTTTAAGTGGACCGGTCAACCGGAAGCCATACTATGGTTGGCGGCCGGAGTCGGTCAGCTGGCTGTTCTTCTGTTTGGCTTTTTTCATGTAACGGGTCGACTTTACTTTGCGGAGGACAGTGAAGGACTGTTATCCCTTCCCGTTACTCCGAGTCAGGTTTTTGCTTCCCGGATGTTTGGGATTTGGGCAGCAGAGATGCCTTTATTTCTTCTGTTAACACTGCCTGGCTTTCTCGTTTATGGATGGTTGGAAGGTGTGGGAATCGATTTTTATATCAAGTTGGTTCCAATTATGATGATTCTGCCGGTAGTCCCCCTTGGAGTGACCGCAGTATTGGTGATGTTGTTTATGCGAGTCACCAACTTCCGGCGATACCGGGAAATGATACATGCTCTGGGACCTTTTATTCTCATCATGACTATGTTTGGATTTCAGATAGTCATGAATGGTGGCATTTTGGAGCATATGGATGAAGAGTCGACTGCAGCTTGGTTAAAAGACTCCAGTAGTATACTGGAAATGTTAAAAAATGCGTTCCCCTTTGCAATCTGGGCGACGGATATGATCACAACGTCCTTTATAGATGGAATCATGTCTTGGGTTCTTTTCCTTGTGGGGAGTCTTTTGGCTGCAATTTTTGCAGCAACGCTTGCTAAATGGCTGTACTATCCGGGTTTGGTCAGCAATGATCGACAATATGGGAAACGGGGAAAAGCGCTTTTAAAGAAAATCAGAGAACCGCATTCACCGTTAAGGGCCCTGTTTGGGAAGGAATGGCGATTGCTGATTCGAACTCCCGCTTTTGCCATGCAAGTAGTTTTGGGAGTGATGATTCCTCCGATGGCCATACTGTTGCCCATGTGGGTCAAAGGAGAGTGGAAGCAGAATCTGGCGGAGTTGCAGGCGCTGCCCTTTTTTCATGACCTGTTGATCTGGTCTGGGGTGGGAGCGGTTGTTTTTCTCACCGGGATGAATGGCGTATTCTTATCTTCTGTGTCCCGCGAGGGAAAGCTTTTTTCCTACTCCAAGACGCTTCCGGTATCAGCGGGAGTCCAAGTGTTGGCAAAGTGGCTCCTGGCACTGGCATTTACCGGATTGATCACTGTTATGATCGGAACCTTGCAGTTTTTCATGGGAGCTGGAGGCGATGTTCTGTTTTGGACATTTCTGCTTGGTTTGACTGCAGGGGCCCTTACAACGGGAATAGGAATCGGTCTGGATCTTTTGTTTCCACGATTGGATTGGAATACCCCACAGGAAGTGTTTCGTGGAGGAGGTAAAGGTCTGTGGATGATGTTGGTCCAGAGCTTGTTGGGAGTGGTGTTTGGAGGTATTGTTTGGCTGTTAAAAATGACAGGCCTTCCCGAACTTCTGCTGAATAGCCTCATTTTGATATTGCTGTTGGGAGCCGATTACGGTATTTTTCAGGGAGTCAAGCGGTTAGCAGAGAGAAGATATCCGGATATTGAAATGTAGAATTCTTCCTAGATTTTGCCCATAACTCAATTATCTCCGATTACTTCTCATTCATTCCATAGCGATAGACAGCGTATCTGTTACCAGTACGCTGTTTTTGCTTTGAAAGGCTTCCTGACCGTAAGCATCCTGCTACGTTTAAGGGCAATGTATGGGAGTATAATTTTCACCGGTTTCGACCATGATGATATTAGATGAAATCTAGCAAAATGAATCAATCTATTAATAATTGAGGTGAAAATCATTGGCTGTTAACCGGTGGTTGATCATTGCTCTCAGTATAGCGGGATTGGGATATGTGATGATATGGGGAAACGATGGAGCAGAATGGTCTGAAAAGGCGGAAGCAGGAGCTCAGTACAAGACGATATCTGTCGCAAAAGGAGATACGGTTTATGCAATCTCTCAAAAATATGGGGTGGATGTACAAAAGATTACCGAGATCAACAACCTTGCTGATCCTTCCTTGATTCGGGTAGGACAAACATTGCGCGTCCCGGTTCAAGGAGAGAAAAAGAAGAAACAGACAAATGCAATGCCGGCCATCAATCGTGGGAAGTCCATCGGAAAATTTACTTTGACGGCTTATACATCGGGTCCGGAGTCTACAGGTAAGACACCAGACCATCCTGCATTTGGTGTTACTTCCAGTGGAGCCGAAGCGGTTGAGGGATATACAATAGCAGTCGATCCTGATGTGATACCGATCGGCTCGCTGGTGTATATTGAAGGGATTGGTTACCGTGTCGCACAGGACACAGGCAGTGCCATCCAAGGAAAACGGATTGATCTTTATATGAAAGACGTAAATGAAGCACGCCAATTTGGTGTGAAAAGAGGAATTCAAGTGGAACTGATTGATTGATCTGGTTTGGTTTCCAGATGCTTCCCTTTAACATGAATGGTATAATCAGGAGGATACATATGTGAAGGGGAGTTCAAATATGGTGGAATGGCACTTTTCACCTAAAGAGCCGTATTCTTTTGAAGCGACCATTCGGCGTTTGGTTCGTTTTGATAAAATGCTATATCGATATCGAAATGGTTTGCTGTATCGAACCTTGTGGCTAAAGGACCGACCTGTTACGATCTGTTTGGAATGGGAGGCCGGACAGATCCGAGTCCAAGCGGAGGAATCATTAAGTGAACAGGAGTGTGAGATCCTAAAGGGAACGATTCGAAGAATGTTCTCCCTGGATGTAGAATTGCAACCTTTTTATGACTGCATGAAAAAAGAGCCTGACTTGGCTCCCATTATTGAATCCAGGAGAGGGTTGCATCTTGTTTTGGACCCCACCCTGTATGAGTGTTTAATTAAAACGATTATCAGCCAACAACTAAATCTCTCTTTTGCAGGAAAACTTGTCCACCGTCTGGTGAAGTTTGCTGGAGACAGTCTGGTTTTTCAAGGGGAAGAACTTCCCGTTTTTCCTGCTCCCGATCAGGTGGCCCGGCTGAATGTTGAAGATTTGCAAAAACTTTCTTTTAATCGCAGAAAAGCGGAATATGTGATCGACCTGTCCAGGGATATTGTAGAAGGAAAGCTGGATCTGGATTCATTGAAGCAGTTGCCAAACGAAGAAGTGATAGAACGGTTGGTTGCTCTAAGAGGGGTTGGACGCTGGACGGTGGAGTGTATTCTTTTGTTTGGCATGGGGCGTACCAATTTGTTACCTGCTGCGGATATAGGGCTTAGAAACGCCTTGAAGAAAGTGTATGGACTGAACCACCAACCAACTGAAGCGGAGGTTCGTCAGTGGGGAGAGAGATGGTCTCCTTGGCGAAGTTATGTTACCTTTTATCTCTGGGACTATCTCAGTAACGGTTGATCCAACTTAAGCCTTTTCCAACTCCTTTTTATACAAATGGAGAAGGTTTCGTGCCTTTTGGGCTTTTTGCCGTGGAACCAGGAGTTGGTAAGCGACCAGACCTTTTTTGGATTCAACCTTCAGTTCGCTGTATATATTGTTTCGTTCCAAACAGCTCTTCAAGGCATAAACGACACGCGGTGTTCCATATGACTGATGAATAACGGTCATCTTCTGTCTGAATAACATCTTCTCACCTCAACTCTTCTGTTCTCATACCCCGCTGAAGGGGTGCTCCATCTGAAAACTTTGCAAGCAGATTGGAATCATTCAAGTCAAATGAAAATGAACTCATACTATACTATGAAAAAAAGTGAATGTACGTTCCTTATTACAGATTCTTTACATTCATGTTACAACAAAAACAAAGTGAAGAAAACAGTGGATGATAAGGAGTGAAAATGATGGCGAAAAAAACGAAAAAAAAGCAAAACAAATCAGTGGATCATACTGAAGCCCTGAAATCTGATCTGAAGCGTGTGGCCCTGTGGGGAGGGATCTCCCTCGGAATAACCACGGCTTTAGCTGTGTTTTTCCGCAGCGTTACTTAAGTAGCAGTTTTTAAGAAATGCTTTGCATGGAAACAGGAGGATACAGAAACGACGAAGGCTGAGGGAATAATCCCTCAGCCTTCGTCGTTTCCATCCTGCGGTTCTCCTTTAAGTTTATGTGATTCTGTATGGTTGTTCGGTTTGATGCGGTTTTCAGAGGATAATGAAGCGATGTCCTGTAGGTTTTGGGGAGTCATAAGCACTTGACGAGGGTAGGCGATTTCAATTCCGTTTTTATTAAAGGTATGGATGATCATTTTACGCATTTCCCGCTCCACCATCCAGTATTCATCCGGTGTGACCACTCCCATAATGGTGTATTCTACTCCATCCTGTTGGATATCGGTGACACCAAAGATACTGAAAGGCTCGATCAAATAGGGAGCCAGTTTTTGGCTGAGATCAGAGTTGATCTGTTGTAACGTTTGCTGAACCAAGTCCTGATCTGTCTCATAAGGAACAGTAACAGAGATGACAGGACGCATCCGATCGCGATTATAGTTTGTAACACGCGAAATTTCCCCATTGGAAATATAATGCACCCGCTGACTGAATTCTCGGATCTTCGTTACACGCAGCCCAATCTCTTCCACTGTACCTTCAATGTTGCCGTTAATTTGAACATAGTCTCCCACTTCCATCTGGTTGTCGAAGAGGATGAAAAAGCCGGAGATTACGTCCTTAACCAAGCTTTGGGCACCGAAGCCAATTGCCAGCCCAACAATCCCCGCTCCGGCTAGGATGGATGTAACGGGAATATTCAGCTTTTCCATGATGGCGATGACTGAAATAAAATAGATCGCATAACGAGCGGTTGACTTGATCAGGCGGCTGAGAGTGGTACTTTTCTTTTGTTGAATCTGACTGATATTCAATAGCCGATCAATGAACCGGTCCAGATAACGAAGAGAAATATAGGTGAGAAAAACAATCAATAAGATATGGGATAAAGGAATAAGGATATCGTCTACAAAGGGTCCCCAAAGGCCGGAAGGGTCCTCAATAATCTCTTCAGTAAAACTTTGAAAACCATCCATATTGAACAACGACGTGAAAGCTGTTCCCAACCATGTAAATGTTGTGGGAAGCGTCATGTGCTCACCTCCGATATTGTGATCCAAAAACATATAGAAAACCCTGATGATCATTATAGCATGATTTATTAGCCATCGTTTCATTCTTCATTTTGTCTTATGGAAATCATATAAAGATTCTCTTACAACCTACTTCTCTTTTTGGTAAACTGAATCACAAGGAGTATTTTACCGTGGAGGAAAAAAGGGGAATTTAAATTACTGATTCAGTTGTCTTTCAACGAAAGCGGGGGTTGATTTCTGATGAGCCCTCTTTTCCGACTGCCTGACAGAGAGGCAACGGATGAAGAGGGACATCGCCCTCCGCCCACTCTTCAATGGAGTGACTGGGCAATGGCATAGAAAATCACCGGATGTTGGCGTTAAGGGGCGTAGAGTAGATGAACCATGTTCCGAAAGAGGATGATGGTCTCCACAAAGCTATACAAGCTTTCAAGCTGTCCAGGTACCTGAAAGAGTCCAGATTCGGTTTTTTTTTACTCCTCTTTTCTCTGTTGGGGACGTTGATCGGGATCGGTTGGCTGGTAAGCAGGGAACCCACCCCTGTCTATGTCCTGAAAGAAGCGACTTTTCAAAAGGTGGTTCCCTATTTTTTCAAGGAGGATCGATTTTATTTCTGGGGGCAGAAAGACAAGGAAAGTGGTTATTATATTTTTGATTTGAAAAGCGAAAAACTGATCAAGGAAGATTGGACCCATAAGTATGGAGACAGCAAAGGTGTTTATCGAGTGGGAAAGAAGTTTAAGGTCCGAATCAATGATAAAAAATCTGAGCGGTCGTTGATGCTGGAAGGGCATCAAACTAGGAAAAAGATCTCTGGTTCTCTTCCTCTATTAAAAAAACCTGTTTCTGTTTCGCCGGCAGGAAATTTCTTTGTTTATGCTGAACAGGCTGAATCGGGTCTGAATTTGCACTTATATATCGTTGAAGCTGAAAAGGATATTCTTTTAAACAAAGAAGTGGAACCGTCAAAAGTTTCTGGTGAACAGTGGGTACAATGGTCAGCTGAGGGTGAATATTTCCTGATTGATCATACCCTGTATCGTTCAAAGGATGGAAAACCAGTCAAAAAGCTGGATGGACATGCTGCGGTGTGGGCACCTGATGGAGCACGACTGGTTTATGTGGAAAGCCCGAAGAAGCAGGTGGATGATAGAAAAGATTCCAAAGAACGCCCTTTTATTCTGGGAACCCGGTTGATGATTCTCGATATGGAGAGCGGGAAATTGCAGCGCCTGTATGAGACAGAGGCAGAGCAGTGGATTGTAGGAAAGGCTGTATGGGATCCGTCCGGTCGCTATGTCTCTTTTCCCACAGGTAAGAAAATCAATGAAGAGACCTATTTTGAAAAAGTCCATGTCACGGATGGGAAAATGTTTCATTATACGGAAAACGAGCAAAACCTCATGCCCACCCGCCTTAATCACCTTACCCTGAGTCCAAATGGTGATTATCTCAGCTACGCCGTCAATGGCATTCTTAAGTTAATCGATCTGAGAACCCAGGAATCGAAAGTGTATGATGTATATCATCAGGTGCAGAGTGATCCTGATTATGTCCGGTTTGACCCAAAAGGTGTATGGCTGGTGCAAAACCGCGAGATCTTGTTTGTGGCTGATAATATGGAAGAAAAACGAGTATATCAAACAGACAAACAGGTACTTGGATTTAATCTTTCCAGCCAGCGGAAAAAATTATTGGTTCGTGAAGAATCAAAGGAAGGACAAATATTGAGACTGGTTGATCTGAAAAAGAGTCAGGATGTCACCAGTTGATACCATGTCACCGATCTATTGGACAACACAGAAGGGAACAAGGAGGATGGTTCATGGGACGGGCTGCCAAGCCTTTATTGCATCCAGAAAAGGAATGGATTGAAGCCATTCGGGAAACGTTGTTGGATTGGTATGATAAAAATTGCCGAGATCTCCCATGGCGTAAAAACAAGGACCCCTACCGGATTTGGGTTTCCGAGATTATGCTTCAACAAACCCGCGTAGATACTGTAATCCCCTACTATGAACGTTTTATGTCCACTTTCCCAACCCTTGAATCCCTGGCTGAAGCGGATGAGGAAAAAGTGATTAAGGCTTGGGAAGGGCTGGGCTATTACTCTCGTGCGAGAAATTTGCACAGCGCTGTAAAAGAGGTTGTGGAGCAGTATGGAGGAGAAGTGCCTCAAGAACCTGATTCTATCTCCCGATTAAAGGGAGTGGGTCCATATACGGCAGGAGCTATTTTAAGCATCGCATTTGACCGTCAGGTTCCTGCTGTCGATGGAAACGTCCTTCGAGTTTTATCCCGTTTGATTGCATCATGGGAGGATATATCCAAAAACGCCACCCGTCGTAAAATGGAAGAGCTGGACAAAATGCTAATCCCGGAAGATCGCCCCGGAGATTTTAATCAAGCCCTGATGGAATTGGGGGCTTTGGTCTGTACCCCACTCTCACCGTCCTGTAATACTTGTCCCGTCCGTGCGTTGTGTAAGGCACGAAAACAGGGGGTTGAATCGGAACTTCCCATAAAAGCGAAGGGAAAACCTCCTGTTCCAGCTAAGGTTACTTTCGGCTGGATTCGGAAGGGCGACTTTGTTTTAATCCATCGGCGACCAACTGAGGGATTACTGGCCGGGATGTGGGGGTTGCCAACAGTAGATGACAAACCGAGTGAGTCTGCACCGGGAGAAACGATAAAAGAAATGATGTCCCGTTTGGGATTTCAGTTGGAACTTGGAGCGATTCTGGGTGAAATGGAGCATCTGTTCAGCCACCGCCGATGGTATGTGACAGTAGTTGAAGCGCTTTGTTCTGATTACGATCAGCTGTCTCCAGAAAATTATCATTGGGTAAAGGAGTCAGAGCTGTCCACCTATGCTTTTCCCAATGTGTATCGTAAAGCGATCAAACTGATTCATAAGAATCAACGCAATCCACAGGGAATTCAAGGAAGACTTTTCTAAGGGGGGTTGTTAAGCGGTGTGAGGAGTCGATTTTATCTTCTACCGCTTATCTTTTTGCAGTTGTTCTTAACGTCTAGGTCCTTGTTCACGCTGTTTTGCAATAAATGGGTGTTTGATTCTTAAATAATGGAATTTTATGTAATATAATACAGTTCAGAGGCTTTTGAAGTGCGAGGATAGGACTCTTTGCGTATATTTTCTTCCTGAAGAAGTAGTGGGGATCACTTACCATTAGACGGAATTTGCCAAGAATGATTGCAAGCTGTTTCCTATACGATTACGTTAGAAATAGATACAAAAAAATCAAAGTCGGCTTTGCCCGGATAGAGAAATATTCTAAAAGGAGAGGGAAACTTTTGGAAGAGAAAAGAATAGACCGGGATCGAGAAATAGAAGAAGGAGATCAAACCACCGAGGAAACGAAGGAAAAGGCGGAGAAAGAGTCCACATCATCTGAGGAGTCGACGGAAAAGGCGGAAGGAGAGTCCGCAACAGCCGAGGAAACAAAGGAAAAGGCGGAGGAAGAGTCCACATCATCTGAGGAGTCGACAGAAAAGGCGGAGGGAGAGTCCGCACCAGCTGGGGAAACGAAGGAAAAGGCAGAAGGAGAGTCCGCAATAGCCGAGAAAACAAAGGAAAAGGCGGAGGAAGAGTCCACATCATCTGAGGAGTCGACAGAAAAGGCGGAAGGAGAGTCCGCACCAGTCGAGAAAACGAAGGAAAAAACCGAGCAAGAGTCCAATGACTCCAATCCGCCAGTTGGCTCACAAGGTAAAGTTCTTTCAATTGTATCTCTCAAAATGCATCGTGTGGGAGAGAGATTGATTGGGATCATGGCTGGTATCCCGTTTCTCCGAAACGTTCCTTTGCGTAAATGGGGACCGATGAAGGCGGCTATGGGAACCCTGAGTATTGGAGCTCTTTTGATTGTGGCTGCTGTAGCGGTTTTGACCGGTGGAGTGACTCAAGATACAAGTGCCGCCGATCCGGCCCAAGAACAAGTTGCAGAGAAAAAGAAGCCGAAGCCGTTGAAACTCACATTGAGCTATGAAGACCAAACGTGGGAAGCAGATCTGCGAAAAATGGGCTTTGATGGAGAAGATCCGAAATCACTGGATCGGAAAAAGTGGGATAAATGGTTTGAAAAAGTGAAAAAGGAAGTAAACCAACCCGCTGTCGATGCCAGGACAGAGCGTTTTGGAGGAAAAATCCAACCTGCAAGAGAGGGAATAGCGATCGATGATGAGGAAATCGATACATGGCTTTCCGAACTTCCAGCACGGGTGAACGAGGAGCGGGTTCTGCCTGTAAAAACGTTGAAACCAAAGGTAACCGCTGAGGATATAAAACGAGTAGATGAAAAACGCATAGGAAGCTACCGCACTCGTTTTAATCCGGGAAATGTCAACCGAACAACCAATCTCCGGCTGTCCAGCCAAGCAATCAATAACCGGGTGGTAAATCCCGGTGAAGTTTTCTCATTTAATAAAACGGTGGGCCAAAGGACAAGAGCCCGTGGATATAAATCCGCCACTGTGATCGTCAATGGTGAATTTACAGACGGTCTAGGGGGAGGGATTTGTCAAACATCCTCCACCTTGTTTAACAGTGTGGATTATGCGGGTCTTCAAATAGTAGCTCGCGCTTCTCACAGTAAGGAGATTGACTATGTCCCCAAAGGAAGGGATGCCACAGTAGCTTGGTATGGTCCTGACTTTAAGTTTCGAAACAATCTCGACAAACCGATTTTGATCAAGTCTTATATCAATGGGGGAGTACTCTCCGTCAATATTTATACGGCTCAATAATGATCAAAAACCCTTTCCGTAAATGGAAGGGTTTTTTCCTTTGCGGACAGCTGTAACCCCCAGTGATATTGCAGTTCTAAAGTCCCTGACCGATTCTTATAATGAGAGAGGAAGAAACATTGGTGGGAGGTAGAAATAAACCGATGAGTATTCCGCGAGAAATCGTCCGGCAACGGGTTCAAATGGGACAAAAAGTAGATGTGGAACCGATCAGCCGTCGAATGAAAGTGTATCAGCTGTCTGACCCAGTAGATCGTATGATCGAAAAACTGAAAAAAGTGGCATATGAAGAACAGTGTGATAAACTGCTTTTTTATGTAAAAAAAGAAGAGAAGGATGCGTTAAAGGGAAAGAGATTTATACCGGAAGGATATATCGACGGTTTTTTTCAAGGAGAGGCTGCATATATTTATTCACTGTTTCTTGACCCGAAAAGGAATCGTCCGGTGGATCTCAAGGAAGAGCAACGGGTGATGGAAGTAGTAAAGGGAAATCGCAAAAAGGCTGTCAAACCTTCGTTGCCGGACGGATACACTATGCAAAATGCCCAGGCAAAAGATGCTCCTGAAATGGCTGAGCTGTATCAGCAAGTGTTTGAAACATATCCTACACCGATGAACGACCCTCAATTTATACGAGAGATGATGAACAATCAGGTTTTTTTTACCGTTGTAAAGTATCATGGTTGCATTGTAAGTGCCTGTTCAACAGATATTTTGCCTTTATTTAATTGTGCAGAGATCAGTGATTGTGTTACATTGCCTGAGCATCGCAACCTTCGTTTGCTTTCCCATCAATTTTCATACCAGGTGAAACAGATGAAGCAAAAAGGTGTGCAAACATTATTCTGCTATGCTCGTGCTGTTTCCGCAGGGATGAATTTGATTAATTCCCGTCACGGATTTACTTACGGGGGTCGGATGGTACAAAACAGCAATATAGCAGGGCGGTTGGAATCCATGAATATTTGGTTTAAAAATTTACATGAATAAAACCGCCCTAAAAGAGATGGTTGGCGATTAACCCAGCGTATTTTTCCCGGTCCAATGGTATTCTTGCCCCCAACTGTTGCGAGCCAATTCCTCTACCTTTTCCACAATGGAATCCTCTACGGCAAAAGCATCTCCTTGTTCATATGGATTATAGTGAAAGGCATATAAACGGGATACAAATTCGTGGAAAGGCAGAGAGGATTCTCCTTCCACTTCCCCATGTCCCTGAACGGCCGGTTCAATACCTTGCCCCCAGTTTTGTGAGCTGTCATTGTTGGGATTGTAGAAATAGATGCGGTATTCGCCATCTGGGTCCTTTTTAATGCGTTGAATCGAAACTGCATGGAAGCCGAGCATTTTACCGTGAACGGTTGTGACACAGATCCCCACGGGATTGGGGTAGATCAGTTCATATCCTTCATTGTATTCCGGATGATGTGTAGCGTAAAAAAGACGTACAAATGGAGAAAAATCGGTGACATTTCCGGTGAAATGATCAAAAACCTTGGTAAATCCTCTGGGAATCCATTCTCCATAAAAGGCAGGGTTCACCCATTTGTGAGGGTCGTCCAGCCGAAATTGTACCCGGCGAATCATCTCTGCATAGATCCGATCCAAATGCGGAACGAGAACCAGAGAGACCGGGTCCAATTCTTTGTGCAGCTCAGGCGTTAGACCACCAGGCAAAAAACGGGAGTGAATCCGGTCTCCTTCAAAGGTCAAGTCAATATCTCCATCCCGTGCGGCTCTGGCGATCAGGTGCAACAGATGTCCCGGCGCATGAATAGACCAGAGACTGAGTGCTCGTGCACTTTGACAGGTGGGGTTTAAACCTTGACCGATGCCCAGTGGCTGACCCAGTACACTGAGAATACCAGCCACCAAAATGTCGTTTGCCGTCAATCCATCCGTGTCAGGAAACGCTTCCAACAGTGTTTTTCGCACATCCGGCTGTAAGTCCAGCTCGATCAAGCGGCGCAAACTGGGGATGACAGGGAAATGGGATAACACCCCTCTTTCCAACATGCGGGCAAGACCATACAAAGATTGGGAAGTGGGAGGATGAATGGCTACCTTAATCAGCTCTTGAATCAGCGGTCGATGCTCTTCAAAGTTTGCCGTTCCTTTGTTGTTTAGCTTCAGTGCTTCAGGCAGCATTTCGGGTTTGAAACGGTTCAGATATCGAACAAGAATGGCATGATAGGGAGAGACAAGACCCGTTTCTCTCATTGATTCAGAAAAGGCTTCGGCTTCCTGTCTTAACTCTGTTTCAGAGAGTGTTTTTAATTGAGACCGATAAGCCGGAAATTCAGAATGCGTTTGACTAAGAGGGGTTAGCCTGGAAATGGCGCCATGAAACTGTTGTAATTCTTCCCGGTCCTGTTCATCCACATCCGTATGTAACAACTGTTCTCCCTTATGGATCATTAAATGAATACGATTAACCATAATGGGACGTTGGATGGATAACCGTTTGATTTCCTGAATCAACGTTCTGGAGATAGCCTTTAGGGACAATTCATCGACAATCACTTGAAACAAACGTTGAGCGCGTTCCGTTTCCTTTCCTTGTTCGATTCGTGCCTGTTCCGTTTCTTCGGGGAAAATAAAGTCAAGATTGAGTGCCATCACCTCATACAAGTATTTTTTGGCCATCGTAGTGGTCACTTTTTCATGCTGTTGCCGTTCTTTTGCAATTGATAGCATGCGAAGCTCGCTCAAAATGGTAACGACCGATTCTAACCCATCGACTCTTAACGATCCATTAACCAAATTGGGCTGTAGTTTCGACGGATCTTCCCAAGGCCCCCCTTCGAACACACCTGCCTGATCAAACTGGTCGGCATATTGATACAGCATTTGCATACCATCCATGCTGTCCATTAAACGTGATGCCTCTTGAAAGAAATTGTTTTGATACAACTGTTTGACAAACGGTTGTGCTTGATCCAGTGTATGAAGTGCCTGTACAAATCGTTCTGACTGAAGTGTTTTCTCTGGATTCACACTCATATTTCACGCCTCCCTTTATATATAAAAGTCATGCTCAACAAAATCCTGTAGTGGTTGCCTGACATGTTCGCTGTCCTCGTGATAGAAAAAAACGGTACCATGGTGATTTCCATACCCTTCTCGATCGGGAACTTTTCGTTCTACCGGGGTAAACATATTGTGCCGATCATACCCTGGATGGTTTTCAAGTGTCTCCGGAATGTTTAAACCCTGAATATACTTTACCCTCGGATAGACCAGCAAACTACCTGCATGCCCTTTCGGTTTGGTTTCATCGGGAAAAAAGTCATGTAACTCTTCGTCCGTTGTATTTGGGTCACAACATAACAGATGACCCTCAAAAGCATTAAAACCGTAGGTTCGCTGTATCAGTTCATAAATATGGCCTCCAGGTACCCTGAAAGCAACTTCCCCAAAATTGATTCTGCCATCTTCGGCAAGGAAAAATTCCGGATGGATGACACCACAGTCAATATCAAAGGCATCAATCAATTGTTGGCAGGCTTCGCGAATTTGGGGTCGTTTTTTTTCAATTTCCGGTGATGGGGGGGCCATCATGGAATATCCAAATACCACATACTCCGTAATGTTCAAAAACAGAATCTTTCCATTACGGATAAATACTTCACAGGACACTTCTGTACCGTCCAGATGACTCTCCATCAGGCAAGGGAAATTATGGTCTGTCAGTTTTTTTTCAATATCCTCTTCAGAACGGATCAACCGGTGTCCAGCAGCCCCAGCTCGGTCAAAAGCTTTTATATGAACAGGTTCATAATCTTTGTTATCGATTTTTAAACAAGCGTCATTGATGGATTTAAAAAAACGTTTGACATCATTTTTGTTTTTTCCCTCTTCAAACACACCCACTTTCAATCCGCCAATCAGTGCTCTACGTTTCATTCTGGCTTTATGGCGAAAGAGAAGCGAATGATAAAAATGACGCGGATTTTCTTTGAAGAGTGCATTAAGGGCTCCCGCCCATTCAACAGTTTCTTCAAATAGTGGAATCGCGTGCTCCGCTCCATAATCCTTTAAACGGTAGTAAAGTTCCTCCGCATGTTTCAATCGGTCTTCCATTTCCGTTTGTTTGTTCATCTTTTCAAAATCCCAACTCACAAATGGAAGGTCATATTTTTTTGCGTAATCCTGACAGTTTGGCATCCCCACAACGACAAAAGGCCGGTTTAAGCGATCGGCCGCTTCCATGATCGGTAAGCTCCAGCCGATTAGGGCAATGCGTTTTTGTGTATCCTGTGCTCCCATATTTTCTGCTTTCCTCCTGTTTGTATGGCTATCCTTTGTCATTTTCTCCAGATTGTTCTAAAGCTATAAGTAGAGATCTGCATAAAAAAAAACTCCTCCACTGGGGAGGAGAGATTTATCGTTATTCTGTTTCTTTTTGCGGACGAAAGCGACGGAAGAACAAAAGCATGGCACCGGCCATGGCCGTGATCAGACCGCTGGCCATTTGGGTGGGATGAGAAGAAGAGGTGTCCGGCATCTCTCCACCATCTTCTTTTTCTTTATCATCCTCTTTGTCGTCATTCTTATCATTTTGTTGTCCCTTGGAGTTATGATGATAGCTGACGGACTCAGGTTTATCTGAATCAACCGGATTGGAAGGACTGGGAGCCAAGTCCTCACCAGGAGTGTCAGTGCCGTCATTATTGTCATTGTTATCCCCATCACCTGGGTTTTCCGGATCAGGGTCGGAAGGGTTATCCCCATCACCTGGATTTCCCGGATCAGGATCGGAAGGGTTGTCCCCATCACCTGGGTTTTCCGGATCAGGGTCGGAAGGGTTGTCCCCATCGCCTGGGTTTTCCGGATCAGGATCGGAAGGGTTGTCCCCATCACCTGGGTTTCCCGGATCAGGATCGGAAGGGTTGTCCCCATCACCTGGGTTTTCCGGATCAGGTTCCGGAGGGTTATCCCCACCATCTGGTGGGTTTCCCGGATCAGGTTCCGGAGGGTTATCCCCACCATCTGGTGGATTATCGGGATCAGGTTCCGGAGTATCAGGCTGAGGAGTAGGTGTTTGCACAGTGATTTCGTCGTCAACCGTTACATCCGGATTACCTGGTAATTCGGATGGGTTGGCATAGGCTGGATTGGACACCATGAGTCCGACCACAGACAGTGAAGTGATTGTAGCAAGTTTTACTTTCTTGCTTCCCAATAGATCTTCCTCCTTTAACAACATATTCCTCTTCATTATGTCTTGTGTTTTTTTTTAGGGAAATCCTACATAAGTTATAAATTGGAACTATGATACTGCTTGTCCCATGCTCGATTTTGTTGATTGAGAATTTGACCCGCATCAGTAAGGCTACTCTATTTCGTGCGTCCATGGTAAGATGAAAATACCGCAATTGCAGAACAAATTTAGATATTAATCGAAAACTATTAACCGTTATTAACTCAGAGCGATGACAAGGGAGCAGGATAACGGATGAAGATGAAAAGAAAGGATGAGTGGATTCGGGACACCTTTCAGGTGCTGAATGTGTATCCTTTTGTTTTGGGAGCATTATATTATGTGCGCATCCATTCTCCAACACAACATTCCATGGGACAAACGCGTTTCATCCATGCATTGGATCTGAACTGGGTGGATGAGAACGTAAGAATGGAGGAGTTGTTCCATAGAAATCCATCTTTCTTCTTTCCTATTGAAGGACTATTTGTGGAAGATGGGATTTTATATCAAGTATTTGAAAACGTAGAAGGAACATTGTTTACACAACGTTTGTACCCTTCAGTACCTTGGTCTTTAGCTGAAAGTATCCGGTTGTTAACATCGATTTCCCGACCTTTGGTGAAGATGTATGCAGAGGGGCAGTTTACAGTTGTTCACCCTCAGAATATCTTCATCACTGATGATTCCGTACGTTTCTTATATGGGGGTCCTGAAGGGATGTTACCCAAAAGGAAAGGGAGTCAATATCGCTCCTTGCCCCTGGAGGAACGTCTTCGGATGAATGAAGCGCTGGATGTTTACTCCCTCGGATTGATGGGATATATGATGCTGACAGGTACTGCACTAGAACCGGGAAAAGTGCAATCCATGCGTTGGTACAGAGATGATGTTCCCTCTGATCTGGAACATATGGTTTTGAAGAGTTTGGGAGAGCATCCATTGGATCGTCCCCGTTTGTCCGAATTTGTTGGCAGATTGGAAATGTTTCTTGCTGAAGGTTTACGAGGTACGGGTACTGCCCCCCAAGGAAAACCCAACGAGGATACAGTTCGAGAGGATCCATTTGCATTGCTGTTAAAGAATGATGACCTGCCAGACTCTCCATCCGCCGCATTAAATCCTGATGAATGGGAGAACTGGGTTGCAGGTCCACTTTTTCCAACTCAGGAGTGTAGGGACCCGCACCGATCCCATGAACTTCCTCCAGGAAACAAGGTATGGGAAAGAGAGGAATTTCAAGAAGAAGCGGCTACATTTGAGGTTCTTGCTCCGTCTTCCGACCCATCGGTGAAGAAGAAACCGATATTTTTTGATTTTGTTCGCAAAAAACCTGCTTTATGGAGTGTTGCTCTTCTTTTAATCGCTGGACTAGGAGCCAGTTATCTTTTGTTCGGAACTGGGGATGAGGAAGAGGCTGCCCGTTATTATGGAGAGTCTGTTCGGTATATGAAGGATGAAAATTATCCATCGGCCATTTCCAAAGCCAAATTGGCCGTGGAGACGGATCCTTCAGATAAGCAGTATTTGCTTCACTTGGCGGATCTGTATCATCAAAAGCAAAAGTATAATAAGGCAGTGGATATACTGGAACAAGGCGTAAAAAAGGTTTCGGATCCAGAAGTATATTATACCTTGTCTGTCAATGCTCTTTGGTCAGGTCAGTTGAACCGAGCGGAGTCTGCGATAAAGAAAGCGATTTCCAAAGATAAAAACAACCCCGATTATTTATATCAGCTGGCGAACATTTATGGTGAAAAAGAGGATTACAAAGCAGCCATTCAATCCTTGGAATCTGCTGTTGACATCAAACCGGATCAAGCTTCTTACCGTGATCGTTTGGCTGAGTTTCTTTTAGAAGAAAACCAGCCGGAAAAAGCTATGACCCATGCTGAAAAGGCGGTTCAGTTAAAGCCTAACAACCCGGCATATCATATGAGGTTGGGCAGAATCTATTTAACACAACGGAAGCGCTTTTCCGATGACTCAAAGCTCCCTTCCAAAAAGAAACAAAAAATGATGGACCAATATACCAAATCTGCCGTTGATACCTTTGAACAGGCAACGAAACTTTATCCGGACAGCGCGAATGCCTACTACTTTTTATCCATTGCTGAGTATTACGCAGGTGATCTGAAGCAAGCGAAAAAGAGTGCAAAACGTTCTCTTGAATTGGCACCCGGTGCGGCTTCTTCTCATTATCAATATGGTATTGTTTTACAGCGTATGGGAGAAAAGGAGAAGGCTAGAAAACATTATAAAAAAGCGCTAAGTTTGGACCCGGATAATAAACGCTATAAGGAAGCAGTCCAACAGCTGAAATGAAAACACCCGTTCCATGAACGGGTGTCAGCATTTAGAAAAAGAAAAGTGCCTCCTGTAAGTCAGGGTGTCAGGTGCTAGGACTGCCCCCTCAATAATAAAGAGGTACTCACATCAAGTATAAGCAAATTCGAAAACTGGTGCAGATCACGGAGTGTGGTCGTTTTGGCTTGTTGCTCTATCTGCAGGGTTGAAGCTTTTCATCTGTCGTTTCCTTTTTTGTTGTTTTATAATGAAATGGAGGTGAGATCATGGCGCGTGAGCGGAAGTTTTCGGATGAGGATTTGTTCCTGGCGACAAAAGAGCTTCTCCTGAATCATGGATATGAGGGGTTTACTTTTGGGTTGCTGGCGGAGCGGCTGAAGGTTTCCAGAAGTGCACTGTATAAGTATTTTGGCAATAAAGAAGAGCTGATCATGGAATTTATGATGTATGAAATGGATCAGTTTATGGATAAGTTGAGGAAAATTGATGATTATGACGATTTTGAGGATCAGTTTAATTATTTGCTGGAGCTTATGATGAGTCATCGGAACATTCATCAGCTCATTGAAATTGGACGACATGTTCCTGTAAATAATAAAAAAATGGAAGAAAAAAACAAAAAACTGGACGGCCTGCACCTGAACATGTATCAATCTCTCGTTGGATTTGTGGGCTTGGGAAAAAAGGAGGGAAAACTAAAACCCCATATTCCTGACACGTTGATTGTTGGCTACATTCTTCAGTCTTTTTTAGTTCCTAATTTGGCACAAATCCCTCATTCCGAGTGGGTTCAGTCTATGAAGGAAATTATTCGTGACGGAATGTTTACAGATGATAATTGACACTTCTGTTACTTTGGAAGATAATAACTAGTAATGGAAGTGTAATTTTTATATCCAAAGTGACATTTTTGTCATTTTGAGTAGGATTTTATCAAAAGAAAGGGATGAAACGATGAAATCCTTATTGAATAAGCTTACAGATCTTGTATCAACGAAGAAGGGGATGTGGGTGACCCTGCTTCTCTGGCTGATTGCAACAATGCTTTTGGCTATGTTTGCCCCGAACGCTAAGGAGTATGAAGTATCCACAGTTGAATTTTTATCCGATGATGCCAGCTCTGTCATTGCCCAAGAGAAGGTGGATAAATATTTTTCAGAAAATGATGATGGGACTCCAGCCATATTAGTGATTGATTCGAATGATGGAGAGTTAGAGGCTTCTGACTTGGAGGAGGCATTAAATCGTATCAGTGATGTGGCAGGAGTAGACCAGATTATTCCATTTGCTGAACTGCCGCCCCAGGCTCAGGTTGACTTTATTTCAGAAGATAAACGAACAGTGATGATTCCGTTAATCTTTGACCCATCTTTTGAGTCAAAAGAGCTGCGGGAGTCAAAGGAGAGCATGGAAGAAATTGCGGCCGAATATGATGGGTTTGAACTGTATATGACCGGGCCAGCAGGGATCGCAGTCGATTCTCTAGATCTTTTTTCCAGAGCGGATCTTGTTTTACTTTTTTCTACTATAGGAATCATTTTGATTTTATTGATTGTGATTTACCGTTCACCATTGCTGGCGCTGATCCCACTTCTTGCAGCGGCTTTTGTGTATGAAATGGCCAATCAGCTTCTAGGTCTGATGGGAATGGCCGGGTTTACGATCAGCAACCAGACATTATCCATCGGTTCGATTCTGTTATTTGCATCTGTAACAGATTATTCTTTGTTTGTGTTTTCGAGGTTCCGCGAAGAATTAAAAAAGCATGAAAATAAATTTGAAGCCATGAAGGCGGCGATGAGAGAAACGGGGATGCCGGTATTTTTCTCTGGCGGTACGGTGCTGGTTGCCATGCTGGTGCTGTTTTTTGCAAAGTCCGGAGATTATCAAAATTTTGCTCCAGCCTTTGCCACGATCATGGCAGTTGTGATGCTGGCATCTGTCACTTTTACTCCTGCGCTGTTTACTCTATTTGGAAGAAGGTCTTTCTGGCCTGAAATTCCGCGGGTAGGAGATAAAGCGGTTAAGAACAATTCCTTCTGGAGCAAGGTAGGCCGTTTTGTTGTAGGAAAGCCCGGCATTTCTGTTGCTGCCATTGTTATTTCTCTGATGGTGTCTGCTGGGAATATGTTTCATCTGCAATATGAATATGACACCATGAGTTCCTTCCCTGAGGATATGCCATCCAGACAGGGATATGAAATGTTAGGGGAAAAATTTGATAAGGGAGATCTGGCTCCAACCACGGTGTTGTTTGAAGGAGAAAAAGCTCTTTCCCAAGGCCAGCAGGAGGATTTACGGAAGGTACTGGCAGACCAGCCATTAGTCAGTGAGGTTCGGATTAACAGGGTCGCAGAAGAAGGAAAAGTCGTGGATTATAGTCTGACGTTTGCAGAGAATCCTTATGATGTTAAGACCATGGATACACTGGAAGAGATTATTGCTGAACAGGGTGACATTTTAGCTGCCAGCAACGTAGAGGGAGAACTTTATTTTGCCGGGGAAACTGCAGCTAAAATCGACGAACGAGCCATAAACAATCGTGATGTAGTCGTTATTGTACTGCTGGAAACCATTTTGATTTTCTTCATGCTGATTGTGTTGACGAAATCGTTGAAAATGCCGATTTACATGATGGGGACAATTCTGGTTTCCTTCCTGGCTGCGTTGGGACTGGGGATATTCCTGACAGACCTGTTTTTTGACATCCATACCATTAGCCCAAGGGTACCGCTCTATGCCTTTGTATTCCTAGTGGCTCTTGGTATCGACTATAATATTATGCTTGTCTCCAGGTTTCAGGAAGAAAGCCGAACTCGTACGGTTAAAGAAGCGGCTGAAAACGCGGTTGCCAGTACTGGAGGCGTCATTTCATCTGCCGGAATTATTCTGGCCGCCACCTTTGCAGTACTCATGACCCAACCAGTTCAGCTTCTGTTTGTGTTCGGATTCATTGTCGCCGTGGGTATTATTCTGGATACCTTCCTGATCCGGGGTGTACTGCTTCCAGGATTGATAGTGTTGTTGGAAAGGAATAAGAAAGTGGAAGTGGAGCAGGAATAGACATTTAGGAAATGCGAGCGGGAATCCAATACCCCCCCTCGCAAGTTTGACAATCTTTTGTATACTCAAAATAAGAGCGAAAACTCGTTCGATTTATACCTTGAAAACCGAGTCGTATGGGGTTGTGATGAGGAAGGAACAGTCACCATGTAAAACGATTCCTGTCATGTGGAAAAATCCACAAAAACATTTTCAACATGTACCGTAGAAACTACGGGAAGTGAAGCTCGCGGAGAGTACCCGCCTGCGGCTCGATGAACCGAGAAGCTCTACCACTTTCGTGGAGAGCAGTTCACATTGAAAATTTAAGTGAAACGATGCCTAAGGTTGTATGGCCCCGGTTTTTTATATTTTTTGCGAGCGAGAAAACCCTTGGCTTTAGATATGGGGATGAAAGCGAGCATCAGACGAGGAAAGGGTGATTTAACCCCTCTCCAAGTCTGCTTTTGCTCTCGTTTTTTCGCCTGTTGATGCAGAGACGGAAATCATCCCTTCACCATTTTGTCAAGCCCCCGTGTCCTTTAAAAGGTAAATCGATGTTCATCGAAACTGTCTCTGTCATATGCCGGGTGGTTGGCTCCCGCATTGTTGTCGGATTGCAAACCACCCCGTCGTTCGATTTCCTTGATGACCTGATTGTGCAGACTGATTCCCTGGGCATTCATCAATGGGGACATCTGAGACATAGAAAAGTGATGGTAGGAAAGCTCTTCCATATCCCACTCTGAAATCGGGACACCGGTAAGTTCATCCAATGTTCTGCCCATATACACGCTCATCACCTCATTATCAAGTATGGTGAACTTTGTTGTTTTCATACATTGTGAATGGACAGGGCAATCTATGGAAGGGTGATTGCATATGTTGGTTCGATTTGGATTTGTAGCGATGAGCCTCAATGTGAAGGATGCTTCCCCTTCCAAAACCATGACAGCCAAGACATTTCAATCCATTTCCGATCGTAAGGCGGCTTTACAGAAGGTTGCCCGTATTGCTAGGGAAAACCTGAGAAATACCCAGCGAATCCTGTATCATTGTCTGGCACATGATATTACCTTTTATCGGTTTTCTTCCAAGCTGATTCCTTTAGCTGGACATGAATTAGTCCAGCGAGTCAATTTTGTGGAACACTTAAAGGACGAGTTCCGTTCCATTGGTGAATTTGTCCGAAAAAACGGGATTCGATGCGGATTTCATCCTGATCACTTTACGGTTCTCAACTCTCCAAGAAAGCAAGTTTTGAAGAATTCTGTAGCGGATCTGCGACGTCATGTCAATATGTTGAAGGCGATGGGGCTGAATTCTGCATATAAGTGTAATATCCATGTAGGCGGGGTTTACGGGGATAAGAAGGCATCGGGAGAGACATTTAAGAAAAATTTTGTCCGTCTTCATCCAGAACTGCAAGAACATCTCTGCCTGGAAAATGATGATAAGTCGTTTACGGCTCAGGAAACGCTGGAAATTGCCTGTTCCTGTAATATTCCAATGGTACTGGATATTCATCATCATCGTTGCAACCATCATGGAGAAGGGTTGGAAGATTTATGGCCTCATATAGCAGAAACATGGAAAGGAGAAGCATTTCCACCTAAAGTTCATATATCATCACCCAAAAGTGAACAGGAATTTAGAAATCATGCGGATGAAATCAACCCGGCTGATCTGATCCCTTTTCTCAAGATTGCCAGGGAACATAGCAAACATTTGGATATTATGATTGAAGCAAAACAGAAAGACCTTGCCTTATTTAAGCTGATGAAGGAAATGGAAACGTTACCCGAAGTAAAGGTGATCAATGGTGCTTCTATTGAGATCTAGATAGTAGATAGAGATGAAAGGCCTTGAAGGGGGGGGGTTCATTTTACAGCCCTGGGTTTGAGATTTGTGATATCCGTAAAAAAAGGGCGAAAGAAGCACCTAAGAGGCTGAGTAAGCGTTTTCTTCACAGAAATATCACAATTGCGAAGGAACCCCTTATTTAGTACACTGATAAAACCATTGTAGTAGGAGGACTCATCTTATGAACCTTCGTTCATTCCAACTTTCCGATATTTACGCCGTTACCTCGATTTGGAAATTGACGGCATCACGAAGGAAGGAACAGGAAACAATCAAGGTGTTGTCCAAGCAACTGGTTTGTGACAGGGATTTGGTTTTAGTGGCGGAAATAGGAGATCAAGTTGTTGGTGCCATCGTAGGATCAGTCAAGAAGGACACTGGGTACTTCTATTGTTTGGCGGTCCATCCTGATTACCAAGGTTGTGGTATCGGACGAAGTCTGACACAACTTTTGGAAAAGCGTTTTCGCAGCAAGGGTGTCCGTCGGATGAAAGTGATGGTGGATGAAGGAACAGAGAAGCTTTATCCGTTTTATCAGCACCTTGGGTATTATTCCATTCTTGAAAGCAAACCGGCGCTATAATCATTTACTGTTTTGACTTCCGGTTAACCGCACCGGTATAACCGGAACAAATATTTATTTCACTTTGTTAAAACCGTCTGTGTTCCAGTCGGTTATATTTTATTTTTCGCGATAAATTGACAAAATTATAAGAAGGATATAAATATTCCTTCGTCAAAAGGGTTAAAAGGAGGTGATTGTAGTGAAAAGAAAAAAAGGAGTTTGGTTTGAACGGGCAGGTTCTGTGTTGGACCCCGGTCTAGTTGTGGAGTTGAAAAAGAGGAGGGAGATCGGGGTCGATGAAGAAAAAGAAGCAGTTCCGGTGATTGTTAGCTATGAAAACAAGGCGGACCCTTCTCATCAAAAAGAGGTTGTTGACCTTTGTCAAAAGGATTCCTGCAATCAGGTCAGTGGTGAGTTTAAATTATTAAAGGGCTTTTATGGAAAAGTGAACCCTAAAACGATTCATGAGTTAACTGCACAAAAAGGGGTTTACAGAGTTTATTTTGACCGCGAAGTGCGGGCTTATTTGGATATCGCCCGAAAATCAAGCGGTGTAGGAGAGGCTCAGGCGAAAGGATTGACTGGAAAAGATGTGACCGTTGCCGTCATAGATACAGGTGTTCATCCACACAAAGACTTGATGGAGCCTGATTCGCGGATTATTGCTTTTTCTGATTTGGTTTCCGGAAAAGAAGATCCATATGATGATCAAGGACATGGAACGCATTGTGCAGGGGATATTGCTGGAAACGGATTTCTCTCCGAGGGTTTGTATGCTGGACCCGCGACTGAAGCCAAGGTTGTGGGGGTAAAGGTTCTCGATCACCAGGGAAGTGGTCGGTTATCGACGGTGATCAAGGGAGTGGAATGGTGTGTGGAGCATCGCGACCAATATGGCATTCGGGTACTTTCTCTCTCCTTGGGTGCACCGGCCTTTGAATCCTACAGGGATGATCCTTTGGCTCAGGCAGTGGAGACGGCTTGGCACAAGGGGATTGTGGTCTGTGTAGCAGCCGGAAATGAAGGTCCTTATCCGGGTACGATCAGTACACCTGGGATTGCTCCTTCCGTTATTACGATTGGTTCCGCGGATGATCACAATACATTGGAACGGGAAGATGATGAAAAGGCTCCATATTCCAGTCGTGGTCCAACGCTAGACAGGTTAGTGAAGCCTGACATATATGCTCCAGGAACAAATATTATCTCTCTGTCCGTGCCTGACTCACCGATTGAAAGGCAACTTCCAGAAAATCGTGTCGGTGAACACTATATCAGTCTGTCGGGTACCTCTATGGCAACCCCGTTCTGTGCCGGGGTGGCAGCGTTGCTATTGGAAGCCAACCCTCTGTTGAGTCCCAATGATGTAAAGAGCATCCTTATGCATACTGCCCAGAAGATGGAGGGAGATCAAGCAGGGTATTTGGATGTCCCCAAAGCTGTAGCATTGGCAGAGGAATATCGCTCGTTTCAGGAAACAGCCATTGAATCAAAATAAAATTCAGTCTATTCCAAAAACCACCCCTCAGGGGTGGTTTTTAGCGAGGAGAAGGTGAAAAGCTTTTTCCCAGTTCCTTGGAGCGTTGTTTTGCTTTTTGGACTGCATGGATCAATGACTTTTGGAAATGATGTTGAGCCAGGGTTTCCAATCCTGCCATGGTGGTGCCTCCGGGAGATGTTACCTTCCGGCGGAGCTCTGCAGGCTCTTCTTTCGTTTCCATCAACATATGTGCAGCCCCTGCAAGTGTCTGCAATGTAAGATGCCGAGCGATGGAGGGGGTGAGTCCTGCCTGGATTCCTGCCTGTTCAAGAGCTTCCACCAGATAGTAGATATAGGCTGGACCACTTCCTGACAAACCGGTAACTGCATCCATATCCTTTTCATCAACGACTACCACAGTCCCAATGGAAGAGAAAATCTGAAAAGCGGTGTCTAAATCCTTCTCACTGGCATGGGTACCTGTACAAAGAGCGGTGGCTGATTGGGCCACGGCACAAGAGGTGTTGGGCATGGCACGAATGACAGGAATTCGGGTGGTCAGTCGGTTTTCAATAAACGGAATGGAAATTCCCGCGACAACAGAAATGATTCGTTGTCCAGGGTGGAAGTACATTCCCCATTGATCAAGGGCATGTGTGATATCTTTGGGTTTGACAGCCAGGATCACAGTGTCTGCTTGTTTGATTGCAGCTTGGTTGTCTTTTGGGGAAATAATCCCATATTTTTTTGATAAATATTGGATTCGATTCTGGTTTTGTCGATTGATTACATGGATATGTTTTGCTGAAGTGGGAGTATTGTTTAACAGACCGGACAGCAGTGCTTCCGCCATGGAGCCAGCACCGATAAAACAGATTTGATTGCAATCAACCATGGATGACTCCTCCTTCGTTGTTTTAAAAAACAGGAAGAACCCCCTTTGTCTCAAGGACGAAAGAGGGTTCTTCCGCGGTACCACCTTTTTTGGCACAGAGTGTGCCCGGCTTTGGGGAGGCAGGTTGCCTCCGATCGATAACGGGAAGTACCGTCTCGGCTTATCGCCGTCCGCTTCCGGGGTGGGTTGGGACAAGAATTGCCGGTAAACTCTTGCAGCCTGTCGGAGTTTACTCTCTGATCGGTTTCCTTATCTTACTGGCCCCTTCATTGCGTTTCCGAACAGTATCTTTTAATTTTTATTATTATGCATACCTGACAGGAAAATGTCAAGTAAAAAGTGTATAGCTTTCAATCCTTCGCATCAATTCTGATTTTTTTTGTTTTATAAACAGATCTTTTTGGAAATAAAGGAAAATAAACCGGGAGGAAACATGGACATGTCGGTTCGAGCGGGAGACATTATCCAGATTGAAAGCAGAAAACATAGTGGTGTTTTTCATCGCTCCTGGGAACGGTCCATTGTTCTCAATTGTACAGATCAATCTCTCTTAGTGGCAAATCGGGATGTAGGTGTTACTGAAGCCGATGGTCGAAAGTGGGTTTCAAAAGGGTTGGCTCTTTGCCAGTTTCATAGAAATGAGTGGTTTAATACCATACTATTATTCTCTTCAGATGGATTTTACCGCTTTTACTGCAATATTGCCGCCCCATTTATCATTGAAAACCAAAGATTGATATATACCGATTACGACTTGGATTTATTGGTGGAAGCGGACGGGTCATATCGTTGGCTGGATCAGGATGAATTTGAAAAGAACCGTCGATTATACCGTTATCCACCGCACATTGTCACCAATGTGATGGCTGGGGTAGAAAAGCTGGAATTCAATGTGAAGAATCAAAAAGATCCGTTTAATACGGAGTTTGTGACAAATGGATATCATCTTTATTTATCCCGTGAACATCAACTGATGGGGTGAAGTGATGCAAAATGAAAGCGATTTTTAAACCGCTTTACACTCCGTGGCTGAAAACCATTCTGTTGGCCATTTCAGCTGCGTTGATGATCAATCAGTTTGGACTGGCACTATCCATTGTGAATGGAACCTCTATGGAACCAACATTGGAAGACGGGGATCGCCTTTTAATCAATAAGTTCTATTTTATGTTTGACGATCCAAAAAGAGGCGATGTGGTCACTTTTGAAGATCCCAACCGAAAGGGAAAATATCTGGTGAAAAGAGTGGTGGGAATTCCGGGGGATCGTATTGAGATCAAGGGAGGTGATCTTTATCGTAACGGAAAATATGTCTATGAACCCTATGTCAATACCGATGTTGAAGATGGGGACTTTGGTCCCATTATTGTGGAAGAGGGAAAAATCTTTGTGATGGGAGATAATCGTCACCGTTATGCAAGCAGGGATAGTCGTTACCCCAGTGTTGGCCAGATCCCCTGCGAATTGGTGGAAGGAAAGGTGGAATGGATTATCTGGCGCCCTTCACTAACGAATTTCCTCTAATAGGAACAAGTTCAACGAATAAAAAAAGTCGAAAATTGTTCACAAAAATTTGCTGCGCATGTGGTACGAACGTTGCATAATGGGAGAAGTGTACGGGATTGCACTCCCCTTTCACGATCGTGATTAATTACAAAATGTTGTGTCATATGGCACGTATCCAACATAAATACGAAATACTCTACACATTTCCGGTGTAGTTGGAAAATAAAAAATCATGTGTCTATAGCTTGCAGGAGGGAACAATAATGGATTTGTTAAACAAAACCCGCAGGATTTCAAAAATTCTCCAAAAAAACGTTGGTCATCATCTGGTGGATTTTGACCAGGTGGCAGAAGCTTTGTGTGATGTAATCGGTGCGAACATCTATGTGGTGAGTCCAGAGGGAGAAATCCTCGGATTGGCCATCAATCATGAAATTGAAAATGAGCGAATGCAAAAATATCTGAAAGAACGGCAATTTCCGGAAGAGTATGCAACGATGTTGATGGATGTGGACAAAACCTCGTCCAACATCAGTGTGGATGACCCGTTGACTGCATACCCTGTGGAAATGAAGGATATGTTTAAACATGGCTATACAACACTTGTTCCGATCGTAGGCGGAGGAGAGCATTTGGGAACCCTTGTCCTTTCCCGAATCAATGAAAAGTTTGTCAATGATGATCTGATACTGGCTGAATACGGTTCCACTGTCGTCGGTATGGAAGTTCTTCGGGAACGGGCAGGGAAAATTGAAGAGGAGGCTCGCAGTCGGGCGATCGTACAGCTTGCGATCAGCTCTCTTTCATTTAGTGAGTTGGAGGCTGCGGAGCATATCTTTAACGAATTGGAAGGAAATGAAGGTTTGTTGGTAGCCAGCAAGATTGCCGATCGTGTGGGGATCACCCGTTCAGTGATCGTCAATGCGCTTCGGAAGCTGGAGAGTGCTGGTGTGGTAGAATCACGCTCCCTCGGAATGAAGGGAACCTATATTAAAATTTTGAATAACAAGCTTCTTCCCGCTTTGGAAAAGGCTCGAAGCTAAATGATAAGCCGCCATAAAAAGGCGGCTTTTTTAATGGATATCGGGAGTATCAGAGAGTATCAAATGAAGGAAATGATCTCTCAGGCATCTGTTTCATATGCAAAAGCACGTGTTGTTTTTCATTTTTATGTGTCGGGATCAAAAAGCCCTTGTATCCACTGAAGTGGAAGTTTAGGGGCTGAAACGGACGGAGAAATCAATCTCATGGGTGGCTCATTCCTTTGTTATAATGAAAAAAGATGTTAGCTGATATTTTTATATGTCGGGAGTTGAAGTTGGTTGGGGACTATTCGAAGGTATCTTCGATTTATCGGTCCTTACCGTAAGCAGATTGCAATAACTGTGGGAGTCGGTGTGTTAAAGTTCGGCATCCCTTTATTGTTGCCATTGATGCTCAAATATGTTGTCGATGACATTTTATTGACAGATCTGCCCAATCAGGAGAAGTTGAGGAATCTGACTTGGATTGTTGCCGGAGCGCTGTTTATATTTGTAGTCCTACGGTTTCCGATTGAATATTACCGTCAATATTTTGCACAATGGACGGCCAGTCGGGTTCTGTTTGATATTCGCAACAGCCTGTTTGAACATCTGCAGAAATTATCTCTCCGTTTCTACAACAACCAGAAAGTAGGACAGATTATTTCAAGGGTCATTCACGATGTGGAGCAGACCAAGGACTTTGTTGTTACCGGTATGATGAATATATGGTTGGATCTGATTACGTTATCGATTGCAGTGGGGATTATGTTGTGGATGGACCCTTGGATGACGATTGTCTCTCTTGTTGTCTTTCCCTTTTACGGACTGGCCGTTAAATATTTTTATCAGGGGCTCAGGCGGTTGACCCGCGAGCGCTCGCAAGCGTTGGCTGAGATGCAGGGGCATCTTCATGAGCGAATACAGGGTGTTTCTGTTATTCGTGCGTTTCACTTGGAGGATTATGAGACGGTTCAGTTCAATCGTCGTAACCGTCACTTTTTAGAGAAGGCACTTACTCATTCCCGTTGGAATGCTCGAACATTTGCAGTTGTCAATACAATTACCGATATTGCTCCGATCCTGGTGATTGCATTTGCCGGTTTACAAGTGATTCAGGATCAGTTGACGATCGGGGGAATGACTGCTTTTTATGGATATCTGCAACTCATCTACTCTCCTGTCCGGCGCTTGGTAAATGCATCAACCACTTTGACCCAATCACTCGCCTCGATGGATCGTGTATTTGAACTGATGGATGAATCCTATGATATTCAGGATCGACCTGGTGCACAATTCCTTTCCCGTGCAAACGGAGAAATTGCTTTTAAAAATGTTCATTTTTCCTATGAAGCGGGAGAAGAAGTGTTGAAAGGTATCGATCTTCATGTCGATCCCGGACAAACGGTCGCGTTAGTCGGAATGAGTGGAGGGGGAAAGTCCTCCCTGATTTCTCTTGTTCCCCGGTTTTATGATGTGAAACAGGGATGTGTGGAAGTCGATAGAGTCGATGTTCGAAAATGGAAGCTGAAAAGCCTTCGAGGACAGATTGGGATGGTTTTGCAAGACAACATTCTTTTTAGTGGATCTGTGTTGGAGAACATCCGCTTGGGAAAACCGGATGCATCCATGGAGGAAGTGATTGCTGCGGCAAAAGCGGCAAATGCTCACAAATTCATCAGCGAGCTTTCCAAAGGGTATGAGACGGAGATCGGGGAGCGGGGAGTGAAACTTTCCGGAGGACAAAAGCAACGCATTGCAATTGCTAGAGTGTTCTTGAAAAATCCGGCGATCTTGATTTTGGACGAAGCGACATCCGCTCTGGATCTCAAATCTGAGCGGTTGATTCAAGAATCGCTCAACCGTTTGGCCAGAGATCGTACGACATTGATTGTAGCGCATCGTTTATCAACGATTACCCATGCGGATAAGATTTGTGTCGTGGAAGATGGACGGGTTACTGAAAGTGGAACACATTATGAGTTAATGGATCAGAACGGAAAGTATGCACATCTGTTCAAGGTTCAATATCTGGAAACGCCGGATGTACCGACATTTTAGGACGGTGCACTGTATGTCGGGGGAGGGGACGTTGTGAAAATCAATATTCCGGTGAAATATGAGTGGGATGTGGTCAACATTCGCAGAAGGGTACGGGACTTGACGAGAGAGATGGGCTTTCGTGAACTGGATCAGACCCGGATTGTTCAATCGGTTTCAGAGTTGGCACGAAATGTGGTGCACCATGCGGAAGAAGGCATTGTTTCGGTGGAAGGGGTATGTGAAGAGGGACGAAAAGGGGTTCGAATCACCGTTCAGGACCTCGGACCGGGGATTGAGGATTTGGGCGAAGTTATCCGTCTGTCTGAGTCTCCTGTATCAGCAGAAGGGTATGGACTTCGTCAAGTTCGGGATTTGATGGATGATTTTACGATTCGTGCAGTGGAAGGAAAAGGAACCTGTGTGGAAGTTACCAAATGGTTTGAGGTGTCCAAGGAGGCATCGCAAGACGATCGATGCCAGTCCATCCGATGTTCAGACTCCGATGGTTGATCACACCAACATGTTTGGTTCAGCTGTGGCTGACGAACAGGAAAGCGATACCAGATGTAATGTATCCATATTTTGAACCTTTGTCACACTTACTTGACGGTTTTCTTTCGGCTCATCTAAAATGTTAATGACTATACTGCCATTCATTGTGTGTTTTGTCCTGTTTCTTGACTTCCATTTTTAAGAAAATAAAAAGAAGGAATCCGGCGTTAGAAGTACTTCATCTTGATCGCCGGGGAATGATCGCTGGATCTCCTGTGAGAGGAACGAGATTTTCAACGGAGGATTTCCAGCGCAGTTTTTTGTCGTCCTTCCACAGCTTTTTGGATGGTAACAGGACTTAACATCCGATGGATGAAGGGTGCCGCCGAGTCCCTAAATGGTCAGTATATAACTTTAGTGGCCTGGTCCATAGAAAGGAGGGGTACTGTGGAACGACCCATGACGCAGCAATCATCTCAAAGCTTTCTTGCAGAGGATTCTCGACCAGAAACGGTGGCCAAAGCCAGTTGGAGGGATTATTGGGTTCTTACCAAACCGGGAATTAACGCTTCCAATCTGATGGCGGCGTTCACGGGATTCTGGTTGGCCGGTCATGATACGTTCAGTCTTGCCCTCTTGATAGCTACACTTCTGGGGACGGCTTTGGTGATCGCTGGTGGGTGTACGGTCAACAACTATATTGATCGTGATATAGACTCTTTCATGGCACGAACACAAAGCCGCCCCATTCCTGCAGGAAGGATTCGGCCACAAACTGCCCTCTGGATGGGTATTCTTTTAGGGCTGGCGGGCGTAGCTGTATTGGTGGCCTTCGTCAACCCTTTGTCGGGGTTTTTGGCAGCAATCGGATTCTTTGCCTATGTTTTTGTTTATACAATCTGGACAAAGCGGACGACTGTTTGGAACACGATCGTAGGCAGCGTTTCCGGAGCCATCCCTCCACTCATTGGTTGGGTGGCAGTGGAAGGGGTTTTGGATCTGTCAGCATGGCTTTTGTTCCTGTTTATGTTTGTCTGGCAACCACCTCACTTTTATGCCTTGGCGATGCTGAAGGTGGAAGATTATCGTTCGGCTGGGATTCCCATGTTGCCAGTGGTAAAAGGTATGGCGGAAACCAGAAGGCAAACGCTTTTCTTCGTCGCTCTGATGTTACCGGTCTCGCTTTTCCTCTTCGGTACCGGAGTGGTAAGTTGGCTTTATCTGATGATGGCTTTGATTCTGGGAGGCGTTTGGCTTTATCTGGCCCTTGCCGGCTGGTCCTCAGAAGATGATGAAGGCTGGGCACGAAAGATGTTCCTTTATTCACTTCTCTACCTGACTCTGATGCAAGTGACGATGTTAATCGATCCGGTGCTTTTCAGATAAGGGACTGAAGGCGGGCGTAATGGTGCGCTCAACTGCCGATCAGATATCTTTTCAAGGTCTGGCGGCGTTGTTTGATATAAAATAATGATTGCTAGTTTTTTATGATTTAATGAGAGAAAGCGGGGTTAAACGGGTATGAGTCGAGGGAAACGTTTAGCGCTTCTGTTATCTACATTCGCTATATTTGCCCTGATGTTGACTGGGTGTCAGGAACCGGCAAAGTCCGTCTTTGATCCCAAAGGCACTGCCGGTGAAATGAATCTCGATCTGATTATGACGGCGATTTATATTATGACCTTTGTATGTGCAGTCGTTATGATCATCTTCGTCTATGTTCTGATCCGTTATCGTCAGAAACCGGGAGATAACAGCATCCCCAAGCAGGTTGAAGGAAGCATGAAATTGGAAATGTTATGGATTATCATTCCAATTATACTGCTTGCTATTCTGGCGGTTCCCACTTTGAGCACGACTTTCTCCTTGGCTGAGACGCCTAATGAGAAAGATGCTTTAAAGGTAAAGGTGACAGCTCACCAATACTGGTGGGAATTTGAATATCCGGAACTGGGGATCAAAACCGCCCAGGAGCTCCACATTCCTGTCGGAAAGAAGGTACACTTTGAACTGACTTCTGACGATGTGGTGCACTCTTTCTGGGTTCCGGAACTGGGTGGTAAACAGGATTTAACTCCGGGACAGACCAACACCATGTGGTTGGATGCGAAAGAGCCAGGTGTTTATGCCGGACGTTGCGCCGAACTTTGCGGAGCCAGTCATGCATTGATGAACTTTGAAGTGGTTGCACAAGAGCAAGAGAAGTTTGACCAGTGGGTGGCAAAAAGGCAGAAGCCGTCCTCTGAACCTCAAACAGCTGAGCAAGAGGCCGGTAAAAAGGTTTTCTCTCAGAACTGTATGAGTTGTCATGCCATTGATGGTACGAAATTGAAGACAAAAGGCGATAAAGCTCCCAACCTGACCGGAATTTCCGAGCGCAATAAGATCGCCGGACTGTTGGAAAACAATGATAAAAACATGGAAAAATGGCTGAAGCATCCGGACCAAATTAAACCAGGCACTTACATGCCATCCTTTGACTTTTTGAACAAAAAAGATATGAACAACCTGAAAGCGTATTTGGAGAGTTTGGAATAAACAGGATCGCCGGTGAATCAACCTCAATCGGTTGCCTGGCAGGACTGAATGGAGGAGGGAATACCTTTGGCTACGATCGTTGTCCTTATCGTGTTCGCCTTGTTTTTGGGCGCGATATTGACCGGAGGGTACAATAAACAGATGTTGGCCCGCTTTAGATCCCATTGGTTATGGGATTGGATTACGACAGTGGACCATAAAAAAATCGGGATTTTGTATTTGATCGGCGGTACGATTTTCTTCGTCATTGGTGGTATTGAAGCACTGCTGATGCGGACGCAGCTTTTTTATCCCAATAATGACTTTATGGTGGGTCGGACATTTAACGAACTTCTCTCCATGCACGGTACCACCATGATTTTCTTTGTGGCCATGCCACTGCTGTTTGCGCTGATGAATGCTGTAATCCCACTTCAGATCGGTGCACGGGATGTTGCATTTCCCTTTTTGAACGCGTTGGGCTTTTGGCTGTTTCTTTGCGGTGGATTGTTGATGAATCTCAGTTGGATCTTTGGGAATGCACCTGACTCCGGCTGGACCAACTATGTACCGATTGCATTAAATGAGTACAGCGCGGGAACTGGAATTGACTATTATGTCCTCGGTCTTCAGATCTCAGGGATTGGTACCCTGATTGGTGGTCTGAACTTTATTGTGACCATTATTAACATGCGGACACCAGGGATGTCCTTCCTGCGGATGCCGCTCTTTACTTGGACCTCGTTTGTATCTTCCGCTTTGATTCTGTTTGGTTTCCCGCCGTTGACGGCTGGTTTGTTTCTGGTGATGTTTGACCGGCTCTTCGGTGCCAACTTTTTCGATGTGGCGGCTGGCGGAAACCCTGTGATTTGGCAACATTTGTTCTGGATTTTTGGGCATCCGGAAGTGTATATTGTGATTTTGCCCGCTTTTGGAATAATGTCTGAAGTAATTTCCACTTTTGCCAAAAAGCGTCTGTTCGGATATACATCAATGGTGTTTGCTACCCTGTTGATCGGTTTTCTTGGATTCATGGTTTGGGTGCACCATATGTTTACCGTCGGTATGGGCCCTGTCGCCAACTCAATCTTTGCGATTGCTACCATGGCGATTGCCGTTCCAACCGGAATCAAGGTGTTTAACTGGCTGTTTACCCTTTGGGGAGGAAAGATCCGCTTCACGACAGCGATGCTATATGCAGTCGGTTTTATCCCGACCTTCGTGCTCGGTGGTGTGACCGGTGTCATGTTGGCTTCACCTCCAGGGGACTATCAATACCATGACAGTTACTTCGTTGTTGCTCACTTCCATTATGTTCTGATTGGTGGAACCGTTTTTGGCATCTTGGCAGGGGTTTACTATTGGTGGCCCAAAATGTTCGGTTACTTGCTGAATGAAAAGCTGGGCAAATTAAATTTCTGGCTCTTCTTTATCGGTTTCCACATGACATTCTTTATCCAGCATTTCCTTGGACTTTTCGGAATGCCGCGCCGGGTGTTTACCTATCAGCCGGAAGACCAAGTGGAGCTGATCAACCAGATCAGTACGGTGGGTGCCTTCCTGCAAGCGGTGGCTGTAGTTGTTTTGGTGATCAATGTGATTTACAGTTATCGCAATCGCGTGCCTGCGGGTAATGATCCATGGGACGGACGGACACTGGAATGGACGATCACTTCTCCGCCACCGGTGTACAACTTTGCCCAGTTGCCCAAAGTTCGCGCCTTGGATGCTTTCTGGCATGAGAAAATGAATGGGAAAAAGGAATTGGAACCGGCAGAACCGGTCGGTCCGATCCATATGCCGAACAACACCCATTTGCCATTTTTGATGAGCCTAGCTTTCTTTGTTTCCGGTTTGGGCTTTGTCTTCCGGTCAAATGAAGTGGGTGCGCTGGGATTGATCTTTGTGTTCCTGGTCATGTTTATGCGCTCTTTTGAACAGGATCACGGTTATCATATTGAGACGGACGAAATTGAAAAAACGGAGAAAGGGGCGAGTGTGTAATGAGTGCTCAGGTTGACCGTACAGACGCTTCGGCGGGTTTGCCTGCTCATCCGGAGCGGGCAACCATGGAAGGGCGCAATAAAGTTCTCGGCTTTTGGCTCTTACTAGGTGCCGAGACGGTCATGTTCGCCTGTTTCTTCGGAACCTATCTTGCGTTGCGGGGATCTTCGATGGATGGTCCAACCACCCAGGAGCTTTATCAGATTCCAATGGTAGCTTTATCCACGGTGATCCTATTGACCAGTAGTTTGACCAGTGTGATCGGTGTACATGGCATGCATCAGAACAACTACAAAAAGATGATGTTCTGGTTTGGTGTCACGGTATTGCTGGGTCTGTCCTTCCTGGGTCTGGAGATTTATGAATTTGTAGAGTATGTTCATGAAGGGCATACCTTCACCGGCAGTGCATTTGGGTCTGCTTTCTATACCCTGCTCGGAACCCACGGAGCCCACGTGTTGTTTGGGGTTACCTGGATCACTACACTGATGATCCAAGCACGCAAACGGGGATTAAATCTAGACATGGCTCCGAAATTCTATCTGGCCAGCCTCTACTGGCACTTTGTGGACGTAGTGTGGGTCTTTATTTTCACTGTGGTCTACCTGATGGGGAAGGTGAGCTGAGATGGAAGCTAATACACAACCAACACAAGCCCAGACTGGCAAGCAGGACAGCGGGTTGAAATATGTGGCATCTTTTGCCCTTATGATTTTATTGACTGCTGTTGCCTTTGCAGCCGTGGCGATGAATATCGTTCCACAAGGTTGGGTGATTCCTCTGATCTTGGTTTTGGCGGCTGTACAGGTTTTCCTGCAACTGTTTACCTTTATGCATCTGGACTTGAAGAAGGATGCAGTGACGGTTTCTTTTATGGTTACAGGGCTCTTTATTGGAGTTGTCTGTGCTGTGGCAGTTGCGATTCTCGTATAATCAAAACGGCCTCTCGCTTTCAAAGCGAGAGGTTTTTGTTTTGGTCGGCCCTTACAGGAGTCTGAGACTTTCAACAAAAGAGGGGGTGATTTCCAGGGAGTTTTCTTTGCTAAAGGAAAGAGATGCGAAGGAAAATCGAACACCTCCAGCCCGCTTTGTGGATCACAGGAAACCCTTACAGGGGTCTTTTTTATGGCGATCATCTTTTCCTCCAGAACGCGTCTTCTTTATGATGCATAGGATGCTAATATCGTTTGCAAAGATGGATGATGTCCAGTATTTGAACTGCGCTTCAGGGAGGAAAGGGCTCATGCAAAGGCTGATCATCCTCGCTTTTATCGGATTTGTCGCACAATTAATCGATGGATCTCTTGGGATGGCTTATGGCGTTACATCCACCTCACTCCTGCTGATGTTTGGTATTGCACCAGCAGTCGCTTCTGCTTCTGTTCATATTGCGGAAGTGGTAACAACAGCAGCTGCCGGCGTTTCCCATTGGAAATTTGGAAATATTGATAAAATAGTGGTGAAACGGTTGATGATTCCCGGTTCCATTGGCGCTTTTACAGGAGCCTGTTTTCTGAGCAGCTTGAAAGGGGAAGCGGTAAAGCCATTTATTTCCGCCTTTTTGTTTTTGTTAGGATTTTATGTAATTTACCGTTTCCTCTTTATGGGTTCAGTCCGAAAAAAACATACCGGTAAACCGGGTACTTGGGCTATTCCTCTCGGGTTGTTTGCAGGTTTTTTTGATTCAACCGGCGGTGGTGGTTGGGGACCGTTGACTACACCAGTTCTTCTCTCCCACAAGGGGATGGAAGCGAGGAAAGTGATTGGTTCTGTAGACACCAGTGAGTTTGCCATTGCTGTTTCGGCCTCTTTAGGTTTTCTGATTTCTCTTGGCTTTCAAGATATTGACTGGTTGTGGGTGGGCGTGTTGATGATCGGTGGCATTGTAGCTGCACCGATTGCAGCATGGTTTGTTCGAGTAATCCCTTCGTATCTATTGGGAGTATTGGTGGGCGGATTAATCATCACTACCAACACCCAGACTTTACTCTCCACAGTGGATATCATTCCGGAAATTTGGCATTACGCGGTATATGGATCTCTCTCTGTTTTCTGGCTTTCGTGTCTGGCATGGGCTATTCGAAAGAAGAAAAGTGAACGTGACAAAAGCTAATCTCCTTATGAAACCCTCGCCGGGCGGCGAGGGTATTTTTTTGTCTCTGTTTTTGCATAATTTGGATACGCTTATGGAAGCTTAATCATGAATGGAAGATGTCTCCTGGATGGCTTCATGTCACTATTCTCTGGTGTGCCTTCGTTCCTTTAACAGCGTTGGTTTGGTTGTTTTCCTCCTAGTTTTAACAAATGGAAACCATAATAGGGAATGAAAGCGAGTGAATATAAATGAAACGTTATTTACCGGCCAAGTGGGTTGTGGCCTGTCTGTTGATGATATTCATCTGGGTTACAGGATGTGCAAAGCATAACATGTCTGTCTTGGACCCACAGGGGCCGGTCGGAAAGGTGCAATTAAATCTGCTTTATCTCAGCACTGGCATCATGACATTTGTTGTGATTGTGGTGGCCGTTATCTACATATATGTGGTTGTGCGTTATAGAGAACGTCCCGGAGATGAAGAGAAAGACCCTCCGGAACAGGTAGCTGGAAGTAAAAAGCTGGAGATTTTGTGGACTTCGGTTCCAATTCTCTTGTTAATCGTACTTGCCATTCCAACGATTTCTACCACGTTCACTTTGAATAAAAAGCCGGACCCGGATCATTCCATCCGGATTAATGTGATTGGATATCAATATTGGTGGGGATTTGAATACCCCGATTATAAAGTGACCACTTCCAATGAAGTTCATATTCCCACAGGTAAGAAAGTGGAATTTATCTTAAAAGCACATGATGTCATTCATTCTTTCTGGGTTCCGAGCTTAGGTGGGAAAGAGGACTTAACTCCCGGTCGGACGACACGATTGGTATTGCAAGCGGATAAGCCTGGAATTTATGAAGGGAAATGCACAGAACTTTGTGGAGCTTCCCATGCGTTGATGCGCTTTCGGGTGGTTGCTCATCAACCGGAAGACTTTGAGGACTGGATTGCCTCACAAGTCACACCTGATTCGACTCCGAAAAATAAGCAGGCAGAACAAGGGCGCCGCTTGTTTGCTCAGAATTGTATCGGCTGTCATGCGATCCGGGGAGCCGGTTACAAAGTGCTTGGCAGGACAGCTCCTGAACTGACTGCATTTAGTGAACGAACCCGTATTGCAGGCGTCTTGGATAACAATCGTGCAAACCTGAAGTCTTGGTTGAAAAATCCTCAAGGGATTAAACCGGGGAATCGGATGCCTGCTTTTGATCATCTGACGGATCAACAGGTTGAGGCGATGGTTGAGTACCTGGAAACCCTGAAGTGAGGTTTTGTCCAGCGCATTTCGTATAAAGGAGGGAGCACCTTGGCCACTTTAATTGTCATTATTGTATTCGCCCTATTCCTCGGTGCGATATTGACAGGAGGATACAACAGGGAATATTTAGAACGCATGCAAAAAAGCTGGATTTGGCAATGGATTACCACGGTAGACCATAAACGGATAGGAATTTTATATCTGTTGGCAGGAGGATTCTTTTTCGGTGTTGCCGGATTGGAGGCTCTCTTGATTCGGATTCAGTTGATGTTTCCTGATAACCAATTGCTGACGGGAGACTTTTATAACCAAGTATTGACGATGCACGGGACGACCATGATCTTTTTGGTTGCATTGCCTCTGTTGTTTGGGTTAATGAATGTGATTGTTCCATTACAGATTGGAGCCAGAGATGTTGCGTTTCCGTTTTTGAATTCGTTGGGCTTTTGGTTGTATTTTGCGGGAGGATTGCTTTTAAACTTAAGCTGGTTGTTTGGCGGAGCTCCGGATTCGGGCTGGACCAACTACGCTACCCTGGCATTAAATGATTACAGTCCGGGACCGGGGATCAACTACTATGTGCTCGGTTTGCAAATTGCAGGAATCGGGACATTGATCAGCGGGATCAATTTTCTGGTGACAATCGTAAATATGAGGGCTCCGGGGATGAGTTACCTAAGGATGCCTCTGTTTACATGGACGACCTTTGTGGCTTCTATTTTGATCCTGTTCGCTTTTCCTCCGCTGACGGCAGGGCTGTTTATGATGATGTTTGATCGGCTGTTTGACACCAAGTTTTTCGCGATAAGTGGTGGGGGAAACGTCACTATCTGGCAACATATTTTTTGGATTTTTGGTCATCCGGAAGTGTATATCATTATGGTTCCTGCTTTTGGGATTTTTTCCGATGTAATCAGTACGTTTTCCAAGAAACGTCTGTTTGGATATAACTCCATGGTTTTTGCCACAGTTTTGATTGGTTTTTTAGGGTTCATGGTCTGGGTTCATCACATGTTTACGGTCGGTTTGGGGCCGATTGCAAACACGATTTTCGCCATTGCAACGATGGCGATTGCAGTACCCACGGGAATCAAGATTTTCAATTGGCTGTTTACCATGTGGGGAGGACGGATTCGCTTTACAACATCCATGCTTTTTGCGGCCGGGTTTATCGTCACCTTCGTCATGGGCGGTGTGACAGGTGTCATGCTGGCTGTCGTTCCAGCTAACCTGCAAGTTCATGATACCTATTTTGTTGTAGCGCATTTTCATTATGTATTGATTGGAGGGACCATTCAGGGATTTTTTGCCGGCCTGTATTTCTGGTGGCCCAAAATGTTTGGAACCTTGCTTAACGAACGGCTTGGAAAAGCTCACTTCTGGCTTTTCTACCTGGGTCATCATCTCACCTTTTTTCCGCAACATTTCCTTGGTTTGTTCGGCATGCCCCGTCGGATCTTTACCTATATGAAAGGGTATGAGCTGGAGATGAGCAATCTGCTCAGTTCTATAGGGGCGATTCTGATGACAGCAGGGGTTTTAGCCTTGCTTTACAACATTATGCTTACTCTCCGAAAGGGAGAGCCTGCCGGTTCCGACCCTTGGGATGGACGCTCACTGGAATGGGCGATTTCTTCTCCGCCCCCCGTATATAACTTCGCGCAGATTCCCCGTGTACGGGGATTGGACCCCTGGTGGCTGGAAAAGTATGAAGGAGACGGAACGTTAAAGGCGGCAGAACCACTGGGACCCATTCATATGCCATCCCCGAATCACCTTCCTTTTCTGATGGCAATGAGCTTTTTTATCTCTGGTTTGGGTTTTGTCTTTCACAGTTGGCAGGTGGGCTTTCTGGGATTGATTGGTGTGGCAATTATCCTGTTTGTCCGCTCTTTTGAAGAGGATCATGGTTACCATATTCAACCGGATGAATGGAATGGGGTGGAAAGTTAATGCGAATCGAAGAGCAGACAGCTTCGGTGGCGGGATTACCTGCTGAACCTGAAAAAGCAACCTTGGAAGGGAAGAATAAAATCCTTGGATTCTGGTTTTTTCTTGCGGCGGAAACCACTCTGTTTGCCACGATGATTGGGACCTATTTGGCTCTGAAAGGAGAAACGATGAATGGTCCCACTCCTTATGAATTATTCAAAATGCCGATGGTAGCGTTCGCTACCCTTATTCTCTTAACCAGCAGCCTGACCAGTGTCCTCGGAATTATGGGAATGCATGCGAACCAACTCAAAAAGCTGTTGCAATGGTTTGGGATTACGATCCTGTTGGGAGCTGTTTTTTTGGGACTGGAAGTGTACGAGTTTATGGAGTATGCACATGAAGGACACACGTTTACCAGCAGTGCGTTTGGGTCTTCGTTTTATCTTCTTTTGGGGACACATGGAGGGCATGTACTCTTTGGAGTCCTGTGGATTCTGGGATTAATGATTCAGGGAAGGAAAAAAGGGATTACGGTTCATACAGCCCCCAAATTTTATGTGGCCAGCCTTTACTGGCATTTTGTTGATGTTGTATGGATCTTTATTTTTACCGTGGTTTATCTGATGGGAATGATCCCTTAACCGGATATTCAAAAGTGGCAGTTGCCATCGTTTGCAAATGGAATGCAAAAAGATTTGAGCGCTGGTTCACTCCAAACGGACCTGTGGTGTCAAGTTGTTTCTTCAGGTAACACGGATAATCTTTCAGAGAAAGGGGGAATGGGCTGGATGGAGAAATTGATTCAAGCTTTCTTTACTTCCGGATTATGGAATATGAAGCTTAATGTGTTGCTTTTGGCTCTTGGAGTCTGTTATTTGGTCGTAACTCGGAATAGAGAAGGGGTGGATTCTGAAGAATCATTTGTTAAACCTGGGACGAAAGCTGTCTTTATGGCAGGTCTGACAATCTTTTACCTAGCGTTGGGGAGTCCGCTGTACGAAATTGGACATGAGCTGTTCAGTATCCATATGTTGCAACAATCGCTTCTCTACCTGATAATGCCACCGCTGATCATCCGGGGAATCCCGGAATGGATATGGCGTAAGATCCTGGTAATCCAATGGATTGAAAAGGGGACGAACTGGAGAAGACGTCCGATCATTACTTTGGTTTTGTTTAATGGATTGTTTTCTCTCTACCATATTCCACGAATCTTTGATTTTTTAATGGGAAATGAGTTATACCATCTTTTTTCCCATGGGGTCTTGACTCTTGCCGCTTTTTTCATGTGGTGGCCGGTTATGACCCCTCTTAAGGAAGAATCCGTCTTGACACCGTTACTTAAGCTAGCTTATATTGCCGCCGCTGGAATGCTGTTAACCCCTGCATGTGCTCTGATTATCTTTGCCGATCATCTTCTTTTTCTCTCTTTTCATGAAACGAGCACTCTGTTTCCGGTTCTTTCTCCCATCGATGACCAACAGTTCGGGGGAGTGATTATGAAGATTTTACAGGAGATCACTTATGGAATCGCACTGGGATATGTTTTTTTTCAATGGGTTCGCGGGGAAGGACAAACAAGTCTAGAAAAAGAGGAGTCTTGAGATGGTTGACAAAGTAGGGGAGTGGTGTTTTCCGTCAGGCAAGGTTGAACCGATCCGCATCTCTCCGAGCGTACAACATTTACTGAATTTAGTAGAACCCATCAACCCCTTCTCCGACAATAGGAGAAGGGGTTGATGGGTGAGAGATCGCTCATTGATTTTCTTCTGGAGTGTTGACCATATGACTGGCGGTAAAACACAGACGACTCCAGATTTCTTGTCGTACTTCACCCTGAATCTCAGCATCATCCAGGGCTTCTTTCATACAATGGAGCCAGGCCTCGGCCCGACTGGGAGTGATGGGAAAGGGAAGGTGCCGAGCGCGAAGGCGGGGATGTCCATGTTGCTGACTGTATAAAGGGGGCCCCCCGAAAAACTGGGTGAGAAATCGCTTTTGTTTTTCCATCACTGGTTGAATATCTTCAGGAAAAAGGGGAGCTAAAAGCGGGTTCTTTTGTACCCGCGGATAAAAGGCTTCTACAATTCGGGTGATGGCATGCTCCCCTCCGATCCGCTCGTAGATGGTTAATGGTTTCTGAGACAATGGAATTCCCCTTTTCTTATATACATTCTAAAGGTGTGTTGATTAGCCGATGATGGGATAGAAAGGCGTGTACTACCACGCTCGGCTAGCCATCCAGCAAGAAAGAAAAACGGGCCGCTCCAAATCTTCCGGCCGGGCAGGGCAAAGCCGTTCGGAAGCATCACAAGGAACCATGTTGCCTTCTCCAGATTTTCCGCTGGGTAGGATGGCAAAGATTGCTTTGGCAGTACACGACTCTCATTTTTCCACCGGTTTTCTGGCTATTCAACAGCTCTGATACATTCTTTAAAAGCTTTCTCACTAGCTTCGATTGTATACTCCACATCGCTGTCGGAATGAGCGATGGTGAGAAACCAAGCTTCGTATTTGGAAGGCGCCAGATAAACTCCCTGACGGAGCATCGCCTGAAAAAAGGAGGCGAACTGTTTGCTGTCTGCTTGCTGTGCCCCTTCATAATCCATCACCGGATGCTCTGTGAAATAAAGGGTGAGAGCTCCACCTTTTCGGTTGACCTGCACTGGAATTCCCACAGATCGTGCAACAGAGAGAAGGCCTTTTTCCAAAACCATACCTTTTCGGTTCATTCCGTCGTAAATATCAGGCTGGGAAAGTACTTTCAAACAGGCGATTCCCGATGAAATGGAGAGTGGATTTCCTGCCATGGTACCCGCTTGATAGGTGGGACCCATGGGAGCTACCTCCTCCATGATCTTCCGTCGTCCACCATAGGCTCCGATTGGCAATCCTCCCCCAATAATTTTCCCCAGAGCTGTTAAGTCAGGTTCCACATCATACAGTGTCTGTACCCCTCCATAATGAAAACGGAAGGCGGTAATCACTTCGTCATAGATGACTAGGGAACCGACTGCATGAGCCTGTTCATTTACGAACCGAAGGAAATCCGGTGCCGGTTCTACGATACCAAAATTTCCTACCAAGGGCTCCACCAGAACAGCAGCTACTTGATCTCCCCAACGTTCAAGGGCTTCTTTCAAGGCTTCTGGGTTGTTAAAGGGTACGGTGATCACCTCGTTGGCAATGCTTTGGGGAATTCCTGCGCTGTCAGGAGTTCCCAGTGTGGAAGGGCCTGATCCCGCTGCCACCAATACAAGATCGGAGTGACCATGATAACAGCCTGCGAATTTAATGATCTTTTCCCGTTTTGTATAGGCACGGGCCAGACGAATGGTACTCATAACGGCTTCTGTTCCACTGTTGACAAAACGGATCTGTTCACAGGAGGGAATCGCTTCCCGTATCATGTGAGCGAACTGTATTTCTTTTTCTGTGGGCGTTCCGTAGAGAACGCCTTTCTCGGCAGTCTCCCGTAAAGCTTCTGTGACCTGAGGGTGTGCGTGTCCCAGGATGATGGGACCGAAGGCAGCTAGGTAATCGATGTACCGGTTTCCATCTTCATCCCAAAAATAAGCTCCTTTGGCCTCTTTCATGTAGATCGGGTAGTTGAGTCCGACGGATTTGAAGGAACGGGAGGGGCTGTTTACACCTCCCACAATTACATCTGTTGCCTTTTTATGTAATCGCTTGGATCGGTTCTGTGTCACAGCAGGTTTCCTCCTTTTACTGTCTACCTGTTCATTGTACCGGGGAAGGAAAGCGATGGGCAATGGTAATACAAATCTATATGGGTTATATCGGTTCAAGGCGGAAGAATCACATGATTTCCGGTGTATGGCATAAGAGAAGGAAGGAAAAACTTTATCTTGGAAGAGTGCTATCTCAGAGAAAGGGTGAGAAAAAGGTGACAACAGGGCTGATTTTAATGGGATTTCTCGGTGTTCTCACTTTGGGATGGGTGGTGATTGCACAGAAAGGGGTTGGTCGTATGCCTTCATATTTGGGTGTGAAACAGGGGCATCTTGCGCCTTGTACTTCAAACGGTTGCGTCTCTACTCAAGTGGAGGGAAAGGGTTATATGAAACCCTTAACATATAAAAAGAGTGAGCAAGAGGTAAAGTCAGATCTTTTATCCATTATTTATTCCATGGATCGTGCACGGGTAGTCAAAGAGGATGACCGGTATATTCATGTGGAGTTCATGACACCCCTGCTACGTTTGATGGATGATGTGGAGTTTTATATTGACAGCGAAAGAAAGGAAGTCCATTTTCGTTCCGCTTCTCGAACACGACTTCTCCATTCCGGTGCAAACAGAAAGCGGATGGAGGAAATCCGCCGGAGATATCTGCAACGTCAATAATGATGTGAGAGACCGTTTCCTACAGTTTTACTTAGGGATAAACGGACTTGTAAAAGGAGAACCTTGGAAACCTTGGGGCGGATGTGTCATGCTGGAGGAAGAATTGATCCAGTAAGGGATCGACCGGAATCTGTGATAGATCCGGAGGAAGCTTCGGAGGAAAAAAGTTTTCAGCATAAGCCGCTTGAAGGGGGAACGGTCATGATTCACATTGTAAACAATGATGCATTGGGAGAACAGTTATCGAAGTGTGAGCCCCTCAAAGGAGAGATATTTGTTTGGCGCGAAATGTATGATCTTGGTCCTTTTTCTTCCGAATGGGATGCGAAAGAAATGATTACACGCCGAGCCTCCTTTTTTGAGGATCGAATCGGAATTTCCAAAGCACAGTTTGAGATGATTAGCTACTATCAGGAGCAGCGTTTAAAACGAATTCCCCAAACAACGACAATCACGCTTTGGTTCCAATCGCACCGACATGATCAGTTAATGCTTCTCTATCTTTTGAATCGAATAAATCAATATGGTTTGAAATATGTGGATTGGGTAGAGGTTCCTCAGAAAGAAATCTTGTCTGAAGCAGTGTTGCTTCGTCAATATGAAAACAGATATTCATTGGAGCGACAGCACTTGAAGCATGCGGTTACTGCATGGAAGAATTACATTTCATCCGATCCACGAAATATCCTTCACTGGTTGGGTACCTCATTCTCTCCTCTCCTATTTGTTTTTAATGCTTTTCATCGCCATTTGGATTATTTTCCTCAATATCAGAACGGATTAAATGTGATAGAGGCGCAAGCTCTTCAAGTGATTAGTGAACATACTCCCACGTTCTTTGAACTCTATGAAGAGATCCATCAGTTACGAGAAGAAGACGGCTTGAGTGAAGTTCACTTCGCTGCCATGTTGAATGAGTTAGGCAAAGGGTGTGCTCCTTTGATTTGTACGGAACGCGGAGAGGGGATTACAATTCCCGACAGGGATCGACCAGATCGTCCAATCATGTTGACATCTCTTGGGGAAAGCGTAATGGCAGGCGAGAAAGACCGGATACAGACCTGTGGGATTGACTGGTGGCTAGGGGGCGTACACCTAACTTCGGAAGGATGCTGGCGCAGGGATTCCAAGGGATGTTTAAAGTAATGATTGGGCGGTTTTGCGAGGGTAGACTTATGTCGTAAAGTGGAAACATTTGTCGCTTGAAGTCTGTACGATCAGAGGGGGGTGTGGTATTCTGAAAATGGAGTTTTCTACACTTTTCTACCCTGAATGAAGATTGAAGTACAGGAGTGGGGGAGAGGACATTGTCTTTTTTTACTGTTGGGGAAACCTATCGGGATATATACCGAATTGAACATGTGGAAGCGTTTTTCGAAGGGGAACTGGCTATTGCTGCAACGGAGAAGGATCGTTTTTATCTTCAATATATCCGTCTGCAAAAGCCGGCACCTCCGCGTGCCATTCAACAATACCTGTCTTTAAAGCATGATTTGATTGTTCCTTACCTTCAGGTATACTCAGAAGAACGTTCTCTGGTGATGATCCGTCCTTATGTGCCATTTAAAGAACGTCTTCATGAACGGATTCAACGTGGAGGAATGGAAGAAGATGAGATCTTTACTTGGGTACAACGTCTTTTCCCGGTGGAAGAGGTTTTGATTCAACAACCTCTTCAAATGTATCCTTTACTTCATCCGGCCAATATTGGGATAACTGCAGCAGAAGACTTGCAAATTCTGTTTTGCGGGGTGGAAGGTCGAACACTTCCAAAAGCGGATATGGATTGGGGCAATCTTCTTTATATGCTCTTTTCAGGAAATCTGATTGATGAGCCGATTAAAAAGTTGCCCAAAGATGCAGATTTCCCAAAACAATTGACAAAGCTGATTCAAAAAAGTTTTAATCGGAAGGCAGATTATGTATCTTCTCAGGTCGATTCCTATTTAAAAAGGGGGTCAGGATGGTTTCCCTTTCGGATCAAAAAATCCAGTGAAGAAAAAAAGGAGACATCTAAACCTGAAACCTCAAATGAGTCCGTCACTGCTTCCAGGTCAACCAGCTTATTGCAACAAAGGCTTGCAGAGACAGACTGGGATCGTGAACGAGAAGAAAAAGAACGCCTGGAACGGGAGCGACGTGAGCAGGAAGAAAGAGAGCGCCTGGAACGGGAGCGACGTGAGCAGGAAGAAAGAGAACGCCTGGAACAGGAGCGACGTGAGCAGGAAGAAAAGGAGCGCCTGGAACGGGAACGGCGGGAGCGAGAAGAAAGAGAGCGCCTGGAACGGGAACGGCGGGAGCGAGAAGAAAGAGAGCGCCTGGAACAGGAGCGACGTGAGCAGGAAGAAAAGGAGCGCCTGGAACGGGAACGGCGGGAGCGAGAAGAAAGAGAGCGCCTGGAACGGGAACGGCGGGAGCGAGAAGAAAGAGAGCGCCTGGAACAGGAGCGACGTGAGCAGGAAGAAAAGGAGCGCCTGGAACGGGAACGGCGGGAGCGAGAAGAAAGAGAACGCCTGGAACAGGAGCGACGTGAGCAGGAAGAAAAGGAGCGCCTGGAACAGGAGCGACATGAGCAGGAAGAAAAGGAGCGCCTGGAACAGGAGCGACATGAGCAGGAAGAAAAAGAATGCCTGGAACGGGAACGGCGGGAGCGAGAAGAAAGAGAGCGCTTGAAGCGCGCAGAGATTGTTAGACAGCAACAAGATCAGATTGCGGCTCAAATGGAAGAGTATGTGAAAAAGGTGTTTGATCGATAATCTCTGGAGAAACTACATAACAGTTAGATATTCCTCCGGAGGTGTTTTTATGACCAAAGATGTTCGAATTCAGCAGGATTCATTGGGAACGGTGCGTATTCCAGCGGATCGTCTATATGGTGCTCAAACCCAACGAGCGGTTGAAAACTTTCCTATTAGTGGAAGAACGCTGCCCCGACGTTTTATTCGGGCCCAAGGGTTGATTAAAGCGGCAGCCGCTCATGCGAACATGATGTGTGGGGATTTGGATGAAAGGCGGGCCCATGCCATTATTCAAGCGGCGGAAGAAGTGATTGAAGGTCGTTGGGATGAGCATTTTGTGGTGGATGTTTATCAGGCAGGAGCAGGAACCTCACAAAATATGAATGCGAATGAAGTGATTGCAAACCGGGCGATTCAAATTTTGGGTGGTTCACTAGGCGATATTTCAGCCATTCACCCGAATGATCATGTGAACCAGGGACAATCCACCAATGATACCATTCATGTAGCGATGAATATTGCCGCAGCAGAAGAGCTGGTGCACCACTTGATTCCTTCTGTGGATCTGTTGATTCAAAGTCTAGAAAAGAAAAAAGAAGAGTTTGGACAGATTGTAAAGTCAGGCCGTACCCATCTTCAGGATGCGGTTCCTTTACGTGTGGAGCAGGAGATCTCCGGCTATATTGGTGCATTAAAACACGCTCTGGATGGGGTGAAAGAGACGCTTGATTTTCTCTTTCAAATCGGACTGGGCGGGAACGCAGTAGGGACCGGGATCAATACATCACCTGGTTATGCTGATGCGGCCATACAAGAGATTGCCCGTCGGACGGACCTTTCTTTTCGGAAAGCGGAATATTCTTTTGCCTTTATGCAGAATACCGGAGCAGCACTGAAAACCAGCTCAGCTTTGAAGGGCTTGGCGATTCATCTCGGAAAAATGGCCAGTGACCTTCGTTTATTGAGCTCAGGCCCTCGCACGGGATTGGGGGAATACCAATTACCGCCTGTTCAGCCCGGATCTTCGATTATGCCGGGGAAGGTGAATCCTGTAATGGCGGAAATGATGAATATGATTTGCATTCAGGTGATTGGCAACGATGCAGCCATAACCGCTGCCGGGGAACATGCTCAATTGGAACTGAATGTGATGATGCCGGTGATTGCTCATAATTTATTGCATTCCATCCAGATACTGACCAATGGGATCGATGCCTTCAGAAAACGTGCTGTGGAGCGAATGACAGTAAACGAAGAGCGTTGTCGGGAACTGATGGAACAGTCATTGGCCCTGGCGACGGCGTTGAATCCTGTAATTGGGTATGACCGGGCATCCGAAGTTGCCAAAAAAGCTTATCAGGAAGGAAAAACCGTCCGTGAAGTGATTTTGGATGAAAATATTCTCAGCCAGGAAGAGACGGAACGCATACTTGACCCAAATCACTTAATTCCGGATAATTAGTGACTTGTTAACTTTTGAAGAAGGTGGAGAGTGAGATGTTTACAAAAGCGCTAGCCAGCCTCGGAGTAGGGAGTGCTAAAGTGGATACCCGGTTGGAAAAAAAACAATACCAACCGGGTGATGTGGTACGAGGCGAAGTGATGGTCCGCGGCGGAGGTGCAAGTCAGGTGGTGGATGATATCTATATGTATTTGATGATTCACTACCTGAAAAATGATAAAAAAGTTTCTTATGTAATGGAAAAGTTCCATCTGAGTGAATCCTTTGAAATTGAAGAAGGAGCTTATCAGATTATTCCTTTTCAATTTTCCCTTCCTTATCAAACACCGATGTCATGCGGTCGGTTTCCCATCTATCTCAAGACGGGACTGGATATTAAACTGGCAAAAGATCCCACGGATTTGGACCGGATTGAAATTTTTCCACATGCCACAGTGGAGAAAGTTCTGGGAGAGATTGAACAATCCGGTTTTTTGATGTATCGCGTATTTAATGAATATGTTCCTTCATCCAAAAGCCTACCGTTTATTCAAGTGTTCCAGTTTCGTCCTGCGGAACAGTACCATGGCTATTTGGACGAACTGAATCTGTTTTTTGACGTCACTCCCCATGACGTTCACATGGATGTGGAAATCACCAGAGGAACAAGGAAACTGAATACTTCCTTCAGTTGGCAATTAAATGCGGATGGAACATTAACCTATACCCACAGCGGACAACAAGATCCGGTGGTAAGCCCCGTAGAAACCATCCAATCTCTGTTGAAAGCTTGAACGGAGGGGAGCAAGGAGATGTCGTTTTTTAATAAAGCACTGGCCAGCCTCGGAATCGGGAATGCCAAGGTAGATACCCGACTGAAACAAATTCAGTATCGTCAAGGCGATTTAATTGAAGGAGAGGTATTTGTCCAGGGAGGTCAGGTTGAACAGACGGTTGATGAAATCTATCTTTATTTAGTGATCTTATATCATCAAGATAACTCCCAACAGGAGTATGTGATGGAAGAATATCGATTGTCTGAAGTATTTACGATTGGTCCCAGAGAAACAAAAGTGATTCCTTTTGAATTTAGCCTTCCTTATGACACCCCTGTTACCACTGGAGGGTGTCCGGTATTTTTAAAGACGGGTTTGGATATCTCGATGGCAGTGGATCCGGATGATACAGATGGAATCGAAGTTCTTCCCCATCCCTTGTTGGAAACGGTGCTCCAAGTAGTGGAAAGAATCGGGTTTCAACTGACAGAGATTGATTTTGAATTTGAGAATTTCTATTCTCGTCACCCGTTTATCCAAGTGTTCAATTTTAAGCCCGTTGGGGATTTGCGAAATTCATTGGATGGACTGGATCTTATGTTTTATATTGGAGAACGTCGGTTGGAAGCGATTTTCCAGGTGGACCGGAAGGCGACTGATTTGATGTCATCCCTGGAAGAGGCATTGGAGCTGGACCGAAAAACATTTCGACTTTCTATTTCTGAGGAGGATGTCAAGGGGGGCGATCAGGAATTGGAAAGAAAATTGACAGATCTGATCGTACAGCATGCACAGTAAAGATATTTGCCATATCCTTGTCTGTGAAAAAACCATCTTATAAACCTTCGATGAAGGGTTAGAGATGGTTTTTTACAGACGGCTGTGGATGGAATTTGTCTAGTAAAAATTCAGTAGCTCTCTTTTTGACAACTGTGTTAACATATGAGAAAAGATGAAAAAGATCGCCAAATGATCAGCCGGATCGATAGATTTCAGAGTGTAACCCTTGGTTTTGATAATTGGGTATCCCAAATTTGGGATGCCTTTTTTCGGACCAGGGACCGGGGGAGGGGATCCATGTGCGAAGTATTGAAGCAAAGGGGTTAACAAAGGATTTTAAGGTTTATCAAAGTCGCTCAGGATTAAAAGGTGCCTTTCGTGATCTTTTAAACCGCAAATATCGCATGATCCGCGCGGTGGATCACATCAATCTTTCTATTGAACAGGGGGAAATTGTCGGGTATATCGGAGAAAACGGAGCTGGTAAGTCTACTACAATTAAAATGTTAACCGGAATATTGGAACCGACGTCTGGTACCCTGCAGGTAAACGGATATGATCCGCATCGGGAAAGGGAACAGTTTGTTCGGACGATCGGTGTGGTTTTTGGGCAACGAAGTCAATTGTGGTGGGATATCGCTGTAAGGGAATCCTTTCGTCTCCTGAAAAAGCTGTATCGCATACCCGATGACTCGTACCGGCAACATCTGGATCGTCTGGTTGAGGTTTTGGAAATCGGTTCCTTTCTTGATCAGCCGGTCAGGAAATTAAGTTTAGGTCAGCGTATGCGTTGCGAGCTGGCAGCTGCTCTTTTACATCGCCCACGCCTATTGTTTCTGGATGAACCGACTATCGGTTTGGATGTGTTGGTCAAAGAAAATATCCGTCATTTTCTGAAACAGGTGAACAAGGAATATGGAACCACCATATTGCTGACCACCCATGATCTTTCCGATATTGAGGCCTTATGTTCACGGGTGGTGATGTTGGATCAGGGTAAGATTATCTACGATGGGGACCTAGAACGACTTCGCTCTCAGTGGGGAGATGGACGTCGTTTAATTTTGGAGCTGAAAGATGAGATTTCGTTATCCGCACTGAACGAACGATCTCACGGTCTGGCTCTTCGCTGGGAAGGAGAAGGCACCCGATTTGTAGCCCATATGGAAAATGGAACGGGTGTATCGGATGTTCTCTCCCGGCTCGTCCCCGCTGTAACCGTTCGGGAAATGAAGATTGAAGAGGCAACTACAGAAGATATTGTACGCAGGATTTATCGGGAGGGCATCACTCATCATGCTTAACACATATATGGAACTGGTTCGAATCCGATTTCTGATGATGTTGGCCTACCGGGTGAAATACTACAGCGGGATTATTATCTACAGTTTAAATATTGGTGTTTATTATTTTCTATGGATGGCGATCTATGGTGAAAACTCTTCGCTAAACGGGACAACGCCCGTTCAGATGGCAACCTATGTAGCGGTTGCCTGGATGTCCCGTGCGTTTTATTTTAACAACCTGGATCGGGAGATCGCGGCAGAAATCCGTGATGGAACAGTGGCAATACAGCTGATCCGGCCTTATCACTATATTTTGGTCAAGTGTTTTCAGGGATTGGGGGAAGGTATCTTTCGTCTGTTGCTGTTTAGTGCTCCAGGGTTGTTTTTGGTCTCTTTGGTCTTTCCCATTCAATTGCCGACCGGAGTGGAAGATTGGGGATGGTTTGTTCTCAGTCTGGTTTTTGCCTTTGTAATCAATTCTCAGGTTAATGTAATCACAGGGCTGATGGCTTTTTTTATTATGAACAATACAGGTTTGATCCGTGGGAAAAGGGTATTGGTGGATCTACTGTCCGGGTTATTGATCCCCATTCATTTGTTTCCGGAATGGGCTGGAAAGATTCTTGCCTTTCTGCCGTTTCAAGGTATCAGTTATATGCCCAGTACAATCCTTTCCCGCGGACTGCCAACATCTGAAATTATTCAATTTCTGGGCATTCAAATGCTCTGGTTAATCCTTTTATTGATTCCCATTCAGTTGTTGTGGATGACTGCCCGTCGTCGGTTGATCGTGCAAGGAGGATGATGAATCCATGTTTTATGTCCGACTTTTTTTCCATTACTGGATGCAGTATCTAAAAATACGGATGGAATACCGAAGCGATTTTTTTGTGCAATTGGTGACGGATCTGATGTTTCAAGGTGTGAACCTGGTGTTTATTATTGTCGTCTTTTCCCATACTGCCGATTTGAGTGGTTGGTCGCGTGAAGAAGTGATTTTTATTTACGGTTACTTTCTCGTTCCCTTTTCATTGTTTGCTTCTTTTTTTAATCTGTGGGATTTTAATGAACGTTATATCATTAAGGGAGAGTTGGACCGGGTTTTAACTCGGCCAGCTCACAGCCTGTTTCAGGTGATATTGGAAACCATGACTCCAGAATCCTTGAGTGGAGGTATCACTGGTTTATTGGTCATGGGATGGGCAGGTTGGAAGATGGGATTGGAGCTTTCCTGGTATGATCCGCTTCTGTTTATTCTGTTTGTGCTCGGAGGAGGCGCGATTTATGCCGGAATCTATATTCTTTTGACCAGTATCAGTCTGTTTTCTGATTCAAAAACGGATATCCAACCGATTATGTTTAATGTAGGCAACTATGGAAGATACCCCGTGGATGTATACAATAAAGTGATTCGGACGGTTTTGACATGGGTGATCCCTTTTGCTTTTGTTGGATTTTATCCAGCCAGTTTCTTTTTGAATGAGGAGCGTTGGATGACTTTGGCTCTGTTAACTCCAGTGGTTGGTTTGGTTTGGCTTTATCTCGGAATCAAGGTCTGGAATTGGGGAATCCGGAATTATCGAGGTGCTGGAAACTGAGGTGAATTTGTAAGAGGTCGAGCATTTGCTGTTTGAACGTGGTTTTTAACCGTCGGATGGATTAGAGCTGGATTCATTGGAGGATGGGGAAGTTTTGTCAGTTAAAGGGTTAGAGGGAGAGGAGCTTTCATGATGCTCTACAGCTATGGAAGAGGAGGAAGACTCTTTTGGTTCGCCAATTTCAAATTTTCCTTTCCCTTCCTGGTGCAATTTCTCAATCAAATCGGTAATGTTTTCCCCGTCTCCTTGTGTTGTAAGTCCAACATTTAGTGTACCGCTTAACGTTTGTACATTCAGTTCCTGGATTTTGTACACCAACTGTTCAATGGAAAGCGGTTGAATGGAATCCACTTTTTTTCGAAGCTGCTCATTTTCGCTTCGCAACTCTTCCATTTCCTGTTCCAATCGGTTGATGCGGTCCCATAGATAGGCATACATGTTTTTTCTCACCTCTGCCTCCCCGTCATTTTGTATGATTCAGTATATGACAGGTTTCCCTGCGATCATGCTATGGGTGTCAGGTTGGGCAAATGTTGAATAGACTGTATTGTGACGAAGGGAGTGGGGAGGAGTACGCCAATGGACCCAAACCAAAATTTTATCAAGTGGAGCGAAATGGCAAAAAAATTTTTGGGAGAGGATTTTTGGTCTGATGTGATGGATGTGATTCCAACGTCCGGACCCAAGGTTGATGTCTATCACGGTGATTATGAAGTGTTGGTTCTGGTGGATTTGCCGGGGGTGGAAGACATCAGTCAGATTCAGTTACGGGTGCAGGACGATACCCTGATGATCAGAGGAAGGCTCAATTCCCGGAAAACCCATTATGAACCGGTGATTCAGGAACGGTATATCGGTGATTTTGAACGGAATATTGAATTGGGAACAAATGTAACACAAAAAAACAGCAGCGCTCGTTATCGAAAAGGAGTGTTGGAAATCCATCTGCCGAAATCGGATCGGGAATCCTATCGTTCGTCCATTCGCATTCGTGATCGATGATTCACATCGCCCAGATTCGGCACATAGGATGACATAGACCCCAGCGGGGGAGGCTCAATAATAATGGGAACGATCAACAATATTTTCAATTTAAAAATCCAGAGTGTATCCAGCGCCGGGTCTGTTAATTTTGGAAATACTGTCAATATTGGTGCGGAAAGCAATACCAAGTCATTGGGTGGTTCCTCGCCGATTGGGGACTTTGCACGCAACGTTGATTTTGAGCGCAACCAAGCCATCGATCCCGATGTCATTGATCAAGCTTAAGGCAGGAGGAGTTGGGATGGATGTATGTATAAAGACGCAAAGTTTCCGGGTGAATGATGTGAACGGTTCTCTCAATATCGGTACGACACTAAACATCCGATCCGCAAGACCAAAGCCTGAGCCGACTCCCCCGGAGAGGGAGCCAGAGCCTGTTCAACCCCCGGCAACCCCGCCGGACGTTCCAATAGGGCCGCCACTACCACCTCCACCGGCACCAGCTCCAGCCCCAGGTCCAGCGATGGGGTATGTTTCCAATCCTTATTTATGGAAAAAAAGGGGTTGGAGAAACGGAACCTTTTATCAGCTTTCGCCTCCTGTGGTTGTAACCTCTCCGATCCTTTACCGTTAGAGGACGAGGATTTACGGCCTTTATCCGTCCTTTACACAGGATACATAAGTATGATTCAAACCTTCTGGTCCATCCAGAATATCTGGGGGGTTCCGGGATTACACCTTTCGTACTGCCATCCAGTGGAATCTTTGCAGGTATTATCGTTTCGTGACAGGTTGCTTTAGCAACATTTGTGAGATGTCATGCCATGAAGCAAATCAATTACCGGAAGAATAAACTGGTGAGAAGAGGTAAAGCATGTACAAATTAAATACCAATTACCCTAGTCTGTAATCAGACATCCTGACCGTAAAACGTCAGGTTTTTTCTTTTTGTACCAAGACATGTTAAAATGAATGAAGATATTATCGGAGGTGGCAACATGATCAAAGAAGGAGACCAAGCGCCAAATTTTACTTTGCCGGCTTCCAACGGACAATCTGTATCTTTGTCGGATTATCAGGGAAAGCAGAATGTGGTTCTTTACTTTTATCCAAAAGATAATACACCAGGCTGTACAGCGGAATCTTGTGATTTTCGGGACAAAGAAAAGGATTTCTCTGCTCTTGATACGGTGATTCTGGGGGTTAGTTTGGATGACTTGGAATCCCATGAGAAGTTTATTAACAAGTACAATCTTCCGTTTCTCCTTTTAAGTGATGTAGATGCAGATGTTTCCCGAAAATATGAAGTGTATAAAGAAAAAAATGTGTTTGGTAAGAAAAAATGGGGAATTGAACGTTCCACCTTTATCATTGATAAAGAGGGGAAAATTTCCAAGGTATGGCGAAAAGTAAAAGTGGATGGACATGTGGATGAAGCCTTGGAATGGGTTCGGGAACATCTCAACAATTAATCATCTATAAGGAGGGGGGGTTGAAGATTGAACTTCAGCCCCCCTTTTCTGGATGGAAAGGAGTGTACTGTTGAAAAAAAACCATATCTATCAGTGGCCGGATTATTATGATTGGACGTCAGATGGTTTGGACGGGGACATGGCCTACTATGCCAATCTGGCGATGGAGTCGGGAGGACCTGTTTTGGAGTTGGGTTGCGGAACAGGACGTTGCAGCCTTGGGGTAGCTCGTCACGGAATCGAAGTGGTGGGCGTTGATAAGCAACCAGAGATGATTGAAGTTGCCGAGAAGAAAGCCCATGCGATGGATCTGTCCCACCGATGTCAATGGATATGTGGAGATATGACTGATTTTGACTTAGAGAAAAAATTTCCGTTGGTGATGATTCCCTACCGTTCATTTCTTCATCTTCTCTCCATTCGAGATCAGCTCGCTGCCTTGCAAAAAGTAAGGGAACATTTAACGGATGATGGAGTGTTCGCCTTTAATGTGTTTGTTCCAAATGTATCTCAATTGGTGGAAGAAGATGAGCGCTATGTCTGCCGGGGGAATTTTTTTATCCCTGGAACCGATGAATCAGTGGACGTTTATGACTATACGGAATTTGATTTTTTCCATCAACGGGCATCCATCACCCGATACTATGAACGGTTTGCTTCAGATGGAATGTCTCTTTCACGCTTGCGGACAAACTTTTCCATCCGCTATATATTTCCGGCTGAACTGTTTCATCTGTTACATGTAGGCGGTTTTCAGATAATTCACCGCTATGGAGGGTTTCGCAGGGAACCCTTTGGTCCTGGAAGCAGTGAGCTGGTGGTGGAAGCGAGAAAAAGGAAGAAAAGAGGGAGTGCATGACACGGATCACTTCATCGGCAAAGATCAGCAGGAAGCATCAGGAACAGCTCGCTGACAGATTCCCTGATGTTCAGTTTTCTTTTTATGAGCATATCAAAGATGTCATCTCCAATGCGGATATGGCCGATGTTCTGATTACTTACGGAGAAGACCTTACGGATGCAGAAATTAATTCCCTTCCCAACCTTTGCTGGATTCATATCATCAGTGCGGGAGTAGAGCGGCTTCCTTTTCTCTCCTTGAAGAAAAGAAATATCCGGGTGACCCAATCCAGGGGGATTCATGAAGTCCCTATGGGAGAGTATGCCTTGGGTGCGATTCTTCAGTGGACCCGTCGCTTTCACACCTTTTGGGATCGACAGAGAGAAGGGAAATGGGATCGAAGCATCCGTGTCGGGGAATTGGCAGGTAAAACGGTTAGTATTTTGGGGACAGGTGCGATTGGCACGGGGATTGCCAAACGTTTAAAGGCGTTTGATGTCACGGTTCTGGGAATGAATACATCAGGACATTCCCTTCCTTGGTTTGATGAAATGGGAACCCCATCAGAGCTGAAAGGAATCCTGGAACGTTCCGATTTTGTGGTGGTAACGGTTCCATCCACTCCACAAACCCGTGGCTTGTTGGGAGATCAGGAGATTGGCTGGATGAAGCCAACATCTTGTCTGATTAATATGTCGAGGGGAGAAGTGGTGGAAGAAAACGCGCTTTGTCATGCGCTTATTCAGCGAAAAATCGGGGGAGCGATTCTGGATGTGTTTGAGCAGGAGCCTTTGCCAAACGATCATATTTTTTGGCAATTGGACAATGTGTTTATCACCCCTCACATTTCGGGTCGATCTCCGCTATATATGACCCGTGCCTTGAAGCTGTTTCAACAAAATCTGAAGGTATATCTTTCCGGATCAGGAACATTTGTCAACCAGTTGGATCTGGACAGAGGCTATTGAAGGAGGAGAGAAACATTCAATGAAGAATAAGCCCAAACGTGTACCCACGAAGAAAATTTTGAACACTTTGGCCGAGCTATATCCAGATGCCCACTGTGAATTAAATTACCGCAACCCTTTTGAATTGTTGATTGCAACCATTCTCTCCGCTCAATCGACAGATCGTCAGGTAAATATCGTGACAAAAGAATTATTTCAGAAGTTCCCCACTCCTGAAGACTTTGTACAGCTGACAGAAGATGAACTGGCAGCAGAGATTCGTGGTTTGGGGCTTTATCGGAATAAAAGCCGCAATATCTTGGCAACCTGTAAAATACTATTGGAACAATACGGTGGAAAGGTTCCCTCTCAGCGAAAAGATCTTGAGAAGCTACCAGGGGTGGGCAGAAAAACAGCCAATGTAGTCCTTTCCAATGCGTTTGATGTTCCTGCTTTAGCAGTTGACACCCATGTTCATCGTGTCGCCAATCGCTTGGCACTTGCAGATAGTGATCAACCTTTGGAGACTGAAAAGCAACTGACCAAAAGGATTCCCAAAAAAGATTGGACGCTTACCCATCATCGTTTGATCTGGCATGGACGCCGAGTATGCTCTGCCCGTAATCCAAAGTGTCATCACTGTGATTTGCTAGCGATGTGTTGGTATGGAAAGAATCAGGCTTGATGAGTTATTGACAAAATTGCAAGGTGGCAAGTAGACTAATTATAGATATTATTAAGTAATAATCATTTCGGGTATATCATGGCGGGAACCAGCGAGGTGATGGCAATGGAACAAAACCGCCTGAATCAAGCAATTGAAAGGCTGAAAACCAACGGTGTACGTATGACTCCACAACGGTATGCGATCTTGGAATTTTTGTTAACCTCCTATAGCCATCCCACTGCCGATGAAATCTACCGGGCGCTGGAGAGCAAATTTCCCAATATGAGCGTAGCAACAGTTTATAATAACCTCCGTGTGTTTAAGGAAGCGGGCATGGTGCGCGAGCTTACCTATGGTGATGCTTCAAGCCGTTTTGATGCCAATATGGAAGAGCATTATCATATTATATGCAGAGAATGCGGAAAGATCGTGGATTTTGACTATCCTTCCTTAAATCAAATTGAGGAGGAAGCTGCTCGTAAAACCGGCTTCCGAGTCGAGACTCATCGAATGGAAATATATGGGTTATGCCAATCGTGTCAAAAGGAAAAAGTAGTTTGACGACCGATGAATGTGGGATGAAATAATCTGTGAAATGAAAAACCTGCCCAAGGGGCAGGTTTTTCCTTATTTCTTTGGATGATCCGTTCCTGCTTGTTCAGGGTCTAGCGTCAGACGGGCTTTACAGAACATGCATTCGTCCATTTTTCCAAGCATTTTTGTTGCTCTATTGCACTCTGGGCACTCCACTTGAACGGCCTGAGTGGAAAGTACGCCGACCCAGAAATAGATGGCTACACTGGAGCCCACGCCGAGCAGCCCAAGAATAAAGAAAACCGCCATGGCTTCACGCCACAGAAAGCCGAGATACATAATACCCATCCCAATAAAGATCATGAGAAGGGCGACCGTGCGAAATTTATTGATCTTGCCGGCAAACAACAATAGGGCTTCCTCCTTATAAACATAAAGGCTATCCGCTTTGATTGGAAGTGATTTGGTTTCAGTATACCATGGAGACGAGCGGATAAAAATGGAGCATATTTGAAGAATGCATCCCAAACGGATAAAGGGGAGGAGTTTTCGAGGAATTGTCGAAAAAGTAGATAACATCCTTGAGCGTTCAACTTCCCATGGATGGGAGTGTGGGCTATGATGGAAAAATTCCGCCCCAACTTAAGACAGCAATTGAGTCAAAACAGCCATGCCCTGGGTGCTATAGCTGTAAAGCTGGGCAGGAATCATTCCGTAAATCCAGAGGAGCTGGACCTTCTGGTGGTGATTCTGACGGAAAACCGAAAATTTCATCAACAAATATCGATGTACCGTATAAATCATTGGAAAGTAAAAGAAGTGTGGATCACTCTATCAGAGTGGAGTAGTGAATTGGTGAAAGGTGAACGAGATGTTGTTGAATGTCTGATGAATGGACGCATTTTATATGATCCTTATGAAAAAATACAGAACCAATTGAACGATTTGCGCACATTTCCAACGGAACTGCAACAAAAAATGATGTGCTTGGAATTTTCCCGCTTATTACAGGCTCATGTGGAGAGCGAGTCTTATATGAAAGAAGCGAATCTGTTGGATGCACATTCTTCCGTACAGAAAGTTCTTACTCATTGGGCACGACTCGCTGTTGTGGAATCTGGAACCTATCCCCGTGCCCACTTATGGTATCAAGTCAAGTCCATTAATCCGGGGGTCTACAAGTTATACAGAGAGTTGGTATGGGGAGAGGAAAGCATTGACCAGAGAGTGCATTTGGTGATGTTGGCAGTTGAATATACGATTCTAAATCGGCTGGAATATTATTGTTCTTACTTAATGGAGTTGCTTGCTTCCAAAGAGGAAAGCTGGAGTATAAATGAGATCCATGAGCAATTATGGATCAAGGAGTTTCATCAAGATGTCACACTTATTATGGAAGAATTGGTTCGTCGTACGTTGGTTGAACTGGTTATGAGTGGGGAAGAGATGAAAGAACAACGTTATCGATGGATATCCGGTATACGGTATGAAAAAAATCAAAAAAGGTGTTGACCAAATGAAAAGGCCATGATATATTATTACCTGTCGTCGCGAGATGAGGGTCAACAGCCTGAGCGGCAACAAAAGAAATTAAAAAAAGTTGTTGACAAGATCAACTGAGGATGATAAGATAGATCTTGTCGCTACGAACGAGTGGCAGTCGCGGAAACATGCGACAGACAGCGAAAAAGCGTTCCTTGAAAACTGAAGAGCGAATGAACGACCTGTCGATTCATTTGAGCGTTTCAAGCTCGAAATGTAGCCCCGCACTTTTGTGCGGGACATGAATCCGTAAGCGGCGGAATCGCTAACGGAATTCAACGGAGAGTTTGATCCTGGCTCAGGACGAACGCTGGCGGCGTGCCTAATACATGCAAGTCGAGCGGAGGAAGTTCCTTCGGGAGTGGAATCAGCGGCGGACGGGTGAGTAACACGTGGGCAACCTGCCTGCAAGAC